>OZ245054.1:0-2112975 GCA_965224715.1 Spirochaetota bacterium | reverse complement strand
CTCTTCAATCCTTTGACGGTATTCACTCATTTGATCCATATCTTTTTAATAGATTTAATTTTCTCATGAATCAATTCAGTTGGTCAATATTAAGATTTAGATATTTTTTTAAAATTCGACTTTTGGAGAAATAGTCTTCTATTAAAGCGGAACCCGTTATAGCTTCAATTCTCCGAATTCCGGAAGCTGCGGAACTCTCACTTGTAATTCTGAATCCTCCGATCTCCCCCGAAGCTCTGACATGGGAGCCTCCACATAACTCAACGGAATAGTTCCCAATCCTAACCACTCTTACCTGATCTTTGTATTTTTCTTCAAAAAAAGCTTTGGCTCCAATTGCAATTGCATCAGTATATTTCATCTTCTCAATCGTCAACCGCATATTTTGTCGGATTGAAGCATTCACTTCCGCCTCAATTTTATTTAATTGATCTAAGGTAAGAGCTTCATAATGATTGAAATCGAAACGGAGTTTCTCATTGCTTACCAAAGAACCAGCCTGATGTATATGGTTGCCAAGCAGATCAACTAAAGATTGATGGAGGAGGTGGGTTGCGGTATGGTTTTTTCGGATATTCTCACGCCTCACCCTATTTACTTCTTGATAACAGGTATCCCCAACTTTAAATGTCCCTTCAAGCATTTGTCCATAGAGGAGGTGGATATCTTCTAATTTACGGGTATCAGATACTTCAAAAACTACTATGGTTTTTCCGGAATCAATTTTCACTACACGACCAATGTCACCGATTTGGCCACCGGATTCTCCATAAAAAACTGTCTTACTAAGTATCAAAATACATTCCTCTCCTGCTTTGATTTGGTTCACAAGTTTCTTGTTTTTTAGAATAGCTGCTATCATAGTGTTTCCTGTGTAATGGATGTCACCTAAATAATGAGTGGGTTCTTTAACTTTAGCAACAGCCTTGACCAAATCATGATCCATTTCTTTTTTCTTTGATTGTTTTTTTTGTTTTTGCATCTCTTTTTCAAAACCTTTTTCATCGACATCATAACCACGCTCACGGGCTATAAGTTTGGTGAGGTCGAAAGGGAAACCATAAGTGTCATAGAGTTGGAAAACTTCGGCCCCAGAGAGACGGTGAGTAGCCTTCTTCTGTTCTATAAGACGTTCGAAGAGGCCTAATCCTTTATCCAGAGTTTTATGGAAAGATTCTTCTTCTTTAAGCACACTGGTAGCTACAAAATCTTTCTTTTTTTTCAGTTCTGGAAAAAAATCTCCAAATGTTTGTACTACTATTGATACTAATTTATGTAGAAAAGGAAAGTATAGTTCTAATTCTCGACCATAACGATAAGCGCGACGGAGAATTCTTCGAATCACATATCCTCGACCTTCGTTAGAAGGAATCACACCATCTGTGATGGAAAAGGTGATAGCGCGGATATGATCAGCGATAACTCGAAAGGCGATCTGTTGTTGGAGTGGAGCAACCGAATATTTAAGATTGCAAAGTTTACTGATCTCATCGAAAATAGGAGTAAAAATGTCGGTATCGTAATTGGATTTCTTTTTTTGGAGAATTGCACAAATCCTCTCGAAACCCATACCTGTATCAACATAGACCTTGTCCAAAGGTGTAAGGGAGCCATCCTTTTCGCGATTGTATTGAATAAATACCAGGTTCCAAATCTCAATGTAACGACCACAATCCTGGTTTACCCCAAATCCAGCTTTATGGAAACAGGTCTCTTTTTTTTCTGAAGCACAGGAGCAATAATCTTTCCCAATATCGATATGAATTTCACTACAAGGACCACAAGGACCCATTTCGGCCATCTCCCAAAAATTTTCCTTCTCACCAAAAAACATAATTCGTTCTGGATCAATATCGGTTTGGGACTTCCATAATTCATAAGCTTCCATATCATCTTTGTAAACAGTAGCGTACAACTTATCTTTGGGAAGTCTCCATTTTTCGGTTAAAAGTTCCCATGCCCAGGCGATGATTTCTTTCTTATAGAAGTCACCAAATGACCAGTTTCCCAACATTTCAAAAAAAGTATGATGATAAGTATCTATTCCCACTTCTTCAAGATCATTATGTTTTCCAGAAAGCCGAATACATTTCTGAGAATCACATACTCTGAGACTGTCTGGAATTTTGAGTCCTAAAAAAATATCCTTAAATTGATTCATCCCCGAATTCGTAAACAGTATCGTGGGATCTTGCTTGGGAATCAATGAAGAACTTGGGACAAGGGTATGTCCTTTAGATAGGAAAAAATCTAAAAAAGATTGTCGAATTTCTTTATGGGTCATCATGATTAAATTATAAAATCCAAATGTTTAAAAGTGACTCATTTAATCTAAGAGATAAAATTTTTCCACAATATCACCACTCTCATAGAGAAGGTAAAGGAGAGAGGCACTTGAAAAAGCATAAAAATTCAAGATTAAAGAAAAAGAAAGCATTAACTTTTCCGTATCGATATCGCTAGTTTCTCGAACCAGTAACTTGATATTGTAATAAGTGACCACTGTATAAAAAAAAGAAATCAAAAAAAAACTAAAATAGAGATTATCGTTTTTAAGATCAATCTGTTCTTGACTTCTAAAATAGATTAGGGTTAGGAAGTGAATAATGAGAATAATATAGGGAAGAATAGGAATGAGATAGGGTGCTAGTCGAATAAAAATATTTTCTTTGTCAGTTTTCACTTCACCGGAATCGATTTTGGCAGTAAAACCGAGGATATTGCCTGAAAAAATAATGATAACAGTAGCATGGGAGATTTCATGAAATAGGATATAGAGCCATTGAAGGAAACGAGAGAAAGGGATTAGCAAAGAAGCGATAGCGACTCCAGAAAAAAAATATTTATTTTTATCAAAGGTAAAGTTGATCAATGGCAAAATAATAATACAGTAATAGATCACTCCCAAATTTACTACTAGGGAAATAACAGTAAGAATGAAATAGAAGATTTTATATTTGATATCGTGACTATCTTCGCTCATTTTTAGAAATTAGAAAATGTAACTGAATAAAATAAAACGATGGTCTATTTATTTTGAACCTTAATTAACATTTTTTGAGCCAAGATCCGAGCGGAAGCTTGATTATAATAATTAATCACCCGTTCAAAATATTCAACAGCTTTTTTATCATCCTCTAGCTGGTAATAACAGAAACCGATCTCATATTCTGCCCAAGCTAGTTCTTTATTGTATTTCACCGGCTGATTAGCAAATTTTTTCAATATCTTCTGATACTGGAAAATAGCTTTTTCGTATTCTTTTAAGACATAATATTTGTGAGCGATGAAATTATAATAGACTGGTTGATCCTTGGAGAGATTTTTTTTGGGACGAATTGGAGGCTTCTCAATGGTACACCCAAGATCGATAAAACTGAGAAGTAAGATTATAATGATAGTTTTTAGCTTATTTTTCACGGAATTGATTACGGTTGATTAATAATGGATGGGTTGTTTGTAGATTGATCAGGGTTTGAGAAAATAGAAGTAATTTCGATCTCTTCCGGACTAAAACGGATAACCAGAATGCTGCTTTTTCTTAGAAATTCAATCCCTTCATTATCGCGATAGGACTCGGTATAATATACTTCCTTGATTCCAGTTTGGGCAATGAGTTTGGCACAGTCTAAGCAAGGATTGGTGGTAATAAAAATTGCAGCCTCTCTCCCAGACTCATTGCTTCGGGCTAATTTGGAAATAGCATTGGTTTCGGCATGATAAACATAGGGGAAGGTTTTATTGTTTTCATCCTCACATATATTCGGCCAGCCCGAGGGAGTGCCATTATATCCAATAGAAATGATACGGTTTTCTTTAACAACAACACAGCCTACTTGTCGCCTTTTGCAATAGGAAAGTTTGGCGTAAATATAGGCAACCCGCATGTGTGAAATAGCATGCCTTCTTTTCACAATATAATTCTATCATATTCCCAGATATAATTTAAGATATCTTTAAGAAATAGTTTTATAGAAAAAAATAATAACGGAACTCTTCTTTATGAGAGTATGATGTTTTAATCGACTTCAATTTGGATGCCATTGGTCTTATTCAAAATATATAGCGTTTTGTAATTTTTTCCCCAAGTTATAAAAGCTCTTATAGGTAATCTAACTTCTTTCAGTGGTTCTTTATGCTTTCTAAGTGATGTTTGGTCCGAAACCAAATATTCGGGAGATGTTAGAATATCATAATGGATATCACCAATAACATTACCCATGAATAATCGAATTCAGATTGGTATTATGGGTTGGTCCGCATATCGGATGAGTGGTACTGGATCGATAGTTCGTACACTACTTCAAGGCCTTCAGAGTAATTCTCAGGTACAGTTTCTCGTCGCTCTCCCTGAAACCGGAAAAGTTTCTTTCTCTAATTTCAATCTAAAAACTGTGAAAGTGGCAGGAGAAAGGATTGACGAGTGGATGACCTCTGCTCAAAAGATTTTATCTCCTCAAACCAATGCGATATTCTATCCCGATTCTCTCGCCCTCTCCAAATCAACTGGTCAAGGAACTATCACCTTGCTTCACGATGTTCTTCCCCTTTCTTTGCCGGAATACTATCTAAATCCACTCAAATATTTTTCTGAAAAAATGAAATTCCTTAGAGTCGCCCGCTATGCTGACCAAATCATCACCATCTCCCGATATTCTCGACAAATGATCATTGACAAGTTGGGTATCCCCAAAGAGAAAATCTGTCTTATTTATAATGGGATTGATTCCTGTTTTCATAACCCTCAACTACCCGACACTCCCCATCGGCAGGGAATTCTTTATGTCGGAGATCTTCGACGTAGAAAAAATGTTATATCTTTGGTGAAAGCCTATTGTCTTTTGGATGACTCTATTAAAAAAAAACATCCTCTCATTCTGACCGCTAACACAAATGGGGGGGAAGAAAGAAAGAAGATTATGAAAACTCTTTCCAACTTTCCTCCTATTTTTTACTCTAAACTCAATCCAGAAAAACTCAAGGAAGTTTACATAAACGCCAAAGTTTTTGTTTTTCCTTCATTGATGGAGGGGTTTGGTCTTCCAGTAATTGAGGCTCAGCATTGTGGTCTTCCAGTGATCTGTGGAGAACATAGTGGCTTAAAAGAGATTACCGAAACCCTCAAAGATAGGGGAGACTCTATACCCAATGTTTATCGGGTGAATGTGAGCAGCCCTAAGGAGATCGCCAAAGCCATCTCCGATCTTATTACCCAGCCCAGTCTTTATCGGGATTTGCAACAAAGGGGATTTAGCAACAGTAAAAGGTTTACCTCAGCTAGGATGGTGAAGAAGTATCAAGATTTCTTTGAAAAATTCTCTCAAACACTCAGAAATTGATGACCCCGCCTCCGAGACAAACATTGTTTAAATAAAACACTGCAAACTGTCCAGTAGCGGTTCCCCAATCGGGAACATCAAGGATGACTAGGGCAGTGGTGGATGTGGTCTTTACTACCCGAGCTGAAAGAGCTTTCTTGCCATGACGTACCTTGACCTTACAGGTAAATTCTTGTTCAGTCTTCTCCAACCAGTTGATATTCGTTACCGTAAAGTTATAGAAGCGTTTGGTATCGAATCCCGGCTCCCGGCGAGAAATGAATATTCGATTATTCGAGATGTCCTTATCCACCACATACCAGGGCCCCCCCGAAAGTCCCAGTCCCTGACGTTGCCCGATGGTGTAATACCAGTAGCCGTTATGCTCTCCCAAAACTTTTTTAGTTTCATATTCGATGATCTCACCCGACTTTTCTCCAAGATGATAGCGGATGAAGTCAGAAAAACGAATTCTCCCCAGGAAACATATCCCCTGACTATCTTTGCGATTTTGATTAGGAAGTTCGAAATAGCAAGCTAGTTTCCTTACCTCTGATTTAGAAAAGCCATGTTCCCATATCTGAGGAAAATTAAAATGTGAGGTAAAACCGGAGAAGGGAGAGAAGCCTGATTTTCTAGTTTCTGAAAAATATTTCAGTCCTAGTTCTCCTACACTGCGAAGAGATCCCAAAGGAAAGAGGCAACGGTTGAGCTGTTGGATTGTTAAATAGGAGAGAAAATAAGTTTGGTCTTTGATCAAATCCCTTCCTAATGAGAGTCGTATACCCAGTTCATGACGGTGAAGTCGAGCATAATGTCCAGAAGCTACTCGATCGTATTCGTCTCCTATTTTGTTCAGGAAAATTCCGAATTTTATTTTACTATTACAATACATATCGGGATTAGGGGTATGACCAAATCGAATTTCTTCAATTGAAGTCTCTACCACCAACCTCCAATACTCTTCCTGAAGAGAGATCACCTCCAGGGGGATGTCGAATTTTGAGCAAACTTTTTCAGCATAATCTAAATCCTCTTCCCAGGGACAGTTTCCCAACTCCATGAACTCATCCTGAAGCCAAATTTTTAAGTAAAAGGCTTTGATGACATGTCCCCAGGTTCGGGTAAGTTGGAGTAGGGCTAAGGCTACTGAACTGTCCACACCACCAGAAAGGAGGACAGCAATTTTCATCGGACGACGTTTCTCATCAGTATCTGAAGAGGCCATGGGTGATATTAAAAAAATATTGAGTTTATTATCTAATAATCGACTACCACCTTCTCTTAATAGAAAAAATTAAAAGTGGATAGACTATTAAGTATATCACAGCCTCACCTATAAAGATTTAAAAATCTCTAAAAGATTTTATTTTTTTATATTTATTATTTCCAATATAAATCTTTCAGCATAGTAAGTTGAATAGTTCTTGACATTTTAACAACTTTAGAATAAAGACAAACTTTACTCCCTTTGGTAACATTGGAATTAAACTGGCTAGTTATTTAATGGATCCATAAAATTTACTGGAGGGTAGAGAGAAGGCGTTAAGCTTACCACCTGGGAAGTACAGTCGCAAAGCCAAAATTTAAAGGAAATCGCCGGGAGAGTACTACAAGTGTGAAGTATGCAATTTAACTTAACCTTATGATAACGGAATCACTAGTGATCGGAGTTTTATCAGAGCTTGATGAATATATCTATCCCCTTGGACCATACTGTTGCTATATCAGCCAAGTAAATTTTAGTCTTCTAATAGCTTTTCAAAAGCTAAAATATCAAAACTAATATCGTTGTGAAAATTATTTATTTTAAAAACACAACTATCTTCAACATTTTGTATGTTTTCTGGATTAAGAGAAAATTTTCTCATAAGTTCCACTCCGCAATCATCTACTCTTGTAAGAACATGAACTCCATTTTGAAGAATAAATTGTTTTGAATTACTAAGTTTAGAATCAACAAACGTTGCCCAAGGAACTGGTGTTTGGGTATCTCTTGTTCCGGATAGAATTAAAGTTGGAACATTTATATTTTCTGTCTTATATTTATCATCAAAAGGAAGATAAGAAAATTTCATAATTTTTTCTACTTTTTTCAATAACACCATAAAATCATTTCCATTATAATTTCCAATAAAATTAAGGATTTTCTCATCTAAATTTTTAGTATCAACTAATTTTATATGTTCTTCTTTATTCATCGCTCTATTCCAAATTTTATTTACAAAATAAATTCCTTGAGGATGATAGAAAAAAAGAGCCCATTCATGCTCTGAACCAAATGAATTTTCTTGATAATCTTTATTATATTTCATAGAAATGTTTTTAGAAAAATTAGAAAAAGATTCCATGTCATTATTTTCAAACATAGTAAGAACTTTATCCGCAATAATAAATCTATATTTGTCTTGTGAAAAAATTGAAATAGTTCTCAAAACTTTATAAGCAAATTCTTTATTCTTTTCATTTGATTTTTTACTTAAAGAAATTATTCTTTTATTAAAATCAGAGAACTCTTTTGGAATTAAATTTTTGTTTTTTTCATAAGATTTCAAAAATTCTGAAATTCCAAAAAGTAAAGCATCTAATATTAGGCTTTCACCACTCATTTCATAAGAAATTGCCCCATCAAGAACAAGTCCTGAAATTCTTTCTGAAGAGATTCTTGCACTAAGTAAAGCAATTGTAGTTCCAGCTGATTGTCCATATAAAATAGCTTTATCAATGTTTTTATTTTCTAAAAATTTGACAATATCTTTTCCAACTGTTTCATTATTAATGCCAAAATAGACATTATTATTTGTATTTAAATATTTTTTACAATTAATAACTGTGTTAAGCGTAGAACCTTTTTTATCCCCACCAAGCCAATCAACATATTCACAATTTTCATAAATTTCTTTACTATAAGGATCAGAAAGTCCAACTCCTCTATAATCAATTGAATAAATATCATGGTTTTCCCTTAATTTACTTATTCCAGTGTTTAAAATAACATCTGCTCTTATAGTTCCAGAAATACCAGGCCCTCCTGGAAGCAGAATAATTGGATCTTTTTTATTTTCTTTATTGTTTGCTTTAAACACGTACCAAAAAAGTTTGTAATAACCCTTATTTCTATCTTCATAGTCTTTTGGAACTTGAATGTATCCACAATTCCCGTTATTTTCAACAAATATTGGAAGATCACATTTATATTCTAATTTATTTCCCATGGAAAGAAAATTCATCGCAAATTCTTGTGGGTTTACATTTTTCTGAATTTGCTCAGAATAATTAAACTTCAGACCATTTGCTTTAGAATAATTCTTTTGATTACATCCATTAAAAATAAGTAAGCAGAAAGTTAGTATAAAAATAATCTTTTTCATAAAATACTAAAGCTAAAAGTAATCTATAAATTTAATCAAAATATATAATCACAACACATACGACCCCAAATTAAATATCAATTAATCAAGTTTGAATAAACTTTAATTGGAGCTTTATTTTCTATCTCTCCATTTATTTTATCATAGGTTGTTTGGGTTTTATGGCTTATCAAAAATCTTATTAACTAATTTTTCTATAATTGATTTTACTGTAACGATACGTTATAATTAATTTATGGGAACTTTGTTAAACGGAAGTGACGGCTTTATCCCCAGCAAAATATTTTTTTTCATTATAGCTGTAGTCTCCTTTCTATTCATGGCGGCTTGGGAATTTCTTTCAATAAAAAAAAGAGTAAATAAGGAGATAAGAGTTCGCTCCTACCTTACCAACTTGATTAATTTGGTCTTCAATAATTTAATTATGCTTCTGATTTCGGTTCAGTTTTTCTATGCCTTAGCCAATATCTATTCTTTGAATATCTTCCCCCGTTTGGGAAAGCTTGTTGGAATTGAGATCAACTCACCCCTAGGGATAGCTATCCAATTCATTATCCTGGATTTTCTTATTTACATCTGGCATATTATAAATCACAAATTTGACTTTCTGTGGAATTTTCATAAGGCCCATCACTGTGACCATGACCTCAACACTTCTACCGGTATTCGTTTTCATATCGGGGAGCTTCTCCTCTCTTTGTTTTATAAAGGGATCATAGTCCTTATCCTGGGAATTCCTCCAGAAATAATGATTGCCTTTGAGTTTATTACCATTTATGCTGCCCTCTTCCATCACAGCAATATTAAGGTTCCAGGGGAATCATTACTCTGTTTTCTTTTTATTATGCCTTCTCACCATGCTACCCATCACAGTGTTCCTCGACAATACCATGACTCTAATTATGGAGTGTTTTTTTCCATCTGGGATTATGTTCTCCGTACTCGGAATCCTCATCAACCTAACAGCTTTGGATTGGCTCAAATCCCGGAGATGAGTTTTCCTCAACTTTTTCGGTTTTCCCTCACTTTCTCTTATATCGTTTTAGTAGTCATCCTTCTCAGTAGTCTTTTTCTTGTTCGTTGGTATTGGGGGTAATCATATATTATTCACTAATAAGTCATTTCATTTTAAAATTAATTATATGTTAGTCGTTATCGCAGGAGCAGGCAATTTAGGTCAATATCTACTGGAATTCTTTTCCAAACAAAACGTTGACCTTGTTCTTATTGAAAAAGATGAACAGAAAATTAATCGGATTAAAAATCGTTATGATATTCTCAGTTTAAAAGGAGACTCACTCTCCCATTATGTTCTACGCAGTGCCAATGTAGGTGCCTGTGATCTTTTCATAGCCTGTACTTTTGGGGATAGTACCAATATCGTCTCTTGTCAATTAGCTAAACGTCTAGGAGCCAAACACTCTGTAGCTCGAATCTATTCAGAGGATATTTTTCCTTATCAGGGGAACGACTTGGAACAGTATTTTGGGGTTGATTGGCTAGTATCTCCAAGCATGCTCACTGGGTATCGTTTGGCTAATTTTCTCTTTGACGATGCTGATTTCGTTTATGACAATTACTTTGGAGCCAGGATGAATGTTTCTAGAATTATTCTCAATAAAGATTGTGAATGTCTGGGATCTACCCCTGCCAAAATCTTAAAGCCCTATAATGGCGATCTCCGTTTAGTGAATTTTATCCGTGATAATCAACGGGTACCTTCTCAAGAATTTAATAAAACTTCATTTCAAGAAAATGATCAGGTAGTTTTGATCGGCAAAGGTCATATCACATCCAAATTTCTTGACGATTTCCACCCGACAGATTTTTTTCAAAAAAAAATCTATATTGCTGGAATTTCCGCTACCACCTATACCACCCTATCATTATGGCAGGAAAAAAGCATTAAAGCCAATGTTACCGTTTTTGAAAACAACCTCCAAGTTTGTGAAGACTTGATGGAAAAATTCAATGTAAAAATCATTAACCTTGACTCCGCTGATTTTAGTGAAATTCAAAAGTTTGATCCCGATCTGACTGGAGTATTCATCTGTTCAGGAGTAAACGATGCTGATAACCTTACCTTTGCCCTCAATGCCCAACAAATGGGGTTTAAGCACATTATCACCATGGTCAACGAATACGATAAGATGAGGCTTTTCAAACACTTTTCTGCCTTTAAAACCATCTCCCCTCCAGAACTTTCAGCTCAAGAAATTCATCGTTATTTCAACCAGGAAATCAGTATTGATTTTGAGTTGATCAAGGGCAGTCATGTCCGTTCCATTATTAAAACCATTGGGCAAGATTCCAAATGGTTAAACCGTGATGTTGCTGATTTAGCCAAAGAGCTAGAGCATTTAGAAATTCTTTGTATCTGGGATCAGGGAAAGGTAGAACTCTACCACCCTGAAATTAGAATGATATTAAAAGAAAAAAGTAAACTTCTTATCGCCTGTCTAGACGGTGAACACAAGAATTTAGAAAAACTTCTAAGCCGTTGATCTATTTTAATAGATAATAGTCTAGAAAAGTCTACCTTGAGTTATCAACAATTTTTTCAATCAACGAATAAGGATAGATTCCGGAACTATGACCATCACTCCATTCTATAGAAAGGGCATAGTTTCCTAGAGGTTCTATCTTAAGAGGAGATACATTTTTTGGAATATCTTCCACTTTGAGTTTTTTTTCTCCGGTTAGCTCATCAATACAAAGAGCACAGGAACAATGACTTCTAACATCGAAAGGTTTGACTTTTAATGTTTTAGATTTATATTCGCCTCCTTTCCAAGTCAAGGAAATATTCTCCCTATCGAATTTGATTTCTGGAGGACTTACTTTTTTCAGAATTCTTTTACCAAGTTCTCTAATTGTTTGATCGACCAACTCTACCGCTTCCGGAAAAGATTGATAATTCTTAAAAAAAACCTGAGGCACAGAAAGGAAAGGAAGTTGGGATAAAAGAGAAGTTCCAAATCTTTCTTGTAGTCCTTTAGCTCCTTCTTTGGAAAAAGGATAATGACGATACTGACATTTATCACAGATAAAGTAGGACATATTTTCTACGATCCCCAAAATCGGTACATTAACTTTTTCATACATAAGAATACCACGAGCCACATCAACCAATGATAGGGACTGAGGAGTAGTGACAATCACTGAACCATCAAGTCGGAGAGACTGACTTACCGTAAGTTGAGTATCCCCAGTACCGGGGGGCATATCGATGAAAAGATAATCAAGCTCTCCCCAATCCACTTGAAAGAGAAGTTGTTGGATATAATTAGAAACCATCGGGCCCCGCATAATCGACGGAGAGTCTCCTAAAAGGAAGCCAAAAGACATCAACTTTAGAGAAGGGAATTGAGATAGACTATTTCCCTCATTCTTTCTTGAAGAAAGAATGGGGAAATCTGAAGATTTAAATTTATAAGGAATCAATTTTTGATTTCGAGCTGGAACTCCCCGTAATGATACCCCAAAAAGGATGGGGAGTGAAGGTCCGAAGATATCCAAATCCAAGAGTCCCACCCGAAAACCTCGTGATGCTAACTCCGAAGCCAGAATTGCAGCTACTGTAGATTTTCCTACCCCACCTTTACAAGAAGAAATAGCTACAATGCTTTTTATCTTTTTTAGATTTCCATCATGATAGCCACGGTTCCGAGCAGGAGCGGTCAGGTTGACTTTAACTTTATCAATGCCCATACTTTTGATAAGCTCCTCGGCTTGCTGTCTAAAGGTTTCTTTGACCGGGCAAGCAGGAGTAGTCAATTCCAAGGTAATCTCTACCTCCCTGTCTTTTTGAAGTATAATGTCTTTGACAAAACCTAGAGAGACTATGTCCTGACCTATGTCAGGGTCAATGATGGCACGAAGTTTATTTTTAATTTTATCTTCTAAATTTTTTATAGGTTCTGTTATGTTCATTGATATATGGCTTGTGGACTTCTGAGATAAAACCAATTCCAAGTGATCGGATTCACTGCGATCGACCATTGATTTTTCACTTGGGAATAGCCAGGATAACCTTGATCGCCTGCAGTAGGTTCTAAAACTACACAGTAGGTGTCCTCTCCATTTTTTTTGAGTGAATAATAATGTACCGTCACCTGATTGATATCAGCTAAATTATAGTCTCCTTTAAAGGTAATCTTGATTTTATTGTTAAGATTTTTTTTACTGGGATCATAAGGAACAGTTATTCCAGAGAAATTACCTCCAAAATTTATGACCAGGGTGATCGTTGAACCCAATTCACAGGATGTGTTTATTTGAGTGATATTAGTTCCAGAACAATTTCGAGAGTATTTATAATTTTTAGACTTAATCTGATTGATATTTACCTTTCCTGGAGCCACTAGGAAGTCAAAAGGGTATTGCCCTTTCACTGAAAAGTGCCATTTTATTTTTCCAGATGGAATGCTCTCTGATAAGCCGAAATAATATAACTCTGTTTGTCCATATTTAAGATTAGCTTCTTCGGTTTTAATGATGCTTCTTGCTAATCCATTCCGGATATATTGTTGAAGACGCTTAGAGTCAACCCCACAAGCCATGGCATAGGCATGATCTTGGGTCATAAGAACATAGCTTTCAACTTTCAAGTTAGCCAAAAAGGAAACCAATATTCCAGTAAGGTCTTCACAATCTCCACCTTTATTCTTGAGGGTTTGCCGAGGGGTACGAATAAAATCTCCACCACCTGAATAGGGATCGTTTTTATAGGACAATTTTTCGATAACAGACTTATAGCTGTTATAAATCAAGCAAGTAGTATCTTCTGGTACACATTCTTTTACATAAGGTTGCACTACCTTCAACAGGCCTGCATCTTGGACTTGAACGTTAGCAACATAGGGAATAGCTACTTTCAAACGTTGAAGTTCAGAATAACCCGCTATTTTAACAGTGAAGTTATCCCTACGGTATTTGAATCTCTCATGAGGGAAACAAGTTAGTAACTTTATACGACTATTTCCCCTTTTTCGCCATACTTTCTTACCCGTTAAAGCAAAGGGTATGGCTTTCTTAAAATATTTATAAAGATTTTTCGGTTGAAAAACCATTTCCCTAATAGTATCTGGCATACATAGCCTAGGAGGAGCATTGAAACAGCCATTGCGAGTTTCTGCTATCTTTTTTCCCTTATAGATCACATCTCCATCTTCCAATATATAGTTTTTACCTCTAATTTTAGAGGCAAGGCAAAGAGTATTTTTTTCTGGATAAACCAAGATCTTTTGACCATAAGATGAAGTCAATAAAATCCCCCATCCGAAAATGATTATTAGAAGAAAGTGTATTTTCTTCATAAATAAATTTTATCATTAGAGATGGATTATATCTTTCTACTTTTTTCTCTGGAAAATTACTCTATAAATTAATGACTATGCCGATATATAAAGCAGTTATTTTATAAAGGAAGGGAAAAAACTATGATTCGAGGCATCTATACCGGAGCTGCCAGTATGGCTGCTCGTACTGATCAAATAAGCATTATTGCTAATAATTTAGCCAATGTCAATACCACCGGCTTCAAAAGTGATCTTACCTCCTTTAAAGCTTTGCCAGAAATGCTCATTCGACGAACAAATGACGATGGAGTTCACCATATTCCTGCTTTAGGCTCCATAGATGTTCGTCCTGTAGTTGGACGAATGGGTACTGGGGTGGAGGTCAATGAGGTTTTTACCCAACATAATCAAGGCAGCCTTAGATCCACGGAAAGTGCTTTTGATTTTGCTATTGAAGGGGATGGTTTTTTTACTATTCTTACCCCAGAGGGGGAACGTTATACTCGAGATGGTAGTTTTGCCATCAATAATTTGAACCAACTCACCACCAAGGAAGGTCACCTAGTTATGGGAGAAAATGGTCCGATTACCATTAAAATCAATAATTTCCATATTGATAAACGGGGGCAGATCTACATCAATCCATCTTTACAGAATCCTCTAGAACGTCCTGTCCAAATAACCGAGGCTGGTCTTGAAGGTGAAGTAATCTTAGACCGTCTTCGAATCGTTCGTTTTGAACGAGATCGCTATATCAAAAAAGAGGGGAATTCTTTTTACTCTGCTACCGAAGAATCAGGTCCTCCCCTTAGTTGGCAAGACTTACCTGAACGATTTGGTAAACCTCTCACCTTTTCCTTGATCCAGGGTTTTCTAGAAACTTCTAATGTTAACCCTATTCAGGAAATGGTTAAAATGATTGAAGTGCAACGTTCTTATGAGGCCTCTCAGAAAACTGTTACCTCCAGTGACCAGATGCTAAGAAAACTTCTAGGCATCATGGTGAATGCTTAAAATTAACCATCTTTTTCTGTTTCTAATTAAGAAACTACAAGGACTGATTTCTTTTTTTCAAAATTATCTTTTCTTTTTTTCACTGATTTTTTTTTTATTTCTTTGGGGGACAGCATTTCAAACGGAAGTCCAGTCTTTCCATATCCCAAAACTTTCTCGAATTGACGATGAAAGTCTTCTGCAAGAAATCCTTAATTCTAGAAAGAGGGTAGTAAAACCGCCACTTGCCCGCCAAGAATTTATTCGAGTTTTGGCATATTCTGTTGATGAAAAGAGATTCCTCTTTCTTAAATTGATCCGGGTAAACCAAAAAAGACAACAAGAGTTGATTCTTGTAGATATTGATAAACAAGAAACATACCATTACCTCTTCAATAATCCTATTCTTTACAAGCGAAAGAAAAAAGAAATTATAAAAACCTATAACCTTATCAATGGTTCTTTGGATATAACTTCAAGCGAGTCTGAAATTTTCAGACATCCTCGACTGCCTGGCGATCTTCTCTTCATAAGAAAAGATAGTGTAAAAAATGGCAAAAATATTCTCTCTTCTCTTCAAATCTATCTCGACAATGGGCGGGAACGTTTCCTTCTTGGAAAAATTCAAAATTTCCAAGTTGAAATTTCACCCATTAAAGTAGAAAGAATGTATTTAAGCAATAGTGGAAGGATCGCCCTTTTCGTTTTAAGTTATACTTATCGTCAAGACAATCTTATTCACCAAAATATGAAAGTCATAGGGTTTGATTTCTATCATGCCATTGTCAACCCTTTACATAAAGTTACTGCTGAACATGAATTCTCTTTAACTCCCGAACAAAATAATCTTTCCTTTCAAAAGAATTTCTATTATAATGAAAGAGATGATCTTCTTTATTCTGAAATCCTCTATCATTCCGGTTTACGAAAATTCGATGGGGATTATACTTTATATTAATCTCCATCTTTCTTTTGATTACAATGATTGCATTTAAAGTTAACAATCGTGATATTTCAGAAAAAGAGCTTCATGAAGAATGGGAGTTGGTAAAAAAGAAAATTTCCCAAAATCCCTCTTTCCCCACCCTAAGTGACTCATTAACTCTTCGTTATGCCAAAGAAAACATTATAAACCGAGTAATTTTAGAGGAAGAGGCGGAACTTATGGTTGGTGAGGTTGATTTTAAGCTCATTCAAGAGGAATATGAGAAACTTGTAACTCATTATGGGGGTTGGCAAGCGATGAAAGATCATTTTAGTCAGAAAGGAAAAGAAATATTCTCTTATCAATTAAAAGCAAATATTGAAAAAAGCATTAAAGTAAGTCAACTTTTGGAAATGTGGACTGAGAATGCCAGTCTTCCTAATGAAGCAGAAATGTTTACTCATTTTGAACGAAATCAAGAACAGTTTATGAGTTCTCAACAGATTCTCTTTTCAAAATTTTTTCTATCCCACAAACCCAATCCTCAAAATAGGCTGTTGATGGAAGGATTATCCCGTTATCGAGAAAGAATGAAAGATTATCGTGATTTTCTTAATAAAGCTCAACAAATACCCAATATTGACTATCAGGAAAAATTCTATTTGATCCCTGGACAAATCCAAAAGAAGATAGAGTCTGTTCTTCTAGATATAGCTGATGATGAAATCAGTGGGATTATTCAAACCGAAGAAGGATACTACCTTTTCAAACGTTGGTCAATTATTCCACCGCAAAAATTAGAATATGACAAAGTGAGAAACAATATCGAAAAGTTATTGTTTGAAGAAAAGAAACAGAAACATATACGCGAACATCTCTCTAACTTACGAAAACAGACTGTGGTTGAAGATTTTTTCCCCAATCTTAAATAATTTTTCCCAAGTTATTCCTAGGAACTTATCAAATACTAAACTTTAAGGTATTGGTTGATCTCTAATCTCTTAATATGTTTTTTTAATTTTTCTAAGGCCTTCTTCTCAATCTGTCGGATTCTCTCCTTAGTCAGATTCAATTCATTACCAACCTCTTGAAGTTTCTTAGTTTCGCCATTGCTATTGAGACCAAAACGATCAATAATTACTTTTTTTTCTACCGGTGAGAGGAATTCCAAAACTTTAAGCATATCTCCATGAATGCTTTTATCTATTAAGATTTTTTCTGGATTTACAGATTTCTCGTCCTTCAGAGAGCTAAGGAGATCTGCTCGATTATCACCGTTACATAATACATGACTTTCTAAAGATAAATGAGATATAGAAACCTTCAAAAGCTTTTTAATCCTTTCTTCTTTAATCCCTAGTTGCTTAGATAATGATTGGGTTTTATCATCTTGACTGGAATTACTGAAACCAATATTATTATTTCCATTAGGATCACCAAATTCCTTATTAATATAATAAAGATGATTATTCCAACTGAGCGGAAGACGGAAAAGTTTAGACTTTTCAGCGATGGCCTTGATAATACTCTGCTTAATCCAATGAACTGCATAGGAGATAAAATGGAAGCCTTTAGTTTCATCAAAATTCTCAATCGCTTTTATAAGACCTAAATTCCCTTCACTGATGAGATCAATAAGAGGAATGCCACTGTTAAAGTATTTCTTAGCAACGATAACTACAAATTTAAGATTGCAGACAATCAATTTTTGTTTGGCTCGTTCATCTCCATTTTTTGCTAAGTAGGCTAAGGTTCTTTCTTCTTTCCGGCTCAAAACTGGCAGGTTTTTGATATTGTTAAGATAATATGTTAATGTTGTATTTGTATAGCTCATAATATAAATATAGTTTTTTAAATAGTAATTTTTCTATATAAATATCAAAAAGTATGCCAGTATGGCCATTTAAATTAATAATTAAAGAATTAAACTTCAAAAAAACAAAGTTAAAGTTTATTTTTTAATTAAATCTTAACTTTCATTATAAGTTGTCTAAATTTTTTATAATGAATATGAGTAAAAATAAATTTTTTATCTTCTTATTTAAAACATCCTATTTTGAAAGCAATGATTGACTATTTTAGTAACAAAAAAAGAATTAATTAATAATAACTGTTTCTTTTTGATACAATTTAAACTATTTAAGAGAAAAAAAACCATAGAAAATCTCCCTGTTCCCGAATAGAGTTGAATGGGAATGGAAACCTTACTGCGTCCCTCCCTCTTCATAGGCTCCCATATCTGGGCGACCTACGCGACTATATCCGCGGGCATCGGTGGCAGTGATATTATCCGCATTGTTCGGAGGAATTTCTTGTGTGGTCAAGCCGGGATCGCTATACCAGTCAGTGTTATTTTTGCTATAATAGAGATTGGCTTCCGGATAAAGATTTTCAGTTTTACTCTTCACTCCCTTCACATAGACTCCCTTATCCTTGGCCGGGCTATTGTTGCCAATGGAGATGGTGTTGATTTCACCTCCATAATTAGCTAAGGTGCCTAGTCCGGGATCTTCGTCAATAACCTCCTTGCTATTAATGGTAACAGGATAGATGCTGGTATCATCGTTATTCAAACGAATGCCTGTTGCAGTGGTGGAAGGAGCGATGCCCCCCGCAATAAGGGAGTAATACAAATTCATAATTTCTGTATTGGCACTATCATTGTGTAAATAAATATTTCCATTCTTATTATTCTCATTATTCCACAAAATCGTATTTATCAGGGTAAGTGGTTCTCCGTTACCATCATGATAGATTCCGCCCCCATGATGATTATTGACCGTATTATCCGAGAAGGTAACATTGACCAAAACAGGGGAGGAAGTATCACTATACAATCCGCCTCCATGATTACCAGCCGTATTGCCCGAGAAAACAACATTGATCAAGGTGGGGAAAGAAATTGAGGTGGAGGTGGAAGAAATATTATACATTCCGCCTCCAAAATAATTACCCTTATTACCCGAGAAGGTAACGTTGTTCAAAGTTGGGGAGGAAGAAATATTATACATTCCGCCCCCATTTTGAGCCTCATTACCCGAGAAGGTAATGTTGTTCAAAGTTGGGGAGGAAGAAATATTATACATCCCGCCTCCATCTTGAGCCTCATTACCTAAGAAGGTAGTGTTATTCAAGGTTGGGGAGGAAGAAATATTATACATTCCGCCCCCATTTTGAGCCTCATTACCTAAGAAGGTAGTGTTATTCAAGGTTGGGGAGGCAGAGGACTCATTATACATCCCGCCTCCATTTGTATTAGCCTTATTATCCGAGAAAGTAACATTGATCAAGGTTGGGGAGGCGGAGGACTCATTATACATCCCGCCTCCATTTGTATTAGCCTTATTATCCGAGAAAGTAACATTGATCAAGGTTGGGGAGGCGGAGGACTCATTATACATCCCGCCTCCATCATGAACTTTACCATTGATGATGACCGCTCCATAGAGAAGAGCTGTGCGGTCAAGATCATTATTATTAAACACCCGCTTGTTGTTATTACCATCAAGGTGGGTTTTTCCCGCTTGATCATAACTTCCAGCAGTGAAACCACCTACCAGGGCTACATGCTTTTTCATAGTATAACTGGTATCTGGTTTATAAGTTCCTGATGCTATCAATATCACATAGACCCTATCTTTACTAGCATCGTTAATTTCGTTTAGCAACCCCTGTATATTACTACTAGCATTATCCCAGGAACTCCCGTCACCAGCACCAGATGCAATCTCCTTAACGTAACGAGCTACCACCGTCGCTCCCGGAATATAGTTTGAGAAAATCAACTCACTCATATTATCATAATTAGCAAGATCGGAGGGAATGGTTTTATCTTCAATGATTTTTTGGATCCCTTTAAGTGTATTGTCATTGTTTTCGTTAATCACAGTACATGAGAAAAATATACTGAAAAGCAGTAAAAAAATCACATAATAATTTGTTTTTTTCATTTTGGATCCTTAATAATAGTAAATAATAATAAATTTAAAATAATAAAGAAATTTTTTTTTAATTAACATCAACCTTATGACTTTATCTTATAATATATTAAACAATTAGACAAGCAATTTTGTTAAAGAACAAATAATTTTATTAAAATTGTGATAAAATTGAAATATTTTCTTTTCATTTTATCATAAATCCATAAATAACCCGTGCTTAAATTTTTTCGGTTAGATTTATTAAAATGGAGTTTTATAGAGTGATAAATAAAATTGTAAAGGGTTAGGTGGGATGATCAGTTTTTTTGTCCATAGTTTGTTCCTTTAAACTATGGACATTGGATTTTATATCCTTAAACTTTAATAATTTTTACGGTTTGGTCTAATCTTTGAATTGGGATAACTTGATCCTAAAACAATGATATACTTATAATACTATTGCATCATAACTTACAGCAATGAATTTACTCCAAAAGTATGTTTTCCGACGCTTTATCGCAAATTTCTTAGGAGCAAATTTTCTTTTCATTTTTCTTTTTATCATCACAAAGTATGCAGAGCAAGTGGATCAGTTTCTCAAGGTATCTGATCAGACTCCGATGTTGGAATTTATCTATTATTTTCTCTACGAGATACCATATAGTTCCACCTATGTTTATCCCATGGCTACCATGTTTTCAGTGGTATATATGCTCGGGAAACTCAATGAACAAAATGAACTTTACATGCTTTATTCCACTGGTAAATCGATTTGGTACTATCTATATCCTATCATTATTTTTCTTTTTATCTTTTGTATTATCTTTGCTGTTTTTAATGAAGAGATTGTTTATCATCCTCATCAGAAACACCGTTCCCTCCATGCTAAATTCCGTAATCAAGAATATATGAAATATTCAGATTTGTCTCACCTGGTTCAGTTCGGCACTGATGATAAACTTTATGTGATTAACTATTATAATCATAAAGCTAAAGCAATGAGTAATGTTAAAATTTTTTTCATCACTGAAGAAACTAAACGTTTTGATAATATTATTATGGCGGACACCGTTAAAAATATCGATGAAACGTTCTGGGAAATATTTAATCCTCGCTATTACCACCTCCTTCAAGATAGAGTGAAATTCAATGTTGGGAATAATGTGATAAGCAATTTAGGCGATAAACCTTTTTATTTTAATGAGGTCTTGAATGCTGAGGATATGTCTACCGCCCAGGTGAGAGCAGAAGCAGAGAAATTAGAAATTATTGGAGGAAATCACAAAGCTTTATGGACGGAGTATTATCTTAAGACCGCCATCCCTTTTATCCCTATTATTATTTTTTTACTTGGAGTGCCTATGTCTATTTTCACTAAACGTTCGGTAACGGTCTTATCATTTGTTTTCTCTATTATGGGAGCCTTCGTTTATTTAGTTTTTCTAAATGTCGGAGTCTCTCTAGGAAAAAGTGGTGTTCTTCATCCCTTCTTAGCGGGGTGGTTAGGTAATATAACTTTTCTAGCTGTTTCTGGAATTGCTTATTGGAGATTGAAAATATAGATATTGTCGTTATTGGAGGTGGTCCATCTGGCTCCCTTACTGGTTATTATGCTGCTCAGTTGGGATTTCGGGTACTTATTCTAGAAAAAAAGAAATTTCCTCGAATAAAACCTTGTGGGGGTGGGCTTACTTTGAGAGCTCTTCAATATCTTCCCTTTCCCATCAATCATTTGGTAAAACATCAGGATAGCAGAGTCCTTTTTTCTGTAGGTACCTTGAACAGGGAGAGGATGATGGAATGTTGTACCCCAGATTTTTTTTCAGTGCAAATCATTCGCTCGGAGTTTGATACCTATCTTTTGGAACAGGCCCAAAAAGCTGGTGCTCAAATGAAGACGGAAGAGGTGGTAGGGATTGAGGTTGAAAAAGATTTCATAGTAACCACCCCCAACAGGGTCTACCGAAGTCGATATCTGGTGGCAGCCGATGGGTCAAATGGAACTTCCAAAAAATTGTTGGGAATGGTTAAGAATAGTCATCAAGGAGCAGCTCTAGAGGGAGATATCTTTTTGAAAGACTGTGAAAAGGATAAGTTAGTCGATGTGGAATTTTACTTTAATACTTATCAATCAAGCTATGCTTGGATTTTTCCTAAAAGTACAAAGGGAACTATGATTAATGTTGGAGTTTTTACTTATGATGGAAAAAAAATTAAACTTAGTCGGCAAGCTCTTTATCGTTTTGTCCAGGATCGTTTAGGATTGAAGGCGGATGCCCTTCAAAATTTACGGGGGTATCCTCTTAATTTCGATTACAAAGTGAAGACACCTCATCCAAATTTAATTTTAGTAGGGGATGCTGCCGGATATCCGGAACCCTTATGGGGAGAGGGACTTCATCATGCCCTTAAATCAGCTCATTTAGCCGGACTTTCCCTTAAACAAGTTATCACCCAGGGAGGAAGTTTTCGGGATATTTATAATCATCATTGTCGAGAGATCTTCACTGACCTTCGTTTCTGCCATCATTTATCGAAAAAATTCAATCAAAGACCAAGAATAGGGCATCTTTTCATCCGTTTCTCTTTTCTTAAATGGTTTTTTATTCGTCTGATGGTTTCAGGCCGACCTACCTATCATATCTTAAGTCGGTTTCTCACAATCCTGTTCTGGAAACCATCCCAACAAAAAGCAGTAGAAAAAAATGATTATTTATTTTAATTAGCGGTTTCTTCTTTCAATTGTTTCTTTTCATTTTTTAATTTATGCAAGTAACTAAGGTTCAATCATAATATAATTACTAAACTAGTGGGTCCGATCTCCATCATTATCAAATTATGGAATTCTCTTATCTTTTCTCTTCGGGGATTTGTTTTCATTACTAAATTTGAATTATCCTTCCAATTAGAATTAATATATGCCATCATTTCATCTATTACTCTATACTTTATGCCTTTTACCTTGTTTGAGAAACTCCTCCTGACTTCAACCCTTCTCCTTCTCTTAATTATTGAAATATTGAACACTATTATTGAAATTATTACCGACCACCTCTCTCCAGAAGAGAGTACTTTTGCTCGTACAAACAAAGACTTAGGAAGTACTGCTGTTTTTCTTATTCTGATGGCGTCTTTCATTCAATGGGGGATTTTTCTGTGGTCTTATTTTCTCATTGATATTTAATTAATAAATAAATAATGTATTATCTAAAAATTCTCTATCAATTTCTGATCTTTTTTTCACTTTTTCTGATCACTCACTATTGGATGAGTCGTGAAGAGGTATTTAGTAACGTCACTTTTGCCGAAGTTCTTCCTTTAGTTACACTTTCATCAATATCCATGGGATTATCATGTACTTTGAGTATCCAAGTGTTATTCGTCTATCATCATTTCATCTTACGACTTCTTGGGTTGATTTTTGTAATTCTTCAAATTTATCTTAATTTTTCTTATTTCGAATATTATATCGTTTTTAAAACCCCTTTATTTGGGAAAGATATTATTTACATGGAAAGCCCTTCCTCTCTCTGGCAATTGGCTATAGGGTCAGTCTGGAATATTCGCTTTGTTTGCTTCGTTCTCTTTCCTGTTATTCTTTTTTTCCCGACTTTTTTTTCCCTACCTCTTCCACAGCACCGAAAATTTGTCTTTCAGAAACCCGAATGGTTTATTAAATTAAGGGTGTGGCTTCTTATTTTTGTAATTGGACTTCTCTCATATTTTTATTATCCTAAAATGAAGGAACAAATTCATCTTCCAGATTACAAATCGAATTTCGGGTATGAACGGAATCCCCTTATTTCTATCTATGAGGCTATGGGTAATTATCTACTATTTGATATAGAATATCCCAAACCAGATAATCTTATTGATGTTAGGAATATTTTTTTAGATAAGGAGAAGAGAGAATTCTTTAACCCAGAATTCCCTCTCCTTCATCAAAGAGACTTGCCACCATATTTTTCAAACTCTGATGGGAATATGAAAAATGTGATTATCCTTATGATGGAATCTTTTCCTTTAGCTGAAATTTATTCTCTTTCGAAAAATCTTAAATATGTTGGCAATACTCCTTTTCTTGAAAAACTCATACCAGAAACTCTTTATTTTCCTAATACTTATGCTAGTGGTCTTCATACCTTTTATGGTTTTTCTGATGTTATAGTAGGTAATGCTAGTTACCAATATTTAAGTTGGAATAAAAAAATAAAAGTAAAATTTCCTTATTCCCTCCCTCATCTTTTAGAGAGGAATGGTTATCAAAATTTAGCTTGGTATTATGGAGGATATGATAGGCATTTTGATCAAATGTACCACTTTACCGACATGGTAGGTTTTAATCATAGGGTATTTTATAGTAGTTACTCAAATAAGGCTAAAAACTCCAATTGGGGGAAGAGTGATAGGGAAACCCTGATGTTGGCCGCTAGAGATATTATGAATTTTAAACCTCCATTTTTTTCATTTATCCTTTCATTGACTAAACATGGCCCTTGGAATACACCACCTGACTTTGATCATGAAGGTTTTAAACGAGATTTTCTCTCACAATATGAAGAGAAAATTCCTGATGATTCTCTTCGTCATTCTTATCATTTAATTTATTACTATGATCAAATCTTAAAAGAATTTTTTACTATTTTGGAGGGACATCCGAATTTTGAAAATTCTTTAGTTATTATTACTTCTGATCAAGCTTTCTTCCCTGACATTAAGGGGAGCAATACTTTTCACACTATGAAAAATGGATTTAATATTCCCCTTATCTTTTATGAGCCAGGAAAAAAGACTTTGAAGCCGGGAAAAAGTGAGGTATTTTCTTCTCATCTCGATATCATTCCCACCTTGATCTCCTATCTTGGATTAAACACCCCCCAATTGACTCCTTACCAAGGGAGGAATTTATTAAATCCCATCTATCAACTCCATCCCGATAGCTACTCTCATGTTGCCTTCTGGCAGGATGACCTCATTCGATTTGTACAAGGGGGATTTTATAAACTCACTACTGATACTCAATACACATGGGGGAGATTTTTAGGATTCACTACTGATGTTTCGACTATCTCCAAATCAGAAGTGATCTGGGTTGGTTCCGATGGAAAAGAGTATCCGTCTCAAAACGAAGAGATTAATCAAATGCTAAATATCTTCAAATCACATTATCCTTATTTGATAGAAAGTAGCTTGGTTTTTCCCACCTCTGAACAGAAGTTAAAACTCAAATAAAAAAATAGGTGGTTACTTCATTGCAAACCAGGTGATAAAGTTATACCATTTAAAAGCAATGACTACTTCTCGGAAGCCAATTTGTTTGAGAATATTCTCATAATGATTGACGGTAAAGGGGATAAGAATCTTTTCCAAAGCCTCCTTTTTACGTGCGATTTCATCAACAGTATAATTATTAGTTTTCTTAAAGAGATGGTAACGATCGATGAAAAATTCTTTAAGTAAAGGGCCACTTTCTTCTACCTTTTCGCTTAACACTAAAAACCCTCCAGGAGAGAGAGCTGTATAAAGCCTATGGATGAGTTCCTTACGTTGATCAGGGGAGATGAACTGGAGGGTATAGTGGAGAGTAATTCCACCACATTTCAAATAGTCATGAGAGACAAGGTCATCACAAAGGAATATTATTTTTATTCTAGAAGAAAGAGATTTTTTCAACTTTAAACATTTATTTTCTGCCTTTTTTACCATAGCCGAAGAGTTATCGATTCCCCGGTATTCATGATATTTACCATGAAAATCTTGTTTAGCCAAACCAAGGAGGAAGTTTCCGGTGGAAGAGCCGAGGTCGTAGAGAAGTCCTCCCGGTCCTTTCTTTAAAAGTAAGTCACAGGTAATCTTTATCACTTCATGATAATGGGGAATGGATCGATAAAGCATATCATCGAAGACCTCGGTTACCTGGTCATCGAAGACAAATCCATTTTTGGGATAGATGTTATTTTGAAAAAGGGTGTCTTTCTTACCTAAATTCTTATCATCAGGATGGAGATCAATCAAAATAGGTATCCTTCTGATCCGGAGAAAGATAGGGATCCTTTTCTAGATGATGGACATAATCTATTACCGCATCTTCAAGATTATCTACTGATTCCTCCATCTCGGCCTGAGTAAAATATTGATAATTGGGACGAAGAGATTCTGGCATTTCAATAAATTCAATGTCAGGTTTGATGTCTAAGGCAGTAAAAATTGGAGTTACTAAATCGATAAAGGTATGAGGGTTACCACTCCCTAAGTTATGAAGGAAGGTTTTTTTATTCACTTTATTTTTTTTATTTTTCTCAGAAAATATAATTCGGTCCATACCTAAACAAACATCTTTAATATAAACAAAATCTCTTATCTGACCACCATCGGAATAATCAGGATGATAGGACTTGAAGAGCTTTATTCGACCAGCAGACTTCACTTGGTGATAAGCATGATAAACCACCGAAGCCATGGAGTCCTTGTGATACTCATGAGGACCGAATACATTAAAAAATTTAATCCCCCCGTAGTTAGGCGGGGTATTCTCTTCAATAATTTGTTTGGTCACCCAAAGGTCGAAAAGTTGCTTGGAATAACCATATTTATTAAGAGGATGTAAGGAATTCAAAGGATGGCGACAGCTGAAATGTTCTGGTTCGCTGCCGTTTCCATAAGTAGCTGCCGAAGAAGCATAATAGAAAGGAATTTTTTTTTCTACTGAAGCCTGCCATAGTTCTTTGCTGAATTCGTAGTTGTTACGGAAAAGGAAATCCATATCTTCCTCTGTGGTGGAAGAACAGGCTCCTAAATGGATCACCATACTTGGTTGAGATCTTTGTCCTGGAATTTGTCCCCGAATATAATCAGCAGCTTGGTGAGGGGCAATAATGTCTGTAAAGAGAAGTTTCTGAATATTTTTCCATTTTTCTCTATTGCGAAAATGATCACAGAGAACAATATTTTTTTCTCCATTACGGTTTAGATGCCAGGTATAGACACTTCCAATAAAACCCAGCCCTCCAGTTATGAGAACAGTCTCTTTTAATATTTTATTTTTCATTAAGATATACTTATATCATCGATCATGTATAGAGTTTTTCAAAAATTGAGAAGATAGGATTTCTCCAGGAGAAAAAATTGGGGGTGTCGTTCGGAAAGTGACGACTGACAATTTGCCGTTTTCGCCGGCAATAACTACTTCTATTTGTCCATCCTGGTTAAGGTCACCGATCACTGGAGTTGCAGTAACTTTATGCCCCATTCTGTATGGAGGTATTAATGCATGAGCCCTCTTCTTATTACCAGGTAAAATTTTTGGATTGATCGTCCATAAATAAAGTCCTCCTTCACGGCTTATCGATAAAATATCATCACGTCCATCACCGTTCCAATCAATGATAATTGGTGAAGCGATGAATTTCTCCTTAATGGAAATAATTTGTTCTATTTGAAGTGAATCCTCATTCCAGAAAATTAGAAAACCGTTACCGGACTCAGCTATAAGAAATACTTGATTATCTTTTTTCCCTAAGAATTTCCCTGTAGCCGGAGAACTGATGAAAGTTTCATTGAGTTTGATGTGATCGATAAGGTTGCCTTCATGACTGAGAAGCCAGATCCCTCCCATTACCCCGGCTAAAAGGAGATATCTGTGATCGTTGATGACCAGAGGTGTGGACTTAAAACTATCTTTTAATTTTTTTTGCCAACGAAGTCCTCCACTGGCTAAATTGAAAGTTGCCACAGTTCCCTTTTCGCCCGCCACTACCAACGCTAGAGTCTCTGCCAGAGTGGGAAGATCGGTTTTCTCAACCAAGTGTAGAGGAGATTTATTGGGAAGAAGGGAAAGTAATACCGGTGATGAGAAAATCCCTTCTTCATCTTGAGCCATAATAGAGTTATCATTCATCCATAATACTTCACCGTAATCGCTCCCCACTCCCCAAACCCGTCCTCCCATTCCCGCCAAATAAAAAACCTTGGATCCGTGAAGAATGACTGGTTTAGTATAGATGTGTTCAGAGAAGTATTCTTCACGAGATGGGTAAAGATATCCCCCCTGACGATTAATGGTAAAAAAGTTTCCTTCCTCAGTGATTGCGAATATTTCTTGAGGCATCTTACCATCCACCTCCAAAGTAGCTAGGGAAGCGATGATTGATCCTCCCAAAAAAGTTTGATAAATTGTCTCTTTAGTACGTGGATTCACTGCCCAAAGATAGCCCAGGCGGTCTCCATAACCAATGTCAGGTTTCCCATCCCCATCGATGTCAGAAATAATCGGAGTTGCGATGATAGGAGCATTATGTTGCCATTCCGCAAATTTCTCTATTTGAATGGGAATAGTAGGAGGTTGTTTTTGGTAATGTTGAAGAAAGAAGATGAGCCAACCCACTGCCACCACCAAACCAAATAATATCAAAAAGGGATATCTTAAAAAAAAAGGAGAATTGTCACGATCATTTACTTCTTCTAAGAGATTATCTGAGTTAACAGGTTTATTGGGGAAAGAAGACTCTTCTTTTGGTTCACTTTGAAACATTTCTTCGATTTTTCGAGTAATGAAACGTTTGGAAGTCGGAGATATTTTTTTATCTGCTTTTTCTTCATCAGAAGATGGGGGTGAAATAGCCATCGATTAATTATCGATTTTTTCAAAAAGTAAATTAATGAAATAAATAAAAAGATGTCAATGTCATTCCTTTTTACTTATTGTATTTTATCTTCCATTGATATAGATTGTATTATTTCTGTGTGGATTTGAAAGTTGTTCAGATAATACCATAATTGGTATTATCTGAATTAATCAGTTTAATTATTACTGGAACGAAGGATGGAAAGGAGACGAAGAATTTCAATATAAAGCCAAATCAGAGTTACTAGCATACTAAAAGCAAAAAACCATTCCATTTTTTTATCTATTCTGGATCTCTCAGCATTTTCGATGGTGTCAAAATCTAATAGTAAGTTGAAAGCAGCCAAACCAATAACAAATACTGAAAACAAAATTCCAAAAGTCCCGGCATTATAAATTAAAGAATATCCAGTGAAAAGAGAGATGACGAAGGAAATGAGATAAGCAAGGGCAACTCCAAAGGTTAAAGCAATTACAATGGAACGCATCCTTTCAGTAACTTTGATAATTCCTGTACGATAAAAAAACATCATCAAGAAGAAAACACTGACAGTTCCGATTACTGCCTGAGAGGCGATTCCAGGATACATGCTTTCAAATATATAACTGATTCCTCCCAAGAAAAGACCTTGAGCTATGGAATAAATGGGAGCAGTGATATTAGCAATAGTAGGCTTAAACATAGTAAAAATAG
The DNA here is from genome assembly GCA_965224715.1 of Spirochaetota bacterium. GTDB lineage: Bacteria > Spirochaetota > UBA12135 > COTS27 > CAXSBA01. The sequence continues at coordinate 2,083,831 of OZ245054.1, read as the reverse complement.
CTAGTCCAAAACCGATTAAAGCGGCAATCGTAGTAATTGCCATCCCACCACTGGTTGCCATTCCCCACCCAAATATGGCAGAACCAAATACTATTAATATCAAAAAAGCTGCTTTATTGACCGTCCCATTAGCGGTCATCACTTCCCCGGCATACGTACTTCGCATTCGGGAAAAAACATTTTGCTGCATGAATGGATTACTTGATCTGAAATTTCTCATCATTTACCTCGCTTAAATTTAACTTTCTATACTTAATTTTTAATTGTTTTATTGTTTGTTTTTAAACTAATATATATAATTTAACATTATTTAAATAAAAATTCAAGAGGGAATAGTCATTTTGTTATTGCCAATGATTAAACAATTAAAACGGATTATGAGAAATGATAAAAATAGAGATTATGATTTAGGGAAGCAGACTTCCATCATCATAAAAAGAGCATTTTTTACTGCTCGTTCTTGAATTCGGTTCCGATTTTGAATATGAAATTGGGCATCTAATTTAGGCTTTTTTTTAAAAGCTTTATTTAATTTATTTGGTGGTGGGGAAAAGATAAATTTCCGTGTAGCCAGCGTTATTTTTTTCCCTGGAGGTTTATAATAGAGTCCAATATAGACTAACCCGACTTGTTTTTTGCTACTCCTTTTGGAACCTCCAGGTCCTGCAATTCCAGTAATCGATATTGTGAGATGGAGTTTCCTTTTCCGAGCTAAGCCTATCGCCATTTCCGAGGCAGTTTCCGAAGATACTGCTCCGTATTTTTTAAGAGTTTGGGCAGTAACTCCACATAATGCGATTTTAGATTCATTGGAATAGGTAATCACACCGGAATCAAGGTAAGATGACGAACCCGGAAGGGAAACCATCTGAGAGATAAGAAGGCCACCAGTACAAGACTCAGCAAATCCTACTCGCCATTTCTTGACCATGAGAAAGCGGTGAAGACGCTCTACAACTGAGAGAATGGGAACATCCAAGGGAGCAGCATAGCTTTGATGGTCGGGGAATGAAGTTCGGAGTTCTCGTGATAGTTTTTTTAAATAATCTGAATTATCTCCTCTAAGACGAACCAAGAGTTCTCCCAAAGAAGGGAGGAAGGCGATTTCGATATCTTTTTGATCACTTTGGTTTTCGTTTAACTTTTGATGAATTTTTTCCAAACCCTCTTCTACTAATGACTCTGGTACTGAAATAATTTTCAGCTCCTGAAGATGTTTACGATGATTTAATTTAGGAAAATTTTTTTGTATTAACGGAATTACTTTATGAGTAAAGAGAGATAAACATTCATAGGGTACTCCTGGGAGGAGGACGAAAAGATGAGGCATTTCCATTTTAAGCTTTTCTGATATATCTGGCTTATCCAATCGGTAGAGAAAGGGAGCGGAGCCATAGGGATTCTTATTTACAGTAAACCCTTGAGGAACAATGGCCTGTTTTAAAAATTGTTCAGGTAGTTGCCGATCTTGACGAATTTTTTTTAAATAGACTAGATGGGAGGGATTAGTAACTTTTTTGATCTTAAGAGCTTTAGCGACTGCAGATATAGTGAGGTCGTCCCGGGTGGGACCAAGACCCCCGGTAAGAATGAGAATACTTTCTTCTGTCCGAATATGAGAATAGATTTCTTCTATGATATCTTTTTCTTGATCCCCGATTGAGATTGTTTTTCTTACTTTAATGCCTAATTTCTCCAAGTGAGAGGAGAGTTCAGAGGCATTACTGTTTACTATACCATTGCAGATGAGTTCATTGCCGATGGATATAATCCGAGCAATGATCTTTTGGGGATTTTTGTCAGTAAAATTCATTATAGCATTATATTATATTAAGAAAGAAAAAACAGGATGTTAATGCAAAATTTTACTGACTTTTTAATATATATCCTCAGTATACAATTAGAAAAAGATAATTTAAGTATCAGAAAAATGATTTCATAGTATAGTAATTATTATATAGGAGGTTGTCATGAGTACAGAAAAATATCCAGTGCCCGAGGCTGTTGCTAACAGTAAAGTTAATATAGAACAATATCAAGAGATGTATCGTCAATCGATAGAGAATCCGGAAATATTTTGGAATGAACAAGCAAATCGTTTAGATTGGTTTCAAAAATGGGATAAAACATTTGAGAATGATTACCATAAAGCCCATATCAAATGGTTTTTAAACGGTAAACTCAATGTAGCCTATAACTGTATTGACCGACACCTTGAGAAAAGAAGTGATAAGGTGGCTATCATTTGGGAAGATGATTCAGGAAAAGCAGGAAAAACCTTTACCTATAAGGAACTTCATCGTGAGGTATGTCGATTTGCTAACGTTCTCAAAAAAAATGGAATTAAAAAAGGTGATCGAGTAGCTATCTATATGGGGATGATTCCAGAGTTAGCATTTGCAATGTTGGCTTGTGCTCGAATCGGAGCTGTTCACTCCATTATCTTTGGTGGTTTTTCTCAGGAAGCAATCCGTTCCCGGGTCAATGATGCCCAATGTAAGATGGTGATTACGGCGGATGGGGGATATCGGGGTAGTAAAATTGTAAAACTCAAAGATACTGTCGATCAAGGTCTTTCTGGTGAAGGCACTGAATGTGTGAAACATGTTCTCGTAGTGAAACGGACTGGAGAAACAGTGAATATGAAACCGGGTCGAGATCTCTATTATCATGATGAAGCATCTCAAGTAAATGACAACAGTGAACCTGAAATAATGGATAGCGAAGATCCTCTTTTTATTCTTTATACCTCAGGTTCCACTGGCAAACCTAAAGGTGTCCTTCATACCCAGGGAGGATACTTGGTCTATACTTCTCTTACTCATGAGTATGTCTTTAACCTTCGAGACGATGATGTGTATTTCTGTGCTGCTGATGTAGGTTGGATTACAGGTCATTCTTATATTGTTTATGGTCCCTTAGCCAATGGTGCTACCACTGTTATGTTTGAGTCAATTCCTACTTATCCTGATGCTGGGCGTTATTGGCAGATGGTCGAAAAGTATAAAATTAATATTCTCTATACTGCACCTACTGCAATTCGGGCTTTAGCTAAGGAAGGTGATGACTTTGTTAATCGTTATGATACCAGTACTCTTCGAATCTTGGGAACAGTAGGCGAACCTATTAACCGGGATGCCTGGCTTTGGTATTACAATGTGGTGGGAAAGAAAAAAGCCGCGATAGTAGATACCTGGTGGCAAACTGAAACTGGAGGACATCTCATTACTCCTGTTCCCAGTGCTGTAGAAACTAAACCTGGGTCTGCAACCCTTCCTTTTTTCGGAATTCAGCCCTGTGTAGTGGACCGGGAGGGTAAGGAATTATCAGGTTCCTGTGAAGGACGGTTATGTATCAAGCATTCATGGCCAGGACAGATGCGTACTATTTATGGGGATCATGAGCGATTTAAGAAAACCTATTTTTCTGATTTTCCAGGACTGTATTTTTCCGGAGATGGCTGCCGTCGAGATGAAGAGGGTTATTATTGGATTACCGGAAGAGTTGATGATGTGCTTAATGTGTCCGGACATCGTTTTGGAACAGCAGAATTGGAAGAGAATATAGTAGCTTCAGGTATAGTGGCGGAATGTGCTATCGTGGGTCGCCCTCATGACGTAAAGGGGGAGTCGATCTGTGCTTATGTCATTTTCAAAAATCCTACATCCGAAATTGATGAGGATGTTATTATTGCCGAGATTAAGAAGCATGTTCGAGCTACTATTGGTGCGGTTGCTCAGCCTGATATTATTGTTCCGGTTTCCGGTCTTCCCAAGACAAGATCGGGAAAAATTATGCGTCGAATTCTAAGGAAAATCGCTTCTGGAGAGGAGAAAGAATTTGGAGATATCACCACCCTAGCGGATCCCGGTGTAGTGGTAGAAATTCTCAAGTCTTTTCAACGAAAGGCAAAATAAATTTCGATAAACTCCCTACGATATAAAATCCTTAGAGGTTTATCTAGAGAATTTCACATAAAGAGTTTTAACTATTTTTTTTTAATTAGTTTACGCATAGACACATCGATACGGGTTTGTTGGATATGGTCAATGGCTGGAATTCCTCGAAGTATGGCCCCATTAGGTATTTTTTTGCCGGCATAGATACCACTTTTGGAGACCACCTTCACTCCATCGCCAATCACCACATAGTCAGCAATTCCCACTTGCCCTCCGAGAATGACTCCTTTCCCTATACGACTGCTTCCGGCAATCCCACACTGAGAAACAATAATGGTATCATCGCCGATAATTACATTATGTCCAATTTGAACCAAATTGTCGATCTTAACCCGGTCACCAATTCGTGTAGAATTTAAAGTGGCACGATCAATAGAACAGTTGGAGCCTATTTCTACTGATTTGCCTATCGCCACGTTGCCGATCTGAGGAATTTTTTGGAGACCGAGATGACTGGATTCATAGCCAAAACCGTCTGATCCCAACACCGTTCCCGAATGGATAATACAGTGATCTCCGATTACGGTTCCATTATGGATAGTTACTTGAGGATGGATTAAGGTGTTTCGTCCCAGGGTAACACCATAACCGATATAGTTTTGTCCTAGCATTATTGTGCCAGATTCAATCCGGGTGTTTTCCCCTATCACCACTTGGGGGCCGACAAAAACATCTTCAGCGATATGAGAGCCGATATCTGCGATTGCATGTTTGGACTTTTCACTAATTTGTCCCGAAGTAGTTTCCACAGTAACTACTGGTTTCGGAGTATGATAAATATCAAAACGATTAAGGAGAGCAATGAAAGTACTTTTGATCTCTTTAGTTGGAGTAACAATCCAAGTATGATTGTTGGGATAATCTGATTTAATTTGAGTGTAGATTGTTTTATTGGTTAGGAAACAATTTCCAACTGTAAGGGCAGATTTAATAATTTCTATGTTTTTTATGTGTAGGAATGGGATGATTTTGTTTTTTTCTGGATAGTGATATGAGGTAACTCCAGAGATGTCTAAGTCAGGGCCTATAGTTTCAGTGTTAAGTTCATGGGCTAGTTTGGATGCGGTAATTGTCACTATTCTGTCTCCTCTTCTTCGTTTTGATTTAATTGTTTGGACATAATTTTTATTACCTTATCGGTGATATCCACTTCTGGTTTATTATATATTACTGCAGAAGTTTTTTCAATGATGATAGAAAGACCCTCTTGTTCGGCGATTTCTTTTATTAGGCGATAGATACCTTTAAGAATAATTTCTTCAGTATTAATACTCTGATCTTCTGTCAGACGGATTTGTTCAAGTTCCACATTTTGATACTCAATTTCTTCATTGATAGCGTTGATTTCTTGTGAAGTCAAGTTATTTTGGTTCTCTAAAAGATAATCTTTTAATTCTTGAATTCGTTTTTCTATGGCTATGGACTTTTCTCGATGGCTTCCTTCGGAATTGAGAAGAAAATCTTGCATGGAATGATTTTGACTTACAATATTGATGATTTTGGGAATATCTACACAGGCGGTTTGGGTGATAAGCATCTTGGTTTCTTGGGCGTAGAGGCTTCCTAAAACAGTAGAGGAACTTCTTGGAAATTCCGAATTCCATTGAAGAGAAAAAAAGAAAATAACCCACAAGCTCAAATAAATAAATTTACGCATATTTATCCTCCAATAATAAACGAATATATAATTGTATAATTAGCTAAAGAATTTAAGTATGAAAAAACTGAATTAGAAAAAACCTTGGATATCAAAAACCACAGTTGGCTTATAGGCTTTTTCATTAGAAGAATAAGTAGGATTTTCATATCCAACTACGGCTTTAACTCTAGGATCATAGATAAATCTCCAGGTAAAATAAAGTCGGATAGGTAGTTGGGGAAAATTGAGACGAAATCCGAATCCACTACTGAACATAAATTCTTGCCAATTGAATAAAAAGTTCCAAGATTCTGCATCAGCAAATGAGAGTTGATTGGCTGAGAGATTTCCGATATCAAAAAAGTAAACCATTTGAAGAAGATCAAAACCAAAATTCTGCATGATTTCAATATTTTGAACAAAGAAGCTTTGACCATAAGGTCGCTCATTGATAAGATATGACTTTCCACCTAAGCTTTTTCGATAACTTAAGATGTGAGAATATTCCCATCCACGTAGTTCTGTACGGTTCAAGGAAAAGTTAAGACTGTCGGAAGCCTTAAAATTATTGATTAAAGAACGGCCCAAAGTACGAAATTTAAATTTATAAGCAAAGGTCAACTTCCATAATAGATTAGGGAATGCATTGAGTCTCCAAGCGATCGATTTATAAAGACCAGTGTTGAACCCCCATATGATAAGGGAATAATCATTGAAGTAAAGGTCGGCACTGAGAGAAGAGTAAATTCCTGAGGAAGGATGAAGAATACTGTCACGGTTATCAAAACTTACGCCTAATCCCAACTTGAAAGCGAATATTTTATCATTGATAGGGGGTGGTTCGTTAAAAAGCTTTTGGTTGTATTCATAGAGTTCATATTGGTTATATTTTTCTGGCCAAATTTTGAACTTTTGAAGATATTCCCAAGCCCAAATTAGTGAGGCTGACTCTGAAACCTTAAACCCTTGCCCAAGTCTTTGAGAAGAAAAAATCGAGATTTCGATTCGATCTTTGGTGTAATGAATGGAATCGCTATCGTCGTTGACATATCCCCGGTCTCCTTGATCAGGAGAGGAAATGGTGGTCTTCCCAGCTGGGTTGAGCTTATCGTTGTCGTCGGTATAATATTTAACATATTGTTTCGAGAGTTGGAAGGAGCCTCCCAGTGCAATTGGAAGGTGTAGAAACCAAGGCTCTGTATAGCTGATTGAGAAATTTTTAAGCACTAATCCAATCCCGGTTTTGACAGTGAAGTCGTGACCAATTCCTAAAAAATTTCGATCTTGATACTGGGCGTTTAAACTTAATCCAGTCGAAAAACTATAAGCAAATCCTCCTGAAATTTTGGCTGTACTTTTTTCTGTTATCAAAAAATAAAGGTTCATAAGTCCTTCTGTGGAACCAATACGGTAATCGGGTTTGACTTCCGAGAAAAAATCCAATCGGTTTAAGTTGAAAATACTACTTCGAATTTTATCCACATCGAAGATTTCTCCTTCTTCAATACTTAGTTCTCGAGTAACAATGGAGTCCTTGGTTCGTACTAATCCTTCAATAAATATATTTTCGATATGAGCCTTATCTCCCTCATAGATATCAAAAACAAAGTCAATAGTAAAATCACTGTTGATGATTTCAATTGGGGTGATTCGGATGAAGATGTACCCATTGGGTTGATATTTACTATAGATAGAACGGATATCTTTATCATGAATAGATTGACGAAAAACTTTTCCCTCCTTTCGCCTAAAGTCGAAAAAGATTTCATTTTTTGAGAAGAGAGTATTTCCTTTGAGAGTGACTTTACCGAAATAGTGAAGTGGTCCTTCCTCTAGACCTATATCGATAATAACAGATTTATCCTTTTTACTACTATTTGGCTTCCACTCATAACTTACCTCGATATTAGTTATTCTCCCCTTGTAATAGCCATTATCTCTGAGTTGATATTCTAATCTTTCTTTATCGATCTCTAAATTGATAGGATCATAGAGGCCGGCTTTGAAGAAGGTATCGAGTTTCAAGTTCATACTTTGGAGGAGTTTTTTTGAAGCTACATTGGTGTTGCCATTAAAGTTGATCTCCTTGACCAAGTAACGGGAACCTTCTTGAATTAAATAGGTGATATCGACAGTGTCTTCTTTTTTAGGGGAAGGCTCACTTATATAATCAACCTTAACATCAAGATAGCCTTTTTCTAAATATTTACGTATAATAGTAAAACGACCGTCATTGGCTAGGGCTGTATCAAAGTAATTGAAACGGATACTCTTAAGTTCATTAAGGAGTTGTAGGGAAGAAAAAGTATCGTTCCCAACAAAAAATAATTTTCCAACTTTGAAATTTTCTTGAACAATGAAAGTGATAATGAGCTCTCCGGCTTCTTCAACAATGTCCACCTTGATATCTCTTAAAAAACCGGAACGATAAATAGCTTTAAAATTTCTTCGAAAATCAGAAAAGTTTAACGGAGTATCTGGGATAAGATTAAAAAACCCTAGTATCTGTTTATCGGGAAACTGTTTGTTCCCTTCTACATCTACTTCTTTAATAATTTTTCCATCAAATTTTTTTAACGTGCTTTGCGTCCATCCATAAGTTATGAGGATTAACCCGGTAAAAATGAAGTAGAAAAAAAATGAGAGTGAGATCCATCTATGAAATCTCTTAAGAATAAATTTAATTAAAAATGGAGACACAGAATTTAGAGGCGATAAAATATTATGCTTTACACCTAGAATATTATATAATAGAATATGGTTAAGGATTTCTTGTTTTTGGTAGAACCATTATTAATGGAATAAGGAGTTTTAAAAGTAGTTAAGGAAAAGTAACATTAAGATTAGCAAAATTTAAATAAGACGATCGGATTACATAATATAATTATATTAGTTTTAGTTTTTGAAATACTTTCTCTTTTATTTCAAAATTAATTATGAATAAAATCAGCATTAAAAAATTTGGCGGTGAGCTAAGTATTATTGATAAAATTATTCGTCCCATAGCAGGAAAAAAACCTATCATTATGGGACCCGGTGATGACAGTGCGGTTCTTGATAATAACCCTGATCCGAATATGTATACCGTTATCAGTTCTGATATGTATTCTAATGGGGATCATTTTTCTACTCAATATTTTACTCCTATTCAAATTGGAAGTAAGGTTATGGAAGCCAGTTTGTCCGATATTGCGGCTATGGGAGGTAAACCACAGTATGCTACGATGTGTATTTCTCTTAAACCACAATTACATGTAGCTTTTGTAAGATCCCTTTACCGGGGCATCTATAAGAGTTGTGACTTTCATGGAGTACACTTGATTGGGGGGGATATTATTAAATCTTCTCAAATCAATATTTCTATCACTGTAATTGGACAGGTTCCTAAGAAATATTTAAAGTCACGAAAGGGAGCGAAAGTGGGAGATCTAATCAAAGTAACAGGTCCGGTTGGAGGTGCTTCTGTTGGTTATCAACTTTTTAAACGAAAGTATTTTGGGCATTCTGAGACCAAAAGGTGTCATACGGATCCTATAGCTCGTATAGACTTGGTAGATCAAATTACCCCTTATGCTCATGCCATGCAGGATATCTCTGATGGAATCGGCTCTGAGCTTCATCATATCTGTTCTCAAAGCTCAGTGGGGGCAATGGTTTTTGAAAAAAAACTTCCTATTGAAAATTATGTTATTCTTTCCTCCCGAGCGATGAAGATCAATGCAATCGATATGGCTTTATATGGAGGGGAGGATTATGAACTTATTTACACAATCAATCCTAAGGATGATAATAAAACCCCGGGAGTTGTTATTGGAGAGATTACTCCAGCTAAGGGAGGGCTTCAAGTAGTTTCAAGAGATGGGAGTGTTACTTATGAGCTTCAAAAAGGTTTCCAACATTTTTAGTTATAGAACTGAGAGTTTTTAAATTGAAGACATGACAGATTTTTCTGATCATTTGTCAGAGTTTACTGTTGATTCTGATAATTCTTTAAAAGAATCACTAAAAGATCCATTAACTATCGGAGGCAGGATATTTTCTTCTCGTCTCTTAATTGGAACTGGTAAATTTGCTTCTTTGGAATTGATGCGATCCTCTCTGATTGCGAGTAGAACTGAAGTGGTTACTATGGCATTAAGGAGAATTGACTTGGAAGATCCTCAAGACCGATTTCTGGAATCTATTAGGAATTTGTCAGTATTGTTTCTTCCTAATACCTCAGGAGCTCGTTCTGCATCCGAAGCGGTTCGTCTAGCTGAGATTGCTCGTCGGGCAACTGGGAATGAATGGGTAAAATTGGAAGTCACCCCAGATCCCAAATATCTTTTACCCGATCCTGTAGCTACTTTAGAAGCCGCCAGGACATTAGTGAATAATGGATTTAAAGTTATGCCTTATATTCATGCTGATCCAGTATTAGCTAAACTTTTGGAGGAAGTGGGGTGTGTCTGCGTTATGCCCTTGGGCTCTCCGATCGGGAGTAATCAAGGGGTTAAGACCCGCTTCTTGATTGAGGTGATTATCGAACAGGCTAAGGTTCCTGTCATTGTAGATGCGGGATTGGGGAAACCTTCTCATGCTGCGGAAGTTATGGAAATAGGTGCAGATGGGGTTCTGATCAATACTGCTATTGCCACTTCGAAAGATCCGGTCATGGCAGCTCAAGCTTTTCAATATGCGGTTCAGGCAGGACGGATGGGATATTTAAGCTGTCTGCGATCTCCTCGATCTCAAGCCCAGGCTTCTTCCCCGTTGACCGGTTTTTTAAATGTTTAAGCTTTAATTTCAGATAATCATTTTTAATAATAAAAAACAGTATAAACTCACTTGATAGTAAAATTTGTAATTGGAGTGCATTGTAGTTGAATAATAAAAATAAGATAAAACGTTTGAGAAAAATTCTTTCATCCGCGAAAAATCTTCTCATCTTTAATCATTTCAATCCAGATACAGACTCCTTGACTTCTTCTCTTATCTTGTCAGAAATCGTCAAACATTTTAAAGTCAAATCCAAAATAGTTTATAATGGTAAGATCAGCTATAGTAAAAATTTAGCTATGGTGACCTATTTGAATTTAAAAGTTTATCCCTATGTTTCTGGTGAAGAAAAAAAATATGACCTTATTGCCAGTGTAGATACCCAGAAAGGAAATAGTAATAATGTTATTCCTGAAGATATTTTTCCTCATCTCACTTTTGATCATCATCCAAAGGTGAATGAAGCAAATTTTAATTGGATAAAAAGGCCAGGGAAAAGTGATGACTATTTGAATGATATCCGAGTTCGATATGGAAGTGCAGCTTCTATTCTTATGGAGTACTATTTGGCATTAGGACTTAAATTGAATAGTAAAATCGCTACTGCCTTTTGTTATACCATAGTTATTGAAACCAATCACTTCACTCGAAAATATAGTGAAAGCGAAGTATATTTTTATCGCCAAGCTATCCAGGAAGCAAATTTTCGTCTTATCGCTAAAATTGAAAATACCAAGAAACCGGTTATATATTTTCAAGTTCTAAATAAGGTAATTAATAATCATAAACGAAAAGGTACTCTTCTCACCTGTTCACTAGGTGAAATTACCAATTTAGATTTTCTTCATGAAATTGCTAACTTTATGCTTACTATGGATGGAGTGGAATTTGTTGTCATTACCGGAATTAACGAAGGATTAAAGAAGATCTGTTGTCGTTCCAGTAATCATCGAATCCATCTTGGTCATTTTCTTCAAGCGGTTCTAAAAAAAATAGGAAATGGTGGGGGACATGAAACTATGGCTGCAGGGGAATTCTATGTAAGTGAAGAACGAATGATTCAATTGTTTAGAAAACATTTAATGAAAATTATTCTGTTGAATACCTAAATTATTAGAAAATTAAATGAATATGAAGCGTATTTCATGTTAAAATAGGACAAAAATTGTTGTAAATTTTAGTTGACTACTATTCATCTTAAAATTAAATTGAAAAATGTTTAAATTATGAAAGAATTTAATCAAAGAATACAGATGAGAGTCTTGGTTCAAGGTACTCCAAATCCGAATGCTTTAAAATTTATCACTGAGAAAACTTTAAAAAGTGAAGGAAAAATAACCATTGATGATCCCCAGTCTTGTTTTTTGGTTCCAATGGCTAAAGCTCTTTTTGAATTACCAGGAGTGAGCCAAATTCATTTCTTTGAGAATTCAGTAACCGTAAGTAAAGACTCTACGACTCCTTGGGATTATTTAGAGGAAAGGGTTATGGAGGTGATTAAAACCTATGGAGACAACCATGATCCCGGCTTCACTATTACAACTGAGAAACCCCGTCGTCAATTAAAGGGAGAATTAAAAACGATTGACGATATCCTTGATAATACTATTCGTCCTGGCCTTCAGAGTGATGGAGGAGATTTAGAAATAGTTTCTTATGAGAATAAGGTGCTCACTGTTTCTTATCAAGGAGCTTGTACCGGTTGCCCTAGTGCAATATCCGGAACCTTAATGGCTATTGAAAGTATTCTTCAGGATGAATTTAATCCTGAAATTCAGGTTGTTGCTCTTTAAATCAGTTTGCCCGGAATAGAAAAAGGTTCTGTCTTTATGAGTTTTCAAAATATTTTTTCCTGTTATAATAAGGAAGAAATCGCTGAAGAAATTGTTCGGATAACTCCAGCCCAGGTGGAAGAAGCTTTAGATCGGGGGGGAAGGGGGCAACTTTCCGATTTCATGGCTCTTGTGTCACCTACAGCTGCATCCTATTTAGAAGAAATGGCTATTTTAAGCCGTGATCTCACCCGGAAACGATTTGGAAATACAGTTCAGTTGTTTTTGCCGGTTTATCTTTCCAATTACTGTAAAAATATTTGTACCTATTGTGGTTTTAGTGCTAACAACTCCACTCCTCGGCTAGCCTTAAACCGTGAAGAAGCCTTACAAGAAATTAAGGCTGTGAAAGCTCTGGGTATTGATCATGTTCTTCTTCTCACCGGTGAAGATAATATGAATGCTGGGGTAGATTATCTTTATGACATGATAGTCTTATTTAAAGAACACTTTTCTCATGTGGCGATTGAGGTTCAACCCTTAAAAGGAAGGGAGTATACTCAACTTCGAGAGGCTGGTTTGGATGCGGTATTTCTTTATCAGGAAACTTATGATACCGAGGCCTATGCTTATTATCATCCTCGGGGTAAAAAAGCAAATTTTTTTAATCGAGTAACAACCCAAGAAGGTTTGGGAGATAGTGAAATCCACAAAATGGGATTAGGAGTTCTTTTGGGCTTGACGGACTGGCGAGTAGATAGTTTTTTTTGTGCTCTACATCTTCAATACTTAAAGAAGGCTTATTGGCGAACAAAGTTTTCAATTTCATTTCCTCGTCTTCGTCCAGCTTCGGGGATAAAAAAACAGGCTGATTTTAAAGCGGTCAGTGAAAGAGATTTGGCACAACTTATTTTCGCTTATCGTATTTGGGATGAGGATTTAGAACTATCCTTATCTACCCGTGAAAGGAAAGAGTTTCGCAATCATATTATTCCCCTAGGTATCACTTCTATCAGTGCGGGAAGTAAGACCAATCCCGGAGGTTATGCCTGTTTTACTGAAGGGAGCCTAGAGCAGTTTAGCATTTCCGATGAGCGAAGCCCTAATGAGATATGTCGTTATTTGGAAGGGATTGGGCTAGAGCCGATCAAAAAAGATTGGGCTAAAGAATTTTCATCGAATATTTTTCCGACGTATTCTTTTGACAAACTATAAATCAATTCTAATAAAATTTAAAATATGAAACAAGAAAATATAGTTTTTTCTACACGTCAAACTATTTATCAAGTGGAGGAAGGTTTAGAGCTGGCCCCCAAATTCAATCATAATGGGCTTATTCCAGTGATCACCACTGACTATCAAAGTGGTGAGCTTCTCATGCATGGCTATATGAACCAGAAAGCTTTTCTCCAAACCCTTAAACTCAGAGAGGCGGTATATTATAGTCGTAGTCGACAAGCCCTTTGGCATAAGGGTAAGACCAGTGGATTGGTTCAGAAAGTGAAAGAGATTCGTATTGATGATGACCAAGATGCGGTTTGGCTTCGAGTGGAGGTAGTAGGCGGAGCCAGTTGCCATGTCGGTTACCGTTCCTGTTTTTATCGGAGTATCGACCTTGATCGTCTCACTGACAATGAAAAGTTGATCTTTGAAGAAAAAGAGAAGGTTTTTGATCCTGAAAAGGTTTATCCCAATACCCCCAATCCCACCCAATTATAACTTTGTGATAGTCCGATTGAGGAATGAAAACTAAGAAAATTCCTGAGAAAAATAACCGTTCTTTTCTTCCAGATATTTCAGAGATCGGACACCAAAATAACTACTCTTCTCTTAATCGGGTGGGGATGTCGGGTATTGAAACTATGGTTAAAGTTGTGGAAGATAAAGAGAGAAAACTTCCGGCTCAAGTCGACGTATTTGTTGATCTCGTTGACCCTAAGGTCCGAGGTATCCATATGTCTCGGATCTATCAAATTTTGTATAAGGAGTTACCGAATTATAAACTTACTCCTAGACTTCTCCAAAAAATTTTAAAAGAATGTGTGAAATCTCAGCAAGGGATTAGCACCCAATCTACTATTCGGTTATCTTTCACTCTTCCACAAATTTTTCCTTCACTCTTAAGCGGTCATGAGGGATATCGACATTATCCAATTGTTTGGGAAGGTAAGTATAAAGTAGCAACCAAATCTATTAAAGAAAATTTTACATTCTATTTTAGCTTTCAACTTCTTTATTCAAGTACTTGTCCATGCTCTACAGCTCTTTCCGAAGACTTTCAACGTTGGTCGAAAAAATTCGATGGATATTTGGCTATTCCACATGCTCAAAGAAGTAGAGCGGATATCACCATCGGATTATGTAATCTTTCTAAACTTTCTAAAGGGTATGGAAAAGTGGGTTTTATGGTCCCTATGATTCGTAAATTAGAAAAGGCTATCAAAACACCAGTTCAAACTGCAGTAAAAAGAGAGGATGAACTAGAATTCGCTCGCCTCAATGCTAAAAATCAAATGTTCTGTGAAGATGCAGCTCGGATTTTAAAAATGGTTTTGGAAAAAGATACTAAAATCAATGATTATCGAGTCCAGGTACGACATCTAGAAAGTCTACACGCCCATGATGCAGTTGCGATGATAGTAAAGGGGATTCCTGATGGTCTTTCAGTAAACTGATTTTCAATAGCTATTATTCAATAATTTTCGGTTGAAGTAATTTTTCTCTTTTTGATTTTTTTTTTTTTGGATGGCTATAAGAGAAAAAACTTATCTTTTCATAATCGATATTATTTTTAAAAGCTGTGGTATTAAATAATGAATCGTTAATGACTGTGTGGATTGTTTCCGGTAGCGATTGCCCAATGATGAGGTCGGTGGTGATCTCCATAGGCCATCAAGCCGATATATCCTAGTCCTCTAATCTTAGGTATATCTTCAGGATTTCCTGAAGTAGTGATTAAAGTGTATTGATTATTACTTTTAATAATTTTCATATCCCATCCCGTATCAATTTTTAATTGGGCCGGATGAGCAGCAAAGACACGCTCTAAAGCAAAAGAGGCTCTTTTCGTGGTTGGTTGCACAGTAACTTCTAAGCCATTGGCGATTGGAGTTTGGGAAATAACCTCAGTATTTAATGTCATGTCATTCATATCTTGAAGATGTTTTCTGAGGGCTTCAAGGTCTACTTTGTTCCAATCCGTATTTAGGTTATTGTTTAGTTTTTTGATTACTTCCTGAATTGTTCCAAAAGCATCACTCCCAGCCTCTGTCAAAATACTTGACTGTCCAGGAAAACTATGGTTTAGAACGGATCGGTCATTCAATACAAAAAAAGTTACACCTAAAATAAACAAAACAATACAAACGATTAGAATAATGGGTCTTGGTTTCATAAAAACTAACTCCTGATAATCAATATTTATTATTAAACGTTAAATGAAAATTTTCCGTTTTATTTTTTTGATCAAGATTGAATTTAAGAGTAATCATGAATCAAATTATGTTATTATTAGCTTTATCTAATATTTTAGAAATATCCTTTTTTGGGTTTATTTAAATTTAACAACTAACTATGAATAAAAAAGTCACTCTAAAAATTTTATTGGTTTTAGCTATTCTAATTATATTCGGTGTCGTCAAGTATTATGAATTAGATCAATATCTAACTTTCGACTATTTCAAGCAACAAAGAAAGAATTTCCTTGATCTCTATGAGGCTAATCCAGTTACAGTTGTTGGAATATTTATGGCAATATATATCTTGGTGGCAGCTCTTTCTATTCCGGGGGTCACTGTACTTACTGTTGGAGCGGGCTCTCTTTTTGGACTTGGCTGGGGTACCATTATTGTTTCCTTTGCGAGTACCTTGGGAGCGATCTGTGCCTTTTTGGTTTGTCGTTTTCTTTTACGGGATTTTGTAGAGAGAAGGTTTTCTGATATTTTAACAAAAATCAATAAGGGGATTATTCAAGAAGGTAATAGTTATCTCTTTGCTCTCCGTTTAGTTCCTCTCTTTCCTTTTTTCGTGGTTAATGCTGTGGTTGGACTAACTCGAATGAATGTCTTCTCTTTTTATTGGGTGAGTCAGATCGGAATGCTTCCCGGCACTCTCCTCTATGTAAATGTAGGGAGGGAGTTATCCACTCTGGAATCTTTAAGTGACATTATTTCATTTCGGTTTCTTCTTTCTTTCGCCCTTTTGGGCATCTTTCCATTAGTGATGAAGAGGTTGATAGCTTCGTATCGCAATGCTAAAATTTATAACCCTTACCGGAGGCATAAGCCTAAAATCTTTGACTATAATGTGGTGGTGATCGGAGCTGGTTCGGGAGGACTCAGTGCCGCCTATATTGCGGCTGCGGTCAAAGCCAAAGTGGCTTTAGTGGAAAAGTCTCTCATGGGTGGGGATTGTCTCAATACCGGCTGCGTTCCCAGTAAGGCCTTGATTCGCTCCGCCAAAAGTGCTCATGAAATGAAGAAAAAAGCTGGGGAGTTAGGGTTAGAGCAAGTGAAATATAAAGTAAATTTTCCCAAAGTGATGTCCGGAGTACGTGGGGTGGTGAAGAAAGTAGCGACTCATGATTCCGTAGAGAGATATACCGAGTTGGGAGTAGATTGCATCGGTGATGAAGCGATAATCAAAACTCCCTGGTCAGTGGAATTGAAATATCAAAAAAAGATTATCACTACCCGTAACATTATCATCGCCACAGGAGCAGCTCCCCTAGTTCCCTCTTTTCCTGGCCTTAAAAAAATTAAATACCTTACTTCGGATAATTTATGGAAATTAAAAAAGCTTCCCAAGAATTTGTTGGTATTAGGTGGGGGTCCCATTGGTTGTGAGATGGCCCAATCTTTTCAACGACTGGGTTCCACTGTGACACAGTTGGAAATGGATCGAATTATGGGGATTGAAGACCCACAGGTGTCTAAATTCATTGCCAACAAACTTCGTAGTGAGGGAGTCAAAGTTCTAGAGGGTCATATTGCTAAGGAATTCATAGTGAATCAGGGCAAGAAATTCATTGTCGCTGAACATGAGGGAAAGGCCAAGAAAATACAATTCGATGAAATTATTATCGCACTAGGACGGAGAGCCCGAGTTGAGGGTTATGGTCTTGAAAGACTTAGAATCCCTCTTAGGCCCAATAAGACAATCGCGTCCGATGACTTCCTTCGCACTCCTTACTCCAATATTTTTGTTTGTGGAGATGTGACCGGACCTTATCAACTTACTCATGCGGCTGGTCATCAGGCTTGGTTTGCTACTGTGAATGCCCTTTTTGGTAGTTTTATAAAATTTAAAGCAAACTATTCGGTACTGCCTTGGTGTACTTTCACAGATCCTGAAGTAGCATCAGTGGGCATCAATGAAACCAAGGCTAAGAAAATGGGCATCGCATACGAAGTGTCCGAGTATGGGCTTGATGATCTTGATCGAGCCATCACTGATCGATCCGATGAGGGGTTTGTTCGGGTAATTACCTCTAAAGGAAAAGATAATATTCTTGGAGCTACAGTAGTAGGTGCTCATGCTGATCTTCTCCTCTTAGAGTTTATAGCGGGGATGAAGCACCGTTTTGGTTTAAACAAGATTCTTTCCACTACTCATATTTATCCTTCGATGGGTGAAGCTAATAAGTATGTGGCTGGGATTTGGAGAAAAGCTCATCTTAATCCAGGCTTGATGAAATGGGTAGAAAAGTTCCATCGTTGGGTTCGTAAAGAAAATTAATCACATATAAGGTTTTATAGTTTGGCAGAATATAGTCTTCTGTTAGTTATTGTTATTCAGGTTGTTTTAATTTTTTTACTCCTGTTTCGAAGTCGGAGATCCTCATCACAAGATGTGGAATTACGAATGAGGAGTTTCTGGGAAAGCCAAGGGAAAAGTGATCTCCAGAAGAATTTTCAAGAAATGAATGCCTTCTTCCGAGACGAATTCTCTCGCTCACGTAATGAGTATCAGAATACTCAGAAAAATTTTCAAGATTCTCTGGTCAAGAATCTTTATGAAAGTCAGAGGTCGCAACGTGAACAATTAGCGGAATTCTCTAAACAACTCCTGGAGATGAGTCGAAGTAATGAAGAACGTCTCAACCGTAATACCGATGTGATGGAGAAGAAGATGGGGGAATTGATGGAACAGAATCATCAGAAGTTGGAGAAAATGCGAGAAACTGTGGATGAGAAGCTCCAAAAAACTTTAGAAACCCGCCTTCATCATTCTTTTAACAGTGTTCATCAAATGCTGGAGCGAGTTCAGAAAGGTTTGGGAGAAATGAATAAACTTTCTGAAGGGGTCAGTGGCCTCAACCGAGTGCTGTCTAATGTTAAAACTCGTGGAATTTTGGGAGAATATCAGTTGGAGAATATTTTAGAGCAGATCCTCACTCCCACTCAATACGCTAAGGATGTCCAGACCAATCCCCAAACCTCAGAGAAAGTGGAATTTGCTATTCGCCTTCCTGGAAGAAAAGATGATGAAGAGGTATGGATACCGGTGGACTCCAAGTTTCCCATTGAGGTTTATCAGAAACTTATGGAAGCTTATGATCTCAATGATGGGGAGAGAATCAAGAATGACCGTAAGGAGTTGGAGGCTGCTATCAAAACTTTTGCCAAACAGGTTAAGAAATATATCAACCCCCCTCATACTACCGACTTTGCAGTTATCTTTATTCCTATTGAAGGTCTTTATGCCGAAATTGTCCGCAATCCCACCTTGATTGACCATTTGATCAACCAGGAAAAGATTTTGATCGCTGGCCCCAATAATTTTGCAGCTTTCCTCAGTGCCCTTCAGGTGGGCTTCCGTACTCTTTCTATTGAGAAACATTCTGCCGAAGTATGGAAAATGTTAGTTACAGTGAAAAAAGGATTTGAGCAGTTCGGGGGACTTCTCGATAAGACTCAGAAGAAGATCGAAGAAGCCGGAAATGTGATTTCTCAGGCTCGAACCAAAACCCGAACTATTGAAAAAAAATTGAAGAAGGTTGAAGAAGTACCCTTATCGTTAAAAGATCAATCCAAGAAAGATGAGACTTCAGCAATCTCTGCCATCCCTACTATGTCGAGTATCGGACTTACTGGACTACCTCCCCATGACACCCCAAACCCTACTTTAGAGCCGGCAGAAGAGCATGAAGATCTGCCTTTCGATTAGGAATAGACAGAGTTTTTAGAAAGTAACTGATAAAGCTAGGGTCGACAGTTCTTTATTTCGGTTTCAAAAATCCCGGTTGCTCCTAAATCGCTAAGTTCTTCGATAATCCGATTCACTTGTTTTTTTTCAATCAATACTTTGACTGCTACCTTATGAGGGTCATCAAGATGAGAGATAGTAGGAGCATCAAAACCGGGGGCTATCTTTTCCGCCTGAGTTAATAGAGGCTTTGAAATATTGAATTCCAGGATACTGTAACAATCAGCAATAAGAATGCCTTCCAATCGTTTCTGGAGTTGAGTTACCACAGGATGAGTTTTCAATTTAGTTTTAGCATAGAGGGCGGTATAATACTCTCCGATTACTTCCAGAGCTTTTAAGTTGTTGGATTGCAAAGTGTTTCCTGACTGCACCAGGTCTATGACATAGTCTGCTACTTGAAGGGCGATCATGATCTCGATGGAGCCGCTGAGAGTGATAATCTCTGCTTTGATATTATGGCGATGAAGAAACCTTCGGGTCAGGAAAGGGAAGGAGGTGGCTATTCGAATTTTCTGAGTGGATGAGGATAGTTTCTTTAGCCCGGGATAAGGTTTATCGTTAAGCCCTGCTAAACAGAGTTGACAGTGGCCGTAATTAAGGTTGAGGATTTCTGAAATTCGAGATTGTTTTTCTATAACATTATCCTTGCCGGTGATCCCAAGATCCACTACTCCCTTCTCCACCAAAACCGGTATATCTTCGGTCCGCAGAAAGACCAGCTCCAAATGGGCATTATGACATTTGGCATAGAGCTCATCTTTTTGTAATGTGAAATAATATCCTGCTTTGCGAACCAAATTCAAAGTGGGTTCTCGAAGCCTCCCCTTTTTAGGAACTGCAAGACGGAGGGCAGGGGAATTCTCTTTTTGGGGAAGTGATGTTTTACTTTTTTTCACGGTTTTGTTTTGCTTCATGTCCACTTTTCCCTTTCCTTTTCTTCAAGGTTTGAAGGATGTCCTCCAGTTTTAAGTTTTGGTGACAAGCTAGAACCAGAGTATGGTACCAAAGATCGGCGATCTCCTGAACAAGTGTTTCTGGAGGTGATTGCTTTTGTTCGATATTTTCTTGAAGGAGGGCAGCCTCTACAGTTTCATAAGCCTCTTCCATTACCTTACGAGAAATTCCGGGTGTTCCGGAAACGTAGAGAGAAGCGGTATAAGAAGAGGCAGGATCGGCCTGTTTCCGACTTTCCAATATAGCATAAAGTTCAAAAAGGATGTCCATAGAATAAATTATATTATATGCAGAATGGGATATCGGTTAAAAGATATTATAGGTAATTTGTTTAACAGTGAGCCATTTAAGTCAGAACTTTAATGAGTTTGACAAGGCATATTGTATAATTTTATTATCGACTGATAAGGTTCTTATTTTTAAGACGGTTTAAACGGTTGATTTGAAGCGAGTATTTGGAATAAGTCTTAAATGGTAAAGAGTATATAAAATGAGCCAACTCGAAAATATCGAACAAATTGAAAAACGCCTCTGGTCGAGTGCGGATAACCTACGGGCAAACTCAAACTTTGCCGCTAATGAATACTTCCTGCCTGTAATGGGGCTTATTTTCCTACGTCATGCCTATAGCCGTTTTTTGATGATTAAAGAAGAAATCGTAAAAACGCTCCCCAGCCGTGGTGGAAAAACACGTGAATTAACCAAAGAAGACTTTGCTAGAAAGAGTGCTTTGTACTTACAGGAAAAGGCACAGTTTGAATACCTTGTGTCATTACCATCAGAGCAAGATAGAGCTAAAGCCATTATCGATGCTATGGAAAGTATCGAGACCGACTATGATGGTCTGAAAGGTGTTCTTCCCAAAAGTGAATACCAGGAACTCGATAATGATGTCCTGGGGAACCTGCTTAGAACCTTCAATGACCCCGCGCTGGAATCTGCCGACGGAGATGTATTCGGTAGAATTTATGAGTATTTTCTGACTGGTTTTGCTGGTCTGAAAGCCCATGACGGCGGAGAGTTTTTTACCCCACAATCAATCGTCCAGATGATTGTCAATGTCATTGAACCAGAAAACGGAAAGGTACTTGACCCCGCCTGTGGCTCCGGTGGGATGTTTGTTCAATCAGCTCACTTTATTGAAGCCCATAACCAAAGTCCCTCCGAGAGGGTCGTATTTTATGGAATGGAGAAAAACCCAACTACCATTCGTCTAGCCAAAATGAACCTGGCTGTTCACGGACTAGAGGGGAATATACAAAAAGCAATATCGTATTATGAAGACCCCCACGAACTTATTGGGAAGGCAAATTATGTAATGGCTAATCCTCCCTTTAACGTGGATGAGGTGGACGCGGACAAAATAAAGAATGACCCAAGGCTTCCGTTTGGTCTCCCTGGAGTAAACAAAAAAGAAAAAGTATCCAATGGAAACTACCTGTGGATTTCATATTTTTATTCCTACCTAAGTGAAAAGGGACGAAGTGGATTTGTCATGTCCAGTCAGGCTTCCAGTGCCGGAAACAAGGAAGCAGAAGTCCGCCGTAAACTGGTTGAGACTGGACACGTTGACTGTATGATGGCTATTCGGGGAGGGTTCTTTTACACACGAACCGTTCCCTGTGAATTATGGTTTCTGGATAAAGCCAAGACGAATAACGACAAGGTCTTAATGATAGATGCCCGTAATGTTCACCGCAAAGTAACACGGGTAATTTATGATTTTTCTCCTGAGCAGCAGAAAAGCCTTACTTCCATAGTCTGGCTATATCGAAAAGAGAATGACCGCTTTGCTTCGCTGGTAAGTGATTATCTTGCAAAAACCTGTGGGGCAGCACTGGATTGTGCTACTCCTCTGGGACAATTCCGGGATTCCCTGGATAAAATCGTAAAACCGCTTAAAGCCTTTCTTGGTAAACAGTCACTATCCGAGGAACATCAGGAACAGTTCAAGGAACTAAACGAGGCTCTGGATACTGTGTCCGGTGATGTAAGTGCGTTTAACGAACAGGTTACCTTGTTAAGTAAAAAGAAGTCTGGTGGTGCGGAGATTAAAAAACTATCGGGATTGTCTGGTGAGTGGAAACCTGTTGCCGAACAAAGCCGTGACATAGTAAAGTCTATAGACCTACTGTTTAAACTCATTCAGAAAAACCTTGAAGTAGCAGAAGGTGAATATAAAGCCAGACAGAGCGATACCTGGGATGGTAAAGAAATCCTTAAAAATCTGAAAGCCCTGGATGAGGAACGGAAAGAGCTTATAAATACCCTGAAACAGGTTCGCTATTTCCATAAGCAGTCTAACTGGCTGCTGGAGCGGTTCCCGGAGGGAGAGTACCAAGACGTCGAAGGTCTGTGCAAACTGGTCGATAAAGCGGAAATCGAAAAAAATGACTGGAGCCTTACTCCTGGAAGGTATGTTGGCGTTGCCCCTGAGGAGGAAGACGAGGATTTTGATTTTGAAGAAACAATGCGAGAAATTCATACTGAGTTAAAAGGTCTTAATGAGGAAGCGGTCGTGTTGGCCGAAAAAATCCAGAAAAACTTTGAGGAACTGGGGATATAACCACAGAGAAACGCAGAGGGAGTTATGGAAATAAACAAGATAACTGAAAAAATTATTAGCTGTGCAATTGAAGTCCACAAGGAGCTTGGTTGTGGATTCCTTGAAAGTGTTTACCAATCTGCATTGGCGAAAGAGATGGATATAGCAGGGCTTTCCTATTTAAAAGAATATGAAATGCCTATTAAATACAAGGGATTGAAACTGGATGTAGGTTTTCGTTGTGATTTTTTCGTAGAGAATAAAGTAATCATTGAGTGTAAAGCTGTAAAAGAATTAACGAACATTGATGAAGCACAATTACTTAATTATCTTAAAATTAAAAATCTACAAGTTGGCCTAATTATTAATTTCAATACGCTCAAAGTGAAAAATGGAATAAAAAGATTGGTGAATAACTTACAAGAATCCTCTGCAATCTCAGCGTCCTCTGCGGTTATAAAATAGAAAGCATGGAAAAATTGAAATGATAGGAATTGCGAAAGGCGGATACTGGGAGGTGTTGGAGTGAAGAAAATAAACCGCGGAGAGCACAGAGGAGCGCGGAGTTATACTTCTCTGCGATCTCAGCGTCCTCTGCGGTTACAAAATTGAAGTGGATTGGAATTGCGAAAGGCGGATACTGGGAGGTGTTGGAGTGAAGAAAATAAACCGCGGAGAGCACGGAGGAGCGCGGAGTTACATTTCTTTGCGATCTCAGCGTCCTCTGCGGTTACAAAATTGAAATGATAGGAATTGCGAAAAGCGGACACTGGGAGGTGATGGAGTGAAGAAAATAAACCGCGGAGAGCACGGAGGAGCGCGGAGTTACATTTCTTTGCGATCTCAGCGTCCTCTGCGGTTACAAAATTGAAATGATAGGAATTGTGAAAAGCGGATACTGGGAGGTGGTGGAATGAAAGAAAATAAACCGCGGAGAGCACGGAGGAACGCGGAGTTACATTTTTCTGCGATCTCAGCGTCCTCTGCGGTTATAAAATAGAAAGATTGAAGTGGATTGGAATTGCGAAAAGCGGATACTGGGAGGTGGTGGAGTGAAAGAAAATAAACCGCGGAGAGCACGGAGGAACGCGGAGTTACATTTTTCTGCGATCTCAGCGTCCTCTGCGGTTATAAAATAGAAAGCATGGAAAAATTGAAGTGGATTGGAATTGCGAAAGGTGGACACTGGGAGGTGTTGGAGTGAAGAAAATAAACCGCGGAGAGCACAGAGGAGCGCGGAGTTACATTTTTCTGCGATCTCAGCGTCCTCTGCGGTTATAAAATAGAAAGATTGAAGTGGATTGGAATTGCGAAGGTGGATACTGGGAGGTGATGGAGTGAAGAAAATAAACCGCGGAGAGCACGGAGGAACGCGGAGTTATACTTTTCTGCGATCTCAGGTCCTCTGCGGTTATAAAATAGAAAGCATGAAAAAATTGAAATGATAGGAATTGCGAAAGGTGGACACTGGGAGGTGGTGGAATGAAAGAAAATAAACCGCGGAGAGCGCGGAGGAACGCGGAGTTATACTTTTCTGCGATCTCAGGTCCTCTGCGGTTATAAAATAGAAAGCATGAAAAAATTGAAATGATAGGAATTGCGAAGGTGGACACTGGGAGGTGGTGGAATGAAAGAAAATAAACCGCGGAGAGCACGGAGGAACGCGGAGTTATACTTCTCTGCGATCTCAGCGTCCTCTGCGGTTACAAAATTGAAATGATAGGAATTGCGAAGGTGGACACTGGGAGGTGGTGGAATGAAAGAAAATAAACCGCGGAGAGCACGGAGGAACGCGGAGTTATACTTCTCTGCGATCTCAGCGTCCTCTGCGGTTATAAAATAGAAAGCATGAAAAAATTGAAATGATAGGAATTGCGAAAGGTGGACACTGGGAGGTGGTGGAATGAAAGAAAATAAACCGCGGAGAGCGCGGAGGAACGCGGAGTTATACTTTTCTGCGATCTCAGGTCCTCTGCGGTTACAAAATTGAAATGATAGGAATTGCGAAAAGCGGATACTGGGAGGTGATGGAGTGAAGAAAATAAACCGCGGAGAGCACAGAGTAACGCGGAGCTATACTTCTCTGCGATCTCAGGTCCTCTGCGGTTACAAAATTGAAATGATAGGAATTGCGAAAAGCGGATACTGGGAGGTGATGGAGTGAAGAAAATAAACCGCGGAGAGCACGGAGGAACGCGGAGTTACATTTCTCTGCGATCTCAGCGTCCTCTGCATGGAAAAATTGAAGTGGATTGGAATTGCGAAAGGTGGATACTGGGAGGTGATGGAGTGAAGAAAATAAACCGCGGAGAGCACGGAGGAGCGCGGAGTTATACTTTTCTGCGATCTCAGGTCCTCTGCGGTTATAAAATAGAAAGCATGAAAAAATTGAAATGATAGGAATTGCGAAAGGTGGACACTGGGAGGTGGTGGAGTGAGTATGAAAATTTACCGATTTGATGAAATTGTACAAATAAATCCAAAAGTACCTTTAATAAAAGGGGAAAACTATGATTTTATTCCTATGGAGGATGTCAATCCTGAAAAAAAGAATGTGTACCCCAAAGGCCAGCGTACACTAAAAGGTGGTGGGGCACGGTTCTGCGAGAATGACATAATTTTTGCCAGAATTACTCCTTGTTTAGAGCACGGCAAAATTGCATTTGTACCAAAGTTGGAAACAACTGGTGCTTTTGGGTCAACTGAGTATATCGTTTTTAGACCAAAAGAAAAGAAGATAGATAATCACTATTTATATTATCTTTCTAAAAGTGAGACAATTACTAGACCTGCGATAAAAAGTATGGTTGGTGCTTCTGGCCGCCAACGTGCCCAAAAGGAGGCTATAGCCGATATTAAAATTGCTCTCCCCCCCCTCCCCACCCAAAAACGTATTGCCGACATCCTCTCCGCCTACGATGACCTGATTGAAAACAACAACCGCCGTATTGCTCTGTTGGAACAGGCGGCACGGCATTTGTATAAGGAGTGGTTTGTGCGGTTCAAGTTTCCCGGGCACGAGAAGGTAAAGATTGTGGACGGGATACCCGAGGGATGGGAGAGGAGGACGCTGGGGGAGGTGTGTGAATGTATTGGAGGTGGCACCCCTTCAACTTCCAAGTCAGAGTTTTGGGATAATGGGGTAATAGAGTGGTTTGTACCCAAAGACTTAACTAATAATAATAGTCTCATACTTCTTGGCTCAGATAGAAAAATAACTCCTCTGGGGCTTCAAAAAAGTAGCGCGAAAATGTTACCAAAGAATACTATCCTTATGACCAGTCGTGCTTCAATTGGATTTTTTGGGATTTTCGATAATCCGTGTTGTACAAATCAGGGATTTATATCATTGATACCAAATGATGAACATTTTCGATGGTATTTTTTATACAATTTAATGTTTAGAAAGTATGAAATCATTTCAAATGCTGGTGGTACCACTTTTAAAGAAATAAATAAAACAGCTTTTCGTGGAATGGATATTCTAATTCCAAAGAAGAAGTTTGTTTTATTATTCAATGAATTTGTTTCTATCACATTGGCTCAGACCAAAATACTTGTTAAGAAAAACCAAAACCTAAAATTATTAAGAGATTTGCTATTGCCTAAACTTATGAATGGAGATGTTCAGGTATGAGCGAAATAATAACAAAAATTACAATAAATAACATAGCCAGTTACAAAGAATCTACTTCTTTGGAAACCGATAAGAAAACTAATCTTATTTATGGATTAAACGGGTCAGGGAATATGAGAATACGATTGTGATACACTATCCGTAGGGACTTCCTTTGATTTGGGTTTATTAACAATCGTATAGGAATGTTCCTCTTTTTATTTACTGTTCATTTGCCCCTTGAATTCAGCACAAGAAAACTAAAAAACTTGACTTTTCATAAGATAGTATGATACCATTATTATGTAGAATATAAGGAGGATTTTATGTCTAAATCAGATTGGGAATATTTTAACTGTTCAGAAAAACATGAACGCAACTATGTTGTAAATCAATACACAAATTCATCAGGAGTAAAACAAGCCTTAAAGGATTTATGTAAAGAGCATAATAACATGACTCATAAGTTTATTTATAACGAATTAGAAAAATTAGGATATAAAAAGAAATAGTAAAAGAAACAAGCC
Organism: Spirochaetota bacterium; assembly: GCA_965224715.1. GTDB lineage: Bacteria > Spirochaetota > UBA12135 > COTS27 > CAXSBA01. The sequence continues at coordinate 2,056,852 of OZ245054.1, read as the reverse complement.
AAAAGAATTACACCCTCGTTTTTATGTTCAAGGTTCTTTTTTAATGAATACTACTGTTAATCCTACTCCAGACAAAGGATTAGAGTACGATTTAGATGATGGTGTTTGTTTCATTGGTAGTCCAGACGAGAAAGAAAGAGGAAGAAATAGATTCGAATTTAACTACTGTGCAAGCAAAGACTTGACGGATTCGTACAGAAGATGAAATAATCAGGCGATAATTTTTTCGGTTTCTCTTCTTTGCGGTCTCTGTGCCCTCTGCGATTCCATTTCCGCTATGTTATAATACGATAGGGATGGTAAAAATTTTTGTCTCCAAAGTTGTGCTTATTAGCACCTCGACCATGTAATGGTTTTGTGGTTATAACTTTATTATAGTAGATTGAAGTTAAAAAAAACAGTCATTATATTGATCGCCATTTGTTGGTTTAGCTTTTCTCATTCAGGAAGAACTGATAAATATGGGGGTCATTATATGGATGGCTCATATCATTATCATAATGAGAGTATTGTATCACCTCAAAAAAAAGCTAATGAAAAATACAACCGCAAAAACTGGAGACATTGGATTGATGATGATGGAGATTGTCAAAATGAACGCCATGAAATACTTATTGCTTCTAGTGAAATTCCCGTAACTTTTAAAACTAAGAAAAAGTGTAAAGTTTTGTCAGGTAAATGGTGGGGGTTTTATACAAAAAAATATTATTACAAGAGCAGTGATCTTGACATCGATCATGTTGTCCCTCTTAAAGAGGCTTACTTATCTGGTGGAAAGAATTGGACTAAGAAACAAAAAAAGGAATTTGCCAACGATCATGAAAATTTGCTGGCAGTATTTAAGAAAGCTAATCGAAGCAAAGGCGCTAAAGATATAGCTCATTGGTTGCCTCAAGAAAGCTTTATTTGTCAATATGCTGATTTATGGATAAATATTAAAAACAAATATGATTTAAAAATGGATAATGAAGAAAAAAAAGCTGTTCAAAAAATAAAGAAATCTTGTTCTGAATAGAACTCTGCATTCTCTGCGATTACAACTTTAATCTCTTATTTTTATAAACCATTCGTCATTTGCGTATCGATTGCGGTTAATCCTTTCAATTCCTCTCCTCTGCATTTTTTTTGTGCTTTCTGCGGCTCTACTTCTACCATGTTATAATACGATGGGCAAAAGGTTTTGTCTCTAAAGTTATGCTTATTGACATCCCATCATCCATGTTTATCGATGTTCATATGTGATTTCATTGCAATGGTTATCAAAAAACACACATCCTTTTTAAAATGTTGATATAATGGAAATAAAGAGTTTTCGTTGATTAGCGAAGAAAAAAAATGAACCTATTCACAGAAGATAACTTAGTTCAAACCACCACAGCCGATTACTTAGAGAAACAACTTGGCTGGGAAAATGTATTGGCTTATAACAATGAAGATTTTGGAAAAGAAAGCCTCCTTGGTAGGGGAAATAATCTGGAAGTTGTATTAACCCGCTATCTCCGAGAAGCACTGGCGAAATTTAATCCAAACATTCCAGAAACCGCCTATGATGACGCTATCCGTACAATCACTGAATATTCCACAACACAATCACTTCTCCAAATAAACCGGGAAAAATACGAACTCCTTAAAGACGGTGTCCAAGTAACATTCAAAAACGACAAAGGAGAACAGGAAAAACAGAAACTAAAACTTATCGATTATTCCAATCCGGAAAACAATCATTTCCTTTGTGTGCGAGAATTTTGGATACATGGTCCCCTTGGTCGCCGTCGGGCTGATGTTATCGGATTTGTTAATGGTATTCCCTTGGTGTTTATGGAACTTAAAAATGTTCACAAAAGCGTACAGGCAGCCTATGAAGAAAATCTAGTTACCTATAAAGAACGGAGTCCCCAACTCTTTCATCACAATGCTCTCTGTATTCTGGGAAATGGCATTGAAGCGGTGGTAGGCCCCTTCTCTTCTCCTTTCAAATTTTTTAGAGAATGGAAACGATTAAAAGAGGAAGACAGGGGCGTTGTGAATATGGAAACCCTGTTAAACGGTATTTGTACCAAAGCTAATCTGATTGATATAGTTGAAAACTTTATTCTTTTTGATAATAGCAGTCGGAGCCTGACCAAGATTGTCGCTCAGAACCAGCAGTTCCTGGGGGTAAATAAGGCCATTGAAGCCGTAAAAGAGCGTAAAGAACGGAAAGGAAAACTGGGAGTCTTTTGGCATACTCAGGGTAGCGGGAAATCGTACAGTATGGTGTTTTTTACCCGTAAGATTCACCGCAAATTGGGCGGAAATTATACCTTCTTGGTGTTGACCGACCGGGACGACCTGGATACCCAGATTTATAAAACCTTTGCCGGATGTGAGCTTGTGGATAATGATAAAGATGAGTGTCGTGCAGCCAGTGGAAAACATTTAACGGACTTACTGTCTCAGCATAAAGCCTTTGTATTTACTCTCATTCAGAAATTTAACAAAGATATTGACCCGTCCAAACCGTATTCTGAGAGAGAGGATATTATCGTTATCTCAGACGAAGCCCACCGTACTCAATATGGCCGGCTGTCTCTTAATATGAGAAATGCTATTCCTAACGCCAGTTATATTGGCTTTACAGGAACACCTCTATTCAAGGGTGAGGATGAAGTGACCAAAGATGTGTTTGGGGATTATATCTCTACTTACGATTTTCAACGAGCAGTTGAAGATGGAGCAACAGTTCCTCTCTATTATGATGCCAGAGGAGAGAAACTCCGCATTACTACCGATGGCCTTAACGAGAGAATAGCAGAGAAACTCGCTGAACTGGAAGTGGAGGATATTAACACTACCGAGAAATTAGAAAAAGAATTGCGGAGAGACTACCATATCATCACCGCTGAAAAACGTCTACGGCAGATTGCCAAAGACTTTGTGGAGCATTATTCTACAGCCTGGGAAAGTGGCAAAGCAATGTTTGTGTGTATAGATAAAGTCACCTGTGTTCGGATGTATGATGTTGTACAAGAGGAATGGAAGAAAAAAATTGAAAATCTAAAAACCACTGAACGAAAAATAACTGAACCAGAAGAAATGGTTTTCCGAGAACGGCAAATTGCCTGGATGGAAGAAACGATTATGTCAGTAGTGGTATCAGAAGAGCAAGGCGAGGTAGAGAAATTCGCCAAGTGGGATGTGAGTATTGAGAAACATAGAGAAAGACTACTTAATGGATTTGATGTACCAGGCGGTGAACGGATAGATATGGAAAGTGCCTTTAAGAATACAGAACACCCCCTAAGAGTTGTTTTTGTTTGTGCTATGTGGCTTACAGGTTTCGATGTGAAAAGTTTATCCACCCTTTATCTAGACAAACCTCTAAAAGCTCATACGCTGATGCAAGCCATAGCAAGAGCCAACCGTGTTAATGAAGGCAAAAACAATGGGCTTATTGTGGATTACTGCGGTATCCTGAAAAATCTGAGAAAAGCCTTGGCTACTTTTGCTGGACATGAAGGTGGCGGTGGTCCGGAGGTTAATCCGATTAAACCTGCTGAAGAATACTTGATCGCAGACTTAGCAGAGGGAATTGCATTTATCAAAGCATTCCTGAAAGAGAATAATGTCGAACTGGACGAAATCAATAAGTTCACTGGCTTTGAGCGAAATAAGGCCATTGATAACACAAAGGAAGCCGTTAATCAGAACGACCAGACCCGCAAACGTTTTGAGATAATGTGCCGTGAGGTATTCAAGAAGTTCAAGGCCTGCATCAATATCAAACCTCAGGTAAATAATTACCGCCACGATTATGACGTGCTAAATATCATTTATAGAAGTCTTATGAGTGACCGAAACAATGCAGACATTTCTGAGATTATTAAGGAACTGCACGGCATTATTGATGATGCCATTGAGATTAGAGATAGTTATGAGGGTGATGGGCATCTTTATAATATTTCCAAGATAGATTTTGAACGATTACGTCAGGAGTTTAAAAAGTCTAGTAAAAAAAACACCACTGTTCAAAATCTGAAATCAGTCATCGACTCTAAGCTAGCTGAGATGATGAAACAAAACCCACTCCGTACTGATTTTCAGCAACATTATCAAGATTTGATAAAGGATTACAACAAGGAAAAGGATAGATTGACAATCGAGAAAACTTTCGAGGAATTATTGAAGTTTTACGGTGACCTGGATAGAGAGGAGAAACGGCATATCCGTGAAGAGCTGCCTGACCAGGATAGTTTATTTATTTTTGACTTGCTGAACAAGCAAACATTAAACAAGGAAGAAATCAAGAAAATTAAAAAGGTAGCTGTAGAACTATTAGCCAAACTCAAAGAAATTATGTCTCGAATGACTGACTGGAAAGCGACAGAGGCCACCAAGGCAAGTATTAAGACGGCAATACATAATTTCCTATATGACGAAAATACAGGGCTTCCGGACCCTGCATATAGTCAGGAAGATATTGCAAAGAAGACGGAAGAAATTTATATTCAGTTGTTGAATAGAGCAGCGTGATGGATGTAAGTGACTACATATAAACTTGATAGCGATGTTTTATGAAACAAGCCGGTTTAGCTTTTAAATCCAAGAATTCAGTAATTATTTGATAAATCGTTTATTATATAGTATAATTAATTAAGGATTTTTTATGAAGAGTAAACAATCAAAGAAACAAAAACAATACATTATAGCCGTTATAGTCATAGTCCTATTGGTGGGAGGTTGGTTCTTGTTTTCATCGAGAGGAGAATCGACACCCATTGTCTCTGATAATATTTCAGAGGTTTTCCCTGATGATTTGGTCAAGGGGAATCCTCAGGCTAAAGCGATCTTGATCGAATATGCTGATTTTCAATGTGGAGCTTGTAAGAGTATGCATGAGCGATACAAGTTGATTTGGCGAGTGATTCAGGATGATCTTCTTGTCGTTTATCGCCATTATCCTCTCAGTCATTATACTCACTCTCGGATGGCATCCCGCTACTCTGAAGCTATGCATCGCCAAAATAAATTTTGGCCATTTCATGATCTGGTTTATGATCATCAAAGTGAATGGAGCGACCTCTCTTCCAGTGCAGCTGAAGCGATGTTCCAAGATTTTGTTATTCAAGCTGGTGGTGATTTAGAGCAGGTTAAAAAAGACTTGCAAGACTCTGCCATTGATCGAAAGATTGACCGAGACATGGAGATGGGGAATCGTTCCGATTTGACTGGAACTCCGACCTTGATTCTTAATGGAAGGAAAATCGATATCCCGGTAGATCTTAGTAAATTCGTTTCCGAGATTAAAGCATTGAATAGACCCTAGTCGATATAAACCCTTTTGTGATCGACAGGATTTCCAGTTTAGAAGAAAATTCGGATGACCGAATTTCAGAAATCCGTCCTAAAACTTTTGAAGAATTCCTAGGTCAGGAGAGCATTAAAGAAAATACTCAAGTTTATATCCAAGCCGCCTTACAAAGGAATGATGTACTGGATCATATCTTATTAAGTGGACCACCGGGTTTAGGGAAGACCACTTTTTCTATGATCATTGCTCGTTCAATGGGAGCTAACCTCAAGGCTACTTCCGCTCCAGTGATTGAAAAAACCGGTGATATTGCAGCTATTCTAAGTTCACTAAAAGAAAGAGATATTCTCTTCATTGATGAAATTCATCGTCTCAAGCCGGTAGTGGAAGAAATGCTCTATTCCGCTATGGAGGATGGTTTTTTGGATCTCAATCTAGGGCAAGGCAATACTGCCAAAACGGTAAAAATATCTCTTCCACCCTTCACTTTGGTTGGAGCTACCACCAAACCAGGTTTCCTTACTCAACCATTACTCAGCCGTTTTGGTATTCTTCACCGCTTTGACTTCTACACTCAAGAAGACTTACGGAAGATTGGGTCGATGAATGCTCTAAAGCTCAATATTAATATTAACGATCAAGCGGTGGCAGAAATTGCCAAGAGGAGTCGGGGAACGCCGAGAATTCTTAACCGGCTATTAAAGAGAGTGAGGGACTTTGCCGAAGTTAAAAATAAGGGTGTGATAGACTCTAGACTGGTGGATTATTCCCTAGAACAGATGGATATCGACCGTTGGGGATTGGATGATATGGACCGGAGGATTATCACCACTTTGATTGAGCATTTCTCAGGAGGGCCGGTGGGTTTGGAAAACTTAGCCGTCAGTCTTGGAGAGGATGCTCAAAACATTGAGGATGTTTATGAACCTTATCTCATTCAACTGGGCTTTATTAAAAGAACGAGTCGTGGCCGTCTGGCAACAAGTAAAGCCTACCAATACCTCGGCCGCGAAGATCATCGTATCAATACCACCGATTCGGAAACTAGCCTATTTAGCTAGTTTTTTTATCCGGACAATCAGTACATTAAAAAATTTTTTTCAATTCTTTAATTGTCTTCCTCAAATGCCATCACTCCATTATTATTTATGGCTCGTGATCATAATAGGTTTTACTGGCTGTCAACTTACCCAACATGGAGTTAAGAGAGTTAATCCCTATAAGGCTACCCAATCAGTGGCAAAGGTAATTAAAAAACAACATTTCACATCTTTTAATAGAAAAAATATTCAACCGTCCCAGTCTAATCATCCTAAAATATCTGAAAAATCTGTTACCTCTGAATTCTATCAGCAAAACTTGGATGGGAAGGTGAAGATCAAAGTATTGATTTATAAAGGGAAAAGTCTTACCTCTGTAAAAAATATCTCTTTGAAAGGGGATCAAGTGAAATATGGGAATGAAAGCTATTCCTTGGAAGACGATCAGGTTGTTTTTGAAGTGGGGCGGGATAATCCCATTATGATTGAAGGAAACAGTTTTATTGGGGAAATGCTAGTCGTAAAGAAAAACTTTATCTATGTAGTCAATATTCTTCCTATCGAGAAATATCTCTTAGGGGTGGTACGCGAAGAAATATCTTATTCTTGGCCAGATGCAGCGATCCAGGCCCAAGCCATTGCAGCTCGCTCTTACGGTTATCGAAAATATCTGAAAAATTACAATAAACTTTATCATCTCAAAGGAAATACTTCCGATCAAGCTTTTGGAGGTATCTTGAATGTTCATGATAATATAGTAAGAGGGGTTAGGGATACAAAAGGGAGGATATTGGTTTATGATAATTATCCTATTCTTACCTTTTTCCATGCCTCCTGTGGAGGGATGACCGAAAAGGCTTCTAATGTCTGGCCCACTTCTGAAGATCTTCCCTATTTTCAAAATATTCGATGTAACTACTGTACCACCCATCCCCGCTATAGTTGGGAATATCATGTTGGTGTTGATAAGATCAATCAGAAGCTCTCCGCTAAATTAGGTAAGCAAGTCACTTCTTTTCATGTTAAAAAGTTTTCTTCGTCGGGAAGGGTGTCTCAAGTAACAGTATCAACCCGAAAAGGTAAGGAGATAATTTCCGGTAATGATTTTCGATTAGCTGTGGGAACCACCGATCTTTTGTCCACCAAATTCAAAATCAAACGAAATGGAGATCGATATTACATTGATGGCAAAGGATTTGGTCATGGGGTAGGATTATGTCAATGGGGAGCTAAAACCATGGCCGAGAAAGGATATTCGGCAAAACGAATCTTGAATTTCTATTATCATAAAATCCGTTTCAGTAATATCAAAACCGTTGAAAAGAAACTCCTTTCCGCTCTTGCACAAAAATAAGGTTATCCTTTCCCTAGGCAGTAACCTGGGAAGCCGGCAACTCTCTTTACAAAGAGGGGTGGAACGATTGAAAAAGGTATTGGAAAAGACTAAAACCTCTTCAATCTATGAGACTTCACCGGTGGATAGTAATCACAACCGTCGTCAACCATCGTATTACAATATAGTGGTAAGTGGATATACTGACTGGTCTCCAGAGAAGATCCATAAGTACACCCAAGAAATTGAAACTGTGGTAACTGGTCAAGCGATAGCCGAGGGTTTCCCCTTTCAGAAGAAACGAGATAAGGGTCCTCGTTATCTGGACATCGATATTATTTTTTTTGGGAAAAAAGTTATCTCGACCTCAAACCTCCGTATTCCCCATCCAAGTTACCACGAACGACTTTTTGTACTTATTCCCCTCCTGGAGATTGAACCGAATAAGACAGATCCGGTAACTGGAAAAAAAATTTCTGAACAGATTAAAAAAAAAGAGATAAATTTTCCTGATCAGAAATGGATAAGTCTGGGGAAACTCATGAAAAATGATTTAACAAATAAGTAAGATGATAGTTTGAGAATAAAACTATTAACTGTCAATCTTAATGGGTTTTAATCTTTCTTGACTCAATAATTTTAATTCCCAATCCATAAATCCGATATCAGTCAAAAAGTCTTTAATTTCTTCCTCATGGTTTTCGATGATAGGAAAATATTTTACCAAAGTTTCGATACGAGCTACATTCCCATAATGTCTAACCCTCAGGTTCCGAATAAAGTAGTGGGTTTTAAGAAAATGTTCCGCCTTCTCTACCTGTTTAAGTTTATCTGTGGTTACTTTAGTTCCGACAGGGATGCGGGAAGCAAGACAGGGAGATGCTGGTTTGTCATGATTGGGAAGCCCTAGTTTTTTCGATAGTAACCTTATTTCTGCTTTATTAAGACCGGCCTCAGCTAATACCGATCTTACCGCATTTTCTTCTGTGGCTTTCTTCCCAGGACGGTGAATAAATTGATCATCGACTTGGTCACCATTTACCAAATAGCGAAATTCTATCTCGTTTCTAATTTTTTCCAAATAACGATAAAGGGTTACCTTGCAATGATAACAACGATTACCGGTATTGACTTGGTAGAGTGGGTTGTCCATTTCATTGGTGGTGATCACTTTGACAGGAAACCCTTGTTCTTGAGCTAAAGTTAGAGCAGCTTCAAGTTCCTGCCGGGCCAGACTGGGGGAATCAGCGATCACCATGAGCGACTTCCTCCCCAACTCTTGATGAGCTACTTTGGCAACCAAGGTAGAATCGACTCCTCCGGAATAAGCAATCACCATGCTTCCGCATTCACGAATAATTTTTCGGAGTTTAGTCTCTTTAATTTCGATTTCTTTAATATTTTTTGGTGTCATAATATTTTAATTGCCAGATTGGATTTTTAGAATTTTTTATAGACTTAACTTATGAGATTTTTTTCATAATTATATCTCACCTTGTCTTTTTAATCGTTTACCCATTTTCTTTAAGAAGAATAATAGGTTTGTCGTGAAGAATTTTTCTAGCTCCAAGATAATTTACAAAAATAATACCTGGTAAAACCATTGCAATAATTTCAATAAGAATAGTTGGTGAGAAAGTGAAAGCTCCGTCAAAGAAATAAACCGAAAAGAAAAAATTTAATACTATCCCGGGAACCAAGCCACTCAGTACAGCCAACAAACCTACTAAAGTGTATTCTCCCAGAACTAGAATATAGAGAGTAGAAAATTTACCTCCGATTGTTTTCATTAAGTTAATCTCTCGTTCCTGATTTTTGATTTCTTGGTTGATGATGGTGAAGAGGATCATCAATCCTAAGATAAAACAAAACCCTGCCATCAGTTTGAGGAGGAGGGAGAATTGGGAAATCAATTTAAGTATTTCTTGAATAATCTCTTGGACATCAAGGACCGAAATATGAGGAAAAGCGGCATTGATTTGGGAAATAAGTTTTATCTTATTTTCAAAAGTAATCTGGTTCACTGAAGTAACAAATTTCTGAGGAACTTGATTTAAAACTTGATCCTGAACAGTGATGAAGAAATTAGGTTGGAAGCTATTCCATCTAACCTTTCGAAGATTGACCACCTTACCTATGAAGACAAAAGGAACATTGATCAAACTGAAACCGATCTCATCTCCGATATTAAGTCCATTTCTCTCAGCAAAACGTTTTTCCAAGGAAACTTCGGCTGATTTCCCATTATAAATGGAACTTAACGGTTTTCCATCAACGATGGTTTCGGCTTTGGAGAGAAAGTTACGGTAGGTGAGGTTGACTCGATTCCGTCTTGAATCCCCCTCTCTTTCTTGACTGTCGTTGTCATTAATGAGACGACGAAAGGGTTCTCCATTCACAGTTTTGATCTCGGCACTGATCATAGGGGAAGGGAAGAAGAGGCTTCCTTCCACTTTTTCAGCCATCTTTTCCAGTCTGAACAAATCCCCTTTCTTGACTTCAAAAATAAACAAAGAAGGGAGAGACATCCCTTTTGGAGATTCGATCTCTTTATTGATGGAATACTCTAATTGGGGAGTCAGGGAAATAAGGGCTACACTGAGGGAAATCGCGAAGAAATAAAAGAAACCTTTGGAACGGTTTTGATAGAGATTGCGAGTGATGAAGGATAGGGTGAAAGAGTTACTATTTTTAAAAATACCAAAGAGCTTCCAAAATCCAACTCCGATTAGAAAGACGATAATTATGGAACCCAGGAACATGCCGCTAAAACTACTTCCTAAAATGAAACTTTCTCCTATCCATACCGAAAGAGCATAAAAAAAAATGATATTGGGAATAAAAGACCATAGAGTCATGCGAAGGAGTTTCTTGGGCTCCAGATTCTGCCGGATAAGAGCAATGATTTGGATTTTCTTAGCAGCCCAGATGATTGGAAATGTAAAAAGTAGTGACCCCAAGATTGCAATAATCAAAGTCGTGATGAGAGATGAAAATTGAATGCTAAAACTTATGCCTTGAGGAAGAATATTTCCGAAGGCTAGAGGGATGAGGGGACTCACTCCCCAAAACAAAATGACAGCGGCGATAAGTCCCGCTGAACCTAGAAGGATAAGCTCTAGAATCAGAGTGAAAATGATTCGATACTTCTTCATTCCTAAACTCTCTAGAATCGCGATTTCCTTCACTTTGGAAAAAATAAAATTACGAAAGAGGTAGAATATCCCCACTCCACAAAGGAATAGGGTGACTAGGGTGATTAGTTCAAAATAACGGTGAATCAAGGTGATAATCCTCTGGATATTGGAACTGTTTTGATTATGAGTACGAATATTAAGGTCAATGTTTTTGGCCTTGGAATTATTAGCTTCGGTGTTCTTGACTTCAGTTAATAATCCTCGTAGGGTCTTCACTTCGTTTATCAATTTCTCATCATCAGCCCCAGGTATTTTAATGTAGTGCCGGAATCGGGCAGTTGAACCCTTTTCCTTCAAAATGCCTGTTTCCACTTGTTTTTCTGAAATGTAGATTTTATAGGCTAGAGCAGAAATTTGGAGTCGATCTCCAACATCCTTCTCCAAAACGTATTTCACTTCATAATCACGGTTTCCTACTCTAAGATGATCGCCAGGCTTCACTTGATAAAGGGTTTTGACTTCCTTGGTGATCACTGCGGCCGGAAAAGCTCTCAATACTTTCAGAGCCTCTTTCCAGCCTATTTCATTGCCATACATGTCGTTTAGCTTTATATGCCCATAAAGAGGGAAGTGATCACTGATAGCATTGACTTGGATGAGACGAAGGTTTTTTGAAGTGGGAGAGGAAGCCATACTGAAAAACCTTGAAACTCGGGCAAATTGTTCGGGCGAGTACAAGGAAGTAATCACTTGAATTTCCTTTTCACTCATCATCCTTCGACTTCTGATAACGATGTCGGCAGTGGCAATTTCTTTACTGTTGTTTTCGATGTAGAGGTTAAAATTAGTTTTAATGGAATCAATTAAGAGAAAAGAGAAGAGGCCTATTGCTAAATTAATAATAAAGATGATGGTGAATTTCTTACGATGGCGAAGATCCCGGATAGAATAAAATAGGGAGTAGGAAAGGATGAATAAAATTTTAGTCATCTTTATCTATTGTATCTCTTTCGATTTTGTAATTTTATGCAGTTTTCCTTTTTGGAGAAGATACTGTTTCTTGCAGAAAGAAGCGATATGGCGGTCATGGGTTACCAGTAAGAGAGAAAGGTCTAAATCTTTAACGGTTTTAAAAAGATATTGGGTTACCTCCTCAGAGGTTTCCTCATCCAAATTTCCGGTTGGTTCATCGGCTAGGAGTAGTGACGGCTCTACCACCAAAGCCCGGGCTATAGCTACCCGTTGTTGCTCCCCTCCGCTCATTTGGCTGGGATAGTGCCCACGACGATGATCCAATCCCATTGCAAAGAGGACACCCTCAGGGGTATGACTACTACTCTTTCCGGTAAGCTCTAAAGGAAGAGCGACATTCTCTAATGCGGTGAGATGAGGAATAAGATGGAATTGTTGAAACACGATGCTGATTTTTTCGGAACGAAAGGCACTGAGTTCTTTTTCAGAAAGGGAGGTAAGGTCAATACTGTCTAGGGTTAGAGTTCCAAAGGTAGGAGCATCCAACCCTGCGATGATGGAAAGAAGTGTGGACTTTCCCGATCCGGACTTGCCGAGAATAGCAGCGGTTTCACCGGTTTTGAGGGTAAAATAGAGATTACTTAATATCTCCACCTTGATACTATTTTCGGTTTCTTGAAATTCCTTAGAAATATTGTCTAGTATAAGCATTTCTATCTCCGTAAAATTGGTTTGTCTGATTATAAATTTTTAATGATGAATTCTGTTATCCCATCACTGATGATGTTGTAGCCTTGGGGATTGGGATGAATGCCATCCTCTAAGTTAAATTTTGTTTCCCCAGCGACACCTTCTAATAAAAACGGGTAGAGAGGTAGGGAGTATTTTTGACTAAGTCGAGTGAAAATCGCTTCAAATTCTTGGGTGTAGGTGAGGCCGTAATTAGGGGGAATCTTGAGACCTGTAAGGAATACCTTCACCCCTCGTTCTTGACATGCCTCAATGATGGAAGAAAGATTATCATAGGTATCATCTAACTGAAGTCCTCGAAGTCCGTCATTAGATCCCAGAGCTAAGAACAGATAATCCGGTTCAAGTTTGAGAAACCAATTAAGTCGTTCAAGTCCACCTTCAGAGGTATCTCCACTAAGTCCTCCATTCACTACTTTAATTTGGATACCTTGCTCGACTAATTTTTTTTCCACTTGGGCGGGATAATTTTCTTCAAGTCCAACCCGATATCCTTCGGTAAGAGAATCGCCCAAGAAAACAATAGTGGGAAGGTTTTCTTTAGGATCATTCACAGAGTTATTTTTTATGGATTGGCTCTTATTAACTTTTTTACTGGAATCGTTTTTGGAAGAACCACAACTGAAAAACGATAATATCAGGGTGGTCACTGAAATTAAAAATAGAATATGAACGAATCTCATTTTTTGGATATCTGATTTAATCTGCTTTCATTCTTAATTAATAAACCAAGATTTACTTTCTATCAAGCTTTCATCAAGTCTGAAACCACTTCGATATAGTAGTTTGCTTGTTTCTCGAAATATTTTTTTTGTTCTGGCATCAAAGTTTTATGAAATTTTATCAAAAAACTAAAAAAGAGTTTCTTTCTTTTGTTGAGGATGGTAATATACTGAGGACTCATGATTTCGTTTGATTGAGTAAAAAGTTTCTTTAAAAGCTGAACAGTTTCTTGAGGTGGAGATTGACCTGATACTTGTTTTCGAAGTTGGTCAATGACTCTTTCTACATTTCGTTTCTTCTCCAAAATATATATTTCTTCATATTCCCTTGTAAATAAAGGATAATTATAAATGATCTTCTCTTGTGTAGGGGTAATCTTGCCAAACCAAGTGATGATATTTTTTTTTCTTTTCTCAAACCTCCGTTTGTGATTTTCCTGATCAGTAAAGTTTCGAAAGGTTTTCTCACCATCTTCTTTTCTAGGTTCGGTAAAGCGGCTAGATTTGGAAGTAAAATATTCAACTTGTTCCATGTCCAGGGAAGAGATGAACTGTATAACTTCATTATTGAGTATGGATTTAATTAGCTGACTCCTGATTTTATTGAAGTCATTAGTAGTATTGCGGATATCTTCAATGGTAAGCTGATCTTTGAGAGTATTTTTCTTAATTTTTTCCATGAAGGTATGTAAATAGGGAAGATTTTGACGTCTGTGATGGTAAAGAAAAAGGGAAAGACCATCTGAGAGAATAGAGTCTTGTTTCCAGGTGATGTCAAAAAGTTTATCGACTTCATTTTTAATAAACCAATCAGCTTTATTGTAAACGATTTTGATAAGTATACCAGTACAACTATTCAAAAAGACGATTAAGCTGAGAACCAATAATAAAGAAGGAAAATATTTTTTTAGTTGCATAGGGAAGATATGTGATTCTTCATGACTTCTATATTATTATAAATTAATTAAAAATTCAACAGTCATAATTAAATAAATATAAAATAGGGACACTATCCATATAGGGATTAAGGATCAATCAGTTATTAAAACGTAGACAATTATTTTTTCCGTCTGAGCTATTGTCAGATAATTAAATAGTCGGATCTAGAGGGATAGCTTGTGATTTGATTGGGCATAATGGTTAGAATATTCTCTTATCTAAAACTGTTTCAGCAATGGCTTTTCCTAAAACTTGGTGTTGTGGTTCATCAAGATGAATGCCATCTATTTGACTTGATTTAGTTACTGTATTTGCATCAAAGTATTTAACTGATAACTCTTTAGCCACTTTCTTAAGATTATCTGCTAATCCAACCCAACGTTTTTCAGCTCCTTCAAATTTATGGGCGATAGAACCTTTGGGATTTCTGATGGATGGCGGTACTATGATCAAGATTTCAGGAATAGGCATACCTGGTTCAATGGGTGATTGTTTGATAATGTTTACCAGTTTTGCTATTCCTTGAGCAGAAAGCTGTGCATTGTTTTGATGTGTTGCCTGAAAATCATTGGTACCTAACATAAGGATTACGAGATGTAAAGGAGAGTGCATTTCGATCACTTGGGCCAATCCTTTTGACCCATCCCTCCCATCTTTGAAAGGATCAGGCCAAACAGTTCTACGACCATTGAGGCAATTTTCAATTACCTTAATATTTTTTCCGTTCTTTAAAAGAGCATTTTCAAATACTCCTGGCCAACGCTTATTAAAGGGCAAACGGTTTCTGGTATTAGGAATAATTCCCCATGTGAGACTATCTGAATATATAAGTACTTGTTCCACTTTTTTCACTAAAATTTCAACATATTGGCTTATTAAATGACCGATAATAAAAATTTTTAACATTCATCTTTAATCTTTTTGTATAGATCTGTAGTCATGCTCTTCTTTATCATTCCAAAAACTTGTTTCTACCCCCAATAAGTTATCTATCACATGAGGATTTTTATGTAGATATGTTGCCAGTTTCGAAAAACCTGAGGTGTGAGTAAAATGTACATGTTTGTTTGTTATCTTTGCCCAAAATAATTTTTTAAATGTAATATGAAGACTATACAATATAAAACGTAATCCTTTAAATATGTTTACTAATGTTATGCGCCTATACCTAATAGTAAAAAGTGATTCATTATATACTTTAGAAAAAAATTGATTATATATATTTTTTTTTGTTAATCTTTTTGGTCTTACTTTTGTGAAAAACAATTTTTTAGACTTTGCTAAAGCAAATAAATCAATAAAAGCATCATCAACACGTGTTTCATAATCAGTAGTATGTAAATTCCTTTCTATCCTAAAACAGGGTACTGTTGTTATAGTAAAAATTTTTGATTCGTTAAAATATTCTTTAGCATAATCTATAACTATTGGGTTGTCGCTGCAAATCAGAAGGTTCTCTTTTTTTACTTTTTTTTTGATTTTTTCAAAAAACCGTTGGAAGTTACTTTGATAATCTGTATGACGAATATGGATAGCCATATAGTCTTTAGGTAGGGTATTTAGTGTTGGTATTATTCTTTTCCTGAAACGATCAGATAATGTAACTTTATTCAAGAAATTTTGTGTTTCTTCGCCACCTCCCCACGTATAGTGAATTAATAATCTTTCTATATAGTCTTTACTAAAATCAACTTCGTGAAGTCTACTTTTCCATTTGTTGTAAAATCTTAATGACCCTTGCATATGTGTAGGATGACAATCCAAACTATCAAGTAATTCAAGCATGTTATTATTAATATAATCTGAGTTATAAATTACTCTCACTTTATCTTTATAAGCATCTTTAAATGAAAAGAACTCATCAAAATTTTCAGAAAAATAATTAGAATCAATAACTGTGCCCCTTGTTGTTTCAATGAGCAATATTCTATTATATTTTTTAGCATATTCCCAACATTTTTCGATTTGAACTAAGGTATCATTTAAGCCACCCAGAGGGATACATAGTAAAAATCTATCGCTATCAGAAAATTTATACATTATTTTTAACCTTAGTACTTTAATTAGTTTTATTTTCTCATTATATACATAGATACAATATCATAAAACTAATTCTTCAAATGAAGGTAAACTCTACAATCAAAAAATGCATTGAACAAATCTATAAAAATAAATTCCTATTTACCCTAATATTACATTAAAGGAGTCAGCCCCTAAATTTTACTATCAAATTAAGATTAGATCTTTGAATTTGGATCTGTTTTAAATATTTAATGTATATTATAATTAATACTTAAATGGAAAATCCATCTAAATTCCCATCCGTCTCTATCGTTGGGACCGGATCCTTTGTTCCTCAATATTTGGTTGATAATATCGATCTCTATGATCGAGTCAATAATTTTGAAAAAGACAAGGCGATAATCTCTTTAACTCGAAAGGGACATGATCTCTCTCATAAAACCGAGGGAGAAATATTTGACTTGTGGGTACAACAGGTATGTGGAATCAAATCCCGTCCTTTTGTTTCTTCCCAAGACAGTTTCTTTGAAGAGGCCAAGGAGAAAAATTTATTTGTAGAATATATGGCTCGGGAGGCCAGTATCAAAGCCATCGATGATGCCAAGATCGATAAAAAAGCTATCGATCATGTTATTTTCTCCACCTATAGCAGCAATCGAATCATGCCTTCTGCAGGGGTCACTCTTGCCCATCTCCTAGGTATTGATGCCCCTGCGGTGACCATGAATGGGGCTTGTAGCGGATTTTTAGATGCCCTCATTGATGCGGTAGTGAAAATTAAGTCCGAAGCATTCAACAATATTCTGGTAGTGGCTTCAGAGGAGCTCAGTAATAAAATGAATTATCAAGATCCCAAAAGTGCCATTATCTTCAGCGATGGAGCAGGGGCCTTTGTGGTCAGTCGGTCTAAAGTAGCAGGAATCAAGAGCTTTGCCTCTGGAGTTGATTATAGTGAGCAAGTTTATATGGAACGTAGAGGCGATATTTTTTTCAATAGTGGTCCATTGGTTGAGAGGAATGCGGTTCGAACTATGAAGGCTATCGCAATCAAAGCTATGGAGAAAAATGGTTATACTTTTAAGGACTTCGACTATATCATCCCTCATCAGGCTAATGTTCGTATTCTCAAGAGTTTCCAAAAAGTGATCAATTTTCCCGAATCTCAGGTTTTGAAAAAGATTGAGACCCTAGGGAACCTCTCCAGTGCCAGTGTTCCGGTGGCATTGGATCTCTTTCTTAAAAACGAATTCAAACCTCCCTATGAACTAAAGAAGCTTAAACTTCTTTTGATTTCTGTGGGTGGAGGTTATACTTTTAGCGCTGTTATTACTGACTTTTATATTCGTTGAAAACTCTTAACTGCGGATTCATGGGATCATCTCCGGTTTCGGTGACAATTCTCCGTCTCCTTCAAGAATTTCCCCAGATTAAGATAGGCCCGATTTGGACTCATGCTCCTAAACCCTCGGGAAGGGGGCAACAACTTCAAGAGAGTCCTCTAGCTACTTATGTAACTACCTATATGAAAATGAAAACCTTTTCTAATAACAAAGAAAGTATTGAACTTCGGCAGCCGGAAAAAATCAATGTCGAGGAAATCGAATATCTTAGATATCTTTCTCTTGATGCTGTTATCGTAGTAGCCTATGGTCATATTTTGCCAGTATCTTGGCTTCATCTTCCTCGACTTGGTTGCTTCAATATTCATTTTTCCCTTCTTCCTCGTTATCGGGGAGCCTCACCCATCCAAGCCGCTATTTTAAACGGAGATGATGAAACTGGAATTACTATTCAAAAAATAGAAGAGAAGCTTGATGTCGGAGACATCCTTCTATCTCGTTCATTTCCCTTGACTGGTCTTAATGCCATTGAGGCTTTTGATTCTGCGGTGGATACCGTTAAGTTGGTTTTACCTGGATTCGTCCAACAGTTAATTGAGGAAGATTTGAATTTCACTTCTCAAAACGATATCGGACTTGGAAATTATTGTAAAAAGATAGAAAAAAAGGATGGTCAGATTCATTCGCCTATGAGCATTACTGAAATCTCTAGAAAATTCTTGGCCTATCAACCCTGGCCAGGAATTTATTTTCGTAAGTCGAACAAAAATGATAATATAATAAACTATGTAATCCAAGATATAGAAAAAGTTGAAACTCCCATCCATGATATTCAGAATCAATATGGTGATATTTTTCTTCATAGTCTTCTAGAATCTAGTTCCAGAACCTTATCCTTGATCAAATTAACCCATCCACTCCGACTTTTTCTAGTTGCTCGAAATAACAATTCTCCAACTCCAAAAAATTTTACTCAAATTCAATCTTTAAGCATTACCTCTATTCAAAAATCTGGGAAAAAAAAACTTTTAGTTTCTGACTTTCTTAATGGGATTAAGTGGTCTTTTCCCATATACCTTTAGCCTTTTTAATCGAATAAAAAGCTGGCAGAATTAGTCTTTGTCATGAGTATCACCGAGTATCTTATTAAAAATCCTATTGTTAAATGGATGATAATAGGTGTTCTTTTTTTAGCATCTTTTATGGCTATCATTGAGATTAAACGTTTTGCCTATCCCCGGGTAGATCTCAACCAGATGACCATCACTGCTAAGGTTCCTGGTTTTTCTATAGATGAAATCGAACTTCAGGTTACCCGTAAAATCAATGACAAACTAAAAGCTATTGATGGAATCAAAAAATTCAAATCTACTTCCTATCCGAACTATGCTTTCTTTTTTTTGGAAATTGATTCCGAAGCTGAAGTTGATAATGTTAAAACCAAAATCAGAAATGAAGTAAGTAGTATTAGTGACTTTCCTTCAGAGATGGAATCACAACCCCATATTAGTGAAATTAAAATTGATAATAAGCCCACCATGATTTTGGGAATCACACCTAAAGCCCCTAAAAACTATGACCCTTTAGAATTTTCACGTCAAGCTTTAGTTCTTCGAGATGAGCTCAGAAATTCTGAATCGGTCTCCTTAGTGTATGATGATATTCCTAAAAAACAGATTCAAATTCTGCTTAATAAAGATAAGATGAAAGAATATCAAATCACTTTTGAAGAGGTATATAAATTGATTCATCAAGATCAGATTCGATTATCAGCTGGGAATATCGAGTCGAATAATGAAGTCAAAGGAATGGTTACTTTATCGGAGAGAAAAACTCCGAATGAAATCAGTGATATCATTCTCCGTCCCGGTGGCTACCAACTTCCAGATAGTCCTACAGTAAAAATCAAAGATATTGGTAAAGTCGTGCTCGATTTGCCTCCGACTGATATTATCTATCATATCAATGGAGATCCTGGGTATAAAATTGAAGTGGTAAAGAAAAGCCAGCTCGATATTATAGAATTTTCCCTATCAATAGAAAAGTTAATCGAAAAATTTCAAGAAGGTCACCCTGACTTTCAAGTGAGGGTTCATGAGAATGACTCCTGGGAAACTGAACAAAGACTTTCCATTGCTTTTAATAGTGGCCTCTCCAGTTTGGTTTTGGTTGCTGTGGTCTTATTTTTATTTTTAAAACTCTCTATAGCCTTTTGGGCCATTTTCGAAATGCCTGCCACTATTCTTTTTAGCACTATCTTAATGTGGGCAACTGATATTACCATTAACAATGTCTCTCTGTGTGGGATTATTCTAACCTTAGGTATTATCGTTGATAATCCCACAGTAATTGGAGAGCTAACAATGTATTATATCGACAAGGGATACTCTCCTGCTAAAGCTAGTCTGTTAGGGCTCCAGAAGATCCTCAAGCCCCTTATCTTTTCTCTTCTAACCACTTTGGCTTCTTTTGCTTCCATGTTCTTCATTCCAGGGGTTTTGGGGGATTTTGCTATTGAAATTCCTCTCACAGTTAGTTTCATGCTCATTTCTAGTTTTATTGAATCAGTTTTTTTCCTTCCAAGTCATTTGGCTCATACCCGCTCTTACCACCGTCCTCCCTGGGGAGATCGTTTCCTTAAATATAATAAAAAAATTTATCATTGGTCTTTGAAAAATGCTTTAAAAAACCCCATTGTTTTTTTAATCTCTGTAATTCTTATTATTGGTTTAGCTACATGGAGAGCTTCGGAGAGCGTTAATTATTACCTCTTTTCTACAGAACAATCCAATAAGATAATTATTGACGGAAAAACTCCAAGCGAAAGCAATCTTGATTATACTGAAACCCAAGTTAAATTTATCGAAAAAGTCATTGACAGAATTCCAGAAGGAACGGTAAGGTCCTATATCACTAAAATCGGAGATGGTAGTTTCAATAACTTTCGAATTGAGATCATTCTTGCTCCGTTTTTTGATCGGCAACTAAATGCAAATCAAGTGCGTGAGGTGATTACACAAGGTGTCCAAAAAGCCGAATTAAATTTAAAAAGCATAGAATATTTTATTGATAGTGGGGGGCCACCATCTGGAAAACCCATAGAAATTAATATCTTTCATCCTGACGAAGAGGTTAGGAAAGTCATAATCTCTGGAATAATGATTGACTTACAATCTAATCCGATTTTTTCCGAAATTAATACTGATTATGAAGAAGGATTACAGGAGATTCAGGTAATTCCTAAGCCTGAAGCATATTATTCCGGTATCAGTGCAGAACGAATTGCTCGAACTCTCCGTTTTTCTTTTGAAGGAATAAACATTAAAGAAGCAGAAATTGACAACCAAATCATTGAATGGATATTAAAATTAGATAGTGAGTCTAGGAATTTTTTCAATCCCATAGATGATTTGACCATAACAAGCCCTACAGGGATAACCACTGAACTCAATGAGTTAGTGACTTTAGTTGAGACAAATAGTGTAGTAAAAATTAAAAGGGAGAAAGGTAAGGCTATGAATATGGTATGGGCTAATTTTGATTCTCAGAAAAATTCCTCCCAAAAAATGCTCACAGAATTTTCTGAACTTTTCAAGAGTTGGATAGAGAAATATCCTGAGCTCAAGATTACTTTTGGTGGAGAAGCTAAGGATAGCTCTGATACTTTACGTCAATTTACCTTTGCCATCTTGGGATCTGTTCTTTTCATTTATATGTTATTAGTGATCCAATTCAAAAATTTCACTCAACCCTTTCTAGTAGTTTCTTCCATTCCATTTGGAATCGCTGGAATCATCATCGCATTCAGTATTCAAAATACCAATATTTCTTTTCTAACTATGGTAGGTATTCTCGGCTATGGTGGTGTTGTTGTTAATTCTTCAATCATTTTGATTGATTTCATCAATAGTCTTCGTGATAATTACTTTAAATATCATAGTGAAAATAGTTATAGGGACTCTGAACATTCCAGAGAAGAGATACCATCGTCTTCACCACAACCGGACATTCGGGAGGTTATTATTGAGGGTTCGTTGGCTAGATTCCGTCCTATCTTGATTACCACTGGAAGTACGGTTATGGGTTTTATTCCCTTGGCTTATGCGATTATTGGAAAAACAGATAGTATTATTTCACCCATGTCGATGGGTATGATCTGGGGAATGTTATTTGGAACTACGGCTTCTTTATTCGTGATACCAACTCTTTATCTGATCAATGAGAATTTAAGTTCATTTATAAGAAAAAGTTTTCAAAAAATGAATAATTGAGTAACATTATATGGTTTCGCATTATACTAAAAGAATTTATTTTCAGGAACTGAGTGATAAAAAAATTCTTAGTAAAAAAGAACAACTCAACTGTGCCCGCGATATTGCTACACTCAAAAAAAAACTCCTTAGATGCAAGAGTAAAAAAAAAGAAGAAAAAATTAAAGAAAAAATTAGAGTAATTCGTGATAAACTTATCTTGAGTTGTACCTTTATCGTGGTGAAAATAGCAAAAAAATATCGTAACCGTTATTTGTCACTTTTCGATCTTATCGAAGAGGGAAATTTTGCTTTAATCAAAGCTATCGATTCCTTTGATGAAACAAGAAATGTTAAATTTTCTACCTATGTTTCTGTTTTGATAAAGAACAAGATCCTTACCGCCATAGCTCATCGAGGTAAGATGGTTCGAGTCAATGATTCCAATCAATATAATGGTGGTCGTTTTGTTCCCATCATTTCTCCAGGTCAGGCTCCTTTCAGGACCTTTACTCAACAGTTAGGTGTGGATAGTTCAAAAATGTTTCGTGTACTCAAAAATTTACAACAATATCGTTTGGAACATGAACTAAAACTAGATCAAGAAGCATTTGATGACTTTTTTATTTATAAATATAATGATCAGAGCCTCCCAGAATTTTATCTCTTCCAAAAAGCATTGACAGAAAATCTTAAAAAAATTAAAAAAATTCTTACTGAAAGAGAAAATACTATTATAGAGAAATATTATGGACTAAACCAAAATAAACCTAAACGTTATAATAAGATAGCTAAAGAAATGCAACTGACCAGTGAGAGGGTTCGTCAAATTCATAATAAGGCCATAATGAAAATTAAAAATTCTGATTTAGTTTTGATATTAAAGGGCTTTTTATCCGATACTTAAACAAAATGTTTGTCTTTCCTTCCCATTCCTTTCAATTTAAGAATGTGACAGCGATCAATCCTAGCGGGATTGATCTTCTCCCAAATTTAGAAGTGAATGCAGGAAGGTTTAAATATACAGGGAATATTACTTCTGCTATTAACTTGTCCAATTACTATATTTACCCTGGTTTGATCAATTCCCATGATCATCTTTTAGGGAACTATCTTCCCAAAGTTGGTCGAGGCCCTTATCTCTCTTGGAAACCCTGGGATGATGATCTCAAAGCTGCTGAGCTCTATCAAGAACGTGGCCTTCTTAGTAATAGTCAAATTTATAAACTCGGTTATTATCGTCAAATTCTTTCGGGGGTAACCACTGTTTGTGATCATATTCCTCACGTTGTTCACCAAGGAGAAATTGCAACTGCCCTAGTTAGAATTATTGAACAGTTTTGTTTGGCTCATGAAATATCTTCCTACGAACTTAAATGGGGAGATAGTCATGAAGTTGAAATTGCCCGAGCTAAGAAGAACAATATACCCTTTATTACTCATTTGGAAGAAGGCTTTGACGGTGAATCCAAACGAGGGACAGATATCCTTGATGCTAAAAAGGGAATTTTTCAAAATTCCGTATTGGTTCATTGTGTCAGTTGTTCAATAGAAGATATCAAATTGATTGCCCGTAAGGGTGCTTCAATGGTTTGGTGCCCGAATTCTAATTATTATATGTTTAATCAAACTGCCAAAATTAAAGAATTTCTTTTGACCGGTGTCAATGTTTGCTTAGGCACTGACTCTCCTATGTCCGGTAGTATCAATCTTTTGGAAGAAATACGATTTGCTCAAGAAACTTATAAAGAGTTATATGGGGAAAAATTAGATCCACAACAAATTTTTCGTATGGTCACTATTAATGGAGCCAGAGCTTTTATACTTGATAAGGATATAGGTAGCATTAATGAAGGAAAGAAAGCTGATTTTCTTATCATGAAGAAAAAGAGCAAAGACCCTTATCAACAGCTTATTGAAGCTTATCCTCAAGATATTGAACTGGTAGTTCGTGATGGAATACCATTGTCCTGGAGTGATCAAGTTGCCTCCTGGCTAACTTCTTCACTACCTCCCCATGAAAAGGTTACCTTGCAGAATCATAAAGGACTTTTTAAAAGGAACCTTATCGGTAAACCTTTAGAAATCGTTCATGCCATGGAAAAACAGTTAAGGTTTAAAAAGAAATTAGATTTTTTCCCAGCCATTTAATTTGACTTCTTATCATGCTTGAAAAGCAAATTCAAAAAATTTCAGAAACCTATGAAATTTTAAAAGTCAAACTCTCCGATCCAGAACTGATTAAGAATCCAAAGAATTACAAAAAAACCATCAATCAATACCGTCAATATGAAGAGATGTATCATTTGGGGGAGGAAATCTCTATAAGTCAGAAGAAACTCAATGACTATAAAGAAATGGGCAAGAAAGAGAAAGATGAAGAGATGTTAAAACTGATCCAACAAGAGAAAGAGGAAGAGAAGAAGAAACTGGAGACATCCCAAAAAAAGCTCAGAATTCTTTTGATTCCCAGATCCCCAGATGACTATAAAAACGTAGTCATGGAGATTCGGGCTGGTACTGGAGGGGAAGAAGCTAGTTTATTTGCAGCCAATCTTTTTGAAATGTATTCCAATTTTGCAGAAAAAAGTGGCTGGAGAATAGAAATTCTTTCTTCGTCCCCCAGTGAACTCAAGGGCTATAAGGAGATTATCTTTTCGGTGTTTGGGAAAAATGTTTTTGAAAATTTAAAGTTTGAAACCGGAGTTCATCGGGTACAAAGGATACCACGAACCGAAACTAATGGACGAATCCATACTTCAACTGTAACAGTAGCAGTCTTTCCGGAAGCAGAAGAAGAAGAGATAGAAGTTTTGGATAAAGATTTAAAGATCGACACTTATCGTGCTAGTGGAGCTGGAGGGCAACATGTTAATACCACGGATTCGGCAATTCGCATTACTCATCTTCCTACTCAGTTGGTGGTAACTTGCCAGGATGAACGTTCACAAATTAAAAACAAAACCAAAGCCATGAAAATTCTTAGAGCCAAACTCCTAGAGTTGACCGCTACTAGTCGAAAAACTGAACAAGATCAAAAACGTCGAAGTCAAATCGGAACTGGAGAACGCTCAGAGAAAATTCGTACTTATAATTATCCTCAGGCTCGGATTAGCGATCATCGTATTCAAGTAACCTTATATAAATTAGAAAATTTTATGCAGGGAGAGATTGAAGAAATTCTTAATGCACTTAAAGAGAAAGATCAACAGGAGCGTATGGGAAGATTTTGATTTTTATTATAATAACTGTCATAATTCGCTTAGAGTTTCCAAAATCGTAGTATAATTGCGGTAACGGATGGGGTGGATATTTTTTGTTTTTACCGCTTCTTTCACTCCACATATCGGTTCATGGGTATGAGAACAATCTTTATAACCGCAGTCAGAAATATATTGGGTAAATTCCGGATAGTATTGCCTTAATAGTCTGCCATTGAGGTCGATAAAGTCGATCTCCTTCAGGCCCGGCATATCAAAGACCATGCCTCCTCCTAGGCTTTTGGGGAAGTCATACTTTTTTATCCGAGTGGTGGTATGTCGTCCCTTTTTGGTGAATTGAGAGATTTCACTCACCATTCCTTGGTAGGAAGGATCCACCTGATTAAGTAGGGAAGTTTTCCCTACCCCGGAATGACCAACAATTGCAGTTGCTTTTCCACGTAAATAGGCTCGGATAGTCTTTAAAACGTCTTTACTGCTTTTTACTGTAGAATAAACAAAGGTAGGATAAAGATGTTGATAGATATCAACATAGTATTGTTGTAATTTTATTTCAATTAAATCACTTTTAGTGAGAACAATAATGGGGGTTTTAGTAAAATGATGACAAAGAATGAGAAAACGATCAATGAGTCCAGGTTTGATCTCAGGTGTAATGAAGGAGCTCACAATCATAAGTTGTTCAATATTTTCCATCAACGCATGGAGGTAGGTGATCTTTTTTGATGCGATTTGGCGACGATAGTAATTGGAGTCCAGTTTCCGATTACCTTTTAAATTACTGTCATCGGTAAATTTGAGGTGGAATTTTTTAGGACTTTTGTGATCTTTGGATTTTTTAAAACTATCCATTTTGTTGAAAAATTAGAGATATCTTCAGTTTCTTGTTAATGACCGGGGATCTATTTTCAAATTTTTTTTACCCCAACGAGCTGCTTCCCGTAAATTTTTTACCACTGCATTAGGGCTAATCGGATATATTCCATCCTTTCCTCCGTGACCGGTTTTAACCAATATTGTGGTAAGCCCCAGAGCTTGACCACAGGCGATGTCTGATGTCTTATCTCCAACCATGATGCTCCGAGAAAGATCAATCCCTACCTCATGAGTTGCTCTTTCTAAAAGAAGAGTGCCAGGTTTACGGCAAGCACAGCGATCTCCTAAAGAATGTGGGCAATAATAGATTCGAGAAATGACGATCTCATGCTTTTTACATAGGGAGAGCATCTTTTTGTTGACTTTAAAAAAATCTTCCTTGGTGAAATAACCCAAACCGATGCCGGCCTGATTGGTTACTACTATCAAGCGGTAGCCAAGTTCCTGAAATTGCTTTAATCCAGCTAAGGCTCCCGGGATAAGAGAAAATTCTTTGGGGTCATGGAGGTATTCCACTTCCCGATTGATGACTCCATCGCGATCAAGAAATACGGCAGCGACTTTCCTCTGTTTGAACTTTGGAAGAGATAAAGTTCGAGGAAGTTCATCGTGGTATTTTTCTAAAATCTTATCCACCAAACCACTCGTGGAACGATTTTTTACAAAAGGGATGGTTTTTACTTTACCACTCCATTTCTTGAGATAGGGAGCGGAGGATAGGTCTTTGATCCGATAATCACCTCCTTTAAAATAATATTTGGGTTTTAATGCGATGACATTCTCTCGATTGTTAGGTTCATTAAAAAGAAAAACACAGCTTACCGACTTTAAAGATGCTACAATACGAACTCGATCCCTTTCTCCCACTAGTGGTCGTTTGGATCCCTTATAACCACGTACTGACAAGTCACTGTTAACCCCAACTACTAAACGGTCACAAAAACGGGACGCTTTGTAAAGATAATCAACATGGCCATAATGAAGTAAATCAAAGGCGCCAGAGGTAAATCCGATGATAAGCCCTTCTTCTCTCCATTTTCTAACCAAGGGAATGACTTGATCACGCAATAAAAAAAAATTTTTTTCAATTTTTTTCACTAAGATAATTCTATCATAATCCTAATTTTTTATTAATCTTTATAAACTAATCATAGGAGATTTTCTTTTTTTCTGAGTTATAATTAATAAGATACCATGTTAAGTTTTGATTGTCATGGGGCTGGTA
Organism: Spirochaetota bacterium; assembly: GCA_965224715.1. GTDB lineage: Bacteria > Spirochaetota > UBA12135 > COTS27 > CAXSBA01. The sequence continues at coordinate 2,029,735 of OZ245054.1, read as the reverse complement.
AGTTATAATAATGCATAAAATTCTTTTAATAGTATTGTTACTGTTTTTTTGTCTTTCATTTAATTTAAGGTCACAAAATAGTCAGCCTCAATCTGATAAAACAAAGGTAAAGTTAGTACAAAAAAAGGAGTTAAAGTCCGTATTAGAAAACTATGATTTTGTCTTTGCAGTAGTGAAATATGGTGGAGGTGGAGATTGGTATGAGGGGAAAGTTGGTGTTATCGAACTAATGCGCTTTGTTAATGATCAGGGAGTGCTTAATGCCTATCCTTATCCGGTTGAAGTGGAACTCGATGCCTATAATATTTATGATTATCCTTTCCTATATCTAACTGGACATGGCAATATTTCGTTAAGTCGATCGGAGATCAACAAATTTAGAGGCTATTTAGAAAGAGGTGGATTTCTTTTGGTTAATGATGACTATGGTATCGACCATAGTTTTCGAGAGGAGATTAAGAAGGTACTTCCTTATGCTGAGTGGACATCTCTCTCTCAAAACCATCCCCTATTTCGATTGCATTTTCGTTTTTCCAAAGGTGTCCCTAAAGTTCACAAGCATGATGGGGGACCTCCAGAAATATATGCTATGATGATAAACGGTAAGATGGCAGTACTGTATATCAAAAATACTGACATTGGAGATGGTTGGGCTCCTTATCAAGTGCATAAAAATCCTGAACCGGTTCGTCAGCAAGCTTTTCGTTTTGCTTTCAATATTATCCTTTTCTCTTTTTTAAAGTAACTTGAAATTATGACTGTTACTATTTCAGATGTTAATAAAAATCACCGAATTCGAATTTTAGATCATCTCTATCGTTTCTGCGATTTTGAAAAAAGAAGAAATACCTCCTATATTTTTAAAAATTACAATCTAAATAATATTCGAAAACTCTTAAATCGATTAGGGAATCCTCAAAAATATTTTCGTAGTTTTCATGTTGCAGGCAGCAAAGGAAAAGGAACAATAACTCATCTTATGGCTTATCTTTTAGAGGCGATGGGTTATTATACCGGACATACGGTTTCTCCTCATCTCATTGATGAGCGGGATCGTTTTTATATTCAAGGGCATAAGACTACTTGGGAAGAGATTATCCCGGTCATGGAGGATGTATTGGAGGCAGTAGATAAGTTAGTGGAGATAAATAACTGCAATCCTACCCTATTCGATATCTTTACTGCAGTGGCGTTTCTATTTTTTTATCGTTCAAAAATTGATATCGCCATTATTGAGACCGGGCTGGGGGGTAGATGGGACTCCACTAACTGTCTCGAATCGTCTGATCTAATTGCCTGTCTTATTTCCTTAATCGATTATGATCATATGGATAAGTTGGGCTCTACTTTGCCTCTTATTGCTGAAGAAAAAGCAGGAATCATCAAAGATGGAATTCCAGTTTTCACTATTAATGCCAATCCTGGGGTAATTGAAGTACTCCGGAAACATTCTTTTGAGAAGGGATCTTCTATCTATTTCTTTGGTAATAAGCATCAAGATTTTTCTCCTCTTCTTAAAGAAAATATTATTCTAAAAAAGACCACCGAATATATCCCAGAACCTACTTTGAGTAATTTAAATTTAGCCATTAGTTGCCTTACTACTTTGGGGTATCCTTTATCCCAAAAGCATGTTCGAGAAGTGATGAACAGACTTCCTATTCCGGGGCGCTATCATAAAATTGAAAATCTTCTTATTGATGGAGCTCATACCCCTTCTTCTTTAAGAGCATTGGTTTCTGACATCCGCCTTGATCCATGGACTATGGGCTTTAAGACAATAAAGATATTTTTTTATTGTCTTTATGATAAGGATACTAGGGGTATGGTAAGAGAGATACCTCTTGAATGGGATATGAGTTTTTTCGATTGTGATCTCCATTATGTGGATTTTCGAAAAGTCTTAGATGTGAAGGAAATGATTAATAAGGTTCGAAAGAAAACTCTAAATACAGTTAAGTCACTAGCTGAAATAAAATGGAGAGAACATCCCCAAGTCCTACATATCTTTACTGGATCATTTAGGTTAGTTGGAAAAATTTTAGGAGAATTAGAAGAATTGGATAAGGAATAAACATTTCTTTGTAATTATAAGTCTATGGTTTCTAAAAGATTCAGTTTGCTCTTGATCAATTTGATGGTCTATCCTTTCATTTTTTTTTTAGTAGTATTGTTGTCCTGTAGTTTTTTTCTTGTTGGTAGAATTTCTTTCTTAGATTTTGTTAGTAAATGTGGTTATGTTCCTCTTAGGAATGTTGGCAGACGGGAATACTTATGGTTTCATATTTCTTCGGCAGGGGAGTGGAATACTGGAAAGATTTTTGCTAAATATTTACGAGAGAAGTCCGGACTCCCCCTTCTTATCACCTACTTCAATAGAGATGCCTTTCCTGTTTTAGAAGAAGAAAAAGTATTCTTATCTTCAGAATGTCGAGCTATTTTCCTTCCGATTGAAAATATTCTTTCTTTTTGGTTCATACATCGCCATTATCAAGTTCGGGCGTTGATCATTTTGGAAACAGAGATTTGGCCAAGTTTGATTTTGATGGCTCATTGGTTGAGGAAGCCAATCTTTTTGGTTAATGCAGTTCTGTTTTCTCAGGAGACACGGAATCTCCTTTGGTTTAAGTTCATCTTTTCTCGAATTTTGCGATGTTTTACTCATATTTTTTGTGTTTCGGAAAAAGCCCAGAATAATTTTTTGAAACTAGGAACTTTGAAAGAAAATATTTCAGTTTGGCCTAATTTCAAGTACGATGTTTTCAATAGATCAACAAATTTAGTCAGGAAAGGAAGAAAAGCTAAGATTAAGAAAAGTATATTTACTGATAAAGAGGAAAATAAAAAATGGAGAGAGTTAGAAAATTTTTTTAATATACAAAAAAAGAAAAATCATAAAATAATTGTTTTTGCCTCATTTCACAAGGGAGAATTTATTAAAATAATTCCGAAAGTTAAGAAATTCTTTGAAATTGGTGATTACAGTGTTGTAGTAGCACCTCGTGAGATAAGGGTTGAATCCATAAAATTTTTAGAGAATCTTTTAAAAAAGCAAGGATTATCTTATATTAAGAGAAGTGAATTAGAAAATTTTGAACTTAATGATACTCAATCCAACTTGATTTTGGATAGTTTTGGAGAGTTGTCTTCGATTTATTCTTTAGCAGACCTTGTAATTATGGGAGGAACTTTTATCCCAGTGGGGGGGCATAATTTATTGGAAGCTGTTTATTGCAATAAAAAGATTTTTTTAGGAAAGTTTATTTATCATTTTGAAGATTTTGTCGATCTTTTTAAAGAATATATTCATTTTACAGACTATGCTAAATTATCGCAAGATATAGATGATTTTTTTATAAAAAAGAATGTAAAACTGAAAGACGGTATTAAATTAATTAATAAATTTTCTGGATCGTCATTAAAAGTTGCAAATACAATCAATAAAAAAATTAATTTATAGATTTTTTTTAAAAAATGAAGAATTTCTATTAAATCTTTCGATAATTAAAGAAATAAAAAAATGAAGTGTTTATGATAACTAAAGTAAAAAAAGTATTAGTTCTTTTATTTTTGAGTTTAGGTTTTACTATTGCTCAAGTAAACGAAAGTATTTTAGCCGAATTCGATTTAATGTCTGAGATGGTCAATAAAGATATTCGTAAAGCTATTTATCAAGGGCTTATTCCCGCAGATATTGCTATTACCTCATTTAGTGTTTATGGTTTTACTGAGGATGAAAGGAAATATTTTCAAGAGGTGATGAATCGGATATTCTACAATGACATATCCTTTAAACTAGTCTCTATCCAGGAAGATCAAGTTGTACAAGTTGGGGAAGTAGATAATGAACTGGTTATCAAAAAGGCAGTAAATAAAAATATTGATCTTAAAAGGTATGCAGAATCAATTAACTCCAAACATTATGGTGAAATTTATATCTATGCAATGGCAAACAGTATTTATATGAAGATATTAGTTCATGATGCTGATGTTGGAGATGTGGTATGGTCAAAAAGTTGGTCAGTAAAACGCGATAATCGCTTTACAGTTGAAATAGGACCTAGATTTGCTTATTCATATCAAATACAAAATATATATTATTATATTCATAGTTTTGTGGGAGCTCGGGCGGTTGGTCTAGGAGAATTTGGCTTATCTATTGATATAGGAGCTTATCATGGCTTATCATTGATTTATTTCAATTTATTTAATTTGTCACCTATTAGTGAAAAAGAAGATACTGGTTTGAACGACATTGGTGCATCGCTTTTTTTCTCTCCAAAGGTATCCCTTAATATCATGGAGTTGATTAAATATAATTATATCGGGTTCGATATCTATGGAATCATTCAGCCAGGAATGAGAGTAGATTTGTTAATTACAGCTGACGAATCCAAAAGCAGTGACGTACTTTACCGACCTAAATTTTATTTTTCTGGACTATTAGGTCTGGGGCTAGGATTTAAAAAGATCAATATGGATTTCCTTATTGATGCCAATTATAAGAATGGTCTTTTTTATACTTTATCCATTTATTATAAGTTTTAAGTGAGTAAGGCTTTAAAGTTTAAAAGGTTTAAATATCTACTTTTTCTCCAGGGTATCCGTCAATTAACTTAGCTTTAATGGTACCGAATTTAAGAATAGTATCAACTGCTAAAGGAATGCGATAAGGATCATTGGAAATATATATTTCCATTTTTTTCTGACCAGAAAGGAATCCATCAAATTCCATTTCTGGAGTGATCACGATGGTACTTTTCTCACCCCAAAGAGTATTTATTTTTTCCTTTCTCAATATTTTTATTCCAATGGGGCGGGGATTCTCATCTCTGAAAAAACAGGTTAAAAAATAAGTCTTACCGACTTCCATATCAGTTGTTCGACCATAATGAAAAGCTCCGATAACACTGATTCCTCCGTCGTTAGTATAATTCACTTTGACGACTCTTTCTTCCTCCAATCCTCTTTTATCTGAAAAGATGTAGTGCTTTTCAGGGATAAAAAATCTTTGAATATTGTAGTAATAGCGTTTATTTTCTTGCCGACTTTCACTGTATTGAATTGTTTGAAAATTTTCTTCATCAGAATATGAGGTCATATAAAGACGTAGGCGGAAAATTTTTTCTACCCAAGGAATGGTATAAGCTCTCGCTTCAAATTTTATAACTTTCTTAGAAGGAATGGGAGTGGTTTTAAAACTACTATAACCACCTACGATACCAAGATAGCTCACTTCAAACTTAAGTTCCTCTCCATTAACTTGAAAAGGTCGTTTGTTCTTCAAGTCAGGTAGTGCCCAAACTGGAAAAATGAGGGCTATAATATAGAATACAGTGATACCTGTTTTGCTTAGGGAAGTTAAATAAAATAATTTCCATAATTCAGCTAATTGATCAAATTGAGCTATAAAACGCATTATAAGTAAAAAATATAAAAAATTATAAAATGATTTTATCTCTTAATGGTGCGTAAAATATATTTCAAAAGTGATAGTAACGGATTTTTGATAAATATTGATAATTATCAATTGATTTATCTTGGGATAAATTTAATGATTCAGAGTTAATCAATCTAAATTTGACTTAAGAGTAACAAAAGAGTATATTTTTTAAGAATAGAGTTTTTTAAAAAAATTAAATGATTGATTAGAGAAAAAGTCTGAGGAGAAGTAGATTTGGATTTCGTAAATAAAAAAAAAATAAAATCTCCCTCTAAATCTGGGGAGAGGAATAATCAAAGAAATAAAAGAGAAAGTGGGCATCAAGTTCAAGCCAGGGAGGATGGTAAGTTGGAGAAAAAGAAAATTGAGGAACTATTAGCTCGAAATTTGTCTTTAGAGAAAGAGTTAGGTGATTTTCAAAAAAAACTTGCAGAAAATGAAGATTTTACACTTAGGCTTAGGGCGGATTTTGACAATTATCGTAAAAGGACAATGGAGGAAAAGGATCGTATCTTAGCTAATGCTGGTGAAGGTATTTTTAAGAATTTTCTTAAAATCTATGATAGCTACACAAAAGCTTTAGATGGAGAAATAACTAATCAAGCTAATCAAGCTTTTTTAAAAGGTTTTAAATTAATCAAACAGGAAATGGATAAATTTCTAGAAGAGCATAAAGTGATGGCATCTACTCAAATTGGCGATGACTTCGATCCCAATATTCATCAGGCAATCTTTTTTGAAGAGACAGATAAGGCTGATAAAGAAAAAGTTATGGAGGTTTTTCAACAAGGTTACCTCATGAATGGTCGCCTTCTTAGGGAAGCCATGGTTAAAGTTGAGAAGCCAAAATTTTTGGAAATATCAAAGAAGTTAGGGGCCAGTGATTTAGCTAGTGGGGATAATGTTAAAGAAATGAATGAAACAGAACTTGGGCAAGATGGAAGTCTGTCCCAGAGTTGATTTATAATAATTAAATGTTTGCAGTAATAAATAGGAGGACAAGATGTCAAAAATAATCGGTATTGATTTAGGAACTACGAATTCCTGTGTTTCCGTAATTGAGGGAGGAGAGCCAATAGTCATTCAAAATGCTGAGGGCATGCGGACCACCCCTTCAATTGTAGCCTTTACAGATAAAGGAGATGTTCTAGTCGGTCAGTCAGCTAAGAATCAAATGATTACTAACCCAACCAAGACCATTTACTCAGTGAAAAGGTTTATGGGAGCATCTTTGAATGAAATAAATCAAGATATATCTAATTTTCCGTATAAAATTAGTGATGCAGGACGAAAGGTTAAGATCAGTGTAGGGGACAAGAATTTTACCCCGCAAGAGATCTCTGCTCGAATTCTTGAGAAAATGAAACAAGCTGCTGAGGATTATATCGGTAGCCCAGTGAAGGAAGCTGTGATCACTGTGCCTGCCTATTTCAACGATGCTCAACGTCAAGCTACTGTTGATGCTGGAAAAGTTGCTGGCTTAGAGGTAAAACGGATTGTGAACGAACCTACTGCTGCGGCTTTGGCTTATGGTCTTGACAAGAAGCAGAATTTGAAAATTGCGGTTTTCGATTTAGGGGGAGGGACTTTTGATATATCTATATTAGAATTGGGAGATGGAGTTTTTGAGGTAAAATCTACTAATGGAGATACTCATCTCGGGGGAGATAATTTTGATGAAATTCTGATTGATTTTCTAGCAGATGAGTTTAAAAAGGAGAATGGGGGGGTTGATCTTAAGAAAGACCCTATGGCACTTCAGAGACTTAAAGAGGCTGCGGAAAAGGCCAAAAAGGAACTATCTGCCACAACTTCTACAGATATTAACCTCCCTTTCATCACTGCTGATGCTTCTGGTCCTAAGCATATGAACCTTAATATTACTCGGTCAAAATTTGAGCAATTGGTGGATCCCCTTCTTGAAAAGTTGAAGCAACCTTGTCTTAATGCCATCAAAGATTCTAAATTCAATGTTGATGAGATCAATGAGGTGATTTTAGTTGGTGGTTCTACCCGAATTCCATCAGTGCAGGCGATTGTAAAGGAAATATTCAAGCGTGATCCCAGTAAAGGGGTTAATCCCGATGAAGTAGTGGCTATGGGAGCTGCTATCCAAGGAGGTATTTTAGGTGGGGATGTTAAAGACATTCTTTTATTAGATGTGACACCATTGTCTTTGGGTATTGAAACCTTAGGTGGGGTGATGACCAAACTAATTGAAAGAAATACTACCATCCCTACTAAAAAAAGTCAAACTTTCTCGACTGCAGAAGATAATCAGACAGCGGTAACTATCAATGTCTATCAAGGAGAAAGAGAAATGGCCACACAAAATCGTCTTCTCGGAAGGTTTAATCTAGAAGAAATCCCATCAGCTCCCCGTGGAATTCCTCAAATTGAGGTAACTTTCGATATCAATGCTAATGGTATCCTCAATGTGAATGCCAAGGACTTAGGTACCGGCAAGGAAAACAAGATTCGGATAGAAGCTTCCAGTGGACTCAACGATGATGAGATTAAAAAAATGGTTGAAGAGGGGGAGAAAAACCGGGAGCAGGACAAACAGTTTCGAGAAACCATGGAAACAGTGAATATGGGAGACAATTTGGTTTATCAGACTGAAAAGATGCTTAAAGAAAGCAGCGATAAGATATCTCCAGAAGACAAAAGTAAGGTTGAGAGTGATCTTAAGATATTGAAAGAAAAGTTAGCTGGTAAAGATAAAGAAGCTATCCAGAATGCTATCAATAATCTTACCCAAAGCAGTCAAAAAGCAGGTGAGGAGATTTATAAGAAGTCTCAAAGTAATGATACCACTCAGTCTAAGTCCTCAAATACTAAAAATACTGAAAAGTCTCAAGGTAAGTCCGATAATGATGTGGTTGATGCTGATTATGAAGTTGTAGATGAGGATAAAAAAAAATAATCTTTCCGGTAATATGAATGTCGAAAAAAGATTATTATGATGTTCTCGGTGTCAGTAGAGGGGCTAGCCAAGAGGAAATAAAAAAAGCCTATCGCAAGAAGGCGATTGAAAGTCATCCTGATCGTAATAGGGATAATCCTAACGCGGAAGAGGTTTTTAAAGAAATAAACGAAGCTTATTCGGTTCTCTCTGATGAGAAGAAAAAAACAGCTTATGACCAATTTGGTCATGCTGGAGTCGGCGATCAAGGGTTCAGTGGTTTTTCCGGAGGGGGATTCAACTTTTCTGATATTTTTGAAGAAGCCTTTGGGGGGGAAAGCATCTTTGAGAGTTTCTTCGGAGGTGGAAGGAGCCAGCGACAACGTCGTGGAGCTGACCTTAAATATAATCTTTCGATTTCTTTAGAAGAAGCCTATAAAGGGAAGGAGACTACAATTTCTTTTACCAAGAAGGATGTTTGTGGTACTTGTCAGGGAAAAGGAACTGCTGATGGCCAAGCACCTCAAACCTGTACTACCTGTGCAGGGCAGGGTAAAATCAGACAAAACCGAGGTCTATTCAGTATCACTACGACTTGTCCTAATTGTCAAGGGAGTGGTAGTCGTTTAGAAAAGCCTTGTAGGAATTGTCATGGTTCTGGAGTGATGGATAAGAAAAAAACCCTTAAAGTAAAAATTCCCGCTGGTATTGATGATGGGCAAAGTATTAAAATTCCTGGTGAAGGTGAGGCAATGACAGGGAGTGCCTCTGGGGATTTATTCGTTTCAGTAGCAGTAGAGCCCCATCTCCACTTTGAAAGACGTGAGAAGGACATTTACTGCGATATCCCCATCACCATTACTCAAGCGGTTCTTGGTTCCATTTTCCTTTTGAAAACTATAAGTGGAAAGAAGATCAAAGTGAAAATACCAGCTTCTACTCAACCGGGCTCTGTTATTCGAGTTAGAGGGGAGGGGATGCCTTACATTCAATCCTCTTCAAAAGGAGATCTCTATGTCACTTTCAAGGTACAAATTCCTCAGAAGTTATCAGATCAGGATAAGAAGTTATACCAACAATTAGACAAGCTATCGGGAGACCGTGGAGAGGAGGAGATCAGCCCTCTCAAGAAAATTTATCAGAAAAAATCCTTCTTTGGTTTTTAGTGATTTAAAGACTGTTTTTTAAAAAAGATATTAAATTATACTTGAGTGTGGGTTAGGTTATTGATAGTGTTTTCCTCTATCCGGGTCATGAGGTATTCATAAGGTGCTGTTTTGATGTTTTCAACTGGACTTTTTAAGGATTCCCATCGATAATCCTCCTCGTAGAAAAAACTGGCTACTTTTTTAGCGAATGAAGGGAGGACCGGAGCCAAATAGATAGTGATCACTCTAAATAGGTTGATTCCGTCGGTAAGAACTTGATCCCGGAGGTTTTTATCTTCCATTTTCCATGGTGTTCGATCATCTAAATATTGATTAGTTTTCTCGGCCATATCTCGGATCGTTACTGCAACTTTAGCATATTCCCTATCTTCATATCTTTGAGCCAAGATTTCATGCTCTTCTCTGAATTTTTCAATAAGGAAAATTCCTTCTGGGGTCATTGAAGTAAGTTGACCTCCTGATTTTTTATGAAGCATTTGAAGGCAACGGGATGCGATATTGGTAATCTTAGCTATCAAGATGCTGTTAATTTTTTCTCGAAAGTCATTCCAATTAAGGTCGATATCGTTAAGGTTGGGAGAAATTTTACTGAAGAAATAATAACGAAGATAGAGAGGACTCAAATATTGAAGATAATCACGGGCATTGATGAAGGTGTTCTTGGACTTGCTCATCTTTTCTCCGTTGATGGTAAGGAAGCCATGGGCATGAATGCGCGTAGGGGTGGAAAGACCAGTATTTTTGAGCATCGCAGGCCAAAACAGACCATGAAAATAGATAATATCTTTTCCAATAAAATGATGAATTTCCCAATCCGAGTTATTCCAAATTTCTTCATAGTCTGTTTTATGGTTTTGGCTCCACTCTGCAGTGGCGGCGATATAACCGACAGGTGCATCCATCCAAACATAGAAGAATTTCTCCGGATAGCCGGGAATATCAAAACCAAAGTAGGGAGCATCACGACTGATATTCCAGTCTCGGAGAGTGTTCTTCAGCCACTCATCTAATTTTCGAGCAACTTCAGGTGATGTGTGAGCTGGAACCCATTCTTGAAGAAAGTCTTGAAAATCCGAGAGTCGGAAAAAAAGATGTTCACTTTTTTTGTTGTTGGGTTTTTCTCCACAAGTGACACAGAAAGGGTTTTTCATTTCCAATGGATTATAGGTGGATCCACATTGATCACAGGAATCACCGTATTGATTATCATTACCACATTTAGGGCAAGTTCCTTTGATAAAACGGTCAGGAAGAAACATTTTACATTGATTACAATAGGCTTGTTCCACTTCTCGAAAATTAAGGGTCCGGTGGGTTTCCATTGACTTAAAAAAACGATCAACGATCTTTCGGTTTAAGGGAGAATGAGTATCAGAATAATGAGTGAAATCAACTTCAAAACTACGGAAGTCTTTAATATGAGCCTGTTTCTTTTCCTTTATCATCTCTTCTGGGGAAATCTTTCTTTTTTTGGCAGCTAACATGATGGGGGTACCATGGGTGTCATCAGCACAAAAAAAAAGGCATCGATTTCCTCGCATCTTCTGAAAACGCACCCAGATATCAGCTTGAATATATTCAACTAAGTGTCCCACATGGATATCTCCATTCGAATAAGGAAGTGCACAGGTGATTAAAATATTTCGTTTACAAGTTTTTGAATCAGGTCTCATTTAATTACTCCATTGATATCCTAGATGATAGAAGATAAGAGAGCTAATGACATTCAATGAAAGAAAACCATAAAACAAAAACCAGGCCTTATCATAGAACAGTTTCATTCCTTCTTGGCTAAAGGCAGAAAAAGTAGTAAAAGATCCAAGAAAACCAGTAATAAAAATGAGACGGAGGGCTTCATTGTTGATTTTGTTAATAAAGATTCCAGCTAAAAAACTTCCCCCATTATTGATAAGCAGCACTGACAATGTGCCCGAGGTAAAAAGCGTAATGGGCAATAACTCTAATATCAAAGAAAATAGATACCTTGATATAGCCCCAGTAAAACCCCCTAGTCCGACTAATAATAGTTTTTGCAAAGTGTGTTTATTGTGTAATTAAGAAATACAAAAGCGGTTTTTACCTTCTTTCTTAGACTTTATTAAGGCATTATCGGCACGAATAAACCATGAAGTTATATCCTCATTAGGATTTAGCTGGGCAATTCCAATACTGACTGTCACTTTAATAGGTTTAAAATTCTTTTTACGAGTATTTTTGAGAATTTTATCAGCAATCAATTGAGCATTATGCGAATTACATTTAGGGAGAATAACTGCAAATTCCTCACCGCCCCAACGAGCAACATAATCGGTCTTTCGAAGCGATCGAATCAATACCTTACTAAGTTCTTTTATAATGGCATCTCCACTCATATGTCCAAAGTTATCATTAACACTTTTGAAGTCATCGATATCTATCAATAAGAGGCAGATATAATTAGATGATTGAAAAGACTTTTCATATTCTGACTTTATGATATCTTCAAAAGCACTACGGTTATAGAGATTGGTTAAAAAGTCACGATTCGATAAATTCTTAATTTGTTGAATGATATTTTGAAGTTTGTTTTTTTTGTTATCGTCTTTTTTATTAAGATGATAGATTTCTTTAACCGACTTAATTAACTTAGAAATTTTAGTTGTTCGGATATGTGAATTCTTATTTATACTTATATTATTTTCATTTATTTTGTGATTAGTGGATTTAAAAATAATAATACCGATCATTTTTTTGTTGATAGGAAATTTAATAGGTAGATTTTTTAACTTAAATTTGATATAGTAGAAAGAATAAATCTTATCCTTTTTGGATAAGAAAAGATAATTAGTACTTATATGCTTGGTTTTTTTTAAAAAAATATTATCGTTTTGGAATTGATGTTCTCGATTTTTATCAAAAATGTCACTTGCGTTTTTACCTACTATGTTTTTGACTTTTATAAAATTCTTAAAATTTTTATAAAAACTATCACTAGCATAAAGAAAAGGACCATTAATTACTTTGATCAGAAAACCTATATCTGTAAAAGAAAAGAAATCTTGGATTACTAATTTTAGTAAATCTTTTTCAAAATCATTATTTGATTTCATTTAATGGAATATAAAAAAACTTGCTTTTATTTAAAAATTTATTATATCTAATAATTATACTAAATTATAATATAATAAACAACTAATAATCTGTATTTAAGAAATAAATTAGGCTTATTTTATTCAGATTACTCTTTTAGAAAAAAATCTTCTAATAATAAGATTAATTCTTATTAGTTTCTTTTTGCTATGAATAGTAAGGACTGATAGAATTTTATCTCAACATATGGCACGGTTATGAAAGATACTATTTACCATGAGGAATAAGCATTCTAATATCTAAACGACTGTCAAATGTCATACTTTTTTGTTTATAGGTTTATGCTTCCTTTTTCAAACTGATAATCTTACTAAGATATTTTTGATTATAAACTTTAATAAATTCTTACTGTCCGGTTTGAACTTTGAACTTTAGGCTCTTCACAATAATAAAAAAAATAAGTATATTATAATGATATAATTATATGTTTATTTCTCAACCCTTAAAAAGAGGGTATAGGTAATCATTAAAAGGTTAATTTATGAGTAAAATTTATCAAGACCATATTTTTACATCGGAATCAGTATCAGAAGGACATCCTGATAAGATTTGTGACATCATCTCAGATTCTATTTTAGATGCTTGTCTTAAATCTGACTCTGGGTCTAGAGTAGCTTGTGAAACTTCTGTTTCTACAAATTGGGTTGTGAATTTTGGAGAAGTCCGAGTTAAAGGTATTGAGAATCTCAACTTTGAGCAAATCGTTCGTCAGGCGGTTAAGGGCATCGGTTATGATAAAGAAGAATATCAATTTTGTTTCAAAACTTTCACTTATGATAATCGGATCCACGAACAGTCTCAGGATATTGCTCAAGGAGTAGATCGAGGTAAGGAGGAAAAGCAGGGAGCTGGGGATCAGGGGATGATGTTTGGTTATGCTACTGATGAAACCAATAATTTTCTTCCAGCTCCGATCTCCTTTAGTCATAACCTTTTAAATCATTTTGCTTCTTTACGAAAGAGCAACCAAATACCTTTTCTTCGCCCCGATTCCAAAGCTCAGGTTTCCGTCCGTTATGAGAACGGAAAACCGGTTTTTATTCATTCTGTGGTTCTTTCTCATCAAACTGATGACCTTCCCCTAGACAAAATTCGTCCTCTCTTGATTGATGAATGTAAGAAAGCACTTAGATATACTGACTTAATTTCTGATGATACGGTATTCTATATTAATCCCACTGGTCGTTTTGTGATTGGGGGACCTCATGGAGATGCCGGACTTACAGGCCGAAAAATCATTGTTGACACCTACGGCGGAGTAGGAAGCCATGGGGGAGGAGCCTTTTCTGGAAAGGATCCCTCTAAGGTAGACCGTTCCGCTGCTTATTATGCTCGATATGCCGCTAAGAATATCGTAGCTGCTGGACTAGCGAAGAAATGTGAGATTCAAGTGTCCTATGCTATCGGAGTATCTCACCCTATCAGTCTCAACGTGGATACTTATGGGACTGCCAAAGTTGAAATAGAGAAAATTGAAGATATTCTTAGTAATCCCGATATTTTCGACTTTCGACCTCATCGTTTAATCAAAGAACTCAAACTTAACAACCTTTCTCAGGAAGAGTGGTGTTATCGAGACACTTCTAGTTATGGCCATTTTGGAAAAGAGATCTTTCCTTGGGAAAAATTAGATAAAGTTGAATTAATCAAAAAAAACATTTAAGGAGAACACTATGACACTTATTTCACTAAAAGAAAAATTACAAGAAGAAAAAGTTTCTGAAAAAATTGGAGCTGCACTCAATTCCAAAAAAAAAGTCAGAAAGTTCAAAAATAAAAATTATTTTCTTCCGGATTATAAGGTTAAGGATATTTCCTTAGCAGGTTGGGGAAGGAAGGAAATTGAATTAGCTGAAGCAGAAATGCCTGGTCTTATGCATCTTCGTAAAAAATTTAAAACTCAAAAACCACTTAAAGGAGCCCGGATTGCAGGTTGTCTTCATATGACTATTCAGACTGCGGTATTAATTGAAACCCTAATTGAATTAGGAGCAGAAATAAGATGGTCTTCCTGTAATATCTTTTCGACCCAGGACCATGCAGCCGCAGCCTTAGCGGTGAAGGGTATTCCGATTTTTGCTTGGAAGGAGATGAGCCAACAGGAATTCGACTGGTGTATTGAGCAAACTCTATTTTTTGGCTCTAGTGATCGACCTCTTAACATGATTCTAGATGATGGGGGTGATCTCACCAATATGGTTCTAGATCAATATCCTCAACTTGTTTCTGGGATCCGTGGAATTTCTGAGGAAACTACCACCGGAGTTCTTCGTCTTTATGAACGGATGAAAAAAGGAAAACTCCCCATCCCTGCTATAAATGTCAATGATTCGGTCACTAAGTCTAAGTTCGATAATAAATACGGTTGTCGTGAATCTTTAGTGGATGCGATTCGTCGAGCTACTGACTTGATGTTGGCTGGTAAGACAGCAGTAGTAGCCGGTTTCGGAGATGTGGGTAAAGGTTCAGCTGAATCTTTGAGACAAGCTGGGGTCAGGGTGATGGTGAGTGAGATTGACCCTATTTGTGCTCTTCAGGCCTGTATGGAAGGATTTGAGGTGGTGCCCATGGATGAGGCAGTTCCTCGTGCTGACATCGTTGTAACTGCTACCGGTAATCGTGATATTATTACTTCCCAGCACTTCAAGTCTGCTAAAGATAAAGTTGTAATTTGTAATATCGGGCATTTTGATAATGAAATTGACATGCCTTGGTTAGAAAAAAATTATGGTAAGTCAAAGGTTAATATTAAACCCCAAGTGGATAAATATACTATCAAAAACAAGGATATAATCATTTTGGCAGAGGGCCGATTGGTCAACCTTGGTTGTGCTACTGGTCATCCCTCTTTCGTAATGTCTAATTCTTTTTGTAATCAAACTTTAGCTCAGATTGAGTTATGGAATTATAGTAAAAAATATCAGAAGAAAGTTTATATTCTCCCTAAGCATTTAGATGAAGAAGTTGCCCGGCTTCATTTGGCTAAACTCGGAGCTAAGCTTGAAACTCTAACTCCAAAACAGGCAAAGTATATTGGAGTGCCGGTCAAAGGCCCTTTTAAATCTGATACTTATCGTTATTGAGAAACGGAAAACCCAATATTTAGGTTTAACAGATTATAAATATCAAAGGTTGTTCAATACCACTGTTTACTTTATATTAAAATTAGAGTATGGAATTAGATAAACAGTCTCATCAAAGTCATATAGCTTTAGTAATGATTCTCCTATCTTCATTCATGGCGGGATCTGGGCAGTTGTTATGGAAATTGGCAATAGACCGGGCTAATGGATATATTGATATCTTTTTCCAACCTTGGCTCTATTTGGGCATCTTTCTTTATATTCTGGCTACTGGTTTTATGATTATAGCATTCAAATCAGGAGACTTTTCCGTTCTTTTCCCAATTTTGGCTACCAGTTTCATTTGGGTTACTCTCTTAGCTTCATATTTTTTTGAATCAGAGAACATGACGATAACTCGAGGATTTGGGATTACTCTTATTTTTTTCGGATGTAGTCTTTTAGGGTGGCAACAGAAACGTAATGTCCATGGCCATAATAAACAAAAAATCAGTATGAAAGGATATGAGAAAAGAAATATCTAACTGTTGATATTTATGCAGGATTATATAGCAGTATTTTGTGTCTTTGTCTCTTCTCTTCTAGGAGCTTTTGGAAGTTTTTTTTTTAAAAAAGCGAATACTGAATTGAGTTTGTCTCTAAAAATTATTATTCAAAACTATGCATTGTTTTTGGGATTTTCTCTTTTTGGTTTATCTTCTTTGGTCTATCTCTTTGCTCTTAATTTGAGTAAATTAACAGTGATTTATCCAATTTCATCTTTCTCCTATGTTTGGAGTTTGTTTATTGGAAGGTATTTACTTCAAGAAAAAATTACGCTACTAAAAATTTTTGGAATAATATTTATTATTACTGGGATAACTATAATAGTAACCAGCATTTAAAAGGGGTTTTTTACCTCTCTAAATAGGAAGGTAGGAAGGTTTAACTCGAAATACCTTCTTTTTAACGAAAATATCAACAAGATTGCCATCAATCTTATTTTGATCAACCTCATCGTAGAGAATTTTAATAGATTGCTGAGGTGTGAGTGATTTCTTATAAGGACGATCGGAGGCGGTGAGAGCATCGTAAATATCACATACTGTCATAATTTTTGTCTGAGGAAGTATTTGATAGGATTTTAGTTTACGAGGATAACCATGACCATCTAACTTTTCATGATGACCATAGGCAATTTCTGGGATATTCTTAAATCCGGTAATCCAATTGATCTTCTGAAGGAAATAAAAACTTTGAGTTACATGACTTTCAATCTCAAGTCTCTCTTCTTGTGAGAGGGATCCTCTTTTTATGTTAAGAAATTTAAATTCATCATTTGTCAAAATGTACTGCTCCTGTCCGTTATCAAAGAATTTTATTTTTTGAATTTTTTTAAGAGTCGTGGAGATACCTTTTTCTATGATTTGAGGGTTGTTACTTTCAAGAATTATTCGTTGGAAGCGATCCATCTTTTGAATTTCTTTTTTAATTTGTTTATCAATTTGTTCTATCTTATTTGCGATAACATCAGAATTAAGCTTACCATTGTTATGAAGATCAATCTTTCGCTGTTCTGCGGCTAGTTGAAAATTAAGAAGATAAATTCGAATTTTCTTAAAAATATTTTCTAATTCATAGCTTTCTAGTTTTTTAGCTTTAACTAAGGTTTTTTCTCGAACAGCAATCTTCCCAAAGTCATGAAGTAAAGCAGCATAGCGGATTTCTTGGATCTGTTGAGAGTCAAAGTGGTAGTTCTCTAAAATCCCTTTGGATGCAGTTGTAACTTTAGCTAGTTCAACACAATAAGTAGCCACCCTTTCAGAGTGTCCAGAAGTAGTGGGATCTCTTTGTTCTACAGCATATACCGAAGCTTTGACAAAATCCTCTAATAGACTATTGACTTGATTGTAAAGGAGTTGATTTTTCAAAAGTATAGATGCTATGTTAGCGATATTCATAATTGTTTGTTGTTGAGTAAGACTGAAATCTGAAATTTCCGAAGGTAAAAAGTTATTATAATCGATAATTTTTTGATATCCTCCTTTTTTCTTATTAAGAAGTTGGATTACTCCTAAAACGTTATTATGGGAGTCCAATAAAGGAATGACCAAAACTGATTTAGTTCTGAAGCCGGTTTTTTTATCAAAAGTATTGTTGAATTGGTATTTTTTTTTGGGGGAAATCTTATAGGCATCTGAAATATTGAGGATTCTTTTTTTGATAATCGAATATCCTGCCAAACTGTTTAAATCGATTTTCATAGAAAATCGATTGAAGTGGATTTCTTTGGAATTATTTTTGGAAACGTAGAAGGTTAAAATGTCTTTATCGGTTTCTCGAAGTTGTTTGTCAAAACCTAAAATTGCTAAGGAGCCGGCATCGGCCAAACCTATTTCCATGCAAATAGTTAAAATTTTGTTCATCAAGACCTCAATATTTCTTTCCGAACCTAAAATGGTAATAACTTCTAAGATTTTATTATTTAACCCGTTATTGTTTATCCGAATGGTATCTCTCAAATTAACTGTGGGTTGGGACAGAATCTTTTGAAAAAAATCATGGAATTGTTGATCTGGAACTAAGGTAAATGGAGTATTGAGATTGATTTTAGAGATTTTTTTATGATCTTTTGCTCCGATAACAATAAAAAAACTATAATCATAATTACCTTTTTTATCATATAGTTCAATGATAATATCTTTATTTTCAAGATAAAAATCAATTGAAAAAAAAAACAATATTTGGGAGAGTGGATTGTTTTTGACTTCTGGAAATATGGGTAGATCAGAAAGATTTTTTTTATTTAAAGAATAGACTGCCTCAAATTTTTTCTCAAACTGTAGAAAGAATCTTTTTTTTTTAGTATCAAAACTATAGGCAATGAAAACTTTTTTCATATAAAAAATATATAACTAGTTTATCATGAAAATCTATTACTAATTGGTAAGATTTTATAAAAATATGAAATTAATATATTATAACTTTGATTTCAAATAATTTCTTTAGACAGATTTATTGTAATAAAACTTCAAAAAATAAAAGAGTAAAACAATTCAAAATTTTTTAAATAATAATTTAATTATATTGATTTCCTTCTTTGGGTAAAAAGACGAGATATTTTTATCATTATTATCTTTTTTAGGAAAAATCTTCTAAGAATCCGGTTAGTATTTTCATTTCTTTGAGGATATTGATTTTATTTTTTTAAAAGTAGGAAAACTTTTTCCATTCAGGTGTGTATAAATGAATAAAACTATAAATAGTTTGAGGGGATTGGGAGAGGATTGCCTACCCATTTAGCTCTGCCCACCATTGCCTGTGGAACTAAGTATTTTTTTGGGTAACTTTTCCCTTAAAAAATAAGTCTTCTATATCTAAACGTTTGTCATATGTTATACTTTTTACTTATAGTTTATCTTTTGTTTTTTCTAACTATGGTTGTTTTTGTACATAAACTTAAATAATTTTTATTGTCTATGAACTTTGAAGTCAGGTAAGAAATAAATGAATAAAAATTAATAGTAAATAATGATAAAATTGCAAATAAGAAAATGAAAAAAAACTCAACTTTTTCCTTTCTGCCTATAATTGTAATTATTTTATTATTGGGGCAAAAACAATTTTTAAATAGCCAAATGGCCCTTATTCCGATCGAAGGTGAAATTGAATCTGGAGTTTATAGTTTCTTAAAACGAGCAGTGGCAGATGCAGAGAATAAAAAACCAGAAAAGATTATTTTTTTAATCAATACTTTTGGAGGAGAACTTCACACTACCTTTCAAATTGTAGACTTGATTTCCGGTTTGAATATCCCAACCGTTACTCTGGTGGAGGAGAAAGCAATTTCTGCCGGCACTCTCATAGCTATGGCTTCTCGGAAAATTTATATGCTAAGTAATTCTATTATGGGAGATGTTGCTCCTATTACGATGGGAGCCGAAGGTCCCCAAATGTTGGGAGAGAAATTTCAGTCTCCCCTTCGAGCGAAATTTAGGGCTCTAGCCCAGAAAAATGGTTATCCGGTTAAATTATCCGAAGCTTTTGTTAGTACTGAGAAAGAAATTATTCAAGTGACCTGGAAAGGTGGAAATAAAACTATTATGGATGCGGTGGAATATGAAGACCTTTCTGATGCGGATAAAGAAAATATAGAACAAAAGAGAACTCTAGTGCCCAAAGGAGAGCTTCTCACTATGAGTGATCAGGAATCAAACGATTTTGGGTTTTCTAGTGGGACGGTAGCATCAGTGGAATCTCTAGCTGCCCTTTTAGCTGACAAAGAGAAAATATCCTCTGAAATCATTCGGATAGAAAAAACTTCTGCAGAAAAGGTTTTCTCTTTCTATCTGAAATATTCTTGGCTTCTCATTTTGGTAGGGTTAGGAGGAATTTATTTGGAAGTAAAAAATCCCGGTTTTGGTTTTTATGGAATTTTTGCTCTCATTGCTTTTGGAATTTTCTTTATAGGTCAATATATGGTGGAATTGGCTGACTATGTGGATCTTATCTTATTGATTTTGGGTATTATTTTATTAGGGGTGGAAGTACTAATCTTACCTGGTTTTGGAGTTTTTGGAGTTTTGGGGATTGCTCTTCTTCTAGGTTCTTTTGTATTAATGCAACAGAATTTTGTCATTCCAGAAAATGTCTTTGAGTGGGATATTCTTAGTCAAAACCTAGAACTGGTGCTTTATGTCTTTCTGGGCAGTCTAGTGATTTTGGTATTGAGTTTTATGGTGGGAGGACGTTTTATGATGAGAAGTCCTCTGGTATTCACCAAGAAGCTTTTCGAGTCTTCTGAGACTGAGTCCACCAAAGAATCCTCTATGATTTCTTTATTTTCCGATAAAAAATGGGTTGAAGTTAAAGGGGTAGCTATTACAAAACTATCACCATCCGGTAAGATAGAGGTTGATGGTAGGGTTTATGATGCAGTAACAATAGGTAACTATTTGGACTTAGGGACTAAAGTAAAGGTTACCGGAAAGGATGGTTATTTGTTAGTTGTTGAGGCTTTAGAAATATGATGGAGAAAATGATAAGTGAGGTAAATGATCCTTTAACCTGGATCGGTCTGGGATTCATCGTTATGGCTACTTTAGCGATCACCATAGATATTTTGGTGATTCCGACAATGATGATCACTATAGCGTCTTTAATAGGTTGGTTTATTTTTTGGATTTATGCTTATCGTCAAAATACGAATATTGGGATTTTTCTTGGGATCATTTTTCTGATTGTAGGAGCTACTTATCTCTTTGTTCTTATCAGGTTTAGACTGTGGAAATGGGTGGCTCAAGAATATAAGGTACCTTTTCCTCATGATAATCAAGAAGAGATTATTTCAGAGAGGATAGCTCAATTCAATGAAGGAGGGGTAATTGCTCATACAGACCTTCGACCAGTGGGCAAAATTCGTGCATTAAATAGAACACTAGATGGTTTGTCAGAGATTGGTTTTATTTCTAAGGGAACAAAGCTTATAATTACCGCATATGTTGAGGGTCAGTATAAGGTAAAGAGACGTTAAGAATGAAGGGAATCTCCCAGAAGTTGGAAAAGCTAACTTCGATTACGGGAATCGATTTTAATAGTGAAACATCTTCCTATCGGAAAATTTTGTTAGAACAGCCTGATCCTGATAAATTAATTTCACAACTATCTTATTTAATCTCCCAACTTTCCACCGAATTCTCTAAGTCAGAATTTCCTTCTATCATTAAGCATAAGTTTGATAAACAGGTATTTAAGCAGTTAGCTGTACTTTTTTCCAATAGTCCAATCCTTTTCCGTTATCTTTCCAAGAGTCCACGATCTTTTTTAGATATTTTCCCTATACCCAAAGCCACGGTGGAAGAATATCGAATCCAGCAAGAAAAAATATTGAGTCGGTTTTTAAATGATTTGAAAGAAAATCAAGAGGAAGAAAACCAATTTTATCGACTAATCCGGGAAGAAAAAGTTCGTCAATTTCTCACCATTTCTGTGGCCGATTATACTAAAATGGATACTTTTGAAGAAACCATTACCAAGATCACGCTTTTTGCTGAAACTGCTATTATTTATGCTTTAGAATTTTCCGGATTGACTCAAATACCCTTAGCAGTTATCGCTATGGGAAAGTTGGGTGGTCGAGAACTGAACTATAATTCTGACATTGATCTGATGTTTGTTTCGGCTAATAATTACTCTGAAGTGATTGAAACCAAAATTCTGACTAGGAGGATTCATCGTTTTATTGATATTCTGGATCGGGTAACTGCAGATGGTTTTGTCTTTAAGGTAGATCTTCGTGTCCGTCCAGAAGGGGATCAGGGATCTCTTTATCTTTCTCTTTGTCAGTATGAACGTTATTATCAAACCCGAGCTCAATCTTGGGAATTTCAAGCCTTGATTAAAGCTCGTATGGTGGGGGGTGATAGCAAAGTTGGTAAAGAGTTCGAAACCTTTAGAAAGCGTTTTGTTTTTAACTCAGACTTCTCATCTCAAAAGATGTTGTTCAGTATAGCTCGGATTAAAAGTACTATTGAAACTTTCCATCATTCTCGTAACTATGCTGATGTTAAACTCTCTCCTGGGGGGATAAGGGATATTGAGTTCATGGTACAATTTTTGCAGATCCATCATGGCAAAATTACCCGTGTACTTAGCAATTCCAATACCCTTTCCACTCTAGATAAATTCTTAGCTTATAAGCTTATCTCTCTCAAACAACATCGTGACTTCAAAAATCACTATTGTTTTCTGAGGCAGATTGAGCATTATCTTCAACTTATCGATCTTCAACCAGTGAGAAAGATACCTGATGACACCCATTCCCTTAAAGTTATTTCTCGAATAATGGGCTTTAAAGATCCAGAAAAATTTCAAGATAGAGTTAAAAAAGTAATGAATTATAACCGTAATCTTTTTGTTCGTATCTTTAAATTAACCGTAACCTTTCATGAAAAGATTGAAGGTATCCGCAAGCAAATTCAATCCCAATCCGATAGGGGGGAATCTGAAAATCGATATTCGACCTTTTTTGAAACACATATTGATCATCTGGAAAGTGATTATTTTTTGAACTTTGATATTCCGGTTATCATCGAACATATTCAACTCTTAAAACAACTCATTGAAAATCAAAGTCATTTAGAATTTTCTTTGAATTTTGAAAATTCGGACTTAAAGAATTCTTCTAAAAACAAAATAGGGAAAGTCTGCTCTAGTCTGGTCATCTATGATCATCCAGGGATTTTTTCTCTCATCTGTGCTATCTTTTCTGGATATGGGATTAGTATTCAAAATGGAGCTTCATTCCTTTATCAACCGGATGATTCAGTTTCTGAAATTTCTCTTGAAAATTCACATAATATTTCCATACAGTATCGGTCTAGCCCAAAAGCATTTTTTAACCAGTCCTTTTGGGAAAAGCCCGGTAAGGAACTAAATGCTCATTTATCCAAGAAGGTAGTGTTTTTTATGGAAGGCTATTTTATTCATGAACAAGCTCACCAAGAGTTTGATAAATTGAGTTTTAAAGAAGTATTCCTTGATGCTATTTCTCAAGTTAGGATGGGGAAATATGCCCAAGTTATGGAAGGCTTACTCCTCAAGTCCATCAAATCGATGAAAAAATATGGACTGCAATCTCCAGTAAAACAATTGAAGCCTATCCATTTACAAGTGGACAATGAAACTCATCCCCTATACACTTTGATTGATATTAAAAGTGAAGACTCTTTCCTGTTTCTTTTTTTCTTTTCTTATGCCCTTTCCTATAAGGGGTACTATATCATCAAAGTAGAATTCTCTACTTTCAAAAACCGAGTGCTTAATCGACTCTTCCTCACTGATAGGAAACGAGAAAAGGTTATATCTGAAGTGGGAATTCTTGAACTTAAATCCTCAATTCTGATCATCAAATACTTTTCCGCATTCATGGCTTATGCACCTAATCCTTCATTGGCTTATAAAACTTTCAATCGTTTGATTGAAGACATTGGACTGACTGAGTCGAGATATCGAAGTTACTATAAATTATTTCGGGATTTAGCTAAGGTTTTGGGAACTGGAGAAGTGATCATGGAAGATTTTCTACGGGTTCAACATGGTGATATACAGGCTTTACTAAGTGATAAGAAGGGAATTAAGATTCCACTAACACCTGAATATCTTAAAAAGAAGATGTTTAAGGATTTTAAAAAAACTGGAAATTATAATTCGATTGAAACTTTAAATAAGTTTAAAGATAAATTCCTTTTTCAACTTGATCTTCGTCTTTTAACTGGGGAAATTCGTTTCTTTGAAGATTTTTGTAGTGAAATGACCTATCTTACAGATGTGGTTATGACCCAAGCTATTGAAATTGCTTTTTATCTCAGTCGAGAAAAATTTCAAGAATGGTTTAAAGAGTCGGAACCAGGAAGACATGCTGTTATCGCCTTGGGGAAGTGGGGAAGTCGTGAAATGGGCTATGCTTCAGATGTAGAGTTGGTATTTATCTATGATGGACCTCGAGATTCTGATGGAAAGATATTATCTTTGGTGAGAGACTTCTATGTTTATCTAGGCAATCAGATACCGAAGATTATTCAAAGTAAGAAGAATGGTGTATTTGAGATTGATCTTCGACTTAGGCCAGGGGGTGATGCAGGAGTAATAGCAGTGTCATTAGATCGATATCGATCTTATTACAATAAGGGAGGAGGCTATCTTAATTATGAAAAGATGGTTCTCTCCCGGCTTCGGGTTATCTCGGACACTGGAAATTTGGGGGAAGAAATATTGGCTATCAAGGATAATTTTGTTTATGAACTTCGCGACTTTGATCTTAAGAACTATTTTTTACTAAGACAAAAACAGATCGATCATTTAATTCAGTCCCCAAAAATAAAGAAAGAGACATCATCTCTAACTCAAATTCTTCATCTTAAATTTTCTCCAGGGGGTTTAGCTGAAATTGAGTATCTCTTTCAGATGCTCTCCATTTGTTATGGGAAAGATTATCTCAAGGTTCGAAAAAACAATACTTTGGAGATTGCCCAAGCTCTCTTGGTAGAAGACCTAATCGATAAGTTAACTTATGATCGATTAATGGAATCTTATCATTTTTTTCGTAATCTGATCAATTGTATTCGGATTATTCGTGGAAATGCTAAAGATATGCTTATAACCGAGCGTAACAGTTTGGAAATGGAATACCTTGAACGTACTATGGTAAGCTTTCGTGCTCTAGAAGAAGATAAGGATTTGTTTGAAGAGTTACATAGAATTATTGATCAAGTAACAATCATTTATAATAAGTTAATAGTTCAACTAGATTTTAAATAAAAATTTTGCTTATAGGGTAAAATATATTAAAACTTGTTGTTTGTAATTATTGAAAAATAGACTTAAAGTTAGAATTTTTTATTTTTATAATTTTTTTTATTTTTTTCTATTTGATATATTATAATTATAATATAGTTTGATTTCCAGTTGGTTGTTATCATAAAACAGATTCAATCAAATAGAAATTTTATATATAAAATAATTATTGACTTTTTAAGAATAGTATTTGTTTTAGCTTTTGATTTGTTTTTTATCATTATTTATTGCTAATTAAGGAGGCAATTTGGCTACAATCATTCATGTGCACGCAAGAGAGTTATTAGATTCAAGAGGGAAACCTACCGTTGAAGTGGAAATGGTATTGTCCTCTGGAGTTATGGCCCGAGCTATGGTTCCTTCGGGAGCATCGACAGGGAAAAGAGAGGCGTTGGAACTTCGAGATAAGAATCCTAAGCGTTATCAGGGTATGGGAGTTCAAAAAGCGGTAAAAAATGTTAATACTCTGATTTATAATGCCCTTATCGATCAAGATGCCCTTAATCAAAGGGTAATAGATGAGCGACTTATCCAGCTTGATGGAACTCAAAATAAATCTCGTTTGGGAGCTAATGCTATTCTAGGGACTTCGTTGGCTTGTGCTAAGGCTGCTTCTCGACATTTAGGGATACCTATCTATAAATATTTAGGTGGGCATATGTCCTTTCAGATGCCTATTCCTATGGCTAATATTTTGAATGGTGGGGCCCATGCTGACAGTAATGTAGATTTACAAGAATTTATGATCATACCTACCGGCGCACCAGATATTAAAGAAGCGCTAAGATGGATGAGTGATATTTTTTATGCTCTTAAGGAAATTTTGAAAAAAAAGGGACTCAGTACCAATGTTGGTGATGAGGGAGGATTTGCTCCTTCCCTTAAAAGCAACGAACAAGCTTTGGATTATATTTTAGAAGCGGTAGATAAAGCTGGTTACAAGGTCAAGAATGATATTTATTTAGCCATTGATGCTGCGGCTTCTGAATTAGTCAATCATTCTAATAAAAAAAATACCTATAAATTTTGGAAATCACATGGTAAAGTTCTCTCCTCTGATCAGATGGTTAATTATTGGGTGAACTTAGTAAAGAAATATCCTGAAATCATATCTATTGAAGATCCTATGGGTGAAGATGATTGGGAAGGGTGGCAGAATTTAACCAAAGCTCTTCATAAAAAAAGAATTCAACTTGTGGGAGATGATCTTATGGTAACTAATACCCAATACTTAGAAAAAAGTATTGTTATGGAAATAGGTAATGCAATTCTTATCAAAGTCAATCAAATTGGTACCCTCTCGGAAACTATGGATGTGGTTGAAACGGCCCGTACTAACGGTTATCAAACCATTATGTCTCATCGTTCGGGAGAAACCGAAGATAGCCTAATCGCTGACCTTTCTATTGGGTTTAAGACTGGTCAGATTAAGACTGGTTCTCTTTCACGAAGTGATCGATTAGCAAAATACAATCAGCTATTGCGAATAAATGAGGAGATGGGTAAGCAAGTAAACTATTCTTTCCGAGAATCTTTTTCTAACTTGTTTTAAAGGAACACTTAACTGGAGAAGTTGATTTGTTAAAATTTAGAAATTAGGGGATATGAATTTTGAGAGCCCTAATAGTTGTTTAGTTCTTGAACCGCGACTCTATTGTTTTCGTTTTATTCAGAAATTTATTTTAATCTTTTTTTTATCATTTTTTTTATCCTGTACTAAAATACTTGAGCCCCAAGTAAAAGCCTTTTATTTATCTGATATTAAGATTAATAGTAGTGCTGATGTGGAAGCTCTTATTATTATCAAAATTCATAATCCCAATAATTTTAATATTGATATTACCATCAAAAACCTTAGGCATTATGTAGATGAAGAACTTCTCGGATATCTTCTTAAAGAAAAAAAGATAATCCTTAAGAAGAAAGATAATACCATTTTTAACCTTAAAGTAGTTTTCAAAAAAAATATTTTTCTTGGTTCCATCTTTTCTCTTCTTATGAATGAAAATATTAAAATTAAATTTCAAGGAGAGATTGTAGTCAATCATTGGTCAGGAAACTATGATATAGCTTTGGATAAAACTTTTCCCATCAATATTAAGACTTTATTGGGAAAATAATAATGATTATATTAGGGATTGAAACTTCCTGCGATGATACGGGCGCTTCCATAGTCAAGGAAAAATCCAATGGAAGAATAAAGATTCTCTCTAATATTACTTCTAAGCAGGATGTTTTTCATCAGAGGTATAGTGGTGTGGTTCCTGAAATAGCTGCCCGCAAGCATGTGGAGTTCATTTTGCCGGTGATTGAAAAGGCTATGACACAAGCAAAGGTAACTTGGAAGGATATTGATGGGATAGCTGTGACCACTCATCCCGGACTTATCAGTTCACTTTTTGTTGGGGTTGGCTGTGCTCAAACCCTAGCCTATCTTATCGATAAGCCTTTGGTCTCGGTGAGTCATCTCAAGGCTCATTTTTTTTCAGTTCCTTTGGATACCGAGATCAGTTATCCTTTTATTGGACTGCTTGTTTCCGGAGGGCATACCCTCTTAGCTCGATGTGATTCCCCTCTTGAAGTAGAGGTTTTGGGGACAACTCTTGATGATGCTTGTGGAGAGTGTTTCGATAAAGTTGCCAAACATTATGGTCTGGGTTATCCAGGAGGTCCGGCTATTGAACGGGTAGCCCGGAAAGGAGATCCTCTGGCCTATAATTTTCCTCGACCTCAGTTTCGGAAAAATCATTCAGATTATAATTATCATTTCAGTTTTTCTGGACTTAAAACAGCGGTAATCCATCATAGTGGAAAATATCTTAAAAAAAATGAAGTATTTCTTCCTGATCTAATTGCTTCACTACAAAAACATGTTGTTGATACCCTTTGGGATATAACCCAACGGGCGGCTAATTATTTAGAGATGACTCAAATTGGCATTTGTGGAGGTGTGGCAGCCAATGGATATTTAAGGGAAGTAGTGAAAACGACATCGAATTATCAGGTTTTTTTCCCCCAGATGTCCTTATGTACCGATAATGCTGCCATGATTGCAGGTTTGGGATGCCATTATTTTCGAGAGGGAGAGATAGTTGAAGGAATTGATGCACTTACTCGGCTACAGCCAGTGGCTCAAGCATTTAAGAAAAACCGAATTCTGTAGTGAAATCACTTCCATCTCTACCGTCTTTCTTTACTGAATTGTTTCGTCCCTGTATCGATATCCATAAGGGTTGGGTGAAGCAAATCATAGGTTCCACTCTAACCGATACGATTAAAGAAAATTTTGTTGCAATAGATGATATAGAAACCTTCGCTGATAATTATGCTAAATATAAACTTTCTGGAGGTCATATCATCATGCTTGATCGAGGAGAAGCAACCATAGAGGCAGCTAAGAAGGTGGTAAGAAAATATCCAGGAGTCTATCAGGTAGGAGGTGGGATGGATCCCACAGATCTTAGCAAAGGAGAAGACTGGCTTTCATGTGGAGCTCAAAAGATAATCATATCTTCATATTTATTTTTAAACGGATTCTTTTATGAGTCTCGTTTAGATGAGGCTGCCAGAACTTGGGGACGGGAACATCTGGTAGTTGACCTCAGTTCCATTGAGATAGATGGGAAATACCGAGCTGCCATTCATGGATGGAAAACTATTACCGACTTTGTCCTTTCTCCACAAAGTCTTAAACGGGTAGGTGATTATTGTGGAGAAATTCTGATCCATGGTATTGCTCAGGAGGGAAAAAGAGATGGCATTGATGATAAATTGTTCTCACTCTTGGAGAGTGTTGGAGATACCTGTCCTGTTCCATTAGTCTATGCTGGGGGAATCCACTCATTAGATGAAGTGAAGATGATTTGTGAACGTAGCTATCGGATAGGAGGGAAAATCGGTTTTACTATTGGTAGTTCTCTAGATATTTTTGGGGGAAACATCCCTTTGGAGGAAGTACTCAATATCACTCGCTCTTATCGACTTTGATTTAACTGGAATAGTCTTCTGGCTTTTCTAAAGTTATTCTTCCTAATTTCCCACTTCGAAATTCTCGGATAACCAATGCTGCCGTTTCCGAATAATCGATCTCATTATTTTTGAGAATTAATCCTCTTCGTTTAGCGATCTCTTTCAACCAAAAAAATTCTTGATCAACTCCTGGTGGATGTGGTATATCTGTATTTAGAGAAAGATCGAAATTCTTGATCAGTTTTTGATATCTTATTTTGGTTTGAGAGTCAGAACTGGAAAGATAGAATTTTAAGAAATGACATGCCAGTTCGGTTTCATCATAAATTCCTTTCTTGATCGTTCCGCATAGAGCCAGGTGAAAAGATTCTTGAAAATTCAGTTTAGGCATGAGAAGTCCCGGCATATCCACAAGAGCCCAAGGCCTATCATCTTCAATTTTAATGAGTTGTTTGTCCATAGTAATACCGGGACGATTTCCTACTTTGGTTTTCTTTCCTCCAGTTATCATATTGATGAAAGTAGATTTCCCCACATTGGGAATACCGCAGATCATGGAAGTAAAGGTGAGTGGAAAATTGAGAAGTTTTTGAAGTTCTTGCCTTACTCGTTCCCGAGCTTTCTTTCTATCTTTCCTTGATAATTTGTTTGTCGCACTAAGCGATAACACTGCGAATCCATGTTTTTGAAAATAGGCTTTCCATTGAAGAGTGATGTAAGGGTCGGCGATGTCACATTTGTTAAGTATGATAAGGCGGGGAAGTTCAGAGGTGAATTCAAAAATAAGAGGGTTTCTTCCCGATTTAGGAATTCGAGCATCAAGAATTTCCACTACTGCTGTAACTTTTTTTGCTAACTTTTTAATTAAATCCGAAGTCTTTTTCATATGGCCCGGAAACCAATTTATAGAAGTTGGGTCTGAGATTTTTGAATAATAGGATTGGATAGGGGTAGTATTTCTTTGACTTCTTTGCTTTTTTCGGTAGTTCATGAGAGATAACTAATTTTATAATTAATCAAAGTCATCATGAATAAAAATCAGAGGGTTCCAGGAGTTCAGTATCGAGAAACCCAGGTAGCTCAAGTTCTCTATCGTCATGATTTCATCGATAATTGGTTCCCTGTTCGTTATTCTCTCAATCCGTATAGTGGCTGTGAATACGGCTGCTATTATTGTCAGGTGAATTGGAAATCAAAACGATCTTCTAACAATCCTAAGTCTGTCATCACCAAGGTCAATTCTCTTGAAATTCTTTCTCAGGAACTTCGTCAATTAGCCCAGCCTCAAATCATCGGGGTAGGTGGAGGATATAATGATATTTTTGCTCCAGTCAATCGAAATAAGAAATTGAGTGATAAGATTATTCTGGAACTCCTTAAGAGGGGACATAGGCCTTTAATTATGACTAAGAATCCTAGTTATGTTTTGGAGATCGTAGGGGATTGGTTAGATTTCCCTGAATCACAAAGGCCTATTATTATCACAAGTATTTCTGGTTCAGTGGGTTCAGATAGTTTTCGCTTAGAGCCAGGGACACCATCCATTACAGATCGGATTTCAGCTATAAATAAGTTGTCTTCTACGAATAAAGTGGGAGTAGCATTCCTCCCTTGGTTAGATCATTCTACTAAAGAATTGGCTGGTATGATGAAACTAGGTAAGGCATCCGGCTGGAATTTCACTCTTTTGGGTTCTCTTAAAGGTTCTTTGGGAGATAAAAAAATATTTCCGCCCAAAAAAAACTGCCATTCACTTGAGAGTGATTATCTTAATTTCTCTAAAGAAATTCGACTGTGGCCTCGACTCCCTTCTGATGAATTTTTCAGTTATCTCATTCCTAAAGATGTGTTGACTGTCCTCCTTGCCTATCGTTATTATTTAGGTGATAAACAGAAGAAAAACACTTTTCGGCTGGCTTCTTTAGGGATTAATCGATTAACTGAAACAGAATTTCAAAAACTGTTTTTATCTGATCAGTTGGAAAAAATCACAGGGGTGGGGCCGGTTATATCTCAAATGATTCGAAACTTTCTTCGTTATAAAACTATAGATTACTTCACCAATATTTGGGAAGGAACCTATGATTAAATTTAAACTCTCACGTTTAATTTGAAGTTATAATTTAACTGATATTGGTATTTCTCATCCCCCGCTTTCCCATTCTAAGGGACATTCTAACCCGTTTCCAACTTTATCAATAACCAACCCTTGCTACCTTTATTGTCGATATTTATTCAGGACACTATTATTATCAAAGACAATTAATAATTTATCGATTAACCGACCAATGGACATCTTTCTATCGATGTCGATGAATGTTATGCTTTTTTCGGTGCAAGATAAATACGATTATAACAAATAATAATATATAAATATTTAATTTGCAATGATGAATCCTTTTAGAGTCATTCAAACTGGTTATTGAAGGTGAGCTCAATTTAAATTCCTCCTTATCCGTGAGGATGCATTTTTTAGCTCGTTATTAATTCTTAAATTCCTTGAATTTTTAGACCAGATGATCTAAATTTTCAATAAAAGGAAGTTTTTCCTGTTTTTATATTAGATTTCATATTATAATAAATTAATAGCCAATGAACAAGACAATCGCCATTGATGGCCCCGCCGGTTCTGGAAAGAGTTCAATAGCTAAGCTTTTTGCTAAAAGCATCGGTTTTTTTTATTTAGACACAGGGTCTCTTTATCGAACGGTAGCTTATTATTTTAAAAATAACAATATCAGCTCAAACAGTACCGCTGAAATTGAGGGGGAATTTAAAAATATCAAGATTTCCTTTGATACCAATAATGAGGTGTTTCTTAATCATGAAAATGTGAGTAACCCTATACGGAGTAAGGAAATTAGTTCAGTTGTAGCAGGTTATTCTCAATCTCCAGAAATCCGGAATTTTATTCGTATTCTTCAAAAGAACTTTGCTGCTGAAAAGAATATTGTTATTGATGGACGTGATATTGGGACCGTAGTCTTCCCAGATGCATTTTGTAAATTTTATTTAGATGCAAATATTGAAATTCGAGCCAAACGTCGTCATCAAGAATTAATTAAAATGGGTTCTGATGTAGATATTGAAGAAATTAAAAACGATATTATCCGTCGAGATTATATGGATCGTTCTCGAAAACAATCCCCACTTAAAATCGCTCCTGATGCTATTGTTATTGACACTTCCGATCTTACCATTGATGAAGTGCTTAACTCCATGATTTCTTACTACAATAAGCAGGTGCAGCTCAATACCCATGAAGGAAAGATTGAAGGTCGTGCAGAATTCCTTAACAGTTTAAAGGAATATGAAAGTCCTACAGATTTAAAAAATCAATTTCTTGAAGCCACCGTAATAAAAGTGAACGATACTGTTGTTGTCGACATTGGAACTAAATTAGATGCCTATATTGATCGAGAGGAGGTAGCACTTCTTGATCCTAAACCTGAAGTGGGAGAGAAAATCAATGTGGTAGTGATTGAACGAGGCCCCACCGGGATACAAGTGTCTCGCAAAAAAGCAGAAATGGCCAAGTCCTTCACGCAATTAGATAAAGCCAAGAATGAAGGCTCTCCGGTTTCTGGTAAAGTAATGAAAAAAGTCAAAGGTGGTTTTATCGTTGATATCATGAGTAATAATGCCTTTTGTCCTTTTTCCGAGTATAGCCCTCGTCGGGTTAATCATAAAGAACAAATTGGCAAGGTAGAAGAGTTTCTTGTTATAGAACATTCCATTGACAGATTAGTGGTATCTCGTCGCCGCTTGATTGAAAAAATTTATCAAGAAAACCGTGAACGTTATTACAGTCAGGTTGTAGAAGGCCAAGTGGTGCGAGGTAAGGTGGTCGTCTTATTAGGTTATGGTATTTTTGTTGAGTTAGAACCTGGAGTGGATGTCATGGTAAGAAACAGGGATATTTCATGGAAGCGTTTCAATCATCCCAAAGAAGTGGTTAAGCTTAATGATGAAATTGAACTAAAAATTTTAGAAATCGATCATCAAAACTTTAAGATGATTACCTCTCATAAAGAATTAGAAGAAAATCCTTTCGATATGTTTGTGTCAGTTCATAAAATAGGTGATGTTGTCCATGGTAAAGTAAGAAAAATTCATGAGTATGGTGCCTTTGTCGAGATTGCCGATGGTGTTAGTGGTCTGCTCAAGGTTTCTGATCTTAATTGGCTCCGCCGAATTGAACATCCTAGTCAAGTCCTATCAAAAAATCAAGAGTTAGACCTAAAAGTTATTCGTATCGATAAACCTAATCGTCGTATTGATTTGGGACTCAAGCAGATGGATGATAATCCTTGGAATTCTATCAATAAGGATTATCCAATACATACCTTGGTCAATGCGAAAGTTACTCTTGTTGTCAGTAATGGTATTTATACTGTAGTCGACGATAAGGTTGATGCCTTCCTTCATATTAAAGATTCCAATTTAGATGAAGATGTAAATCTTGAACAGATGTATAAAAAGAATGATATTATTGAAGCTCAGATTATCAGGATCAATCCTTCTAAGCATCGGCTTGAG
The DNA here is from genome assembly GCA_965224715.1 of Spirochaetota bacterium. Classification (GTDB taxonomy): domain Bacteria; phylum Spirochaetota; class UBA12135; order COTS27; family CAXSBA01. Next base: position 1,996,165 of record OZ245054.1, on the reverse strand, counting down.
TTAGGTTTATTTAAATCTACAGGTGATCCTTGGAAGAATATCGAAACTAATTATGGAAAGAAAGATATTATTTATGGTGAGGTAACTGAAATTCTGGAGAATGGGGTTAATGTTAAGATCAGTGAAGAAGTATCAGGCTTTTGTCATATCTCTCAGGTGAGTGAGAAGGAGACCAAAGATATCGTGATAGGAGAGCATTTAAAAGTTGGGGAGCAATACCCTTTTTTTATCCAGTCTATTAATTCCAAAAAACAAGACTTGAAGCTTTCTCGTCACGAATACCTTTTAAGCCAGAAGAAAAAAGATCCCAAAACCTATCTCAAAAGTTCCGAATCACAATCTCAGATTACTATTAGTGATTTGTTAAAGTAAATTGCTAAGATTATTGTTAACCGATTATAATTTCGGATAAATGATAGATGAGGTTGTGAGGCTATATTCCCAAACTTTTTTGTCCTCAATGGAAAAGGATTTTGATAATACCTTAAAAAGATTAATCAAAATGGCTCTTGTCGAAGATTTTGGAACAGGGGACATTACTACAAATGCTTTAAAGATAATTGATGCTAAGGTTGGTGTAAAAAGTTGTAATAAAAGTTATGACATTAAAAAAATGGGACGGGGAGAAGTGGTGGTTAAGGATAAAAAAGTGGTGGTATGTGGGCTCAAGGTAGCAGATTTCCTCTTTGGAAAGAGAAGTGGAATTTCTAAAAAAGTTTTAGTAGAAAAGAAGTCATATTCACTAAGTCAGAATAAAAAAGTTATTCGTCATCTAAAAGATGGTGAAGAAGCTGTACAAAATGATAAAGTTCTCACGATCATAGCACCTCTAGAGGAGCTTCTTAACAAGGAAAGAATCCTTTTAAACTTTCTACAACATTTATGCGGAACTGCGACCCAGAGCCGGAAATGGTCTCAAGAACTCCATAAGACCTTGGGAAATGTTCATCTTTTAGATACTCGCAAAACCCTACCCGGTTATCGAGTTTTGGAAAAATATGCGGTTTTTTGTGGTGGTGGGCATAATCATCGAATGGGTCTTTTTGATCATTATCTTATCAAGGATAATCATATCGGAGTTGCTGGAGGTGTGATACCTGCTCTAAAAAAAATTTTGCAACACCGATCCCGATATTCATTAAAAGGGCGTAAGCATAAACCCTGGGTGGAAATCGAATGTCGTAATTTGGCTGAAGTGAGAGAGGTAGTGGCCTTTAATCAAAGTTGTAGAATATCTAACGAAAAAGGAGCTGATATTATTATGTTGGATAATCTATCTCTCAAAGAGATCAGATTAGCTCTGTCCATTATCGATAAAAGTTGTCGGGTGGAAGTGAGTGGAAATATAGACTTGGCTAAGATTAAAAAACTTTCTCCTTTGAAAGGTCAAGGGATAAATTATGTTAGTGCCGGTTCCCTTACTCATTCGGTAGTGGCGGCTGATCTTTCCATGAATATCGAACATGCCTAACTTAAGTTCTTCTTCTCAACTTCATCCCCTCATCATTGAACCCAACTTTGAAGTGATCCTGGAAGTGCAGTCACCTCTTTTTCAGGAAGTACAAGATAAAATATCGGTTTTCTGCAGTTTGGTAAAGTCTCCGTCTTTCTTTTTTACTTATGTGATTGATATGGTGTCTTTATGGAATGGTTTTGCCAGTGGTTGGGATGATAAGGAAATGATTAGCACCTTAAAAAAGTATTCCCGTTATCCCCTCCCTGAAAAAATTCGTACTTTTATTGAAAAAACCTTTAATAACTTTGGAATATTCTCTTTGGAGAACTACACCTCATCCTGTCATCAACTTAAATTTCAAGGGGAAGAGCCCACTATAGCTTTAGAAATACTAAGTCAACGAAACCTCTCTGGGCTTTGGAAAGAAATAGGAAAAAAGTGGATGGTACCAGTAGAGTTGAAATATATTTTTAAAAGTGAAATGGCTCAACTCGGTTATATTATTAGGGATTTCACAGAATTCACCGAGGGTGATCCTATCACTATAAATTTTGTTTCTGAATTTAAACTTCGTCATTATCAAAAAGAAGCCATAGCTTCTTTCCTCAATCAAACCCTTATCGATAAGGGAGGTGCTGGAACCGTCATCATGCCTTGTGGTTCAGGAAAAACTATGGTAGGAATTGGGATTATGAAGAAACTTTCCACTTCAACCTTAATCATTACTCCAAATTTGGTTTCTCTCAAACAGTGGAAAAAAGAGATATTAGAGAAAACTGATGTTGGAGAAGAAAATATTGGTGAGTATTCTTCCTTGATTAAAGATTTGAAACTAATAACTCTTACCACTTATCAGATTATTTCCTATCGTGATATTGAAAAAAAAGAATTCAAGCATCTGGGAATTTTTAAGGAGAGGAACTGGGGATTGGTTATTTATGATGAAATCCACATGCTTCCAGCTGATATTTTTCGTTATACTACCGGGATAGAGTCTAAACGTCGCTTAGGACTGACTGCTACCCTGGTCAGAGAAGACGGGAGGGAAGAAGAGGTATTCAGTCTAGTAGGACCTAAGAAATATGATCTCCCTTGGAAGGAATTGGAAAAGATAAATTTTATTGCTCAGGTTAATTGTTTTGAAGTGAAAGTTGCAATGAGTTCAATGGTGGAGAGAAATTATTATACCGCCCTTAGTGAGTGGGATCGCTATAGAATTGCAGCTGAAAATTCAGATAAATTCTTTTGGGTAGATAGAATTTTAGATAGATTTCCTAATAAGTCAATCATCATCATCGGACAATTTCTCGAACAACTTCAGGATATCTGTCATTATCTCAATCGTCAAAAAAAATATGGAGAAATTCCTCTTCTCACCGGTAAAACTCAACAATTAGAGAGGCTAAAAGTTTATGATCGGTTTAAAAATTATGATGTTAGAGTTTTAGTGGTATCTAAGATCGCTAATTTTGCGATTGACTTACCCAATGCAGATGTGGCCATTCAGCTATCAGGGACCTTTGGTTCCAGGCAAGAAGAAACCCAAAGGCTAGGAAGAATAATTCGGCCTAAAGTAGGTCGGGGAAATAATAATCAGGCGTTTTTTTTTACTTTAGTGACTAAAAACTCTAGAGAGGAAATCCTAGCTCAAAACCGTAAGACCTTCTTAATCAATCAGGGATACCACTATGAAACAGTTGTATCTGAATCAATTTTTAATAGTCTCTTAGAAAAATTTTTGAAAAAGGTTTCTACTAACAGTTAAATCATCTGGTCGATCCAGGATGAATTTGATCCTCCAACTGTCTTTAAAGGTTTGAGGATTGCGTAATTGTCTCTTGACTCTTTGCTGAAGCGACAAATGGGTTAAGATAGAATTAGCATGATTAATGGAAATATCTTTTTCGATGTTTACTTGTGAGAGTGGTGTAGAGGTTTCAGTAATAGTTTTTCTTGGTTCAGAGTCATTTTCTAATTCCTTAACTTCAGGTTTAAATAAATTGTCATAGGAGAATAGAGTTTCTTCTGTACTTTTTGAAGTATTCTGAGCAATATTTTCATATGTGATATAGTCAGATGTGGGAGAATTGGTGATGGAAGAATCTAATTCAGTTGAAAAGTTTGAAGAAGAAGATTTTTTTTCTTCTTTGGCTTCTTTCCTCTCTTCGACAAAGCCAAAAAATTGTTCATACAAATTCTTAACTGACTGGTCTTGATAGTGAATCTGATCCTCATCAGTGGTGTTATTAGGAGATTTGTAATTATTATCGCTTTCTGAAATTTTTTCAGCAGTATTAGATAAATCAGTATTCCCAGTTTTTCTAATCTGTTTTTTTTTATTGATTGCCTGATAGATCTGATAGGCGAATTGAATCCCTAAAACTACCAAAAAAAATAATAACTCCATTGGATTTAGAAGAGACTATTATTGATCGGAATAGGAATTGTTTGTCTCTTCATTAGAAGAGAGAGATTGTCTCATGGAGGTATCAGACTTGATATTCTCCATTCGATAGTAATCCATCACTCCAAGATTACCCTGCTCTAATGAACTGGCAATAGACTTAGGGATCTGAGCTTCTGCTTCTACTAGACGAGCTTGCATTTCCTGAACTCGAGCCTTCATCTCTTGCTCCAATGCGATAGCCATGGCACGTCTTTCCTCAGCTTTGGCCTGGGCGATTTTTTTGTCGGCCTCGGCTTGATCAGTTTGGAGTTCAGCTCCAATATTTTTACCAATATCGACATCCGCGATATCGATGGAAAGAATTTCAAAAGCGGAACCGGAATCAAGCCCTTTTCTAAGTACGGTTTGGGAAATACTATCAGGGTTTTCCAAAACACTTTTATGAGAGTCAGCAGAACCAATAGTACTTACGATCCCTTCTCCGACTCGAGCAACGATGGTCTCCTCACCTGCTCCACCGACCAAACGTTCCAGATTGGTTCTTACTGTAATCTTGGCCATGGCGATAACCTGAATTCCGTCTTTGGCTACCGCAGCCACTTTGGGAGTTTCAATGATTTTGGGAACCACTGAAGTGTTGATGGCACGAAGAATGTCTCGACCAGCTAGATCGATAGACATAGCTCTTTCTGAGGAGAGATTGAGTTGGGCACGATTCGCAGAAATAAGAGCTAGAACCAAATTATTAAGACGGACTCCAACTTTAGGGTCCTTAGTTCCGATAGCAAGATAATGAGCTTCAAGGCCGTCAAGATTCACTCCTTCCATATTGGCTTTAACCGCAGAAATAAAGGGACGAACTACGAAAACAGGATTCATTCCCCGGAGTCTCATCCCAACGAGTCGAAAGAGTCCGACATAAGCTCCAGATGAGAAAGCCTCAACCCAAAGTTTTACTGGAACCATATAAAGGAAGAAGATGATTAATATAAGAACTATAAAATAGATAAAACCAGTTATGAATAGACTGTCCATGTGTGACCTCCAAAATTAAATAAAATAGATAGATAATTATATCATTTACAAGGTTTAAAGATGGTAACTATTTAGTTGAATGAAAAAATTAAAGTAATTGCCCAGTTATAATAGCGAAGCAGGGACTCGAACCCTGGACACACGGATTATGATTCCGTTGCTCTAACCAACTGAGCTACATCGCCAAAAAAAAAATTGCGGGACCAGGATTTGAACCTGGGACCTTCGGGTTATGAGCCCGATGAGATACCAAACTTCTCCATCCCGCATAATAGTTATAACATAAATCAGATAAAAAGTCAACAATATTAGTTTAACTTCAAAAATTAAACCGGACATGAAATCTATTAAAAATTTATGGACAAAAGGACTGATTATCCCATCCAAACCTCTTACAATTTTATTTATTTACCTCCTTATAAAAGTTTTATTTTAATAAATTTAACTGAAAAAGTTTTTTAAATTCAGGTAATTTGTAGATTTATGGTAAAAGTAAAATAAAATAATTAAATATTATCAAAATTTCAATGAAAATCACTTATTTTAATGTTCAATATACTATATAATTTAGCCGTAAAGCTATGAAATCGATTTTAATTTAAAAAAAACTTTCAATTGCTTTAAATTTATTATTACTTTACTATTATTAAGGATTTAAAATGAACATAAAAAAACAATCCAATCAAATTATATAAAAACAGTATGCCTAGAGTCATTTATTCCATGATCTGTTTACTGCTGATCGGACTTTACTTGTCCTGTGGAGTAACAGATGACGGAGGCACTGCTCCCAGCATAAGTTATGATCCTTGGGGATCTCGTCTTTTTTTGTTTTGGATGGAACTCAAAATCGAATTAGTGAAAACGACACCAATGCCATACCGGTGGATGCTTCATTTTTATTGACATTCGAACAATCACTAGGAGATATGGCTAATTATGTCAACTCTTTAGCTAAGCAAATAACACTCACAGATATGGAGGGTAGCCTCATTGACTTAAGTGTTGAACCTACTCAAACACCTAATCAGATAAAAATAGCTCCAACAACTGATCTAAGCTACCACACCACCTATCAACTAACTGTCAAAAAAGGCTTAACCATCGGTAATTATCGGGTTACTAATGACATAACCTATTCCATCACCACTGAAAAGAACTCCGACAGCTCTCTTATTGTCCTTCATGGCAATCAAGAGTTTTTCCCTAACAGAAATAACATTCCCATACTCTTGCCGATAGGATCTGATCCCGGCAGTGTTACGCTCACCCTAAAAGTAGGTGAAGGAGCTTCTCTCCAACAAGGTAATAATAATTTACCATTGAATGAAAATAATCAATACACCACCAATATGGATTTCAGTGGTCATGCTACCCATAGTTTTACCGTAACAGCCCAGGATGAAAGTACTTCTGTCACCTATACCATAAGAGTATTGTAGCAACAGGCAGATAGCAAAGTAGAACAATAAAAAGACAGCAAAGAAATTATCTCATTTTCTTTTCGAGAAACAGATAATTCACTTCTGGCAGCGGATATTGCGATGGATATTGATCCCAATAGTCGGGCTATAACTAAGACGGACTAAGACGGACTAAGACGGACTAAGACGGACTAAGACGGACTAAGACGGACTAAGACGGACTAAGACGGACTAAGACGGACTAAGACGGACTAAGACGGACTAAGACGGACTAAGACGGACTAAGACGGACTAAGACGGACTAAGACGGACTAAGACGGACTAAGACGGACTAAGACGGACTAAGACGGACTAAGACGGACTAAGACGGACTAAGACGGACTAAGACGGACTAAGACGGACTAAGACGGACTAAGACGGACTAAGACGGACTAAGACGGACTAAGACGGACTAAGACGGACTAAGACGGACTAAGACGGACTAAGACGGACTAAGACGGACTAAGACGGTTACCAATGTGGAAGGGATTACCGGTTTAATTCCAACTATTGTTCATAGTGGATCGGATATCTCTCCGGCATCGGGAGTGGCTCAGGACTTCTCCACGGCTAAAACCTATACAGTAACCGCAATTGATAATACTACATCCGACTACACGGTAACCCTAACCAGTTACTATGGGGTAATCTTCAATGCTAACGGGGGACTCATAAGTGGTGATCCTACTGCCACAGAATATATCCTTTATGGAGAGAAAGCCTCACCTCCATCAGATCCATCTCAGGAACACTATGGATTCAAAGGATGGTATGGTGCTATTACTGGAGGAAATGTTTTCGATTTCACCACTACTGACATTACCACCAAAACTACAGTCTATGCTCAGTGGACTAATAAGCAATATCAAGTTAGGTTTTACCGGGGGACAAAACTTCTCGATACTGTGTTGGTTGCCAGTCTAACTGCGATCCCCGCGATAAACTATCCTGTTCACCCTGTTCCAGGGCAAACATATGAATGGCATAGTGATAATAATTTAACTCAACTCTACGATAAGAGTTCCCTGGTAAACGGTGACTTGGATCTCTATACCTCTATTCCAGATTTTCAGAAAATCATTTATGCTGGAACTATTCCCTCTGATCTTACTAACTATGATGATATGAATGAGTTGATTTTTTCAAATTATACTCCGGGAACGACGGTGGTAGCCCGTTATGTTAAGGAAGCTACATCTGGGAGTGGTGACGGAAGTTCTTGGGGTAATGCTGCTAACGATATACAGGCGGTGGTAAATGGGATCAATGATGCTAACGCGAATAAGATTTATGTGGTATTGGTGGCATCGGGAACTTATAGCCCGTCTAGCAGTTATGTTATGAAGAACCATATAGCCTTAGTAGGTGGTTTTATTGCTGACAGCTATGATCGATTGGGAGAAACCCGACTTGATGGCAATAATAACAATCAGCAGGTGGTGTTTAATAATGAGAATAATGGTCTTGACAGCACAGCTCTTTTCTATGGAGTGGTCATCGCTAATGGTAACGATGATTATGGAGGTGGGATGCGTAATGCTTCTTCCTCCTCTATCTTGATCAATGTTACCTTCTCGGGTAATACAGCTAGGGATGGAGGCGGGATGTATAATACTTAATCCTCTTCCACCTTAATCAATGTTACCTTCTTGGATAATACAGTTGTTAATGGGTGGCTAGGAGGAGGGGTCTATCATGATGGTGACGGAAAACCACTCACCTTGATAAATGTAATTTTATCAGAGAATAATGCTGGGAATATCTATTTGAACAATGATACCTCCGATACAGAAACTGTGAATTTGTATTACTCCGTTATTGAAGGAGGGGTTAATAATGCTTCCGACGCTGCAACAGGTATTCGTTTTAGTTATAGTGATACCAACACCTATCCTGTTACCATTAATAGCAAGGAGGTTATTACCGGTAATCCCGAACTAGGTTCTTTAGCTGATAATGGAGGTGAAGTCAGCACCATCTCTATCGGCAACAATAGCCCGGCCAAGGATAAGGGGGTTTATGTGAGGGGAGTGAAAAACGAAATAGGAAATCCTTATCCGGAAGCCAATCTCTATTACAGTCGTGATAACACTACCTGGTTTAGCAGTCCCGAGTTAAACGTATCAAGTACTTTACCCAACAACACCGATGATCTCACCGCCACCGATGCCCACGGATATGGTCGGGTAGGTCGCCCGGATATAGGAGCCTATGAAGCCGGGGGGACTGCACCGTAAAATTTCCTTTGTCTTTCGAGTGGAGTTGAGGAGGGCAGGTGGGTTAACTCTCAATCGTAGGAGTGATATATTTTATTTGTTCAGTCTATCGCCTCTCTTGATCCTCTTAACTTTACTTAGGAGAGAAAATTTTCTTTTTAGAAGATTTTTTCATTTGCCTAGAAAAATTATAAATTGTTTTGTCTTTTGGATTTTTGAAGTTTCACTTTGAACCTCCTTCGAAAAAATTATTGAATTTGGGGCACCGAAGATTTATCCACTAGCATAATCTAATGATTTTCCACTTATATGATTCCAGTAACCGAATTTGATTAGTAGGATTTGTTTTGTATGAAGATAGTCGTGTCCCAACCGGCTTGCTAGAAAATCATAGGCTGAAATTTCCCCGATCTCGGGATGTTGGCCCACACAATCCCAACCTGTGGGGGGTATAGTACTGATTTTTTCTTTAATCCAGTTGAGAGAATTCTCTCGCTCCGAGTAGAATTTCTTAAGCATTTCAAGATAGTCTTGGCTCATATATTTTCTGGTTTGTTCCCATCCTTCGGGATTAATTGGAGACAGGGTAGTGCCGGGACGGATAAAAATTTTCTCAATACAGGAGCAGAAATCTTCTCGCTCTTCGTAGTAAAGGTGGCAAACCACCTCCAAAAGGCACCATTTTTCTGGAGAGGGTTTCCATCTGGCCATTTTTTCAGTTCCATTTAGTAACTGTTTAAAATACTGAGATTGTTTTTAAACTCGTCAAGAATAAATTGGAAATGATAGGCCATATCTCACTCTTCTATAATTAGAATATTTATTTATAATAAAATATATAGTGATATTTCATAAGTAAGCAATATTGCTTACCATCGCTTAATGGTGCCAGTTTATTGCTGATCTATTTAGGTAAACATAAGCTCATCATTCCATCGGGCACTGTTGGCTTGAGTGCCCAGTTTCTCGATCTTATCAGTTTCTGATTATAGTGCCGGTGCAGATTCAGAAATCCAATTCTCCCAGAGATGAACTTAGGGGGTGCCTTGTCCTAGGGTATAGTCATTGGGCACTTTATAGTCAAATGTATCAGGAATATGAAAATACTGGCAATGACAAATAATCCGACACCATAAATACTGCTATGGGTAAGGTTTTGGAAAATACGGGTTTTTTGGACCTTTTCGCTAATTTATTATATATAACATATAAACGTTGTATTATCGATATAATACAATCAGAGGTTTTTCAAGAAAAGGCCCTTCTTTAACCCCTCTCTTGTTGGGTGGGCTAAATACAGTTGGGTATATTTTTATTTTCTATAAATTTAAAATAACCAAGATAAAAATTTTGTGACTGTATACATAATCAATGAACTAATGTCCGAAATAATCGATAAACTAGTATTTGAACATAAAATTTCCCACCATTCAAAAAACATAAACTACCTCCGAATAAAATATTCCCTTGAGAAGTCCAAGGGGAGACCTAAAAAAGGACGACTATAAAATGAAAAGATGTTATTTAGAGCCGTCAATATTTTCTTCTACTATAACTAATTCTTTTAAATCTTCAAATTTTTTTATAAAATTATTCAGCTTATTTTATTTATTGTTACCATTTCTATTTCTAGTACTATCTGCCAAACACATTATATTTTTTTTGTTAGTATTTCGTTATTTAATCATTTCTATAAACAATTATAACATGTTTACTTTGGTCTCTTCTAAATTTTTTATTTTCTCGTCTTTAAAAGAACTTTGTTTTTATTACGTTTTATTGTTCAAGATAAAAATTTTTTCATTTAAGTATTGGAATAAAAAATTTATGTATTTCTTCAAATCAAAAAGATCATTATTTCTTTAGAATTTTCTTTATTTTTATAAAGAAAATTCTAAACCGAAAATGAGATATACTCGCTTAAAATTGAAACTGGCGGAAAAGGCGGGATTCGAACCCGCGATACGGTTTCCCGTATACACGCTTTCCAAGCGTGCGCCTTCGACCACTCGGCCACTTTTCCTTTTTAATTCCATGAAATTGATTGACTGGCTGATGGTTTAATTATAACATTAACCTCTTGTTGCCCCGGTTCCTCCTATCTTTTTTTTGCCGAGATAAGGAAGCAGAGAGCTTGGAATAGTGACCGAGCCATCTTTTTGTTGATGGTTTTCTAAAACTGCCACCAGAGCTCGTCCGATTGGGAGGGAGGAACCATTCAAGGTGTGGACCGATCTAACTGTCCCTTCTGAGTTGCGATAACGAATTTTTCCTCTTACCGCTTGAAAACTTCCGCAGTTGGAACAGGATGATATTTCCCGATAGGTATTTTGTCCGGGGAGCCATACCTCAATATCCACACAGTCTTGAGCGGAGAAACCGATGTCTCCGGCTGAGAGTCGTACCAATCGATAGGGGAGCTCCAATGCCTTTAAAAGATGTTCTGCCTGGGAGATCATTCTTTCATGAGCTGCTTCGGACTCCTCGGGACGGGTGATCTCTACCAATTCAACTTTACTGAACTCATGGAGTCGAATAAGACCTCGGGTATCCTTACCAGCAGATCCAGCTTCAGAGCGGAAACAACTGGTATGGGCGGTAAAACGAAGTGGAAGGGACTCTTCAGGGATAATCTCATTAGCATAGAGATTGGTGAGAGTGACCTCAGCAGTAGGGATTAAGTAGAGATTGGGGATGCCTTCGTCATTGTGGAGAGGGAAGATATCTTCTTTAAATTTAGGAAGTTGTCCGGTATGACGAAGAGACTCTTCCCTTACAATCACCGGAGTTCGATATTCTTCATAACCAACCTTGAGATTCTCACTCAGGAAGAATTGAGTCATCGCTCTTTCTAATGCAGCAGCCTCTCCACGAAGAATGGCGAATCTAGTTCCACTAATTTTTGCTGCTCGGGGAAAGTCACTCCAATTATTCTCTTCTAAGAGAGTAGTATGGTCTTTGATAGGAAAGTTGAATTGACGAGGTTCTCCCTCTGTTTTGAGAAGTTTATTATCGGTTTCGTCTTTTCCATCTGGAACCCGATCAGTGATTAGATTGGGAATACCGAGGCAGAAACCCTCCATTTGTGAAAGGACTTCCTCTAATTTTTGGTTATTGACGGCTATCTCCTTACCTAATACTTTCATTTCCATTATCTCTTTTTCAGAAATTTCTTCACTCTTATGTTTTTTCAGTCCGATAGCTTTTGAAACTTGATTGCGATGTGCTTTTTTCTTTTCGGTGCTTTGGATTAATGCTGTTCTCTTTTTTTCCATTGCTTGAAAAGTTCTTACATCGAAGGTGAAATGACGGCGACGACATGAACGTTTGACTAATTCTAAATTTTCTTTAATAAATTTTGGTGTGAGCATTTTTTAACTTTCAGTTAATTATTGATTTTATTTATTTAGATTCAATTCTTTTAAAAAAGCAGGGTCACATCCTTTACGACTACAGTTTATGGTGGCTGCTTGGATGGCGAATTCCAAAGCTTTCTTGAGTATAGTAGATAGATAACCCTTTTTAGACTGAAGGTTATTTTTTTTGTTCCCGATGATTTCATATTGGTGAAGGATATGGAGAAAAGCTCCGGTGAAAGAATCTCCAGCTCCCACGGTATCGATTACAGAAGTTTTTTTGTTGGATACCTTGATAGCTTTGATCTTTTTGTCGGAGTTTAAAAAAAAAACTATTGCTCCCTTGTCTCCTTGGGTAAGAGTAGCAATGCCCGGTGGTTGAAGACGAGGGAGAATTTCTTTTATAACAGTTTCTGGAGAACGCCGTGGATAAAGATATCTTAAGTCTTGATCACTGGCGCGAAATACTCCTATCATGGGAATCATTCTCTCTACTTTTTTTAAGTAATACTTTCGGTTATCAATAAATAAAGGGCGGACATTGGGATCTAGTGAAATAGTTCGGCGGTGAAATTCTTGTTTCATTAAATGTTCATAAGTAGTTCCACAGGGTTCCATTTGGAGAGCGATAGAAGAAAAATGAAGATGAACGATTTTATTCGGGAGTTGAGGTAGGTCTTTGATTTGAAAAAACCGATCAGCGCTTTTTTGGGCATAGAAGATATAATTTTCTCCTCCTTTTTTTTGGGGGATGACAAAGCCGATAGTAGTAGGCTCATTTCCTCGACTTAATATTTTTGTATTCACTTGATTGAGTTTAAGGTGTTTTATGATAGCTTCCCCAAAGGCATCTCTAGATAAACGACTGATCATTGTAACTGGAGTCTTCAGCCGAGAAACAGCTACTGCGGTATTAAGAGGAGAACCTCCAATAAAAGCTCCATAATTGGGGAGAATAGTTTTTTGGAAATACGAGGTTTTGGGGCTAGAAGATTTGCTCGAAAACTTATTTACCTTATTAAAAGATTGGGGAATGAAGTCAATGAGACATTCGCCACAGACGGCTATCATCTTCTCTCCACTTTTCAATCCTCTCAATCTTTACTTAACTCGAAAGATAGATAAGATTTATTCAGTATTTGGATTGTTTTCAGAGTTATCTATAGTATTGTCTGTAGAAGTATCCTCTGAAGGAGGCGTGTCTTCAGTGATGTCATTTTGTTCAGAATTATTTTCCATCTGATCATTCTCATCTGAGTTTGATTCAGTTTCTTCTTCCGATTCAATAATAATAGGGTAGACATCGGTATCTTTACGATATTGGCTATAAAGATTTTTGTAATTTTCACTTTCAGGATCCATAATTGGACCATAAACAGTATAAAGGTGACGAAATTTTAAGTCCTTAATTGCTTGGTCATCATGATTAATATCAACAATTCTCCAAAGATAAGAAAGTTTCTTACGCGCATAAAATTTCATTTTTAGATAGTCGGTATTGTAGTCATATGTAAACCGTATAAGCCGATCATAAATACTAATAATAATAGCGAATAGATGATTACGAAATTCATCGGAGGGGCTAAAATCCTTATTGTAGGGATTCCTTCCCAATACATAACTAAATATCTCTAGTGATTCCAGAAGATAGGCATTATTTCCTTTATACAATAGAATATTGCCAAGAAGGTATTTAGCTTTAAAAATTAATGGATAAATTGCATCTTCTCCAAAAGCCTGAATCAGAAGTTCGTTGTTTTCATTAATAATATCTGAAATTTGATAGAGATATTTGGTATTTCTTTCAAAAAAGTGATTGTAGCGAACACGAACTATTTTTTGCAGTTCATCAAATAAACCCATCTCAAATCCAAAATCAAGTCGATAGTAACCAGGATTTCTCTGAAGGACTTCATTTGAGGCAAGGGTATGATAATACTCCAAAGTATCAAAACTACTTTGCATATGATTGCTTACTTTAACTAGAGAATCTCTTATTCCCTTAAGTAGTTTCTCTTCAAAGTCACTTTTAATAAATTCCTTTTCAAATGATTTCGGTCCATATTTTTCAAGAAGAGTAATATACTCAAGTAATCTTTCAAGTTCTTTATTGTTTGCATTATTCTCATTACTTTGGTTCTCTACTTGGTCTTCTTGTTCTGGTAAATCTTGACCCATCATTGGGTTCAGGATGATGGAAGTTGATATTATCAGAAAAAAAAGCCCAGATATAAGATATCCCGCGAAATAGTACCTAACTTTACAAATGCTATTGGCCAGAATATAGACCAATTCTGTAATCCAGTTAATTTTTCTTTTATTCATAGGAAACACTCTTTTATATCAATTAAAATAATCCCCCCGTTACTAAATTTTATCATAAATACGATAAAATTACCATAATCATTTTATAAAAGTAAAGAATTCTAAGGTTTTGGGGATAGAAAAATCATAAATTCTGTTTTTTTAATCAAATTTTTTTTTAATTTTTCTCTATTAAGGTAGAGTATCTTAGAATTTTTTTCACAAATAAGGAAAGCTCTACTAAAAAATGAGTTTTATTGTAGTTATTCTTCTTAACCAGATAGTAGTTTTCATTTATGAATTGAAGAATGGATAGACCCTGCCGATAGTTGATTTTGACAGATTGGCTGTTATCTTGAGTATAAGTTTTTATAGTATGACAAAGTTCAGATATGATGTTTTCTTCCTGAAAATCTTCATCTTGAATTTTGGAAGTGATTTGATAAATCGGTTGGAGTAGGAATTCCAAAGCTGAGATTTTAGAAATTTTATGTTTTTGGAAGAAAAGTTGGAAGTTACTTTCGTGATTAATGAAGCCAGTTTCAAGATGGAATTTTTGTTTTAGGATTTTGTCTATGTGACCGGCAAGGGGATTGAAGGATAGATGAAGACAGCGACTTAATAGTGGAAGAGTAACTTCTTGATTTAAGTTGTCCATATCTTCGGTGATAAGGATGAAAGATACTTGGGGTGGGGGGTCTTCCAAAATTTTGAGGAAGAGTCCCACTACGTTATGGTTGATAAGTTCAATATTTTCTATGATCACCAGCTTTTTTTTTCCGTCATTGTGTTTACACCAGGCCATTACCCGATCTAAGTTTTCTTTCGTTAATACTGACCGATCTAGTGAATTTTGAAGTTTTCTCATATCACTGATAAATGTTTCGTTCATTAATGATTGAGGAAATTCCTTCAACTTCTGGGGATAGAGAAAAGATTGATATTGGAGATGAATTTTATGTATCAACTTTTCCAACTCATCAGAACTCATTTTCACCCCTTCTCTGTAGGTAGTCTTTTCTTTTACGACCGTATCAAGAAGTTGTTGGCGATAGCGAGCCAAGAGTTGAGAGATATCTCTACCTAGCTGATGCAAAATAGGGTGACTTCCAGCATCGCTAAACTGTTTCTGGATTTGGTTAGAAAGAAGAGTTTGTCTCCAAAAGGTAAGAGCGGGGAGTCGATCTCCTACAGTAAGAAGAAGAATGTGGGGATGATGAAAGAATTCGATTTCCAAGCAACTCTGACATTTTCCACAGGCAATCGGAGGAATTTCGGTTGTGTTGGTGATGGGTTTAGATGGCCGATTGTGACAGAAGTATCCTTGGGCAAACCACAGAGCGGTCTCAAGCTTTCCAACTCCATGCTCTCCTTGAAAAAATAGGGAGTGATGTACCTGATTACGAAGGTGTTGATGGGCTATTGTGGTAAGGATGGAGTCCTGCTCCAGTACCGTAATCATTTAGGTTTACAACCGAACAATAATATAGCGGATACTTCGACCTCTTTGCAGTTGGATCAAAACTTTATCACTCTTCTCGATTTTTTTTAACTTTTTATTGAAGTCAGAAATATTTTTTATTTTTTGTTTGTTGAGAGTCAAAAGGATATCTTCTGTTTTGACACCCATTGAAAGAAGGAGAGATTGGGGGTGAAGTGATGTGATCATGATTCCGTAGTTTCTTCCTAATTTGGTTTGCTCACTGGGACTGAGATCACGTACTGTGATACCCAATAGATTGTTCTTTTCCGGTTGACTGTTTTGTTGATTTTGAGCAACTTTTGTACCTTGCTCCTCACCGAGAACAACATTGAGACGAATTTTTTTTCCGTTGCGAATGATTCCAAGATAAATTTTTTCTCCCTTGCTTTTAACACTTACCTTATTAAGAAAATCATTACCATTTTTGATAGCTTTGTTGTCAAAACTATGGATTATATCTCCAGCTATTATTCCTGCTTTCTCAGCGGGGGAGTTTTCCACTACTTGGGAAACCAAGACCGATCTTTTGGGAACATTGAGAGCTTCAGCCACATCACTGTTTACTTCTTCAAAGTAAATACCTACCCATCCCCGGTTTACTTTACCATCACGTCGTAGTTGTTCTGCCACATTCTTAGCCATATTGATAGGGATGGAAAAACCGATTCCAATACTACCTCCAGTTTTAGAAAGGATGGCGGAATTAATTCCAATTACCTCTCCATTTAAGTTAAGGAGTGGCCCGCCGGAATTCCCACGATTGATGGCAACATCGGTTTGAATGAAATTCTCATATCGGTTACCTACAATTCCACTTCGCCCCTTAGCTGAAACCACACCAGTAGTGAAAGTATGAGAAAGTCCAAAAGGATTGCCAATAGCGATGGCGATGTCACCGATTTGAACCTTGTCAGAATCACCGAGCACTAAATAAGGAAAAGGGCCCGGCTCATTGATTTTAAGGAGAGCAATATCGGTGTCAGGATCACTCCCCACTACAGTTGCAGTATAGGTTTTGTCATTGTCTTTAAAAAGAATTTTAATTGTTTCAGCATTTTCTACTACATGGTTATTGGAAAGAAGATAGCCTTCAGGATCAATTAAAAAGCCAGAACCAAAAGCTTCGGACTTACGAGGTTCCTGCTGTTTAGGTATATTGAAAAAACGTTTAAAAAATTCATCATTGCCAAAGAATTCAGGAATTCTACCACTTTGGACCGGAACAGTAACTTGGATACTTACTACCGCTCGAGTTGCTACATTAGCAACAGTGTTAAAAGCTTTTTGAAGATCATAGGCGGAAGAACTGATGGTGTTATTAACTGAAATAACTCCTGCTAAAGGTGTTGATGCTGATAAAGGATCGTTTGTTTTCCCTTTAGTAAAGATATCCCCTGCAAAAGTTGAATGTTTTGCTTGTGCTAACCAATTCCCAATTCCAATTCCTAAGGCAAAAAATGTTAATACCGTAGTTATAAGGGTTAACTTTTTCATATCAAACTCTCTTTTTCTGATAAATTTTTAGTTAAGATAATAAATATTATAATGAATATGTTTTTAAGATAGACCAATATACAAGTATAATTAATTTATAGTTTTTTTCCTGAAAAGTCAATCTATTGCTGGTTAGAAAAACCAGAACTATTTGTTTAACGGTTTATTATTATGTTTCCGTCTTCATTCTCTAGGTTATAAATAGGTATGAGTAGGATTTTTAGTCATGGATTTAATCTCTTTTCTATAATTTCCAAAACATCTTTGGATTTTGTTAGTTGTTGGATTCTCTTCAACTCCCGCAGCATAAGACTTTTCTGAGGTTCCATTAGTTTTTTTAGAGATGGCCAGTAAACCAGAAGATCGGAGGCAGAGATTGGATTGATATGATCTAAACGAATAATCACATCGGTAATAATCCGGTATCCCTCTCCTGAAGGGTGATTAAAAATAAAAGGATTATTACGGATAAAATTTCGAAAAAGAGATCGGCATTTATTCGGCTCTTTAAGGTTGAATTCTGGAAGGTTTTGGAGTTCGATTATTTTTTTAAGAGTAGTATTATTTTTAATCTCTGCTTGAGTTCCAAACCAATGATTGATCACTAAGTTATCGTTTCGCCATCTTTCATAAAAAATTTGAGAAGCCTCTTCGCTTTTTATATTGGGATAAAGAAGAATGCATTTTAGGGCCATAAACTCATCGTTGAAATTAGGTTTTCTTTGATCGAAACCCTGAGCCGAGTAGAACTGATTCACAGCCCAGTCTTGCCTTCCGTTGTCGGATAAAAGATCAAGACAAGTATTCTTTAGTTCTCTCTCTCCAGTTAAATTTCTCTTTCCCTTTTTGATAGGATTGATTGTATGATTAGAAACTATTGATGATGGAAAAGATTGATTTTGATCAAGGTGGATTTCATTATTTTCCAAGGAATGGATTTGATACAAAGTGGTATAGATTTTTTCTAAAACCTCTCGGGATTCTTGAACAAATGATTTTTTAAAGTCATCAACAAATAACTTAATAGTTGTGAAATTGATTTCTGAGACAAATTCCATAAGTTCAGCAAAGCTAGGAAATTTTAAAAGTTGGGCAAGGAAAGAACAGTCTCCATAGTAATGATGATCGATATTTCCGTATTCTAGGAAATGGTTGGGCTTCTTATTTTTAAAAGCAGTTAGGATTGGCTTCAATATCGGTTGTATTACTTCAAATAATTGTTGAACAGGTTTCTCGATATCCATAAGGGGGCTTTCTGTCCTCTCTTTACACAAGAAGAGATAACATTGTTGGAGGGCATCCCATTTCAAAAAAGGGTTTTGTTCGTAATAAAACTGTTCGATCCAATCTTTTAGCTCAAAGTCTCGAGAAACCTTAACCGGGGCGGAGAAATTTTCATTTAAGGATAATCGAGGAGGAGTTTCAATATCAGTAAAGGTTCGGGTTTCCTCTTTATCTTTGAGAAGCCAGAGTCCATGATAAGTGGAAATAACCTGGTCCCCTTTTTTTACATTGACACTATAAGCTAGAGGAATAAGTAAGGGTTCTATGTCATGTATTCCAGTTTTTTGTAGGATAGATTGGCTTAGCTTTACTTGATAAGTTTTTTTTTGAGCTTGATAGTTGGTTTGGACTTTGATTATCGGGGTTCCAGGGGTATGATACCAACGCATAAACTGAGATATATCCTGTTGAGTCAATGCTTGCATTGAAGCAAAAAAATCCTCTACCGTTGAAGTTTGACCATCGAAATAATGAAGGTACTGTTTCACTCCATGGATAAATTTTTTTCTTCCCAGAATATATTCATACATCCCTACTACCTCTGCCCCCTTTTCATAAACGGTCAAGGTATAGAGGTTGTTGATTGATTTATAGGTGTTTGGTTGTATGGGATGGGAAAGAGGTCCGCTATCTTCTGGAAACTGTAAGGATCGAAGTGTTTTTGCATTCCGAATTCTTACCACTACTGAAGAGTAGTAGTCTGCCCTAAAACAGCGATCCCGATATACTGTGAGCCCTTCTTTCAGAGTCAATTGGAACCAGTCTCGTAAAGTGACACGATTTCCTGTCCAATTATGAAAATATTCATGAGCAATAGTAACTGCTATTTGTTCTCGATCGGCATCGGTAGCGGTTTTTTCATCATAGAAGATTAAGGAAGAGTTAAAAATATTGAGTCCTTTATTTTCCATAGCTCCTAAATTGAAATCAACTGCCACAATTTTATAATCGTCTAAATCATATTCTAGTCCATAGACTTTTTCTTCCCATTTCATGGAAGTCTTGAGGGCTTCCATGGCGAAGTAGCATTTATTGATCTTCCCCGGTTCGCTATAGATGGCTAAATGAATTTGACGATTGGAAAGCGAAACAAAGCTATCTTCAAGTTTATCCATTTTTCCAGCCACGATAGCAAAAAGATAAGATGGTTTAGGAAAGGGATCGATAAAAACTTCTCTAAGCTTCCCATCAGCTTCAACTCCTGATTTCTCAAGATCATGATTGCCATTGCTTAGCAAAGTTGGATATCTTTTTCCATCTGCGATCAAAGTGACTGTAAAGGTTGAAAGTACATCGGGACGGTCCAAGGTGTAGGTGATCCGGCGAAATCCTTCTGCTTCACATTGGGTACAAAGAATTTCTCCAGAGAGATAGAGTCCTTCCAGACGAGTATTGGTCTCAGGATAAATAATAACTTCGGTTTCTAAGATAAAAGAATTTTTAGGAATTAATAAAGCGAGGCCATCTTCTTCAAGACGATAATCATGGGATTTCTTTCCATCAATAAGAAGTGATCTCAATTCCAGTTCTTCTCCATTAAGAAAAAGTTCATGACAAGCTTCCGTTACTGAAGGGTTTTTTTGAAAATAAAGTTTGCTACGCACCCAAGTTTTTTTAGAATCTAGTATGATAGTTAATTCAATAGTTGGGATAAGATAGGAAGGGGGACGGTAATCTTTTAGATGATAAACTTGGGGAACTGGTAAGTTTTTTTTTGGATCTTTTGGGTTGGCCATATATATGGTTACTGTTTTTTTTGAGCGATGATGATAAGTGGTTTCACTGGTTGAACGATTTTCTTTTTTATGGGATAAAGAGTTTCAGAGATAACCCTATTTAGTCGAATCTGGAAACCGATGCTTATAAGCCACTCTAAGAGTTTGTCATTACGGAAACCCATCCAAAAATCTCCAAATTTTTTCTCCATCTTATGGTCTTGATGGTGATCCAAATCAAAAATGAACAGTTGTCCCTCTTTATTTAAAATACGGAATACTTCTCTCAATACAATTTGAGGATTGGCAGTGTGATGTAAAGAATGACAGAGAAAGGCCAAGGTAAAAAAACCATCTTGAAAATCAGTTTTTTCCATGTCATTTACTCGGTAGTGAGTTTTTCCCTCATCGTTTACTAAATTTTGTTGACGGGCTTCCTTGATTTGTTTGTGGGAGTGATCGATTCCATAAACAATATGTCCTGCTTCTGCTAATAAACGACATAAATTTCCTTTTCCACAGCCCATATCGATAATACTGGTAGGGGGGATGAGTCTGATAAAGCCAAGGAGGAGGGCTTCGGGAAGTTGACCTGGGATAACTTGATTATTCTCTTTTTTATTGAAAAAAAGGCGGGAGGCTTCTTTTCGATTTTCAATAACTTCTAACACTTTTTCCTGATCCTGAGAAAAAGGAAAAAGATCTTTGCTAGTTTCCAATATTTTTTTAATTAAATTTTGTATAGGTTTATTTTCTGCGATTGAGAGTCTATAGAATATCTTTTGTCCTTCCCGTCGTTTCATGACTAGTCCATGTTGATGAAGGATATTAAGATGGGATGAGAGATTTGATTGTTTTACAGTGATGATCTCTTGTATCTCACCCACCATTAGTTCATGACTTTCTAAAAGTATGAGAAGACGAATCCTTATTTCCTCGCTTAAAACCTTCAGTATTTCGATATGTTTTTTTGAAGACTTCTGTAAGGACTTACTCATAATTGAGATTTACGACTTTATAAATAATTATATCATTTTCGTTGTTTACTTTTAACAGTAGAATTTGAGTCTTCATTTTATATAATTCAGAAGTTGTTTCAATAAATCAGGTTATTGCTCTGGAATAGTCGATACTCTATGCAGAAGACTATCCGTAATTATAGTGATTAATTCGATCTGTTAGGTGTGATGAGGGGACCTTCTGGATACCTGATTTCACCACTAAAAAAATTATTTGTTTAGTTCAGTTTGGAAAAGAGTATCTAGGAAAAAAGTAAATGTTTGAGACTCAAAGTTTTATAGTCGAATTGATCAATGAGATAGTGAAAAAAGTTGATTAGGATGATAAGGCAATATCAAATATAATCAAATATTGTGTAAATTAAAATACCAACAATTTCGTGGATCAGGAGATTCCAATATTGTAATGCATAGTTTTTCGGTTCTAGACTTAATAAGTATTGGGTTATCCCTTTTCCCTCACCTTCTATATCCACTTTTGAAACTGCACTGATCTTAAAATCAACTGGATAAGGGTCGGGACTGATTCCTTGTTTTTTGAAAGTAAGTATAGCTCTTTCCATATGATAACCAGAAGTAATGAGGAGGGTGTTCATTCCGGGAAAATTTTTAGCTAAGATTATTGAAGTATAAAGAGCATTTTGATGAGTGTTTCTAGATTGACTTTCAACGATAATATCTTTCTCTACAACTCCAAGGGATTCCGTATAATTTTTTAGTATGTCACTTTCGATAAAGTTGGGATAAGAAATACTACCGGAACCACCACTTAACAAAATTTTTCCTACCCTTCTTTCGTGATAGAGGCTTATGGCAGCAATAAGTCTTTCAGAGTTATCATTAATACTTAAAGGAATTGTGGAATCAATGATTTGAGGGGGAGCTATCCCACATAAGACGATGGCTATATCATAGAATTCTTCTTTTAATGGCTGGGAAGGATATTCCCATTTGCTTATTGCCCATTGGGCCGGATAGGGAAGAAAGATAAAATAGAGAAAAATAAAAGAGAATCCGATGATCCAACGATTATTCTTCCAAAGTCCAAATCCTCCGATAATTAAAACCCATACTAGAGGATTAAGAAATATGTCTATAATTTGAGAAAGAAATAAAAACAAAGGAAATAATATGGATGTACTTCTATGAAATTATACTATATTGGATATGGCTATACTTTACAAATTAATGGCATTCATAATATTTTACTCAAGAAAAGCAGATAAAATTTACAAAAAGTGAATAAAAACTTTATTTTTAGACGAAAAACAATATATAATGTTACAAAAAAGATTTAAACTATCCTAAAATACACTTAATTTAATCATTAAATTGTAATAAAAAAGTCTATTTTGCCCAAAAACCAATTATTTATCAAAGTATTGGAGACGGAATATGACTTTGATAAATTTCCTCTTAAAAAAAGTAAGTGAGAGTATTACTCGGATAATTAAGTAATAGTGGGCTTGGGGGGCATAGGAGGTTTGCTTCTCCAGTATTTAGTTGGTAAAAAGCCCAAAAAAAGAAAGACCAGGTGAAAAAAAATTCCCCCGATAAACCAAGAAAATCCTTTATCAGTAAAGCCGTAAGAATGAAGACCTACACCTAAAAGATTAACGCCAAACCAAGCAAAGAGGGTGACCACATTTCCTACAATTGCTAACTTCATTAATCCCCCGGTTTGCACAAACCCGAATCGATGACAATGAAGAGTAATAGCACACCACAATACCAGTAACAATGCCCCGTTTTCTTTGGGATCCCATCCCCAAAATCTACCCCATGATTGGTCAGCCCATATTCCACCCAAAATAGTTCCAGTAAAACTAAATATTAAACTAAAGGCAATAATCCCATAAACTACTTTACGATAATATCTTTGTTTTTCGGGAGTTAATTGTTTAGTGAAGATACCTTGAAGTAAATAAAGCATCCCTAGAAAACCGGCCAAAAAGGTAGAACTGTATCCTATTGTAATAACAATGACATGAGTTGCTAACCAAAAATTAGAATCCAGTACCGCCTGCATCATTTCCATAGTATCTCCTTGAGCCGAGGCAAGATTAAGTGCAATAATCAAGGTGATCCCTCCTATCAGGGAAGCTACCCCCACTAAATATTGGGAACGTTTTTTTAATAAAAATAAAAGTACTCCACTTATTGCTACAGCTCCCCACCCCACAAAAATAGATGAAGAATAAAGGTTGGTTACTGGTGGTCTCCCCTGAATAAGCATCCTTAACCCAATGCCTAAGGAGTGGAAGAAAAAAGTAAGGTAAAATAGAGCTACTCCACACCGATACCATAAATCATTGCGAGACATCCAATAAACACAAATAAAAAGAAAGGAGAGAAAGTAAACAATAATACCTTTATAGAATAAATCAAAACGATTAAATTGATATTCTAATTGATTATAAAAAGACTCTGAAGGAAATTTTTGAGTGTAAAAATCATTCAACTCTTTTACTTTATTATTAAACTTTACATAGTCTCCATGTTGATAGGCATCTATGATATGAGCATAGGTTTCGATATGAGGATGAAGAGACTGTCTATTGACAATTTCCAATAAGCCGTCTCCATAGGTACTCCATTCTGTATTATGACCTTCTAGAGGGGGCAAGAAGCGAATGTAGGAAATCTGAGCAGTATATTCACTTTCTTTCATAAGCTCATCTAATTTTCTCATAGTAATTCGTTCATCCTCTGTAAGAGTCTCTTTGCCTTGACTCCCTGAGATAATCGTTCTTTTTTTGGATATGATCTCATTCGCTTGAGCGGCTATTTTCTGAAAGCGATTAAGTTTTTCAATATTGTTTTCAGTTCTTTGAATAAAAAGAGAATTTTTTAATCGGTGATATAAGGTTAATCTATTGTAAAAATTGAACATTTCTCGCTGGTAAGCAGATCGTTTATTTGCTTTGATAGCAGAAATCTCTCTTACTTGCTCACTAATAAAGTCAATATGTTTAATCATCTCTCGAAAGGAATAATGCTTCCTGTCTGTGTCAAAGATACCCAAGGCATTCTTTACTTCAGGATTGTTGATTAAAAAAACGGGATAGTCATCACTTATGTTCGGCTTAGCTAACGAGTCTAATATCCATTCTGTAGCCGACATTTCGTAATCATTAAATTTAACTGTTTGTTTTCCTTGTAATAGTAATAAAATGGTACGAGATGTTGTGTCCAATGGTCTTAACCGACCATCACTCATAGCTAATAACTTTCCCCAGGAATCATAGTCAAACTCATCTTTTGGAAAATCAAAACTTGAAAAAAAGGGACTTAGAAAATAAGTAATTCCCAATACAATAATCAATATTGATAAATATTGCTTATAATCGATAAGACTTGTTTTCATTCTAGAAAAAGTAGCTTTCATAATAATTTTCTGTTTAAGAATCTTTGTAAAACAACCAAAAAATACCAGGCCATGCCTATAAAAACAATCACACATCCCACATAAGGAAAGAGCCAAGCCGGATTTTTAACCACTTGTAGAATTGATAGAGTATCGTTTTCTCCAAAACTCGATTGATAGAACACATCTCCCTGATAACGTAGAGGATTGTTCATAGAAATAAGAAATTGCCGTTTTTCTTTGTTAAAGGGATCATTGATTAAAACTAAACTAGAAAAATTTTTAGGGACTGCTGTTCCCAAATATCGTTCATGGGTGAAACCTTGTAAAGTCACTGAATAACTATTGTAATAACGTGTTGCTCTAATTTGGATTTCATAGCGACTGTTGTCATAAATCACTTCTTGAAGTGTATTAAACGCACGAGACAATAACCAAACTCCTAAACTTTCTCCTTGTCTGTCACCCTTACCTTTTAACTCAGCAATAACTGTAGTGAGGTTTACTATTTCATCATCAACGGAAAGAGGCTCTGGAGTAGTGAGTAAAGACTTCCCTAGTCCATCGGTAATCATCCAATAATATGGATTTAGACGTTTGCTATTTGCATTATTGGTAGTATTGTTTTCTATAACTTGAAAAGAAGCGTTGGGAAAATATTGACGAATAACGATGTCAAAAGGGAGTTTGGGATCACTGATCACTTTATGCTTTTGATTAAACCGAGAGTGAGGGATACTTATGACTTCATTAAATCGAATATCTGAACTATCTATAATCACCATTTCTACATTTCGAATACTTTCCGTATAGTTCATCGTTTCTCCTTCCCTTATAGCCATCTGACTTTCAATCCCTATTTGATAAGTAATCTCACCTCCGAGGATAAAAATCAATAGTCCTAGATGAATAGTGAGCAGTGGTAGTTTTTTTACTTTATATAGCTTGAATTTAAAAATAGAAATAATGACACTTATGCTCAACAAGATAAACACCATCCTTCCCCCCGGCAGAAGAGGTATCGGGAATGAACCTATATCGAAAAAAACCAAATAAGAATCGAAATACTTGACCTTAGCTTGATATAACCCAATATTGGTTTGTTCTATAGTATTAAAAAAAACTAAAACAAAAAGAATGACTAATTCAGCCAAAATGAGTTTAGGCGATAAAAAAAAACTGGATAAGTAATTAATATATTTATTCAAATCGAATTTTCTCCAATGAGCCTAACAGAGACCCTTTTTCCTTATTAATTAAGTTGGAGGAGCCTTGTAGTTTAAAAAAGTATTGTTGGTCCTTATAGGAAAAGAAAATAACCAAAGTGCGTTCAGGAGATAAACCTTTTATTAATGACTCTTTGCTGGCCATATCCACAAGGTAAACTGGATAACCATTTATTTGAGTTTCAGTATAATAATTTTTTTCTTCTCCTAATTTGATCGGCTCTAATTTCAGTTCGCTCCTCCATAAATTGATGTTATCAGACAAGCGATTTCCAGCCAAAGGCATAACAATCAATCCGAAATCTCCTGCTGAATTACTATCTTGATCAGGAATAGAAAAGCTACGTATGCGCATACTAGTGGGATTTTTTTCTTTCCAATTTGCAGGAGGAGACCACTGCTGGATCAAATTATTTTCTTTAACTGAAACTAAAAAGTCCTTTGGAATTCGATACTTTCTAATAGGTTCAAATCCACAGGTAGCCAAGAAAAGTAAAAGTGTTACTAGTAAGACTGCTCTCACTTTTAAATAGAAATTCATAAAATTATTTTTGATTAACTTTTTAAAAACCTAATTTTTTTAATCTTAACATAATTTTTTAAAACCTAAACAATGAAAAATTAAGAAAAATGCTTTAGTTTACTTTTTTTTCTGATAGTAAGCACGAATCATCTTATTCATAATTTCTATATGTTGTTCTGCAGAAACAAATTCTTTAGAATTTTACCACATCCCAAAACTTTGTATCTGTCATCGTACGATGATAGCCCATAAATAAGCCGGTTTTAGTAAGATATCTTCTTTCCTCTTTATTCAAGGCTCTGGAAAGAGCAATGAGTTCCTACAGTTGCTACCTGAACCCTTGTCTCTTTATCAACGATGGCAGAAAGATTATGATCCAACTTAGGAATGGCCTCTATTTGAGTTTGATAATTAGAGATAATTAGCCTTCCTATTCGTTGATCCATTAAGTTAGTGATCATCGCTTGAGCATTATTGGTTTTGAACCCCTCTTCCAATTCCATTATGACAACTCAAACATTCTTTGGACTGTGCTAGCTCCTCACTCATCGTAAAATACTCTTTTACATATTTCTCCTTGAGGGTAATGGGATGAATTAAATCTTCTTTTAACTTTTGCGGAGAAGTTGCCAATGGTTTTTTGTCATCAATAAACATTTACCAAGCGAAAATAGCTACTGCTAAATATTATTAATGAAGGAATTCCAATATATAGACATAGAAATCATTCATCTTGATTTATCTATTTTCAATTAACTATCATTTCATCATTGATAAAACTTGCTTCAAGAATTTATTTCATATTCTTCTGTTTTTATTTTAATAATACTCTATTCCCCACCTACTTTCACGTTCTTCTGCTAGTTTCTGCCATTGTGGGAGTAAGGTTTTTAAGAACTGCTCTTTTTCATTATTTAACTTGTCCATATCAAGTCCGATAAATTTTTGAGCTTTAGCTTTTGTTGAAATATCCGGATAAGGTACTTCACCTTTATATCCGAGTTTTGTAAGTAAACGAGCCAGCTTAATACGACCTTCTTGAACAATGGTGATGCCTGTACTGATAACTCTTGAAGTCTCAACAGGAGAATGGAATGAGCCACCATGACTGGCCGCTGCATAATCCCAACGCCACTGAGCATGACGAATATCTGTTAAAATGTCTTCCATTTGTTTTTGCTGGGCACCGAGTTCCCATGCAAGTTTTGCTTCTACGTGTGATCTTACTAACAACTCTTCAAGTTTGTCTCTATTCTCTATTATTCTATCTTGACGTTCATATACGTCTTCTATCAGATCACTAGCTTCTTCTCGGTGACATACTTGACAAGAATTAGCCACATTGTTTAAGGGACTTTGCATGTGATGATCCGTAAATTTTTGTCCACCGGAACTTTTATAAGGCATGTGACAATCTGCACATGAAACCCCTCGTGCTGCATGTACACCTGTCATATAAACCTCATATCCCGGATGTTGGGCTTTCAACATTGGTGCTTTACTCAAAGCATGTGTCCAATCAGTGAATTCCATATCGTCATAATACTCTTCCATTTCTTCAGCACTAAATCCATTGTCCCACGGGAAGGTAAGGTATGGGACACCTTCATATATATTTTTATTGAAATAATATTCCGAATGACATTGAGCGCATACCAATGAACGCATTTCTTCATGTGGTGTTTTGCTAATGTCTTTACCTTGACGTTCAAATGCTTCAATTAATGCTGGTCTCGAAATTCTAAGTTCCATTGACTGCGGGTCGTGGCAATCAAGACAGCCTACTGGATTGACAACTTCATGTCCTTTTTCGGCCCATTTGCCTTTATAAAATTCTGCGATTCCCACCTCATTCATGAAACGAGGTATATCAGGACTTTTGCAAGTCCAACAAGTACCAGGCATTGGTCCGCTATTGGCATCTGTTGGTCCTCCTGTTCGCAAACTATTCCAAAGGTCTTCTATTGCATAGTAATGCCCTCGTCCCTGATTATAATCTTTGGCAAAACCATAGCCGGCCCACAAAACAACTAACCGGGGATCCACTTCGAGCATATCAATAAGAGCATTACCATTGTATTTGCTCCTAAAATTTGTATCAGCTGTCTGAGTATAAGATCTAAACTCTAACGGGAAGTTCTTGCCCCAAATTTCATTTCTCGGTTCAAAGTTGTTTATTTTCACTTTAGGCTTATAAACAAATTGTTCTTCAGCACGTCTTTCGGTAATCGCAGATGCCAATAATCCTAAAAAGAATACGATTACTACGGTTATTCCAAAAATAACCCAGTTTACCCATGCTTTGCGTTTTTTATTTTCATTCATAATCTTTTACCTTATTCATAATTTTAAAATTTATTTGTCATTCATTGCTTTTTTTAGCCACTTAGGGACTGGACTTTTTAGTTTGGGTACTAAATTATTAGGTGATGCTGATAAACTGCTTACCCTACCATGAGGGACTTCTCTATGGCAATCGAAGCATAGCTTCCCTTTACCATTTACATGGTTTTTTCCATCAATTTGTAAAGTTCCGACTTGTTCGTTTACATAAGTATGACATCTTTTACAGTTTTCCTGTACCACCCTTTTGCCTTCTTCTCTTATCGTGATAACCTGAGGTTCTAACCTTAGTGTGAATATTGATGCATGAAATACGCCGTCTTTCCCTTTGAATAAGTATTTATTAAATACATTATCTTGCGGAACATGGCAATCGACACAAGTTGCCCTTTCGCGATGTGAACTATGAAACCAACTGGCGTACTGTGGTTGCATCACATGACAGTTTATGCAAGACGTGGGCGAATCGGAAAAATAAGATGGTGCATTAGATATCTTTATTATATATATCCCAAGCCCAACAAGAAATCCAATTGCTATTGCAACTGGTAACCTCCAATTTTCAGGAGGAATGATTTTCATTATGATTTACCTATTTTCAATTAATTTTATTACTTTAACATTAGTTTACTACTATTTAACAATAAAAATTATTTTAGTAATTTATATTGTAATCATTTTTTTTAATTTTAATATGAATTTGATTGGGAATAACTGTTTTTTATAAAATTTTGCTAAATTTATGTCTTAAGATTGTATTTTTTTAAAAAAATAAAGAAAAACGAGTAAAAGATTAATTTTTTAGCTTAGAAGTTATAACTTAAATGTATTTAAAATAACAAAAATAGCTCTAAATATACAATATATACAATAGCTAAATAGTCAAATAGGATAAAAGTGATCATAAATAGTAATTTAAAAGGATTTCTATTGGGTATCTTTTGAGAAGATCTTTTAGTTCTTTTTCTTTTTTATAATTTTCAACTTGTTCCCGCAGGTCTTCTACCTGCTTTTCTAAATTAAAAATCTTTTCTTTTTCATCCATATTTTTTATCTCCTTTTTTTCCAAATTAATCATCGCTTCGGCAACTTGCCCAAGCCGTACAATTCCTAAATGATTTATATACTCAACTTTATCACCATTAAATACAAAACTTAAACTAACCGATCTTAACCCACCTATTATAATTTTGTCTTGCAAGGACTTATCCTGAATTATTATATCCGCTAAAACCTTTCCCCCTTCAACCTTAACCGATTTTACCGATCCCCGTATAACTTTTCCGTAATTAAATAAATCCACTTGCTCGTGTCCCTCAATCACAGGGCGCCCTTGTAACAAATTAACCCAATCTGTACGCATAACTGCTTCCTCGTCTATCCTGACAATCTCCCCATCCTCACTTACAAATTCACCTTGAGAAAATACAACAACATTCTCAATAATAAGAGAATCCCCCTCATCATAATAACTATTCTTTCCAACTACCGCAGTTAAATCTATCTTATATTGTAATTTCATTTCTTTTTTATTTCTTTTTCCACTTTATCGATCCTTAATTGATTTGCCTTTACTGCCTATACGCCCTTTAACTTCCCCTTTCCCGTCAATACCTTCTCAAAGTATTTGGCATTTTTCCGTAGGATAGTTACGCTCAAACCTATTTTTTAAATTTGTTTTTTATAAAATATATCGTAAACCGTTTCTACCTTAGATGTATATTCTTCCCTTGCTCCTATAGATTTCCATTTTTTATCTAAATCAGGTCGGGGAATTGTTATGTGGATACCAGATTTTATCCCATTGTTAGCGTGTTCTTTAACCTCTTCATTTTGACAATCAATTTTTAACTTTCCATTTTCTTCATAAAAAACTACCCTGTTATCTCCAAACACAAATATAACTTTTTCCAACTTAACAATTTTTAATATCTGATTATTTATAATTTCTTTACGGTCTTCTTTAAACTCTTTAATTCTCTCACTCATAGAACCGCTCCTCCTTAGCACCTGCTATAAACAATTTCTCTAAAAATTCCGATATAACCGGCGCCCCTTTTTTATAATCAAAATCATTTTTATTGCTAAATTCACCCTTACCAATCATATTATCCCGCATATACTGTGCCCGCCTTGTGATATATTCACTCCCCCCAATGTCATTATAAAACCTCCCCTCATAATCATCTAACCATTCATCATCAAACACTTTAACCTTATATTTTTTTGAATAAACAATCTCTCCCCTTTTACTGTCATACTCTTTCCGTATTCTCTTACCCCATGACTTCATCTTAGGGGTAGTGTTCCATTCAAAAGATTCTTTTTTACTGAATCTGTTTTCCTTCATAGAACTGTCTAAACAATGCATACACTCATGTAAAAATGTTGAAGCTGTGGTTTTACTGTTATAGTGAACCGTATTATCCACAGAAGAATATGCCCCTAATTGATTTTTTGGCAGTCTCCTTCCTCTAAAATTAAGACCCCCTCGATTCATAACCAATAAAACGTCCATAGGAAATAAACCAAGCGTCCTCATTATATCAAGTCGTTTTTTTATTCGGTACTGCTGAACTACTAACAATATTACGGATAAATTCTTCTTTATGATGTTTTCTAACTCCATAATCCATAGAATAAAACTTTGATATATCTACATTCTCACCCATTATATTTTTATCATAAATATCTTTTATCCATTTTTTATCCGAGTTAAGCAATTTATATTTTCCAATTTCACCCTTAAACCCTGCGCCTAAAATTTCTAAGTCTTTTACTTTTCCTTCATTAGAATAGGTCTTCCCTGATACCTTCTGCTCAATTCCTATAGCATCAAGAGTATCCTCCTTATGTGAGGCTTCACAATAAAAAAGAATTTTCCTGTCTTTGTTGTCCAACAAGTTTAGAAATCTGATAAATTCTGATAACCTGATTTTAGAGAACCTTTGTCCAATATTTGTCCAATAAACATTTTCTCTTGACTTTTTTTCAAGAAAAATAAACGATTTTAGTAATTTTATTTGCCCAAGACTGGACTCGAACCAGCACAAGATTGCTCTCACAAGCCCCTCAAGCTTGCGTGTCTACCAATTCCACCACTTGGGCAAAAAGCGGGTAGCGGGAATCGAACCCGCATCATCAGCTTGGAAGGCTGAGGTAATAGCCATTATACGATACCCGCCCAATAGATTTGGGGAGAGAAGGATTCGAACCTTCGAAGACCGAAGTCGACAGATTTACAGTCTGTTGCGTTTGACCGCTTCGCTACCTCCCCACAGTGAATAATAATTATAACATAATTACAAGTATCTCAATATTAAAATTAAATAATTTAAAAGAGTCCTCCTAGCTATTTTCTCTCAAGGCCATTTATTCCATAATGGTAATGGCCATCCTTATTAATTTTTATTACTAGAGGCTTTTTCCAGGAAATCCGGTATCCACGGTTTTTTTCCTCTTCATTTAACCCTTTCCTTCTTTTCCCGTCTATAATTGGAATATAGTTAAATCCATAATTATTAACAGTAAGATTTTTTATGGTAAGGCAGATTTGCCGTTTGGGATTAAGATAAATGATTAGAGCAGAGTGTTCCTTTAATATAACATTATGGAGATGGACATTATCCCCCTTAATCACTAGGAGGGATTGAGGGTGAAATACACAGTTTTGAATATGATTCCGAAGATGTTTCCGGCTTAACTTAAAGGCGGGATCAAAAATAATTCGGGGTGACTGAAACAGGGGAGCCAATATGGTCGGCTCGTTTTCTTTTATTTTCATCGTTTTGCCGAATAATACCGTATTCTTCTCTTGAAGTTTTTCCAAATTAGTTCTATTATTGTTTAATTCTAAATCTAATGAGGTATAGGAGATATCGGTTATAGAAAGCTTTTCTTTCTTAGTTTTTTTTGTGGGTAGGGGTTTCTTTACTGGACTGAAGACAAGATGGCGAGGATAGAGAATTACACCTGCCAGGGGCTTATCTTGATTAAAAGGAGGTAATACTCTAGCAATGTCTTGCATCAAAGTTTCAGGACGAAAAGGTTTATACTTTATTTGTTGGGAAGTGGTTTGTGTCTTAATTGGTTTTGGATTTATTATGAAAGATGTCATTCTATGATTGTGTTTAAGGGCCTGACGGTAGTCACGGATACGAATCCAGAAATTATTGGTATTGGCGAAAAATTGACCAGGAGGTAACACCATTCCCGACTGTAAGCGATTATACTCGATATTGATTATCTGTCTATTCTTTCTTTCCTTTTTTCTTGCTTTTTTTATAATTTCCTGGCCAACAATGAGTCCAGCTTGTTCTCCATAATAACGTTTGACTCCTATCCAAGACATGGTGTAGCCAAGACTTCGGGTGATTCCGTAACTGGAGAGAAGGGTGTTGATGGCTTGAGGATTGGTATCCTGAAAGAAGAAAAGGTATTCTTTCTCTTTCATAATTGGTTGGTCTAAATATTTTTTTTGTTGAATAAGGGTGTGAATGTATCCATGTCCCAAAGGTTTTTTAATCAACCGATAGTTATCCTTTGGAGATATAGCTAAATCTCCTTGAAGATTAGCAAGACAGGGGGCTTCTATTTGAGGTTCAATAGTTACTTGATGAGGTTGGATGCCTGCTCGATAGTAAGTTTTTACTTCCTCTATAACATTTTTCTGATTATGCTCTGAACACATAATAAAAATAGTAATTTTAGTTACCTTCCCGGTTTTTTGAGTATAGAGTTTTTGAAGTGATATGATTGTTTTTAAGTAGAATCCAAGAAAAGTGTCATCGACTAAATCGGGATGGTTGAGAAAGTGATTCTTTAGGCTGATTTTTGAGGTTAGTCTAGATAAACGTTCTCCTAATCCTCCAGCCACTAATACCAAACCGATCTTGTCGATATGACGGATAGCTTCCTCGGTTTTGATGAATCTTTCATTTTGGGGAGATTGAGTATTGTCGATATTTCTAAAATCGGTTATTGGAGGCATAAAAAGAGACTTTCCCATAAAAGGAACTTTCATTCCTTCTTGATATTCCTTAAGTAGCTCTTGGCACATATTGAGATATCCAGAAAGTCCATTCATGTTTTCCTTGTAAACTTTCCGCAACTGTCGATCACATTTAAGGATATCTTGGATTTGTTCTTTTTTATTAGAGAGACTTTGGTTAGGTTTCTGCCAATGGTAGAGAAATTTTCCATGCCCATTTTCGACCAATCTATAAAGTAAACTTTTAGATTTGGTTTTCCGGAGAAGTTGCTCATGTTGCCAAAGAATTTTCTGTAGTTTTATGTCCATGTTTTATTTCTTATTTAACAATCTTCTTTTCCAAAGTCGAGAGAGATAATCATAATCATCCAAGGTGGTGAGTTTGGGATTGGGATATTGTAGGGTTATAGTAATGACCGGATATCCTGCTTCAAAGTAAATTTCACTATCATCCGTAGGCACTTTTTCATAACTATTATCTTCCCATTTCTGGTAAGTTTTTCGTAGGAGGAAAAGAGGAAAACATTGAGGGGTGCTAGCTCCTTTTAATGTTGTGCGAGGGAGATTTCTGATTACCCAGCCTCTTTCGTCCACTTGTTTGATTGTGTCGGTAGGATTGGTCACCGGAAGAATTCCAACCTTTTCTTCAAGGTGGTTTTGGATGGTATTCTGAATTCGTTTGAGGTCTGTTTCATGGATTAGTGGGCGGGCAGCATCATGAATTAATACCCACTTAGAATCTGATGAACAATGAAGCAAGCCTTCTTTCACTGACTGATAACGTTCGGCCCCGCCCGAAATAATCTGGAGACGAGAGGCTAGGGATTCAGGGAAAAACTTTTTATATTGTTTTAGGTATTGGGGATAGGTATTATTTTTATAGTCTTCAGGAGAAACTGTTAAAAAAATTTCTTTATAACAAATATCATGGAATGCTAATAAGGAATGAAGGAACACTGGAATACCACCGATCAGTTCCAAGGTTTTATTGCCAGTAAGGGAATCAGTAAGGTTTTTGTTATTGGTAATAGATTTTTGATAACGAAAACTTCTTCCTGCACTAACAATGATGACAGAAAACAATTAACGACTCAGTTCGAGAGTTTAGCAAAAGCCATTTTTCCAGATTCACTTTGAATAAAAGAAGTGATTAATACTTGTTTTTGGTTACCGATGAATCTTTCTCCTTCTTCTATAACTACCATGGTGTCGTCAGGGAGGAAGGCTAGGCCCTGATCTTTGTTGCTACCTTTTTTAACAATTTGAACTCGAATCCGATCACCGATGTTGATAGTAGGTTTAATTAGGGTGGCTAAAAAGTTAATGTTAAGGCATTGAACCCCTTGAAGTTGTGCTACCTTAGCTAGATTGAAATCAGTGGTGATGATTTTGTAATCATATTTCTTGGCCAGGGCGAGGAGTTTAGCGTCTACTGTTTTGATATCTTCTATATCCTCATTGATGATTTGGATTGAGAGATGGTCGGAATTTTTCATATGTTTTAATAGATCTAAACCTCTCCTCCCCTTACTTCTCTTCTCATGACTATAACTGTCTGAGATAAGTTGTAATTCCTGAATTACGAAATTTGGAATAATCAAATTCTTTGGGATGAACCCACTCTTAGCAATTTCTAGAAGTCTTCCATCAATAATAGCACAAGTATCTACCAAATAGTGGACTTCATTAACATTGCTGTCTTTTTTTTTTTTGAAATATTCGCTATAAAAACCAATCCGAATACTGAAATAAAAACTGATTACTGTTAATGTAGCTATGATAATTTCATTCCATGCCTGTTCTATGGCGAAAATAGAGTTCTCATAAAGCAGAATTTGGGATAGCAGATAAACCAATGTAAATGTGATCACTAGAATAATTCCAGTAGTAAGGATGGTATAAAATTCAACTTTATGGATCAAATAGTAGTCAATGGAAAATATAACAACTAAAGTAGGAATAAAAAGAATAGCTTTCTCGACATAGCTTAAATCTTGGGTTACCAAGAGTAAAGCAGCATAAAAAATAATAAATACAATTCTAAACATAGGTTATTCCTTTTTATTGACTAGTTTTTGTAATTTCGATGTCAATAAGGCATAAACCTCATCTTCTTTAGAATTTGTAGAAATAGAAATTTCTTTCACTAACATCCCAAAAGCTGTTTCAAACTGATTTTTTTCAATCATGGAAAGAGGTTTTATGTTGCTACGAACAAATAATTCTTTGACGATAAGAGCAGTTTCGTTGATATTGCCAGTTTTCAATTTAGCAAAGGTTTCCTTAAAACGAACTCTCCAATCTTTATCACTTTTTTTGGGTAACTTCGAAAGACTGTCAATGATTTTCTTTATTTCTGACTTCTTAACTGTTTTTCGGATATTCATTTCTACTAATGAATTTTCCGGAATGGTTATGACCATCTGTGACTCTACAAATTTAATTTTATAGATTTTTTCTTTAGCTTCCTTGTTTACAGTTATTTTTTCTAAAATTCCTATTCCGTGAACAGGATAAACTACAAAGTCTTTTTCTTTAAATTCTACTTTTGACTTAACAGACATCACAGCTATAATTATAACATAGATTTTCGATAATCTATCTTTAAATTTAACTGAAGGGGGATAGTTTAATGTAGTTATCTTGAAATGATTTATGAAAATTTAAAGATGAAACAATTAAGTAGTTTTGTGATCATTATTTTTTTTCAGTCATTAATTGAGTAATAATCGAAACTACTTGGGATGCTTGAGACTTGGTTAATGATGAAAAAAAAGGTAGAGAAAAATGGCGAGGATATAGGGAAGTAGTGATCGGAAGTCCAGAGAGGGAATAACCTTGACGTTGATAATAAGTAAGGAGTGGTATTGGCAAGTAATGAAAATTAAGGGAAAGGCCCGCATTTAAGGCTTTTTGGAAAAACTTCTCTTTGGCTGATAATGCCAATAAAGGATTTTTCTTTTCAGAATTGGCTAATTTTTCCCATTCTAAAGTGTAGAGATGGGGATGAATTTGCCAGTCTATCCAAGTAGGACTTTCTGGACGGAATTTCACTCCCGGTAAAGCTTGGAAATGCTTGTCATAGTATTTTTTTAAATTATATTTTTTTTTTTCAAAATTTTTTAGACGTTTCAATTGGGCACGGGCCAAGGCGGCTGCTATCTCACTGGAATTATATTTATAACCTAAGTATTTCATATCATAAAAAAAGGAACCCCTATGATTTCGGTAATAAGCATCCCGGTCAAGGCCATGAAGGCTAGCCTGTCTCATATGCTTTTCCATTCCAGCTTGGATCAATGAGTTATTCATAAAACATAATATACCACCTTCACCACAAGTAATATTCTTCACCGCATGAAAGGAATAACAGTGGATGTCAGCGTAAAAGTGAGATGATAATTGATAGTGTGATAAAGAATCTGCTTTTTTTTGTTTTCGATTAAGATTTTGGTTAATTCTTCTAGGGACGGTGCCGATAGAGTGAGCACTGTCAGCTAATATCAGAGGGCGTCCCAGAGCCTCTTGATAGATATTGTTTGGCTTTAATGACGTGCCAGAGTTTTTCCTTAAACTGTGATAATCACAAGGATACCCTCCGTAATCTACTGCAATAATAGCTTTGGTTTGCGGGGTAACTTTTCGGGCGACAGATTCGGGATCAAGATTATAGTCTGGACTGATGTCGGCAAAAACTGGATCTGCTCCACAGGCACAGATCACATTGGC
Source organism: Spirochaetota bacterium (assembly GCA_965224715.1). Taxonomy (GTDB): domain Bacteria; phylum Spirochaetota; class UBA12135; order COTS27; family CAXSBA01. The sequence goes on along the minus strand of OZ245054.1, from coordinate 1,958,755 downwards.
AGTAGCAGCAAAAGTATAGGGACTGGTGATGACTTCATCTCCGGGTTTTATTCCAAAAAGTTTGAGAGCTAAAAAAAGTCCGGCTGTAGCTGAACTAAGGGATAATGTTTCTTGAGCTTCAGTAAGACGGCCGACTTCTTCTTCTAATGCAACGTTTTCTGGCCCTCCGGTGATCCACTTCCCTTTTAGTATTCTGGTTACCGCTCGGATCTCTGATTCCGAAAAGTCATGGCGATGGAAAGGGATGTGGGTTTTAGGCATTATGAGAAAAACTGGTTATCTTCAGATTATTTAAGTTTATCATAAACTTATTGGTCTTTGTGAAAAGTTAATTGCCAGAAATACTTTTGTTCAGTTTCTTAGATATGAATTACTATAGAAATATTATTTGAATTTCGTTATACTTTGTTCTAAAGAACTTCAATATAATGTTCTCTATCCTGTTGTAAAAAAGATGATATTTCATGTTCGAAAAACAGGAAAACCTTTCCTCCTCTAATGTCTTTTCTTATCCTTTATATTTCTGGAAGTAAGGCTAGAATAGATCAGTAAGGCTAGAATAGATCATTTTCTTAGGTTTAATAATACTATTGTTCATGAAATACATTCAAATTTAATTTTTCAATGATGGTATAATTATCTTAATAAAGAATATAAGTTATGTCAGAAATTAATAATCAGTTAATCAGAATACTTATTGATAAATGTCGTAACTATCTTCGAGATTGTCTAGAGTATTGGGCGGGCCCGGGATATGATCATGAAGGTGGAGGATATTTTGAAGGAGTAGATTTAGAGGGGAAACCCCTCACTACCTTAGACCGTCGTTTACGGGTACAGGCTCGTAATATCTTTTCCCATGCGGCAGCTACCCTTGAAGGTTATGGTGACTTTACTGTAGTTGCCGAAGGTGGGTTTGCTTACGTCAATTCTCATTATCGCCAGGAAACGGGGTTTGCTACCCTGGTTGATTTCCAGGGACAGATTCTTAATCCCAAAATTTTTGCCTATGATCATGCTTTCATGTTATTAGCTCTAGGTTGGCTCACTTCCCTCACCGGTAAGGCAGAGCATCGCCAAGGATTAGATGATGTCTGGAATTTTATTCAAAACTATCTTCGTAATGATAGGGGAGGGGTTTATACCTCCTTTCCTCATCCGGAACCGAATTTTCCTTTCATTGAGCAAAACCCTCATATGCATCTTTTCGAAGCCTTATTAGATATTCATATTCTTACCGGAGAAGGAGTATGGTTGAAAGAAGCAGGTAATATCTATTCGCTCTATCAAGATTATTTTTATAATGACCATGATCGGCTCATTCGGGAATTCTTTAATAAGGATTATACTCCTTACCTAAAAAAGGAATGGGTAGATCCCGGCCACCATTATGAATGGACATGGCTTCTTAATAAGTATGAAAAATTATCTGGAGAGAAAACCGTTTCCTTAAACGAAATATTTCGTTATGGCGAGGTCCATGTAGGGAAATGGGGATTAGCTTATGAATTTCTTCTTCCCGATGGTACGGTAGTGAAATCAACTCATCGGATGTGGTCACAAACCGAACAGATAAAAGCTCAATTGACTCTTTATGAAAGAACTGGAAAGATATCCCATCTTAAAAAAGCTATTGAGTCAGTAGAAACTTTCTTCAAGGTTTTCTGTCATCCTAATATTCCAGGGGTATGGTATGATTGTTTTGACGAAGAAGGTAGTCTGGTTTCTAAAAAAAGCCCAGCCAGTACTCTCTACCATCTCTATATTGGACTTCAAGAATTCATTCGAGTTGGAGAGGGATTGTTGCAAAAAAATTAAAATTTAAGAAAAGGGGACAATACTTCGGGAATCTTACTGATGAGTTCCTTGGAGGTAAAGATTTTGAATTGATCTCTAGCTTGTTTCCCTACTTCTTGATGAATAAAACAACCGGAGATCGCTCCTTTAAATAGGGCTTGACTTACTTTTTTAACTGGTTTTTTTTGTTTTTTTTCTATTTTTTGCAATCCCATTAGTTGTCTTGCAGTTAAAACTGCGATTATCCCTGCTAAAACATCTCCACTTCCTCCCACACCCAGAAAAGGATTGCGTCCTTCAACGATATAAGATGGTTTATCAAGAGGATGATCGCTTGATATGATATAGTTCAAATGACTTTTTATTACCATTATAGTTTGGTGGAGGTCATAATATTTAAAAAAGGCTTCCGCAGCTCCCCAGGGATCTATTCCAGGGTCAGGTGATTCAATTCCGGAGAGGAGTTGTCTCATTTCTCCCAGATGAGGAGTAAGAATTACAGGAGCATTTATTGGTCCTTTTCTTTTTTTTATGAGTACGTTTTTCCAGTCTTCTAAAATCCACTTATAGTGATAAATACCATCAGCATCGATAACTAAAGGGATTCTTTGCCTGAGTGCTGTTTCCAAAATTTTTTGAAGTGCATCATCTTCCCGTCCGAGGCCAGGACCGAAAATCATCAAATCGAAGTTATTTTTCAAGGAATGATTTTTCCAAAAATCAGAGTAGGGATGAACCATGGTGTGAGGAAGAGCCCGGGTAAGAAGAGTTCGGTCTTTGGGGGTGGTGAAAAGGGTGACCAATCCAGCTCCGGACTTCCAGGCTGCTTCAGTGGTGAGGCAGGCAGCTCCAAGCATCCCCCTCTTTCCTGCTACTGCAATGATCCGTCCTCGACTTTTCTTATAGTCGCTTTCTTGAAAAGGAGTAATCCAATTTGAGACTTGATCACGCTCCACTAGATTAAAACGAGGGGTAGCAGAGTCAAGTAGAGTTGAGGGAAAACCAGGATGTAGAAGATGAATGTCACCAACTTGGGGGCGTATTTGAGGATAGTAAAAGATATCTTTAAGAAGTCCATAAGTAAGGGTTATGTCTGCGGAAATTGCTGGAAAATCTTTTGGATCTGAAAGTGGATAATGAATTCCTGAAGGAATATCTAAAGAAATTATATGAATAAGCTGGTTTTCTTTAGATTTTTCAACTAAAGAGATCATCTTGGCCCCACTCCCACGAGCTGGACTTGATACCCCTCCGATTCCCAAGATAGCATCTATGATCAAGATGTTTCTTTTGTTTTGGATGAGTTTACTGAGTGGTTTAGCGCGGTTTAGTTTGCGATAATCGATGACAGGTATTCCCAAATGATGAACAATCTCTAACTGTTTCTGATTCAGATTGGGTTTTAGGTTATTATTAAGGTTTTTTTTTTGGGTATCTGTGATAATTGTTAGATGAATATTTTGGTAAAATTTATTGAATAAGTGACGGGCCACCACCAAACCATCGCCCCCATTGTGACCACTTCCAATGAAGAAAATGATTTGAGGAGTTGCTTCCCATTTTTTTAAGTAATTTTTTATAAAAAGGTAGGACTCATATCCTGCCACCTCCATCAAGACTAAGCCGGGAAGAGCAAAGTTCTCTTCGGCCAACTGATCAATGTACTTTAGGGTTTCACAGGTGACTACTTTCACTTAGAACCTTCAAAAGTTAGGAAACACCGTTGATGGAGATATGAAATTATCCCATTAATTCTGCCACTGCTTTTTTCTCTTCTATAAGTTCCTGATAGGTAGCTTGAATTTTTTCCTTTCCGAAGTCATTGTGATCGATGCCGGTTACAACTTTCCAATCTTCCCCATTGCTCTTTATGGGATAAGAGAACATGACCTCTTCAGTGATCCCATAGGCATGGTTGGCCGCTGAGGATGCGACTGCTACTGAAAAATAATCGTCGACTGGGGTGGGGTTGATAAGGCACTTTACAGTTCCCAAGGCAGCCGAAGCAGCCGATGCTGCTGAAGAAGCTCCACGGGCTTTAATGATAGCAGCTCCCCGTTGTTGAACGGTGGGAATAAATACATCTTGAGCCCATTTTTCATTACCAATCACATTCAAACAAGGCTTGCCTTCAATTTCAGTATTATAGAAATCCGGATACTGTGTAGAAGAGTGATTCCCCCAAATAGCTACTTTTTTAACACTAGTACTATGTAATCCAGCTTTATTTGCTAGTTGTGAGATGGCCCGGGATTGATCCAACCGAGTCATCGCGAAAAAGTTTTTCTTGGGAATATTCCGACAATGGCTCATTGCAATAAGAGCATTGGTATTACAGGGATTCCCTACCACTAGAACTTTGCAGGTGGGTTTGGCATTTTTATCCAAAGCTTTCCCTTGTTCGGTGAAAATGCTTCCATTGATCTTAAGGAGATCGTTCCTTTCCATTCCTTGTTTCCGGGGGACTGATCCCACTAGGAGAGCCCAATCGCTATCTTTAAAGGCAATGTTTAGGTCGTTGGTACAGATCACTCTGCCCAATTGAGGGAAAGCACAATCATCAAGTTCCATTTTCACTCCTTCTAGTGCTCCCAAAGCCTGGGGTAGTTCCAAAAGTTGTAAATTGATTCGGGTATTATTCCCGAATATCTCACCTGATGCCAATCGGAATAGTAGAGCATAGCCGATTTGTCCTGCTGCTCCGGTAATACTTATAGTAACTTCTTTCATGATCACCTCCAAATGATTTAACGCTATAATACAGCAAATATTTTAACATGAATATTTTATATGATAGGATATTGGATTTAGGTAAAATACTTTCAGTTATTTCTTGAGAATAAGTTAATATAATAATACACAATATTTTTTATTGCTCAATCTTATGTTCTTTTTCATATTAAACTGTTTATATGATACTTATTATCGGTAATGGTGGCCGAGAAGAAGCCATTGTTTATTCATTATCTCAAAAAGCTCAAAAACCCAATCAAATATTCACTGCTCCTGGTAATGGGGGAGGCGATTTTCGAGGAAAAAACTTTAAAATTCCCCTTAGCTTACCTTATAAAGATTTAATTTCAGTTATACGAGAAAAAAATATCGGTTTAGTTGTTGTGGGTCCAGAGAATTATCTTTCCGATGGTTTAAGTGATTTCCTTCAAGAGGAGGGGATTCCGGTTTTTGGTCCCAGCATGAAGGCTTCCCAGTTAGAAAGCTCGAAAAGTTTTGCTAAGGAGGTAATGGTATCAGCTAGTGTGGATACTGCAGTCTATGAGGAATTTGATGATCATAAAAAAGCTTCTCTGTTTATTGACAAGAAATTTAGAGATAATAAACGTTGGGTATTGAAGGCTGACGGCCTATGTGCTGGGAAAGGAGTGATCGTTCCTATAACTAAGGAGGATGCCTTATCCTCTCTTGATGCTTATTTTAAAGATAGAGTCTTTGGGCAAGCGGGAGAGAGGGTTATCATTGAAGAATTCATGGATGGAAGTGAAGTTAGTGTCCTGGCTTTCACCGATGGAAAAACAGTGAGATGTTTGCCAGCGGCTCAGGATCATAAACGAATATTTGATGGAGACTGTGGCCCCAATACTGGAGGGATGGGGGCTTATACTCCGGTCCCGATGTTCCGTCCCGGTTTCATGAAAAGGGTTGAAGATGAGATATTTTATCCGATCATCAATGAAATGTCAAGTCGAGGGATTCCTTATCGGGGCATCCTTTATGCCGGACTTATGATTGATGGGGAGAAAATTCGAGTGGTGGAATTCAATGTTCGTTTTGGAGATCCAGAATGTCAGTGTGTGCTTCCATTATTGGAAAGTGATTTAGAAAAGGTTATGCTGGCCTGTATCGATGGGAGACTTGATGAAGTTGATTTTCAGGTGAAAGAAAGGAGTGCGGTTTGTGTTGTTTTAGCTAGTGGGGGTTATCCTGGAAAATATGAAATTTCTAAAAAGATCACCGGATTGGAGGATATTGTTGAAAAAAAGAATGGGGTAAATATTAAGGTTTTTCATGCTGGCACCAGCTATTATGATGGTAAATTTTACACAGCTGGTGGGCGAGTTCTTTCAGTATGTGGGTACGGGATATCCTCAAAAACAACCCTTGAGCAGGTGGTTACTGAAGTTTATCAACAAGTGGAAAAGATTAGCTTTGAGGGATGTTATTTCCGGAAGGACATTGGGAAGAAGAAGTTAAGCTATCTTAACTGATAGTTTGATGTACTTTTTTGAAGAGAACGTAAATTCCCTTGAGCCTAAAAGAGAGTTAAAAGGATTGCCTTTCTAAAGTGGTCAGATGTGATCACTAAATTTTGTTTATTTTCTTAATTTTTTTATCAATCTTATTAAGTCTCCAATAGATTAAGATAAGGATTATTGGAATTATAGACCATAAGAGAGTGATTGTTACGGCAAATACAAGTAAAAATCCTAGTGTAATAGGAAGCCAGTGAAGAATAGTTTCGATAGAATCAAATATTTCTAAATAACTCAGTTTATTAACTTTAATCATAAATATTTTTAAAAAATTACTCATACAAATTCAAGAATAAAGATTTATTTTTCGGTAATATATTTATAACTTTAGTTATCTTAACATGAAAATGAATTCTCATATTTTTTTTAGTGATCAGGATCCTGATCAAACAACAAAAACACCTAATCATAATAAACCAGGTAATAATTTTTATAAATTATTTTGGATTATAAATATTATCTTCTCCCAACTACTTTTTTTAATATTGATTAGTTATGTGGGCAATCAGAATCATATTTTAGGAGAAGTAGGCTATCGAATATCGCTTTTTCTTATCCCCCATTTACTGGGAATTACTGCTTTTGGACTTCCGATAGGGTGGTTTTATCTTTCCTATTACTTATTTAAAAAAAATAAGAATATAAGCGAAATCATTCGGCATCTCTTTTGGTTTCAGTTATCATTTTTTTGGTTCAATGTTCTTTTGTTGAATACTAATTTTATTAATACTTCTTGGGCTGGACTTCTTCCTAAATTTACCCATGCTTTAGTTAGCCGTGCCTTTGCTGAGGGGAGAGGCACATTTCATCCACTAGCCCTAAGCTTTGAAATTGCTTTATGGGTAACTATAACTTTATTGTTAATTAAAAGTTATTTTCAAGTGCCCTATAAAGCAATATTTAATAGATTTATTGATTTTGTTAAAGTGAGAAAAATAGCGAAATATAATTTTAGTTTTAAAACATTAAAAGATCGAATCTTGTCACTAGGGAATAAAAATAAGAGAAGTATTACAATGCAAACTATAAAAGAAAGATGTAAAACTTTTTGGAATGATTTATTCTGCTTCATCGATAAAGTTGATGATGACCAAATCAAGAAGTATTTGGGAATAAATATTCCCTCTTTATCTACTGGAAGGTTGACTATCGTAAATTTAGATCGATTAAATCGCACCAATCATAATTCGGTTAGTGACAATAGCTCAACCAATATTGATTCTTTATATCCATCACCATTTTCTGAATCTACTGGTGCTTATCAAAGTGATGAAGGCAAAAAGGATGATAGAAAACAACAAACTGAAAAAGATATTGGTGGAGATATTATTCCTTTATCACATTTGACATCGTTTGAGAGAAGTTCTGAATCTCATATGACTTCAGAGCAAAAAGAAAATTCTGAGACAGACATCATTGATCTAAGTATAGCGAATTTCTTCAACCAAATTAATGGGGAGAACAATAAAGGGTTGAGCAAATTTGATGAAACGTTTTCAGAAGAACAGTTTCAATCAGAATCAAATACATCAAGAGAAAACCTGAATAATGTGGAAGAGGTAGATGAGAAACTATCGAAAGAAGGTATTCAGCCTAGTCATTCTGAAAATAAAGAAGAGGGCGTTCTGTTCGATGATCAAACAGAAATCGTCCCTTCAGTAATCAATGGGAAAATTCATTCCCGTGGAAAAGAATGTTTGGCGGAAGTTAATCGATTGGTATTTTCGGCCAATCCTTCACGTTCAAAGACGTTAGATATAGAAATCAAAAAAACTTGTGAAAAATTGGAAAAGACAATCAAAGAATTCGGTATCAATACCCAAGTGGTCGATGTTTCTCAAGGTCCCGTGATCACTCAATATGAACTTTCATTAGAACCCGGGGTACATATCAACAAGATCGTGAATTTAGCAGATAATTTGGCCTTATCATTAGCTGCAGAATCAGTAAGGATTGTAGCTCCCATTCCTGGTAAGTCGGTGATCGGCATTGAAATTCCAAACAAAAGTAGAGAGATGGTGACTTTACGTGATATCGTCGACAAACAAATGTTTCGTGAATCTAATGCCAAACTACCTATTGCCTTGGGAGCTTTGGTCTCGGGAGAGCCGATCATTACCGACCTAGCTATAACTCCCCATCTTCTGGTAGCTGGAGCTACTGGTAGTGGAAAATCCGTCTGCGTAAATTCGATCATTTGTTCACTTCTACTCCGAAGAACTCCAGAGCAAGTTCGTTTTATCATGATTGACCCTAAAATGGTGGAACTCAATATTTATAATGGGATCCCCCACCTTCTGGCTCCTGTAATCACCGATTCACAGAAAGCAGCACTCACTCTAAAGTGGGCAATCTCGGAAATGGAAGCTCGCTACCGTCTCTTGGAAAGGTATGGGGTGCGCAATATTGGCTCCTACAATAAAATGGTAGAAGAAAGAGATATTGAATACGGTAGCCTTCCTTATATTGTTATCATCATTGATGAATTTGCTGACCTTATGATGGTGGCACGAAAGGAAATTGAGGACTCTGTTTCCAGACTTGCTGCCATGAGTCGGGCCATTGGTATTCATCTCCTTTTGGCAACTCAAAGGCCTAGTGTGGATGTGATCACTGGAGTAATTAAAGCTAATTTTCCATCTCGAATTGCATTTCAAGTTTCTTCAAAGATTGACTCCAGAACTATTATTGATACTATGGGAGCGGAAAAGCTATTAGGAAAAGGCGATATGCTTTATCAAAATGTAGCCACAGGTAGTCCTAGTAGGATTCAAGGGACATTTTTGAGTGATGCGGAGGTTCGTGAAATTGTCGATGACCTAAAAGATAAGGGAGATACTCAATATGTGCTCAGTTTAAAAGAAAATTTATCTGAATCTTCTAGTAGTAATTCGGAATGGGATGATGATACTTTTAAATTAGCTGTAGAATTAGCCAAAAAAGAAGGTAAAATTTCTACTTCTTTGATCCAGAGACGACTCAGAATAGGTTATAATAAAGCAGCAAGAATTGTAGAGCTTATGGAAGAAAAAGGTATTGTAGGAGCATCAGATGGAGTACGACCCCGGGAAGTTTTGGTTTCAAATTACTAGTAGATGTTTTTATTTAATCCATAAATCCTTGATTCAAAGATGGTTGGGATTACTAATTATTTTTGTATTATCTCCAGTGGTGTTATCAGCACAGTCATTCACCAAAGTCACTCTCCAGGAAATAAGTAGTTTCATTGATAAGGTGAAAAGTTATCGTGAAGGATACACCAACTATCAAGTTAAATTTCGAGAAAATACCGGAAATAATTTATTAATTGGAGATATCTATTATGCCAAACCTGAAAAATTGAGAGTTACTTATCATCGTGGGAACAGAGTTATTACAGAGGTTTTTTTGGGAGAAGATAAATTGATTGTCTATTTTGTAGATTCCTCTATTGTTTATGAACAAGAAAATTTCAATGTCAATAAAACTGATTCAGTTTCTCTAGTTCCAGGTTCATTAGATTATTTGATCAAAAATTATAACTTAAACTTTATTAATAAGGAGCCAGCTCCGATTTTCATAAATGGTGAATATCGACTGTTTAATCTTACTAAATCACCTAATTACTTAGCTTATCATCTTCGACTCACCCCTAAAAGTGTGACCGAAGGCTTAGATGATTTAGAAATCTGGTTATTAGCTGAAAAGTCAGAAACCGGTGAATACAACCCTACCCAAGTAATTCGAAGCCGATTGTTAAATAGGGAGGGAGGGTTCAGTGATATTTATTATTCTAAAATCCAGACCAATCAAATCTTTCCTGCAGATACTTTCAACTTTGTCATTCCCGTAAATGTTAGAGTTATAAAAAATTATCTTCCTGCTTTAGGAGCAGTAAATCTAGAGGAAGGTCTAGAGATAAGTGAATAAAGAAAGAGAATTTTCAAATAAAATCATTGGATTTGGAGATAAAATAAAAAAGATTCGTTTAGAAAAAAATTTAAGTCCCGAACAAGTATTAAATAAAACCAAGATATCTAAATCTTTTATCAATGCTTTAGAAAATGAAGACATTGCCCAATTGCCAGCTTACACCTATTCTCGTGGACTTCTACAAAATTTATTAGAGGTTTACGGAATAGAAACACAAGTTAGACAATCTTTGTTAGAAGAATTCTTATTACTTTATCATAATCCTATTTCGTCTCGTCCTCCATTCTCTTATGATATTTATAATGATCAAAGTAATAAAGAGCAATTACTGCAAGGAAGTCATTATGGAGATCAGTCTTCATTACCAGATAAGCGAGAAGAAAAAGAAGTAGAAAGTAAAAATAAGTTGCTAAAGTCTGTTTCTTCTCGTATCATTAAAAGGCTTCCCGGTGATATAGGAGGTCTTGAGTTACAAGAAAAGCAACTTCAAGAAAAAATTATTTCTAGTATTTGGTGGATTATTTTGCTAGTTTCTTTTATTTTGTTAGGAGTTATTGTATTTTCTTTTAACGGTATTAAGGATCAGTTTAATATTGTTGGAAGGGGGGGAGGGGTTTCTGAAAATGATGAAGAAAAGACAAAAGGTTCACAAAGAATCTATAGTTTATATAGTCGATTCAGTACTTTTGATTTAGTTGATAATGATATGGTCAAAATTTTTTTTAACAATAGAATTTACAGTTTCCATATGAGCGGTATTGATAATACATTTGATAATAAGATAGTTGTTAATTTTGATTTTAATAATGAACGACTGGTTCGAATCTATCTTTTTGAGGAGGTCAGGATGGATATTGACTTGGATGGTCAAGATGATCTCCTCATCAAATTTCAAAAAATCTCTGGTGAGATAGCTATCATCTTTTTTTCCTTACTTAATGAAGGTGTAAAGAATGTGAATTATGAGTCTATATGGAATTATCAAGAAAAAGTGATAATTCCTAAGGGGGAAATAGTTCTACTTAGAGATCAAAATAAAATCGCAATTCAAACCTATATCAAAGCTACTACTTTGCCAGTGCATTTAACTTACAATATTGATGGGCAACGTCAAAATATTGTCAATCTTTTGCCTGGAAATACAGTTGAACTCTTAGCCCATGATCACTTAGAGCTACAGATTGGAAATTTTCGTTCTATTAATTTTATAGTAAATTATATGCCGATTAAACTAGAAGTGGAGAATCAAAATCATTTCAGTATTGCCAAAATTATTAAATGGTTACCTAGTTTTCGTAACGAGAATAAGTATGATCTAATTATCAAGGATTATATTGAATGATGAAGTTTCAGTATTTAAGAAAAAAAATATTTACTACTCCTAATATCATAACCCTGTTTCGTTTTGGCTTAATTTTTTTGCTTTTCTGGGTTTGGTTCAATGAGAAACTTTTTAATAATGAAGTGGTGCGTATAGTTATTGTCATATTCTTGTATACTTTGGGAGGATTGAGTGACTATATTGATGGTTATTGGGCCCGCCGCTATCTTGAAAAAAGTAAGGTGGGGGCTTTTATGGACTCTTTAGTTGATAAATTTTTTACTCTTAGTTTTTTTGTAGTATATCTTTATATTGATCTCATAGAAGTTTGGTGGGTATGGGTAGCAGCTATAATGATCAGGGAGATATATATCACGGGGATGAGAATTTATGCAACCTTAAATAAATTAGTTCTAGTTACAGAGAGACATGGTAAAAATAAGATGGTATTGCAAGTCATCTTCCAATTGGTTATGTGGCTATATTTACTTATTTTTGCTATAATTTTTGAATCCACTGAGTTTCAAAAATATCTTTTAGATCAAGGATATTCTGCTAAAGTACTACTCAATGTCCACCTCATGGTTTATCTCAATTACTTTGAGAATATTATAGGCGTCTCTACAATATGGATCAATTTTTTCAGATATTTTCCTAATATTCTCCTATTTGGAGTGACTGTTTTTACAGTTTATTCAGGAGTCAATTATATTTTGAAGAACCGTCAAACTAAGCAAGTTTAATTAATTTAATCTGTAGAATATGACTAATATGATATAATAATAGTAGGGGGCGTAGCTCAGTTGGGAGAGCACTAGCTTTGCACGCTAGGGGTCGTGAGTTCAATTCTCATCGCCTCCATAATTTAGTTAGAAAATTTTAAAAAGGGTAAAAAAATGAAAAAACAATTATTGAAAAGAAAAACTGCAATTAAAAATTTTATGACAATTTTGTCAGTGTTTTCTTTACTAGTCAGTGGACTTTTACTTACGGCTTATTCCAAAAAATATGATGTTGATAGCACTCATTCCAGTGTTGGCTTTACAGTAAAGCATCTCTTGGTAAGTGATGTTGATGGGGTTTTTACAGATTATGATGCTACTTTGAGAATAGTCAAGGGAGAAATTAGGAAATTTGATTTAGATGTTTCAGTTAAATCTGTCGATACTCGAAATAATAGAAGAGATGGACATCTTCGTACAGATGATTTTTTCGATGTTGATAAATATCCCAAAATCATTTTTCGATCTGAAGGGTATAAGGTTGGTGGTCCCAATCAAGGTAAATTGACAGGAGAACTGACTATAAAAGATATAAAGAAAAAGATCATTTTGGATGTTGCTATCAGTAATCCTACACAGTTTCGGGGTAAAGAGGTCTATGGCATCAGCTTGACCGGAAAAATAAGCCGAAAAAGTTTTAAAGTAGGGGAATCTACCCCTGCGGCAGTAGTTTCCGATGAAGTGACTATCAAAGTCAACTTGGAAGTTAAGAGTTGATTAGAGCTTGATCGTTTAGTTTCATTATGGAGATAATTTTTGTATTATAGTTTATCTATAGATCTGTTTTCTAACTTTTTTTTAGTCTAATTTCTGTTAAATTGAGATAAGATAATATATGCCTAGAATTAGTGATAGTGGGATAAGATAAAAAGCGAAAAGTTGTATTCGTTGTCTTCGGACAATCCGATATAAAAGATGAAGAGATATATATCCTATCCCATAACTGATAAGAAATGCGACAAGATAAACCCAAAATGAAATCCTATTGTTTTCTAATATTATAATTTCGCTGAATTCCAGAAAGAAGGCAGCGATAATTACGGGGATAGAAATGAGGATAGAATATTTCATTGATTCTTGACCCTCTAGTCCCCAGAGAATACCTGTAATGATAGTAATCCCAGATCGGGAAATTCCGGGAAACACTGCTAACCCTTGAGCTAAACCAATAACTAAGGCCGTTGTTATTGAAAGTTTAAGAGTGAATGTCCTATTATCAGTAATGTTCATCTTTTGAGAATTTTGTAGATGGTTTATATTTTTAAGTGAATTAAGGGTAAGAATAATCCCAGTAAGAAAAAAAAATAGAGCTAAAAAACCAAGATGATGAAAATCAGCTACCCAAGGTTTAGCTAGAACCCCGATCCCTCCGGTCACCAAGGTGGTAAGGAAGATTCTCCCTCCAAATATTAGGACAGGATAGTTCCTTCTAACAGATGGATTAGTGTCTTCAAAGATGGTTAGTTTTTTATGATGTTTTAGTTCAACGGTTTTTCTCACAATTTCCTTAAATCCATCATGAGTAAGGACCCAGATATCATGGCGGTAAAAGGTTATAGTAGCCAAGAGGGTGGATAGATGTATAACGATGTTGAAAAAAAAAATGTCCGGAGTATTGACCATAAATAGTTGTTCCAACATAACCAAATGTCCAGAACTTGAGACCGGAAGGAACTCGGTCACCCCTTGAACTGCTGCTAATATAAAATAAATTTGTGAGTCCATTCCTAATAAAAAGGTTTAGACTTTTCTAAGGTATGTTCCCGGTCAGGTCCTGTGGAAATGATGGTAACGGGAACGTTGAGGTATTCTTCTAGAAAATTGATAAAATTGCAGACATTAGGGTGAAGGTCTTCATATTTATGGACTTGTGTGACTGCCTTATCCCATCCGGGGAATTCCCGATATACTGGGACAGCCTGCCCTAAATCAAATTCGGAAGCAGGGAAACGGTCAATCTCCTCTTGTCCAACTCTATAATGGGTACAAAATTTTACTGTTTCAAATCCAGTCAAGACATCAAGCTTGGTGAGGGCGATCTTATTGATTCCATTTACCATTACCGAAAGTTTAGCTTGGACCCCATCAAACCACCCACAACCACGAGAACGTCCAGTAGTAGCTCCGAATTCCCTGCCCTTTTGACGTAATTTTTCTTCTTGAATACTAGGAAGTTGTGTAGGCAAGGCTCCTTCTCCAACCCGGGTAACATAGGCCTTAAAAATTCCGATAATATCTTGGAAGTGGATAGCGGGAATACCTGAGCCAGTACTACTTCCTCCCAAAGTTGGAGAAGATGAAGTAACGTAAGGATAGCTTCCAAAATCGATATCGAGACCTGCTCCCTGAGCTCCTTCTAATAAAATTTTGTTTCCTTCAGCAAGAGACTGGTTTAAAAAAAATACAGTATCATTCACATAGGGTTTGATGATAGTAAAATCTCTAAGAAGATTTTTGGTGACCTCTTCTGGGTTTAAGTGAAATTCATGCCCATAATAATGTTTGAATAAGAAGGCTTTAATGTTTATACTTGCAGTTATTTTTTTTAACAATAGGTCAGGATGAAAAAGGTCACTAATTCGAATACCTTCGCGAGAATATTTATCAGTGTAGGCAGGACCTATCCCTTGAGAGGTAGTGCCAATTTTAACATCTTTTTTTTCTTTGATCTTATCGAATTCACGATGATATTCAGTTACTACAAAAGCTCGATCGCTAATCAATAATCGACCGTCAAGGACAACTCCCTCCTTCTGGAGTCTTCTTATTTCTTCTAATAACTGTGGTAGATGAATTACCATACCATTCCCGAGTACTGCAATAGATTTGGGATTAAGAATTCCTGAAGGAAGGAGATGGAAAACGTATTTATTATTTTGACGAATTACGGTGTGTCCAGCATTACTTCCGCCCTGGTAACGGCAAATGATATTGTAATCATTTGCTAGGTAATCAATAATTTTAGCTTTTCCTTCATCGCCCCATTGGCCTCCCACCAAAACATCACATTTACCAGAAATCAATTTTTTCATAGAACTATCTTTTCAATCTTAACAAAATGGAGTTAAATAAATGGCATTAATTTTGGTTGGTCTGTAGATATAATACATAATTTGCAATATAGATGATTTCTTCATCAGTAAGGTGAGGATAAGAAGGCATTCCACTTGAAGAAGTTTTATTAGTTGAAAATAAACTCATAAGTCCACGCCGGGTTACAGGGGGCTGGTTGGTGATGCCGTTTCTTATGGTGAAGACAATAGATTTGAAATCACTTCCTTGTTTATAGCTAGCAACAGCCTTAAAGTCTCGGGGTAATAGTTCAAGAGGATAACTTTGAACTCGGTATCCATCTCCTTTCCCAGTCCGGCCATGGCATTTAATACATCCTCG
Source organism: Spirochaetota bacterium (assembly GCA_965224715.1). Lineage (GTDB taxonomy): Bacteria > Spirochaetota > UBA12135 > COTS27 > CAXSBA01. Next base: position 1,943,282 of record OZ245054.1, on the reverse strand, counting down.
AAGATGATAATATTTTTGGCCGATAACCAGAGTTTCTTTCCAAGTTAAGCTATCTTCTGTATTTCTTTGAGAAGAAGAAGAGGGCTTACAAGATTGGATAACAATGATAAAAAGAATAAGGATAAAAATTTTAGCTTTAATGACTACTGCTGAGGACATTATTAAAAAAATCAATTCCTTTTATCTTTTTATCATTTATTTCATTTGGGCATTAGGCAATATAAATAATTTTGACTTCTATTCCACTGGTTGGCGAAGAATGGACTTCATATTTTCGGGGATCACTTTTCGAGGATAAGAGAGATGTATCTGTTGAGGGAAACTGCTTTCCTGAAGCCCATTGATGGAAATAAATTTTTTAATTTCTTTCCGGGAATAGATTTCAGAACCAATTTTTCCATAATGCATAATTTGAACACATTTGCCAAAATGGATTTTTTCAGTGTAGATCTCTTGGGCCAAATCGAAATTCTTTTTACGAATACAGAAGTCTTTGGTTTCTTCGATGAGGTCCTCACTCATAAAATCATATTTACGAACTAAGAGTATCCAAAAATTATCTTCTTCCGAAACCTGATTTTGCATGATAGTATCTCCTTGAGTCCAACTGATAACTTCAAGTTTAGGGAAAGTAAGATTGATATCTTGTTTTTTGCATGCTTGTTGAAGCATCTTATAAAAAAAGAATATCCCGTTAACTTTGTTATTAAATTCTGTCCCCAAAGTTTCGCCCCTACCTTTAAGTTTGATAAAATCATACTGTCCGAGCTCTACAATAGAGGGGCTATTCCCAGCATTGTGATAAAAGGCATCCTGTTTAAAAATATTATACTTGTTACTTGCTGACATATTTTTTTCCTTATGAATTTGAAAATTTTTTTATTTCGATGACTAATTGTTTGACCCAATCATGTATTCTCTTTAATGATAAGTCGGCTTGATTGTGGTTATCTAAAGCCAGGCCAAGAAATTCCCCATTTCGAAAAGCTTTTGAAAACTTGAACTGGTGTTCTTTTGAAGAGGTTTTCCCAATTAAGTTAGCTCCAGTATCGGTAAAGAAATCAGCCAGAATTCCGATGGCATCTTGGTAAGTGTTAGGATAGCCTTCCTGATCACCACAACCATAAATAGCAACAACCTTTTTAGTTAAATCAATTTTATTGAAGTCTTTAATCATTGCGTCTAAATCTGCTTGTAACTCCCCGATATTCCAAGTAGGACTGCCAAAAACCATGAAGTCATAATCTTTATAGAAACCCATATCTAAGATCGCAACATCTTTAGGATCTCCAACTTCCCAACCATAATCAGAAAAACAATTGGCAATATCAAAAGCGTGATTCCTGGTATTTCCTGTCTCAGAGCCATAAAAAACACCGATTTTCATTGTCCTTATATATAATATCATAAAAACGATAAAATTGGAAGAGTTAAACCAATATGTTAAACTAATCTTGCTAGTCAATTATATTTTTGTTCACTAATTAGTTTCGTAAACTTAGTGACTATTATATATCCAATAGTTTTCATATTTTATAAATTATAGTATAATATATTTATTAACATTAACAAGTATAGGTAACTTTCATGCATATATTCGTATCTCTACTACATTTTTGTTCTTTAAGTTATATTTTAAAAATAACTGTGGTAGTCTTTTGGACTTTTTCATTGTTATACGGTTATACTCTGGATCCAATCACTGAAACTGACCGTCAAGTAGATGCCTACTTTTTTGAGGCTATTGATAAGGTTAAGGAATTGGATTATACTGGAGGATTGGAATTAATGCATAAAATCATTGAATTGGTTCCCGATCATCCGGCAGGTTATTTATTTACTTCTGCCATTTTAAGTTGGATAATTAGTGATTTCTATCGTTTTGATTATTCTGAACGATTTCTTAAAAAGATTGATGAAACTATTGAAGTAGCTAAGGATATGATTCGACGTGATCGTAATAATCCATGGGGATATGTTTATTTGGGAGGTGCCTATGGTTTTCGAGGTATCTATTATAGTGAAACGGGAAGTTTTTATTATGCTTTTCTTGATGGTGTGAGAGGTAATTATAAACTTAATAAGGCTATTTCATTGGATCCAAGAATTTATGATAATTATTTTGGAACCGGAACTTTTGATTTTTGGAAAGCCTATTACTCGGGAAAATTTTTTTGGTTAGGAACATCAGAAAAAAACAAACAGGTAGGAATTGACAAAATAAACTTAGCCATTGAAAAAGGCAAATATACGGTTTTAGAAGCAGAATTTTCTTTAATCAGGGTTTATTTGGTGGATGGTCGTTATCAGGATGCCATTAATCAAGCCAAGAAAATATTAAAATACAGTCCCAACTCAATAAAAGTCAGACGTTTTATAGGGATAACTTATCGTGAGAAGGGAGATCACCAAAAAGCTCTGGATGCCTTTTTAAAAGAACGTGATATTATTGAAAGTCATCCTCTTAGAAATTCAGAGATACTTCTTCAAGTAAATATAAATATTGCCAAATCTTATCGAGATCTTGATCAAATCACTAATGCTCAATCGTTGTTTAAAAATATGCGAAGTTATTATGATGATATTATTCCAGAAAATAACTTTTTAGAAAATCTCATGGAAGAATATGAAAATTTAGAGAGAGAAATCAATGATAAGGTTGCCCTCAATGATTGAAAGAGTCACAACCCCCAAATATGGATGACCCTTCGCCTTTAAGTCAAACTAGAGTTTCTTCGTCAAAAAGTTATTTTGCCCACTATTTTGGAATTTACGGAGGGCGCTATGTTCCTGAACTCCTCATTCCTGCTCTTGATCAACTTGAAGAAATTTATCTCTCTTGTCAAAAAGATGATCATTTTCAAAAACGATTAGCTAGATATTTAAGAGATGCTGGACGCCCCACTCCCCTTTTTTGGGCAGCTAATCTTAGTGAGAAATTAGGAATTCAAGTATATATTAAAAATGAAGGACAGTTGCATACTGGAGCTCATAAATTGAACAATGCTTTAGGACAAGCACTTCTAGCGGTATGGCTCAAAAAGAAAATCCTTATCGCTGAAACTGGTGCGGGCCAACATGGTTTGGCCACTGCCACTGCGGCAGCTAAACTTCGTTTGGGATGTCGAATATTTATGGGAGAGGTTGATATGGAGAGACAGTATCCCAATGTCTATGCCATGAAGATGCTGGGAGCTGAAGTGATTCCGGTACGTGAGGGAACCCGTACCCTAAAAGATGCGGTCAATACCGCTCTCAAGGATTGGATTGAAAACCTTGATACTTGTCATTATGTTATTGGATCTGCTCTGGGTCCCCATCCCTATCCTCGCATCGTTAGAGATTTTCAATCCATTATCGGAAAGGAATCCAAAGAACAGTTTCTTTCATTAACCGGTCGTCTTCCTGATCGAGTTATTGCCGGGGTAGGTGGTGGTTCCAATTCGTTGGGTATGTTTCATAGTTTTTTAGAGGATTCGGTAACCTTGGTAGCGGTAGAAGCGGGGGGAAGGGGGCAACATTCAGGTGATCATGCCTCTCGATTTTTTGATCCCCAAATTGGAGTGGCTCAAGGTTATAAGTCATATTTTATTCAAGATAAAGATGGACAGTTGGCATCCACTCATTCTATTTCGGCTGGGCTTGACTATGGGGGCATCGGTCCGGAATTAGCCTACCTGCATGACTGTAAAAGGGTTATTTTTACTTCCGCCGAAGATGAAGAAGTCATGGAAGCTTTTCGTCTCTTGGTCACAACTGAAGGGATTTTTCCTGCGTTAGAGTCTTCTCATGCCTTGGCGGAAGCAATTCGTTGGGCTCAAACTAAACCAGGAAAAAATGTAAGCGTATTGATAAACATCTCTGGACGGGGAGATAAAGATATCTTTATTACCGCTAAACATCTTGATCGACAAGCCTGGAAAGACTTTTTAAGCAAAGAGCTGAAGAACTTAGAAAATTGAGACAATAGAATGCCGAGTAAAAAAAAGAATCCACAAAAAAAACAATCATACCTAAAAATAAGTAAAGTAAGTAAGATATTAAAAGCTAAGAAATCAGTATCATTGACTCAGGATTTGATGAAAGATATTCAATTGAATCAATTGAAAAAGAAAAGTCATAGAATAAAGGATAATCCAAATCTTGCTTTAGATGAGGGAGGTCTAGGGTTTAATACCAGTATACTTCATGCAGATATTCGAAATGGGACAGGGCAAGGAGCTATTCATCAAGGGATTCAACCTTCAGTTACTTTTGGCTATCAAGATGTTAGAGATCTCATTGAGGTTTTCCAAAATCGAAAAAAAGGTTATGTTTATTCACGGAATTCCTCTCCTTCTGTTACTGCTTTGGAAAGACAGATTACTTTGTTGGAGGGAGGACGTTCTAGTCTGGTTTTTTCCACCGGTTTAGCAGCAATCACGGCTGCTTTTATTTCTCTTCTTAAAACTGGAGATCATATTGTGGCCAGTCGTTATCTTTTCGGCAATACTCATAGTTTTTTTATGACTTTGGTCCGTATGGGATTTGAAGTGGACTTTGTTGATACCTGTAATGCTATGGAAGTAAAAAGAGCATTGAAGTTGGAAACCAAGTTTTTTTTTGCGGAAACTATCGCCAATCCAGGTACTCAAATTCCAGACTGGAAAGGTATCTCCAAAGTATTGAAACAGCACGAAAGAAAAGGGCGAAAAATTGTTTCATTTATCGACAATACTCTAACCACACCTTATTTGTTTCGTCCTCAGGAATGGGATTTTTCATTTAGTGTCAATTCTCTCACAAAATATATGGCTGGTCAAGGGGGTGTTTTGGCTGGGTCTCTTACCGATCTTGGAAACTGGAAGGGTAATCAGGATGAAAATATTTTGTCAAAGTATAAAAAGTTGCAACCTCAAGATTGTCAAATGATGCAAATCCGTAAAAAAGGAATGAGGGACCTTGGACCTACCCTCTCTCCTTATGCTGCTCATTTTGTTTCTTTAGGTTTAGAGACTCTCTCCCTTCGTATGGAAAAACATATGAGAAATGCTCAGATGGTGGCAGATTTCCTTTTTCGTCACCCTCGGGTAAAAGCAGTCTATTATCCAGGACTCAAGACCCATCCCCAATTCACCTGGGCTCAAAAGTGGTATCGAGGTAAAGGGGCTATCCTTTCCTTCATTTTAGATGAAAATAAGAAAGAAGGTTCACAGCGAAAAAATAACAGAGTAGATAAATCTGAAAACTCTTTAATTTGTTTTTTCAATGCATTACGTCTTATCATTAAATCTAGTCATCTCGGAGATACCCGTACCTTGGCTATACCAGTTGCCAAAACCATTTTCCATGAAATGGGACCGGAATCAAGACGGGAAGCTGGAATTGATGAAAATCAAATACGACTTTCTATAGGGATTGAGGATCTTGAAGATATTATTGCTGATATTGCTCAAGCGTTAGAAAAGATTTAAGGTTATGATAAAATTTATTGATCATACCGGTTATGGATTTACTCGAAAATCTCTTTCTCTACTTAGAAAAGACACTTTGTTTTTGTTAGATTATTTATCTCAAAAATACCGGAAACCTTTTGGTGATGTGTCTATTGCTCTTCTTACCCAAAAGAGGATTCAAGACCTTCATTACCGTTATCTTAAAAAAAAAAATCCTACCGATATTCTTACTTTTAAAGATAATGAGGCATCTCGACCATCTGGAGATATTGCAATTTGTCCTTATCGGGTTTTGCTCTATGCCTTTAAGGATTGTCGACAACCTGTGTCCTGGTTTTATCATACTTTGCTTCATGGTTTATTACATCTTTATGGTTTGGAGCATGATTATAGTTTTCGGTCTATCGATAGGGTTTACCGTTTGCAGGAAAGTATTTTAAAAAAAAATCATTTACATGAGGAAATAGTTTATGGCATTTTTGAAAAAATTATTCTCTACTCCCCAAATCAAAGATAAGAAATGGCGTAAGATCCAAGCTGCATTAAATTATTCTGGCTTCACTGCTCAAGAAAGGTTGATGATTCGAAGTATTGTGTCTATTGGAGATTTGATTGCCAGCGATATTATGATTCCCCGGGTAGATGTTACTCGGATTCAATTCAATGTGAATAAGAAAGATCTTATCCAATTAATGAAAACCTCCTTATACTCTCGTTTTCCGGTCTATGGCGGCAATGTTGATGATATTAAGGGAGTTCTTCATATTCGAGATATTTTTCAATTACTTTTGGGATCGGAAAAGAACTTCCAGATCAAAAAACATCTTCAAGATCCTATCTTTGTTCCGGAAACTCGCCCATTGTTAGATATTCTCAATGATTTACAGAAAGAATATAAGCAAATGGCAATTGTTATGGATGAATATGGTGGTTTTTCGGGAATTATTACCATGGAGGATATCATGGAAGAAATTATCGGAGATATCCGTGATGAGTCCGATGATAAAAAAGAAGCGATCATAGCTCAAGATCATCTCCAATATTCTGTGGATGCTCGTGAAGACTTAGAGGCAGTGAATGAGAAAATTCAACTTAACCTTACCGATCCCAATGCAGACTCCTTAGGTGGCTATGTGATTAATCTCTTTGGGTATATTCCCAAGAAAGGTGAAAAGATTGAATACCAAGGGGTTCATTATCGTATTGCAGCTAAACGTGGCAACAGTATCACTCGAATCATTATTAACGTATCTGAGGAGTTATTTCATCATTTACAGGAGTCTTTGCCTGTGGATGAAATTAATGAATGATCTGATTGATAGGTTATTAAAAAATAATGCGGACTAGCCAAATAAAAGGTAGGTTTTTTATCGGTTATTTGGTTATAGTTTTAACTTTATCTTTAACTTTAACTGTTAGTTTTTATGGTTGTTTGGGCAAAACCGTAGCTAGACAAATCTATTTCATTTCTCCTAAAAAAAAAACTGTTTACATTGCCCCTCCTGTAAATTATACTGATCGCTATCTTTTAGATGAACAAGTTAGAGCTAGACTTAAAGATTTTTTTTCTTCCCAAACTCGATTTGGGATAGTAGAAGATGTCGATAACAGTGATCTTTATGTTTTGATTCATATTCATAATTATCAGGCTAAGGATGTCAACGACTATGGTTTTGGAAATCGAGAAATCATAATTCAATCCAAGCTTTTTGTCAGTGACTCTAAATATATCAATCAATCAAAGAATAATGAACAATTAGGTCGATATTATTATAAAGGCTATCCTTTAGTGGTGGAAGTACTTGATTATGTAGAGATAGGTGACAGTTCCTTAACGGAAGAATATATTGAAAATTTGGCCATCGATAAAGTTGCTGTTACGGTTCATGAACTTATGCTCAATGGAAAACTTCCTACCAAAAATCAGATAATAAAATGATCATGAAACGAATAACAATTTTTCATGGTAAGAGTGACTTGACTGCCAAGAAGAGGATTACTTCCATCATTAGCAATCATATTCCCGAGTTAGAAAAAGAAATGGCGGTTACTCAATTCCGTAGCTATGAGAGTGGGGGAGAAAGTAGCAAGAAAGAAGAAGTGCTTGAAACCCTTTTTTCATTGCCTCTGGGATGTAGTCGTCAATTAGTAGTTGTTTGGCATTATCAAAATTTTTTTTCTTTCTCTCAACTTCGTAAGATTATACCTCTCATTCCTGATAATACTTGGGTAGTTCTGGTAAGTAACATTTTCTTAACAGAGGGAGAAAAGAAAAAGTTTTCTGCTTTATCTGATGCGGAAGTAATCAACGAATACTTTGTTAAATGGGATGGGGTTAGGAATCATCTTAAAAATTTTTTGCGAGAACAGGAACTTAAAATGGGTCGTGAAGTTCAAAATCGCTTAGTTAAAATTTTTTCTGAAAATCCGGCTTCCATGGATAATGAATTGGAGAAGATAGCTGCCTATTTTAGTCCTGGCCAGTTGATAACCCTAATTTCACTGGAAGGGATTATTTCGCTTGACCAAATTGAGCAGATGGCATATGGTGTAGTTAACCAGTTTTTTGAGAAGAAAATTCCTGAAACATTACTAAAGTTTCGTCAATATCTTTTTAATCAAGGGGAGCTTCCTCTCTTGATTACGGTGATGATTCGAGAGTTGATTTTAATAGTAAAATTTAAGGAGATGAAATTCGAAAAGAAGCCTTTAAATAAAATATTTCAGGAGTTAAGAGTCATATACGATAAGCATAAAAAATCTCTTCAAGCTAAAGATGTTTTCTTCACTTATTCCGAAATTTCTCGAATATTGGAAGAATGTTTTCGGATTGATAAAGGGCTTAGGCAGGATAGTTTTATTAGTATGAATGTCGACAGACCCCGAATTCCTCTAAAAGCTAGACTTCAATTTGAACGCCTTCTCACGGTAGTTATTTAATGATTATTGTTGTTTGTATATGATAACGAAGACATGTCTTTGGAATTTCTGGTTTATTTTAATTGGATTTATTTTATATGGTTGTGGGTTGCCCAGTTCGACAGGGGTAAATATAAACAACTTGAATAAGCCGGAACTTGAGGTTTACAATCGGGATGATGCCTTGTATTTGGAGATTGTGGGATTTTATCCTGCTGATGAGTATCCAGATTTTATAGGATATAATATCTATGTAGGTGATAACAATAATGTTGATCAAGTGATTGACAGGATTATGTTTATCAGTTCTGACAATGAACTTCCTAGCTATGAGGTTAGTTTAAATGAATCCACTACTAATGTCACCATTCCATTGACCGATATTAGGTTTCGATTTAGTCAACATGCAACTAGCGATGATATTCCGGATGGGATGGATCGCGAATCTTTCTATTCTAAACCCTTGATGAATTATGAAAAGTATTATTTTGTAGTTGAAGCGGTTGAGACAAGTCGAACAGGGAGACGTACCGATGCAATTAAAACAATTTTTGTTAATTATAAGCATGACATATCTTGGGATTACAGTAACACCCTGAATGGTCCTGGTGTCGATGTTTTTGCTGACCTTATGGTAGAAGAGGATTATTTTATTTTTCCTCAGCATGATTCCTATATTTTCGCCATAGCCCCAGGTGGAGCAGTTAACTCAATTTATCAGACTATCCCTGAAAATGATCTTTCCTATAATGATAAGCCTTATAAACCCTATCGTAACCATATCTATTTTTTGAGAGCTAGGAATAATGCTGCGTCAGTAGATGAGTATCTGGCTTTGTGGGTGACAGAAATAGACGAAAAGAAGATTACTGTCAGCTATGGTCATAAAAAAGAAATTTTATCTGACTTTGTTGGTGGTGTATCTCGGATAGGTAAATAGTCAAATATGTAATTTTGAGATAGTTTTTTTGATGTTTCAACTTGTTTGGTCACTTGTCTTATGGACCCTGGTGGTTTGGTGGGGTTTGTTTGGATGTTCCGTTTATGATGTCAAGAGCACAGTTCAAGTTTATAGCTACCCTCCTCCTAAAATCAGTGATCTATCGATTACTGAAAGTGGGGTGGTAATGACAATCAATTCGGGCATGTATTTCCCTTCTCATGAGGATTTTGATTATTATGTCCTCCTTTTTGGCTCTCCAGGGACAGACTTTCAATCTGATATTGATAATGCTACGATGGGAGATTTTACTACTGTTAATGAAATTCCTAATTACCTCCAAACCAGTGATAAACCCTCTGTTTCGGGTAGCTATTTGAATGCGATTACTGTGACGATCAATTTAAACAACTTTCAATCTCTTAAAACTTATGATTTTACTGCTATAGCTTATGGATATAATGAAAGTTATGGTCGACTCTATGATAACAATGGATGGCTTTACTCAAAAATAGCTACGTCTCATGCCCTTCATATTCCTATTATTGTCAATGGAACAATCAAAGAAAATCAGGCCTTAGTGATCAATAATGATAAATGGGAAGTTTCTAGTAATACTTCTATGAGTGACTCTCTAGTTTTTGTTTTTGCTACTAATATCACTAGCGAACAACATGATGTGATGATGGCTCAAGGTAATGTTGGGATAAATCCTTTAGGTTATGTTTCAGGAAGCACTATACTGCCTGTTGACGATTATGTTAATAGCCAAGCTAATAATTACTTTGTGGTAGTATCGAAACATAGCTATGCCTTGAAAAACCTATCGAATAATACCTATGCACGGCTTATCATCAATTCAGTGCGTGACACTACTATTGATTTTCAGTTGTTTTACAGTACTAATTCTGGTGAAAGGAAATTCTAAGAAATTTTAATTATGGCGGTTTCGATTCATCCCAGTGCTGTAGTACCGAAGGATGTTGTCATCGGTGATGGAACAGTGATTCATCCCTTCGTTGTTATTGCTTCTGGGGTAAAAATAGGAGAGAACAATATTATTGCTAAGGGGGTTAGTATTCATAAAAATGTATCAATAGGCAACGGTAATTACATCGGAGAGAATACTATACTTGGATGTGACCCATCTAGTCTTTCCTTCGATTGTTCCTTGGAGACGGGAGTTATAATAGGGAATGATAATAATTTCAAGGGGTTTGTGACTGTCGAACGAGCAACGACCGCTGGAGGTTATACTCAAATTGGAAATAAAAATCTATTTATGATGTATACTTATATTGCTCATGACTGTACTATTTTTGATGAGGTTGTTATTGTTAGTAATACGGCTTTAGCTGGACATATTTATGTTGATAGTCATTCTTTTATTTCAGCGGGATGCCTTTTTCATCAATTTGTTCGGATTGGGAAAGGGGTAATGGTGGGGGCTTTATCTAAAGTTGGGAATGACATTCCTCCTTATACTTTAGTAGAGGGCTATATAGGAAGGTATCGAGGGATCAATTTCGTAGGGCTAAAAAGAGCTGGATTCAACTTGGAACAAAGGAATTTAATAAAACATATTTATCACTGCTTATACCAGGGTACTTTTTCCCAAGGAATAGAGGCTATTGCCCAATTACCTGCAAACCCTATTCGTGATGAAATTCTAAATTTTCTTAGGGGGTCGAAAGAAAGGTCAATTATCAGAAAGAATAACAAAGAAGACTATAACTGAAAATTTCGATAAAAAAATCCGATATTAAATATTGAATATTTAATATGGAAAGGAAGACAGAGAATTTTTTTTATCCTTATGAGCCTGGGATTATAGCGATTTATAATAAAATCTCATTTGGTCGAGTTAATTATACTGACTTAGAAGAAATCTCTAAGAATTTTGTTTTGGAAGGTGTACCGGTCCTTCAAACTGATAAGGAATACGTAGTTGATGACACGGTTTTTTTTCTAAAAAGTAAGAAGTGTTATATTGCTCGTAAAACTGGATTTATTTATTTTGATGAATCTAAAATCAAAGTTCTTCCTTATATTTCTGTTAACGATATAGAATTAATATGTTTTATTATTATTCCTGCTCAAGATTTTACCAAGAATCCATTAACAGAAAAGCATGTTAATAAAGATATAGATGATTTTGGTATTAGAGATATAGTTAGCCAAGAAATTGCTAAGGAATGCGTTAGAATCCATAATAAATCAGGGGGATATAAGATCCTTTATCAAGGATCCAAGATGATTCCTGATCGAGAAAACGATATTCTTCTTGATGATTACTTTAATTTCGAAAATAACTTTACTTTGTTAGAAGGAAGGCGAGTACTTTCTCCTAAGGAAATTGAGTTTTATCATATTGTAAATAAGGGAGATAAAGTTGGTACCTTCAAGAAAACTATTCCAGGTAGTAAGGGAATGGATGTTTTTGGTAAAGAAATCCCTTGTACTCGGATCATTGCTTTTTATAAAAAAGGTGAGGGTTTACTAGAAGATTCTAATGGGGAGATCGTTGTTTTACAAAATGGTATTCTTCGTATCAATAAAGGGGGGGAGTTGGTGGTGAAGGAAGGTCTGGTCATCAATCGAGATTTGAAGACCGATCTGAATATTGAAAGAGACCAAGATGTTATTATTACCGGAAGAATTTTCACCAATGTAGAAATCAAGGTAAAAGGAAGTTTAGTGGTTTTAGGAGGTGTAGAAACAGTAAACATTGATTGTGAAGGTGATTTTTTTTTAACCAATGGGATTAATAGTAGAAGTGTGATCAAAGTTGGGGGTGACTGTTTTGTTCAATTTGTTGCGAATTCTCAGATAAGTGTGGGGGGAAATTTGTGGGTTGGACAGTATACTTTGAATAGTGATATTAATGCTCGAAAAAATATTATAGTAAGAACTAATCATTATGGCGAAATAGTTGGGGGTTCTGTGCAGTCAAAAGAAGGTTATATTGAAACCAATAGTATTGGATCAATATCTGGGACCGATACCTTTCTTAAAGTTGGAAAACATGTTATAGCAAATGAGCAAGCAAAAAGTGATAAAGTTATTATAGAAGAATACTCTAATAAACTTTTTTTATTAGAACAGAAGCTTCAAAAAGTAAGGCCTCTTGTAGAAAGTGCTTTTAAACGTTGGAAAACTAATCCTAAATCTTTTAGTGATAATGAAATTATCGAATTTAAACAAAAAATTTTTAACTTTAAAGATCTCCAAAATAATAAGAGAGAAATAGAAATAAAAGTAAATGAGCTTAAGGAGATAATGCTTCAAGATAAGGCTAGTAACTTAGATCAAAATGAAATTAAAACTTTTGGAGGGGTTTACAGCGGGGTAACTGTTCAGATTAACAATATTAAACAGTTTTTTAAATATAATGTTTTTAAGGGATTTGTTCTAAAAAGGGACCCAGTTTTGCCTAAGATTGTAAGTTATTCATTGGATAAAGATGTTATTTCACAATTTTCTATAAGGAGGGGGATATCTAAAGATATTCCATTAGTTTGATAGACTGATCTTATGAATTTTGTTAAAAGCTGTCCAAGTATTTTTCATTAACATAGCGATGGTCATAGGACCTACCCCTCCAGGAACTGGGGTAATGAAACTAGCCTTATTTTTGATACCATCAAAGTCGACATCACCACATAATATTGGAGTTGTCTTTCCTTGACTATTAATTTTTTCTCCAATTCGATTTACTCCAACATCAATCACAGTAACTCCCTTTTTAACCATTTTGGCGGTGATAAGTTTGGGGCGGCCAACAGCAACGATTAAAATTTCGGCTTGTTGTGTAAAATAGGAAAGATCTTTTACCTCGGAGTGAATAGCAGTGACTGCAGCATTTCCACCAAAATGTTTTTCCAACATCATAATCAACATTGGCTTTCCAACCAGGTTAGATCTTCCTAAGATAACTACATGTTTTCCCGAGGTAGGTATTTGAGAACGTTTCAATATCTCCATAATTCCAGCTGGAGTACAGGCTACTAATTGATTGTCTTGATATTGAGAAAAAAATTCTCCCTGATTATGTGGATGAAAACAATCCACATCTTTCTGGGGAGTAATCATAGTCGATATCTTATGAGTATTGATATGGCTAGGTAGAGGAAGCTGAACTAGAATGCCATGAATGCGGTCATCTTGATTATATCGAATAATTTCTGAAATAAGTTGTTTTTCAGTTACAGTGATTGGTAAATTTTTTTGAATCTGAAAATAACCGATTTTTTGTGCTATCCGGCTTTTTAAGGTTACATAGGACTTTGAAGCAGGATGTTCTCCTACCAAGATGGTAACTAATCCTGGTATGGGACTACCTTGAGATTGAAGAGAATTTACCTGGTTGGTCAATTCCGATAGTATTTGTTTACTGAGAGCACGTCCATCGATAATCTGAGCCATTTTTATTTTCTAGTTTGGAATAGGAAATGTAAAATGTATATCCAAAATTCTATAATTTTCGAAAGACGATGTCAAGAATCTCAAAATATTGAATAAAAAACTTTTCAAGTTGACTGTTATACTAGTTTTCAATTTTACTTGTTAAGCAAACCATATTGAATATTCTTTTAATCTAACTTTGTCCGGTACCATTGGATTCTTTTTTTTAAAAAGGTTGTTTATAATTAGTTATTTCAGTAATTGGAGAACCTTTCCGTTAGTTTGAAATGTGTAAATTATAACACTGCTATTTTAAGGCACACCTCTATGATTGATCAAAGTCATTTGTATGTCATTGATATAATTCAGGCGAAAGGCGACTTCACAAGAAACCAAATAATAATGCCATTTACGAAAGAAGGTGTCATCAAATCCGAGAGTCTTGATTTTCTTTTGGTTGGCTTGGCAATTATTATTCCAGATTTTTAAGGTATTGGCATAGCTTTGGCCGATACTCTCGATTTCGGAAACTGTGAGTTGACCAAATTTTCGCATAGAATTCAGAAATTCTACTATAGAGATTAAGTGGGATCCGGGGAAAATATATTTTTGTATCCAGTTGATGTTTTTTACATAGAAAGAAAAATTATGATCATGAAAGGTAATCATTTGAATAACCATGATTCCCTTTTCTTTAAGAAAGTTAGTGCATTTTCTACAGAAAGTATCGAGTTGACCATATCCGATAGCTTCTATCATTTCTATAGATACTAGTTTATCAAACTTGCCCTCTACTTTTCGGTAGTCTTTCAACCTGACTTCAACCTGTTTCTCTAATTTTTCTTTCTTGATCAAAGTTTTAACGTACTGGTATTGTTGCTCAGAAAGAGTAAGTGTAGTTACCTTACAGCCATATTTTTTAGCAACATAAACGGCAAAACCACCCCAGCCGCTTCCAATTTCTAAGAGATGATCGGTTTTCTTTAATAGAAGTTTAGTTGAGATTTTTTTAAATTTGTTGATTTGCCCCTGATATAAATTCTGTTTGTTATTATCAAAGCAAGCACTGGAATAGGCCATAGTTTTGTCCAACATTAATTCAAAAAAATCATTATTAAGATCATAATGGTAGGAAATATTTTTCCTAGACTGTTTGAAACTATTCTTAGTCTTATTAAGTTCAATTATTCTTTGATAAAAACTGAACATTTGATTTAGAATTTGTTTAAATGGATTATCAGAATGGGATAAATCGGGAAGATAGTTTCTATTGCCGATAAACCATTCAAGAACTTTAGTAAGATCTGGGGTATCCCATTTCTTTGCTACATAGGTTTCCCCTAGACCAATATCGCTATGAAGAATAGTTTCTTTGAAAACATCCTGGTTAAATATGGAAATTTCTGCAGAAGGAGTATTTCCTTTGCCAAAAAAATATTCTTTCCCATTATCAATTATTTTCAGTTTACCGTTTGGGCATTTCTTTAAGATACTAAAAAAAATTTTTTTAAACATAAAAAAATCCTTTTATTAAAAGGTTGATTCTTTAAATAATTTTACAATGTTTTAGTATCAAAGAATTTTCTTTTTTACCAAAATATTTTGTCATAGTGATTTATTGTTTAAAATTAAGAAATGTTTGATTCAGATTTTTTAATAAATTGGCTTAATATAATATAAATTGGCAATATTTTTATTAAGATAAGTTATGAAAAAATTAAGTATTTGTATTATTAAATTTTTTTTTTAAAATCAGTTTAAAAATTTGAAAAAAAAACTTTGTGTATTAAATTTAATTTGTTAAGTATAAATAAATATACTTCAAAAGTGATAAAAAAATGTTAGAATTAAAATAATGAGCGAAAAAGAAGCTAATCCCATGAATAATCGTAGCGGACTGACTGCCCGAGCGCAAAGGATTATTAATCGTTTAGCGCAGGAAGAGGCACGTAAATTCGGCTCAGAATATGTAGAGCCTGAGCATATTTTCTTGAGCATCCTTAGAGAACGTAAAGGTATTCCTTTTAAAGTCTTAGAGGATTTAGGGGTTAATGTAGAAAAAATCATCTATCAGATTGAAAATCGGCTTAAGGTGGGGACTCCTGTTTTAAAATTGGGAGAGATCCAACCTTCTGAAAGAATTGAGAAGGTTCTTCGTTATAGTTCAGAGGAGTCTCAAGCTCTTAACCATTATTATATTGGAGTGGAGCATCTTTTCTTAGGAATCTATCGGGAAAATGATGGAATGGTGTCTCATTATCTTAATGAATATGATATTACTTTAAATGATTTAAAAAAAACTATAGTAGAGATTCTTGGTTTTGATAATCAAAGTACAAATTTCAAAGAAAATGTGCTTAATGAACCCAAGGAATACAAAGAAAAAAAATCAAACCGCGGTTCTACGCCTACTCTCAACAGCTTTTCTCGTGATCTTACAGAATTAGCTGTGAATGGAATGTTAGATCCAGTGATTGAGAGAGATAAGGAGATAGATCGTCTTATTCAAATTCTCTCTCGACGAAGCAAAAATAATCCCATCTTGGTTGGGGAGCCCGGAGTAGGTAAGTCAGCAATTGTGGAGGGATTGGCCAATAAAATTGTTGCCCGAGATGTTCCGGACCTTCTTTTGGAAAAAAGGGTCGTAAGTTTGGATTTAGCTGCTTGTATTTCAGGAACTAAATATCGTGGAGAGTTTGAAGAGAGGATCAAGAGTATCATGTCAGAAATAAAGAAAAATAAGAATATTATTTTGTTTATTGATGAAGTCCATACCATCATTGGGACTGGAGGTGCAGAAGGCAGTATGGATGCTTCCAATATTATGAAGCCAGCCCTGAGCCGAGCTGAACTCCAATGTATCGGAGCTACAACCTCTTCCGAATACCGCAAGTATGTTGAAAGAGACTCTGCACTTTCACGTCGTTTCCAAAAAATTAATGTTGAAGAGCCTTCTCTAGGGAATGCGATAAATATCCTTATTGGACTTAAGCATCGTTATGAGAATTTTCATAATGTACTTTATCCTCATGAAACTATTAACGCTGCAGTTCATTATGCCAAACGTTATTTTGGGGGCAAATATCTTCCTGATTCAGCTATTGACCTTATTGATGAAGCAGGTGCCAAAGTGAGATTAAGTAACTCTAATCTTCCTAGTTTTGCTAAAAAAATGTTGACGGAAATAGAGAAACTAACTAAAGAAAAAAAGGAAGTAGTCAAGGAGCAAGATTATGAAAAAGCAGCTCTCCTCCGGGATCGGGTTAAGAAGAAAAAAAGTGAATTAGAAAAGATGCTTGGTGAGTGGGAGGAGGAAAAGAAAACTAAGAAGATCGAGATTACGGTTGAAGATATTGGATTGGTAGTAAAGAATATGACTCAAATTCCAGTCAATAAATTAGAGAAAGAAGAGTCTCATCGCCTTCTTTCTATGGAGGAGGACTTAGGTAAAAAAATTGTGGGACAGAAGAATGCTATTTCTGCTTTGGCTAAGGCTTATCGCCGTTCCCGGGCTGGACTAAAGTTGCCAGGTCGTCCTATGGCTTCTTATATGTTTTTGGGACCGACTGGAGTTGGAAAATCGGAGTTGGTTAAGTGTCTCACTGAATTTGTTTTTGGTACTCGTGATGCTCTTATTAAAATAGATATGTCAGAGTTTATGGAAAAACATACAGTTTCGAGGTTGATTGGATCACCTCCTGGATATGTGGGTTATCAAGAAGGGGGTGAGCTTACAACTTTGATTCGTCAGCGTCCTTATTCTGTTATTCTCTTTGACGAAATTGAGAAGGCTCATCCTGATATTTTTAATATTTTTTTACAAATTCTTGAAGATGGTAAACTCTCAGATCATCTTGGAAATAAGGTCGACTTTAGCAATGCGGTCATAGTTATGACATCTAATTTAGGAAGTAAAGAGATTAATAACAATGTCCCTATCGGATTTAAGAAAGGAGGTCTCAGTCAAGAAGGCTATGAGGCATTAAAACAGACTACTTTGGATGAGCTCAAGAAAAACTTTTCTCCAGAATTTATCAATCGTTTAGATGAAACTATCGTGTTTGAAAGACTTAATGAAAAAATGCTTAATGAAATTATTGATCTACAGATGAATGATCTTCAAGACCTTCTTAAAGAAAAAAAAATTGTGGTTAATATCGATAATAAAGTAAAGAATTTTATTATCAAATATGCTGACTATAAAAAATTTGGTGCTCGTCCTTTAAGAAGATTGATTCAAACCCATATCACAGATTATCTTTCCGATGAGATTATATCAAGGAAAGCCAAGCTAGGTGATGTTATCAACTTCACTATTGAAAAGAATAAAATATCGTATAGTAAAACCCCTTTCAAGAAAAAATCTGAAACTAATTAAAAATCTCTTTTAAAAAATAATATAGCCTTTCCAATTACTCCTAAAATTATTTGGTACCTTTAGTTTTTTTCTGGGGTATTCATGTTTTTGGAGTGTTTTTTTCAAATTGTTGGAATGATTTTGGGTTTTATTGATTATTATGGATTTAATCTTATAGGAGACTATCTTCCTTATTGTAAAATATATAAGCAATAGAGAATTTACACGAATTATGTCGGCTACTGAAATTCTTCTCATTTTGATTGGTAATAGCTTTATCTTTTTAATATTTTTCTTTTCATATATACGTTCTAAAATTTCAAATTTTCGTATTGAAAAAATTAATGAATATATGAATGTTCGGGAAAAGGATTTTATCGAAAAGTTTCGGAGTAATCTTAGGGAATTTCGGGAGGTTAATATAAATCTTCAGCATGACTTTATTCATTTCAATCGTCTTCGTGATGGTATTGAGACTTCATTTAAAACCGTCGAAGAACGGCTTTCAGAAGTGACTCGACTTTCTCGAGATTTAGAAAAAACATCGGATTTTTATAGAGAACTGCAGGATACCTTTAAGGATAATAACTTAAAATTACAAGATTTTATAGCTAAGCTCAATGCGGTTGAAAGTGACTTTAGAAATAAAGAAGAATCGGTTAAACAGATAGAAAATTCTCTTAATGATTTCAAAGAAAGTTATTCTAAAGAAATTTTGAATTTGGAATCAGCTTTTAGCAAACGTCTAAATGAGGTTGAAAAAAATATTAACCAAGGTTATGAGCAAGTTATCAATCTAAGCAAGATCAATACCGATAAGCTTAAACAACAATATGCTGATTTGGAAGCTGATTTCAAAGATAGCATAGATATTTTGGTAAAAGAAGAGAGGGAACATCTGCAAAATGAGATAGAGAGGATGCGTTCTAATTTTGAAACCGAAATTCAAGTTCTACAAGAGAATTTAAGTCAGCGTGAGAGTCAGGTTGCTACTTTAATGGATCGTTATGGAACATGGGAGAAGGAAGTTGCGGAACACCAAGATATGACTCAAAAACGTATTGATAAATTCTCTGCAACGATTCTTTCTGGCTTTAAAGAAAAGATAAATGACTATCAAGAAGAAGTTCTCAGTCTTTTAGAAGATAGATATAAAAAACTGAATAATGAGACTACAGAGCTTGAAGCTCGTAATCGTCTTAAAGAGGAAACTTTAGATTCTCTTCAATCCTTTATGGATGAGTCTAAGAAAACTATTACTTATCAGATCAATAATCTTTCTGGGTTTTTAGAAAAGCAGAAAGAAATGCAAAGTAGCCTTTATCAAAAAAACCATTTAGTTTTGGTTGATATTTATAAAGATGTTCGTTCTGACTTTGATTTGATAAAAGAGGAGGTTGAAAGTATTAAGCAGAACCGTAATAATATTTTATTTGAGTTAAGTGACAGTTTGGATATGAAATTGAATCAGATGATGATGGAGGAAGTTCCTCGGGTTTTATTGGAGGTATTGAGTGGAGCAAAAGTAACTGAAACGGAATCTGGTTTATGGTATCGGGATTTAAGAGATTTTTTTAATAGTCAGTTTAGGGAATCGATTGAGAGTAATTTAAGTTGGTTGATGGATTATTTGAAAGGAGATTCAAGTTGGCAGTCATTTTTGGATGAGCAGTCTCGACTTAAATTATTGGATAATTTGGATAGCAAGAAATTGGGAAAAGAATATACTGCTTGGGAGGAGAAATTTAGAAAGATGGTGGATGATGTGGTAGCTAGAGAGGAAGATCGTTTACAAAAAAATTTGATAATTTTGAAGAACAATTCAGAAAAGGAATCGGTAGGTTTTCAAGCTAATTTTCAAGAATATGAAGATAAGTTTTCCGGTTTGTTGGGGAAATATGAAGATTGGGAGAAGAAGGTAGTAGAGGATCAAGAGAAGATTCGAGAGCAGGTGGAGCGATTTTCAGAAGAAGTATTATTTGAAGTTAAGCAGAAAGGAGAAGAGTATCAGCAGGGGATATTGGAGGAGTTGAAGAGTAGTACGGAAAAGGAATTGATTGATTTTCAAGCTAATTTTCAAGGATATGAAGATAAGTTTATCAGTTTGCTGGGGAAATATGAAGATTGGGAGAAGAAGGTAGTAGAGGATCAAGAGAAGATTCGAGAGCAGGTGGAGCGATTTTCAGAAGAAGTATTATTTGAAGTTAAGCAGAAAGGGGAAGAGTACCAGCAGGAGATAGTAGGGCAGTTCGAAAAGAGTTTTTTTCAAATTGAAGAGCAAGCGAATAAGCTTGAAGCTCGTAATCGTCTTAAAGAGGAAGCTTTGGATTCTCTTCAATCCTTTATGGATGAGTCTAAGAAAACTATTACTTATCAGATCAATAATCTTTCTGGGTTTTTAGAAAAGCAGAAAGAAATGCAAAGTAGCCTTTATCAAAAAAACCATTTAGTTTTGGTTGATATTTATAAAGATGTTCGTTCTGACTTTGATTTGATAAAAGAGGAGGTTGAAAGTATTAAGCAGAACCGTAATAATATTTTATTTGAGTTAAGTGACAGTTTGGATATGAAATTGAATCAGATGATGATGGAGGAAGTTCCTCGGGTTTTATTGGAGGTATTGAGTGGAGCAAAAGTAACTGAAACGGAATCTGGTTTATGGTATCGGGATTTAAGAGATTTTTTTAATAGTCAGTTTAGGGAATCGATTGAGAGTAATTTAAGTTGGTTGATGGATTATTTGAAAGGAGATTCAAGTTGGCAGTCATTTTTGGATGAGCAGTCTCGACTTAAATTATTGGATAATTTGGATAGCAAGAAATTGGGAAAAGAATATACTGCTTGGGAGGAGAAATTTAGAAAGATGGTGGATGATGTGGTAGCTAGAGAGGAAGATCGTTTACAAAAAAATTTGATAATTTTGAAGAACAATTCAGAAAAGGAATCGGTAGGTTTTCAAGCTAATTTTCAAGAATATGAAGATAAGTTTTCCGGTTTGTTGGGGAAATATGAAGATTGGGAGAAGAAGGTAGTAGAGGATCAAGAGAAGATTCGAGAGCAGGTGGAGCGATTTTCAGAAGAAGTATTATTTGAAGTTAAGCAGAAAGGAGAAGAGTATCAGCAGGGGATATTGGAGGAGTTGAAGAGTAGTACGGAAAAGGAATTGATTGATTTTCAAGCTAATTTTCAAGGATATGAAGATAAGTTTATCAGTTTGCTGGGGAAATATGAAGATTGGGAGAAGAAGGTAGTAGAGGATCAAGAGAAGATTCGAGAGCAGGTGGAGCGATTTTCAGAAGAAGTATTATTTGAAGTTAAGCAGAAAGGGGAAGAGTACCAGCAGGAGATAGTAGGGCAGTTCGAAAAGAGTTTTTTTCAAATTGAAGAGCAAGCGAATAAGCTTGAAGCTCGTAATCGTCTTAAAGAGGAAGCTTTGGATTCTCTTCAATCCTTTATGGATGAGTCTAAGAAAACTATTACTTATCAGATCAATAATCTTTCTGGGTTTTTAGAAAAGCAGAAAGAAATGCAAAGTAGCCTTTATCAAAAAAACCATTTAGTTTTGGTTGATATTTATAAAGATGTTCGTTCTGACTTTGATTTGATAAAAGAGGAGGTTGAAAGTATTAAGCAGAACCGTAATAATATTTTATTTGAGTTAAGTGACAGTTTGGATATGAAATTGAATCAGATGATGATGGAGGAAGTTCCTCGGGTTTTATTGGAGGTATTGAGTGGAGCAAAAGTAACTGAAACGGAATCTGGTTTATGGTATCGGGATTTAAGAGATTTTTTTAATAGTCAGTTTAGGGAATCGATTGAGAGTAATTTAAGTTGGTTGATGGATTATTTGAAAGGAGATTCAAGTTGGCAGTCATTTTTGGATGAGCAGTCTCGACTTAAATTATTGGATAATTTGGATAGCAAGAAATTGGGAAAAGAATATACTGCTTGGGAGGAGAAATTTAGAAAGATGGTGGATGATGTGGTAGCTAGAGAGGAAGATCGTTTACAAAAAAATTTGATAATTTTGAAGAACAATTCAGAAAAGGAATCGGTAGGTTTTCAAGCTAATTTTCAAGAATATGAAGATAAGTTTTCCGGTTTGTTGGGGAAATATGAAGATTGGGAGAAGAAGGTAGTAGAGGATCAAGAGAAGATTCGAGAGCAGGTGGAGCGATTTTCAGAAGAAGTATTATTTGAAGTTAAGCAGAAAGGAGAAGAGTATCAGCAGGGGATATTGGAGGAGTTGAAGAGTAGTACGGAAAAGGAATTGATTGATTTTCAAGCTAATTTTCAAGGATATGAAGATAAGTTTATCAGTTTGCTGGGGAAATATGAAGATTGGGAGAAGAAGGTAGTAGAGGATCAAGAGAAGATTCGAGAGCAGGTGGAGCGATTTTCAGAAGAAGTATTATTTGAAGTTAAGCAGAAAGGGGAAGAGTACCAGCAGGAGATAGTAGGGCAGTTCGAAAAGAGTTTTTTTCAAATTGAAGAGCAAGCGAATAAGCTTGAAGCTCGTAATCGTCTTAAAGAGGAAGCTTTGGATTCTCTTCAATCCTTTATGGATGAGTCTAAGAAAACTATTACTTATCAGATCAATAATCTTTCTGGGTTTTTAGAAAAGCAGAAGAAAAAACAAGCTGGGATTATCGATAATAGTCAGGAGACTTTAAACAACAGCTTTGAAAAGGTTAAGAGTGATTTGGTTAAACTTCAGGCTGACCTTAGTGATATCCAAAAGAAAAGGAGGTTGATTAGAGAAAATATCAACGATTATATTGAGGATCGTCTTTATAAGGTAATGTCCAATGAGTTGCCACGATTACTTCAAGAAATTTTTTCTATTACTTCAAAGAGTGATATGTCTTCGAAACATAAGAATTTTCTTTTTGAACTTGATCGATATTTAACCAATAAAATCAAAAACTCTGTTAGTATTAATAGTAGTTGGATAGTAGAACGGTTACAAAGGGATTCTGGTTGGCAAACTTTCTTAAAAGAGCAGGTACGGATCAATTTAATCAGTAAACTTAAAACCGAAAAAATATTTAATGAGTTGAAAAGAAATTTTAGTAAAGAGTTTTTTCGTCGGGAGCTCCAAGAAGAAATAAAGAATTATCGTAAAGGAATTGAAGGTATTGATAAAAATTGGAAAAAACTTTCAGAAGAAGTAGTAAAGCAGAAAAAATTTTTGGATAAACTGTTAGTACAAGGTGAGGATAGGATTGAATACTTGGTAGAAGGGATTAAATTGAATTTAGCTGACAAAGAACAATCTTTTCAGGACACCTTCAATGAAATGGTTATGGGTATGGAGAAAAAAATAGCCTCGGTAACTGATAGAATAGACTTTTTTCTCAGTAAAACTAAGTCAGTAGATAAGATATTTATATTCCAAAAAGAATTTACTAGTGTAATGGCAAATTATGAGAAACAGTTGAGTCAATTGAAAAAAACTGAGAAACGTTTTGCTGACTTTCAAGAGAATTTCCAAAAATTGGAGAAGGAACATCAACATTTACAAGTAATCCACAAGAATTTGAAAGAGAAGGAGTCTAATGTTCTGAATTTAGCTCAGCAATTAGAGACTATTATGAATATGACGGGGGAGATTGAAGGTCATATAAATACTGTTAAATCGCAGTCTAGTGAAATAGATAGATTTTTATCTAAACTTCAGGACTATAATCAAGATATCAATGCTATCAAGAAAGAATTCGGTAACTTAAAAGAGCTTCAAGGTGATTTTTATGATGTTAAGAAATGGGTGAAAGATATTCAAAGTCAGTCTCAACAGAACCAAGAAAAGACGGATATTTTCTTGGGACGAGTTGCGGCAGGTGAAGAATTACAGAAAAAGGTCACCGATAACATCAAATCCCTGGAGCAAAAGTCACTTAGTTTAGATGAACGTTATAAAGCGTTGGAATACTTAAATAAGAAATTCGATAACTTTGATATTGCAGTTTATGATTTAGAAAAAAGAATTGAAGTTATCAGGACACTTAAAAAGGAAATGTTGGTAGAACAGGATAACCTTAATCTTCTCAAGGAAGGATTCAATGAGCAAATTAGTATTATTTTGAAAATTTTTCAAAATCAAAGAGAAAATGATAGTGCACTGTTTACGGAACTAGATAAGAAGTTCAAATCCCTTCCTAAAACTCTGAGTCATATCGGGTGGTCAGATAAGGAAATTGCTAAACATCTTGATTTGGAACTCTATGAAGTTCAGTTACTTTTAAATCGTAAGAAACGAAAAAAATAGATATTATGAAAGCACAGTTTCTCATAGCTCTCCGGTTTTTGGCTGGACGTAAACGAGCCCGTCAATCCATTGCATCTACTGTATCTTTGATTTCTTTGATGGGAGTGACTCTAGGGGTTATGGTTCCGATTGTGGTTTTGTCAGTCATGATGGGATTCCAAGAGGAAATCAAAACCAAGATTTTGGGAGTGAAGGGACATATAGTTATTTCAAGTACCTACTTAGAAAAAAATATTAAAAACTATAAAGAAGTAATGAAAAAGATTCGAGCTATTCCAGGGGTAGTTTCCGCAAATCCTTATATTGAAGTGCAGGGAATGGCCCAATTTTTCTCTGGTTTTGAGCCAGTACTGATTCGAGGGGTGCCACCTGACTATTTCAAAAATGATACGGAACTAGATCAATTGGTAAAGATAATTGATGGAAAGAAAACAGTTGATCGTCGCTACCAGATTTTGATTGGTAGTGAATTAGCAGCAAAACGTTTGGTAGATTCAGGTGAAAGGATTAATCTTTTGGTCACAGATGAAGAGAATCTCACTATGAGTAGCCGCCCTCGTTCAGTAGAAACTAAAATTATGGGGACTTTCAAAACAGGATTACAACAATTTGATGAAGGAATAGTTTATGTCTCACTGTCTACATTTGAAAAAGTATTTCGCCAGAAGAATGTAGTAAGAAAAATTGACATCAAGGTAGAAAATATTTGGAATCTAGAGCCAGTATTAGAAGTGCTAATAACACTCTATGGTGACCGTTATCGTTTTTTCACTTGGCAGGATATCAATTATAATTTTTTTAAAGCTCTGGCTTTAGAAAGGAGCCTTATGAACTTCATCGTTACCTTGATCTTGATAGTGGCCATTTTCAATGTTACCAGTTCTCAACTTATTTTTATTATAGAGAAAAAAAAAGAAATCGGTATATTGAAAACTATAGGTATGCGTCCTTTACAGGTGGCCCAAATATTCTTATTTCAAGGATTTGTAATAACTGCGATGGGATCAATCATTGGAGGAACTTTGGGTTATCTTATCTCTTTGGATGTTATGTTGGTTATTCAAGGAATTGAATATATTATCAGTATAGCTAATTTAATTTTTTATTCTATGGCTTCTTGGTTTGTTGATATGGGAACATATCAAGGGTTTGAGATTTTTCCCAAGGGAGTTTACTATCTAGATTTTATTCCCAGTGATGTTAGTATATCTCGAGTTTTATTTTTTATTTCTATGGCTATAGTACTGTCTGCTATCGTTGGATTCTTCCCTTCACTTAAGGCAGCACGATTAAAACCAGTCGATATTATGCGTTATGAATAGATTTTTAGAAAAGTTTAATATTTTTAAAGAGGATTTTCCCCTGTCTCCCCTTAACCCCTTGTTACGGGTAATAGGAGTGAAGAAAATTTTTTCTATTCATGATCGAAAAATTTCGGTTTTGAAACGGGTTGATTTTCAGGTAGAAGCAGGAGAAACCATAGCTATTACCGGTGCCAGTGGTTCCGGGAAATCTACCCTTCTCAATCTTTTGGCTGGTATTGATAGTCCCACTGAGGGTAGGGTTTTTTTTTTCAATTACTGCTTTAACCATCTTTCAGAAACCCAGCTAGCTATCCTTCGTTCAAAATTTATCGGTTTCGTCTTTCAACAACATAATCTGATCAAGGAATTGACGGTATTAGAAAATATTCTTGTTCCAGCGATGATTCGACCTCACTTTGTCAGAATAAAAGACGAAAAAGAAAAATTGGCGATGGAGTTATTAAATAAAATAGGATTAAGTAATCGTCTAGATCATTATGTCGGAGAACTTTCTGGTGGTGAGGCTCAGAGGGTGGCAATTGTTAGAGCCTTCATCAATAACCCCCGACTGATTTTAGCAGATGAACCTACAGGTAATTTGGATCTTACCAACTCTTTCGATGTTTTTTCCCTTCTAAAAGATTTTGCTAGAACCCAATCTTCGGCAGTCATCATGGTAACACATTCATTAGAATTGGCTCAACAATGCGGTCGAATCTACAATCTAAAAAATGGGATACTAACCTTAACTTAAATACTCTATTATTTTCAGGTTTTTATAAAAAGTTCTTTAGCTTTGCTGTGAGCTCGAAAGACTGCATCCATTACAATATCTTTAAAGTCACTGTTTTTAAGTCGATTGACTCCCTCAATAGTCATGCCTCCTGGTGAAGTGACTTGGGTAGTAAGTTCTAAGGGCTCCTGTCCTGATGCCTGAAGTAATAATCCAGCACCGATTATAGTATTGGTAGCGAAACGAAACGCTTGTTTACGTGGTATTTTGAGTTTTATGGCAGCTTGGGTTAGGGCTTCAATAAACAGGAAGGCAAAAGCTGGTCCACAACCTGAAATTGCGGTTACTGCATCAACCAAAGTTTCTTGAGTTTCTATATATAATCCGGAAGCTGAAAGGATTCGTTCTAGATTATTTTTTTCTATTCTACTGATGTTGCGACTATAGGTTACTGTTCCAGTTCCTTGACCGATTGAAGCAGCGAGGTTGGGCATGATCCGACATACTTTGAGTTGGGATACATGGGCAACTTTACGAAGGGAGGATATCTTAAGTCCAGCAATGATAGAAATTACAATCTGCTTTTGAAAATGTTCTCTGTTGGTAGAGAAAAATGTTTCCACATCCTTGGGCTTGATGCAAAGAAAAATGATAGAGGATTCGCGGATAACTTTTTCTGGTGAATGACACCAAGAAATTCCTGATTTAGGAAGATGTTTTTTTGCTTGAGAATTGGGGTCAAATATCATGATTTTTTCAAATTTTCTGTGGAAGATTTTATCAGAATTTTTTATTTTCATACTTCCAATGGACTTAGATAACTTGTTAAAAGATAATAGTGATTGAATTAGAGCTCTTCCCATATTTCCAGCTCCGATAAAACCGATCTTAGTATATTCCATGATTTTTTTGTTTATTTGATTGTAGAATTTGTTACAATGTTATCTATGTCTTCCTTAAACAACTCAAACCATATTCTATCATGACTGACAATATTTTTGAACATATTAAAAACAAAATTAATATTGTGGATGTGATTGGCAAAAGATTAACTTTAAAAAAAAAGGGAGGAGAATGGGTTGGGATCTGTCCTTTTCATGATGATCATAATCCTTCTATGTTTGTTTCTATCCGTAAGCAACTTTATAAGTGTTTTTCTTGTGGGGCCGGTGGAGATGTTATTAAGTTTGTTATGGAATATGATAAACTTTCTTTGAAAGATGCCATCAAAACGCTGGCTGAACTGTATAATATTAATTTACCATTTGGTTTCTCATTTAGACAGGCTGAGAAGATTGATCGATTTTTGGATATGAAAACATTGAATGCTTGGGCGGCTGATGTGTGTCATTCTTATCTATTCAAAGCCAAAGGAGGAAAGCCGGGACGTAATTACATAAAATCTCGTTGCTTATCTAAAGAAGCTTTAGAGGTATTCAAAATTGGTTATATTCCAGACTCAGAAAATGGATTTTTAATTCAAATCGTTACTCAAGATGACCGAACCCGGAATTTACCTTGGCGGAAGTCTTCATTATTTTCCTCAGGTTATCGAGGAATCCGTGATTTTTTTCGTAATAGGATTATCTTTCCTATTCATAATGAAAAGGGTGAGGTTTTGGGATTTGGAGGCAGAACCATCTCTAATGAGGAGCCCAAATACCTTAATGTTCGGGAGTCTCCTTGGTTTCATAAACGAGAGACTCTTTATGGACTTAAGGAGTCCTATGCTCAGATAATCAAGAATAAACAGGTTTATGTTGTAGAAGGTTACTTGGATGTGGTAGCGTGCTATGAGATAGGAGTTCCAGCTGTGGCTCCTCTAGGAACAGCTTTTACCTCAGATCAACTTCGTAAATTAAAAAGATATACTGATAAAGTAAATCTACTTTTTGATGGAGATACTTCTGGAAAGAAAGCGGCTTGGCGATCGGCTCAAGATATGGTAGCATTGTCTATGGATGGGGAGGTGATTATTCTTCCCAAAGGAGTAGATCCTTTTGATTTTATTAAAAATAACTCTAAGGAAAAGGTGAATAACTATTTTAATACAATGGGAGTGAATGTTTATAATTATCTAGTGAAAGAGGTAAGCTATAATAAGGATAAGTGGTCACCGGTAGAAAAAAAACAAGCTTTGGATCAACTCCTTCCTATTTATGCTTCGATCTCCGATTCCATGGTAAAGAAAAATTTTGGTGATCTCATAGGTAAAGCTTTTTCCTTAGATTGGGAAAAATATCAAAAAGAAAATCGCCCTATTGCTTATTCTACTGTTGGTACTTCTGTCAGGTACCCTAATAAAAAGTTTACCAGTTCATTCAATGATTCATCAAAAATTAATTCGATCTCTCAAAACTTAATTAAAAAAGAAAGGAGCTTTGTTCTTTTTCTGTGCAATTATCCTAAATTTCTTTTATCAGCTCGTCCGGTGATTGTGGTTGAAGATTTGGAAGATAATTTAGCTCGTTATATTTATCGTAAGCTTCTTAACATAAAAAAGAATACTAATTTTCAAAAGATTCTCCAGTCTTTTAGGGATGATAATCAAGAAAAAGTTGCAGAATATGTCTCCGATCAATCACTAAAAAAGGAATATTTGAATACGTTACAATCAGAAAAAGTAGATGATAATGACAAAGATGGGTTTAAAGAAATTGAAGAAGATTTTAATACCCGTTTGGTGATTTTGAAGCGGGAATATTTAAAAAAGAAAAAAAGTCGTCTCCATGACAGGATCTTCATAGTTGGGGATAAAGGAAATCAAGAAGAAGAGAGAAAACTTTATGAGGAATATACCGCTCTTAAAGTAGAGGAGGATAATTTGAAGAAATATTTGGAAAAAATATAAGAGGTGAGATGGTGAAAATGATTATTAGATTTGATTATGTTATAATTGTAATTAACAGATTGGATGATAATACCTTTAAAGAGTTGTAATTGGGAGGCGTGGGAGGAAAGTATATCCCTTTATCAGTCCAATCGAGACTCTAAAAATCTTGATCGATTATGGATGGCGATATCTGAATATGTCCGGGGCTATCCCCAACTTGCTTTTCGGCAATCTGATGAAGATGTTGCATCGGATTTTTATCTTTATATTTGGGAACGACGAGAAACTTTATTTGAGAAATTTAACCCTACTTTGGGCGGTTTTCGTAACTTCCTTTCCCTTCGTCTTCGGTCTCACTATCTTAATTTTTTGTTAAAGAAACGTAAGTCAATATCTCGAGATCGCCTTTCCTATTCAGATAAGGAAGAACTCTTTCGAGAACCATTGAGTTTGGAAAATGCTTTGGGAAATAAGAATATTCATTCGACAATTTTAGGTTCTTTAAAAGATGTTTCATCTGAATCATCTTTTTTCCCTGATTATGAAAATAACTCCCTCAATTACTTGGTATTGAAACTTTATTATTTGGATTTTTTTACTGAAGATGATTTTATTCGGCTCAAAGAGTTTACTGGAAAAAAATATACTGAATTGCTTGAAGGTATTGATCAATTACGTGAAGAGGTGTCTGAAAAAAAAAGACGACGCTTACGAATAGATGAAAAATTAGGGATACTTTATCTTGACCTGCTTGTTTGTCAAGAACAAACCATTTCAGAGTCAAGCAAAGGTGGAATAACTCTCAAAGAAGAAGAGCTTAGCAAAAAACGACGCAAAGTATTAGAAGATTATAATCGTATTAATGAATTTACATCGTTTAAAAGTATTGCACAGGTTTTGGATATACCGGAAACTAAAGTGGCCAATACCATCGTTTATCAACGCAAGGTTATGGAAAAAAAGCTTTATGGGATTGAATAATAGTATTTAATTGTAAAGGAAATGTTATGAATGAAAGGCTATCTGAAATGGAAGAGTTGATGGTCGGAAAGTGGATTGAAGAAAATAATTATAGCGAATTAGAGAAATGGATTGGAGATGATCCTGATAAAGCCAAAGAAGTTTATTTTCAGTACCTTTCTCTTAAAGCCTTAGGAGAGATGCATTCAGTGATATATCCTTCTCCTCAGGAAAGAAGAGAATTAGTTGAAAGACGTTTTACTAAGAAAGCTAAAGAGGTTAAGAAAGTGATTGTTTCCTTTATTGAACAGAGATTAAAACCTCTTGTCGGTGGGGACTACCAGATTTTACCTAAACCAGGATTTGCCCGTTCTAAAAAGGATAGTACTATTCTTGATTTTGGAGATTTTAAAGTGAGGTATATTGATGGGGAAGAAACTTCTTTTAATCTAAAATTCAGTAAATGCCATCAAATTTCGGTAGAAAAGTTAATGGATATTGACATAAAAAAAATCTATGATGGTAGAAAAGTTTCCCAACTTACCCTCCCTCTTCAGGCTGGAAAGTATCGAATCTCGGTTGATCAAGAAATTTGGGAATTAGAATTAAAATAAGGATAAAGTGATGTTAAAACGACTTATCGGTGCTGGTCTAGGTTGGTCATTAGGAGGTCCTATTGGAGGGATAATCGGCTGGTGGATAGCTGGAAAGTTAGATCAATCTAAATTTCAAAGACGTAACTACCAAGAATCTACCACCACTACCACCCATGGGGACTTTATGTTCTCTCTCTTGATTTTGGCTTCTCAAGTAATGAAAGCAGATAATCGGATTACCGTAAAAGAGGTGGAATATGTAAAAGCATTTCTCCTAAAACATTTCCAGATTGATGAGGTACGGGAGATGATGATGTTTCTAAAGGATATGGAACATCGGGACTATTCCTTAGAGGAAGTTTGTATCCAAATCGACCGACAAATGATTATGGAAGAAAAAAATCAGCTCCTTCATTTTTTGTTTGGACTTAGCCAAGCGGATGGTCATGTACATCCTGTGGAAGTAGAATTGATTTCTAAGATAGCTATTTTGCTTAGAATTCCTAGTATGATGTTTCAGTCGATCAAGGGAATGTATGCAAAATCTGTTGATGATCTCAGTCGAGCCTATCAAATTTTGGGAGTTTCGGAGCATGCTAGTAATGAAGAGATCAAAAAGGCTTTTAGAGAGATTTCCTTACAGAATCATCCCGATCGGGTCTCTCATTTAGGAGAGGATATTCATAAGGCTGCCGAAGAGAAATTTAAAACGGTCAACCAAGCCTATCAAAAAATCAAAAAGCATCGAGACTTCTGATAATGTTTTTATTCCCATTCCCTAGGATAATTTATGTTTTATTATTAGGTTATTTTGGTTTGGACTTTTCGGTCAATGCCTCTATCATTGAAAAAAAGAAAATTCCGGTTACTCAATCACAATTATCTGGATTTATCCTTCAAATGGAAAATCCTAACTTTTGGCTTGCTAAACTTTCTAATTCCCAGGAATTGATTTGGACTAAAGAAAGAATTGACAGCTATAATCGTGAGAATATTAAAAAAGGTAGAATATTGAATCCTTTTGGTATGGGTACAAGTATCAATGCCAGTTCTGTAAGAAGATTTATTGATCAAGACCTTAATTTTCTTCGTCGCTATATCAAGTATGATAGGGAGGGAAGAAGAAGGAGGGATCCTGAATTTAATGACTATTTAAAGAGTTTAGTTGATTATAATGCTTTAAAGGGGAAAAAGTCCCTAACAATTAAATATGGGTTAGTTGTGAATAAGAATGCCGAACTTCGTTATATTCCTACGGAACTTCAGATCTATCGTAATCTTGATGATCTTAAAGTTAGAGAATTTGAAATTCTTAAAAAAACTTATCTTGATGCTTTTGCTCCGGTAGCTATTATTTGGAAATCCGCTGACAGTAAGTGGTATTTTGTAGAGACTTCATTGTCACGAGGTTGGGTGAAAAAAGATTATCTGATAACTGGCTCTATGAGTAAGATGAGAGATTTCTTTATGGGAGAGTTGTCTGGAGTAGTGATAAGCCCATTAGCAACCGTCTATCGAGGTAAGAAAAATTTTAAAGCAGTGTATTCCCCTTTAGCTTTACCCATGGGTAGTGAGGTTTATTATCGAAGTTATGATCCAGTCAATAAATTTACTGAGATTATTATTCCCAATAAATCAAGTGATAAAAAACTCTTTAAGGATAGTTATTATATCAAAACCAAGGATCTCAGTCCTGATTTTTTGACTTTCAATTATCAGAATTTAGTTAATCAAGCATTAAAATTTCTTAATACTGGTTATTCTTGGGGAGGGG
Organism: Spirochaetota bacterium; assembly: GCA_965224715.1. Taxonomy (GTDB): domain Bacteria; phylum Spirochaetota; class UBA12135; order COTS27; family CAXSBA01. Next base: position 1,910,756 of record OZ245054.1, on the reverse strand, counting down.
ACTATGATCGTACCGATTGTTCTTTGTTTCTTTATCGATTATACCGGACTTTTGGTATCAAGTTTCCTCGTAGTTCTATTCAACAGATTGTTTCTCTAAAACCTAAAAAAATTTCATTGGTGGGTTATTCTCAGTTTTCTACAACATTACTCCCCCTCAAAACAATCGCTCATATCAATGGTCCGAATCATATTCTCCTTTATTTGGGGAAGCATCAGAATAAAGATTACTTTATCCATAGTACTTGGTCTTATAATGATTCATCAGAAAACGAATATTTAATAAAATCAGTGGTAGTGAGCGATCTAACCCTTGGGATGGGCAGTAAATTAGGTAGTTTAGAAGAGAGAATTTCAAAATTAGGTTTTTTCTAAAATTTTTTAGAAATTTACGTTCTGTAAATTTTTTAAAAAAACTAAAATTTTATTAAAAATAGTGTACTTATCGGTGAAAATTCAGTAAAAAGTTAAATTTATATGAAAGAAACCCTTTTTTCTTACTTATTAATATAGTATAATTATTATATAGTTTATCGGAAAATTAAGGATAAACTTTAATGAAAAAAAGATATTTTTTAATTTTTGATTGTGTTGAAAATATCATTTAGTTTCATAATTTTTTTAGAGAGGCAAAAAAATGGTTATAAATAGTAATATACCTTCTATAACAGGTAATCGATTATTAAATGTTCGTCAAAATGAAGTGAGCACTTCATTTGATAAGCTTAGTAGTGGAGATAGACTTTATTCTGCAAAAGAAAATCCTCTTGATTTCTCAATTTCTGAAAAAATGAGAAGTCAGATCAAAGGGTTAGAGGCAGCCTATAGAAATAGTGTTGATGCGTTAAATATGATTAGAACTACTGATGGTTATTTGGGAGAAATTTCTAATCTAATTACCGAGTTTAGGTCTCTTGCTGTTCAGGCTGCTAATAGTATTTATTCTGATGCAGAAAGATCTTTTTCCCAAACTCAGGCTACTGAAATTGTAGCTGAAATTGATCGTGTGGCAGAATATGCGACTTTTAATGGACAAAAGGTATTGGATGGTCGTTTTTCTCAGCCCACGGCAGAATCAACTCCGACAACTTCGCTATGGATTCAGGTAGGAGAGAATAGAGATCAGGTTGCTAATGCTATTCGGCTTTATATCAATACGATCAATGTGGCAGCACTGTCTTTGGAGGATCTCAGTTTAAGTACTCCTCAGAAAGCCATTGATACCATTGAAAGATCAGAAAATGCTTTACAGGTTCTTGCTCGTAATCGAAGTGTTTTAGGAAGTCATCAAGTACGGCTGGAGAGTGTTATTAAGACCAATCAAGTAGCTTTAGAGAATACTAAAGCTGCAGAAAGTTCTGTTCGTGATGCAAATATTGCTGACGAAGTCACAAAATTAACTAAAAATTTGGTTATGAATCAAGTTAATATTGCTATGATTGCTCAGGCTAATTCCCAGCTACAATCGGTTCTTCGTTTATTGGGTTAAAATTTTTTTAAAAAATATTATCCTTCTATTCTAGTTTAGGATATTCCTCTAAATTAACCGAAGCAGGTTTTTTTATCTTGCTTCGGTTAATTTATCCCTTTCCAACTTTTTCTCGGGTTTTTATTTTGGTTTCTTGATCAAGTTTGATAATATCCTGGATTTGATCAATTCTGTTTAATTTTTTTCCTTGATAACTTTCTACCATAGAATGGGTTAGAGTGTAAATCTTAGAAAAAGAAATTCTTTTTTCTAAGAAAAGTTCTACGGCTTCTTCATTGGCAGCATTCATGATCACTGCATAATTTCTACTATCTTTAATCTCTTTTTTCCCACATTGATAGGCTAGCTCTAACATTGGGAAGCGACGAAAATCAGGTTGATAGAATTCCAAGTTTCTATGGTTGTATAGATTGAATAGCTTAAGATTATGGGGTAGGAGTTCTGGATGGGATAGAGCTGAAAAGATGGGGTGTCTCATGTCAGTGGATCCTAATTGGGCGTATTGAGTCCCATCAATGGTTTCCACAAGGGAATGGACCAGGGATTGGGGATGGATGATAACTTCAATCTTATCATAACTAAATCCAAACAGATGATGAGCTTCAATAACCTCCAGTCCTTTGTTCATCATTGTAGCGGAATCGATAGATATTTTTTTCCCCATACTCCAATTGGGGTGTTTCAATGCTTCCTCAACAGTGGGATTTTTCTTATAATTTCGAAAAAACGGACCTCCAGAAGCGGTGAGAATTAAACGATTGATTTTTTTAGAACCATGGGGTGAGATCAATTGATAAAGGGCTGAGTGTTCACTATCGATAGGGATAATCTCACTTCCTGTTTTTTGGGAGATACGATTGATTAGTGCTCCTGCCATGACCAAACTTTCTTTATTGGCTAGAAGAATTTTTTTTCCTTTTTTCAAAGCTGGAACAGTGGCATGGAGGCCGATACTCCCACTTAAGGCATTAACCATGATATCAAAATCAGTAGCTTCCACTGATTCGAGGATAGAGGTAAAAATTCGGGCTTGTGGAAAATCCTTTTGTAAAGCTTTGGCAACATTGGAATTGCTACTCACCAATACCTTTGGAGGTTTAAAGCCAGGATTATTTTTTTTGAGATGCTTTAGGGAATGAAGTAGGTCTTTTCGACTACCTCGAATAGCCAGACCTGTGATCTGGAATTGACGGTTATGTTGGCGGTTTTCCCGATAATACTTGTTGAGATGTTCTATACAGTAAAAAACATTTTTTCCAATGGAGCCAGTGGCTCCGGCTAAGAAGATTTTTTTCATAATCGATATCCTGTTATTTATTGAATTATTTTAATTTAATCTCTGATCTTTTGAGCTTTAGGACTTAGGGGATAACGTCGATCCAAAGATTGTTTCAAAGTCATTCCGTCGATGTATTCCAAGCTGGTTCCCATGGGAATCCCTACAGCCATCCTGGTAAAAATGATGGGAGGGGAGGGAGTAAGTTTATAAATTTTTTCTTGAATAAGTTCAATGGTGACATCTGCTTCACTACTCTGTTCTATAGCGAAAATAATCTCTAGATTAGTTCTATTTGAATTTGAAGTATTCATTTCTCTCCACATTTTTTGCTTAGCCACTCTTTGTAACAGGTTGTCAATCTGAAGGTCTTTTTCATAAATATGGGCTAAAGGGGAGAGCAGTCCACCTAGGATATGGTATTGTCCGAAGTAACTCTTGGATCTCTCGATATGGATAGCATCTTGGATATTCTTAACTACGCAGATAAGATTAGGATCCCTCTTGGGAGAGGAGCATATTCGGCAAGGAGACCTTTCTGAGATAAGCCCACAGTTTTGACAGAAAACAGTCTTATCTAAAAGATCACGTAGAGATTGAATAAAGCTTTCGACTTCACTACGTTCTGTTTCGAGTAGATGAAAGACGATCCGTTCTGCAGATTTACCTCCTATACCGGGAATTTTTTTCAATGATTTGATTGCCCGGGAAAAAGATGATGCCATTTTTTAAAAAAGCCCTGGTGGCAGATTCATTCCTTGGGTTAGATTTTTGAGATTAGAGTTATTTCCATCGTTGGCTTTTTTGATAGCCGCATTTACAGCTGCGACTACCAGGTCTTCGAGCATTTCTATGTCATCTGAAGAAACCACTTCTTTGGCGAATTTAATACTCAATATTTCCATTCGTCCATTGATCTTGACTATCACCATATCACCTCCCGCACTGACTTCATATTCTTTTTTGGCGGCTTCTTCCTGACTTTTAAGCATTTGTTCTTGAAACTTTTGTGCCTTTTTCATCAATTCATTCATATCCATAGTGTTCTCCTGGTTTATTAAATTCCTCTTAATTTATTTATTCATCAAGAGGAAAAATTTGTTTTATTTTTTTTAAATTCGCTTTCACAATATTTTCTTGAATAATAACTTTTAAATGACGTCCATCCATGAGGTGTTTTAATTGGGGATGAGATTTAAGATCAGTTTGATTGATATACTCTTCAAATTGTTTTTGGAAATCAGCCACCCTTTGGGGAGCCATATCGTTTTGGTTTTCTAAAAATAGACTATCTCCTTTCACGGTTTGAAGAGGGAAGGCCGCGGCTAATCGAAAAAGACCTAAATCATTATTTTTGAGGATTTGTAAGAGGACTTGGTAATCTTCATGTGTCCATGAACTTGTGGGGCTTGTAGGCTGGGAAGAAATGGCTTGGGTAGATGAAAATTTTTTTTCTTTAAGTTTTAGAGTGGAGTTATCTTGTTTAAGTAGAATGTTATTCGAACTTACGGAATCCTTTATCATTCTTTTTATTGAACTATCTTGGTGATCTTCTGGCAAATCGTTGGAAGGATAATCGGGAGGAAAGTGGGATTCTTTTAAATCTTTTTCTCTATTAGAGCTATCGGTCGGAGAGCTATCGGTCGGCTTATAAGATTGTGATTTTGATTGTTCAAAATGGTCTTTTTCATTTGTTCCCTGGTCAGGATGATGGGAATGGGATGGGAAGGTGATCGGTTTATTCGACTCGATTGAGGTAGCTTCTTGGGGGGAATTCAAATTTGGATCGGGAAGAGTATAGCGTGAAAGTTTTAGAATATTTTCTTTTAATTCTCCAGGTGAGATTAAGTTTCGATAACGATGGAGCTTGATCAAAAGATATTGTATCATGGTATGACGATGAGTAGTGTTTTTGAGGGTGAGGATGAAGTCAAAAAGGATATCCGTTAGGGTGAAAATTTCACTTAAACTGAAGAGTTTTTCACAAGATTTAAGTTTCTCTACTTCTTCTTGACTGATACGTAGATTATGGTAATCGCGAACCCCGGATTTAAAATAAACCAAATTCGAAAGAACGTCAATTAGATTGTAGAAAAATTCACTCAAATTATAACCATCAGAATTCAACTGATTTACTAATTCAAGATTAAATTTTAGCTTTTCTTCGTTCAGATGAGTAAGGAAAAGATATTTTTTGTCTGTAGGGGCATCTCCTAGGACTTGATTAACAAGTGAAGAGGTGATTTCCTTTTCATCATTGAAAGCGATCACCTTTTCAAGAAGGTTTTCCGCATCACGAATAGAACCTTCTGCTTTTTGGGCTATTTTCCAGAGGGAATGGGGAGCAAAGGGGATATTCTCTTTTTGTAGGATGACTTCCATATGTTTTTCAGTGAGCTCTATAGCAATATTGTTAAAGAAAAGTTGTTGGCATCGGGAGCGGATGGTAAGTGGAATACGATAACTTTCAGTGGTGCATAAAATGAAGATGATCTTAAGTGGGGGTTCTTCCAAGGATTTTAAAAGGGCATTGAAAGCTTCGTTGGTGAGCATGTGAACTTCATCGATCACGAAAACTCGATGCTTCCCGGTGGGAGAGGCGAAGGCGAGTTGCTCATTTAATGCCCGAATTTGATCAATACCACGATTGGAGGCTCCATCGATTTCTAGGTAGTCTAGGGATGTACCTCGATTGATTTCATTGCAACTTTGGCATTGGTTGCAAGGAATAACGGTGCTCTCAGATTCACAGTTTAAATACTTTACCAAGATACGGGCGGTGGTAGTTTTCCCAACACCACGAGGTCCAGAAAAAAGATAAGCTTGCCCGATCCGATTTTTCTTGAGAGCATTTTGAAGGATGGTCATGATTTTATCTTGACCAATCACTTCAGAAAAGTTTTTTGGACGATATTTTCGAGCTATGATTTGATAATTCATGACTACCACCCAGACAACCATCTTTTCACAACAAATGCCGACCGACCGTTGCTGTCTTCCGACCCTGGCGGGGTTAAGAAGGCACTTGTAGAAAAGCGTTCCCTGAGTGGAACTTAAATTCTATAATAAAATCATTCTTTTTTAGATTAATAAAGCGATAAATACGAATAATTTGAGATCATTGCGTTTTTATTCTGTTTCTCTCTGATTTCAGATATCTCTGGACTCTAATTGGAGGAAAGATTAAAAATTCATAAATTTTACTATTCTATTTGACGAAAATATTAAAATATGATATAATTAATATGTAGGAAAAGTTAGAATTTATGAAAATAAACCAAGGAGAAAATAAAATGAGAAAAATTATGAAAGAAAATAAAAAAATAAGTCAAATGAGATTATATAAAAGTACTATATCTAAATTCATTTATTTTATAATCTGTCTTTTATTGCTTGGGTTATCCTGTTCTGAGAAAGAAATTACTGATTCCCATCGGGAGCGATACCAGGTTAAATTTTATCAAGATGAGACTCTCCTGAAAACTATCTCGGTTGCCGGTTTTACTGTGATTCCCACATCGGATTATCCTGCCAACACTAATGCAGAGAAAAGGTATGAATGGTATCTCGATAAGGATTTAACTCAACGCTACAATGAGCATTCCTTGGTGATTCGCGATTTTAATCTCTATGCTCAGGGAGTTAGATCTTTCCAGAGTATCATTGAAAATGAAGTCATTCCCGACGATCTTGCTGACTATGATAATATGAGCAAGGAAATCTTTTCTCGTTATACTGCGGGAGCGGTGGTGATCCCCCGTTATATCACTGCTAACGGTGACGGCGACGGGAGTTCTTGGGCTAATGCTACTAACGATATACAGGCGGTGGTAAATGGGATTGCCGATGCTGATAATAGTAAAGTTTATGTGGTATTGGTGGCATCGGGAACTTATAACCCTAGTAGTAGTTATGTTATGAAGAACCATGTAGCCTTAATAGGTGGCTTTATGGCTGACAGCTATGATCGAATAGGAAAAACCAGCCTTGATGGTGATGGAAGTAAAAGATTATTTTATAATGATAATAATGGTCTCGACGATACTGCTCTCCTTTATGGTATGAGCATCGTCAATGGTCATACTAGTGAATATGGAGGTGGGATGTATAATAGTAATTCCTCCCCCACCTTGATTGATGTTACCTTTTCGGATAATAAGAGTGAAGAATGGGGAGGCGGGATGTATAATAGAAACTCCTCTCCCACTTTGATCAATGTTACCTTCTCGGGTAATAGGGCGGAGAAAGGAGGTGGGATACTTAATTATAATTCTTCCCCCACCTTGAACAATGTCACCTTCTCAGATAATGAGGCGATTGATCAAGGCGGTGGGATGTATAGTTATAATTTTCGTATTTCTCCCCCTACCTTGATCAATGTTACCTTCTCGGGTAATAGGGCGGAGATAGGAGGTGGGATGTATAATCTTGGTTTCTCTCCCGCCTTGGTTAATGCTACCTTTTTAAATAATACAGCTAATCAACGTGGAGGGGGGATGTTTAATACTGGTAGTAGCCCTATCTTGGTGAATATGATCTTGTGGAATAATAATAATGGGAATATCTTTATAATGAATAATACTAGAGTGACTTTAAATTTGTATCACTCCCTTATTGAGGGGGGAACTAATATTTCCACCAATGCAATAGGAATTCGTTTATTCATGACTAATGCTATTGTAACTAATAGTAAGGTGGTTATTGCCGGTGATCCTGAACTAGGCCTCTTAGCTAATTATGGAGGCAAGGTTAATACCATCCCTATCAGCGATAGTAGCCCGGCCAAAGATCAGGGAGTTTATGTAAAGGGGGTGAAGGCAGGGAGTATTTATCCGGCAGGCAATCTCTATTACAGTACAGACAACAGCACCTGGTATGACGATCCGGGTTTGACGAATCCAGTAGCTAATTTGCCGAGCGATGCCGATGATCTCACTGCTACCGATGCCCGCGGATATGGTCGGGCGGGTCGTCCGGATATGGGAGCTTATGAAGAGTTGGGTACACAGTAAGTTGCCCTTGTTTTTTGGGTGGATTTGATTTTTATTTTTGTCCTTTCAATGGAGTTGAGGAAGATAGGGGGCTTGTGTCTCCCTCCTTCCCCCTTCCAATTACGGGACTGATTTTTATTATTAGTTCATTTTGTAGCCTTCCCTGGGTTCCCTTAACTTCATTTGGGGGATTAGGGGAGGCAAATCTTATTCTTAGAATATTTTTTTTAAAAAGGATAGTTATAAAAATATTTCTCCCGTTTCTTAAAGAAGTCAACAAGATAAATTTTATTATCTAGAAAGATTCTAAATTGTTTTACTATTTATAACCTTGATTTAAAAATAAATTTGTTTCGAAAAAAATGTTTAAACTCAGGCTATCAAATATGTATGATATAATTAATAATATATAGGAGTTGTCATGAGCCAAGTAAAACAAATTTTAGACTTCAACTTTGAAGAAGAAATTTCATCGGGAACTGTTATCGTTGATTTTTGGGCAGAATGGTGTGGGCCATGTCGAATTCAGGGACCTATCATTGATCAATTGTCCGAAAAAGTAGGGGATAAAGTGAAAGTTTGTAAAATGGATGTAGACAGTAATCCATCAACTGCTGGGAAACTAGGCATTGCTAGTATTCCTACTTTGATCGTTTTTAAAGACGGAAAGCCTGTTAAAAAAATGATCGGACTTCAAACCCTGGATATTTTGGAAGAAGCTGTTGCTGTTTGAATATTTTAACCTAATCATTCTCAAGATTGGATAAAGCAATTTTTTTCAGTGAAGATGCTAAAGAGCATTTCACTGAAAAAATTCTTTTATTTTTAAGAGAGCAAATCCAAATTTATCAAGGTAAGGAAATCTTTTTTGGAGGTCGTCTCTATTCTCAAAGTTTTCAGAAAATTGAAGAATGCGATTTTCTCAGTCAAGAAAATTTTGAACAAGTATCCTTGACTGCTAAAGTTAAAGGCTACAATGTCATCATTTATAATCACTCTTCCTCTTATTTAAATCTATCATCGAAAAGCTTGAAAATTGTTTCCAACTTTGCCGATGAAATAGGATTTATGATCATCGATAGTCAGGTGGAAAAGGTCAATGTAGTGATCCCGATCCCTCAACTCAGTCGAAATAACTTGGTAAATCTAGAAGCTGTCCTTAAAATTTTCTCTTCAGGGGGTAGTCTTTCTCGAGCTCTTTCAGAATTTGAACCTCGTGATTCTCAAATGTCTATGGTAAAGGAGGTGATTTTAGCTTTTAATCAAGGAAGTATCCTCCTCTGTGAAGCTGAAACTGGAACTGGTAAGTCCTTGGGCTATGGCATTGTTGCGGCTCAGTGGGCATTGCTTAATAAAAAAAAAGTTGTGATCTCAACCAATACTATCAACCTACAAGAACAGCTTCTTAATAAGGATCTTCCAATTATTAAGGAGTGCCTAAAAAAAGAATTAGGTCAAGTTTTGGATATCATATTGGTGAAAGGAAAAAACAATTATCTTTGTCAACGTAAGTTTGAGGAATTCAAAAAAGAGACTATCGATACTTTAAATTTGAGTCTAGAGGATAAAGCTACTCTTCGTTATCGTGATGAAGTTCTTTCCTGGGGCGAGACGACTCTTACCGGTGACAAAAATGAACTCACCTTCATCCCGGATTATGATTTGTGGGATCAATTAGGTTGTGAGAATGATACTTGTCAACGTAGTCAGTGTCGTTATGAAAATCGTTGTTTCCAATCAAAATTAAAACGAGATATTGCCAAAGCTGATATTCTGATCGTAAATCATCATATTCTTTGTTCTGACCTCGCTATTAAAAAAGAAGTTGGAGTTAATAGCACAGGACTACTTCCACCCTTTGAAAGACTTATCATTGATGAATCCCATCACTTAGAAGATATCGCCACCATTTATTTTGGGTCTCAAGCCTCCACCTTTGAAATTAAACGTACCCTAGGTCTTATCGCCCGGATAGATTTTAAGAAAAAAATTCTTAAAGGGGGGTTGCTAAACCGTATCTTAAGAGAATTATCTCTAAGAATCTTGGATGAAGTGAATGATATCGATAAAAATGAAAACCGTATCAAAAAAAAAGGCTTACGTAAGATATTCTATCAGCAACTCAATGCTTTTATTGAAGCACGTATTCATTATGAGAATTTTTCAATCAATGCCTTTGAGAAAATCTTTTCCTATTTTGATGAAAAGGGATCGTTTTTTAATTTTGAAGAAGAGCCGACTAGAAAAGAATATAAACATCGTTTTTCCATGGAGGAGATGGATCATCCCAGATGGCATGAACTGTATCGACAACCTTTAGAACAAATAATAAAACATCTCCAAGGGTTTATCGATATGATTACCTATATTTATAATTTATTTATCAAAAATTTAAATTCAGAAGACCAGCCTTCAAGTTATATTGTCGAACTCAGAGCTTATCGAGATCGACTTCAGAATTCTGTCAATAATTTTCAGACCAGCATGGAAAATCCCAATAAAGATGAAGTTAGGTGGATCAAACTAGTGAGAAATAAGAAACAGATTTATTTTACTACTCATAGTTCACCTCTAGAGGTAGGTTCTCTTCTTCGCGAACATCTCTTCAATCCACTTAAAACCGTGATTCTCACTTCTGCCACTTTGGCCGAAGGTGGAGAAGATCCTTTTCATCACATCAAGGAACAAGTGGGTCTCGATTCCCTAGAAAATCATAATTTAACAGAAATTCGGCTATCCAATGATTTTGATTATGCTCAAAACTGCTGTATGGTCGTTCCCTCCATACCTCCGGTCAACCATCAGGAATTTTTTTCTGCTCTTAAGGAAGGGCTTTGTCATCTTCTAGAGATTTTTCGAGGGAGGATGCTCTGGCTTTTTACTTCCTATACTATGATGAAACAAGTCTATCGTCAATTGGAACCTTTAGCTTCCACGATGGGAGTAGAATTGTGGATTCAAGGAGACGAACCCAGACATGAACTGATTCGTAAGATTAAGGAAAATCGGAATGGGGTGCTTCTTGGAGTCAGTTCTTTTTGGGAAGGAGTGGACATTAAGGGGGAGAACCTTTCTTGCTTGGTTATGATCAAACTTCCATTTGCGGTACCGGATGAGCCAGTTTTGAGAGCTCGTTTAGAAAGGTTGGAAGAACTGGGAAAAAATCCATTCATGGACTATACTCTTCCCCAAGCTATTCTACGCTTTAAACAGGGTTTTGGAAGATTGATCAGAAGCTCTCAAGACCGTGGGGTATTTGTTCTTTTTGATAATCGTATTTTCACTAAGAGCTATGGAAGACATTTTATCGAGGCTCTCCCTGTGGACTTAGAACCTAAGTCCTTAACTCTTAAACAAGCTGAGCAAATGGTCAAAGAATTCTTTAACCAGTAAAACCATTCTTTTATTTCATAATACATAAATTGATTTTAACTTAAAGCCTATTCTTAGGTAATATCTTAATAAAATTGACTACTTTGAATAAAAGTCTAAAAAAGTTTATATTCCTTTTTTGGAAATTTATATCTTATAAATTTTTTTTTTGATGTTCTTACTTATTTTATTTTATAAAAGAGGTAGTCGTATCTTTACTCAAGGGGGTAAAGATTTGATGTTGTCACGTCTATTTTACGTAATAAATAATAATCATAATCTTAAAGATAGTTTTTATGCTGACATTGGTGTCCCCCCATCCTTGTTATTATTCAAATATTATATATTTGTTTACATTAGAAATGACAAGTCTTAATATTAAATATAATTCTTTTTTAAACAAAATTAAACAAAACATTTTTATTAGGATTGGGTTCTCTTCGAAATTTTTTCACAATACACACCAATTGGGAAAATTAAGATGATATAATTATTATGAACAATTTTTATGGCTGTGGTTAAAATCTTGCAAAAAGGGTTAAATTCTAAGAATCTTAAAAATTCTAAAGATAATAGTGACTTAGAGAAGGTTCCTCCTAAAAAAAAGAAATCAATCAGTAGATCAGACTCTTTATCCATTTTTTTTTCAAAACAATTACCGATTAAAAAACAAAATCATTCAAAAACTCTTAAATTTACTCTTAATAATGGACTATCGGTAATCTTACACCAGGTTTCAGTTATTGACATGGTTTCGGTTTTTCTTCGAGTTAATACTGGATCAAACTATGAAGGACAATTTTTGGGTTCCGGGATTTCTCATTTTCTAGAACATTGTATGTTCTTAGGATCAAAAAAATTTCCGAAAAAGGATGAATTCTCTAATCTAATCCAAAGTTACGGGGGGATTGACCTCAATGCTTTCACCGGAGAGACTACCACATGTTATCAATTCTCGGTACTAAGTCACTTTGTGATCAAAGCATTGGAGGCTCTACATGATTTTATCTTTCATCCTCTAATTAGAAAAAAAGATATTGAGGAAGAAAGGGGCACTATTGTTTCAGAAATGGATATTTATGATGACAAATCCGCTGATTGGTTTTATCGTCTCATTTTTTCTCGCATCTTTGCCGGACAGCCTGATGAGTTTCCCATTATTGGTCTTCGTAAATTGTTTCATCAAATCACCCCTGGGGACCTCCGTAAATATCACCGCCAAAATTATCGTCCAGATAATATCTGTCTTTCCCTAGTTGGACAGTTTGATATTTCTAAAGTAAAGAAATTTTTAAGAGAAACATTTGAATCGAATTCTATGCCTACCGTAAATAAAAAATCTATTCCTAGTAGTTTTTATCCCGGGGGTCAAAGGGGATATTGGAACTCATCTTCCTGGAGTAACACAAGGTCGGAAACCTCATCGATGATACAGGTTACAGAGACCAGTCATCATCGGGTGAAATTTGTTCGTGGTATCTTGGTATGGGAAATATGTGACTTTTATCATTCAGATAATTATGCTTTGGATATCTTTTCGCATATTTTGGCTTCCGGTCAGGGGAGTATTCTTCATGAATTGCTTAAAGAAAAGTTAGAGTGGGTAGAAAAAGTATCCTCCTCCTCCTTTCAAACCCATCCCCATTCTTCGGGAAGATTTTTTATTGAGTTTACTTTGCCCCAGAGCCATAGCCTTAAAAAAATTACCAGCAATATCAATCAAGTAGTTGAAAAGATCCATAGGGTTTTAAAACAATTAGGACGTTATTTTACTGAAGAGATGCTTGATGGTTCTAAAAACACTTTTCTTAAAGCTTTTATCGATGAAAAAGAAGACTTTATTGATGTAGCTTCAACTCTTTCCCACTCTCTAAGTTATTATGGCCACCTCAATTATGAAAATGAATACTTCACTTACATTAATAATCTTAATCACAAGGATATTCTGGATACGGTAAAAAAATATTTTCGATCTAAACCTCATCTTTTCCTTCTCCTTCCTGAAAATATTTTTTCCCAAGGAGAAGTCTATCCTGCTTCGCCATTGACGGAAAGGATCATTCATGATATTCCTGATTTTGAAGAAAAATTAGAAAGGGGTATTGTTGACTATACTTGGAACACAGTGTCTCCTCAGGAAGAAAAGTCAGAGCAAACCCCGTCAATTCTTTCTGTACATACCCCTTTACCTACTTCCAGAATTGAACTTAATAATGGGGCGGTTCTTCTTCATAAAAAAATCACTGGTCTTCCTAAGGTATCTTTACAGCTTGTTTTTCCAGGTGGAAGTTCTTGGGAAGGAACTTCCCCGGATACCTATAAAAACGGTAGTTTTAATCTCATTTCTCATATGTTTTTTGCCAGTAATCAAGGCTATTCTAAAAAAGAGATTGCCAAAACTCTCCGCCATAATGGAGTCATCTATAATAGTTTTAGTGGAGAGAACATTTTTGGATTAGGTTTCTCTTTCTTGTCAGATCATTTTCCTGGTCTTCTTTCCTGTTTGGAGTTTATTCTAAATAATAATCGTTACCGGGAATCGGACTTTACCAAAGAAAAAAATAATATTATCTATTCACTTAAAAAATCTAGAGAAGATAGTTTTCGGGAAGCGATGCGGGAATTTAAAAAACATTTCTTTGGAAATAGTGGGTATGCCCTTGATCCCAAGGGTGATGAGAATATTATCCCTTCTATCACTTCTCAAGAAATCATGTCCCTCAAAAAAAGATTTGTAGTCGGATCTCAACTTACCGCTCATCTTTGCGGTGATTTTACTCCAACCGATGTTAAAAGAGTTCAGAAAACTCTTTCTATTTTAGATCAGGGCCATAACCTATTTGATAGACCATCTCAAAAATCTAATTTTACAAAACTACAATATCATGGCAGTCATTCTATCATTTTGAGTGAGGATCCCGGAGGTCAGACTCATTTTCTTATGGGTTACCGAGTCCCTGCTTTAGGTGAAGGAAATGGAGCTCTTAAATTGGTCAGCCATTATTTAGAAGGGATTGGAGGGGAACTCTTTAAACTACGTAGTAATAACTTTATCAAGGATGGCAAAGATCTTGGAGGGAGATGCTATCGTTTAGGATGTTTTTTAAAAAGTGCCAGATATTATGGAATGATGGTTTTCTATGCCTCTTTTCGAAAAGAAGCCTCTGAAGAGTATCTTTGGGCACTGGAGGCATTCCAAAAAGAGTTGGATCGATTACGGAACAATTTAATTGACAACCGAGAGTTAGAACGAGCTAAAATCTCTATGCTATCAGACATGAAAACTCAATCGATTAAATATGACAATTTAGCATTAACCCAAGGACTTCTGGAAGCTTATGGTTTAGGGCATGATTTTGGAGAGAAGGAAATAGCTCTACTTCAGTCCCTGACCGCCCGTGACCTTCAGGAAGCGGTCAACCGATATTTGGGTAGGGATAATTTTTTGGCTTATGTCATGAAAGCAACTAAACAAGAATGAAATAGGTTAGAATAATAAGATTTATTTAAAAAATAGGAAAATACATGAATCAAAAATGGATTAAAATGTTATTAGGGAAATATCAGCCTTACCCTTTCACTAAATTAGACATCATCACTGGGGGGATTATTTTTCTTGTCTCACTATCTGTCTATACCCTTACTCTTACCCCATCAGTATCGGCTGGAGACAATGGGGAGCTCACTTCCGCAATTTTTTTTCTGGGGTTAGGACATGCCCCGGGCTATCCTATCCACTCCTTGTTTGGAAAAATCTTCACTTTCCTTCCCATCAACAATATTGGGTGGAAAGCGAACTTTTACTCAGCCTTCAGTAGTTCTCTATCAATATTCTTTAGTTATCTCACCTATTTGAAATTGGTGAACTCCCTGACTTCCTATCGTCTCTATGGATATCTCTCTGCTATTATCGGAGCCTTGGCCTTTTGTTTTTCTACTGTCCTCTGGAGTCAGTCGATCACTACCGAGGTCTATGCTATTTCCAGTATTTTTTATCCTCTCCTTACTTTGATTATCCTCAAGTGGTTTGACGAAGTCTATAGTCGTCAGGGTTCTGCTGTCCCTTATTTCGGAGAGAATTATCTTCTCTCCTTTGCCTTTGTCCTGGGTGTGGGACTTGGAGGCCATCAAACTCTTTCCATTACTGAATTTTATTTTGGAATTTTTGTCGGTTTCAGTCTTTTAATTTTTCAAATCCTTCCCCGAAAAGATTTTGAAAAATATTTCACTACTGGGATTTGGCATTTTCTTGGAGTTATTGTAATTCTTGCTATTGCCTGGTATTATTATATTGTTGAAATCGTTTCACTTAAATCGAATCTTTTTTATAATAATTATGCCAACTTGAAGCTTGGAGTTTGGGTTTTCGTCATCTGTAACTTGACTCTTCTTACCTATTATCTTATTTATAAATACATTGTCTCTCACAATCCAGGGGTGGTGGATCCCCGGAATAGTTTTCAACGTTTAGCTTTCTTTGTGGTTAAATTTTTCGGGATGATGTACCTTGGACTTTTTGTTTATTTCTATTTGTTTATTCGTAGCCATGGTAGTCCTCCTATTAACTGGGGAGGCATTGATCAATCAACTGATTTGTGGGGAAAAATTGCCAAATTTTTCACCATGATCAACCGGAAACAGTTTGCTCCCAATGCCATTGATCTCACTTTCAGTACCTTTTATTATCAGTTAGGAATTTTTTTTCAAAGAAATCTTTTCCAACAGTTCACCCTTCCACTATGGGGACTCATTTTCCTGGGACTGTTTCAATTATTTAGAAAGTGTCGAGTTTATCTTATTTGGTTTACTCTTGGTTTCTTGACCTTCACTATCCAACTAGTTCTTTATATCAATTACGATGTTAATACGGTAGACTTGTTCTTTATTGAAGTATTTTTTATCTTTAGTTATTTTATGCTTTCAGTATTCATCCCCTTCGGCATCCTCTTTTTATTAGAAGGAATAGAAGTTCTTATTAATCGAGCAAGTTCCTCTAAAATCAATATAAAAAAGTCAGGAGTTCAGTCATGAATTTATGGACTTCCCTCAATCGTAACGCTCGAATTTCCCTTATCGTTGTTACCTTTATCGGGTTATTTATCCTTTTTGGGTTTCCGGGACTTAACTCCGATTGGTTTCAGTTTACTAGGAATTATGAGATTAATGATAATAGTCAAAACTGGGCTAATCATAATTATGGTTATAACTTAATGAAAAGTGCTGAGCCAAACTCAGTCTTCATGACAGAAGGAGGTGATAATCAAGTTTTTTCCTTACTTTATTTTGCTACTGCGGAAAGAAAACGACTAGATATTGACTTCTTTGATCAGAAAGGGAACGTTTTTCCTCGACTTTATGGAGACCTCCTCAATACCCATCCCGAAGAAATCGAACTTATTCGCAATATTCGTGATTATCAACTTTTCTCCACCGGTCGACCTATTTATCTTACCTGGCAAAGACCGAATTTGGAAAAGCTTAATATCATTACTTTTCGACAACAGAAAAAACAAATCTTGAGCAAATTCCCAAAGAACCAGCAGAATATCATCAATAATAAATATCGCTTAGATACTCTTGAACAATTTAAGAGTACTGCTCGAAATATGATACCCAAATCGGTTTATGATCTCACTTTGAGAAGTGGGGGAAATTTAGCCGAACAAGATTTTCGTTATCTTGGTCCTTGGTATTTAAAGAATTTTGGTATGGTTTTCAGAGTAACTCCACTACGTTATGCCATCGTCGATGCTTTAGAGAGATTGAATGATAAGGGGAACTTTTCAACTATTAATCCAATAGTGAGGAAACTCTCAAAATTGGTGATGATCCCACAGCAATTCTCCTATTACGTTAACCAATTAGAAGATGAAGGCTATGTTAAAAGAGTGAATGATGATATTTTATTGGTAAAACCTTTTCGAGGCAAATTCGACCATAGTGACTCTATGGCTCTTTGGGATAAATATCAGTTTTCCTATTTAGAAGCACCTAATGCTCATAACTGGGACTTTCTAACCCGGGAAATTTTTGCCAATACAGTGAGAACCAAGTCAGATAGCATTAACATTAAGATAGAGACACTTCAAAGTCGTTTAAATTATGAGAGCGATTCTGATCGTAAAAATACAATTCTTCAAGAGTTCCGTCATTGGAATCAAAGTCGAAACGATATTCGTAAGACTATAACCAAATATAACTACGATAATCCGGGAATGACTTATTCTTATGCTTTAGAGATGCAGAAACAGAATAATATTCCAGAAGCGATTAGACTTTTCGTCATGACTGCCAGAGCGAATTATCATTACAGTCAAGGTTTTCTTCAAGCTATCGAATATACTTTGAACTTGGCAGAGAAAGATAGTAAAAATCAAGTACGCTATCTCAATGAAGCCCGAGGCTATCTTGTAGAATTTTATCGAACTCAAGATATTTATAGTGCTATGACCGGTAAGTTGCCTCAGCAAAATAGTCTCAATATTGCCCGTAATTTGGAACAGAAAATACAAGGCATTCAAAACATTTCTATGGAAGAAATAAAAATACTTGAACAAGATGCCGGAGACGATATCGGTAAATTAAATAAGTTAGTTCGTCTCTATCGTGAACGCGGTAATCATAACCGAGCTCTGGAAGTGATGGAAAAGATTCAAAAGTTAGAACCTTTTAAGTTTGATCATTACTTCAATCTTATCGACTTTGCTAAAGGTAATCGGCTAGATGTTGCAATCAAATATGCGAATGAGGCTATCATGAAATACGATCAACTTCAGGGAGAAAAACCTCCGATCTGGGAATTAGAGTATTATCGAGGTAACATCTTCTTTAATTATGCTAATACAGTAATAGCTAGGGAACCTGAAAATAGATCACAAATCCGAGCTTTTTTAAATCAAGCAAAGCAAGGAATTAGTAAATTTCTTAATAATTATAAAACTGTAGTTAATAGCTCCGATAATTCTCTTCGTCAAAAGGCCAATAATGCTGAAAAAATAATCGAAAGAATTGATGTTCTATTAAAAAAGCATCAGTAAGTAACCATTTCTAGATAGGAATGTCCATGAATGTCCATTTATGGAGGCTAATTTCTAGCCGATACTATTTTATGACGGTATTATGATAGTGAAAAAAATTTTTCCAACGTTATCTTATTTTTCTCTTCTTTTCTCTCTATTTCTCCTATTACATCTTTTTGGAGAAATTACCTCGAAACAGTTCCAATATCTTAATGAATTATTGGATATGAATCGTTTGGAAGAAGTTATCACTAAGGGTGAGGCATTAAAGAAAAATAATCAAGAGAACATAGAACTTCGAACTCTTCTCTTCAAGGCCTACCTGGCTTACAATCTTCCTTCCAAAGCTGGAGAAGAAATCACCTTTATAGAAAGCAGAATACAAAATTCCCAAACTATTTATCTTAGAGCTTTTCATGCTTTTTACACAAATAATTTAGTAGCAGCTATCGATCTCCTTGATCAGATCACTGAGAAACGTTATTCGCCTCCCTATCTTCTTTACTTCCAAATACGAATGGTGGAAGGAAAATTCTCTAAAGCAGAGAGCTATCTTGAAAAATATCGGGGGTTAGAGGGTGAAAATGAAAATTGGTTTTTTCATTATGGTCGATATCTACTGAATCGTTACAGTCCAAAAGAAAACAAAGAAATTGTCAGACATCATATTCAAAAGTATGCTCAAGCCTTTCCCGCAAATCATCGTCAAATGTATTTACGAGCGGATTATTATGCGACTCAAGGTCAATTTGACCGAGCTTTAAAATACATTGAGAAAGCCATCTATCTCAGCTCCCCCTTTCCCAACTATTTGGATAGAAAAATCTATTATCTTTACCGGGATCACCAATTTCATTCTATGAATCAAGTCATCGATAGCTATCAGTTTTCTAACCGGGATACTTTCAACCATTACCAATGGTTGAAAAGTTTTGTTAATTTCATTCGCTCAAAAAAAGAAAAGTCCTTCACTCTCAAATCTTCTAGGCAACTTTTTCAAGTCCTTGATCCACTGGAAAAAATTTTGAAACAAAATCCAGAAAATGAAATGATTCGCTACTTTGCCGAGGAAATCCTCCTAGCCAATACTTTCCCCGATGATAAACGTCGGGAACCCTATGCTTCTTATCGATATAACCAAGGGATAAATTATCAAGGAATGGGACGATGGGAGGACACCCAGTATATTTTTAAGCGGATGCTCCTTATCGCTCCTCAAGAAAAAATTTATTTAGATGCCTATTTGGAATATCTCCGTTTTACTCAGCAATATGAAAAGTACCAGTTAGAAGCAAAAAAGTATTTAACTCTTTTTTCTCAAACCAATCAAGAACACCGGTATATTCCTATCCGGAAACAATTGGCAGATAAAGAAGTATCTCAAAGCTTGGCAGGGAGACATGGTCTTAAAGAACTGATTCCCTCTCGAAGCCTTAAGGCTATACTTAGCTATACCCCTAGTAACTTTCCGGATAGTTGGAATCAGCCCTATTTGGAAGTTTTGGCAGCACAAATGGTTCAAGAAGCCCTTCAGGTTCCTCCTATTTTAAATGTAGACTTGAATGAACAGTCTCATTCTGATAAGCTTGGAGCAAGATTAGCACAAGGGAATTATGATTATCAAATAGATTTTTCTATCAAGGATATCGATAAGGTTCTCACTATTAATCTTATAGTAAAAGATCGTCAGAAAAATATTATCTATAATCAGCCCAACTCATTCTATGGGAAAGAAAGATATCAAAAAATGGTGGTGAAAATTCAAAAGTGGGTGTATGAGATTTTTCCCAAGATTGGAGAAGTCGTAATAGTAAAAAATCGTCAAGCGGTGATCTCATTAGGTGCCCAACATGGTGCCACTTCTGAGGATAAAGTCGCTATCATTAAAAATGGAAAATATCTAGGTAGTTTTCCATTGGAAATTGTCAATAACTATTACTCTCTTATCACCATTGATAAAATTTTTACTCTTTCTCAAACTGAAATTGGAGATCAGGTAGTCTTAGAAAGACAAAAAAATAACGATTGATACCTAAAGTATTTTTTTAGAATCAACTTCTTGTTGAAGTCTTCAATGAGTCATTAATAAATCCCGCCACTCTACGTTGAGGTAGTCAACGTTTTTTAAAGAGCGTTCCACTCAATACAGGTATTGCGATCAAAATAGCAAATACTGCTTACGATAATGGCATTTAATCTATTTCTTCATAGTATCTATTTTCAATTTTACTCCTTTAAAAGACGTTAATAATAACAATAGTGGATTGTTTATGAAACCCCGAAGAAAAAACAGTCGAATATTATTGTTTTTATATCGAATCAAAAAAAACCTTGAAGTAGTACTATCCATTTTTCTAATGCGTTTTTTTTTCTGCTTACTTCTTTCTATTTTTCCGATTTTTGCCGTTACTGAATCATCTTATCCCTTTTTTGAAGAAGTACCAGGAAATTCAAAAGGTCTTTACGACACTGAAATAGCAATATCTTCGCCTTATTTTGTAGCCCGAACTATTGAGATGAATTCCTCTATCTTGTTTAAACTCTATCCGATCTATGAAATAAGTAATACCGGACCTTATCAAAATTTAGGAGAAATTATTTTCCTAGATAATGCCTTTCGTTTGGAGTACTCAGTGATCACCCAAAAAACAGAAAGGGTTCAACATAGTTTTGTGTATGACAGCCTTCTTAGAATAAGAAAAATAATCCGATGGGATCAAGGGAAGGAAGTACTGATTATCTCATTCTCAGAAGATGGTGGTTTGGTTTCGATTCATGAAACTATTCCTGGGGAACTTAGCCTTGATATTCTCTTCAACCCCAGGGGACAGATGGCTGTTAAAACCATCAAGGCTAACAACCGAGAATGGCAAACCCATTACCGCTACCTTAATGGAAGACTTGCCCGAGTAACTTCTTTTTATAACCGAGCTTTATTGAATGATAGAATGGTAACTTGGAAGTTGGGGCCGGAAGGTCGTGAGATAAACCGTATTGATGAATTCAACATTCGAGGAGAAAAAACCCGTTCTTGGGAAATCGAGAAAGACCTTACCCTGATAAAAGGAGAAGGAGAAGAAAGTGTTAGATATTTAACCCCTCAAGGTAAACTTATTAAGGAACATTTGAGATTATGGATTGGAGGACAGATCATAGAAGAACATGTGTTTCAAGATCGACTCTATCATAAAAATCTTTATCGTTATGATAACTATGGACTTTTAAAAGAAAAAATTACTTTGGATAAAGCAGGTAAAGTCATTGTTCGAAATTATTATTATTATCGATTTCCGGACAAAATTACAAATTTGGTTTTCTTGGAACAACTGAAGTTAAATACTTTGGAAATTACCCAATATCTTCTAGGCAATCGTTTCTTACAGGAGCAAAAACGATTCTTTCATCTTCAGAACCTAGTCTCTCAGTCCTATGAAAGAGTTTTTCCTAAAAATCAATCGGTGATAAGTCAGTCCTATGTTGGTGGGCTCAATACCGTAGTCAATGAAAGCCCTAGGCAAGTGGAAAAGGTCATTGTAGAACCTCAAACAGGTATTACTCTTTCAGATCAGAAATTTATTTATGATGACTTTGGCCGAATCCAAGAGATTATTTTTTCCTATCCAACGGTATCATATAATATTGATAGTTCTGAAATTTATAGTTCTAGGATAAGTCGTAAAAAATTTTTTTATAATGAAACTTATACCAACCTATCCTGGACTGTTGGCAGTGGCTTTTATCCTTTAATGAGAAAATACGATATGGGACAGGTTTATTTCAATTATATCAAAAAACGTCATCACCAACTTAAGAATATGGCTCCTCTTTCATTAAAGGAACAATTCCATGAATTCTTTAGCTATAAAGAAGAAAAAAGTTTTTCAGAGAATGAAGAATATCTTCTAGCTAACTTAAAAATGTTACGATTCTCTGGACTACGTAAGATTATTGCCTATGATCATCGAGGACAAGTTAAACACTACTATCGAATTGAGCAGAATAACTTTAACTCAAAAATACAAGAAACTCGTTTTAGCTTCTATGCTAAACCACCTACTCTGAATTTGAAGAATAGCCGATTCGAAACCTTACTCTCTCATTCCAACAGTTATATTCTACCGGGTTATACATCTCCGACCTTAGTGGTAAACCAATCTCATGACCCTTATTTGAGAGCTGGAGGCTGGGAGGAATTTCATAATCAAGCATCCGATAACATTAACCCTATTCTGGAAAAGCCGATGGAAACTATTGTCATTCGTTTTCAAGAAAATTACATTTTACTTGATGCTAAAAAAATACTTTATAATCCCATTACTCATGTGCCGGAAAAGGAAATTATTATCCGGGGTAGAAAAACTGAAGTCAATATTTTTGAACCGGATTCTTACTAAAAAATAAGTTCTATTTTACTACTTTTTAATATTATAATAACGATGTATGTTATTATAAACCATGAAGTTATGGCAAAAAAAAACGATTGAGTCTATTCTCAAAAGTCATAAAAAAGTTATTAAGAAATCCCTGGGACAAAGCTATCTTCTTGATCATAATATTTTACTCAAAACTGCTAGAATTGTTGGTGAGTACCCAGCTAACAATACTGTTGTTGAGATTGGATCGGGATTAGGGGGGCTTACTCAAACTTTTCTAGAAGAAAATCCCCATTCCCTCATATCCGTAGAGATTGATTCATCTTCTTGTTCCATTCTTCAAGATCTCTTCTTTAATCATAATTATTTTCCGGATGAATGGAAACAAAAATTTCATCTTTTCAATAAGGATATTCGGAGCTTTGAACTAGAGAAACATGCTAAACCTCCTTTCATATTTGTGGGGAATCTTCCCTATAACGTGGCAACTTTTATTATCATCGAACTATTGGAAAAGTATAAACAGAAAATGTCAGCAGGGATATTTATGATTCAGAAAGAAGTAGCTGAAAAGATATCGGCTCAACCTGGGGATGACAACTATGGTCTAACCTCAATCTTAATGGCTGCTTTTGTTCAAGTCAAGAAAGTAGCTCAGATTCCCCCTACTTCTTTCTATCCGCCTCCAAAAGTAGATAGCTCTCTTATTCATATGATTCCTCACTCTGTGGATCTCTTTGATTCCACTACCCATTATCTTGCCTTCAAAATGATTGTCAAAGCGGCCTTCCTTCACCGTCGTAAACAGATTCTTAATTCTATCAAGTTATCTTTAGAAAAGCAAAACAGCCACCTCGCCAATGCTAATAAAAAGAATAAGGATTTCACTTTAGATGTCTCTAAAGTGGAACGGGTTATGATAAAATATAAATCAAAGCGAGGCGAAGACCTTACTCTTAACGACTATATTAAGATAGCTCGAAAAATTGTGTCTTCCTAATCGTTGATATCCCATCTTCCCATCAAAGTTTTATTTTGATGAGAAAGAAGGAGGAGTTCTAAGAAATTCTTTTTAAATACCATAACTGCTCCTAAGGACTCCAGATGTTCACTGTAAACCTGGCAGTCGATAGCAATGAAATCTCTTTCTGCTAAATATTGGCATAAGGTATAAAGAGCCAGTTTGGAACAGTCCCTCTCGGCATAGAACATCGACTCTCCAAAAAACATTTTTCCTAGAGAAAGACCATAGAGTCCTCCCACCAAATTACTATTTTTCCAAACCTCGACTGAGTGAGCTATCCCGATAAGGTGGAGGGCTTCATAGACTTTGATGATAGTTGGAGTAATCCAAGTTTTTACCTTTTTTCCACTAAAATAATTTCGTTGGATGTGAGCACAGGAACGAATTACTTGAGCAAAACTAGAATCGATAACAATCCTATAAGGATGCTTATCTAAGAATTTTTTGAAACTTCGACTTACCTTGAAGTCAGAAGGTCTGAGAATGAAACGTTGAGGTGGAGAATACCATTTGATCGGTAACTCTTCATACCAGGGGAAAATGCCTTTACAATAAGCCTCCAATACCCAATCAGTATTAAGTTTTCCACCAACTTTAATCAGGCCATAATGATCGGTGGGAGCTAAAGCATTAAAACAATCAAAATTATAGTAGGGGGTAAGAATATTTTTTATATCTGGAGGTTGCCATAGGGTGGAGTCAACTGTATTCACCCTCATTAAGTTAATATAGCGACTCCTGGCAAGGTCTTTCCTTCTAAAAATTCCAGTGAGGCTCCACCTCCGGTAGAGAGATGGGTTACTTTATCTTGAAGTCCAGCCTGCTTAAGAGCGGAAGCTGAATCCCCACCCCCAATGATGGTTATCGCTCCTTTTTCGGTAGCATCGGCCATTCCTTTAGCGATAGCAAAGGTTCCCTCTGAAGCTTCAGGGCATTCAAATACCCCCATAGGACCATTCCAAATTAAGGTATGGGATTGAGCTATGATCTCCAAATACTGTTTAACGGTATCGGGGCCAATGTCAACTCCATCCGTATCAGCAGGCATAGCATTGTTGGGAACGGTCTTAAGTTTCCCTTTTGCTTCCATTACGTCAAAGTCGATGTGTCCCACCCGGGTATCGGTAGGAAGCACTACGATATCCTTACCCTTCTCCAATATCTCTTTACAGATATCCAGGAGTCCGGGATCGAGAAGGGAATTTCCAATCTCCAGTCCCATCGCTTTATAGAAAGTATAAGTCATCCCACCCCCGATGAGGATTTTATCTACTTTATCAAGAAGATTGTTGATAAGGGGAATTTTGCCAGAGACCTTGGCGCCTCCGATCACTGCGGTTTTTCCATAGTGATAATTTGATGATATTTCTCCCCTTTTACCTAGTGCCTGACTTAGATATTTTATTTCCTTCTCCATAAGAAGACCTCCCGCTGAGGGGAGAAATTCTCCCACCGTAGTGGTTGAAGCATGTTCACGATGGGCTGTACCAAAGGCATCGTTTACGAAAACATCGGCTAGAGAGGCAAGTTTTTGGGCAAATCCTCGTCTTTTTTCGTCATCTTTTTCGGTTTCTTCCTTATAATAACGGACATTCTCTAAGAGAAGGACTTGACCTGGCTTCAATTGTTGGGTTTTGGCTGGAGCCTTTCCTAATATATCTTCACAGAAGTCTATCGGAATTCCAAGAAGAGCTTCCAACTCCTTCCTTACTGGAGCCAAGCTATAGGCGTTATTCCTTTCTTCAGGTGGAGCAGGTACAGGCCTTCCTAGATGGCTAGTTAAGATTAAAGCGGCTTTACGTTTAAGTAACTCTTTCAAAGTAGGTAAAGTTTGAACAATCCGATTATTATCTTGAATAATTCCATCTTTCAAAGGGATATTATAGTCCACTCGAATCAACACTTTTTTGTTTTCTAAATCAATATCATTAATAGTTTTTATAAGCATATCATCTCCTTACTTTATAATTATATATTATTTTTTATCGGATTTTCTTAATAAAGCATCAACTAATGCTAATTTTTTACCTTGACAAAAACCTTTTGACTTTTATTATGACTTGATGAAAGAATATGATTGGTTTTCTGAACTAAACTGAAAATATAGGCTCAGGCTTCACAGTAACTATAATGATTTAAGAAAAAACATAGATGCTTTTTCATGGCTTCTGCCAGTTTAAGAAAGCAGATATAATAAATACATATTAACTTATGCTTTTTTAGTTTTAAGGCTATCCATCGGTTATCTGTAAGCTCCTGCCTTTTTAAACAAAAGTACAGATAACCTTTTTTCAATAATCTACGGCTGGATAAATTTATATTGATATATTTTATTCGGCTATAAGGTTCATTGTAAGGATATCGTTTTTATGTTCATATTCTATAGTATCTCTTTTACCACTGTTCAGTCTTGAATTAATATTTTTTATAAGTGTTGAAATTCGGACTTTTGTTCCTAAAGGATCATGTTTTATAGTGAAATACATCCCAGCATATAGGTTATCGGTTTCATGCTTAACATCAGCAATAGGTGGGGTAACGATATCTTGGGAGCTCGACGCTTGAGTAAGAAGAACACCTGAAGAGCTGACATAGAGACTCTGCACCGATTTTATAAATACACTATCTATTAAAAAAGGTTCTCCGCTTCTGATAGTAAATGTGTATTTATCAGGCGGGAAATTATATAAAAAGGTATTTGAAGTGATACTATCTTCTGGGTGTGCATCTGTATTGAAACTCAGCAGTGTAAGTACTTCTGTTCCTCCATTTTCTATAATACCATAGAGGGTATATGCGGTGTTCGGCTGCAAACGGGCCTCATCAACTTTTGCATCACTCAGGATATGTTGACCAGAACTGTTAACATCATCCCAAACAGTATTATCATCAAACAAGGTGGTATCCATGTGGAATCCCATATGGACATTGATGGGCGTTGTGGAAATTTTTCGTACTATCGTTGCCGAAGAAGAACGGATATCCTTCGCATTAAGAGCATTTGTTGAAGTGGCTCTTAATGCCAGTCGATATTCATCTGCATCATTGGCATTTGTTGCTTTAATGCTGAATAGAACTATGCCAGTGCGGTAATCGTCCGGTCTCAATCCCGTTGTACCATATTCAGTATCTGAACGAAGAAGTTCATTTACTGTAAGTTCAATTTGTCTGCTTGTTTTTGCTTCGTTATTTTCGGTAACGTTACAAGCAGCAATTGAGATTGCCGTGAATAGGATGAGAGTGAATTGTTTGAGGAGAGAAAGATGTTTGAGGTGTGAGCTTTTATTTAGATAAGATGGGGGGGGGGGGGGGGGTAATTTTACTTGAAGGAGTGATTAGCTCTGTTTTTTCAGTTGGTTGTGATTTTTGTTTTTTCATGGTTTTAACCTCCGTATATTTGCGTTTAATATATTATTATAACATATTGACCGTGATTTGTCAAGGGGTTTTTAGTTTCATTCCAGGGCAATCGCATCTAAAATCCACTAACCAGAGTGTTCACCAAAGCCTTATTCATGGGTTTTTAACCGCAGAGGACGCAGAGAGCGCAGAGTGTTCAAGGTAAATATTGACCAATCTTTTTATGCTATATTTCTCTGCACACCTCCGCGATCTCTGCGGTTTAGTGCCGCTTTTAGGAGATTCCACATTCTTTGAGACACTATATAAAAATTTCCATTGATCCCCAAAAATCAGTGTTTTTCATTTTCTTTGGGACAGAATTAGATGCAATTACCCTGAGTTTTATATCGTCAATGCCTCTGGAATTTGCGCGGTTTACAGAAGATTTTCCGTAAAAGAAATCGGGAAAAGAGAAGCTTTCTGGCTTGGACAAGTCTGGGTTGATCCGTTTTTTTAGCTGTCTATCGCCATGGGTATCGACTATATTTGAATATATGCAACCTGGATGCTGCTATCGCGCACATGAACCAGATACCGGGATCGTTGAGCGAAGCATTGTATCTTTATGGCTGTATCATTCCCAGATGAATAAATACTCGCCTTTTGAACTAAAGCGATTTGTATGGGCAAAATAAATCGAAAAACTCGCTCCACTTGCGGCATTTGCTGTATTGGCATGGGTGTTCTTGCTGATCATCACATATTTTCCGATATTATTTTCAATCTTTGCTACAAAAAATAATGAACTGTCCTCAAACGCTATTGCTGGAATGATAATTCCAGACGTAAGGATAGTGGATAAAATTTTTGGTCTACCATTTTGATTCTTATGATGACTATCGTTGATAATAGTAGCAAATGTGACATTAACAACTCCCACCAAGAGAAGGGAGGGCTCACCCTTACGTACTGTATAGGTCTGCTCTATCGGCGCACTGTAAAACATATCATAGTCACTGTTGATATTTGTCACCATTGAAAGCTCCGGTTCCGCATCGGTGCTGTGGGTGAGCAAGGTGTAGACCGTGTCGTTGCCGCTCGCCGCTACGGCGTAGAGCTTGTACTCGGTCTCGGGCTGCAGCAGTGCAGCGTCTACCATGTCATAGGTGAGAACGGAGGCATTAGAATCATTTGTCCAAGAAGTAGCACTGTCAAAAAGATCTGTGTCCATGTGAAAGCTGAGAAAGACATTGATTAAGTCGACGGTAAGAGAACGCACAATGACAGCGGATGAGTCCCGAATATCAGTTGCCGTGGGGGCGGGGCTGCCTGCCTCACGGACTGCCAGGTGGTATTCGCCCTCTGCCTCTGTAGAACCGGCTTTGATGGTAAAGGGAAGGATATGGGTTCGGTAGTTATCCGGCTTCAGTGCATCTTCAGAATGGTATGTGATCTCTGAACGGGTTTGAACGGAGGCAAAAAGGGGATCTTCTATCTCAACATTGAGTGTATAAACAGTGGTGGAACCGTCTTCTGCGGTAATTGTGATATTTACCTTTCCTGAAGATATTTTGAGGGTGTCGTTTGTTGCTAAGCCTGATGCTTTGGAGGAGATGGTGGTACTTTTGACCGTTATCTCTGCAGGCAAGGTGCTTACATAGGGAATGGTAACAGTTGTCGTTTTATCTTTATTAAAGGTAATAGGATAGTCGGTGCTGTTGATTGTTACTGTCAGTTCTGTGATTTCGGCTTGACTGCTTGTTTTTGCTTCGTTGTTTTCGGTAACGTTACAAGCAGCAATTGAGATTGCCGTGAATAGGATGAGAGTGAATTGTTTGAGAAGAGAAAGATGTTTGGGGTGTGAGTTTTTATTTAGATAAGATGGGGGGGGGGGGGGGGGTAATTTTACTTGAAAGAGTGATTAACTTTCTTTTTTCAGTTGGTTGTGTTTTTTGTTTTTTCATGGTTTTAACCTCCGTATATTTGCGTTATAATATATTATTATAACATATAGTTTATGATATATCAAGGGGGTTTTGATATGATTTTTCACTGTAATATAAAAATTTTGTAGATTTGGCGACGGCAAAAGGATTTATCATAATTTTTTTCTTGTCTAAAAACCACATCATGAAACCGACTTTGTCGTCGCCATATAATTTGTATTACTTTGATAAGGGGAAATTACAGTTTTCGCTCCCAATCGATACCATCTGAGGATTTCCATACATCGTTTTTGAAAGAGCTGTCAAATCCACCGATGAGGTATAGTTCATTATTAAATTTGACTACCTTGTGACCGGCTCTTCCGGTAAATTTAGGTTGAGTGCTAGTAACTTCTGTCCAATCGATACCGTTTGAGGACTTCCATACATCGTTTTCGAAGGAGTTTTTGCTTTGCCCGGCTCCACCGATGATGTATAGTTCACCTTTAAACTCTACTACACTATGCAAGATTCTTTCGGTAAACTTAGGTTGAGCGGTAGTAACTTCTGTCCAAGTAACACCGTCTGAGGATTTCCATACATCGTTTGTGTAAGTAGTGCCTCTATCCGATCCACCGATGAGATATAGTTCATTGTTAAACTCGACTACACTGTGAGAGTGTCTTTCGGCAAACTTAGGTTGAGCAGTAGTCACTTCTGTCCAAGTAACACCGTCTAAAGATTTCCATACATCGTTTTTGAAAGAACTTCCGCTACCCTCTCCACCGATGAGGTATAATTCATTATTAAACTCTACTATACTGTGACCGATCCTTTCGGTAAACTTAGATTGAGCAGTAGTCACTTCTGTCCAAGTAGCACCGTCTGAAGATTTCCATACATCGTTTTTGAGAGAACTTCCGCTACCCTCTCCACCGATGAGGTACAGTTCATTATTAAACTCTACTACACTGTGATGGTATCTTTCGGTAAACTTAGATTGAGCAGTAGTTACTTCTGTCCAAGTAACACCATCTGAAGATTTCCATACATCGTTTTTTAAAGAACTTCCGCTACCCTCTCCTCCGATAAGGTATAGTTCATTCTTAAACTCGACTACACTATGTAATCTTCTTGCGGAGAAATGAGTTGATTTTATAGATATAGAGATAGTTCCTGTAACCGAACCCTTGTATTTGGGATCATTTCCGGTTACGGTTGCGGTTATGGTATAAGTGTTAGAAAAATTCAGAGCATTGGTTGTCACTGTAATGCTACCGTCTGTTAGATTCAGGGTAACTCCATCTGGTAAGGTGGGATCTGCACTGTAGAGATAATCGCTATTGGCAGCATCTGGGGGAGTAATGCCGGTTAACTGAGCTGTACTGCTGGCTTCGTCTCCGTAATTAACTTGGACATCCTGATAGCTGATGCTACCTGTTATTTGTGTTTTTTTGATATTGATACTGATAGTTCCTGTAACCGAACCCTTGTATTGGGGATCATTTCCGGTTACGGTTGCGGTTATGGTATAAGTGTTGGAAAAGCCCGGAGCATTGTTTGCCACTGTAATGGTACCGTTTGATGGATTCAGGGTAACTCCATCTGGTAAGGGAGGATTTGCGCTATAGCTATAGTCGCTATTGGTAGCATTAGAGGGATTCATGTTGGTTAGCTTAGCTGTCCTGCTGACTGCGGTTCCGTAATTGACCTGGATATCCTGATAACTAATACTACCTGTTATTTGTGTTTTGTCAATTGAGGAATCTGTTTCGAAACTGCATCCTGTAATCAGTATGATTAGGATGGCCGTGATCACAATTATAATAAGATGTTTGAAAGGTGAACTCTTACTTATGTAAGATGGAAGGGGGGTAATTTTATTGTTTTCTATTTGTTTTTTCATGATTTTAACCTCCGTATATTTGCATAATAATATATTATTATATCATATTAGCTGTGATTTATCAAGGATTTCTCGAATATTTTTTAGGTTTTTTATAATAAGCACGGTAGATCAGTGTATTAAATATTTAATCCCACTTTTTAACTGATTTCATTTTAAATACAAACTCAATTTCCATGCTTTCCGTGTGTTCTTTGACAAACTGAATGCCGCTATCGCACACATGAACCAGATACAGGGATCTTTGAGTGGAGTATTGCATCTTTATGGCTGTATCATTCCCAGATGAATAAATATTCCCCAGAATCTGATCCACTTATTGAAGTCATACGAAAATTCATTCCGCTAACGACACTTGCCGTATTGGCATGGGTGTTCTTGCTGATCATCACATATCTTCCGATCTTATTCTCAACTTTTGCTGCAAAAAATATTGAACTATCCTCACCAGATATTGGTGGATGAATACTCCCACTTGTAAGAACTATAGTGACAGTGTCATCAACACCATCAGTTTGATAGTGACTATCATTAAATGCAAGAGGGGAGCCGATATTAACGATTCCCACCCAAAGAAGAAAAGGCTCGCCCTTGCGTATTGTATAGGTATGCTCTATCGGCACACTGTAAAACATATCATAGTCACTGTTGATATTTGTCACCAGCGAAAGTGCCGGTTCCGCATCGGTGCTGTGGGTGAGCAGGGTGTAGACCGTGTCGCTGCCGCTCGCCGCTACGGCGTAGAGCTTGTACTCGGTCTCGGGCTGCAGTAATGCAGCATCCACCATGTCATAGGTGAGAATGGAGGCATCAGAATTATCTGTCCATTCTGTAGTACTGTCAAAAAGATCGGTGTCCATGTGAAAGCTGAGAAAGACATTGATTAAGTCGACGGTAAGAGAACGCACAATGACAGCGGATGAGTCCCGAATATCAGTTGCCGTGGGGACAGGACTTCCTGACTTACGGACTGCCAGGTGGTATTCGCCCTCTGCCTCTGCAGAACCGGCCTTGATGGTAAAGGGAAGGATATGGGTTCGGTAGTTATCCGGCTTCAGTACATCTTCAGAATGGTATGTGATCTCTGAACGGGTTTGAACGGAGGAAAAAAGGGGATCTTCTATCTCAACATTGAGTGTATAA
The DNA here is from genome assembly GCA_965224715.1 of Spirochaetota bacterium. Taxonomy (GTDB): domain Bacteria; phylum Spirochaetota; class UBA12135; order COTS27; family CAXSBA01. The sequence goes on along the minus strand of OZ245054.1, from coordinate 1,878,897 downwards.
ACAGTGGTGGAACCGTCTTCTGCGGTAATTGTGATATTTACCTTTCCTGAAGATATTTTGAGGGTGTCGTTTGTTGCTAAGCCTGATGCTTTGGAGGAGATGGTGGTACTTTTGACCGTTATCTCTGCAGGCAAGGTGCTTACATAGGGAATGGTAACAGTTGTCGTTTTATCTTTATTAAAGGTAATAGGATAGTCGGTGCTGTTGATTGTTACTGTCAGTTCTGTGATTTCGGCTTGACTGCTTGTTTTTGCTTCGTTGTTTTCGGTAACGTTACAAGCAGCAATTGAGATTGCCGTGAATAGGATGAGAGTGAATTGTTTGAGGAGAGAAAGATGTTTGGGGTGTGAGTTTTTATTTAGATAAGATGGGGGGGGGGGGGGGGTAATTTTACTTGAAGGAGTGATTAACTCCGTTTTTTTAGTTGGCTGTAGTTTTTGTTTTCTTTTTATTTTTTTCATGGTGCATGGCCTCCGTATATTTGCGTTATAATATATTATTATAACATATGGTTCGTGATATGTCAAGAATTTCTCGAATATTTTTTAGATTTTTTACAATAAACACGAAAAGCACGGTAGATCAGTGTATTGAATACTTACTCCCAACTTTCAACTGATTTCGTTTTAAATACAAACTCAATTTCCATGCTCTCCATGTTTTCTTTGACAAACTGCACTAATATATTATTAAAATGTATTGTTCCTGATTCAAGAGATAGCCATACCTAGTCCTGAAACGAAACTTAGATACGCAAGTCATTTATGACGCGATTGAGTAGGTTGACAAATAAAATAATTACAAGTATAATATATGTATGAAATTAGGTGTTATTTTATTTACGGCAATCGTAATCCTCTTGAAAGGGGCATGTGCCAGTACTGACACAAGATTTACTTACAAATCTGTAGATTCTTATGAAAGGTGTCAAAATAAAGAAGGAATTTGGTATAACGATCAATGTTGGAAGGATTTTCAAGAAGATGAATCTCTGTTAGAGTCTGAGATTGACGATTATGTCAATGCAGCAATGGAAACAATTGAATTATCTGAAATGCTTGTTGACGATGAAAGCTATCCTATTCACACAGCTATAGCTATTCCAATTAACGATGGAAAGGTGCTTTTTGTCATTGTATATCGCATAAACAATGGCTTTGAGACAGTTCTCTTTACTACACCCGAACAAGAATACATACATGAAGGCGCTGTTTTTGAAGCCTCGGGCAAATTCTATGATGGCAACGCATGGCTCAATGGACTATCGCAATCGCCTGTTGTTGCATTGTCTGAAGTCAGAGTTCAAGTTCACGGTTTTGAAGATGAAATTGATGTTGAATTTGATGGAAACTGGGTATTTCAGGATGGTCGCGACAATAAGAAATTCAATATCAGAGTAAATGAGACATTAATGACGGCGGGAAACAGCGTTCTTGAAATTAAAGATGATGAGGCCTGGTTGTCGGGTGAATTAGGAACAGTTACATATGCTCAAATAAGGAATTTGGCTGAAAATCATCCGCAGGTTAAAACCATAGTAATGAGACAGATAAAGGGTTCTCTCAATGATATGATAAACATGCATACGGGGCGATTGATCAGAAAACATGGTTTTACAACTAAAGTTCTCTCCGACAGTAAGATTGCTTCGGGAGGAGTGGATTTATTCTGTGCTGGGAATGAAAGAATTGTTGAACAGGGTGCCATGATAGGAGTACATTCCTGGTGTTGTGTGAATGTGGGAGAAGACGAGTTCCCTGCCATAGATGTTCCTGAGAAACATCCGGCTCATCGACCTCAATTGGACTATTTCACATCAATGCTAGGAAAAGATATTGGACCAAAATTCTATTTTTATACGTTGAAAGCTGCACCATTTGAAGATGTCTATTATATGACGGATGAAGAAATACACGATTGGAAAATAGCATCTAAGTTCATTTCCAAAGAATAAATTGTTTAATGCCCAAAAGCCACGCCTTTTCGACGTGGTAGTTCAGGCATGTTTTAGGAGACTCAGATCTTATCTTTGCATTCATCTATCATAGGACTGCGCCCTTCTGTAGCATAGCTTTATATAATCATTCCCAGATGAATAAATACTCACCTTTTGAATGGGTAAAATGAATCGAAAAACTCGCTCCACCTGTGGCACTTGCTGTATTGGCATGGGTGTTCTTGCTAATCATCACATATTTCCCGATATTATTCTCAATCTTTGCTGCAAAAAATAATGAACTATCCTCAGACGCTATTGCTGGAATAGCCATTTCTGATGGAAGAATAGTAGTTAAAGTAAGTAGAACACCTTGTTGGGACTCAAAGTGGCTATCTTTGAAAGTAACAGGAGCTTATAACATTAACAATTCCCACCAAAAGAAGAAAAGGCTCACCCTTGCGGACTGTATAGGTATGCTCTATCGGTGAACTGTAAAACATATCATAGTCACTGTTAATATTTGTCACCAGCGAAAGCTTCGGTTCCGCATCGGTGCTGTGGGTGAGCAGGGTGTAGACCGTGTCGTTGCCGCTCGCCGCTACGGCGTAGAGCTTGTACTCGGTCTCGGGCTGCAGTAATGCAGCATCCACCATGTCATAGGTGAGAATGGAGGCATCAGAATTATCTGTCCATGCTGTAGTACTGTCAAAAAGATCTGTGTCCATGTGGAAGCTGAGAAAGACATTGATTAAGTCGACGGTAAGAGAACGCAGAATGACAGCGGATGAGTCCCGAATATCAGTTGCCGTGGGGACAGGACTTCCTGACTTACGGACTGCCAGGTGGTATTCGCCCTCTGCCTCTGTAGAGCCGGCCTTGATGGTAAAGGGAAGGATATGGGTTCGGTAGTTATCCGGCTTCAACGCATCTTCAGAATGGTATATTATCTCTGAGCGGGCTTGGACGGTGGCAAAAAGAGGAGCTTCTATCTCAACATTGAGTGTATAAACAGTGATGGAACCGTCTTCTGCGGTAATTGTGATGTCTGCCTTTCCTGAAGATATTTTGAGGGTGTCGCCTGCTGCTATGCCTCTTGCCCTGGCGGAAATAGCTGCACTTTTAACTGTTATCTCCGTTGGCAGGGTGCTTCCATAGGGAATGGTAAGAGTTGCTACTTTGTCCGCGTCAAAGGTAACGGGATAGTCAGTGTTATTGATTGTTACTGTCAGTTCTGTGATTTCGGCCTGACTGCTTACTTTTGCTTCGTTGTTTCCGGTAACGTTACAAGCAGCAATTGAGATTGCCGTGAATAGGATGAGAGTGAATTGTTTGAGAAGAGAAAGATGTTTGAGGTATGAGTTTTTATTTAGATAAGATGGGGGGGGGGGGGGGGTAATTTTACTTGAAGGAGTGATCAAATCCGTTTTTTTAGTTGGCTGTAGTTTTTGTTTTCTTTTTATTTTTTTCATGGTTTTAACCTCCGTAATTTGCATAATGATATATTATCATAACACACTAACCATGATATGTCAAGAATTTCTCGAATATTTTTTAGATTTTTTTACAATAAGCACGAAAATCACGGTAGATCAGTGCATTAAATACTTACTCCCAACTTTCAACTGATTTCATTTTAAATACAAACTCAATTTCCATGCTTTCCGTGTTTTCTGTGCTTACCTTCTTTTTTTCGTGTCTTTCATGGATTCATTTTACAAACTCCTCGTTTCTATCCTAATACAACAATTACGATATGTCAATTACGGAACACTGGATTCTGGTTTTAGTCAGCCGATATTTGCGGCCCCTTGCCTATATCGCGCTGGAATAAAACCAGTGACTCAATTAAATCTTCACGGTTCAGTCGATCAGCTTAAAAAGTAATGATCCGGCAAAATCAAAGCCAGAGGTTAAATGCAATGAAACCTCGGTCAAACTGGAGAAGAAATCATTTTCCGGCACTATCCCAACGGATAGACTTCCCGGTTTAGGTGTCAGAATTCTTGCGAAAAACGAGAAATCAGCATTCGAAAATACTTTGCTGCCATTGATAACTATAGTATTCCCTGAAGGAGGTCCCGCGACAGTCCAGGCATCTGGCAAATCTTCCTCTTTAAGGAAATGCAGTATAATGAACTGTGTTTTTGCCATGTACAGGTTTCCGGTTGTTTCCATAGTGGATATATCTTCGGCAAAACCGGTTCCCGTGTAAGACGCGGCGGCAAGGTGCGTACCTGTTGTAAAATCTCCCAAAGTTTTGGGGGTGGTGTCACTGCTTTCCGGCTGGGCGGCATACAGGGTGTACTCCGTTCCTTCGTCCAGCGGATAGTTTCCCTGCGAATCGTGGGCCAGATACAGGGATGTTTTTTCTGAGGGCAAAAGAGCGCTTTTGAAGGCCATAACCAATTCGGAATCCTTCACTGGAGACGTCATGGTTATGGTTGCCGTTCTTCTGAACTCCTCCAGGGTCGCCGGTGCGGAAAGTCCTTTTTTAACCAGCAGAAATTCCACGGGTACAGTTGTCTTGACCGTGTCGGTTGTCGCTATGTCAAAAACCATAGCATGACTGGGGAATTTCTTTGTTCCGTCTGACTTGGTACCGTCAGTTATTTTTACCTGGGCTGCGGTTAGAGAGAGGGGGGTGTAAGACATGATGGTGATGCTCACCGCTGCGCTGCCGTCAACGCCTTCGGAGTCACCGGTGCCTGTCAGGGTGATGGTGTAGTCTGTTTTGTCGCTCATCGCCGTTGGTGTACCGCTGATGGCACCGGTGTCCGCGGCGATTTTCAGGCCGTCCGGCAGGTTGGCCGCCGCCCAGGTTCCCCTCCAACTCGTGTCGCTTGGCGTGGGGGTAACCTCGGCGATGGAGGTGTAAACGTTGGCCTCGATGGACGGATAGGCGGCGGTGATGGTTTTGGGATCGGATGAAGAATCACAGCCTCCCAACAAGATTGTTGTGAATAGGATGAGAGTGAATTGTTTGAGAAGAGAAAGATGTTTGGGGTATGAGTTTTTATTTAGATAAGATGGGGGGGGGGGGGGGGTAATTTTACTTGAAGGAGCGATCAACTTCGTTTTTTTAGTTGGTTGTGTTTTTTGTTTTTTCATGGTTTTAACCTCCGTATATTTGCGTTATAATATATTATTATAACATATAGTTCGTGATATGTCAAGGGGATTTTCGCCGAGTTATAACTTTTTTCTGATTATTATAAATTCTGTTTGACAAGGTTAATTTTGACTGTTTTTGTTTTAACGTAGGCAATTCAAAGGCATTATTGAAAACGGGAAAATTAAATATTCAGGGTATCATCTGTGTAGACGTTCACAGAAATAAAACCTAAATCAAGAAAACTTCATTTTCCGTGATACAATATATAACTTTCTCCAAAGTTATTCCATATAGTCTGTAAATCGCATCAGTTGTATATAGCTCCAGAATTTATTTTATTGGAAGCAATATCTTTTCATATAATGTTTTTGTTGATATTAACTATATATTTGTTGGGATGAAGGAAAGAGATTTAACTTAGGATTATTTGCTTATAGGTCCTTGCGTTCATGATATAATTTTCACAGATGCGCTCGTAGCTCAGTTGGATTAGAGCATCAGGTTGCGGTCCTGGAGGTCGGAAGTTCGAGTCTTCTCGAGCGCGTTTTTTTATGCCGTTTCAACCTAGTAAAAAATCTTATATCTTGCTTTTCTCTTTTTTAATTTTTTTTTTATTTTTAGGTTTTCTCTATGCCCAAACTCCAAAATCTACTTTATATTATTGGTTCACCCAATGGGATCATTATCGGAATTTTGCAGGCAGAACCTTTGCCTATACCATACCTCTGATATCCCGCCGTTATATTGTCCAGTCTGGAGATAGCTTTTGGAGTATCGCCAAACGGTTCAACCTCAATATCGATACTATTGTTTCTTTCAACGAAGTGCCAAAAGTTCATGTTATCCCAGAGAATTATCAAGTGAAGGTTCCATTTCAAGATGGAATTATGGTGAATCGAAGTGAAGGTCAAAGTTTAGAGGATTTGAGATCAAGTTATAACGTGTCTGAACAGAGTATCCTTTTCTTTAACCCTGACTTCTATAGTTCTAGCAATATTTATTTACCTGGGGTTCTTTATAATTTAGAAGTACGTTTAGGAAAACTAGGTTCAGAGTTTTTTAAACCTATGAAGCAGGTTTATATAACCTCTCTTTTTGGTCTCCGGATCCATCCGATTACTAAGAAGAGGCGATTTCATTATGGTACGGATATACGAGGAAAACCGGGGGAAACAGTATATTCAGCCAAGGGAGGGCGAGTTACTTTTGTTGGTGAGGCAGCGGGGTTTGGGGTTATGGTTGTGATTGCTCACAGTAGGGGATATATTTCTCGCTATGCACACCTCTCACGAGCTTTAGTCAAATCTGGGATGAAGATCTCCAGTCAACATCCAATCGGTTTGGTTGGAAAAACCGGAAGGTCTACTGGTTATCACCTACACTTTGAGATCTGGAAAAACGGAAAACCGATTGACCCTCGTGATGTTACTGATTTTTATTAAGATAGTGCTGATGAGTGTTCTCTGAGAAAAACCAGAGTAGATTCCTTCTTGGAACTGGGAAATTTTTTTTGATTCCATTTTCTGGTTTCCTTTTCACTGAAGGAATAACTTCCAAGATCAAACTTTTCAAGATGTTCTCGGTTCAAAGGATTTTTTATCATATATCTTATCATAAGACCCCGAGCCTTCTTGGCATAAAAACTTACGATTTTATAAGTTCCCTTTACCCGATCAAGAAAAATCGGGTGAATGATTGAGATAGTTGGATCAAGATAGAATTTAATCGCTTTATAATATTCCTCTGAGGCTAAGTTAATTAAGAGGGGGTTCTTCTCTTTGGCTAAATCTTTATTCAGTACTTCAGCGATATTATTTCTCCAAAATTGGTAGAGATTATTTCCAAGGGGATTGGGGAGCGATGTCCCCATTTCCAAACGATAAGGACGGATGAGGGTTAGGGGCTTTAATATACCGTAAAGCCCGGATAAGATATAGGTGAATTTATTCATTTTCTTAACTTGAGTGGAGGTAAGGTTATGAGGATCAATCCCCTGATAGACATCTCCTTGAAACATATATATGGCTGGTCTAAGATCGTTTTCCGGTTTAGCCCTCGATCGTCTCCATTGATTAAATCGTATATAGCTGAGTTCGGCCAACTTCGGACTCACTGACATTAGCTCTTGAATTTGAACCGGCGAGAACTTTTTCAGTATAGCAACTAACTGTTCTGCATGTTTTTCCATAATAGGTTTTTCCATTGTGAGATCAGGGTATGGGGTTTCTAAGTCCAAACTTTTAGCTGGGGAAATGATTGCTTTCATAATGCCTCCTAATTTTTTAATCGCTTATGAGGGGGTTAATGTCTTATTTCATAATAATGATATAACTTTTCAAACCCAACCATATTTAAGAAATTTTTTATACAATTCAGGGTATAGCCATCGACTTTTTTTACGAGGAATGGGAGGAAAGTTTTCTACTCTCTCATTCATAACCTTTGGGTGAGAATGGTTGAAAATTCGGCAAATTTTCACTTCATCGAAAATCTCATTTTCCATCATATTATTATATTTTTCATTTGCCCAGTGCTTGCCATGGTATAGGGATTCAAAATATTGACTTTTCTTGATCATGGTAGCCGGGTGTTTGACCCATCCATAGTGGTAAATGTGGCAATTGCTTTTATAAGTCAGAGGATGACAGGGACGATCAGCTACGTGGAAAGTGCAGGCATCACCTACTGAACGGATTTGCTCATGATTTTTGATCACCCGAATCTCTCGTGGATAGGCCCACGGATTGACACTTTGGTAGTCTCCCTTAAAATGAAAATAGCGAAAACTAACTGCCTGATAGCCTTTTTGGTTTGCTATTTCAATGTCTTGTTGAATAGTTGAGTATTCCTGTTCATGAATAACTTCATCGGCTTGGAGATAAAATCCCCAGTTGCCAGAAATTTTTGAAAGAGCAAAATTGGTAGCTTGGGATAAAACCTCTCCACCTTTCACCAAAGTATCATCCCATTCATAAGGATGGATTTTGATTTTGTTTTTAAAAGGAGTATCTAAATGATTAAGCATTTCTTCAGTTCCATCATCACTTTTCCCTAAGGCAATGATCAGCTCATCGACCAGGGGTAGGATGGAATGAATGGATTCTTTGACCGGATAATCGTATTTGACAATGTTTCTTAGAATAGTGAATCCGCTTAATTTGATGGATATGGGAGGATAATCTGTCAATTTTTTTTCTTGAACTGGAGAAGGTCATGGCTGAGTTCCTGAAACATGGAGTCAAGAAGATAAACCGGTAAACCTAGAATATTATAATATGAGCCATAAATTTTATCCAGGATAATAGAGCCTAATCCTTCCACACTGAATCCTCCCGACTGTTTAGGGGAATAGATCATACGAAAAATTTTTTCTTGCCGTGATACTGGCATTGAGGTTAAATAAAAACGACTTTTCTGAGTTCGGGTCAAGATCTGACCTCCTGGACTATAAACCGTTAGTCCGGTGTAAACATAACTTGGTTTGTTACGGTAAGACCGGAGCATGGATAGTCCTTCTTTCCAATGCCTAGGTTTGAGGAAAATTTTTTTACCACTGCTCACGATAGTGTCGGCTCCAATAATAAAACTTTGAGGATGAGTGTGAATGACAGCTTTAACTTTAAAGAGGGCATTGGATTTTACCAGTTGGATGGGAGTAGGGGCAGAGGTGATCTCTTTAACTTTGGGATTGCAGATTTTAAATCTAAGGCCTAGGGAGGCAAGTATCTCCTTTCGTTTAGGAGAAGAGGATGCTAGAATCAAATTAGGATAGTGCATTAAAGTCGATGTTGCTTTAATTCATTAAGAATGTCTTTGGTAGAAAGGGTGGCGAAATGAATTCGAATATCAGAGCAGGCATAGGGGAGAAGAAGTTTGTTTTTGTAGATGAGAGATCCACAGGAATAGAGAACGTTGGGGACATAGCCTTCCCGCTCATCTTCTTGGGGTAGCATCAATGGGTAGGGGAGGTTGGCAATGACTCGGGAAGGGTCATCTAAATCCAGAAGCATCATTCCTAACCCGTACTCTCTCATAGCCCCCACTCCGTGACTGATCACCAACCAACCTTCTGGAGTTTCCAAGGGAGAACCACAGTTTCCTACTTGAACCAATTCCCAGAGATTCTTTTTTACTTCAATCTTCAAAGCGTTATCCCATTGATAGGCATCGTCAGAGTACATGAGGTAATGATTGTATCCATCGATACGTGACAGCATGGTATATTTTCCATTAATTTTGCGAGGGAAGAGAGCGAAATTTTTCTGATAGTTTTTCTTTCCTTGAAGGGGACGAATTTCAAATTTTTGGAAATCATTGGTACGAATCAACTTAGTCATGATAACTCGTCCATCATAAGCAGTATAAGTGCCATAATAAGTGGATTGACCTTTATCGAAAAACTGAACAAAACGAGCATCTTCAATTCCGTTTCGTTCATGCTCGGAAAGAGGGAAGATGACTTTTTGCGAAATTTTATTGGTATCTTGGAAGAGTAATTCCAAATGAGACTCCGCTAACCATTTGATCTTGTTAAACCAAAATTTTTCATCTCGTTCATCAAGATGGTCTATTTTTTTCTCAAATCTTCTCAAAGCGATTTGAAAATCTTGATAAGAGAAAATATTGTTTTCGATACATTCGATAAAACTTTTGCGAAAATAATCCTTAATTCCCATATCTTTGAGTTTTTGACTAAAGATGTTCTTATCATAATTAAAGAGTCGTTGTATGTTGGGATTTTTGATAGGAAAACGGGGCTCATCTATATAGACTTTGTCCTTATCAGCTAAATAGTGGCCGGTACGAAAGACAATTGATGAGATGTGACCTTCTCCGGTAGCCCTAAGACTGAGAACAAAATCCAGACGGTTAGTATCATCGGTTTTGATATTTGGTGCGGGGACAATGGAGGGATTAAAGAGAGCGACGGCTGCGACAGAATATTCCATGGTAAAGTAGCTTCCGATGAGAGATTGAGTCTCATCTGGAAGAGGAATAGCTAAGCCCAAGTTATTGGCTTCCTCTTTGACTATATGTTGTATGTTTTTATAATTGTTTTTGAGGGAGGTAATGTAATAGCGATGGCGATTTTCAAATTTTTCTTTGATTCTATTGAATTTTTTTTGAATTACTTCTTGGTCTAATTGTAAGAGTCTCCTTATTAATTCTCGACTTCTTTTTTCGCCATTATTAAAGTATCGAGTTGTTACCATCCGAGGATCAGGGCCAAGGTCAAGAGGTATGCGGTTTATATGTATGGGATAAGTATTTAAAGTAGTTTTCGAATTCATAATGATTTGTTGTGCTTCTATATGTAATGATATAAATAACTAGACTAAAATTATAGTAAAATTAAGATTATAGCTTGTACAAAAAAGTGAATAAATTTTTTTATTATTATATTATATCATTAAGTATGATGGCTATTGATTTATTTTGATAAATAATAATGATTTTTTATAAAGGGAGTTTTATTCAATGATTTATGTAATCAGCACATATCCTCCTAAAGCCTGTGGAATTGCGATTTTTTCACAGAATTTTATCCGTTCCCTGACTAATAGGTTAACCTCCAAAAGCAAACTGACCAAGTCAACTAAATCTTCCAAGTCTAGTAAAAAAGAAGAAGTAGGGGTTCTAGCTATGGTAGATGAGGGGAAAAAAGATTTAGAATACGGTCGGGAAGTAGTTTATAGGATCAACAAAAATGATCAACAGGAGTATCTTCAGGCTGCTGACTATATTAATATCAATAAACCCCGCATCTGCGTAGTGGAACATGAGTTCGGAATTTATGGAGGTGAAAACGGTCATTATATCCTCTCGTTTATAAATAGAGTACAAGTAAGAATGGTAGTGGTTTTTCATACTATCTTACAAAATCCCAGTAAACAACAACGGCTCATTATCAGTGAATTAGCCAAACATTCTTTAAAGGTGGTGGTTATGAGTGAGTTTGGAATTGGTTATCTCAAAAAAATTTATGGGGTGGATCCGGATAAAATTACTTATATTCCCCATGGGGTACCCCACTTTAATAAGTCAACAATAAATGGCCCACTATCTCAAAGACGCCAGGTTGAACAAAGTAAGAAATCTTCTAGACGACTTCTGGTAACCTTCGGCCTTCTCAGTAGAAATAAAGGATTAGAGACTGCTATCATAGCGATGAAAGATATTGTTAAGTCTTTTCCCGATACCCAGTATCTTATTATTGGGAAAACCCATCCTGAAGTTGTGAAGTTGAATGGAGAGGAATATCGAAACTATCTTAATAGTTTAGTTGTGAAGAATCATTTACAAAAACATGTTTTATTTATTAATAGTTTTTTAAGTGAAGAACAGATTATCGACTATGTAATGTCGGCTGATCTTTATGTTACCCCATATCAGGATCCTAACCAAATCACTAGCGGCACTTTAAGTTATGCTATCGGAAGCGGAATTCCTTTTATTTCTACACCCTATCGTTATGCTGAAGAGAAAGCTCAATATGGGTGTGGTCGCTTGTTTCCTTTTCATGGATCTCAAGAAATGGCTCAGGTGGTGAAAGAAATATTTGACAGTCCAAATATCCTCAATAAGATGAGGAAGAAGTGTCAGGAGGTACGCAAAGCTATGGGATGGAATATGGTGGCTGAAGAATATCTCAAGCTCTTCTATGCCTTAGAAAAGGAGACGCAGACCTTATCTCAACCTGATGATGAAATTTTTAAAGATAATTTATCCTGGATGCCACTTATGAAGTTGTCTCATGTATACAGGCTAACAGATTCTACAGGTATCATTCAGCATGCTCGTTATGCTGTTCCTCGATTTAGTGATGGATACTGTGTCGATGATAATGCTCGAGCCATTATTTTAATGGCTATGGCTTATCGGATTAAGAAAGATCCTCTTTTTATAGAGAAATTGAATATTTATTTAGCTTTCATTGACTATATGATTAATGAAGATGGTACGATCCGTAACTTCATGAGCTTTGATCGTCGATTTTTAGATCAAGTGGGCTCAGATGATTGTTATGGACGTACTCTCTGGGCACTTGGATATCTTATTGCCTTTCCCACTTCCGAATATTCTAAGAAAACTGGGGAAGACCTTTATGCTTCAATGAGACGACATCTTCCTCATTTCGCCATGAAAGGGTCTCTTCGAGGTATAGCGAATGCCATTATCGGATCAAGTTATTACCTTATGGCCAATTCAGACGATACTGACTTGATGACTTATCTTCGTAAGATGGCAGATCGTCTTTTGAATGCTTATAAAAAAAATCGTCATAGTGATTGGGAGTGGTTTGAGGAAAAGATGAGCTACGATAATGCTCTCCTACCTCTAGCCTTAATTCGGGCTTATGAATATCTTGGAGATGAAAAGTATTTAGAAGTGGGTATCACTACTTCTAAATACTTAAAACAAGCGATGTTAGTGGATGACTATTATCAGCCTATTGGCAACAGTGATTGGTATTATCGTGAACATGATCATCCCTCAAAATACGATCAACAACCTATAGAAATTATGAGTCTCAACTGGCTCAACTTTCATGCATTCCGAGTTACAAAAAATGTTGATTACCTTAAAGATATCCGAAGTGCTTTCCGTTGGTTTTTAGGGGACAATTCTTTAGGTATTCATCTTTATGACTATGAGACTAATGGCTGTGCTGATGGGCTTCAAGAAAAAGGTGTCAATCGAAATCAAGGAGCTGAGAGTACTCTGTCATTTTGGATATCCTATTGCTTGGTATTCTTATCTACGGAGTTGGAAGTTTGATATTCTTGTGATGAACCCAGTAATATGTATGTTTGTCAATATGTTCAGGAGGGCAAACGATTTAGCTATTTCTGGGGTTACCAAGGATTAGATTGAAACTTTTAAGAAGAATTTTTTGGATAGTGATAGTGCCTGGATTTCTTGTGCTCCACTCACTTTATACTACATTGTTAGAAGGCAACTTGAGTAAGCTAAGATAAATTTGCGAAATGATATTTCTATGACTATATGGATCATTATTCCTTTTAGCTATTTAAAACTATGTAAGTTTATAGACTATTTGATTATTATTGCTAGATTATGATTCAAATGATTAAGTTTTATATCTTGATAATGATAGGGGGGTTAGGCTTTTTAGCTTGTCAGTCCCAGGAAGAAATCACAAAAATTTCTATCCGTTCTCGTTTTGAAAAACTGGAAGGGAAGGTGGTCTCCCTAGAAACGAAAAGACACTCAACTCAGATCTTCCTTGAATCTGGCAACATGACTCTTTCACCTCCAGTAAATCAATGGCCGAATAATCTCAAGATTAAAATTGGAGAGCAGGTATCTCTCTTAACCACAATGACCATCGGGAATAGGAGCCGATCCCTTATAGTGTGGGACAAAAATGATCAAATCCGACTACGTGTGGTTCAAGGAGGATTCTATCCTATTCTCCTTCCTGAAACCAGAATAAGATATTATGTGAAGCCTGGTGATATTATCGAATCAGATCCTAATTCTCCGGTAGTTTCTTCATGCCTAATTTTAACTCGAATTGATAACGATGAAAAATACATAGTCAGACCAGGTGGTAGGGTGCATTTAAAAAAATGGGTTTTCTATCTGATAAGAATGGAACGTCAAAATCCTGATTTCTCGTTTCCTGTTGGAATTGCTCAAGAAAGAGCTCTCTTTAACTTTGATTATGTTATTTACCGTAGTAAAGTTGAAAAATAAGTCATCTTTTGTAAAATAGTTTATTTCAATTTTCTCTAACTTACAAAAAAGTATAATACATTTACTATATAAAATTTAAGATTCTAACTGAACAGTAAATAATTTTAAATTTATGAATAAAGGTCTGTAGTCTAAGTAAAATTAAAAAAGCATGTTATAATATATCTAAAAAACAATAAGGTAGTTTTTATAATTTTCTTGTCTCTGTTAAGTTAAAGATTCCTAAAAAGTAACATGTATAAAATAATATATCTTGTAATTTGTTTGTTGCTGATCAATATATTTATTTCTTGTAATATGGAAGATATTACTCCAGACTTTGGAGACATTAGCAAAAGTACCGATAACTCTCTTACCATAATCTATAATGGTAATATGAGTAATGTCTTAAATGATCCTTTTAATTCGATTTCCATAGTCTTGCTTTTGGGAGCTGATGATAATATCCAGTTTATTTTGGAAGTAGGTGAAGGAGCTGCACTTCAATATGAAGGCGTTAATTTAACATTGGTGAAAAACCAATATATCGATAACAATAAGATTATCATTGATGATGGTCAATATATTTTTACAGTCATAGCTCAGAATGGAGATAAGGCTACTTACACCATTGATTTGCGGATACAGCGGAAAGAAAGTAAAGAGATATTTTACTTTGAAATTTATAATAAATTGTTATATATTGTGATGGATATCAACACCAATAGTCAAAACATAAGTAAGACAGTTACCAATGTAGAAGGGATTACAAATTTAAATTCATATATTGTCCATAGTGGATCGAATATCTCTCCGGCTTCGGGATTAGCCCAGGACTTCTCCACGAATAACACCTATACGGTAACCGCGATTGATATGTCTATAACTAACTATAAAGTAAGCTTAACCAATTACTACAAAGTAACGATCAAAACCAATGGAGGAAGCATAACCCTCGCTCCCGTTACTACCAAATATATCCTTTATGGCGAGAAGGCTTCCCCTCCGTCAGATCCATCCCAGGAACACTATGGATTTAAGGGATGGTATAATACTCCTTCCGATGGCAATATTTTCAGCTTCGATACACCTATCACCACCCAAACCACAATCTATGCCCAGTGGACCAATAAGCAGTATCGAGTTAGGTTTTACCGGGGAGCTAATCTCTTAGACACTGTCTTGGCTACTAGTTTGACTGCGATCCCCGCATTGAATTATCCTACTTCTTCTGCAATGGGACGAACGTATGAATGGTATAAAGATAGTGGCTTAACTCAAGCCTATGATAAAAGTACCCAAGTGACCAATGATCTAGATCTTTATGGTGATGAGGTTAAATCATTTGGGAGTATCATTAATGATGGAAGCATTCCATCCGATCTTGCTAACTATGATAATATGAGTGAATTGATCTTCTCGAATTATACTGTAGGGGCGACGGTGGTACCTCGTTATGTAAAAAAAAATGGTATCGGTGACGGGAGTTCTTGGGCTAATGCCAGTGGAGATATACAGGCGGTGATAGATGGGATCGGTGATGCTAACGAGAATAGGGTCTATGTGGTATTGGTAGCTTCAGGGCACTATCAGCCCATCATAAGCTATGCCCTCAAAAATCATGTAGCCTTGGTGGGTGGTTTCATGGCTGGGAGCTATGATCGAGTAGATGAAACTCACCTTGATGGTAATGAGCAGAAAAGATTGTTTTATCATAATGAACTTGGTCTCAATAATAAGGCTATTCTCTATGGGGTTGTGATCAAAAATGGTTTGGCTAATAGAGGAGAGGAAGTTAATCGAGGAGGCGGAATGTATAATAAGTCTTCCTCGCCTACTTTGATTGAAGTTACCTTTCTTAATAATACTTGTAATTACTTTTATAGCTATAATTTTGGAGGTGGAATGTATAATGAAAATTCCTCGCCTACTTTGATCAAGGTGACATTTTCTGGTAATAGAGCTGAAGGCCTTGTAGGTTTTGGAGGTGGAATGTATAATAAAGATGGTTCTTCGCCTTTCATGAGTGAAGTTGATTTTATCAATAATATCGCGGGTGATGGCGGTGGGATGTACAATCAAGAATCTTCACCAAGCTTATTTAAGGTTATCTTTTCTGGTAATATCACTAAACAAAGTTTTTCTTACGATAGTTCTAAAGGCGGCGGGATGTTTAATAGGTCTTCCTCTCCCACCTTGAGAGACGTTACTTTCACTGATAATGTCTCAATTCTTGGAGGTGGGATGTATAATAGAGACTCCTCTTCTCCCACCTTGAGAGACGTTACTTTTACTGATAATATCTCAACTTTTCTTGGAGGTGGGATGTATAATAGAGACTCCTCTTCTCCCACCTTGAGAGACGTTACTTTTACTGATAATATCTCAACTTTTGGAGGCGGAATACATAACTATTTGTCCTCCCCCACTTTGATCAATACTACCTTCTCAGGTAATGAAGCTACTGAAGATGGCGGCGGGATGTATAATGAATCTTCTTCCCCTACCTTGAACAGTGTAAGCTTCTCAGGTAATGAAGCTACTGAATTAGGAGGTGGGGTGTATAGTGAAAACTCCTCCCCCGCTTTGATCAATACTACTTTCTCGGGTAATGAGGCTCAAGATGGCGGCGGGATGTTTAATTATTCTTCCTCCTCCACCTTAAGCAATGTTGACTTTTTAGGTAATACAGGTGATTATGGAGGTGGGATGTTTAATTATTCTTCCTCCTCCACTTTGATCAATGCTACCTTCTCGGGCAATACAGCTGAATTTGGAGGCGGGATATTTAATGCTTATTCTTCCCCCGCCTTGATCAATACTACCTTCTCAGGTAATGAAGCTACTGAAGATGGCGGCGGGATGTATAATGAATCTTCTTCCCCTACCTTGAACAGTGTAAGCTTCTCAGGTAATGAAGCTACTGAATTAGGAGGTGGGGTGTATAGTGAAAACTCCTCCCCCGCTTTAATCAATACTACTTTCTCGGGTAATGAGGCTCAAGATGGCGGCGGGATGTTTAATTATTCTTCTTCCCCTACCTTGAACAGTGTAAGCTTCTCAGGTAATGAAGCTACTGAATTAGGAGGTGGGCTGTATAACAATTTGTCCTCCCCCACTTTGATCAATGCTACCTTCTCGGGCAATACAGCTGAATTTGGAGGCGGGATATTTAATGCTTATTCTTCCCCCGCCTTGATCAATATAACTTTCTCAGGTAATGAGGTCAATCAAAGTGGAGGTGGGATGTATAATTTTATATCCTCTTCCACTTTGATTAATGTTACCTTCTCAAGTAGTACAGGTAATGGAGGTGGGATTTTTTCTCATAATAGTGACGGACAATCACTTACTCTGATAAATACGATTTTGTGGGATAATGATAAAGGGAATATCTTTTTATACAATGATAGTACTTCTGATACAAAAACTGTGAATTTGTATTACTCCGTTATTGAGGGAGGGACTACTTCTTCCACCAATGCAATAGGTATTCGTTTGGGTAGCAGTGATACTAACACCTATTCTATTAAGATTAATAATAAGGAGATTATTGACGATAATCCTGGGCTAGGTCTCTTAGCTAACTATGGAGGTGAGGTTAATATCATCCCCATCGGCAACAATAGTCCGGCCAAGGATAAGGGAGTCTATGTGAGGGGGGTGAAGAGTGAAACAGGGAATCCTTATCCGGAAGCCAATCTCTATTACAGTATAAACAATGCCGATTGGTATAGCGATCCCGGCTTGACCACACAAGAGAGTCCTCCGAACGATGCCGATGATCTCACCGCCACCGATGCCCGCGGGTATAGTCGGGTAGGTCGCCCGGACATGGGAGCCTATGAAGAGGGGGGTATTAAGCCTTAACAGGAGAATATAAAAATATTGGAAGCTAGTTTGCTCTATGATTTGTTGAAAGGCAATATGTTATAATAATATTGATTTAAGTTAAACAATTAAATTAAAAGATGGATAAAATTTTAAAACCTTTAATTTGAAAATGAGATACTTACTACTATTTGCTATTTTGGGTGGTCTGATTTCATGTTCCGTATTTGTTGATAGTAATAATAATAGTCAATTGGTATGTAATGCTAGTAAAGGAGAGTCTTCAACTAACCTACTTATTTCAGAAGTTACTACAGATTGGATTGAGATTTACAATTCCCAAATCTCTGGATCTGAAGGGATATGTTTGGGAGATTTTGGGATCAGGGCTAGCACAAGTACTTCTACCAAAGATACTTACCGCTCTTTACCTAATTACATTATTAAACCGCAGACCTATGCCATCATTCGTTTCACAACAGCTTCCGCCAACCAATCTCCCAATGTTATTGTCATAAATGTTTTCGGACTTAAGCGAGAAGATGGTCTCTATAAGGGATTTTATGAGATTGTTTATGATGGTGCCACAAATAAAAAAACGATTGATTATATTGGGTTTTGTCAAGATGACTCAGGAAGTTTATCGGTATCTCCACTTACTGGAACTTTTTCCGGTTGTGTCAATTATCCAAGTAGTGCTTACCTGTCCTTTTCCCGTTCTCAGGATTTAATCGATAGTGACAGTAGTGAGGACTGGATTGCTTCCAGCATCCCTACTTTTGGAGGAGATAACGATATTTTGGATCCTTTTGATGGGGATAATGATGGCATTCCTGATGCCAATGAACACCCGGGAACAACTTTTGCTGGGATGCCTCTTTATGATTGGGGTGCCCGTGTAGGGAAAAGGGATATTTTTGTGTATATTAACTATATGGCTGGAGGAGAAATTAAACAAGGATTAAGACCTCCTAAGGGTTCCTTAGATAAGATAAAGAAAGTTTTTACTGATAACAATTTTGCTATTCATTTTGATGTGGGGAATCTTTATCATTCGTCTGTTAGTAGGTCGGAATATAATATGAGTGGGCAAAGCCATGAGGTGCCTTATACCACCTATGTTGTTCTGGCAGAGAGTGTTCGAGGTAATAGTCGAACGCTTGTAAGTTATAAGAATCGATATATGCCCATCAATCGTTTTGGGATTTTTCATTATGCTCTCTTCGCTGATTCTCTGTATGATGGAGAAAATACTATAGGAGTAGCAGAACTTTCAGGAAACGATATGATCATTGTTATGGGAGGTTTGAGAGAAGGAGGGTTGGATACTTATAACAATTTTTCTGAAACTGTAAAAGTTAATATTACAGCTTCGACTCTTTTTCATGAATTGGGACACAATTTAGGCCTAAGACATGGGGGCTTTGAAGATTTTAATTATAAGCCCAATTATTTTAGTAGTATGAACTATGGTTACGGGTTTATGGGTATTCCCGATATCGATAATAGTGATCCAGATAACTTTTTTAATCGCTATGTATTGAGATTTTTACAAAAAGATGGTATTTCTTCTAGACCTCTAAAAAATTACATTAATTCGACTAATTTTATTATCAACTATTCATATGGCAAGATGCCTTTACTAAACGAAAAAAATCTTTCTGAGAAGAATCCACTGGGTAGTCTAAGTGACATTGACTGGAATGATGATGGTATTAT
Source organism: Spirochaetota bacterium (assembly GCA_965224715.1). Taxonomy (GTDB): domain Bacteria; phylum Spirochaetota; class UBA12135; order COTS27; family CAXSBA01. The sequence continues at coordinate 1,859,596 of OZ245054.1, read as the reverse complement.
TCAAAATAACCCCTATTCTTTTGACATCAATCCTGTCGATAATCGTGGGGAACTTAGATTGCTTTTGGATTATAATGAATGGGCTAACCTCGAATTACCTTTTAATTCGGTTAACCGGAGCTATGATTATTTGGGTTTTTCTCAACTGGGAAGAGTATCGGAATCCACGCTAATTTCTCCTCGCTTTGAGTATTTGAAACAAGAGACTCAATCACTCATTAAATGTAATTTTGGTTTTGAGCATACTCATTCCTATCCCTATGATTGGTGAGACTAATGGCTGATCATTGCCTAGTAGTTAGTTGTTTTTTGATTTAGAAGTCGATAACTTATTTTCTTGGATCATTGCCATCATCTCTGCCTCTGAAGCTGTTACTCCATTAACGGTAGTTTTTCCTGCAAAGATCATTTTACTGCCGGTGTCTTTAAGAATGCGAATTTCTAAAGAAAGGGTATCACCTGGAATCACTTTTTTCCGAAATTTAGCTTTATCGATAGTAAGAAAATATACCGAGATTTGACGGTTTTGACGGTCTTTTAGTGAAGACAATCTGAATATAGCAGCCAATTGGGCCATTGCCTCAATTTGTAGAACTCCTGGCATGATTGATTCATTGGGGAAATGTCCTTGGAAGAAGGGCTCGTTCACAGAGACATTTTTTATTGCTCGAATGAAATCATGCCTAATCTCTAAAACCCGATCCACTAATAAGAACGGATAGCGATGAGGAATAATTTTTTTAATCTCTTCAATTCCGATAATTGGCGAGTGATTATCTTTATCCATAAATATTTTATAATAAAATATTATTTTAACATTAAAGCTTAAATTTCAAATTTAAAATTCTAACTGGACAGTAAGAATTTATTAAAGTTTATGGACAAAAAATTCATAGTTTGAATAAAAAAAGTAAACTATGAGTAAAAAAGTATAACATATAATAGTTATTATACTAAATTGTTATAATTAAAGGGCCAGATCCTAAATAAAATCCAAATTATTCTACTCTTTTACTTTTTTAAAACTTTATTTTAATAAATCTATCTGAATTATTGTTTGAATTTAGGAATGAAGTTCAAAGAAGTTTTAACTTCTAGTAAGTTATTTCAGTTTAAACCTTGATTTTTTAGTAAAAAAGATTTTTTTCTTAAAAAAGTATTGACATTTTTTTTTTTTATGATAAAATGAATAATAATTTTTTTCAGAACGACTGAAATAAGACATTATTTGTCTTAAATAGCTTTTTTATTTTAGAAATTTTTTAAATTTAATAAAAAATGTTTGAAATGGTAATTATTATTAAAAAAGATTGTTTGTTTTTGAAATATATTGATTATTTTTGTAAAAATAAGTTATAATTTAAACTGTTATTTATAGTATGAATATTTTTCCCAAATGGTTTAATCAATTACTGCCAATATTTAATATAATAGGTACTTTTTTTGTTGTCATTACAGTGGGGGTTGTGTGGTACTGGTTCTCTCCGAAAAATATTGAAGTGGGATATTCTCCGACTCAACCGATCAACTTCAGCCATAAAACTCATGCCGGGGACTTGGCGATTGATTGTCGTTACTGTCACACGACTGTAGAAAAAGCTGCTTTTGCCGCTATTCCATCAACTGAGATTTGTATGAATTGTCATAACTTAGTCAGACGTGCTAGTGGTGCTACTGAAGACAGTCCAGATATCGCTAAAGTTGTAGCGAGTTTTAATAGTGGGAAACCAATTGAATGGGTTAAAGTTCACATGCTCCCTGATTATACTTACTTTGACCATAGTCGACATATAACAGCTGGTGTTTCTTGTGTTGAGTGTCATGGGCGAGTCGATAAAATGACTAAGGTTTTTCAAGCAGAGCCTCTCAGCATGTCTTGGTGTTTGGACTGTCATCGTGATCCTGCTCCTCGTCTTCGTCCTCAGGAGAATATCACAGAATTATCTTGGAAAGCCAATTCTCCCAAGGAGAGAGAGCAGATTGGTATTGATATCATGAAAACCAAGGGTGTTGTTCCTAGGGAGGATTGTAATACTTGTCATCGATAAACTTAATTTTTAAAAAAGAATGGAAGCAAATTCATAGATGAAAAAATACTGGAAAAGTTTAGCTCATAAGGCCAATCATAAAGGGTTCACTGAACAATTGAAGCGGGAATTCCCTTCAGATCATGCAGATCGTTTTGAAATTACTCGCCGTGATTTTTTTAAAACTATGGGAGCTTCAATGGCTTTAGCTGGTCTTACCAGCTGTGGGTATGTTCGAAAGCCACAACAAAAAATTTATCCCTATGTTAAACGTCCGGAGTTCTTAGTGCCGGGCAAACCAATTTATTATGCTACCTCTATGGCAATTGGTGATGATGTTAATGGGGTTTTAGTTGAGAGTTTAGCCGGACGTCCGATTAAAGTTGAGGGTAATCCATTATATCCTATTAGCCAAGGTAGTAGCAATGCTTGGCAACAAGCATCTATTCTTAATCTCTACGATCCTGATCGTTATCAAAAAATTTTGAATAAAGGAAGAGATTCATTTCTTCCCAATTTCAAATCTTGGATTGCTGAGCTTAATTTATCTTCTAGTCAAGGTGAGGGAGTAGGGTTACTTGTGGACTCAAATCCTTCTCCCACATTTTATGATCAATTAAAAAGAATTAAAGATCGTTTTCCTCAAATTAAACTTTACAAGTATTCTCTAATAAATAATGACAATATTTATCAAGGTATTGTTGATATTTCAGGGGAATATGCTTTTCCGGTGGTAGATTTTTCTAAGGCGGATGTTATTGTTTCCCTTGACTCTGACTTCTTAGGCAGTGATACCCTCAACTTAGAATATAGTCGTGATTTCATGAAACGTCGTCGTCCTGAAGATAGTAGGATGAACCGTCTTTATCAATTTGAAAGTTCCTATACAATGACGGGAGGGATGGCAGATCATCGATTTAAAGTTAAACGGTCAGATATCGAGATAATTCTTTATGAAATCCTTCGTCAAGTTTATCAAAAAGGAGTAAGTCGTGCTGATGGTTTTTTGATTTCCTGGATTGAAGAGATAATTCTGGCATCAGTCAGTTATCTTAAAGATAAGCCTGCATACCAAAATATTCCAGAAATTATTGATGACCTTATTGCTCATTCAAATGGACCTAGTAAAGAACGTAGAGGAAGGGCTGTTTTGATTGCAGGCCCTAATCAATCTCCTTTAGTTCACAGTTTGGTTTTCTATATTAATCACATTATTAAAGCCCCAGTCTCATATTATTCTCATCCCTTTTTATCAGTTGGTCTCCCATTTGTTCGGAAAGGGGGAATGTCTTCTCTAAACAGTTTATCTAAAGATATTGAGTCTCAAAAAGTTAAAACCCTTTTCGTACTTGGGGGTGATCCGGTTTATAATGCTCCTGCTGATCTTAATTTTGAAGGACTTTTTTCTAAAATTGACACAGTTTATCTTGGACAAACTCCATGTGAAACGGGGCAGAAGTCCGATTGGGTAGTGCCAGAGAAACATTATCTTGAGTCTTGGTCGGACCTGGTTTCAGTCAAGGGAAATCTTTCCTTGGTTCAACCTTTGATCAATCCCTTATATTCTGATACCCTATCAAAACATGAATTTCTCTCCTTATTATTAGAAGAGGAAGTTAACGATCGAGATTTGGTTAAACAAAACCATAAGGGACTTAACTGGAAGAAAGCACTTCACAATGGAGTTACTCAAGATGTTCGCTATGTTAATCTTCAACGAAATTTGGCTCCTTATAATATAAATCGATTTATTTCTCGTAACTCTAACAAAGTGAAGAAATCAAGGAAATCTATTGAAATTTCATTTGATGTGGACTATTCGGTTTATGATGGTTCATTTATTAATAATGCTTGGCTTCAAGAGATGCCTGATCCAATCACTAAGCTTACCTGGGATAACGCAGTGATCATATCTAATAGTTTAGCCAAGAAAAATAATTTAAAAAATTATGATAAAGTAAATCTAAGCATAGGTCGTTTTTCGGTTAATGGTGCGGTATGGATTCTTCCCGGGCAAGATAATGATACTATTACTTTGAAATTAGGATATGGTCATCGAACAACTGGTAAAATTGGTAACAAAAGTGGTTTTAATGCGAATAAGTTAAGAACAACAACAGACTTCAATTATCTTAATAAAGATATTGCAATTGTAAAAACAGAGGAAACCTATCTTCTCGCATCCCTTCAAGACCATTGGTCTATTGAGGATAAATATTTTGAAGGTGAAGAGAGCAGTAATAGTCAAAATGGTCGTCCAATCTTCCGTGAGGAAACTATAGATAATTATAAAAAAAATCCTACTTTTGCTAAAGATCAGGTAGAGGTTCCTCACCTTAAAGGTTATCATGACAAGGCAAAAGATACTCAAAGCCCCCCTATGTACTCTAAGAATATGTCGGTTTTTGAAGAGATGGAATTTGCTGGCGAATATCAATGGGGCATGGCTATCGATTTATCGACTTGTACTGGCTGTAATGCTTGTACCATTGCTTGTCAAGCTGAGAACAATATTCCAGTAGTTGGTAAAGAGCAAGTTCTAGCCGGTCGAGAAATGCACTGGATGCGTCTGGATCGATATTTCGATGGGGATGTGGAAAATCCACGTATGGTTCATCATCCGATCAACTGTCTTCAGTGTGAACAAGCTCCTTGTGAGCAGGTATGTCCAGTAGCAGCCACGGTTCACAGTAATGAAGGGCTCAATGACATGGTCTATAATCGTTGTATTGGAACCCGTTATTGTTCTAATAACTGTCCAGTAAAAGTTCGTCGTTTTAATTATTTCGACTATCATCAGAGATCTCCTCATTCGCAAAAGAAAGTTAGTTCTCATATTTTTGAATTGTTTAGAGAGCCCAAAGAAACACTACAACTCCAATTTAATCCGGATGTAACAGTCAGGATGAGGGGAGTGATGGAAAAATGCACCTATTGTGTTCAGAGGATTAATGAAGCGAGGATAACGGCTCGTAATGAGGGGAGAAAAATTCATGATGGTGAAATTGTTACTGCTTGTGAACAGGCCTGTCCTTCAGGAAGTATTGTCTTTGGTGATATTAAAAATTCTGATAGTAAGGTTAGCGCTATGAAAAAATTAGACCGCGACTACCATTTATTAGCTGAGCTCAACATTAAGCCTCGAACATCCTACTTGGCGTCTATCACGAATCCCAATCATAAAATCAAAGGTAGTTAAATATGGAAAAGACCTCTCATCTTGAAAATACGATTCCTCGTCCAGTTTTAGTTGAGGGAGGGCATGACTTTAGTCAAGTTTCTGAAGTTATCCGAAAGCCCATTACAGCTAGCCCCAGTTGGTGGTCTATAGTTTTTGTAGGAGCTCTTTCGATCTTAGGACTGTATGGGCTGACTGTAGGTCTCCTAGTTTATGAGGGGATAGGAGTATGGGGAGTTAATCATCCGGTTGCTTGGGGTTATGCCATCATTAATTTAGTTTGGTGGGTGGGAATTGGTCATGCTGGCACTTTGATTTCGGCCGTACTTTTCCTCTGTCGACAAAAGTGGAGAACTTCAATTAATCGCTTTGCTGAAGCGATGACTTTATTTGCGGTGATTTGTGCCCTTCAGTTTCCAGCTCTTCATATAGGAAGGCCTTGGCTAGCTTATTTTATGTTTCCAGTACCCAATCAAATGGCGATGTGGCCAAATTTTCGTAGTCCCCTCCTATGGGATCTTTTTGCTTTTACAACTTATTTTTTGACCTCTCTTCTGTTTTGGTATGTGGGACTTATTCCGGACTTGGGCTTGATGAGAGATAAGGCTAAAGCCAAGATTTCTAAAACAATTTATGGATTTTTTGCTCTTGGTTGGAGAGGGGCTAATCGACATTGGCAGAACTATGAACGAGCCTATCTTATTTTAGCAGGCATCTCAACACCATTAGTATTATCAGTACACTCAATTGTTAGTTTTGACTTTGCAGTATCGCAGTTGCCTGGATGGCATACTACTATCTTTCCTCCATACTTTGTTGCTGGAGCTATTTTCTCTGGCTTTGCCATGGTACTCACTTTAATGCTTATTGCTCGTGAGGTTTATGGGCTTAAAGATTTTGTTACTTTGGGTCATATTGAGGCTATGAATAAATTTATTCTAGCAACAGGGACTATGGTTGGTTATGCTTACTCTTTGGAATTCTTTATTGCTTGGTATTCAGGGAATGAGTATGAGAGATATGCCTTTGTTAATCGGGCATTTGGTCCCTATGCTTGGGCATATTGGACTATGTTTAGCTGTAATGTATTTGTTCCACAACTGTTTTGGTTTGCCAAGATGCGTCGAAATTTAATTGTTACTTTCATAGTTTCCATTTTGGTCAATATTGGAATGTGGTTTGAAAGATTTGTTATTGTTATAACCAGTTTACATCGGGATTTTTTGCCAGCTAACTGGGGTTACTTTATTCCTACCTGGGTGGATATTTGTATGTATATAGGAACCTTTGGTTTATTTTTTACCTTATTCCTGTTGTTTTTGAAATTTCTACCTATGATTGCTGTAGCAGAGGTAAAAGGAGTCATGCCGGAGGCTCAGGCCCATCATCATTAAATTATGGAAAATAAACAGGAACAGCTTTTCGGGCTTGTTGCCCGGTTTAGAAGTGCAAGTCAGTTGTTGTCCGCTGCTGGCAAGGTAAGGAAAGAGGGTTATGTTAGTTATGATGCTCATAGTCCGTTTCCAATTCATGGAATGGATAAGGCGATGGGTCTTGGGGATTCGCATCTAGGTTGGATTGTTTTTACATTTGCTCTCATCGGTGGCATTGGTGGGTTTGCTTTGATGGCATGGGCATCTTCTATTGAGTATCCTCTAATTATTAGTGGTAAACCTTTTATCAGTACTGAGGCATTTATTCCGGTAACATTTGAGTTGACAATTCTATTTTCGGCTTTTTCCACGGTTATCGGAATGTTGACCCTGAATAAATTACCTATGTGGTATCATCCATTGTTTGAAAGTTCTGGTTTTAGTGATGTGACTTGTGATGGATTCTTTATCAGTGTTGAAGCTATCGATCCTCAATTTGAAGTTGAAAAAACTAAAGACTTTTTAGTTTCAATTGGTGGCTTTGATGTAGAAACCGTTTTTGGATGATAGCATGGAGATGAATATGATGAAGCTACAAATATATAAAGCTCTGAGTTTATGTCGTCTTTTTCTATGGCTTTTATTGGTTATGGTTTTACTGATAAACTGTCGTGGTGAGATTTCCGATAAACCACCTGTTCATTTGAACCCCAATATGGATTTTCAACCTAAAGAGAAGCCTCAGGATATCGTTCGCTCCATTCCTGAGGGCACTGTAGCTTTTGGTTACGAAAGGGATGTTAATGCCGGAAAGCCACAGGGAAAATTTATTAATCAAGATCAGTCGTTTTATACAGGAAAAAGCCGAAATGGCGAATTTCTAAATCGAATTCCAATGCATGTTAATCGTGACCTTCTCTTGAGAGGACAAGAGCGATTTAATATTTACTGTGCTGCTTGTCATGATAGAGCGGGAACCAGTAAATCAATTGTGGTTAGAAGAGGAGTGGGCATTCCTCCACCTCCTGACCTAGCGGCAGAGAATTTAGTAGCGATGCCTGATGGACAAATTTTTTTTAATGTGAAAAACGGTATCCGAAATATGCCAGGTTATGGGATACAGCTTGAAGCTAATGACTTATGGGCAGTGGTTGCCTATGTAAGAGCGATTCAAGTTTCTCGAAATGCTACTGCTGATCAGGTGCCAGCAAAAGTACGTACTAGTTTAATTAACTCATCGCAATAGTTCAATAGCTAAGGAGATATTTGATTATGGAAGTAGGAAATATTAAGTTAAATGAATTGTCTTCTAGAAAATGGATGAAGATATTATTATTTTCTGGAGTTATTCTTCTTTTTATCAGCTTCTTTATTGAATTCAGTTCAGGGGGACACTTACAATATTCTAAAGATCATGGGGGTGTATTAAAACGGTTTTTCCACAGCTATCTTTTTTCTTATGCTTTTTATATGAGTATTGTTTTTGGTGCTTTTTTTTTCGTAATTTTACAATTTTTGACAAAAGCAGGGTGGTCGGTGGTAGTGAGAAGGATACCAGAGACATTGATGAAAAATGTTGAACTCATGATTGTTCTTACTCTTCCTTTTTTGTATGGAGTATTTGAACTTTATGAATGGACTCATACTGATGTTGTTGAATCTGATTATATTCTTAAGGGAAAAGCTCCTTACCTTAACCTCACCTTTTTTTGGATCAGAGTATTGGTATATTTTGTTTTTATGTTTTTTGTTGCTCGTTATTATTATTTGTTATCCATTTTTCAAGACTTCAATCCTGACCCAGATAAAACCAAAAAACTACAGCGTTATTCCCCGTTGGTGATGTTGCTCTTTGCTTTGACAATTACTTTTTTTTCTATTGACTTTCTTATGTCATTAAACCCTCATTGGTATTCTACCATATGGGGGGTATATTATTTTACTGGATCGGTAGTAGCAAGTCTTTCGCTTGTAGTAATCATTGCAGTTGTTCTTCAAGGCTTAGGCTATCTGAAAAAGATAATTACAGTTGAGCATTATCATGACCTTGGCAAACTTATCTTCACTTTTAATGTGCTTTGGTCCTATGTTGCCTTTAGTCAATATATGTTAATTTGGTATGCTAATATTCCTGAAGAAACTCTTTTTTACTTGGATCGAACTAATGGTTCTTGGAAATCAGTCGCTATTCTTCTCATTGTGGGACATGTGGCTATACCTTTGGTTTTGTTTTTGTCTCGTAATGCCAAACGTATTCTTCCCATCCATGTGACAATGGTTACATGGATGATATTCATGCATGTAGTAGATATGTATTGGTTAGTGATGCCAGTGGTAGATCGTCTTAATTTTGCCCCCAGTGTCTCAGATATTTCTCTCTTTTTGGGGATGGGGTTATTGTTTATTGGATATTTTCTAAAGAATTTTCGTCAATATTCGATTCTAGCGTCGAATGACCCTTATTATCAAGAATCTATCCATTATGAAAATGCTTAAAATATAAGAGTCAATTATGGAACATGGATATGTAGATTACGATAAAAGTTCAGCTAACTCTAAGAAAGTAATCAAATTTTTTTTGTTGTTTATTATTACCTTAGGGATAATTATAGTTAGTGTTTTTTATTTAGCCAAAACCGCTAAAGATCATACTATGATTAGTAATATTAATCATTTGGGACTTTCTTATGAGGTGGAGGAAACTCGTAAATATGAGGATAGTATTCTCAATGAATATGGTGTGATAGATGCCGATAAAGGCATTTATCGTATTCCCATTCAAAAAGCCATGGATAAAGTGATTAAGGATTATCGTTAAATGTTCAGAAAGTTTTTGTTAATAATATCCTTAACATGTCTTTTCATTTCTTCATATGACGATCAACGAAACCCATCTGTAAGTTCTAAAAAAAATAACACTATAGTCGTGGCTGACAATATGACTGCTACACAGAAATTTGTTAAAAATGAATTAGAGATGGTGAAGATTGATGAAAAGGTGGGTAATGTTTTAGATGCTGATTTAACTTTCTATAACTTAGAAGGGGATCCCGTATTATTTAAAGATTTTTTAGGCGATAAGCCTCTGATATTAAGTTTTGCTTATTACTCTTGTACTCTTATTTGTCAGTTTGTTTTGCAAGGTCAAGTGGATGTTTTTAATCGTCTTGAAATGATACTAGGAAAGGATTATAATGCAGTTACCATCAGTTTTGATTCTAAAGATGATGCTGAACTTACAGCTCAGATGACAAAGATATATGCTGAAAAAACAGTTAGGGAAGAAAATCAAGCCGAATGGACTTTTCTCTACGGTAAAGATGAAGAGATTAGGAGTATCACTGATCAATTGGGTTTTTATTTTGATTTTATTGAAGCTAGTGGAGAATTTGCTCATTCTGCAGCTTTTTACGTGATTACCCCTAAAGGAAAAATATCCCGTTATTTTTATGGCATTCAATTTAACCCTTTTGATTTGCAATTAGCTATAATTGAGGCAAAGGATGAGAAAACTCGTTCAACAATAGAAAATTTTTTGATGTATTGTTATCAGTATGATGCAGAAAGTCGTGGATATGCTTTAGTCGCTAGAAGAGTAATGCAGGGGGGGGGCTTGATAACGGTAGCGATTATTGGAATATTTATTGTTTTTGCTAATCGTAAGAAAATTATAAAAAGTTAGGAAAATAACCGATGGAACAAAAAAATTTAATGGAAAATGGCTCATTATGGTTACCTGAAGCTGCTTCGACTTATGCAAGTGATTTTGATTTTTTTTATAATTCAATTTATTATTTTTCTATTTTTCTTTTGGTATCGGTTTTTGGAATTGCAGTATATTTTACTATTCGCTACCGAAGAAGAAAAGGCAATGAAATTGCAGAAAAGCAGATCACCCATAATGATCGTATGGAAGTGATTTGGATTGTTATTCCAACTATTCTAGTGATGATTGTCTTTGCATGGGGATTTCGTGATTATATTAGATTTACAGTTGTTCCGGAAGACGTTATTGAGTATAAGGTAATCGGACAAAAATGGAATTGGGTATTTTTTGATCCAATCACTGGTCAGCAATCTTCAGAATTGGTGGTTCCTGAAGGTAGGAACATTAAGTTAGTGATGAATTCAATTGATGTGATTCATAGTTTTTATCTTCCCAATTTTCGCGCTAAACGTGATGTTATTCCTGGTCGTTATACAGTTTTATGGTTTAAAGCTGAAAAGAAGGGTATTTATCCAGTTTTATGCGCTGAATATTGTGGAGATCAGCATTCGACTATGTTAACGACTTTGAAAGTTGTTGGTCAAGAAGAATATGATCAATATGTTACAGAGGCTAAGGCATCTCAAAATATTCCACCGGTAGAGCTTGGAGAAAAGCTTTATTCCTCCTATGGCTGTAATGCCTGTCATAGCCTTGATGGAAAAGCTGGATTAGGACCTACCTGGAAAGATATTTTTGGTATAGAAAGAGAACTAGCAAGCGGTGAAAAGATAGTCGTTGAGGAGAATTATTTAAGGGAGTCCATTACCCAACCAGCAGTCAAAATTGTCAATGGTTATAATAATGTTATGCCATCTTTCGCTTACCTTTCGGAAAAGGAACTGGATGGGCTTATCGAATATATTAAGACCGTAAAGTAATTTATGCTATAATTTATATAATGGAGAATCGAGCATGGCATTTGTAAAAACACACGATCATTTAGTTGAAAGTTATTTGACTCCGAAAAAGGGAGCAGGTATCTGGAAGAATGTTATGAACTGGGTAGTTACTGTTGATCACAAGAAGATCGGAATTATGTATTTGGTGGCAATTCTGGCTTCATTCTTATTGGGAGGAGTTTTTGCTTTATTGTTACGTCTTGAGTTGCTTTCCCCTGATAAAATACTTTTTACTGCTAAACAATATAATCAACTTTTTACTGTTCATGGTGTGGTGATGACATTTATTTTCATCGTTCCATCGATTCCAGCTTCACTGGGCAATTTTCTACTCCCCCTTCAATTAGGTGCTAAAGATGTGGCGTTTCCAAGATTAAATCTTTTAAGTTTATATCTTTTTATTTTAGGTGCCATGGTAGCTCTATACTCTATTTTTGTAGGTGCTGTTGACACTGGATGGACCTTTTATACCCCTTATTCTACTACTACCGATACTGCTGTTATGAGTATGGTAGTTGGAGCTTTTCTCATGGGTTTTTCATCTATACTTACTGGCGTTAATTTTCTTGCCACTATTCATTATCTCAGGGCACCTGGGATGACTTGGATGAAAATGCCTTTATTTGTATGGTCATTGTATGCAACTGCAATTATCCAAGTGCTAGCTACTCCTGTGGTTGGTATTACGTTATCGTTGATGATGTTGGAGAAATTTTTAGGGGTTGGTATTTTTAATCCAGAATTAGGTGGGGATCCGGTTCTTTTTCAACATTTTTTCTGGTTTTATTCCCATCCAGTGGTATATATTATGATCCTTCCTGCTATGGGGATTGTAAGCGAATTAGTTACCACTTTTGCACGTCGTCATATTTTTGGATATAAAGTAATTGCTTACTCAAGTCTGGCAATAGCTGGTGTATCTTTCTTGGTATGGGGGCACCATATCTTTGCTGCTGAATCAAGATATGCTGCTTTTTTATTTTCTTTTCTTACCTTTTTAGTGGCTATCCCCTCTGCAGTGAAGGTTTTTAATTGGGTAGCTACTCTTTATAAAGGTAGCATTGACTTAAAAACTCCCTTCCTCTGGGCGATGGGATTTATTTTCTTATTTATTGTTGGAGGAGTGACCGGAATTGTTTTAGGTACGATATCCTTGGATATCCATTTTCATGATACCTATTTTGTGGTTGCCCACTTTCACTATGTTATGATGGGGAGTACTGCAGTGGCATTTTTTGGTGGTATTCATTATTGGTGGCCGAAGATGACTGGAAAGATGTATAATGAGTTTTTAGCGATAGTAGCTTTTATTCTGTTCTTTATTGGTTTTAATCTAACTTTTTTCCCTCAATTTTTCTTAGGTTCTAAAGGCATGCCGCGAAGATATTATACTTATTTGGAAGAGTTTCAATTTTTACACCAACTTTCGACTTACGGGTCATGGATAGTAAGTTTGGGAATATTAATAATGTTTATTAACTTGATTAATTCTCTTTTTTCGGAAAAATGTGCTCCCAACAATCCTTGGGGAGGAACCACCTTAGAATGGGAAACCACATCCCCCCCAGATGAACATAATTTTCATGAAACCCCTGTTGTGACCCGTGATCCTTATGATTATCCCAGTCGGAGTAAATAAATAAAATCATTATGAGTTCATCTATCCCCTCATCCTTTGTCAAACATAAGGTTGGTCATCACTTTAATAATGCCCATCAAGAATTTGATGCCGCTAAATTAGGTACTTGGGCATTTTTGGCCCAGGAAGTGCTTTTCTTTTCAATCTTATTTATATCCTATGCTGTTTTCCGAAACCTTTATCCGGAAATGTATAAGTTTGCCTCTCAACTTCTTGATTGGAAATTGGGAGCCTTTAATACCTTGATATTAATTGTAAGTAGTTTCACTATGGTAATGTCAGTTAGATCAGCTCAAACCAATAATCGAAAGATGACTTTGATCTTCTTAGCTATCACGATTAGTTGTGGGCTATTCTTTATGGGAATCAAAGCGGTAGAATATAGCCATAAGATTCATGATGGCTATCTTACTTCATATTTTTTTACAGCTTCAATAACCGAAGAGGTTAACAATAATATTTTTGGTGCTAATCTTCTCAATGTTTTTTTTGGGATCTATTTTGTTTTAACCGGTCTTCATGGAATTCATGTTTTGGTAGGTATCGGTCTCTTGATTTGGATGTATATCAAGGCTTATCGTTGGGAATTGCATTCGGAGTATTTTACTCCTCTAGAAATGGTGGGGCTATATTGGCACTTAGTGGATTTAATCTGGATATTTTTATTTCCATTATTGTACTTAGTATAATATATTTTTCATGATCGATTAAGGAGGAAATATGAGTCACCATGGTACAAATGATGGACATTTCATTGTTCCAGTAAAATATTATGTTATGACTTTATTGGTATTGGTAGTGATGACTGTAGTTACCGTTTATACTGCCAAGTATATCGATTTAGGTTGGGGAAATATCGTTTTTGCTATGACTATAGCTATAATCAAAGCTTCCTTTGTGATCATGTTTTTCATGGGACTTAGATGGGATAAGGGAGTTCTCAATGTTGCGGTCTTTTTCTCATCAATTGTTGTGTTCTTAATATTTATTGTATTTGTAGTGTATGAAACCTCTACTCGGGATGGATTTACTCCAGAAGAATTTGGTAAGCAGAACTTAAAAACTCCAGTAAAAATTGAAAAATAGTGATGGAGTAGTGTTAGGATTTATGGTTATTTCTTTTTTTTGAATAATCAAAATATAGCAAAATTAAATTTTTATATTTTCCCCAGAGTCTATTTTATATTCATAATTCTGCAATACGGTTGTTTTGATATTGATCCTCTAATAAAGCCTAATTCATATATTTGTCCAAATCCAGTGGCATCTGCTTACGATCGCGGAGAACATTTTGGCGATTGGATTGACGAAGATGGTGATGGTGAAGATACTCGATGGGAAGTTTTAGTTGAAGAAAATATAGGTTCTCAAGATTTCATTCTCTCCAATAATAAAAAAATATTCAAAGACCCCAAGTGGATTAGTCTTTATTCGGGATTAACTTTCACAGATCCCGATGAACTTGACATCGATCATTTAGTGCCAACTAAAGAAGCCTGGATTTCTGGAGCTTGTTTTTGGGATCAAGATCAGAGAGTGCGTTTCTTTAATTTCTTAGCAGATCCGAATCATCTGATCGCTGTAGAAGTAAATCTTAATCGTCAGAAAGGAGCTAGTGATCCTGTTCATTGGATGCCACATGATACTACATTTCACAAAAGCTATTTACTCTATTGGGCACAGATCAAGGCCAATTGGGGACTTACCACAGATGAGGCAGAATATCAGTTATTGCGACAAAATTTGGGGCCAGAGTTTCCAGTGAGCTTAAAGGCTACTTCCTGTGTATGTGAATAAATGGGTATTATAAAATTTAACTAATGATAAAAAATTATTCTAAACTTAGTAAGAATTTACCTAGACATAGGATTTCTAATCAAAGATGGACAGTAAATCAATACATGAAAGAGGTGAAAAGGTTATGTCAATTAAAAAATATTCGTTTTACCTCTCTTCGTCGTGCTGTATTTGAGATTATATTTAAAAACGGAGAACCGATCAAACCCTATGATATTTTAGAGGAACTTAAGAAACCGGCTTATAAAAAAGTAACCAAACCTCCCAGTGTATATCGTTGTTTAGATTATCTAGTGGCAGTAGGAGTTGTTCATCGACTTAATAGCTCTGGGGCTTATACTTACTGTACTCATCCCGATCTTCATCGAGAATGTTATTTTTTGATCTGCCAAAAATGTCAGCAATTGATAGAATGCTGTAGTTTACAGATAACTGACGCGGTTAATCAAATAATTCATGAAAACAATTATGTAAACACTACAGTAGCCTTAGAAATTGAAGGCATTTGCTCTAACTGCCAAAAAAAAAAGTAGGGTATTACTTAAAATTTTCTTATTCTCCTTGTTAAAGGATTATTGTTTAGTCATTAGTTTTCAGTTGCTCTTAATCCTTCAGAGTCAAAGAAATGAATATTTTTGGTATCAAATTCCAAGTTGATTTTTTTACCTCGGTAATCTGGATCAGTTCCCTTAGTTCTGACTATAATCATTCCCACCTCAGGTACGGTAACATAAAGAAATGTATCCGCACCTAGATATTCTGCTACCTCTACAATTCCACTACAATGACCCTTATCTCTATTTTTATTGACTTGAATATGTTCTGGGCGGATACCCAATTTATTGATATCTGAGTTGATGATTTTTTGTTTGATGGATGAACTTTTCCATCCTAGAACAGAAAAATTTCTTTGTGACACTTTACAGGGTAGAATATTCATTTTGGGACTACCAATAAATTGAGCGACAAAGAGATTCGCCGGTTTTTGATAAAGGGCATGGGGCTTTCCAACTTGCTCCACGGCACCATCTTTGATAATCACGATTTTATCAGCAAGAGTCATCGCTTCCACTTGGTCATGGGTTACATAGATCATTGTGGCTCCTAGTGTTGAGTGGAGTTTAGCAATCTCTAGACGCATTTCAACTCTAAGAGCAGCATCAAGATTTGACAAAGGCTCATCGAAAAGGAAACCTTTAGGCTCCCGGACGATAGCTCGGCCAATTGCAACACGTTGTCTTTGCCCCCCGGAAAGGTCTTTGGGCTTTCTCTTCAAATACTCAGAAAGTTTGAGTATTTTTGAAACCTTATTTACTTTTTCTTCTATGATATCTTTAGGCGTTTTAGCAATTTTAAGTCCAAAGGCGATATTCTCTTTTACTGACATATGAGGGTAGAGGGCATAAGATTGGAAAACCATGGAGAGCCTTCTTTCTGCTGGGGGATAATGACTAACATCAACTCCATCGATTAGAATTTCGCCATCGGTTATATCTTCAAGTCCAGCAATAACACGAAGTAGAGTCGATTTGCCACATCCTGAAGGTCCAACAAAAATGACGAATCCACCATCTTTGATCTCCAAGTCAATGTTTTTTAATACATGATTATTTCCAAACCATTTGTTAACATTATTGATATTTATTGATCCCATATTCTTTGCCTATATTAAGTTAAATTTTTAGCCATACTAGGAAAATAGTATCATTTCAATTAGAAATTATCTTCATTTACCTTTATCATTGATCAGGTGGTAATTATTTTAGAATTCTATTCTTCTGAAATAACAATAAATTATCATTTCTAATTCTATCATAAAAAATAAAGTTATTGCTTTAAGTCTTTCAGTAATTAAACAATTTGTGAGCATCCAAATCGAACCTTTCCAATATTTAAAAAGTTCAAGCGAGTGATATATAGGATCAAGACTAGGAAACAAAATTTAATTTCATTTGATATTTGGCAATAGTTCCTTGTTCGGTATTCGATCAAGTTGTATTGTCGTAGTTCAGGTTTGATCGTTTGGTGTTACACCCAAGTAAATAAGTGAGTTTAAAAAAATATACGATTAGATCAATAATAGCTGAATTTGGTTTCTCAAGATTTATTAACTGTTCTCATAATTTTATCCCGACTTATTGTATATAGCAATGATATCAAAAAAGTTAAAAAATTATAGTCAAGACAAATTATTTTTTATATATAAATCCATAGTCAAACAATATACTTCCTAATATTAGATTAGTGGAAAGGTTTCTTAAAATGATAGAAGGTAATCCCATCAAAAAATAAACCCCATTTTCCAATGGGGATAACTATGAATAAGAAGAATGTCTCTGAAATAGAGATTGTAAAAAATACTTGTTGCTAAAAACGGAAAATTATGATTTATTTAAATATAATTATATTATGTCATCTTGCTTCTTTTAATACTTAGACCATTTAAGTGGCTCTACTTTTTTTCTTTAAAAGTATTGAAAATAAAGAATTTTATTAAATTTTTATTAAAATTTTATAGTTTTTTGCTTTTTTTCAAAGAATTATCTTTTTAAAAAGATATTTTGGATATATATCCTATAATTTCTATAGAAATAATTAAAATTTATTCCAAAACAAGTTATAATTATTAGCAATCTTTTTTGGAGGTAAAAATGAAAAAAATAGTTTACTTGTATATAGCGTTAACATTAGGTTTTTTCTGGGGATTATCCTTACAAAATCAGGGTTGGAATAGTTTGGTTTCTGCTCCCTGGCTTATTGATAATCTTGATCAGATTCAAATTCTGGATGTTCGAAACGATGGAGAAAAAAAATTTATTCCTGGGAGTATTCATGCTCCTTATAGGATATGGAGATCAGTGGATTCAAAAAATCCGGGACAGATTCCTGATTTAAAAATTCTCAAGAAAAATATTGAAAGTTTGGGATTAGATTCAGAGAACCGGATTGTAATCGTATTTGCGGGTAAGAATGCTACTGATTTTGGTTCTGCAGCTCGGGTTTATTGGACTTTGAAGTATTTGGGCTTTGAAAAGTTGGCTATCCTCAATGGGGGGCTCAAGGTTTATGAAGAGTATATCGGGCCTAACGGAAACTGGGCATCTTCCCCGGCATCGGTTACGGTGAAATCAAAATTCATTGTACAGCTACGGGAAAAATATTATGTGGGTAATGAGGAGATAATAGAAGTAGTGAAAAATCGTAAATTTCTTATCGATTCAAGGAGTGATGAACAATATCAAGGTACGGCTAAGCATTCCTCATCTTTAAGATATGGGGCGATGGCCGGTTCCACACAGCTTTGGCAGGGTGAGTGGTTTATAGATGAAAGTGCGGTAGTAAAATCTCTCTTGGACTTAGAAGGAGTGGCAGCGAAATATCAGATCCCACAAGATCGTGAAATTTTTGTTTATTGTAATACCGGAC
The DNA here is from genome assembly GCA_965224715.1 of Spirochaetota bacterium. Lineage (GTDB taxonomy): Bacteria > Spirochaetota > UBA12135 > COTS27 > CAXSBA01. Next base: position 1,841,488 of record OZ245054.1, on the reverse strand, counting down.
ATTGGGCAGCTTCAAATTGGTTTGTTCTCAGTGAACTTTTGGGATACTCTCATGTTAGATTATATCCAGATTCTTTCGTGAAGTATAGCCATCTAGAAGAGATTGAATTAATCAATGAACCCTCTCGACTTACCCAATTATGGTGGGAGATTAAGAATTGGTTTTAAGAAACTGTTAAAACTCCAAATATTATGAGGCCTATGGAATTATAAGAAGATTGTGAGAAAATTCCTTGTATTTATCGGTTTATTAGGTTTCCTATTATTGGTTTACTTTGTGAGCTTTCGCCAAGCCTTACTATATATAGTGGGCTTGGGTTATGGTGTTGTTTTAGCTGGGGCAAGTTTTGGATTTACTACTGGTTGGCGACGTTACATTGAAAGAAAAGAGACGGAGGGTCTTGCTGCCCAGTGGCTTTTAATCTTAATACTTTTTATTCTTTCTGCTCCCATTATTCTATTATTTCCGCAGGTAACTCCTGCTAATGCCTCTATTAGTTTTTCCCTTCTTATGGGAGCCTTTGTCTTTGGTATATTTATGCAACTTGCTGATGGATGTGGTTCCGGTACCTTGTTTAAAGCTGGAGGGCTCAAGACTTATAATCTCTTGGTACTCTTCGGCTTTATTTTGGGTGCCTATTGGGGAAGTGCCGATATTCCCTATTGGCTATCTTGGGGTATCCTTTTCCCCGCATTTAACTTAATTCGGGATGGATTATTCGGAAGTAGTTACCTCGGAATTTGGGGGGAGGGAATTGTGATTGCAGGTATTTTTTTTCATTTCATTTGTGAATCCAGTATTTCGACGAATAAAGAATTAAAAGATAAAAAAAATAAGATGTTAAAAGGTGCAGTTGTACTTGCTTTTCTGGCTTGGCTTAACCTTGTTATCGCCGGTCAACCTTGGGGTATTGTCTATGGCTTAGGGTTGTGGGGGGCAAAATTGGTCGAAGGAATAGGATTTTCAGTGGCTGATAACCTTTATTGGCAGAGTGGCTATCACTTCGAATCGTTAAGGCGGTCTCTTCTTTTAGATTCAGTATCGATAACCAATATTGGATTACTCTTAGGAGCATTATATATTGCTTTGACTAAATCAAAGAGTACATTATCAGCAAGTCATTACCTCCAAACATCTCGAAGTTATCAGACTCAAATATACCTTGTCTTATTTAAGTTTTTAACTATTATTATCGTAGGAGTGGTATTGGGTTATTCTTCTCGAATGGCTTTTGGTTGCAATATTGGTGCTTTTGTCAGTGGAATATCTACTGGAAGCCTTCATGGATGGGTTTGGATGGTGATGGCTTTTAGTGGAAGTGTTATCGGTGTCAGGCTTAGAAGAACCCAATGGGTTTGTTTTCTTCAAAGTTAATAACCATGGACTATAAGGCTATTCTTTTTATTATCATTTTTCTGCTAGCTATTTTTTGGGATATTATGGTATCAGAAGATATCGATTCCTTCAGCCAACCCACATTAGCTATTTTTTCTTCGGAGAGGAGGGAAGGGGGACATTGCTCTTTTGAAATTAAACCTACTAAGGCTGAATTCAAATAGTAGATTCAATCATGAATAATTAAAAAAACTCAGAAAACTTCTTAGGTTGATTGGATGAAATTGAAATAGCTTATAAAAAATAAAAGGCATATATTTATTAGTTATCTTATTATTATAAATATTTTATTCTTCTATTTTATTAAAGCCACATTTCGAAAAAATTTCTTAGACTCAAGCTAGATAATTTATTGTAGCTGGTGTCCTTGTGCAGTCGAGTGGATGGCCAAAATGCCTATTAGGTGCAATAAGATGGTGGGAGTTATCGTTGTAACAAAGGATTTCTCATTATTAAAAAGAGAAGATAAAAAGGAACAATGAGTTTTTTCGTAAATTACTTTTATGCTTGACAGAATGACTTAAATATAATAAAATATATATTGTTTATTTTTGTGCAGGGAAGGAGAAATCTTTCCCTGTTTTCATATCATTATAAAAATTAATAGATTACTAAGAATATTTTTTCAATTCAGCGACTTTGTACTGATTTTCTTTATTCTATTATAATTAAAATTCATATGGTATAATGCCTGTTGAGATTATTATGAAATTCAAAAAATCGATTAAATGGGGTATTCTTAGTACCGCCCAGATTGGGGTAAAAAAGATTATACCGGCCATTCAAAAAACTGGTCACTCTGTCATCGTAATTGCAGGAAGGAACTTGGCTCGAACTCGTAGTATAGCTTCTTCGTTCAATATTCCTGAAATTATTGGTGGGCAGGATGCCTATAAGAAGCTCCTATCTTACTCTGAAATAGATGCAATTTATAACCCCCTTCCCAATCATCTTCATGTCCCCCTCACCCTTGAAGCGATGAAAAGTGGCAAACATATTCTTTGTGAAAAACCCTTTGGGATGAACGCTCATGAGGTAAGAAATTTGGCGAATTATCTTAAACGAAGTAAAAAAAAAGTATTGGTAGAAGAGGCTTTTATGGTAAAACAACATCCCCAATGGTTACGGGTTAGAGAAATAATTCGTAAGGGAGAGGTGGGTCGCCTTTTGGCTATTCAAGGCTGTTTTTCTTATCATAACATTGATCCCAAAAATATTCGTAATATTAGGAGTGTTGGGGGTGGGAGTCTCTATGACATCGGTTGTTATCTGATTCAAGCGGCTAGGTTTTTCTCCAGAGAAGAGCCTATACGGGTGGCTTCTATTATCGAGTTTGATCCTAAGTTTAAAACTGATCGTTTGGTGTCAGCTCTTCTTGTTACTAGATCTGGGGTTCAGATTACTTGGGTCTGCAGTACTCAAATGGTAAAATATCAAAAAATTCAAATTCTCGGTACTAAGAAGAGGATTGAGATAGAGGTTCCTTTTAACGCTCCCGAAAAGGATCCTTGTCGAATCTTCGTTGACAAAGGGATAGATATTTATAATCGTTTAGCAAAGGTTTATGATTTTCCGGTAGTAAATCAATATGAGGAACTGATAAAGAGTTTTCAAAATAAACTCCTTTCCGGAAAATGGGATCATAGTGGTATAGTTGATGCAGTTAAGAACATGAAAGTGATTGATGCGATCTTTCAAGCAGGTAAGACTAAAGAGTGGGTTGCTATCAGATAAAGGTTAATTGCCTAATAAGGATAATCAATGAAAGGTATCGCAGTCATACATAAAAAGTTTGGTGGCCCCGAAGTCATGGAAATAATCGAAAAGGATATATTATCTCCTATTGGAAGTCAAGTTCTTCTCCGTAATAGCTTTTCTGGAATCAACTTTATCGACACTTATTTTCGGACTGGACTCTACAATAGTTCATTGCCAGCTTATATGGGATTAGAGGGCTCTGGGGTTATAGAAGAAGTGGGCCCCGAGGTAACAACCTTCAAACCTGGAGACAAAGTGGTATATTGTTCTTCCGATAAAGGCTCTTATTCCCAATATCGTCTTTTACCGGAAGATGCGGTTCTTGCTTTACCGAAGGGTATTGATGAGGCAACGGCAGCAGCTTCTATGCTCAAGGGGCTAACTGCGGAATACCTTTTGATGAGAGTTTATAAAGTGAAGCCGGGGGATATGATTTTAGTTCAAGCTGCAGCGGGAGGGGTTGGGCTTATTCTTGTCCAATGGGCTTATTCCCTTGGGGCTGAAATAATCGGTACAGTTGGGAGCTCAGAAAAGATGGAGTTAGTTAAAAGATATGGCTGTCATCATGTAATCAATTATCGCACTGAAGACTTTGAAGAAAGGGTAAAGACGATTACTCACGGTAGGGGGGTGTCGGTGGTCTATGATTCAGTAGGAAAAGACACCTTTGAAAAATCTCTTAACTGCCTTTCTCCCTTTGGTCTTATGGTGAGTTATGGTAATGCTTCGGGGGCAGTGCCTCCGGTAGCTCTTACCGATCTCAAGGGAAGTTTGTTTTTGACTCGTCCCAGTCTTTTCGCGTTTTTGAGTGATACTGTGAGGTATAGGGAAATGGCTTCCAACCTCTTTAAAGTGATATTAGAAGGGAAGGTGAAAGTTGAAATTACTAAAAAATATCTTTTAGAAGAGGTGGTTCAGGCTCATCGTGATTTAGAAGGGAGGAAGACCACTGGTTCAATTGTTCTTGATACCAATTAATCAGTATGGATTGATTTGTTCTAATATGCATAATACTCTTTTTATCGATACTCTGACTGGGAAGCAATCAGTTTCATTACATCGTCCTCCGATATGGTTTATGAGACAAGCTGGAAGAGCGCTTAGCTCTTATCGGTCTTTGAAAGAGAAATATACTTTTCAAGAACTTCTTCGAAACCCAGAATTAGCATCTGAGGTTACTCTTCTTCCCAAATATGCCCTGGGTATTGATGCCTTAATTCTGTTCAGTGATATTTTGGTAATCCCTGAGGCTATGGGGATAGAGGTAAATTATGAACAAGGAAGTCCTAAAATAAATAGTCCCTTAAAAACTACTAGGGGAAAGTTGCCGAAGTCAACTTCATCAAAGATTATTAACCCAAATATTCTGGAAAGCGTTTATCAGACTATTACTGCCGTAAAGAATAAGGAGAAAGGGCTTCCTCTTATTGGTTTTTGTGGTGGTCCCCTTACGGTTTTTCTCTATCTTTATCAAGGAAGTGGTCATGGAGGAAACTTCGATGAGGCTATAGACTTCTTCTATAATGAGCCAAAAAAGACCGATTGGATTTTGGAAGCGATCATTGAAGCCTCCTTAGAGTATGCTCGTGGGCAAATCAAACATGGGGTAAATGCCTTTCAGATTTTTGAGACTTGGGCTAATGTGATTTCGGCTCCAATCTATATAACCCGTGTTCTTCCTCATGTACTCCGTTTGGCTGTGGAGATAAAAAAGTCAATCCCTCTCATCTATTTTCCCAGATTCTTTTCCAATGGCTATGAACTTCTTAACCCCTATTTAGAACACTTTTCTGGAATAGGTGTTGATTACCTTATGGATATTGAAAAGCTTAGCCGATCTCTTCCTACTGAAACTGTGCTACAGGGAAATATTGATCCCACATTGGTGAAGTATGCTCATCCGAAGGCACTCAAAAAATATCTCGGCTATTATCTAAATTTTTTTAAAAAACACCGAAACTGGATTGTCAATTTAGGTCATGGGGTATTGCCTGGCACTCCAGAGACCAATCTTAAATTAATTGTCGATACGGTTAAGTTCCTAAGTCCCAGTCATTCATAAAGAGGATGGTAGTTGGCAAAGGTTTGCTTAATGTCATCGGTAAGGAGATGAGTGTAGAGTTCTGTGGTTTGGATATTACTGTGCCCTAGTAGTTCTTGAATTACTCTGAGGTCGGCACCATTTTTTAAGAGATGAGTAGCACAAGTATGCCGAAAAGTATGAGGAAAAATACTCTTGTTTAAGTTGGCTTCAAGAGAAATTCTTTTCACCCATTTCCATATCGCAACTCGGGATAATTTTTTTCCATTTTTATTGAGGAAAAAAAAACTTTCTTCATCTTTAGTTAGATGATTAGAGGGAAGAAAGTGGGGACGGATATTCTTTAAATAGAAGGCAATATTTCTTTCGGTCTGAGGGAGGAGAGGAACAAAGCGAATCTTATCTCCTTTTCCCACAACTCGACACCATCCAGTTCTATCAAGGTCTGAAAGACGAATACCGATCAGTTCGCTCACTCGCAAACCTAGAGCATAAAGCATTTCCAGTATCAAGTGATCTCTTTTAGCTAATCGATGTTGGTAGGGTAAGCCTTGCTTTCTATTTTCAATAACTTGGAAAAGTTGTTTTATCTCTTTGTAGGTCAATACAGTTGGGAAAAATTCTTCATAGCTTTCACTCGTCAGTAATCGAGAAAAGTCTTTATTCATGTTATTGTTATCTTTGGCTTCAGTTTTTTCATTACGAGTTAGGCAATAAAGTAGAAAGCTTTTGATCACAGACTTCTCCCTATTTAGAGTTTTCCGAGCGACTTGAGGAGATCGATAGGATATGAATCCTAGGATATGGTTAGACTGAATTTCCTCAATATTTTTCACCTCCTGGCTGTGAAGGTAATTGATAAACAATTGTAGATCGTTTCTATAACCTAGATGAGTATTCGTAGAGAGACCCTTCTCGATAATATAGAAATCTTCATAACGGGATAGGGCAGAAGTTACTTCCATCTTTTAGATGGAATTGTTATTTAAGAAGTCGGTTGGGTTTTGAGGATCACCTTTGAGGAATATGGAGAAGAACAAATTCTTTCGACTTTTGGCGATGGGTTGACCTTTTTGAACCACTTGTTTCTCATAGACATAGAATTCTTTAACTCCCATATAGGCAGTGATAAGGTCTCCACTATGGTTAATCAGGGTAACTTTTCCAAAACCACGAATTTCTCCCTGAAAAAAAACAATACCATCCTCGCTGGCATAAATAGTATCGTTGTTAAGGGTTTTAATGGGAATGCCCAGGTTCATATTTTCACTAAACGATGATAAGATATTCTTCCCATGTTTTACTTTTCCGTTCACAGGCCAGGTAAAAGATAAGTCTTGGATATGATCTGGATCGAAAATATAATTATTGGTTCGGTTAGGATTGAAACTTTCGTCTTCTTGTAAAGTTGTTGGAATTTTTATCTTGGTGACAAATTTTGGGATTTTAAGTTGCTGACCTTCATAGAGGAATTCCCTCTTAAGATCATTGAGACGGATAATTTCGTCAACTTTGACCAAGTACTTTCGGGCTAAAAAAGTCAAACTTTCATCATTTTTTACCGTATGATAAAAATAAAAAGGAATTCGAATAATTTCTCCAGCAACAAGTTTTTTTCCTTGATTGAGTTTGATAATGTCTAAATAATTGATTTTGAATTTCTGTCCGATTAAATAATAACTATCTCCTTTTTTTACGGTATATTTTTCATAATTTTGGGAAATGAAAAAAGTGAATCCAACCAAGAGGAAAAATAACAAAATTTTCGACTTCATCGTTTTTTATTATCGGAAAAATACCTTGATTTTGTGAAAACTATCTTTAAAAGGTGGAAAAAGATGGGTTTTTTTATGGCTTGTACAGCTATTTTTCTGTAATAGCTTTAATTTTAAAAGAGGCTTCTATCTCTTGAAAATTTTCTTTTATATCGAGATCATATTAAGATTATCTCAGAGAATTAATCCCAGATAGCTATAGAGAAATTTTATTACTAATACAAAATTACTTTAAAGATAATCAAAATAAATCTATGTAGGAGAGTTATTTCTTATTAAGCAGATGCTTTTTCTTCCTTGGCTATATATCATTATTAATAAATTTAGAAACTTCCTGTCCTCCTCAACTCCACTCAAAAGACAAGGGGAACTTTACGGTGCAGTCCCCCCCACTTCATAAGCTCCCATATCCGGGCGACCTACCCGACCATATCCGCGGGCATCAGTGGTGGTGAGATCATCGGCATTATTCGGAAGACTCTCTTGTGTGGTCAAGTCGAGATCACTATACCAGTCAGTGTTATTTTTGCTATAATAGAGATTGGCTTCCGGATAAGTATTCCCTGCCTTCACCCCCCTTACATAAACCCCCTTATCTTTAGCCGGACTGCTGCTGCTGATGGAGATGGTGTTGATTTCACCTCCATTATTGGCTAAGGTTCCCAATCCGGGATCTTCAGTGATAATTTCCTTGCTATTAATGGCAATAGGATAGGCGACGGTATCACCATTTGCTAAACGAATCCCGCTTGCAGTGGTAGAAGCATTAACCCCACCAAAATTACGGGAGTAATACAAATTTACAGTTTCTGTACTGGTGTTATCATTGTATAAATAGATATTCCCAGCATTATTCCCCGATAAAATCATATTTATCAAGGTGAGTGGTTCTCCGTCACCATCATGATAGATGCCTCCTCCTACCCCACTAGTAACTGTATTAGCCGAGAAGGTAACATTGATCAAGGTGGGGGAACTGACAATAATATACATCCCGCCTCCATTACCAGTCCCAGTAACCATATTACCCGAGAAGGTAACATTGATCAAGGTGGGAGAGGAATTGTTGATAATATACATCCCGCCTCCATTACCAGTCCCAGTAACCATATTACCCGAGAAGGTAACATTGATCAAGGTGGGAGAGGAACTGTTAATATTACGCATCCCGCCTCCATTTTGAGATGCCGTATTGCCTGAGAAGGTAACATTGATCAAGGTGGGAGAGGAAGAAGTACTATCCATCCCGCCTCCATTACCAGCTGTATTGCCCGAGAAGGTAACATTGATCAAAGTGGGGGAGGACTCGAAATTTAACATTCCTCCTCCATCTCGACCTGCCGTATTACTCAAGAAGGTAACATTGACCAAGGTGGGGGAGGAAAAAGAATTATACATCCCGCCTCCATTATCATTAGCCCTATTACCTGAGAAGATAACATTAATCAAAGTGGGGGAGGAATTAACATTCCACATCCCAGCTCCAGCAGTACCAGAACCACTATGACCATTGGTAATGACCACTCCATAGAAAAGAGCTGTGCGGTTAAGGTTATTTCCATTATTATTGAACAACACCTTGTTGTTATTACCATCAAGGCGGGTTTCTCCTGCTCGATCATAACTTCCGGCGATGAAACCACCTACTAAAGCTACATGGTTTTTCATAACATAACTACTACTAGGTTTATAAGTTCCCGATTCCACCATTATCACATAAACCTTATTCTCGTTAGCATCATTGATCCCATCTATCATCGCTTTTATATCATTAGCCGCATTAGCCCAAGAACTCCCGTCGCCAGTACCAGATTTCTTAACATAACGGACTGCCACCGTCGCTCCCGGAGTATAATTAGAAAAGATTTCCTCGCTCATCTTTCCATAATGAGTAAGATCTGTAGGTATTATTCTATTTTCAATGATCATTTCAAAAGACGCCGGAACTTCTTCGGCATAAAGATCAAAGTCAGCAACGACTAGAGAGTCCTTATTGAACACTCCACCTAAACTTACATTACTGTGCCACCTGTATGCTCCCCCTGCATTGGGATTAACAGGATAATCCGATACAGAGATCGTAGTTGCACCGTCAACTGAGACAGTATCTAAGAGATCAGCTCCTCGGTAAAACCTAACCTGATATTGTTTATGGATGTATTTCGCATACAGGGTAAGGTCATTGCTTACCACCCGATTAAAATCATATAGAGTAGTGAAACTACTGTCCACATACCAACCCTCAAAAGAAGAATAATGATCACTGGTAGGGTCAGTAGCAGGCTTATTTACTAAATTTGAGCTATTCACCGTTACGGAAGGGATAGGAGTTCCTGCATATGTTTCAAAACTCACTTTGTATTGCTTATTAGTCCACTGGGCATAGGCTGTAGTTTGGGTGGTAATGTCAGTAGTGGTGAAATCGAAAATGCTTCCCCCACTAGGAGCATTATACCATCCTTTGAATCCATAGTGTTCCCGGGATGGATCTGATGGAGGGGAAACTTTCTCTCCATAAAGGACATATTCGGTAACAGTAGGGTCACCACTTATAAGTCCCCCGTTAGCATTGAAGGTTACTCCATAGTAACTGGTTAGGGTTACCGTGTAGTCTGATGTAGTTCCATCAGTTGCGGTTACCGTATAGATATTATTCGTAGAGAAATCTTGAGCTACTCCCGAAGCCGGAGAGATATTTGATCCACTATGGACAATAGTTGGAATTAAACTAGTCGTCCAATTTTCCACATTGGTAACCGTCTTACTCACAGTTCGACTATTGGTATTAACATCCATTGCAATATTCGCTTTCAAATGTGAATGATCGCTTTCTAGGAAAGCAAATGAAAGGATCTCTTTGCTGCCCATCTGTTGCTGTAATACTCCTACGGTATAAGTGGCAGAGGTAGTTCCATCCTGGGCTGTTACGGTAAAATTATGAGTAGCATTACCACTGAAATCCATATTGGTAGTGTATTGTCTGATTTCACTCAATGTTAGATCTTTGTTATTACCATCTTGAAGGGTAGCTCCCTCACCTACTTCCAGAGTGAACATAACACTACTTACATCAGTTCCTGTCGGCAAGAGTATGGTAATGTTGTTTCCGTTAGGAGAAATTGTTTCATCATTATAAATGACGATAAGAGAACTGTCGGAGTTCTTTTCAGTGGTGACGGAGTAGGTTATGTCATTAGTAACCCGATAGTTACCGATAGTTAAATCTTTTTTTACAGTTAGTTGATAGGTGGTATGGTAGCTTAGATCAGTTGTTGGAGCTATTTTTATCTGATTAGGTGTTGAGGTAACTTCAACCTTTAAAGTAATGGGGTTGCCCCCCCCCCCCCCCCATGTCCAGGAGTTCTATTTGGCTGGTTAAAGAATTGACATAACTATCCATATTTCCTAGTGATTGATCGAATGTCAACAAAAATGAGGTATCCACCGGTATGGCATTGGTGTCGTTAATTGGAACGTCATTGCCATTCACAACAGAAAAAGACGAGATCCCCAGAGAATCATAACTTATACTGGGAGCAGTACCTCCCTCATCTGTTACTCCACAGGACAAGTAAAGTCCGATCAACAGTAAACAGATTATAGAATAAATGACTTTAGACATATTATTTTTATATAATTTGATTGGATTGCTTTTTATATACATGTTTTTACTCCGAAAAATTTGTTTCATTTATTTAAATTTCTAGTATTTACTTAAATTAACACTATAATAATACTATATTTTTAACATTTTTACAAGTGAAATATGAAATGGTTTTAGCTATTATCTTTTCTAAGAATATGATTAGTGTTTTATTTTTTTGAAAAGTGTCGGTTATACTAAAATTTAAAGGTGAACTATTTTTTTATTCTTTGTATCTATGGAAAGTTTTTTTAAAAATCTCCAGTACCCCTAAAAAGGATGTTCAGATTATAGAAGTTAAAAGCACAGACTCTGAACGAAGTTATGGGGATTTTTGGCGAGTCTTTTTATGGTTTATATAAAAAAATGAGATTTGAACGATCGTTATAGGTTATAATAATAGTTTAGAGAAGCAGTTATGAAGAAATCAGATAAAATATGGATGGATGGAGAGATGGTTGACTGGGATAATGCCCAAGTTCATGTTCTATCCCATGTACTTCATTATGGAAGTAGTGTATTTGAAGGAATTCGTCTTTATAAATTAACCGGCAGTTCCAATGCTGGAAAAAGTGTTATTTTTCGACTCAAGGATCATACTAGGAGACTTCTTTCAAGTGCTAGGATTTATGAAATGTATCCTAAATTTACTTTTGAGCAAATCAATCAAGCTGTCGTTGAGACCATTAAAGTCAATCGTTTAGAAAATGCTTATATCCGCCCTTTAATTTATCGTGGCTATGGTTCCATTGGCCTTGATCCCACCCATTGTCCCGTCCATGTTATGATCGCCGCTTTTGAATTCGGCACCTATATGGGGGAGCAGGGACTTCAAGATGGCATCAAAGCTTGTGTCTCTTCTTGGAATCGTCCGGCAGTGAATACATTGCCTTCCCTGTCTAAGGCTGGGGGAAATTATCTCAGTTCTCAATTGATTCGTTTGGAGGCGAAACACAAGGGTTATCAAGAAGGGATTTCTATGGACGTAAATGGTTTTATTGCTGAAGGTTCCGGAGAAAATATTTTCGTGATTAAGGATGGTCTCATCTATACCAGTCCTTTCAGTGACTCCATTCTTCCCGGTATCACCCGACATACGGTCATCCGAATTGCCAAAGAAGAAGGTTTGGAAATTCATGAAAGTCGAATGCCTCGTGAATTTCTCTACTTAGCCGATGAAGTTTTCTTAGTTGGGACGGCAGCAGAAGTAACTCCAGTCACTCAAGTTGATCAATATGTCATCGGTGATGGGGAGAGAGGGGATATTACTCGGGTGATTCAGGAAAGTTATTTTGCTTATTTGAGAGGTGAAAAAGAGGATGTCCATGGTTGGTTAACCGTGGTTTAAGAATAGACTTTAATAGTTATTTTCCATTAGTTTATTATTAATTTTGCAAACAAATAAAAAAGAATCTTGGAAGATTTTTGAAAAAATCGCTCATCGTTATGATATAGCTAATCGTATTTTGTCTTTAGGTATTGATAAACTGTGGAGAAAAAAAGTAGTATCTCTTATTCCTGATGAGGAAGTAGGGGTCTTAGACCTCGCCACTGGAACCGGAGACCTTCTTCTAGAAATCGTACAGAATCGCAAAAGAATCAAAAGAGCGGTGGGAGTGGATATGTCACCCCAGATGCTTAAATTAGCTGAGAAAAAAGCTTTGGATAGGGGAATTTATGACCGGTGTTCATTCCGAATTGGAGACATTACTTATCTTCATTTTAAAAATTTGGAATGGGATTGGATTACCATTGCTTTTGGAATTCGCAATACCTCTGATACTCTCAAAGTATTGCAAGAGATGAGAAGAGTCTTAAAAAAAAAAGGCAAGGTAATTATTTTGGAATTCTCACTTCCTTCTCAAATTTGGCTTAGGTGGCTTTATTTATTTTATTTTCGCTATCTCCTTCCAGTTTTTGGTTTTTTTATTACTGGACGTTATGCTGCTTATCGTTATCTCAATTCTACGGTAGAGAGTTATCCACATGGAGAGAAATTTTTATCATTAATGAAAAAGGCTGGATTTGAAAGATCTTATTCTATTCCATTAACATTCGGAATTGCCTCTATCTACATTGGACATAAATAATGGATGTCAACTTCCAGCTGTCCCAGCTTATTTTGGAAGTGCTTATCCGAAATGGATGCCGAAACTTTGTCTTTTGTCCTGGTGCCCGCAACTCTCCTCTGATCAGGTCGCTCTTTGAACTTAAAATAAAATATAAAAACATATATATTGAAACTCATTTCGATGAAAGAGGTGGAGCTTTTTATGCCTTGGGTTTGGCGAAGAGTCAATATCGTCCTTCAGCTATCATTACCACTTCTGGGACAGCTGTAGCTAATCTTTATCCCGCGATTGTTGAGGCCTTTTATTCTGATGTTCCCTTGATTGCTATAACTGCAGACCGTCCCCAACGTCTTCATGGTATTTCAGCCAATCAAACTATTGATCAGGAGAAATTTTTTGGTAACTTTACCCGGTCTGGAATCATGATTCATGATTATCGGGAACTTGATCCGAAGGCTGAAAAAAATCTTATTGATAAATTAAAAAACGTATTGGTCAATTTACGTCAGGGACCAGTGCATATTAATTGTCCTTTCGATGAGCCACTTTTAAGTGATTCTGTAATATCACAGAATAAGAAGCATTTAAATAAAAAGATAAATTCTAAAGTGGATACACTATCTGCACTTTTAAAAGAAGATGGCAAGAAACATCGGTTGATAGTTGGATCAAGTCGTATTCTTTCTGACTTCTTGATTACTCTCAAGACCACGATGAGAGGTTTGGTGGTTGTTGGAGAACTCAATCAAGCATATAAAAAACATGACATCTTTAGTTTACTGGAAAGTTTAATGGACAAAGGCTGGTATGTCGTTTGTGAAATTCATTCTGGAATGCGGCAGGTTCTAACAGAATATTTTAATCATTATGGCTGGGGAAGTGGGGGAGACCTTCTTTTAGAAAATTATGCCTTGCTTTTACAAAAGGAAACTTTTATTCAAGCTCTCAATATCGATACCATTCTTCATATAGGCGGAAGGCTTGTTGATAAGTCGTTGAGTGACTTTCTCAAAAAATGTTCAGCTGCTAACTATCTTCATATTGATAATCGTTCACATTGTTATAATCCCAATAATGTAGTCACTCGCCATTATCAAATTGATCCTCCCCTTTTCTGTCACATTGTAACAAATGCCCTTAACGGTAGGTGGAATAATCGTATCCGCTTAGAAGTTGACAGGGCATTATCTTCAAAAGTCAAGAATTATCGTTTCCGTAGGATTGACATGGAAATGACTCGTTATATATCCAATTATATTTATGAGGAATTGAATGAATTAGAAATAACCCGCTCCCTAGCCCGATTTTCTCTACAACACTTAAGTGGTAAAAATATCTCTTTATTTATTGGAAACAGTATGCCCATCAGAGATTTGAATGTCATGGGAGCCAGAATTGGCTTTAATCATGTATTTTCTAATCGTGGGGTGAGTGGCATAGATGGACTTATTGCTACAGCATCAGGTATAGCTAAGGGTATGGCTATCAAATCATCAGTTTATAATAAAAGATTTGAGAACAAAAAACTTAGAAGATTCTATGCCATGATCGGAGATCTTTCAGCCTTACATGATATTAACTCCTTGATTTTATGTCATCGGATAACCAAGGAGTCACCAATTACTTTAATGGTGATCAATAATCATGAAGGCACGATTTTTCGTCATCTTCCCTTATCAGCGGTCATCAACCGTTATTTGGAGCAGGATAAATTTTATTATCAACATCGTATTAATTTCGCTGATTTTGCCTCTGCTGTTAATTTACAATATCGAAAACTAAGCCGTTCCCAATCTTTAGAGACAATTCTTAAAGAAATTCATAATGATTCCGACTCCTACCTTTTAGAGATTGAAGTAAACGCCAAAATAAATCGGAATGAACATACCCGATTCTATCTTGATGCTATGAATCATATAGATTTTTTATTAGACCAACATTTGTAATGCTGGTTAAGATTTTCCGGAGATGGTAGACTATCATCGTTTAAGAAAAATAGATTTCTTTAGGAATTTTTTTACTGGTGCAGTGGTTCCTGTCCTAGAGGTTATCTTGATGTTGATATTTATCAAATCCTTTCAAGCAGGTATTTGGGAGAAAACTGCTTTAATAGTGATGAGTAAGAGTAGTTTTGTTATCGGCATGCCACTTTCAATCTGGGCTTTTCGTCGTCAACTCCCTATCAATCAAGTTGTTTTCTTTGTTTGTTTGGCTGCGGGAATAGGCCTGTGGTTTACTGCGATTGTTACTTCATGGGAGTCTCTTGACTTGTGGGCAAGGGTGTTACTTTTCTTATTTTTGGTAGCCTTAGTAAGTATGCCTTTCAATGGGCTTCATGGGGTTCTCTCAGAATTTTATAATTATTATCCTAAAAAGATTCGAGGGAAACTTTATGTGACTTCTAATATTGCTCTTTTCACTGGCGGGACATTTTTTGCAATTTTCTATGATTATCTTTTGGGTAGTGGCAATATCTTCTCTCTTGGTATAGAGTCTATGGGTAGTCGCAATGAGATAAATTATGAACCAGCTTTATGGGCAGCAGGGTTTTCCTTGATGATCTCAGCGGTTTTTTCTTATTATCTTCCTCAAGTTACTTTTTCAGGCAGTGAAAAGCCCAACCTTAGAAACTGGCTTAAAATTTTGAGAAAAGATTCACTCTTTAGTTATGTCCTGGTAGCTTGGTCCTTACTAGGAATCGCTAATCTTTGGTTGGTTTCCTATCGCACTAATCTTTTAGTAGAAGAGAAATTCGGATTCAATTATGATGAATCCGTAGTTATTCTCCTTCTTATCATAGTACCTCAAATAACTTATTTGATTTTTAACTATCCTATGGCTCTCTTCTTTGATCGTTATAACTTTATTTTTCTGAGAATATTGATTAATATCTCAATGGGTCTCTATATAGGCTTTTTCTTTGTAAGCTCCAGTTTTTATGGTCAGTTAGTTGGGGCTTTTTTCTACGGAATATTTACTTCAGGTGGTAATTTAGCCTGGAAGCTTTGGGTATATAAAGTTGTTCCCAGTGGTAAGGTTAGTAGTTATATGAATATCCATACTGTATTCACTGGTTTTAGAATGATGATTTCTCCGGTTTTTGGGCTGATTGGATTATATAGTTTGGGTCCGGTTAAAGCTTCTTTGATTAGCTTGGTCCTTCTCTCTATTTCAACCGGAATGTTATTTTACTTAATTCCAATAGCTAAAAATAAATTTATTCATTGACTATTTACTGGATTTTTTTGAATATATTTTGATGATTATGTTATAATTAAGCAATATTATGCAAAAAGTCAATAAGGTAAAAAAGGGATTGGATATTCCTATAGGTGGGAAACCAGAACAAATTATCGATGACACTTTTTCCCGTCCAATAACTGAAGTTGCTCTCATTGGCACAAATTTTCGGGGAATGAAACCTATATTTTTGGTGGAAGAAGGGAATCGAGTCAAACTTGGTCAGAAACTCTTTGAGGATAGGAAATGTCCAGGCTATTACTATACTTCTCCTGGCACTGGGCGTGTAAAGGCAATTCACCGGGGGAAAAAGCGAACCTTTCTTTCCTTGGTTATTGAATTATCAAATGATGAAAGTAGAAGTTATGGTGAGACAATCGGAAACATTGATCATCTTTCCCCGGACAAAACTAAGGCTATTCTTATCGATAGTGGCCTTTGGATCAATATTAAAGTCCGTCCCTTTGCTAAAGTAGCTGATCCTAGCACTAAACCCTCTTCCATCTTCGTTAATACCATGGACTCCAATCCCTTAGCTCCTGACCCAACTATTATTATTAAACGACAAGCCAAGGAATTTCAAGCTGGGCTTAAGGTGATTGCTAAACTCACTGAGGGTCAAGTACATCTTTGTAAAAGGCCGGGAACTGAAGTCCCTTATGGTGAAAGCGAGAAAGTCGTCGAGCATCTCTTTGATGGTTGTCATCCAGTTGGCCTTTCTGGCTATCATATTCATGCTATTGATCCCATTACTGATGTTGCTAAAAAGGTGTGGTATTTGGGCTATCAAGAAGTGATCGCCATTGGCTCCTTCTTCTTGACCGGTAATTATCCCATCTATCGCTATATAGCTTTAGCAGGGCCTCAGGTAAAAAAACCCCGTATTATCAAAACTCGGATTGGGAGCAATCTGTCTCAATTAGTGGATGGTGAACTCAAAGAAGGGGAGAATAGAGTGATTTCTGGTTCCGTATTAGCCGGATTAAAGGCTGAGTTACCTGTCAATTTTCTAGGTTATTATGACAATATCGTTTCAGTAGTAGAGGAAGATCGCAGTCGTATTTTTCATGGCTTTGTGGCTCCCGGTTTTGATAAATTTTCGATCAAAAATATTTTTGCTTCTAAGCTTTTCCCTAAAAAACTTTTTGCCTTTGGGACTAATTTGAATGGAAGTCATCGAAATGTGGTCCCCATTGGTTCCTATGAACAGGTGATGCCTTTCGATATGATCCCTACCTTCTTGGTGAGAGCTATCCTTTCCCAGGATACTGAACTCGGTGAAAAACTCGGGGTTTTAGAGTTGGATGAAGAAGATGTAGCTTTATGTACTTTTGTTTGTCCGGGCAAGAATGATATAGGAAAAGAGTTAGTTAATCTTCTTGAACTTATCGAAAAGGAACATCTGTAATCTATAAATTATGTTTAAAAAGAAAAAACCATATTTTATGGATAAGATAGCCCCTCTTTTTGAAAAAGGGGGAAAATATGAACGCTTCTACCCTATCTTTGAAATGGTAGATACAATTCTCTACACTCCTGATACAGTCACAAGTGGCCATTGTCATTTAAGAGATGGTTTAGATCAAAAACGTACCATGATTACTGTTGTAACAGCAATGATTTTTCCACTTCTCTGGGGACTATACAATATCGGTTATCAGGTCCATATTGTTGTTCAGAGTGAATCTGAACTCATAGGATGGCGATTAGATGTCATGTCTTTTCTGAACTTATCCGTAGTGAATGGTGGAACAATTGATTTTATGGTTTTTGGAGCTCTATGTTTTTTACCCATTTTTTTGGTGGCCATTGCCACGGGTGGAGTGTTTGAGGTTCTCTTTTCTATTATTCGTCGTCATGAAGTGACTGAGGGCTTTTTAGTGACATCTTTTTTGATTCCTCTTATCGTCCCCCCAATAATACCGTTATGGCAGGTTGCGGTTGCGACCGCTTTTGGAGTAGTGGTCGGTAAGGAAATTTTTGGTGGAGTCGGTTTCAATATCTTAAACCCTGCTCTTACCGCTAGAGCCTTTCTATTTTTTGCCTATCCCGCTCAAATCAGTGGAGATACGGTTTGGGTAGCGGTTGATGGAGTGAGTAAGGCAACTCCTCTTGGTGTGGCAGCTCTTGAAGGTATGGAAGGGTTAACACAGGCCGGATATAATTTGTCGGATGCTTTTTTAGGATTTATTCCCGGGTCCATTGGGGAGACTTCTAAAGTCTTAATTCTTCTCGGAGCGGCTTTCCTTATCTTTTCAAAAATTGGCTCATGGAGGGTTATGGTGTCAGTAATCTTGGGAGCTGTTATAGGTGCTTTCTTTCTTAATCTCCTTTCCCCTTATGTAGAAAATCCTATGTTTGCTTTGTCTCCTTTATGGCATCTTGCTTTAGGAGGACTCATTTTCGGTGCTGTTTATATGGCAACTGACCCGGTGACTTCATCCATGACCGAAATTGGCAAGTTCATTTTTGGTGGATTTATTGGGTTGTTAGTGATCATCATTAGAGTGATTAACCCTGCTTATCCTGAAGGAGTGATGTTGGCGATTCTCCTCATGAATGTATTTGCTCCGATGATCGATTATTTTGTAGTGGAGAAGAATATAAAAAAACGCTTTAACAATTATAATCGTTCTAGGAAAAGTCATCCCAGAATAAACTAGATTATTTTAAGATAAAAAAATGGGTGGTAAGAATACAGTTTCTCGAGCATTGATTGTAACCGTGATCATGAGTGTGATTGCGTCAGTGGTGGTTTCTTTTTCAGCCGTATCACTTAAAGAGTTGCAGGACTCCAATAAAGTTTTTGATAAACAACGTAATATTTTGGAGGTCACTGGATTAATTGAGTCAGATCAGGTGATCACCAAGACAGAGGCCAGTGACCTGTATGAAAATATAATAACCCATTTAGTTGATTTGAAAACAGGAGCCAAAGTAGAAGGGGATGCTTCCGATTATGATCTTAAGAAAGCAAGTAAAGATCCTTCACTAAGTGAAGTGGTTCCTTCAGATCAAGATATTGCGAGTATTAAACGCCAAGAAAAACTTGGAGTGGTATATGAGGTAATGCAGGATGGTCAGTTAGAGACTCTAGTTCTTCCTATTCGAGGTTATGGCCTTTGGTCTACATTATGGGGTTTCCTGGCAGTTTCTCCTGACGGTAAAACTGTAAAAGGAATTACCTATTATGAACATGCGGAAACTCCTGGCTTAGGGGGTGAGGTGGATAATCCCCGATGGAAAAGTCTTTGGGTGGGAAAGAAGATTTTTGATAATCAGGGTCAAGTGGCTTTACGGGTAATCAAGGGATCTGCCAGTACTGATTCGCCTCATGATATTGATGGCCTTTCTGGGGCCACCCTTACCGCTAACGGGGTAGATAATATGATCCGTTATTGGTTGAGTGATCGTGGCTATGGAAAGGTGCTTAAAGAAAATTACTTTCAAGAATAGATAATGCAATAAGGATAGTGTATGGATAATAGAGAAGCTCTTACGATTAAACAAGTTAAAAAAAATGTTTTAGATCCATTAGTTAACAATAATCCCATTGCTCTTCAGGTTTTGGGAATATGTTCAGCTTTAGCGGTTACCAGTAATTTGAACACCTCTGTGGTGATGTCAGCAGCCCTTACTTCTGTGTTAACCCTATCTAGTTTAATTATCAGTGTTGTTCGTAATTTCATACCTTCTTCCATTCGGATGATTGTGCAAATGGTAGTTATTGCTTCTTTAGTCATTGTGACTGACCAAGTTCTTAAGGCCTATCTATTCGATATAAGCAAACAACTTTCTGTTTTTGTAGGTCTTATTATTACTAATTGTATTGTTATGGGCAGAGCTGAAGGTTATGCTATGCAGCATCCTCCACTACATAGTGTCTTAGACGGATTGGGCAATGGGCTAGGCTATTCTATGATTTTACTTATCGTAGGTTTTTTTCGTGAACTATTTGGAGCCGGAACTCTTTTCGGTTATACAGTTTTTCCTACTATCAATAATGGAGGATGGTATCAAGCTAATGGGTTACTTCTTCTACCTCCGTCTGCCTTTTTTTTAATCGGTTTTATTATTTGGGTGATCCGTCATTTTAGGCCAGCCCAACGTGAGAATGAATGATATTGAATAGGATAATAGGGTAGGATCATGGAACATTATATTTCGTTATTTGTTAAAGCAGTTTTTATTGAAAACATGGCTTTGTCTTTCTTTTTGGGAATGTGTACTTTTTTGGCTTGTTCCAAGAAAGTACCCACTTCGATTGGCTTGGGGATAGCAGTTATCGTGGTTCAGGGAATTACGGTTCCGGTTAACAATTTGATTTACAATAAACTCCTTAAAGAAGGAGCTCTAGTTTGGACTGGAATTGAATCTTTAAGTCAGATTGATCTTTCTTTTTTAGGATTCATCTCCTACATTGGGGTGATTGCTGCCATCGTCCAAATTTTGGAGATGTTCTTAGATCGTTACGTGCCGACCCTTTATCATTCCCTTGGGGTTTTCCTTCCACTTATCACGGTGAATTGTGCCATTTTAGGGGGAACCTTGTTCATGGTGGAAAGAGACTATGATTTCATAGAGAGTGTGGTATATGGTCTGGGGTCGGGTTCCGGTTGGGCTCTAGCTATCATTGCCTTAGCAGGTATTCGCTTTAAGCTCCGTTATCATAATATTCCCAGTTCTCTCCGAGGGTTGGGAATGACTTTTATCGTTACGGGATTAATGGCGATCGCTTTCATGTCATTTGCTGGCATTTCACTTTAATCTCTTTAGAATGAGGAAGGACTGATTATGAATGATATAGCATTGATAGGTATGGGGGTATTGATGTTCACAGCCATTGTTTCGACCTTGGTGGCAGTGATTTTGACTGCAAGAAAAAAATTAGTTCCTAGTGGAGAAGTGTCGATTCTTATCAATGGAGATGAGAGTAAAGTTATTAAGGCTCAACCCGGTTCTTCTTTATTAAATACCTTAGCAGAAAGTCAGATATTTATTTCGTCGGCTTGTGGGGGTGGAGGTACCTGTGCCCAATGTAAGGTGCATATTTACGAAGGGGGTGGAGATGTTCTGCCCACTGAAGAAGGACAACTTACCAAGAAAGAGCAAAGTGAGGGATGCCGTCTCTCCTGTCAGGTGAAGGTGAAACACGATATGAAAATTGAGGTTGAACCTAGTGTTTTTTCAATTAAAAAATGGGAATGTGAAGTGGTTTCTAATCATAATGTTGCTACATTTATTAAAGAGTTGGTATTAAAACTTCCTGAAGGAGAGAATGTAGATTTTAGGGCTGGAGGTTATATCCAAATCGAATGTCCTCCTCACACTGCTGATTATAAGAAATTTGATATTGAAGAACGATTTCATGAAGATTGGAATCAATATGATATTTGGCAGTATAAATCTGTGGTTAGTGAAGATGTGGTACGGGCTTACTCTATGGCAAATTATCCAGAGGAAAAAGGAATTGTTATGCTCAATGTTAGGATTGCTACTCCACCACCAGGAACCGATCTACCTCCCGGTAAAATGTCATCTTATATTTTCAATCTAAAGCCCGGTGATAAGGTGGTTATCTCTGGACCCTATGGAGAATTCTTTGCTAAGGAAACCGATAAGGAGATGGTTTTTATTGGAGGAGGTGCAGGAATGGCTCCAATGAGATCTCATATCTTTGACCAATTAAAAAGGATCCAGACTAATCGAAAGATCACTTTCTGGTATGGGGCTAGGAGTAAGAAAGAGATGTTCTATGTCAAAGATTTTGATGATCTACAAAATAAAAATTCTAATTTTACTTGGCATGTGGCTCTATCTGAACCTCTCCCAGAAGATAACTGGGAGGGATATACCGGTTTCATTCATCAAGTTCTCTATGATCATTATCTTAAGAATCATAAAAGTCCTGAGGACTGTGAATACTATATTTGTGGCCCCCCAATGATGAATAGCTCAGTTTTACAACTTCTTGATGACCTTGGAATTGAGAAAGAGAATATCGCTCTTGACGATTTCGGTGGATGATCAACTGTCATCTTTAACGAAAGTTGAGAAAAACCTTTTTTCTGGCCCTCCTGTGTTTCTTGTATTTCCTAGGCGGAGCTATCGTTTCTTGTGCTTGGGTGGATCAGGTGGAGATCTCTGGAGAAACTATGGGGACCACTTATTCGGTAAAATTTTATGGTGGGGATGTTACTGCTGATATCGTTCACCAGCAGATAAAAGATTATCTCAAAGATTTCAATAATATTTTTTCGACTTATATTCCTGACTCCGAAATTTCCTTAATCAATAAGGAACGGGACGAAATTAAACTTGAAGGAATATCTATAACCCCTGAGTTTCAGAAAGTACTGAATCGAGCTTTAACGATTGCTATTAAATCACGGGGTTTTTTTGATCCTACTATTTACCCTTTAGTTTCTTTATGGCGTGATCACTTTAAAAAAGGTAATGATGGTTTGCTAGATGAAGATGATATTTTTGAAGCTAAGTCTCGTATCGGTCATGAACGGGTGAAGTTGAGCCCGGGACATATTACTCTTGATTCAGGTATGCAGATTGATCTTTCCGCCATTGCTAAGGGAAGTGGAGTTGATGGTGTCGCTTCAATTCTTGAAGAGCAAGGGATTGAAAACTATCTAGTAGAGATAGGGGGGGAGATCAGGGTCAATGGCTTAAACCGAAATGGTAAGCCTTGGAAGGTATTGATCTTGTCGCTGGTGAGCGATAACAAAAAAGCTGATCTTAATGAAAAAGATGGAGATTATTCATCCAGTTCGAAATCATTGATATTATCTTTGGAAGAGGGTGCGGTAGCTACTTCTGGAGATTATTACAGTTATTTCATTCATAATGGGATAAAATATTCCCATCTTATCGATCCCCATACTGGGATGCCAATTCGTCATTTCGTGACTTCGGTTTCAGTAATAGCCAATACTTGTGAAGAAGCAGACGGCTGGGCTACAGCATTAATAGCTATGGGAGAGAAGGGAATCGCTTTTAGTGAGGAGAATAATATTCCGGCTATTTTCATGGTACGCTCGAATGAGGATGAAGATATTACCGTAATCAAAAATTCTTGGGCTGATTCCTACTTTAAATAAGATTATAATTATTATTCATGGTTTATATATTTGCAGTTATTGCTTTTTTATTATTCTTTCTTCTCGCTGGAATTGGGGTTATTTTAAAGGGTAAGGCGATTCGTGGTTCCTGTGGGAATATTACAACGATAGGGCCGGACGGGGAGCCTCTTACTTGTAGTACCTGTCCTAACCGAAAAAAGAAAGTACAGAAGTATTTAAAGAGTTGTTCTTCTTTAGAAAAACCTACGGTCGGTTCTCCATCATTATGATTTTTGCAGATTCAACTATGTAATATAGGTCTTGCAATGATCGGCAATAAAAAAAATAAAATTTGAACAAGTAAGTGTTATAATTGGAACTCCAGTATTTTCAAAACAAAAGTTGCTTGTACATTCAATGCTTTGCTCCACTTAAATTAAGTCCAATAACACCGGCAATAATAAAAAATATACTGAATGCTTTTAAAATTGAGAATGGTTCTTTGAAATACAAAATACCGATGATTGCAATTAACCCAGTACCGGCTCCTGCCCATATTGCATAAGCGACTCCGATATCAATTTTTTTCAGTGCTAAAGTTAGGCACATAAATGAGGTAAAATAGAAAACAAAAAGAAAAATTGTTGGAATGATTTTCGTAAAACCATCGGATAGCTTCATTGAAACTGTGCCAGCTACTTCTAGAGCAATGGCTGTTACTAGGATTAACCAGTGATTCATAAATTAGTCTTTATTATTTACTTGTGGAAATAACATTTTATATATACGAATGCGACCGATTAAAAGAGTTTTAAGCAATACCTTGTTGACGGTAATTTTTTTATTCTTCTGCTAATTTTTTAATTTGTTCCAACATTGCTTTCAGTCCTTCTTGTGTGTGACATTTCCCCTTTTCATTCGAAAATCCTTGTTGATACCAGATAAATTTATATCTATTATCATCTAACTTTTCAACTCTATAAGTCACTAGTGAATAGTTCTCAAGTTTATCTTCCAATCCTGAAACCGCACTCCAATAGTTGTATTTTAGAAGCTCACTTGGTTTATGTTCGATAACATTTCCTTTGTCTTCGTATTTATGCCCTTTATATTCACCCAGAAAAGTTATAGAACTTTTTTCTTTCCAATCTGTTTGTACTTCTGTCCCAAATAAATAAACTTTTATTTTTTTAGGATTTGTTAGAACGTCCCATATTTTTTCAGATGTAGAGTTGATGAGAATGCTGCTTGAAGCAATCAAAGAGTTGTCCATATTTTAATCTTAAATTATGAATTTACAAAATTCATAATTGTACCTTTTAATTTTTAATTTGTTTTTTCTATCGGACTTTTATTCAAGAAAGTTAAGTGTAAATGACCAATGTCAATACCATCTTGATAAAATAAGTTTTGAGGCTTATCTTTGTAAAAAAAATAATAATGTGGTAAGGTAAGCAAATAACAACAGCCAGTATATATAAGATTCCAATGAGGGATATAACTAATAGCTGGTTTTGTTTGAGAATAAATTATTCTTATCAGATATGACAACTTTTATTTTTGTAAGAATCCTGGATTCCCCTATTTGCAATGTTCTGCGTGATTATCCCAGTATTAAGTGGTTCAGATATGTTTTTTGAAGTATGTTCATGGCCATACTTTAGATGTTTACTAACTTTTTTTGTTAGTCTTTGAAGTTAGGCGAAGATTTTTTTCTACAAGCCAAACTTACCATATTTTTGATATTCAGAAAAATATAAAACAATTTTTTTGCCTTCTATTATAATCGGATAGAATAATTCATATTTTCCGTCATATGAGCTAAATCTTGGTTTATCATTGTTATCATTAAATACAGTCTTTAAATATTCCCGTTCTTCTTTTGTGCAAGAGTAAATGTAACTTATAATATCATCAGGCTCCTTAGTTTCCCAATTTCTTTTGTAATCTCGAATCCTTATGAAAGTGGGTGAATTATCAATTTTGTCATAGGCAATCACGAATACGTGTGGAAAGTTTTTATCCATTTTTGATAAGTAATTCAATATTTTTTCCGTTTGTTTGATATAATTTGATGTAAATGAATAATCAACTAATTGCTTTATTCTGTATTGATGTTGTTCTGTCAGATATTGTGCTGACTTTATTAAATACTTCTTTTTTTTATTGGAAGTTAACTTATCTCCTACGTAGAGTAATCCAAAAATCAATGGAAAACTTGAAATAATCAAGATAGAAGAAAAGCCTATTTTCCTCACCTTTTGAATTTTTTCGGACTTATCTATATACTCTGAAATCTTCGTCAAATTAAGCATTATATTGATCATTAATGCTCCAAACATTAGTGACAAAATCCCGATAATACTGAAACGAAATGATTCTGTGATATTTTCTCTAAAAACCTTTAATCCAAATACAGTTATTGAAATAAAAATAAATATCCAATAAACTAGAAATATTATTGAAATCAAGCCAATTGCATTGCTAATTTTAATAATTCTATTTTTATTCATAATGTCTTATTAGCAGAATATTTTTTAAAATTGGCTCAACGTCCTAGTATAAATAACGTAGTAGTGGATTGTGTGGTGGTAGTCGTATTGGATCGTGACGATATTGATGTGTATACCACTTTTGAATTTTATCATGCTTCTTGTTATTATGTATGACCGTTTGTTATATTTTAAAAGTTTTTCTTTATTTTGTTTTATTTAAATAAATATAAGGCTTAAAAAGTTTTATAAGAAAGATCGAACCAATTCCACCTCCGATACCTGCACCAAGTATTCCGAAAAATGAACCAACTGTTTACTATGATTCCAAATGCTAATATGTTTAGAAAATATTTCCATTTTGGCAAATACTCGCGATCTATAGTCAGAAATATCTTTTGTTTGGGTTTCAGATTTATTTCAAATAAATTCGTTTTGATAAAATCAATTTTTATTTGGATTGTGTGTTTCCCAGGTGGAATTTTGAGATGTAACGTTTCATCATTCTTGATTTTTTCAACCTTTTTGCCATCAACAAGTACTGAATAAGCTCGCCATTTTCCGAATAGAATGGGAGAACGATATATCGAAACTGAATCTTCCATAAGAAAATCTACCAAATTTTAAATATAATGCTTAGCAATTAACATGCTTGACTTTTGGGATAATTTTTAACAACTGTTATTATTTTAACATTAAATAGAAATAAGTCCAGTCAAATTTTTGATTACTATTTGTTTGTATCACCACAACAGTTGGATGTCCTGTTTATAATCGTCCAATGCCTTTTGAATAATTTTTTCAGAAGTAACAACTCCCGCTAGTGCCAAGGATTGGAGGGGATAACGAGAGCCAGCACTTTTAAGAAATTTTAGGGTATTTTCGGCAGTTTCCCCACTTCTTCGATTTTTGTGATATTCTTCATAAATCTGTTTCCCTAAGCTATAGGCACAAGCAATCCCTGTGGCATATTGGTAAACGTAGAAACTGCTATAGAAATGGGGTATTCGTAACCCTACCAGCCCATTCTCTTCGGGAAGAAATACGTCTTTCCCATAATAATCACGGGAGAGCTTTTGATATTCCGAGGTAAAAAGATCAAGAGTGAGTGGGGTCCCTTCTTCACAGTAGCGATGGATATTGTGCTCAAATTCTGCAAACATTACCTGACGGAAAAAGGTGGAAGTGAAAGTATGAAGTTTATCGAGAAGGAGATAAGCATAATGTTTCGAAGAGTATTTCTCTTTATTTTTATGGTTGGGCTTTTCAAGGATATGGCGGTAGAGGAGGTATTCATTTAAGGTTGAGGCGATCTCCGCTTCAAAGATCGAATAATGAAAATGGGCATAACTATTGTTTTGGTTGGAGAGAAGGGAATGCATACTGTGTCCAGCTTCATGAGCTAGGGTAAACATGCTATTGATGCTCTCCTTTTTATAGTTCATTAAGATATAGGGTGGCTTGTTGTATACCGGATAACTGAAGGCTCCGCTCCTTTTCCCCTTGGATTCATATCGGTCCACCCACCGTCCGCCTAAAAGTCCATGAGAAAGGATTTCGACATATTCTTTTCCCAGAGGTTGGAGAGCTTCGATAATTATTTTAACTGCTTCTTCATATTCTATAGAAACCTTAGGAGGTTTATAAGGATTAAAATAAAGATCGTAAACCGCTAGCTGTTTAACTGGAACAATTTTTTTTCGTAATCTATAATAGCGATGGAGAAGAGGAAGGTTTTTTCGGGTGATGCTAATAAGGTCGGTATAGATAGATTGAAGGATGTTGTCACTATGAAGTGCGGCTTGAAGAGCTGAAGGGTGTTTTCTTATTCTGGCCTGGGTACAATCTTTCTGTACCTGGGAGGCATAAAGATTACTTAAAACATTTTTATGGTTTCCAATTTCTTGGTAATATTGTAAAAACGCCTGTTTTCTAATTTTTGCTGAGCGATTCTCTAAAAGTATGCCTAGGGTGGAATTCGATAGTTCAATCTTTCCCTCTGAAGTTTTTACTGTACCAAATTTTAAATCGGCATTGAGAAGGGCTTCAAAACTTTTCTCGAATCCATGGGAATATTCCGCTTGCTCTGCTAATAATTTTTCTTCAGGGGCAGTAAGAATATGGGGTTTGGTACGGATCATATTCAGAATCATCTGTCGATAATCATTGGAACGTTTATCCCGAGAAAGTTTTTTTAGGAAGGTTTGTGAAAGGGATAATAATTCTTGAGTGAAAAAAGCGGTGGATCTCCCATAAGTTACTCCAGCATTCTGGATTTTTGCCATTAAGGCTTGGTTGCTAGAATTGGTAAGATCAGTTGAATAGGAGAGGGTGGCATAGGCTCCTAAACGGGAAAATCCTTCCCTAATCATTAGATATTCGATGATGACTTTATGAATAAATGTAATGTTCTCCTTCAATTTATTTTCATGTCGAGAGAAATGAATAGCAGCCTTTTTCATTTGTTCCAAACACTTATCCCATTCTTTAGAACTTGGAAAAAGTAAATTTAAATTCCAAGTTTCTTTGACTTTAATTTTTGAACGAGACGGAATTCTCTTTTTTTGCATAAAAAATATGTGATTAAAAAATTCTTTTGATAAAAGTTAAAGAAACTAAATATTCCTATATGATTATTAAAGTTATTATATAATGAAATTTACTTTTTTGCTAAGATTTTAATTTAAGCTGGATAAGAAGTCATTATTTGTTTAATAATTAAATTAGTTGTATGTTATAATTGAATTCAAGGAAGAGTTATTTGGCTAATAATGACTTCAATAATAAGGTCCATCATGGTTCAATTAGAAGACATAAACCTATAAAAGTTTAAATATGGCAAGATAAACTCAGATGATAAAGAAAATAAAAGAAAAAGAACTTTCTCTTAAATCGAAGTTATTATCTTTTTCCTCAAATTTTATAGCAGGAATGTTGGTCTTGTCATATGCTGGATATAAATTGGATGAGTACCTTGGGGAGAAAAATCATCTTTATTTGTTGATTGGAATATTATTAGGTATCGTTTGGTCAATATATGAGACATTTAAGTTAGTAAGGTTTATAAACACAAGTAATCAATGATCAGTCTAAAAAAAATTTGGATTTTCCTTTTATTACTCCTTGTTTTGACTTGTTTTGTAAATCCATTGTATTCTGCAGAAGATGGGGATGGCCTTCAGACATACATTATGGACCACCTCCAAGATGCTGATTATTGGAGTCCACTTCCCTTTCATCTTGCTGATATCCGCTTTGACTTTTTAAAAGAAACTACAATTGGTCCTTTTTCCTTTACAAATGGGCTTCATGCTACCATGCTTCTCATAGGGTCACTTTTTTTATTTTTTTTATTTGTACTACTTTACAAAAAACCATCTCGAGAGCAGTTATGGGTCCCTACTGGTATTACAAATATGCTTGAATCTTTGGTTATTTTTGTCCGTAATGAAATCTGTATTAATTATTTAGGTGAAAAAGATGGTAAAAGATTTGCCCCTCTTTTCCTTAATTTCTTTTTCTTTATTTTAGTATTGAATATCATGGGATTGATTCCTTTTTTTAGTACTGCTACTGCAAATATCAATATAACTGCTGGTCTTGCTCTTATCACATTATCCACCATGATTATCATGGGGATAGCCCGGAATGGAGTGTTCGGTTTTATTAAATTATTTGCACCTTCTGGAGTACCTTTTCCGGTTTTAATAATTCTTTTTCCTATTGAAATTATTGGTTTTTTTGTTAAGCCCTTTGCCTTAACGATTCGGCTTTTTGCTAATATGTTTGCTGGTCACCTAGTGATTTTTTCAATTATTGGTTTGGTGATCACTTTTGGATTAGCAGCTTTGCCGGCACTTTTTCTGGGGTTATTTATTTATTTGTTAGAAATATTGGTGGCTTTTCTTCAGGCCTATATATTTACAATGTTATCAGCAATGTTCGTGGGTGAAATGTTACATCCACATCATTAAAAAAAATTTCGGAGGTTTCTTATGGAAGTATCAGTAGGATTAGCTGCACTAGGTGCTGGCTTAGTAGTTCTTGGGGTTGCTCTAGGTATCGGTAAAATCGGTGCTTCAGCAACAGAGGCGATTTCTCGTCAACCGGAAGCAGCAGGTAAAATTCAAACTGCGATGATTATTTCTGCCGCTCTTATTGAAGGGGTAGGGCTTTTCGGTGCGGTAATTGCTTTCCTAGCTTCACAGAGCTAATCGCTTTTGGAATATATGTTTACATATATTATTCGTTTCAAAACAAAATAGAGTTAGAGAATGAGTGAAATCGGTAATATGATTAATCATTTGTTTGTAGAGGTATCACACCTTGTGGATGCTTCAAAGACTTATCAAGCTGCGGGTGGAGGAATTTTTTCTCCTAACCCTGGTTTGATAGTATGGACTTGGCTAGTCTTTTTCCTTCTTCTCTTGGTATTGTATAAATTTGCTTGGAAGCCAATTCTTAAATCATTGGATGAACGAGAAAATAAAATTCGTAAATCTGTTGAAGATGCATCAAGAATTGAAAAAGAAGTTGAGGAAATTTCTAAGAAAAATCAAGAAATTCTTGATCATGCTAAGCTTGAGGCTCAAAAAATTGTTGAGGATGGCCGTAAGCAAGGTGAACGTTTTAGGGAAAAAATTAAAATGCAAGCGGAAACTGAAGCGCAGGAACTAGCCGAAAAAGCTAGATTGTCCATTAATGAGGCTAAACGTGAAGCTATATTGAGTATTAAGAAAGAGGCAGTGCATCTAAGTATTGAGATTGCCTCAAAACTTGTACAAGAAAATCTTGATAATGATAAAAATCGAAAATTAGCTGATCAATATTTGAAAAGTATTAAATAATGTCCTATAGTAAGATATCCCATCGATACGCTCAAGCTTTTTTTGAAGAGGCATCAGACAAAGGGGTATTAGTGGAAGTATTGGAAGGCTTACGTTTGATTAGTAACACTTTAGTGAATAACTCTAATTTGTTAAATATATTTAATGATCCCTCAATGACTTCAGATCAAAAATTTGAGATCTTTCAGGGAATTTTCTCCAGTTATATTGATAAACAAGTTCTTATTTTTGTTAAATTTCTAGCAACAAAGAAGAGAGTTTATCTTCTACAGGAGATAGCCAAAGAAATTGAAAATATTCACCGTTTAGCTCGGGGAATATTTCCTCTTAAAGTGGTTGTTAGTCCTGGTCTGGGTGAAGACTTTTGTGAAAAACTTCTTAATAAGTTAACAAAGGTTACTAAGCATGATTTTGATCCTGAAATTATTGTTGATGAGAGTCTTCAAGGTGGATTTGTTTATTCTTATCAGGGTCAATTGTTTGATTATAGCATTAAAGGCGATTTAAGAGCCTTAACAAAAACCCTTAATACGGCTCCGTAAATAGGGGAATGAATTCTATGTAAGGAAGACAGATGAAAGTAGAAATTAAACCTGATGAAATAACAAGTGTTTTAAGAAAACAAATCAAGAATTTTGAAGTTGGTGGAGAAGAGTATGAGATAGGTACAGTCCTTCAAGTAGGGGATGGGATTGCTCGTGTTTATGGGCTTTCTAATGTAATGTCTGGTGAGTTAGTGGAATTTGATAAGGGTCAGGTGGGGATGGCTCTTAATTTAGAAGAAGACAATGTTGGGGTGGTGGTTCTTGGGGATGATGTTAAAATCGTTGAGGGGGATGTAGTAAGAAGAACCGATCGGGTAGTATCGGTACCAGTGGGCGATGCTCTTCTTGGTCGGGTGGTAGATACCTTAGGTAATCCCGTAGATGGTGGACCTGCGTTGGATGCGAAGGAAAGAAGAGAAATTGAGGTTAAAGCCCCAGGTATTATTAAGCGAAGGGGAGTGCATGAACCGCTCCAAACTGGGATCAAGGCCATTGACTCCATGATTCCGATAGGTCGAGGTCAGCGAGAGCTTATTATCGGTGATCGGCAGACAGGAAAAACTGCTATCGCTATTGACACTATTATTAATCAAAAGGGAACCGGAGTTAAATGTTTCTATGTATCCATCGGACAGAAACAATCAACTTTAGCAAGTGTTGTAGCCAGACTTAAAAGTCATGGAGCGATGGAATATACCACAGTGATCTGTTCAGGGGCTTCTGAAAGTGCTTCATTACAGTTTTTGGCTCCTTATTCTGGTGTATCTATGGCGGAGTATTATCGAGATAATGGTCAGCATGCCCTTATTGTCTATGATGATCTCACTAAGCAAGCTCAGGCTTATCGTCAGATATCTCTCCTTCTCCGTCGTCCTCCAGGAAGAGAAGCCTATCCTGGAGATGTATTCTATCTTCATTCCCGTCTCCTTGAAAGAGCAGCTAAACTTAATGATCAGATGGGAGGTGGGTCCCTAACCGCACTTCCCGTAATTGAAACTCAAGCCGGAGATGTATCTGCCTATATTCCAACAAATGTTATTTCAATTACCGATGGGCAGATATTCCTTGACACTGAACTTTTTAATAAGGGACAACGTCCTGCTATTGATGTTGGTTTATCCGTGTCTAGGGTGGGAGGTGATGCGCAGATCAAAGCGATGAAACAGGCCAGTGGTTCCATGAAGGGAGAGTTAGCCCAGTATCGAGAATTGGAAGCTTTTTCTCAATTTTCTTCCGATCTTGATGAAGTAACCAAGCGGCAATTAAATCGTGGGGAAAAGTTAATGGAACTTTTGAAACAGGGACAATATGAACCTCTTGGTGTGATTGAGCAAATATTAGTTTTATGGTGTGGGACTCAAGGGTTTTTAGATGATCTTGAAAATGATCAGGTAAAAATTTTTGAGGAGAAATATCTAGATTATATAAAAAATAATCATTCTTCTATTATCGAGTCGATTAGCTCCAAAGCTAAGATTGAAGAAGATACTGGAGAGCAGCTTCGTAAAGCAACAGAAGAGTTTAAGGAATTCTTTAAAAAAACGGTATAGATGGCGATTTCGATATTTAAGAACTAGGTAAATAAAAAGACTAATAGAGATGGCAACTTTAAAAGAACTAAATCTCAGAATTGGGTCACTAGTCAATACCAGAAAGATTACCCAGGCAATGAAACTGATTGCCACTACAAAGCTCAATAAGTTTCAGTCCAAAATTCGTTTCACTATCAGCTATCATCGTCGTCTTGATGAAATTTTTCGTAAAGTGATCGATTATGTGTATCGATATCCAGAATTGTTAAAAGAGAGTCCACTATGGGCAGCACCTCGAGGCAATCGAGTTTTGATTCTTCTCTTTACCTCAGATCGAGGTCTTTGTGGCTCTTTTAATTCTAATGTAATTAAAACCGCTTATCAAATTGCTCTTCGCCTTAAGGAGGAAAAAGGTAAGGAGGTTGTCTTTGATTGTTACGGTAAGAAGGGGTATGACTTCTTTAAACGAAAGGGTTTCTCGCTTGAAGTGAAACATGATTCTGTATTCAAAGAGATTTATCAAGAAGAAGTTGCTGCGAGATTTACTAAATATTACTTAGATAAATTTCAAAACCGAGAATTTGATGAACTTTATTTGATTTACAACACCTATATTTCCACAATTTCACAAAAACCCCACGTTACCCGAGTTCTTCCTTTTGACTTAAATTTGAAACCAGAGCTTCAGGATGAGCAATCACAGGAGATTAAAAAAAAGAAAAAAGTTGATCAACATTTTACAGGCTTGTTTGAACCTGACCTCGAAACTTTTATCAATCATCTCATTGCCAAATTTGTTCAGTTTGATTTTTATTTTGCATATTTGAATTCCACTACTGGTGAGCATGCCGCTCGAATGACTTCTATGGACAGTGCTACTAAAAACAGTACTGATATGATTGATCGATTGACCTTGGAAAGAAACCGAGTGCGTCAAGCTGCCATTACAAAAGAATTGATTGAGATTATTTCTGGGGCGGAATCTGTATAATAGTTTTATTTTGGAGAAGAACATGAAAGATATAAAAAACGGTAGAATTGTTCAAATTTTTGGGGCGGTGATTGATGTCGCATTTGAGAAGGGTAGTGTCCCCTCAATTAAAACCGCTTTGATAGTGACTCGAGAGAAAACCTTACCTGGGGAAGAAAAAGAATTGGTACTGGAGGTGGTTCAGCACTTGGGGGAACATCAAGTGAGAACTATTTGTATGGATACTTCTGAGGGGCTTCGTAGAGGTATGAAAGTAGTTAACAGTAATAAGCCTATCACTATTCCGGTAGGTGAATCGGTATTGGGCCGGGTAATGAATGTTGTTGGAAAACCCGTGGATGAAGCAGGTGAAATTAAAGCAGAAGTCAGTTATCCCATACATCGTGACCCTCCCCTTTTTAAAAACCTAAGTACCCGAATTGAAATACTTGAAACTGGAATCAAGGTTATCGATCTTTTAGAGCCTTATATTAAGGGGGGTAAGATCGGGATGTTTGGTGGAGCTGGAGTAGGTAAGACTGTTACTATCGGTGAGCTTATTCATAACATAGCTCGTGAGCATGGTGGCTACTCGGTTTTTGCTGGAGTGGGGGAAAGGTCACGTGAAGGTACTGATCTTTATCGTGAACTCGGTGAATATGGGGTATTGAATAAAACTGCTTTGGTTTATGGACAGATGAATGAACCACCGGGTGCTCGTGCCCGTGTAGCCCTAACCGGATTAAGTGTTGCAGAATACTTTCGTGATGAAAAAAATCAAGATGTATTGTTCTTTGTGGATAATATTTTTCGTTTTACTCAAGCTGGAGCTGAGGTGTCCGCTCTATTAGGTAGGATTCCTTCTGCTGTAGGTTATCAGCCTACTCTAGCTACTGATATGGGTGAACTTCAAGAAAGGATTACATCGACTCAGACTGGTTCGATCACATCGGTTCAAGCGGTCTATGTTCCCGCGGATGACTATACCGATCCGGCTCCTGCAACCACATTTGCTCATTTAGATGCAACGACTAACCTTGATCGGGGGCTTACTGCACTGGGGATTTATCCTGCTGTAAATCCTCTTACTTCCACCTCTCGAGCTCTCACGGCTGAGATTGTTGGTAAGGAGCATTATGAAGTAGCAAGGAGAGTTCAGAGTATGCTTCAAAGATATAAGGAACTTACTGACATCATTGCCATTTTGGGTATGGATGAACTTTCTGAGGATGACAAACTGATTGTTCAACGAGCTCGAAAAATTCAGAGATTCCTTTCCCAACCCTTTCATGTAGCTGAGGCTTTTACTAATATGCCTGGTCGTTATGTTAAACTTGAAGATAATATTCGTTCTTTCAAGGAGATACTTGAAGGTAAGCATGATGCCCTTCCTGAGCAGGCTTTTTATATGGTGGGATCAATTGAAGAAGCAATAGAGAAGGCAAAAAAACTATAGCAACAAGTTACTAAACCTAATGATAGTTAAATAACTGTGAGCGAATTTAATTTATTAGTAATGTCCCCAGGAGAGACCCTGTATGATGGGAAAGCTACTTCTATAGTGGTTCCTACCTTGAATGGGTATATAGGCATTTTGCCCGGACATATTCCCTTGCTCTCTGTTCTTGTCTCA
Source organism: Spirochaetota bacterium (assembly GCA_965224715.1). GTDB lineage: Bacteria > Spirochaetota > UBA12135 > COTS27 > CAXSBA01. The sequence goes on along the minus strand of OZ245054.1, from coordinate 1,806,472 downwards.
GGCAAAGTTGAAATTAAAAATGTTTCCGAGGTTAAGTCTATTCCTTTAAATGGAGGAATTATTGATATAACCTCTGAAATGGTATCTATCATTACTCAGTAATCTCAATAATGTGAATTTAACTGGAATAATCTATAATCAACTTAATCAATAAGTATAAATTCTTTTTCCTTCAAACCTAGTACGCTTAAGATACTTTAGGTTAAGAGAACAGGCTTCATGGAGATCTTTGTACAGTTTATATAGCGGTTTAAGTTCATCTAAAATATTTTCCATATTCTCTTCTTTATTTTTTTCTCTAATTTGATACAAAGTTTTTTGAATCACAATTTCTACAAAGGGTTTAGCTATTTTAGCAGTAGAACTATTTATAATTTCATCTTGTAAAGCTATTACTTTTTCGGTTTTATTATTACGTATAAATCGTAAAGTTTTTTTTAAGATAGCTTGATAATTTTCAATTTCATTTATTAATTTTCTATATTCCTCCTGAAATCGTGTAAAAACTTTATTAAAGTCACTCGCATTATTGCTTTGAAGGGATCGAAAATTACTGAAGTAGCTAATTTCTTCTTGGAGTTTACTCATAAATTTTTGTTTGCTTTCTTGATTAAAATTTGATGAAGAAATTTTACTAAGGAATTCACTAAATGGTAGATGAGGTAGTCCGTTAAGAGTAAGTCCTCCCCAGGAACAGTTATAATTATCTTGATGGTCTTTGAGAAATTTTTTTTCTAGCCAATTTTTAAAAAGGATAAATTTGCGATCTACAAAAACCGATTTGCCCAAATGATTTTGTGCAGGAATTATTTCATTGTCAATGATCTTAGAAAAAAACATTTCGAAAGTTTGAAAGCGGTGCAGTGAAGAAAAGAATATTTCTTCATACATGGTACCTTGTAGATGATAAATTTCTTCATGAAAACAAAAGTCCATTCCGGTAAATGCTAAAGGACTGAAGTTGAATGCTTTTGATAGCTCATAAGCAGCACTGATAACAGTGCCTCCAATATCGATCTCACCTTTGGATTTAAAAAAACCAGCGAGGAGTTGATAATAGGGAAAGATACTGTCAAACATCATAATATAGGGGAAATGCCGTATTCCTTGATTAATTATTCCAGGCTCACAAATCAGTATGGTATGCTTATAAGCTTTATTGGGAACATTTTCTATGTATCGAGAGTTAATTTTTTGGGGATCGATGGCTATTACAAAGTCGGGTTGAATTTTCCAATGAAGAAGAACTTTAAAAACAGTATCACAGGCGATGATGATTAGCTGACCTTGATGTTCTTTTAATGCTTTAAGGTTTTCCATTAAGGAAGGACCAGCACCCACAATTACAGCCGGCAGATCTTTGCCCTGATTGTTGCATGCCAGAAGAGGATAGCTTTTAATGATTTGGGTGGTATTTTTAGTAATATTGCGGAGCCAAAGCTTTTCAAACTTGACAATCGTAGAGCGATTTGTAGAACGTTCATTGTGAATCTTCGTAATAAGATCTTTGGCTTTTAAGAAAAAAGTCGGATAGAGGCGGATTTGTTTTTGATTATTGAGATATAGAATTTTTTTTACAGAATAATCTTTGAACCACCTTCTAAATTTATCTTCATTAAGATCATTACCCCAAAGAAGACGATTTTGATCTTTTTGAAATATGGTACTATAATTATCTTTAAACCATTGGATGAGAAGACTTCGAATCTGACTATGGTTCTCTAATATCCCAACAGGAATATTCTTATATTTTTCAAGAGCCAGACGAATTAAAGAAGGGTTTCCCCCACCAAAGATAAATACCATGTCAGGGTTATCGTGAGAGGTATCATCAAGAACTCTAGTGGCTTCTTTAAGTGGATTATAGCTACTAGCTAAACTACGAACTTTCTCAATCCCTCCACTTGTCTCCTTGGTTTGAAAAATTGGGTTGCCATCTTTAGCAGAGGTAAATTCAACCTTAATCATTGAATTGGATAATGACCCTATATTATTTAAACATCAAGGTTATAGTAAGGTTATGTTTTATTGGGCTACCTGGGGGAGGAGTTTGTTGAGCAACATAACCACTTCCTTTGAGATGATATTTGACCTTAATGTTTTTTTGTTTTTGAATTTTTTTAAAATCTTCTAAAAGAGTAATAGCTTTCCGGGTGGAAAGGTTGATGAAGTTTGGAATTCGTTCGGAGAGAAACTCTTCTATGTAGGCATCGTTCGGTGATTCTTTAGATAGTATACTTTTTATTGTTTCAACATTTCTTTCTTCGGTAAGGTTATAATGGGTATTGATAGCTTCGACAACTTGAGCATAGATTGGAGCGGCTACCGTACCTCCATAATATTCTTTTTTAGGACGGCTTACCACTACCAATATGGAATATTTGGGATTTTCGATAGGGTATCCTCCAGCAAACATGGAGTGATATCGGTTCGTGTAGTAACCCCCTTTAGCGATATTGGCTAACTGACTGGTGGCAGTTTTGCCAAATACCTGCTCAAAGCCTGTACTCCTTGAGCTATAACCGGTACTATCTTTGATGGTTCCATAATAAAGTAGATTAACCACTTTACGTGAAATTTCATCAGATATAATTTTGTTGATAACTTTGGACTCCACTTCTTCTTTATAAATTAATTTGCCATTTTGATATTCGTTTTTAGATCTAACTACATGGGGTTGATAAAGATAGCCTTTGCCGATCAAGGCTGAGAATATATTGATAAGATGGATAGGAGAGATGGCTATACCGTGCCCTAGGGGGATGGTGGCCCTAGTTCGTATTCCCCAATTTTCTAGGTCAAGGATGATTCCGCGACTTTCTCCTGGAAGATCAACGCCATGACTCTCACCGATATGCAATCGTTTTAAAAAACTAAACATTTCTTCAGGGCTGATATCTTCGGTTGCTTGTATGATTCCTGAATTACAAGAATATTTTATAATATCTTGCAATGAAATAGCTCCGTGAACTCCATGGCATTTGATGATTTCACCGTTGGATAGTTCATAGTATCCTTCACAATTATACTTTTTCTCATTTAAAGTGGGATTGAATTTTTCAATTAAATAAGCAGCGAAAAATATTTTAAAAATAGATCCTGGTTCCAAAAGGTAGGTGTTAGCTCGATTAAGAAAGGCCTGGTTGGGGTATTTTTCAAAAAAATTGAGGTTAAAGTTGGGATAATTAGCTAAACCTACAAGATGTCCAGTTTGCAACTCTTGAACTATTATACTTCCGTAATCAGCTCCATTTTTCTTAACTGTACTTTTGATCAGGTCTCCAATTTTTTTCTGAAAATCCAAATTAATATTAAGAACTAAACTCCTCTCATAACCTGGATTTTCTCTATAATTGAGGAATTCGTTATATTTGAACTCTAAACCATGGAGTCCCTCTCCATCATGACCTACAAATCCAAGAGTTTGAGAAAGAAAGTTATCATAAGGGTAAAGGCGGTAATTAACTCTATCAACGAGAATTCCAGGCAACTTTAATTCAATTAGGTGGTTTATAATATTTTTTTCAGCATATCGGGCTAAAAGAAAAGTTTTTTTTTTATCTAATCCAGAATAAATTTGTGCGGTATTTACCTTATCTCCCAAAATTTTAGAGATGGAAGTTATCGTTTCATTATCTAATATCCCTTTTTTGGGGTTGTAATAGAGATTGTATCTTTCTTCTGAAAAAGCAATAGGGATATTATTGATATCGGTAATCATACCACGTTGAAAATTCTGTCCTTCCTTTGTCCCGTCGCTTTTTCCAAAAGTAAGAATGAGTATTCTCACCGTGATAATAATAAAGGCAATGCTTATAATAGTTACAACCGATGTAATACGAAGATTGGTATTTGACAGTACTCCTCTTAACAAATTTTTTTTTTTCATATTTCCAGACTTGTCTGTATGTCGATGATGGTCTTATCTGGAAAAGGAAAGTTCACCGGGAGCTAACGTCCTATACTTTGATTGGTATTTTCCATGACATTGAACCATAGGGTACCTTTGGGGTTAATACGTTTAGTTTGCCCTTTAAGAGCACTAAAAGGAACATGGGTCATCATTTCATTCCAATAACCAACTAACATTTCAGTTTTACCAGCCATTGCAGCATGGACTGCGTTTTGAGCCATTCGGGCACAGAATATTTTATCAAAACAAATCGGTGGAGAGGATCGAACGATATAACTGGGATCAATATATTTAAGAGAAATTCTAATGCCTTCTTTCTTGAATGCTGCATTGATTTCACTTTTCAGAAATATACCTATATCAGGTATAATAGCGTTACCAGATTCATCAGTACGTTGAGGATGGTTTTGAATTAAATCTAGTCCCGCTCCCTCGGCCACAACGATCATGGCGTGTAAGGTTTCTTTAAACCTTTTTTTAAGTGATTCGATAATTCCATTAGATCCGTGAATTTTAAATGAAATTTCTGGTATTAAACAAAGGTTTACGACTCCAGTTGACATGGCGGTACTGGCCGCAATAAAGCCAGTATTCCTTCCCATCACTTTTACTAACCCAATGCCTCGATGATGCCCCCGAGCTTCCTCATGCCCTGACAATACTGCTTCACTGGCTTTTTCTACAGCAGTTTCAAAACCAAAAGATCGCATTACATAGGGAATGTCGTTATCAATGGTTTTGGGAATACCAATAACACTTATTCTGAGGTTTCTTTTTTCTATCTCTTGACAAATTTTATAGGCTCCTTTCATGGTTCCATCACCACCGATAGTGAACAGGATATTGATATTGTTTTTGATTAAATTATTCACCATTTCTTTAGTTGGTGGACTACCTCGTGATGATCCTAAAAAAGTACCTCCGGTATTATGGATATCTTCAACTACTATTGGATTAAGATCAATATATTTGCCAGCTAAATTTCCTAAACCGTGATAACCATAACGAATTCCAACAATATTTTTTACCTCATAGCGGTTCCATAATTGCCTCACTAGACCTCGGATAACTGCGTTAAGACCAGGACACAAACCTCCACAGGTGATAATCGCAGCTTTGACATTAGCTGGATTGAAATAGATTTTTTTTCTAGGTCCAGACTTTTCAAAGGATAGTTTGTTGATATTTTTGATAAGGTTGTCATTGTTCAGATTTACCCGAGCATGTAGGAGAACCCTGTCATTTTCATCAACGAAATTCTGTTGGTCAGTAAGAGTACTGGTGATTTCAGCTTGCCCTAGATTCTTGACTGTAAAGTTATTGTTATTTGTGATATTATCTTCGTTATAGCTTTCCATGGATAAATTATATTCATAAGTCACTATTGTTTTATGAAGCCAATAGTGATTTACTAAAAATTATTTTTTTTAATTTTTCTACAGATATTTTTTATTATAGTTTATTAAAAATATATTATAGCATAATCTACAAATTTATATTCGGATATATCGAAATGAAAAAGACAAATTCTTTTATTGAGGAAGGGAGTAATACCTTTGCTTCTACAGAAGGGATTTGTTTACTGAATAGCTGACACCACCTCTATTAAAAAAGTTAATATCGAGAAGGTGTTACTAACAATTCCAAATTAGGAAGTTTAGCCGATAATGAAGGTGAGGTTAATAATTATCCTTATTTAGTGGCAAGTAGTAAAGAGGTAGCAATAAATTTTCTCTGATTCTAGATTTTCCCTTTGGGAAAAGGGGGGAATATGAATACTGTTGGTTGAAGCCATGAATTATGTAATTTTTTATATTAATTTGAAAAAATAGAAAGCCAAATTTATATGATATGTGAATTCTCTGCAATTTCTGCGATTATACCTCTAATCCCTCAAAATTATTAACCGCAAAAATCGCTGAATTTTTACCATACCACAAGATAAACTTTATAACCTAGAAAAAATCTGAATAATTTTTATATTTTACTTATAAAAATGTTAAAAATATAGTATTATTATAGTGTTATTTAAGTAAATATCAAAATTTAAATAAATGAAACAAATTTTTCGGGGGAAAAACATGTATATAAAAAGCAATCCAATCAAATTATATAAAAACAGTATATCTAAAGTCATTTATTCTATAATCTGTTTACTGCTGATCGGACTTTACCTGTCCTGTGGAACAACAGATGAGGGAGGTACTGTTCCCAGTATAAGTTATGATTCTCTGGGGATTTCGTCTTTTTCCATTATCGATGGTAATGGAAGTCCAATTAACGACACCAATGCTATTCCGTTAGATACCTCATTTTTGTTGACATTCGATCAGTCACTAGGAAATATGGATAGTTATGTCAACTCTTTAGCCAGCCAAATAGAACTCCTGGACATGGGGGGGGGGGGGGGGTAATCCCATCACTTTAAAGGTTGAAGCCACCTCAACACCTAATCAAATAAAAATAGCTTCAATAACTAATCTAAGCTACCACACCACCTATCAACTAACTGTAAAGGAAGGCTTAACCATCGGTAACTATCGGGTTACTAATGACATAACCTACTCCATCACCACTGAAAAGAACTCCGACAGTTCTCTTATTGTCCTTCATGACAATCAAGAGTTTTTTCCTAACGGAAACAACATTACCATACTCTTTAAAGGAGCTGATGTAAGTAGTGTTGTGTTCACTCTGGAAGTAGGTGAGGGAGCTTCTCTCCAGGATGGCAATAACAAAGATCTATCATTAAATGAAAACAGACAATACACTACCAATATGGATTTCAGTGGTAATGCTACCCATAATTTTACCGTAACAGCCCAGGATGGAGCTAACTCTGCCACTTATACCGTAGGAGTATTACAGCAACAGATGGACAGCAAAGAGATTATCTCGTTTGCTTTTCGAGAAACAGATAATCCACTCCTGAAAGAGAATATTGCAATGGATATTGATTCTAATAGTCGGGCTATAACTAAGACGGTTACCAATGTGGAAGGGATTACCGGTTTAATTCCAACTATTGTTCATAGTGGATCGAATATCTCTCCGGCATCGGGAGTGGCTCAAGACTTCTCCACGGCTAAAACCTATACAGTAACCGCATCTGATAAAACTACATCCGACTATACGGTAACCCTAACCAGGTACTATGGGGTAATCTTCAATGCTAACGGAGGACTCATAAGTGCTGATCCTACTGCCACAGAATATATCCTTTATGGAGAGAAAGTTTCCCCTCCATCAGATCCATCCCGGGAACACTATGGATTCAAAGGATGGTATGATGCTATTACTGGAGGAAATATTTTCGATTTCACCACTACTGACATTACTACCCAAACCATAATCTATGCCCGGTGGACTAATAAGCAATACAAAGTGAGTTTTGATGCCGATGGAGGGAGTGCTATTGACCCCGTAACGGTGGATAGCTTAACCCCTGTAGCTAAGCCTGCTGATCCCACTCCCCCCGAGCATTATTCTTCTTTGGAGGGTTGGTATACAGACGGTACTTTTACTACTCGGTATGATTTTAACTGGGTGGTAAGCAATGACCTTACCTTGTATGCGAAATACATCAACAAACAATATCAGGTTAGGTTTTATCGGGGAACTGATCTCTTAGACACTGTCTTGGTCGTTAGCTTGACTGCAATCCCTGCATCGGATTATCCTACTCCTTCTATAAAAAAACAATTGTATAAGTGGTATAGCGATAGTGGTTTAGCAAATGTTTACGATAAGAGTTCCCCGGTAGTCGGCAATCTTGATCTTTATGCTAAGGTTCTTACTACAGATATTAAGAGTATCATTGAAAATGGAGTTATCCCCTCTGATCTTGCTAACTATGATGATATAAGTAAGATGATCTTTTCTCATTATATAGCAGGAGCTGATGTGATTGCCCGTTATGTGAAGGAAACTGGTACTGGTAACAGTGACGGGAGTTCCTGGGCTAATGCCAGTGGAGATATACAGGCGATGATAGATGGGATCGGTGATGCTAGCGAGAGTAGGATCTATGTGGTATTGATGGCATCGGGGATTTATAAACCTAGTAGTAGTTATGTTATGAAAAACCATGTAGCTTTAGTAGGTGGTTTTATTGCTGACAGCTACGATCGATTGGGAGAAACCCACCTTGATGGCAATAATGACAAGAGGGTGTTTAATAATAACTTTTATAATGACAATAATGGCCTTGACAGTACAGCTCTTCTCTATGGAGTGGTCATTGCCAATGTTAATGTAGTAGCTTCTTATTCTGTAGGAGGCGGGATGTTTAATGATAATGCCTCCCCTACTTTGATTAATGTTGTCTTCTCAAGCAATAAGGCTCGTGGTGGAGGCGGGATGTATAATTCTTCTTCCTCTCCCACCTTGATCAATGTTACCTTCTCAGGTAATGAGGCTGTTGGTTTAGGAGGAAATTTTGGTGGAGGCGGGATGCATAATAATGAATCCTCCCCTACTTTGATCAATGTTACCTTCTCAGGTAATGAGGCTGAGTGGGGAGGTGGGATGTTGAATACTAATTTCTCCTCCCCCATTTTGATCAATACTACCTTTTTCAATAATACGGCTAATTATAAAAATGGAGGTGGGATTTATCATAGTGGTGGCGGACAACCACTTACCCTGATAAATACGATCTTGTGGAATAATAATAATGGGAATATCTATTTACACAATGATCATGCCGACACAGAAACTGTGAATCTGTATTACTCCGTTATTGAGGGGGGCATTATTCCTTCCACCACAGCAAACGGGATTCGTTTAGAAAATGATGATACCGTCACCTATCCTATTGAGATTAATAGTGAGGAGGTTATTGACGAAGATCCCATACTAGGTATCTTGGCTGATAATGGAGGTGAAATCAACACCATCTCCATTGGCAACAATAGCCCGACCAAGGATAAGGGAGTCTATGTGGGGGGGGTGAAGACAGAAAATATTTATCCGGAAACCAATCTCTATTACAGCATAGACAATACCGATTGGTATAGCGATCCCGGTTTGACCACACAAGAGAGTCCTCCGAACGATGCGGATGATCTCACCGCCACTGATGCCCGTGGGTATGGTCGGGTAGGTCGCCCGGATATAGGAGCCTATGAAGCCGGGGGGACTGCACCGTAATAACCTTTAATTCCGGATTTCCCCTTTAGAAAAAGGGGAAATCTTTTGCATACAATTCGGCTTTTATAACGATTTTTTGGATTTAACAAAATTATTTTTTCATAGCATATTTTATATGTAAAAAATAATATTTGATTTTTATTTTTTTGTGTTTGTGATTCATCTTGGGGAGAATTTTTGAATTCTTCCCAGGGTGGATTTTTAAATTTCGCTAAGCGTCATAGAATCGATTGTTTTTTAGTCCTCTTCTGTGATTTGGGGAGTGATATTATTCTTTGACTCGCTTATCGCATAAAGAATGATTCCAGTTGCTACCGAAACATTGAGAGAGTCGAAATCATTGAGGTGGGGTATGGTAATCCTTTGATCGGCTAAACGTTCTAAATGAGGTCTGATTCCTTTTCCTTCAGATCCTAATATTACAGCATATTTCTTTACTTCAGTTGTTTTTGAATGGCTGTTTCTATTCAATTGATTTAAGGAAATGGCTTCCCTTGAAGTGGCAGCCAGTATTTCATATTTGTTTTTTTTAAGGATTTCCACCGCATTAGTTATTTTCTCAGTTAAATGAAAATTTACCATCAAGGATGCACCAGACGAAGTCTTATGTACCATTGCATCAATAGGAGCACTGTGTGTCCGTTCACTGATAATAAGGCGACAACCAAAAAAGTAGGCACTTCGAGCAATGGCTCCTAGATTTTGTTGATCGGTGATACGATCTAAAATAAGAATCACCTCTCCGTTATGATCATCATTGATCTGCCTGTCCAAATATTCTTTTAAATCGGGAATGACTCGAGTATCACGTAATAATTCTGCAACTATCCCCTGATGGTTGCCTCCCTGAGATTTTTCATCTAATTCCTTTTTATCAACGAAAAAAAAATTGATTTTATGATTTTTACAATATTGGATCATGGTTTCAAAATTTCTTTCTTCCAACTTTTGAAGATAAAATCGATGGAATTTTACCCCCCTTTGGATGGCCTCTTCTAAAGGATGTATCCCGAAGATATAATAATGTTTCCTTGACTTCTTGGTATGTTTCTTTTTGGAGTATTTATGTACTTTTTTATTCGGAAAAGTATTCTTTTTTATGTTTGTTGTTAATTTGTTTGGCCTTTTTCGTGAACTTATCATGTCAATTTTTTTTAAGTTCACTTCCGGATAGAGTGTCGATGATGATATATCCTTGCTCTGAAATAAAATCACGGATTCGATCAGCTTCAGCAAAATTCTTCTCTCGACGTGCTTGATTACGTTCCTCAAGTAATTTTATTAAATTAACAGGGATATCTGTACTTTTATTATCTGTAAAGGGAATAATTCCCAAACAATTATCCACTTCTTTGAGAAACTCCATCATACTGTCCAACTTTAATTTTCTCTTAGGTTCAGAGCTATGAAGAATTTTATGAGCTTGGGAAAGGTATTCAAAGAAGGCCCCGAGAGCACCAGAGACATTGATATCATCTGATAGACATTCAAAAAAATGTTGTTTTTTTTCATTTAGTATAGAGTCATTCTCATTATCCAGATTGGATGGAGATATTTTTTCCTTACCTTTAATTCGATGCCAAACTTCGAGAAAATTCCGGATTCTCTCTAAAGCCTTATCTGCTGCTTCAATCCCCTCCCAAGTAAAATTATATTGGCTCCGGTAATGAACTGATATCATCATATAGCGAAGAGTTAGGGGATGAATGTTTTTTTTTAATAAATCACGAAGGGTATAAAAATTTCCTGCAGATTTGCTCATTTTCTCTCCCTCCACCAAAAGATGAGAAACATGCATCCAGTAGTTGACAAAAGGATGATGGTGGGCACATTCCGATTGGGCAATCTCATTTTCATGATGAGGAAAACGGTTGTCGATACCACCAGTATGGATATCGAAATGCTCTCCGAGATATTCTTTGCTCATTGCCGAGCATTCAATATGCCACCCTGGTCTCCCTTTTCCGAGTTCTGTATTGTAGAAGACTTCTCCGTCATCAGGGTGATAGTTTTTCCACAAAACGAAATCGCTGACATTCTCCTTATCGTATTCGTCATTATCTACTCTACCCCCGGCCCCAGCCAATTGTTCTTGAATTTGAATTTTTGAAAGTTTTCCGTATTCCGGGAAAGAGTTGATTTTGAAATAAATTGAGCCATTCGCCTTATAGGCATGACCCTTTTCTTGGAGAGATTGGATCATACTAACCATCTGGGGAATGTGTTCGGTGGCCTTTGGATAACGATAAGCAGGGAGAAAATTTAAGGTTTGTAGGTCCTCAAAAAAAACCTTCTCATAGATTTGGGTATAATCAGATAAGGTTTTCTTTTTCTGAATTGATCCTTGAATAGTCTTATCATCGATATCGGTTAGATTCATTACCAATTTTACTTGGTAACCAAAATGACGGAAAACCCGATGAAGAACATCGGAAAAAATAAATGATCGGTAATTTCCAATATGAGAGTAGTCATAGATAGTGGGACCACAGGAATATATGCCAACTTTTCCTGAATTGATCGGATTAAATATCTCTTTTTTCTGGCTAAGAGTATTATAAATTCGAATAGCTTTCATGATAGAATTTTAACATATCAGTATTAGTAATATTATTGGTCATATATCTCTAAAACTATTACTTAAAGCCTATATGATACAGATGTCATATTTTCGGTCCAGATATAAAATCAAAAGAACGTATTTATTGATCTTATTTGGATTATTTCTGAGTTGGTCTTGTACTAGTAAAATAGTTGATCGTAGTCCCCATATTCAAGGGGTGGATGACCATTTTCAAAATCGACGGTTTGCACAAGCCTTGGATGTTATTCGTCCTCGAACCCAAAATTCTAAAAACAAGGATCGTCTTCTTTATCTTATGGAAGCAGGTACTATTCTTCATACTTTGAGGGATTGGACGAAAAGTAACCTAGCTTTTATTGAAGCTGATGAAATAGCAGAGAGTATACGAAAATCTAGGGGGAAGGAGATTTTATCTTTTTTAGTCAATCAGAATAAGCAGAATTTTGTGGGAGAAAATTTTGAACGAGTTAAGATCAAACTTTATATTGCTCTTAATTATCTTATGCTAGGCGAAAGAGGTAAGGCTCTAGCTTATATTCGGGCTCTTAATCAAGAACTATCTGACATCCGTTTTGAAGGTTATGACTACAAACAAAATTTTGCTGCCCGTTATCTGGGGGCGATTCTTGCTGAAGAAGAGAAAGAATATAATTTTTCCCGAATTCAATATAATAATATGTTGGCTGCCGGAGCATATACCGACTTAGCGGAACGATCTCTTTACCGTTTAGCGATTTTAGAGAAAGATCAAGAAGTTATGAAAAGATATAAAGTCCGTAAGAATGAACTTATTGCTTACGATACTAATATGAATCGCTTTCCCCTTCCTTTAGCTATGGAAGAAACCGGGAGCCTAGTCCTTCTCCATGAGTCAGGTATAGCTCCCCATAAGGTCCCAAAGGGAAAAATCAAGGATGACTCTTTCTTTCAAAGTGCTTTTCAAGCAGCTTTGGTAGTGGCTATTGCTACTGATGGTAAAGAAGGCTTTGATGAAACGGTACTTTTATATTTTGTTGGTGAGTCTCAAAATCCAATACCAGTTTATAAAAAGAGGGTGAATAAAAATTTGGTTACTCAACCGGAAGTATTTGTGGCAGGAGCTCCTTTTATTCCAGATATCTTTGATGACTATCAATCTACTGTATTCCAAAACTATAATGATAAATATCAAGACTATGTTAATTACAATATAGCTAATATTGCCACCCGAGTCCTTGCCGTTTATTTAACCGGAAAAGCTGTAGAAAAAGCAAATGGACATAATGAACAGGGAACGTTTCTCAGTTTATTAGTTAATGTTATAGGGGGTGGGACTATTCAGTTTCTGTTAAAACCAGATCTCAGAGCCTGGAATCTCACCTATAATAATTTACAGATGAAGAGAATATTTCTAAAGCCTGGAGAATATCATTTAAAAATCAATAAAGGTAAGTTTAACTTTCTTAGTAAGTTTCCTGAAAAAGTAATTATTGAGCCGGGCAAGTCAACCTTTGTTCTATTTAAAAGTTTTTGATGACAACATTGTCTTCTAATAGCTACCTTTTCCAAGAAACTCTTTATAATGACTTTAAGGGGTCAAAAATCACTGGAGGGTTTCTTTGTGCTAGGGATAGTGAAGAAGAGTTTTACAAGAATTATTTCCAAACAGAATTTTCTGATACTATTATTTTACAAGCTCTCCAAGTACATGGAAGTGAGATTGCTTCTCTTATGTCTCCAACAAAGGTTTTGAAATTCCTCTCTGTTCCGCAGAAAGATCGTCATTATGATGGATTTATCACTGATCAATTCAGGCGTATTATGATTATTCGTACAGCTGATTGTGTCCCTGTTTTATTTTACAGTAGGGCTAAGCCTTTTATCGGTAGTCTTCATTGTGGATGGAAATCTTTGGCGACCGATATTATTCAACAACTGTCCATGAATCCTCATGTCGACATGAAAGAATTATGTTTTTTTATCGGACCCGCTATTTGTCAAGAATGCTATGAAGTAGGGGAGGAGGTCATTGCACGTTTTACTAAAACTGTGCCTGATTTAGCCTTGGTATTGCAGGATAAGTCAGATCAGTATCCAGGGAAATTCCTCCTAGACCTTAAGAGTTTGACACGTTTTTTTTTAATCATGGAAGGAGCTTTTGATTCATCGATTACGATAAGTGATATATGTACTCGATGTCATCCAGGCTTTAATTCATATAGAGAGAACCAAACTAAAGAACGTAATATTAGTTTTATTATGATCACTTAAACGATTGAATTAGAGTGATTATGAAATTTTTGATAAATCTTAGTAGAAGCACTTATGCTATAATATTATAAAAGGATAAACTATGAAATTTTTTGATAAAACTTTAATCTTGATAAAAAATTTGCAGTTTTACAAGAATATTTTAGTCTGCCTACTAAGGTATTCTTTACTGATGGTATTTGTATTTTTTGTAATTATTGTTACAAATATTGATCCTAAGACTCTTAAAGTAAATTCTTATCAAAAGAATCCTAGAATCAGCCAACTCAATCAAGAACTTGTCGCAAAATTAGAGGACCGTTCTATTGTAATCGATAAGACTTTAAATGGTACTACCTATTATATTAAGAGTCATGAAAATAGTGAAGGAAAAATCGAAGTGGGCTTAATCATCAATGCTGGTTCTGTTTTGGAGAGAGATGATCAGTTGGGATTAGCTCATTTTGTTGAGCACATGGGATTCAATGGAACGAAAAAATTTCCTGGAAATGAGATCATTGAAATTCTCCAGAAGGAAGGAATTCGTTTTGGACTTGACTTTAATGCTTCAACTGGCTATGATTCCACTAGCTTTTATATCACCATTTCCGATAACAAGCCTCATCTCTTATCTTTAGCTTTAGATATCGTTGAAGAATGGCTTCAGGAGATGACCTATAGAGTTGAGGAAATCGAAAAAGAGAAGGGGGTAGTTCTGGAAGAAGTTAGAGCAGCAGAACAACCTTATCCTAAGGCTATTCGTAAAATGTGGGACTATCTTCATGAAGGCACCCCTTTTCATAATCGTAATCCTAGGGGAAAATTAGATGTAATCGCTTCTGCTCCTCGTAGTGTAATCAAGTCTTTCTATGATACCTGGTATAAGCCCGAATTGGCGGCAGTAGTAGTGGTTGGAGATATTGAGTTAGAAGAAGTAAAAAGCGAGATTCTTTCTCGTTTTCGTTTTAAGACTACTTCTCCTGAACATCCCAATTATGATTTTCCTTTAGAACCCACTACTTCTTTTAATACTAGAATGATTCCTATCGAAGATACCAATGCTACCCCCCTTGGTATCTTGGCTTTTCGAGAAAAACATCCAGAGAATAAAAAAGACTCTTATTGGAAAGATGGGGTAGCCGTATTGGCCCAAGAGACTTTCAATTATCGAATGTCACAGGTAGTCGAGAAGAGTTCCTATTTAAAATCAGCGAGTCTGAACGATTTCTCACGAGGAAGAACTGGTACTCTTCAAGCGATCTTTTTTGAGCCCAGACCTGGTTTTTTTTTAGAGGGTTATCAGGAGTTGGTAACTGAAATAGAGAGGCTCCGTCGTTGGGGTATAGATGACGAAGAGTTTCGTCAAATATTAGTTCAGAATATCAATCTTTTTCGAAGTTCTCCCCGGTCTAATAACCGATGGTTCGACTTAATTTACGACCATTTCATTTACCAAGAAATGATCTCAGATGAAAAGTCTTTCCTTAAGTTCCTTGAGGATATCCTTCAAGGAAAGTACATAGCTGTTGAAGATATTAATGTTTATCTTAAAACTCTCGGTCTCTCTGCAGGAATTCGTTTTGCAGCACTTTATCCTTCTAATGGAATCCTACCCAAAGAAAACATTTTTCGTAATTATTATCGTCAAGCCTCTTCTTTAATCTTGGAAAGACGACAGCCTCTAAGCTCATCAATTCAAACCTTGATAAGCCCCAAAAAGGTGTCTCAAATCTCCAAAGGGATGGTTGAAATTGAAAAAAAAGGTGAAGGTTATCTTTTTAAATTGGGTAATGGGGTTAAAGTATTTTACCAACCTTTGGTAACTTCTGAAAAAAGAGTTTCCATAATGGCTATGGGGTACCGTGAAAAAGAAGAATATCTTGATTTATTAAATAATCCAAAAGATAAAAAAACCATGTTTAATCTTTTTCAATCCAGCAAGGCCTTTTCTTGGGCTAAGTTAGGTGGCTATGATCATCGGCAACTCCAAAATTTTTTTGAGAATAAGTCTCTAAGTCTCAACTTAGATTTACAGGTTTCCACTAAACATATTTATTTAAATGTCCCCACTGATTATTTGGAAATTGGGTTTCAGGCACTTTATTTAGGATTCACAGATTTGACTTATCATTCAGAAGCAGCTGAACATTTTAGACGTAGGGTTGCTGACGATATCGATAATATGCGGGAGAATGATAAGACCTACCTTATAGATCATTATGAGAAAATGATTTTCCCGGATTCTCCCTTCCTCTTGGAATTGGATGATTATCAAATTGAATATTTTGATCCAGAATTAGCCTATCTGATCATGAAACACTCTCTTAATGATGTTGGAGATTTTACCTTTTATGTTACTGGGAATGTAGAAGTGACTGAACTGTCACGACTTATAGAAAAGTACCTTGCTTCACTCCCAGTTATTTCATCTGCTCAAAACCCGAATATTTCTTTAGGTATTACTTCCCACCAAGACAATAAGGTTGTTTATCAACGAGGGCAGGGACAATCCTTAGTTACTTATGGGTGGGTCAATCTGTTTAAAGAGAAGCCAACGTTTAAAAATCAGGTTATCTCTCAATTGATCAACGAGATTCTCAATATGGAACTCCATAAAGAGATACGAGAAAAAGAAGCTGGGGTTTACCGTATTAATAGTTATATGTCCCTCGAATTATATCCTCAGTTTAATGGTATTTTGGGAGTATTCTTTTCCAGTAAACCGGAGAGATTACAGGAACTTATTGAGAAATCACATCTTATAGTAAAGCGATTCTCTAGAGGGGAGATGAACAAAGAAGTCTTAGCCACAGCAAGGAAAACCTTGGCAACAACCTATGATAGTTTGAAAAACGATGTAAATAATTATTCTTCAACGATGCAATGGTTAAGAGAATTTGGAGAGGATCCCTTTCAAGGCCATCATGCCCTCCTTAAGGCTCTAAATAATGTAAAGGATAATGAAGTCTATGCATATTTGAAGGCTATTTTAAGAGATGCTCGTTACTTTCAAGTTATTCAAAATCCTTTAAAGTAATTGGAGATCACGAACTAAATTCATTTTTTACAACGATAAATGAAAACTGGAGGAAGATTTTTCCAAATAATTTTACTTCTGCTGACCGCAGCGAATTTATTTTTGATTCTTTTTCTAAAATTAATTCCTCCTGGAAGATATATGCCCGATAGGTACATATAAGTAAGTAATTCACCCTCTGGACCTAATGCATCATAAATTCGATTTAAGAGATTTTCCTGACTGGCATTGTCAAAAATTGTCCAAGGAATACTACTTATTACAACATCACATGAATCCTGCTGGTGATGTAATAGGAAATCTTGTATTTTCTCAGCACAGCTATGATAAACCACGGCTTCAGGACATCTCTTCATAGTTTCTTTTACAAAATGAGAGTTGTTTTCTAAACAAAAAAAACAGGTTTCGGGTTTAATCTTTTTAAGTATTCTTTCTGTGAAGACTCCGGTTCCGGGACCTAATTCCACAACGCAGTTTATGGAAGTAAGATTACCCATCTCAGTGATAACATGAGAGAGATGTTTAGAGGAAGGTGCCAAAGCTCCTACTTTGAAAGGACTTTTGAATAAACCGTAAACAAATTGTTTATAATTAAATAAATTTCTTTTAGTTTTGCTAACTAATTTGATAACACTTAATTTCATTATTTAAACTGCCTATTTATGATGTTGTAATTGATGTTTTTTCTTTTGAGAGTTTCCGTAAATGAATTTTCTCTAATACTTCAAATCTTTCGGTGATAACTTGAAATAAACGTTGCACATTTTTTATAGTATTAGAATGAAGTTTAACATTTTTCGTAATTTCCAAATACTCTTTAAATTTGAGGGCACAGGCAACTTTATTGATATTGTTTTTTTTTATATAATCGGAATTACTTTCGGAATATGGTTCGGACTTTTCTAAAATGATTTTTCGGAAATCTTCGGGATGGAAGATATCTTCAACGGTACCTTCAGGCTCAACTACATAGACTACATCCCGATCTCCGAAAAGCCAATATTTTTTTAAGTTTTTCTCTGCATCAATTCCTCCCTTGTCGTTGTCATAAAGATAGAGAAGGTCACACCCCCATCCCCGTAAAATTGTCCCCACCTTAGACATATTACCCGCTCCACCACCGAATATGAAATGGATAGTATCTTCTTCAATAAGTTTTTTAAATGCTTCCATATAATATAGGTCAGAAGTTCCTTCTACGATCACATTTCGTTGTCTATTGATATTGTTGATGGGAGAGGCATTGATTCCGATAGCTGTCATGACAGGGCTAAGAGTTTCAATGTCATTTACCCTGTAGATCCTCTCCACCAATCTCGTACCATCAATGGTCTTTTCTACCAAACGGATCCGGTGGATTTTCTCAGAGTCAATGAGATAGGGGGAATGAGTCGTGAATATCATTTGATGACGAATTGAGAATTGTTCTAGTTTGGATAAGAGACGAATTTGGCTATGGGAGTGGACCAAAACACCCGGCTCATCAATGAGGAAGACAGAATTGGTGTGTGTGATGAGAGCGTGAGCAGCCTTAAGGTAAAAGGAAAGATACCATTTTTGGAGGCGGTTTAATTTTTCAAGTTCATAGAATACATTATTATCTTGGACAATAAAGGTAATTTGGTTTCCTTGTCGGATATAATAGAGGTGATCTAAGATAAGGTCATAAAATTTTTGACATTCTGGAATGTTGACAATATTAATTTTCTTTAATTGGGAGCGGTCCAAATCATCTAGGGTGGTGAAGGTGTTTTTTATTGGTAGAACTTTTGAAGTTATAGTTTCAGAAAAATCAGATATTTCTCGAAGAGATAAATACCAATGTTCTCTAGTGGCTTCCAAATCTATTCTAGGAGGAAAAGTATTATCACTTGATTCCAAAAAGCAAAAATATGGAAGAAGAGGAAGAATTTGATTGAGAAAAAGAATTTCTTTTTCATTTTCTTGAGGAAACCATTCCTTCTTGAGCTCTGGGTCCAACCGATAGATATTGGGGTAATGTTTTCTTATTTTGATAACAACACTGTGAAAAAAATGTTTAGAATGGCCAATGCTTTGAAAAATGTCATTGATCAATTCACTGGATACTTCAAATGAATTGGTAATGATGGTTTCAAAACTATGTTGAATTTCAGGACGATATTCCTCTGAGATATTAATATTGAGATTAAAATTTTTCAGAGCTTCTAGGATAATAGTTTTTCCAGATTCGTTCTTGCCGATCAGAGTTGTTAATTGTTCATTAACCGAACAATAGCCACTATCATTAATGATTTTATAGTTTTGAATCTGAAATCCTTTTAATCGAATATGCATTATTTGGTTTTATGTAAAGGTACGAATATTAGAGTTATTTTGAATGGGGATGAAAAAAACTGATTTCCAGTATTTTCTCACTTATTTCCCATAACTTTTTAGCAACTTCCAAGTCTTGACCCTGGGGAGCGACAGTCCCTCTTCCAGCTCGTCCCTTCCATTCTTTATATCCAGTGGGACCAAAATATTCTCCACCTTTTATTTCTTTGGAGTCGCCAGGATAACCAAGGGCCGCAAGAAGGATTGGCTTAGATCCGGCTCGGGCCGATTGAGTTATAAAATAAGTAAGAGGATAAAAAAACCACCAAATAGGTTTTGGAATATATCGTCCTAGGTTGGTAAGGGAGACACCGGGATGGGCTGCTAATGATAGGATGGCACTTCCCCTTTCTTTAAGGCGGCGATCTAGTTCCTTGGCGAAAAGGAGACAAGCCAATTTACTTTGAGCATAGGCTTTAAATTTAGAATAATGATTCTTACTATTAAGATCATCGAAGTTGATCATGCCTCGACGATGAGCGATAGAACTCAAGGAAACCACTCGAGCTTTTGGAGTTATGTTTAATATATTGATCAGAAGTGAGGTGAGAAGAAAGTGACCTAGATAGTTCACTGCCATCTGACTCTCCCATCCATCTTCAGTCAATTTAAAGGGAGGAACCATGATTCCAGCATTGTTGATAAGAATATCCAGTCGATTGTATTTTTCTTGGAAAGTAGAAACGAACCTTTCAACGGAACTACGACGGGAGAGATCAAGAGGGATCATTTTTAATACACTGTGAGGGGCTTGCTCTTGTATTTTTTTTTGTGCAGCTTCCCCCCGTTCGATATTTCGACAGGCTAGAATTACTGTCATTTCCTTCTTAGCCAAGGCTAGTGCGGTTTCATAACCTAGGCCGACATTAGCTCCAGTGATAATTACTACTTTTCCTTTCTGTGAAGGAAAACCATTGATGTTGAAATAATTCATTTTTCTTAGAATTTTACTATATAATACTGTGGTAGTTGGGAATGATTTTTGTAGATTAATTTAAGTGATTAATTTTATTATTTTTATGTTAAAATAAAAAATGATTACCCATGATCAAGCTTGGAGGTTAGTTGAACCCCGTTGTGATTTTGCTCTAAAACGCCATCTTGTCCACGTTGCCACCTCTATGTTGGCTATGTCACATTACTTGGGGTATGATAAAGAAGCTGAGAAGTGGTATCTTGCCGGCCTTCTCCATGACATTGATTGGAATGAAACCATTGCTCATCCAGAAAAGCATTGTGGTCCAGAGACTATGACTTTTTTGAAAGAAAATGGAGTTACTGATGAGGTTTGTCGAACGATCCAATCTCATTACGATTTCTTGGAAGTTCCCCGTGAAAGCGATATGGAGAAGGCACTTTTTGCAGTAGATGAAATATCTGGATTCACGGTTGCGGTGGCTTTGATGCGTCCTGCTAAAATGATCGGTATTACTCCAAAATCGGTCATCAAGAAAATGAAGGATAAATCCTTTGCCACTGCAGTTAGCCGAAAAGACATGAGTTCTTGTAAGGAATATTTTGGGATGGAAGTAGCTGACCTTCTCAATGTGATTCTTCCAGAATTTGAAAAGATCGCCAGGGATTGGGATTTAGTTTAATTTTCTCTTTATCCCATAATATCATTTTTTTGTTGAGATAACTCTTTTTTAATAAAAATCTCAAAGTTAAGGAATTTTATTCCCATGAAAATAAGAACATACATGCTTAAGAGGTGGAAATGAACATCTTTAAAATTGGGTTCAGTGATCCCTGAAGCTAACATGGTAAGTAAGGCAAAGACGATTCCCAAATAGATGGGAGTTCTTTCTTGACGAAAACAAATTATGAAATGCCCGATCAGTATTGCAAAAAATCCGTAATAAAGGATCATCCCCGGTATCCCACCAGATGCAACGATTAATACCCAGTCAGAATGGGGACCTAAGAGAGAACGTGTGATACCTATCTGATTTTCGATTATTTTCTTTTTTTCTTCCAAACTGAGACTTTGGTGTTTTTGAATAAGAATATGGGGTAATGGGTATAGATCGTCTGTAAAACGTGAGACTACATAATCGGTATAACCAAAGGGACCAATACCGGTTATGGGGTCTATTTTCAGTATTTGCCATCCCCAAATATAATGTTGTAAGCGGTAGATAAATGAGGGAGCATTGGTAAGATCGGTCTCAATAATTTTTTCTACCAATGTAGGATTTGAGTTATGGTGCTCGGATGTGAAGTGATCTTGGAAAACTTTTGCGACTTCAATCGAATCTTTAGCAAAGTTATAGAGTTGAGTGCTTGAATTGAAAAGGATGCCCAGTAGTAGTCCAATCGATATGATGATACCCAAAACGTATTTAAGATTATTTACAAATAAGACTGACAGAAAAACTACAAGCAATATGATAACCAAGGGAATCAATAGTTTTGTCCAAGTAAAAATAAACATAACCAAAAGGAAAAAACAAAATAGTAATGCTGTGATGGAGTAAAGAGAAAATTGACCTTCCCATCTTTGGTTGATAGTATTTTTTTGGGATTTTATAAAGTAATATCCCAGTATCCAAGCCAAAACAATAAAAAAGCCTTGGGCTAATATGTTTCCTAAATCCAAAACAAAGTGAAATGATGAGAGACGCCCTCCAACATAGCTAATTGCCATAGAATTAGAGATATCATCCCATCCTTGCCAATAAGATGACAAAAATATTAGACTAGGAATACCCATGAAGGCCAGTAGTCCTAATGAGATCATAGTAGTGATGCATAGTATTTTACTTATAGTTACTTTATTTAGGGCTTTTATTTTTTTGATTGATTTGCCATTACTTTTTACGACCTCTTTTTTTTTAAAGGCTTTAAGGAAGAGGTAAAATACTGTAAGGGGCAGAGAAAAAGAAAAAGCAAAATTCATTATTCCCTTGATTTGATTTCGGGCTATTGTAGTATCTTCTGGATCAGAACTGATACCAATATCTCTAAAGATAAAACTGATGATATACCACCATAGCAAACTGTTGAAAAACCACCAGTATAGGGTTTCCTGATTATTAAAAAACCCTTTCCTCCATCCAGTTACCCATATTAAAAGAGGCCATACCATTCCCATAAAAAGAGTGCTCAATATTTTTATTTCAAAACGGTAAACTGTCCATCCCAATGTGTAAAGAGTTAAAGCAATACTAATAAAAAATAGTCCATGGATAAGAAGAAGAGTATGTTTCTTGCCTGATTTTTTATAAAAAAGAGGTTGTTGTGTCATTATCCAAAAAAACTTGATAGAGATAAGAAAAATAAAGATTTTTGAGAAATCAACCAAAGAACGGCTTGTCAAAGTTCCTATTATAAAAAGAATGAAACCGAGGAAGACTGGCCTCTCCCAAAAACGACTGATATTTAATAGTGATGGGGGGTTAATACTCATAGAAAAAAAAAATTGAGGTTTAGGTAAAGAAAATTATTGATGTTTGGAGATCGGTTTCAAGGATAATTAAGTATTCTTTTTTAGATTAATATAGTTTTAAGTAGTTTTAGAAAGAATTTTGTTTTAATTTTCTAATATTTAAGGTATTGTATCATATAAATTAATCTATAAAAGACAATTCGGACAGATTTATTAAAATAAAATTTACAGGGAGGTAGTAAATAAAACTATAGATCGTAAATATTTTTGATGGGAGATTAAGAAGAGTTGTTACTAAGTTGCATTGGGAAATAAATTCTCTGTGAGGCTTTGACAGTTTATCTTCATATACAAAGAATGACAAGCGTCTATCTGGAAGGTATGAGAATCTGTTGAAATATAAGTTTCTGTGAGAGGGAACAATGGGCTAAATGAATTTACTCTATGAAAAGGAGATGAACTGGCGGAGCCGACGGGACTCGAACCCGCGACCTCCTGCGTGACAGGCAGGAGCTCTAACCAACTGAGCTACGACTCCTAATAAATTATTATATCATATTTGAAAAGAAATGTCAATAATCTTATTGATTGAGTTCTACTTTATTCCGACAAAGATCAATGGCAGTAAGAAGTAGTTCGCGATCTGCAGTCTTTTTTTGTAATAACTCTAAAGCATAGATAGTTTTCAAGATTGACTTCACCTTTCTAAGAGAAAAAAGTTTCTTTTCCATCGATCTTAGGATTAATTCCTCAAAGAGGGGTTGAGTTTTAAATATCTCTTTCAAAGTTATCCCTTTAAAAGGGTAGGGATACTCGTTTTTTCTTAAAATGGCATTCTGAATATTTTTCTTCATGGTAGCTGAATCCAAGTTTTTTTGGCTTTGGAAGTTTTTTCGATCAAAACCATTGATAAAAATAATAATATCAAATCTGTCTAAAATAGGCCCTGAAAGTTTGGAGTAAAAACGAGACATCATTGAACGACTACAGCTACACATTTTGGTATCATCACCATAATAGCCACAAGGGCAGGGGTTAGTGCAAGCAAAGAGGGTGAAGTTACATGGAAAAGTAACCTGTCCTTCCATACGGTTAATAGTGATTTGCTTTTCCTCCAAAGGTATCCGCAGACATTGAAGAGTGAGCTTGTTGAATTCGGATAGTTCATCTAAAAATAGGAAACCATGATGAGCTAAACTCACCTCTCCTGGTTCTGGAAATTTTCCTCCACCAATTAATGATGATGGGTGAATGGAATTATGGACTGATCGAAAGGGTGGAGTTTTGATAAGAATACTTTCCTCATGGGTAGTTCCCTTGATTTGATGGATCTTGGTTACCTCCAAGGACTCTTTCTGAGAAAGGGGCGGGAGAATCGTGGGAACACGGTTAATTAACATGGACTTCCCCCCACCAGGAGGACCAATGAAAAGAATGTTGAGCCGATGAATTACCGCTAACTGAAGAGCTAATTTAGCTGTGTTATTCCCCATTACTTCACGGAAGTCTTTTTCTTCTGACTTTGGAGATGGAGGGTCAATATCTGGAATCATGGGAATTCTTGGGATGGGTTGATCTACCATTTCCACGGCCTCACCAAGATCATTGATCGGAAGGATGTTTTTTTCTAAGTCGGCAAATACTCTCATTTCCGGATAATTCAACTCTGGGATTAGGTAATATTGATTGTTTTTTTCTTCGTAATAGTTTTGTAAAGCGGTAATAAAAAGTCCAGGAACCTCTCTTACTTTCCCGTCAAGGGATAGTTCTCCTACTATAAGAAATTTTTCTAGATTATCCGGTTGGGAAATCTGACCTGAGGCCATGAGAATGCCCATGGCAATCGGAAGATCATAAAGAGTACCTTTCTTTTTGATCTTAGCGGGGGAAAGATTGATAGTGATATTACCAGGAGGAACTCGGTAGCCCAGGCCAGTGATTGACTTCATTACTCTTTCCCTAGATTCTTTGGTGGCAATGTCTGCAAGTCCAATAATCTCAAACTTAGCTAATCCAGGAACTACACTTACCTCAACTGTGGTGGGAATGGAATCCAATCCACGTATCACGTAGGAATTTATTTTTATAATCATGATTATCTCCATCTATTTATACAAATCTGTTTGGGATAATTATGAAAACTTAGGAGTTATCGATTAATAAGTGTTTTTAGATTATTCAGTATTTTTTTATGGATATTGTCGATGGCTTGAATTCTAAAACAATGAAAAAGATTTTAGGATAATAGGTAAAATAAGTAATTTTTTTTTTACTTTATTTTTTAAATCTTCATTTTAATAAGTTTATTCGAAAAAGCTGTTTGAAATCAAAGAGTAAAGAGAATGATAACTAACTTTAGATAGACTTTAGGAAAGTTTTATTAAATTTATAGAATAATTTTTTATTGTTTAATTTGATTCTTTATATATTTTAAAATTAAGTTGTAATTATTTCAAATACTTGAAGCTTAATATATTTTATAATTAATATACTTTTGAGTGTGAGTTTGCGTTTCAAGTATTTGAAATGAGGAAAGTCCGGACTCATCCGATATATGATGCCAGATAATGACTGGGTTCTATTTATTAAATCTTTAATAAATAGAAACGGAAAGTGCAACAGAAAATATACGGCTTCAATGAAGTAAAGGTGAAAAGGTGGTGTAAAAGACCACCACGGGTTTAGTAATAAAACCGGTACTGTAAACCCCATCATGAGTAAGATCGAAAATGTTCGATAAGGATATCGGCTTAGAGCAAGGTAGATCGCTTGAGCCTTCGGGAAACCATAGGTCTAGATAAATAAACTCATAACAGAATCCGGCTTACCGCTCAAAAGTGAATTTAACGTATTAGGTTAATCTAATGCCATATTTGAATAATGAAAAAGATAAAATTGAAGTGCAAAAAGGTGAGTCCTTAGTAAATGCGGCTGAGAAACTAGGTGTCCCCTTCAGTTGTACAGAGGGTAATTGTGGAACTTGTTTGACGGAAGTAGTTTCGGGAATGGAACACTTACAACCGTTAACTGAGGAGGAGGAAATGTTTGGCCTCCATCCCCATGAACGTCTTCTTTGTCAAGTTCGGTTTAAACCAGAAGCTGGTAAAGAAGATACTGTAACCATTAAAACCTAATAATTCAATGATAAGGGTTCTTTCTTTTATACTTTTCTCTTTATTATTTTTTGCTTGTCAAAAAAGCTATAAGATAATTAATCATGGAGAAATCCAGTCAGCTTATCGTGCAAATGATTTTCGTTATATTCCTAATCTGAAAGTGGTAGTGGAAAAATATAATCGAGACTTGGGAGCTGATGCTATGCTCCAACTTGGTAATTATTATCGAGATCTTGCTTTTAAATTGGAGGATAGGGGAATGGATCATTTGAGTCAAGAGGAAAGGAAAGTCTATTTAGATTTAGAAAGTTATTTTATTTCTAATGCAACTATTGACCTGGACTTTAACATGAAGAATATTATCTATCGTAATCTGATGTTCTCATCCCATCCCCAAGTCTGGAAAATCTATGAAAATGTCCTTAATTCTTTGGTTATTAGAGATAGTTACGATCAAAATAATCCTGAACGAGAAAATATTGCTGCGGTTCTTGGCTTTATTGGTGAAAAGGGAAAGTGGTTAGAAGATATTAATTTTGATAAAAGTTTATTTTTATGTAAGCTGGGCATCAATAGTCCGGATACTCTCATTTTCATGGCAGGCCTTGACTGCTGGAGTGGTCTATACAAGAATTCTTCCAATCCAGAAAACCGAAGTGAACTTGTGGAGTATTTGATGGAGTATCAGGAAAAAATCAAAAAAGATGATCCCACTAGATCCTATCTTATCTACTCACATCTTTTAATTACAAACGATACTCAAGGAACATAGGTGGTGACAAAAAAATATTATCGGCTCACTTATTTATTTATTGTTGGAGTAATACAGCTTATTATTATTTACTCCTGTTCCCAATACCGTGAATTCCGTTATGAATATATTGATCGTAGTCAAGTCACTGAAATAAGAAGTCTTTACCTTTTGGGGGTGGAAATTGAATCTACTTCAACCGACTCGAAAGAGAATAATGTTTTATTCTATTCGACTTTGTTTGTAAAAGATCAATTTCTTGATAGTTTTATCAAGACTTTTAATAGTGGTACAAATACTTTTAAATTGAGTTTGATGGAAAAAGAAAAGTTAATTGACTTGCAGGATAGTTTACTTAAAGAGAACATTAGGGTTGGTTTTTATAACGATACACCACTCCCCCTAGCTGTAAAAGGTAGATGGATCAAGGAAATGAATTCAGTTTTAGGTGGGGATGGCTATGTTATTATAAGGATGAAAACTTCAGTGTGGGAGCAAAACGCAAAGGGATTCTTTAAGGTTTATAATGGTAATGGGAAGGTGATATGGCGAGAACAGATTAATGATTTTTCTCCTTATATTGTATTTGATCAAGAATCCCCCTATCTAATAAAAAATAAACAAATGGAAAGTAAATCTGTGGATAATTCATATTATGAAGAATTGAAAAAAATTTATGAGGTATTAGGAAGTATCCTTGCAAGGGAATTTTTAGAAACTTTGTAAATAGAACTTATTTTTCTAACTTTTAATCTTTTTTAAATGTTATAATTCTAAATGTTATAATATAGTATGGTTAGACTTTTCTCTCTCCAACCTATTCCAAAATTTTTTAAAGTTAGTTTTTTGGGAGTTATCCTTTTTTTTAATACTCTTTTTCCCCAAAATTTGGGAAGTTTCAGTTTTTTTTATCCCTCTTTACTAGATGTTTTAAAAAATCCAGATCATTTTTTTAGGGTATTTCAATATGAAATGGATAACTTTAACCCTATTTATGCCAAAAAATACATGCCTATTGAATGGAGAAATATGGTTAAACGTAAAACAGATGATATTGCTATTGCAAATTGGAGATATCGTTTTTCAGCCTCAATCAATGTATCCAGTATAGCTTTTTCACTTTTTAATTATAGTTTTAAAGTAACTGCTTTGCGAGAAGACATATATCTTCCAGAAATATATTTGGGCTTTGGTCATTATTTTTATATTCCAGCATATCAAGGGGTAGTTTCAGATCCTTATAAGAGTATTTTACAGAATACATCAATGCATAGTTTTTCTGGATTTTTAAGTTTAGCTAAATCATTAAGGCAAAATGTTAAATTATTTGGCGGTTATCGTCTGGCTTATGGATTTCTGGAAATGGATTTACCAGATGATTTACCAGATTATGTCTCTTTGATTCGTAGTCAAGATGTCGATGAGAGTTGGTTACTTCATGATATTTTTGCTGGGGTATCCTATTTGATTCCAGGCTCAAATTGTGAAACATTGATCAGTGTGGGCTTTAATCCGGATCTTCTTTTGTTTGGAGGTAAGCTTGAATTTTTATGGAAATATGTTGGATTGGGATTGGGGTATTATGCCAATCATACTCTTCTCCCAATTAGACCTTTTTTAAGGGTACAATACAGTTTTTAATGTTTAAGAATTTTATTTTTATCATTGGATTGATTTTATGTCAGTTGTTTTCCGTTGTCTATGGACAAAGTGAAAAATATCGGGGGACATTCTTCGGGCGAGCCAACTTTGACTTTTCAGTTCCGTTTGTTTTTTTGGCGGAATATGAGTCTTTGAAGGATGTAAATATCTTGCCAGGAGGCTATTATTACGATCAGTTTAGTGTTCCCTTTCATGTTTCTTTAGAATTAGCTTATTTGGCTACTTTTTTACAAAACCATCGTTTGATGGGATTATGGAAAATAAAATACAGTGATGATCCGATTAACTTTATTTTTGATGATGATACCAAATCTAAGTTAAATGCTACCCAATTCAGTTCTAAGAATTTAAACAACTTTATCCTTCTGAGATATATTTGGAGTATCAGTTCTTCTTATGAATTATCTCCTTCTTTTAGTGCTAGCTTTGATCTTAACCGTGGCTCCCGTATCGAAGAGTTTACAGAAAATTTCTATAATGCTCAAATTTATAGTTTATTTTTAAACTTTAAGATGAAGAATTTAGGTGATTCGACTTCTCAATTACGAAGAATGATTTTTGATTTTGATTTGGGTTATAGCTATAACTATCTTCCTAATAGTGAGTTAGAGATCAATCTTAAAGAAATTCCTAATACAAAAGAAGATTTCCATAGTTTTGATTTTGATTTCAAATATTTTTATAGCTTTTATCCAAATTTTTTCCTAGATGCTGTTTACAAGTTAAATTTAAAGTTATATGTTGAAAAAGCAGTACATAGTGGGATTCCTGCAGAAGGTTATACCGATAACAATCAGAAAGATTTAAAAAATAATTTAAACTTAATTCTTGGTATGGGCTTTATGGATCAAGGAGATTACCGGATAATTGATTTAGTTACTGCTTTTTCGGTAGGTTATCTATATTCCACCCATGTGGAATATATAGAAATAAAAAATGATTTGATAGGAGATTTTCCATTACCCAGTTCTGCTTTGTTTCTTAATAACTCCTTTTATTTTTATCAAGAAGATTTTAAGAATTATCTTTCTGGCATAACTGGCATCTATTTGAAGTTGAATTTCAATGTGAATCATGCTCTACGATTTGGATATACCTTTAGTTTTAAAAGGTTTACTGATGAATATGCCAAGAAAGGAAGAGGATATAGTGAGAGTTCTACTGCTGGAAGTTTAGCGACCAGTGGAAGTTCGGTATCAACGACTATTGATTCCTATGGGGTTTATATAGATGAAAAAAGATTAGATATGTTCAATACCTTTAGTTTTGGTTATGTTTGGAGAAGTAAAGCTAAAGATCGGCAAGTTTACCCTTATTTTGGACTCCAAAAAGGTGATAGTAATGATCAAACTAAAAATTTAAATCGATATATTTTTGTTTTAGGGATGAAAGTAAGTTATGAATTCTAAAAATATCATAGTTTTTTTTAAATATGGGTTATGGATGATTCCCATCTTCATTTTAAATGTTTTATCCCAAGATTTAAGTGTTTCCCCCCAAGAAAAAGAGAAGGCTAATCAAAAACTGTCTTATAAATCAATTAGAACAATTGATGGATTAGAAATTAAAGATGTAAAATTTATCTTGGATCAGCCTTTATTTCCTCAATATGAAAATAAGCCCTATGATGGACCTAAGATCAGTCCCAAATCTTCCTATAAAAAAAGTATTTATGAGAAAGATTCGATTAATTCTCAAAAAATATTACTTAAAAAAAGAGTAGAGTTAGCTATCAGTTATCGAGAAAAAGGGGATATCGACCAATTTAATTCTATTTTGTTAGATGTGATTACCCAAAACAATTTTAATGAAGAAGCAGCATGGGCAGCCCTACTTTTGGGAGATTTCGAGCTTTTACTTTATAATTTACAAGAAGCAATGAAATATTACATTTATGTAGTTAATGTACATTATTATTCGGGATTTGGTGTTGGGGGTATGTATAAGATAGCTGAAGTTTTAGATAAAAATGCCAATTGGAAGAAGGCAGAAGAGTTTTTAGTTTTAATATTGGATTCTACCCAAACAGATAATTTGATATGGAAAGAGGCAGGAGCCTACCTTAAAAGACGTTATCTGGAAAGAGTCCGCTGGCATTATGAACGAGGTGAAGACGAAAAGGTGAAGGAATACTTCATAAAATACCAAAATTTAAATAGTAAGATCGAAAAAACTAGCAATTCTTAATTTCATCTATGAATTAATCAAATTATAGTTTTCATATTAAAACTTCTATTAATTTTTAACCCAATAAACGTCTTTCCATCGTTTTTGGAAAAAAGCTTGGATATTTTCTAAAACCATGGTAGCGGTATTAAAATTAGCTTCTCTTGTGTGTCCTGCGATATGAGGAGTGAGGATGGCATTGGGGAAATCGATCAGATTAGGTAAACTATCCTTTTGAGAAATATTAGAGTAAACATATGGTTCTTGTTCGAATACATCAAGAGCTACACCACCTAGTTTACCTTGATAGAGAGCATGCCTCAGATCAATCTCCCGAATATGTTTACCTCTGGCAGTATTAATAATAACAGCATTAGGGAGACAGGAGAGCAGTGTTTCTTGGTTGATAAGATAATGATTTCCAGTATTTAAACTTAGATGGAGGGTAATGAAGTTCGCACGAGAAATCGCTTCCCTAAGACTGTCAGTAAGAATGAATGTCGGTTCTCTTCCCCAATCTTTAAGTATTTCTTCTCTTTTTTTAGAAACTTGATTTTTTCGGCATAGGCCGATCACTTCCATCTGATAACGACTTTGGGCGATTTTAGCTACCTGGAGCCCAATTTTTCCTAATCCCAGGATAGCTAATCTCTGTCCCTTGAGTTCTCTTCCTGTAGGCCGAATCCAATTTTGTTGAGCGATCTCTCGATAACCTGCCCAAATCCCTTGGGAAAAAAATCCCATAACAGTGAAAACATATTCACATACTGATGAAGTAGAAGCTCCTGGGGTATTGGCAATCCGATGGCCATATTCATTACAGATTGTCTTTGGGATACTATCGGTTCCAGTTCCAAATCTAACGATCAACGTTTGGGGAAGGAGCTGTCTGAAAAAGTCATCAGAATAGGGACGGGAATCTAATACCACTGCTTGGGCTTGATGCTGTTTTTGGAGGGAGAGGAAATTGGTTTCATTTCTTTCTGGGCAGATAATGAAACTGATGTCACTGTCATCAAAAACCTCTTTCCCTCGACTATAGAGATGAGAAAAAATAATCGCTTTCAATGAGGATGGCCGTTTAATTATTTATTATTGTTTAATATATGTATCGGGTTGAACTTTTTTTCTATATAACGGATCCAAAAGATAATACAAATTCCCAGTAGAGCAAAGAAAATAGCGGATAGGAGTTGAGGATCTTGGTTAAGTATCTTTTGATAATAAAATGGGGAAATCACCACTTCATTGTTAGTGACCGGTTCGGTGAGTCTCCAAGGCCAAATTTTTTTTAGAGAACCTATAAGAAATCCTGCAATAAAAATTATGAACCATTCCTTCCCTTTTTTAAAGATGAAATCGATAATCCGTGGTAGGCTGATAAGGGATACCAAGGCTCCTAAAGAAAAAAACAAAAGAAACTCAAAATCAATATCCTTGATGGCATGGATAAGAAGACTATATTTACCAATTACAACCAATAAAAAGCTGCCAGATATTCCTGGGAGAAGCATAGCTCCGATTGCGATCATTCCGGAAAGAAAAAACATTGGAACGGTATCCGGGGTGTCTAGGGTATTTAAAGAGATAAGAAGATATCCCGATACGATTCCTGTTATTAAGAGAAATATTTTACCACCATGAAAACGTCTGGAGTAATTGGGCAGAACTAGAGCCGAGGCCAGAATTAGTCCGAAGAAGAATGACCAAAAAGATATAGGATAATTGTCTAAGAGAAAGGCGATGAGGGAAGCGAGGAGAAAAATGCAGGTAAAGATACCTGTAACTAAAGGGAGAATGAATTCCAATTGGATATAGTGGGACCATTGTCTCAAGTGCCCCTTTAATAAAAGTTTAAGAGAACTTATACTCAAGATCTTTTTGATACTATGGATAAAAGGTTGATAGACATTAAGAATAAGAGCGATGGTGGCTCCAGATATTCCTGGAACCAAATCGGCACTCCCCATAGTAAACCCCTTACTGAAAAAAATCAGTGTTTGTTTAAGCATGTTCTAACCCTACCCTATAAACTAAATAAAGTAAACAGGATTGTTTTATTTGAAATCCACATTAGAAGGATTCGAAGTCATTTCTCCTTCAATTACAGCTGGGGTTTCTGTAGGCACTGAGGTAGATTCTAAGTTTTTAAGGATGGACTTATCCCCACTACTCAAAATCGCCAGAAAAAGAGCACTAATGAAAAACAGTACAGCAAAAATTGTCGCCACCTTTCCGATAAAGGATACCCGAGAAGTTCCCAAGAGGGTATTGCTATAACCCCCAATAATGCCCATCCCTCCTTTTTCGGACTCATGGAGAAGGAATAGGATTATGGCAATAACACAGATAACAATATAAGCAACAATTGAAAAACTCATAGAATATATTATATCATAAAATCAGAATCTATTGATTAAAAAGTTAAAGTGATGATAGTTGTTCACATGAATTAAGAACAACAAGTTGAACAGATTTATTAAAACAAATTTTATAGAGTAGTAAGTGGATAAAATTGTAAATGAAAAGGTTGGATTGGACGATAGCCTTTTGGCTCATAATTTGTCTTTTCAAACCCATTATGTATTAAACTATCCTTATTCTCTTAAGTTTTGATAAATTTATTATTATTTGATTGAAAGTTAGGATATATGAGTTGAGAATACAGATTAGAATTTAATTAATGAGATTATGTAGAGAGTATTGTTAGTTCGATATTCACCCTAACCGATTATAAAAAATTCGGTCACCAAACAATCTATCAATCAAGAAATGTTAAGCAATTTCTTTGAAATTTCGACGATTCCTTGCTGAATTTATTGGTAGTTTTTTCCTGATATCTATTAGAGCTGGGAGTGTAGTAATGGGAGGAAATAGTTTGATAAAAATATTTCTCTTGCCTTTAGATTTTGTGGTGATAGATTCTAACTTTGTTTTGGGTGATATTTCCAGGTTCCATATTAAATCTTGCAATGACAATCAGAATTACGGAAACGCGCAAGTCAAAGCTCGAATATATATTATAATTAGATATGGTAGTCTTATTTAGGTGTATCAAAAGGATTTTTTGGTCAAAATTTGTAGTTATTTTTTTCCTCTGGACATCTTTTCTAAGTTGTCAAAGCCGATTAGATCAAGCTATAAAGGAAAGAGACCTTTTTCTTAGTGTTTTTTTGGTTTTAAGCCAATATCATTTTATCCAAAAAAACTATAATCAAAAATTTTATGATGATATTTTAGATCATTATTTGAAAATAACTGATTTACAGAAGATATTTTATCTTCAAAGTGAGGTGGACACTTTTAAACAGTTAAGTCAATATTCCGGAAACCAACAAGATTATCAGCAAGAACTAATGAGTCGTATTCCCAATCTTCTTAAGATCAGTTATACCTGTTATGATATCTTCAAAAAAAGAGCTGTTAAGTTTCAAGAATTCTCTGAGGATTACCTTAGTCGGGAAATAGATTTTACTGTTAATGAAGTCTATGAACTTAAACCAGAAAAAAGACATTTTCCAGTTGATGAAAAGGGATTAAAGGAGACATGGAGGAAATATCTTAAATATCTTACTATGAATCGGATTGTCACTCTTTCTTCAGGAGATGCTGTGATCCATTCTACTGAATTTAGAAGTAATGAAATGGAGGCTCGTTCTCATATTCTCAATCAAATGAAAAGAGTAGCCCAAAATACTCAAACCCGAAAAAGCGATCAGTATATCGAATTCTATTTGAACGCTGTAGGGGCAGCCTATGATCAATATACCTCCTATTACTCACCCGTAGAAAGCCAGAATTTTAATATCCAGATGACTGGTCAACTTGAGGGGATCGGAGCACAGATATCCAAGGAGGAAGATGGGCTTATCGAAATAAAAGGGATAGTTCCTGGGGGACCTACTTATAAACAGAAAGCTTTAGAAGTTGGGGATAAAATCATGAGGGTTAATGACGGTAATGGGAAGATGTTGGATGTGGTCTCTTTGAGTATGAATGAGGCCTTATCTTATATTCGCGGGAAGAAAGGAACCGTTGCAAAATTCCTAGTTAAACGTAGGGATGGAGTCATCGAAAATGTTGAGATTATTCGAGATCGGGTTGTTCTGGAAGAGAGTTATGCGAGATCTACTATTCTTCAGACACAGATAAATGACAGTCCCACCAAGAAAATTGGTTACCTGTATCTCCCCTCTTTTTATGGTGATAGAAGAAATTCTCAGGCACCTAACTCAAGTGATGATGTTAAAAAGGCACTTCTTAATTTCAATAGTCAGGATGTCGATGGAATGATTTTCGATCTTCGTAATAATGGGGGTGGCTATCTTGATGATGCAGTTAATATCAGTGGTTTTTTTATTGAGGAGGGACCGATTGTTAGAGTGCGAGATCGTAACCAAGAATTTGATCCCCGTTCTGATACTGATCCCAATGTAATTTTTACCAAACCGATGATAGTGCTTATCAACGAGAACAGTGCTTCTGCTTCTGAAATTTTTTCAGCAGCCATGCAAGACTATGGGCGGGCAGTGATTGTAGGGTCTCTCCAAAGTTTTGGAAAAGCTACAGTGCAGAATGTACTGGAATTCGACAAACAACCCTATTTTCATAAGATTGCTGATATTGCCGGTTCTTTGAAATATACTATCCAAAAATATTATCGGGTGACCGGAAAAAGTACTCAAACGATGGGAGTTACTCCCGATGTAGTTCTCCCCACTCTCTGGATTAAGCAAAATCGTAAGAACAACCCTTATGCTCAAGATAGTTTACCTAAAATTCCTTTCAAACATTGGGAGCGTTTTAGTTATGATATAGATTATCTTCGTCAATCTTCTCAAAAGAGAATTGATCATTCCGATTTTTTTAATCGAGTAAGAAAACGTCTTCAGATACTCAAAGAACGTCAAGATGAAGATAGAGTTTCGTTGGTTTACACAGTGACACAAAGAAAACAGAATGCCTATTTGAAGGAAATTGATAAATACGATCTTAATTTATCCAAGTCCAAAGTACCATACACTATAATAGAGCAAAAGACTTTTCCGGAAAGTCCTCCAGAAAAATTGGAAGGAATTAAGAACTGGAATAAGAGCATTCTTGATGATTATTACTTAGAAGAGGGAGTAATGATTTTAAACGATTTTTTCAATAACAAATGATATAATTTTTACATGGAATTGATCAAAGAAAATTTTAAATCAAGATACCTCCCTCAAAAAATATGGTTTTTGATTATCTTATATCTAACCTTATTTTTGACAGTATGTACTGGAGAGGAATCAAAAAGTGTAAGAACAAAGTCTCCAGAATATGGGGCAGATTCATTTAAGGAAGACCGGACTAAAGATCCTTCCATTTTAGCTGAAAATTCTAAGTACGAGTTAGTGGTTTATAAAGCTCCATCCTGTGGATGTTGTGATAACTGGATAGAAATTATGGAGGGCTTGGGTTATAGGGTTACCGTTTATAATAGTGCGAAGCAGCTCAGGGTAATAAAGAATACCCTTAACATTTCTCCTAACCTCCAATCATGTCACACCACTTTAGTTGAAGGATATATTTTAGAGGGGCATATTCATCCGGATTCAGTTGCCCGTCTTTTAAAGGAAAGAGATAAGATTCGTGGATTATTCTTGCCTGGCATGGTTGCCAATTCTGTGGGAATGGAACAACCGGAAATAAAGCCAGTTCGATATAATATTCTTGCTTTAGACTTCAATAATAAAATAACTATCTACGATACTTTTAACTAATATATTAATTTATTCCACTACTTTTGAATAATCCATTATAATTAATTGGCATTAGCACTTTTCGATCTTGACGAAACTCTACTCCCTGTAGATAGTGATTATCTTTGGGCAACTTTTATGGTGGGCAAAGGTTATATTGCTGATCAAGATTTCATGAAGAAAAAAGATATATTTAAAAAAGACTATATGGCGGGTCGACTTGATATCTATGCCTACATCGCTTTTGTGGCTAAGTATCTTAATCGATTGGGTTTGGATCGTGAATATTACCAAGAGGAATTCATCAATGAGGTTGTTCGTCCCAATATCTCCGATGCAGCTCTTTCGTTGGTGAGTCGTCATCGTGAGGCTGGGGATGCTACTCTTATAATTACCGCTACCAATGACTTTATTGTTACTGATGTTATTCGTTTTTTTAAGGTAGACTATCTCATCTCTACGGAATTAGAAACAGTGATACGTGAAGGGGAATTATACTATACCGGCAAACCCAAAGGTATTCCAAGTTTTCGTGAAGGAAAAGTAAGACGTATGGAGGATTTTCTTCGGAATCATCCCGAACACAGTTGGTCAGGAAGCTATTTTTACAGTGATTCGAAAAATGATCTTCCTTTATTGGAGAAAGTAGATTATCCTAAAGTGGTGAATCCTGACCTATTCCTTAAAAAAGAAGCCAAGTTAAGAGGATGGGAAATTATCGATCTTCACGGAAAAGGGATAGATTAATCCCAGTTAGTAGTGTTTCTGATACTTCGGTTATAAATTTTTAGAGAAGCCATAAACTCCTTTTCAGTAATTGGCTCACGAAACTGTCCTCGATTACTTTTCACTGTCCACTTTTTACTATTTTTTTGTCGATTTTGTAAGCAGACAAAATAAATATTATTATTTTGAGATTTCTTGTCATGTAAACATATATTGAAAAGTTTTCGATGAGCGGGAACAGTGTTATAGGCATGGGGCAGGTAAGTTGGTAATTTTAACTGAGCAAGAAAGGTATGGATTTCTTGATACTTTTTTAGGTTTATGGACTTTTTTTTAAAAGCCCAGAAAGCTTCAACTCCCATTCCAATGGCGATGGCAAAACCATGGGGGATACGATAATGGCTTAGGTGTTCCAGAGCATGGCCGAAGGTATGGCCGAAGTTGAGAGTCCGACGAAGTCCAGCTTCACTTTCATCTTGATTTACCACTTCAATTTTTACTTTCAAACTCTCTTCTATCAACTTAATCATAAGTGAGCTTTGACTAGGATGAAGTTCTTTTTGAGTATTGGTGATAATATCTTTGATAACTTGATTTTTGATAAAATAATATTTGGCGATTTCAGCACAGCCGTTGATAAACTCTCGCTCGGGTAGAGTGGCGAGGAATCCTATATCAATAAAGACTCCCTTGGGAGGATAGAGGGATCCGATCAGGTTTTTTCCATAGGGAGTATCGATTCCGGTTTTTCCTCCTATCGAAGAATCTACCATAGCAATTACCGAAGTAGGGAAAGCATAATAAGGGATACCTCGCATGTAGGTGGCCGCAAGAAATCCTACCAAATCACCAATGACTCCACCTCCCCAGGCAATGAGGATGCTGCTACGGTCGAATCCCCGAGAAAATAATTCTTTTTCCAAATTTATTTTGGTACGGACTTGTTTGCTTTTTTCTCCAGCTGGGATCGTTAACAAATGGACTTGAGGTAATTTTTTAAGTAGGGGAGTTAGAGTTTTTTGGTAGTAATGATAGATATTGGTATCGGTGATAATGCCAAACTGAGATTGGGGATGTCTTCTAAAAAGTTTTTTAAAATGTTTATTAAAGCGGTGTTTATAAATATGGATGGGATAGGAACCTTGTTTTGATTCTACCGTAAGGGGCATAGATATTACTTAGGTAGTCAAGCTAAAGGAAAGATTCCAGTAATGAGGTAGTTTTTTTCTCCCGCAGGAGTGACAACTTTAACTTGGGCATTGAGTTTCTTGCCTAAAATTGATTTGGCTATGACACTGGTCACTGAGATAGGCTGGACGGCGTGAGGATGAATTTGAGTTTCAGCTGGACCCAAAAGTGTGAAACTTGTCTCACTTCCATCATCGGTATTTTTAAGTTCTACAGTTTTCCCAAAGGTGATCGTATCTGCGGGAAGAACTTTAGGATCAATAATACGGCTGGTCTGGAGATCAGAGTTAATCTTATTTATTTCCGCATTGAGCATGCCTTGCCGTTCTTTGGCGGCATGATACTCTGCATTTTCTTTGAGGTCACCTTTGGCTCTAGCATGGGCGATAATCTGAGGGAGGCTTTCAAATTCTTTTTTAAGGGCATCTAATCGTTTTTTGAGTTCTTGATATCCGCTTTCAGTGATGGGAAGTTGTGTCATTATTTTTTTTCCTCATCATTTCGATAAAGGCTCCAGGTTATCCCGATGATGCCAACCAATATGGTGACAGGAGCTAGGAAGCCTAAAACAATCAAACCGTTTTCATTGATACTTTCACCGATAAGTCCGAGCAATATAAAACCGATGATGAATATTGCCAAGAAGATATAGAAACGTTTTTTCTGCCGACGAGTTATTTCACTGTATCCAAACGCCATAAAAAATTATAACATGTTTTCCCGATTTAAGGATTAAAGGTAGTTATTTTACTCTTTACATGGTTTACAAGTAACAAAAATGTAATTTATGGAGGCTATAGTTGAGACTTCAAATTCATAGCTGCAATAGCATACCCCCCATTACTCCCATCAATGAAGTGAATATGTTCCCCTTCTTTCATTTTTTTTACAAAACAGGTTATATAGACTTCTTGGGAAGTTTGGAGACCATAAGAAATTTTTCCATCTTTACTATAACGATCAAGCACTCTTTGGATAGATTCTGCTTGCTTCTTAGTACAGTCTAAGGTTAATTTCAGTAGACCATCGATTTTGCGAAAGTCACTGTGCTGAGGAAAAGAATTAATATATCTTCTAAAAAAGGGGGTGATTTTACGAATGAAATTCATCACTGGCATAAGACATACCGCTATGACTTTCTTTATTGTTGTAAATGATAAAATTCTCTTATTCATTTGCAGTTCTTTCTTAAAATTATCTTTAATGGAATTTAACTCTAAGGATTGGACATTTAATGGGTTAGCTTTATCTAAATGGTTTTGGAAAATAGTTTCAATATCTGAATAGATTTGTAAAAGATAATTTTTTTCTGGATAATTATTTTTAATAATGATAGAAAGGATTATCCCAGATTGAGCTTGAATTGGTTTCCATAAACAAGTCAGTCTTGCCAAATTGACTTGTTCAGATGATCCAGTGGGAATTTCATATTTTAAATTATCCTTCTTGACCATTTTTTCAATAGTGGTTATACCCCCACCTATAAAATTAGCAATAGACCTTTTGCCGGCTAGCTTGTATTTTGCTACTTTTACTCTGATTCCTTCTTTTTTAAGTTCAGATAATGGGACAAATCCTACCCTTAACTCTAAGTTGAAACTACTTATAGCCAACTTTTTTAAATTCATGTATTCTTTTTGTAAACGATCTTTATATTCTATCGGAACCATCAAAGTGGCCCCATCACCTCCAAAAATGTAAGGAAATTCTAAATTTTGCAAAACCCCTTGAGCTATTACTATTACTGCCACTCCAATAAGGTTTACGTTTTTATAGTCTCCTTCCTTAATTGCTTGAGTGGAAGATTTAATGTCTGCGACTACTCCTAACCAGTCTGATGGTAAATCGGTATAGTTATTTTCATCTAAAATAGATTTAAAATTTTTTTGGATCGGTAAATTTTTATAGAAATTTGTATTCATTATCCTAGAATCCTTTTCACAACACTAAAACATATTAATTATTTCATGAAAAGAAAATAGGAAGATCAATAATTTTATATTTTTTAAGTTGTTTATTCAAGCTTAAAAAACTTTTTCAAAATGGATTTTGTAAAATTAAGAGTTGCTAATAAATTCAACATCGTTTTTACAAAATCATATTTTGGAACAATGAAAAGGAAGACCTCTTCTGACAATTCAGTAGTTTATTGTTTGTTTGAATGAGTAGTTTAAGTTATTTCTGATCGTGAAGTCATAGATCTTTTGGATAGATGATTGTTACTATCATTTGCCAGCTAGAGAAAGTAAGTTTCGTGAATTTCCTTTTATTCATTTAGTGATGCATTAAATATTTTATAGTAAAATTATATATGGGAATAAAAAATCAATTCCTATCAGCTGTATTTGATAAAACCATTACTTATGACTTTTTTCCGGTATCGAATTCCCAAAATACGGTAATCTTTATACCTGGCTTTAAGGGGTTTAAAGATTGGGGACCATGGAATTTAGTGGCTAAAGAATTTGTTGCTCATGGATTTAATTTCATTAAGGCCAATCTTTCTCATAATGGAGTTGTTATTTCTCGTGATCCCTATGAGATTACTGACTTGGCTGCCTTTTCCAATAACAATTTTTCCATCGAACTTAACGATCTCTCCAGACTAGTGGATAAAGCCAGAAAGTTAACTGGGGAAGGAGGACAAATTTT
This sequence comes from Spirochaetota bacterium, assembly GCA_965224715.1. Taxonomy (GTDB): domain Bacteria; phylum Spirochaetota; class UBA12135; order COTS27; family CAXSBA01. The sequence goes on along the minus strand of OZ245054.1, from coordinate 1,765,819 downwards.
TCTGATCGGACACAGTAGGGGAGGTGCCTTGTCTATCTTAGCTACTTCCCATGATTCTCGAATTGATGCGGTTATCTCTTGGGCATCGCCTAGTAATTTCGAAAATCATTTCTTTATGAAACATATCACTAAGTGGGCAGAAGAAGGGGTATATTATATAAAAAATAACCGTAACAGTCAAGATTTGCCCATTCGTTATCAGCTCTATCAAGACTATATTCTCAATTACGATCAGCTTCATATCCCTACTCGGATGAAAAATATATCTCAACCCTTTTTGGCTATTCATGGAGATCAGGATGAGACAGTCTCTATGACTGCCTTGGAGGTATTTAAAAAATATTGTCCTCATGTAGAAAATCATATCATTGTTGGTGCTAATCATACCTTTGGAGCTAGCCATCCATGGAAGACTTCCGAGCTTCCTGACCATTTAAAGGAGGTGGTAAAGGTTAGTTTAAATTTTATTAAAAAGATATCAAAAAATTAAAATAAGAAAAATTATGAACCCAAATAAACTGCTCACTGAAACTAAAAAAATTGCTTTAGTAACAGGGCGATATGTAAAAAAGGAGTTTTATCGCTTTCAACGTTCTCAGATTGAAACCAAAAGTAATCCCAATGACCTGGTCTCTTATGTGGATAAAGAAACTGAAAGACGGCTTATCAGTGAGTTGCTTAAGTTAACTCCAGATGCCACTGTTATCGGTGAGGAAAAGACAACCCCGCAAGAGAAAACAGAACTTACTTGGATTATTGATCCTATCGATGGGACGGTTAATTTTGTTTATGGAATACCTATTTTTGCCTTGAGCATTGCACTTCTTCATAAAAATGAGTTGGTTTTAGGGGTTATCTATAATCCGGCAATGGAATTAATGTATTGTGCGACTGCAAATACTCCGACTCGACTTAATGGAAAAAAAATTCAAGTCTCTTCTAATACCGAAACTAAAAAGGGAATGATCAGTTTGGGGGTCTCTCCTGCTATTATGTTTGGTAAGAAAAGAACAGATAAACAAGATCAACATTGGTTTTTCAAATCCTTGCCGGCTTTGATGGGGCAGGTGCGAGGAATCCGGGCATTGGGGAGTGCTGCCATGAGTATGGCTTGGGTTGCCTCTGGTCAATTAGATGCCTACTATGAACGAGGGCTCAATGCTTGGGATATTGCAGCTGGGGGGCTGATTGTCCGTCAAGCAAAAGGGAAGGTAACTGACTTTAATCAGAAAGATGATTTCCTTTTTCAAAAAGAATTGATTGCTACAGGTAAGATTTATCCTCAGTTTTATAAACTCTTAAAGAGTCAAGGCTTGGTAAGTTAAGATAGCTTTTAAAATAATATAAATCTTAGATAAATTTAAAGGGCTCCTAACACAGCTTGAAAGGGTTATTAGATCAAATCTCCTATTTTCCCTAGTCGCTCAGATATCATCTTTCATCGTGTTATCTGAAATGAAAATTTTTGATTTTCTCGATTTCTTCTTCATAAAGTATCTGTTTTTGGCTTGAGGCTCCTACTTCATCACTTCTCTGATTTGGATGAGATCCAAGAAGTTCCCGGATCGTACTGGCTACAGATTTAGAGAGAGCTAATAGATCATAGCCCCCACCAAGGGAAAAGCATATCCTTCCTTGACAGATATCCCTGGCAGCATTGATCAGTTGAGATGACATTTTTCTATATCCGTCAACAGTGACTCTATGATTTGCTAAGGGGTCTCTCCAGTGGGCATCATAGCCGGCGAATACAATAATATGTTCGGGTTGAAATTCTTTTAGTTTAGGGATCACTATTTTTTTCATAGTAGCGAGGTAGGCGTAGTCACCAGCTCCAGATGGAAAGGGACAATTGATATTTGTTCCTATCGCATCATTGTTGCCGGTAGCCTCTAATATTCCAGTCATCGGCCATAAGGGGTGTTGGTGAATGGATAGGGATATAATGTCTGGGTTATCTAGAGTGAGTTCCTGAGTTCCATTACAGTGGTGAACATCAAAATCAACGATAGCAACTTTTTTCACTTGACGGTATTTTTGTAAGTACTTGGCAGCGATCACTTCAGAGGCGAAGAAACAAAACCCCATCGCTTCATCGACTCGGGCATGATGGGATGGGGGACGGAGAAGAGCCATGCCATTATCGAAGATGCGATCATATATAGCTATGTTAAGTTCAATGGCAGCTCCTACTGAGGTCATAGCCGCATCATAGGTGAATCGATTTAGATAGGTTTCTTCAATGTGGGGATTGTAAAAGGTAATCCCTTCGTGTTGAGACTCTGAGATTAATTTGATCTTTTCGACATAGTGGGGAAGATGAGTGGTGAGAAGTTCTTCTGTGGTTGCTTTACGTATTGGCAGTCGAGTTGTTTCTTTAAGTAGTCCACTCTTATCCAGTTCTTTTAAAATGGAACGAAGACGATTGGAATTCTCTGGATGTTGGGGGAGGTCATGTTTTAAAAAAAGATCATCGTAGACAATAGCGGTTTTGCTTTGGCTCATTTATAGTTGTTTGACATACTTTTATATTTAACTATTAATTATAACCTTGTATTATTTAGAGAAATTCATTTTGCAAAATGTATAATATGATTTAGATTAAAATAAAAATATAGCTAAGTGTAGCTAAATTAACTTTGGAGATACAAATGAAAATAGATAGAACCATATTATTTTCATAAAAGGTAGTATTACAGATGATATTACAATCATCAAACATAACAAACTACTGGAAATTTTCTTGACAAATCACGGTTAATGTGTTATAATAGTACTGTTATTTAAAAATTTATTAAAAGGATTACTTAATGGAAAAATTACAACTAACTAAAAAAACAGAGTTGATCACTTCTTCAAGTAAGATCACCCCCCCCCCCCCCCCAAGATCTCATCTAAGTAAAGACTCTCTACTCAAACATCTTTCTCTACTCAAACAATTCACGGTCATTGTATTTACAGTAATTTTAATTACTGCTTGTAACGTTACCGAAGATAACGAAGCAAAAACAAGCAGTCAGGCTGAAATTACAGTAACAGAGATCTCCAAAAGAGCCTCCACCGATATCCGGGATTCTTATGTCATATTTCGCATTTCCGCCAACCAGTCCGTAACAGAGTATCATCTGGCTGTGGAGGAGAGTTCAAAACCAGCTCCCACCGCGGCAGAAATGACTTCCGGCGCATTGAAGCGAAACCTCGGCACCGAACCCATCAATGTCCTCATTGCCCAGCGTTTGAATGCTCCGATGGTGGGTTTCGCCAAGAAGTTCTTTGCGGATAATACATACAAAACCTTGGGAACAGGCATGACTAAAAAATGGAAGAGTCCTAACGAGTCTGCTATCATCCATGATGATCAGGCAAGCGGCAGTGATGCCTGGGTTGCCCAGTCCGTGTTGAAACCGGAAACCGTATACAAACTCTACGGGATGGAAGCAAACGGAGGAAGTGTTACTGAGCTGCTCACTTTCAACCCCACGGATGCCGACGCATCTTCAGCATCAGCATCAGCCCCTGATACCCTCGAATATGTCGATACGACTCTTGAAAAAGAGAATATCGAGATTGCCATGCATGCCGATGAATACTATATCTTTCCTCTGCAAGTCAAGTTTACCTCGGCAACAGCAGCAGCACTACTCAATGTATTTTATTCAGGTAAAGTTTCAGGTGACTGCTCACTGGATATTAAAACATGGGATTTTGATATTGGAAGCAATGATCCCGGGTTCAACGGTCAGTTACTACTCGTTGATCAAAAGAGCACAGAGATCGAAACAGCGAATACAGGAACGTATGTACTCGTGCAAACGGCCGTGATTACAAGTTCGCCTGTAAGGCCGAATGATATCTATTTCGGTCAAAGTTATACACGATCTGACGGGACTTCTACCGGGTATTTGGAATTTTTCCATCTAAAAATTCAAGAATAGCAGAATCGCTGATTAATAGAGTTCAACTCTATTCCCGGGATCTGTTATTGATAGAACCGTGGGATAATCACAACCGTAAACTAGAATGATCCTTAATTACAAGGGTTCGGCTACAGGATTTTTTTTTCAGAAGAGCTATGTATAGTAGAGTTTAAAGATAAGCTATACCTCATTAGGGATATCTGATAATCACGGAACTATCGACAACAATGAAGTATGGAAAGTTTCAAACAGTATTGATTGGGACAAAAACTGTTGAAAACTCTCTTGACAAATCACGATTAATATGTTATTATAATATTGTTATTTAAGAATTTATTAAAAGGACCATTCAATGAAAAAATTAAAAAGAAAGCAAAAACTATATCCAACTAAAAAAACGGAGTTGATCGCTCCTTCAAATAAGATCACCCCCCCCCCCCCCCCCTTCTATTATAGAACCTACGGTTCCTAGCTTTAGAGGTAATAGTGTGAGAGTAAAAAAAGTCATATACTCTACGATCTGTTTATTACTGGTCGGACTTTACCTGTCCTGTACGGGAGAGAAATTAGATGACGGAGGCACTTCTCCCACCATAGATTATAATCTTCTGAGGATCTCGTCTTTTTCCGTTGTAGATGGCAATGAAAATCCAATTAACGATACCAATGCCATACCGGTGGATGTCTCATTTTTATTGACATTCGATCAGTCACTAGGGGCTATGGCTGATTATATCAATCATTTGAAAAGCCAAATAAAATTTATAAATATGGAGGGTAGCCTCATTGACTTGAATGTTGAACCTACTCAAATAACTAATCAGGTGAAAATAGTTCCAACAACTGATCTAAGCTATGGTACCACCTATCAACTAATTGTAAAGGAAGGTTTAACCATCGGTGACTATCGGGTCATTGATGACATAACCTATCCCATCGCCACTGAAAAGAATTCTGACAGTTCTCTTGTTGTTATTTATGACAGTAAAGAGATTTTTCCTAACAAAAACTACATTGCCATACTCTTGGTAGGATCTGATCCTGGCAGTGTTATGTTTACCTTAGAAGTAGGTGAGGGAGCTACTCTCCAAAATGGTAATGATGATTTACGATTAGATAAAAATAATCGATACACCACCAATATGGACTTCAGTAGTAGAGCTACCCATAGTTTTATCGTAACAGCCCAGGATGGAAGTACTCCTGTCACCTATATCATAGGAGTATCACAGAAACAGGCAGATAGCAAAGAGATTCTCTCATTTATTTTTCTAGAAAGAGATCATACACACTTGAAAGCGAATATTGTGATGGATGTTAATACCAACAATCGGACTATAACTAAGACGGTTACCAATGTGGAAAAGATTACTGGTTTAATTCCATATATTTTCCATAGTGGCTCAAATATTTCTCCGGCCTCAAGAGTAGCTCAGGACTTTTCCACTAATAATACCTATACGGTAACTGCGATTGATAAGACTACATCCTCCTATACGGTGACCCTAACCAGTTATTATGGAATAACCTTCGATGCTAACGGGGGGCTCATAGGTGGTAATCCTATTGCCGACGAATATATCCTTTATGGAAAGAAAGTTTCTCCTCCATCAGATCCATTCCTGGAACACTATGGGTTTAAAGGATGGTATGATGCCCCTATTGATGGGAATATTTTTGACTTCGATACTCCCGTCACCACCCAAACTATAGTCTATGCTCAGTGGACTAATAAGCAGTATCAGGTTAGGTTTTACCAGGGAGCCAATTCCCAGGACACTGTCTTGGCGACTAGTTTAACAGTGATTCCCGCATCAGATTATCCTACTCCTTCTACTGCAAAACAATTGTATAAGTGGTATAGTGATAGTGGTTTAACAAAGGTTTACGATAAGGATTCTTTGGTAGTTGGTAATCTTGATCTTTATGCTAAGGTTCTTACTACAGATGGTACATTTAAGAGTATCATTGAAAATGAAGTCATTCCCTTTGATCTTGCTAACTATGATGATATGAGTGAGTTGATCTTTTCTAATTATATAGCAGGAGCTGATGTGATCGCCCGTTATGTGAAAGAAACTGGTACAGGTGACGGGAGTTCTTGGGCTAATGCCAGTGGAGATATACAAGCGGTGATAGATGGGATCGGTGATGCTAACGAGAATAGGGTCTATGTGGTATTGATAGCATCCGGGACTTATAAACCGGATGCCAGTTATGAGATGAAGAACCATGTAACCCTGGTAGGTGGCTTTACTGTCGGAAGTTATGATCGAATGGGAGTAAGCTTCCTTAGCGGTAATAGCGATAAGCGAGTATTTTATAATAATGACCTTGACCGTACAGCTCTTCTTTATGGAGTGGTCATTGCCAATGGTAATAGTAGTACTTATCGTACTTTTGGAGGCGGAATGTATAATTGGAGTTCCTCCCCTACCTTGATCAATATTACCTTCTCGGGCAATACTGCTTACGATGGAGGTGGGATGGTTAATTGGAACGCCTCCTCCCCTACCTTGATCAATGTTACCTTCTCGGGCAATCATGCTACTGGAATTCGGGCAGATGGAGGCGGGATGATTAATTATAAATCATCATCCCCTACCTTGATCAATGTTACCTTCTCGAACAATACGGCTAATAATGGTAATGGAGGTGGGATGATTAATTATAAATCATCATCCCCTACCTTGATCAATGTTATTTTCTCGGATAATGAAGCTGCTTCTGGAGGCGGGATATATAGTGATAATTCCGGTCCCACCTTGATCAATGTTACCTTCTCTGGTAATAAGGCTAATAATGGTAATGGAGGTGGGATGTACAATAAATACATTTACACCACTTTGGATAATGTCATTTTCTCAGGTAATGAGGCGGCTGCTTCTGGAGGCGGGATATATAGTGATAGTTCCTCTCCTACCTTGATCAACGTTACTTTCTCGAACAATACGGCTGATAATGGGGGTGGGATGTATAATAGATTTTCCTCTTCCCTCTTGAAGAATGTTACCTTTTCAAGTAATACGGCTCGTAATGGAGGGGGTGGGATACTTAATGATTCTTCCGCTTCCACCTTGATTAATGTCACCTTCTCGGGTAATAAGGCTAATGGTGGTAGAGGAGGAGGGATGAATAACTGGTCATCTCTTCCCGTTTTGATTAATGTTATTTTCTCGGGCAATACGGCTCATGGTGCAGGGGGTGGAATATTTCATGATAGTGCTTTTTATGACAGTACTACCTCAATCACTCTGATCAATACGATCTTGTGGAATAATAATAATGGGAATATTTATTTGCACAATGATAACCCCAATATAATAGAAACTGTGAATTTGTATCACTCACTTATTGAGGGGGGTGCTGTTCCTTCTACCACTGCAATAGGTATTCGTTTGGAAAGTGGTGATACTAACACTTATCCTATTAGTATTAATGGTGAGGGGATTATTGACAGTGCTTTGACATTAGGTGCCTTAGCTGATTATGGAGGTGAGATTGATACCATCTCCATAGACAACAATAGTCCGGCTAAAGATAAGGGAATCTATGTGAGGGGGGTAAAGGTAGGGAGAGTTTATGTGTCAACGAATCTCTATTACAGTACAGACAACAGCACCTGGTATGACGATCCGGGTTTGACGAATCCAGTAGCTAATTTGCCGAGCGATGCCGATGATCTCACCATCACCGATGCCCGCGGATATGGTCGGGTAGGTCGCCCGGATATGGGAGCCTATGAAGTGGATGGCATTGATCCGTAAGTTTCCCTTGTTTTTTTAAACGAAGTTGACTTTTTCCTCTGGGCGGAGTCGAAGAGGTAGGGGATTAACTCCCAATTACAGGAGTGATATTTTTTATTCATTTTATAGCTTCCCTTGATTCCTTTAACTTTACTTGAGGGATTGGGGGAGGAAATCTTCTTCTTAAAAATTTTTTTCTGTTTATTCAGAAAAATTCTAAATGATTTACTACCTATGATTTTAATAAATATGTTCAATTTATTTTTTAAACTCAGGATATAATTATGTAAGATAATTAATTTAAATGAAAGAATTTTCGGGGGTTCAATGAAATTAACATGTAATAAAGAAGACTTATTGAAAGTAGCAAGCTCAGTTGAAGGTATTGTAAGAAATAAACTCAATTTTACTCATCTATCCAATATTTTAATTACAGCCGAAGAAAACCAGCTCTCTATTCGAGCAAATAACAGTGAAATTTCGCAGGTTGCCACTATTGAAGCCGAAATCATATCTCCGGGAGAAATTGTCATTACCCAGTTTAGACTGGTAAATCTCCTTCGAAGCTTTCCTGATGGAAAAATGACTTTGGAAGTAGATAATAATAATGTAATTCATATCACACCAACTGAAACTAAAAGAAAACTTCAAGCTTCTCTCCTCGGTTTTCCTGCCGATGACTTTCCCCCCTTGGTTGATTTCCCAGTTGGACCATATTATGTTATAGAAAAAAGTTATTTAAAGAAAATGATCCAAAAAGTAGCCTTCGCAGTAAGTTCCCAGCCTACTCGATATGCTCTTCATGGGGTATTGTTCGATTTACAAAAAAACCAATTAGCCTTAGTGGCTACTGATACTCGCAAACTATCATTATTTAAAACTATCCTCCCCTCTGAGAAAGAAGAGAGTTTAGGTGTCATTATACCTAGTGAAGTTCTTTTACATATTCAAAAGAATCTCTCTGATGAAGGACCAGTTAACTTTATGATTGAGAAAAATCAGATCTTTTTTAAATTTGGTAATCTTAAAATTTCGTCCAATCTGATCAATGGAGAATTTCCCAAGTATCAAATGCTTCTTCCCAAAACTCATGATTACTCTCTTAGTGCTCGTACTTCTGATATTATGAATGCCATCAATGCAAGTAATTCGATCCTTAGCTCTTATCAACCTCCTAAGATTGTCTGGAGGCTTTCCCCAGGAAAATTAGAAATTTTCTCCCAGGAAAGTAATTATAATGAAGTGATTGAAAATTTAGATGTGGAATATAATGGTAAAGAGGTGAAATTTGGGTTCAATGCCCGGATGCTTCTTGATGTCATCCATAATATAGATACCGATGAAGTAGTTTTTGAGTTTAACAGTGAAACTGCCCCTGTCATTATTAAGGAAATGGGAAGGAATGAGTCCACTTATGTAATAATGCCGGTGAAATTGAGTAACTGACCATGAGTGGGCATGGACATGTTACAAGAGCTGGTGCTCCATGAGTTTCGTAATTACCCTATTCTTCATCATTATTTTCAGCCTGGATTTAATATTTTTATTGGACGAAACGGTTCCGGTAAAACTAACCTACTAGAAGCTATTCATTTCATCCTTAATGGACAATCCTTTCGAAGCGTAAAACAAAACGATCTTTCCCGAAACCGTCAAGGGGGACTGGCAATTCGTCTTAAATGGCAAGATGGAGGCACTCATACTCTTTCCCTTACCTTGGAGGGAAGGAAAAAAAAAACTCTCCTTAACAACAAGGCATGTGACATGAACCAAGTTCGCCAAATGTTTAAGGTCATTTTCTTTTCATCTCAAGATATTGATCTTATCCTTCTCTCTCCATCAAAAAGACGGGAATTTTTTGATGAGATGATGGCATCGCTCAAGGATGATTATCGTATTACTTTAAGGGAATATCAGCGACTTCTCCAATATCGCAATCATGAATTAGCTAAGGAGAAGAAAAGTACACATTGGGATAAAAAGTTGATTGCTTTAGGTCAACGACTTATCACTATGAGAGTTTCTTTTTTAATGGCAATTTCTTCTCCCTTAAAAAAAATTTTCTTCGTATTAAGCCGAAATCAAGAATTTAACCCTCAGATCACTTATTGTTGCAATGGAGAGATATTGAGGAATTCTCTTACTCTAGAAAGTTATCATGAAATATTTTCCAAGTACAGGGAACGAGATCAGTATCGGGGATTCACCCACTTTGGTCCCCACAGTGATGACTATTTTTTCTATCTCCAAAACAATCTTTCCAAAGTGCATTCCTCCCAGGGAGAGAATCGCCTTTTTGTCTTTGCACTTAAATTCACTCTTCATGAATATTTCAAGAAAGTTATCCATAAGAAACCCCTTCTCATTCTTGACGACGTTTTCAATGATTTTGATCCGGAGAGACTTACTCTCTTCTTTCGATATTTGGAAAAGCAGGATCAAGTGCTTCTTGCTTGTGCTAATGAGAGTCTCTTTAAACCCTATCTTAACAAAAAGGCAGTTATTTATGAAATCAACAAGGGAATTATCACACCATGGAATTCGAAAATCTAAAAAATTTGGGAGAAACATTTCTAAAAGAAAGTTTAAAGTCTAAGGAGCATATCCGGATCTTTCTCTGGTGGGATGAAATTGTAGGGGAGCAGATTGCTTTGGTTACTCAACCGAGATACTTTAAAGAGGGGATCCTAGTAGTGGAAGTGAAGGAAGAGTCATGGAGAGCAGAACTTGCCTATCATGTTACTACTCTTTTAGAGAAATATTGTAAACGAATCGCTCAGGAAAAAATTAACTGTGAAATCAAAAAAATACATTTCAAATATAATCCCTTCATGGAGAAAAAGAGAGAAGATAAAAAAACTATCAAAGGAACGATTTACTCAAAATCCCAGTTTCACAATGAACAATTAGAGCCAATCACCCTAAAAAATATAGATAATCGCCTGAATGCTATTCTCCAAAAATTTCAAAAATATGCTTCTGGGAAAAGCATTCATTCATCTAAGAAGTTTTCGTTAGACTTAAGTTTAAATAAGAGTGTTGACGATAAACGCAGTCTAGATATTAATCAGGATTTATCAAAAAAAACTATTACTCGACCTCGTCGGAGCCAGAAAGTTGATCGATATTATGGAAAGGATATTTATTCCGAATTCATCACTCCGCCCGATGAACTTCAACATTTTGATCTATATTAAAGTTTTAAAAAATAGTGGAACAATATAAATACTAAATTTTAACCTTTAGTCCTTTAAAGCCCTTTTATGATTAATTTTATGGTACAAATCGATATATTTTTTTGCCACTATAACGCTATCGAATTCTTTTACAACTTTATTTCTAGCATTTTGGCAAAGTTCCTCATAGTTTGGAGTATTTAAAATCCATTCGATACCGTTTTTGAGATCTTCTTCTTCAAAAGGTTTGGCTAGATATCCATTTTTCTGGTGATCAACGATATCGATCAGTCCGGTAGTGCCAAATGCTACCACCGGTACACCACATGCAAGAGCTTCTGAAGCAGTTTGCCCAAATGCTTCCTGAATAGAGGGAACGACTTTTAGGTTACAGGCACTATAAGCAACTGCCAAGAAATTTTCATCCTTGATTACACCTAAATAATGGGTTTTGAATCCATGAATATATGATGGACGATTTTGAACTCTTCCTCCAAAAGTAACTAACTCAAAATTGTTGATCTTGTTCTCTTGACTTAGAATTTCTAGAGCCTTCATTAATTCAATATACCCTTTTCTTTTATCGGCTATCCCCATAGCTCCAAAAAGGACTAATTTTTTATTTTGGGGAAGCATAAATTTATCACGGGCTTTCTTCTTTTCTCGAGGATAATAGGTTTTTAGATCAATACCATTAGGAATAACTCGACAATTGAAACGATTTAATAGTGGACTTTCTTTGGCAGCATTTGTTAACCAGCGGCTTGGTGCAACGATTGTTATATTTAGATTCTGATATATTTTTTTTTTTTTCAGGTAAATCTTTCTTGAAAGATCAATCTTTTTTTTTGATCCAAGTACTTGACAATTACCACAGCCTCGTCGATAATTTCCCTCTAGTTCATCATAATGGCAACCACCAGTAAATGCCCACATATCATGAAGTGTCCAGACCATAGGGACGTTAATACTTGCTAAGTCTTCAATTTTTATCATTCCGTTACATATCCAATGGAGATGAACCAAGTCAGGGTTGATCTGATTGATTTTGTTGATGATATTTTTTGAGGGTAACCATGATGAACTAAATAGTGTAGAAGTTCTATTTTTATATAATTGAGTAGGGAATATATCAAGAGCATACTTAATGACCCCTATCATTTTTCCTATAGCTATAGTCGAATTGGCGATGACAACAGTATCATCGTCGCTTTCTTTGTATTGCACCAGCATTCGACTATCAATACCCGCGTTTAGCAGGGCTTTGTGCAATCGATAACAGGCTCGGGCAGCACCTCCGCGAATATCGTAGGTATTGATATTAAGAATCTTCAATTATATAATCTTCAGGATTTTTTCATCTATTAAAAACGTATTCATTGATAAAATTTTTTATTCCCATTTTCCTTATTGCTTTTATTACTTTTATCAAAAGATATTTTTTTTGAGACCTATAAAATTTCATAACTCGTTTTACCGCCAGATCATTTTCTTTTATAGGTACATCTAAATGTATTTCTTCCTTCATTGATATAACACTCTTACTAAAAGCATCGAAACCTATTCTACTATGAACGCCACTGTCATCTTGTCCGATATTTTTAACCAAAGTTTGAGATGGGTTAAGACATAAACCATTTTTTTTAAAAATAGTGGCATACCAAAAAATAGCCCAAGTGTTCATTTCCCCTTTTTTATTCATGAGAACTTGATGCCATAGAAGATTAACTGTATTTAGATTAAATCTTTTTATATCGTCTTGGGTAAATTCTAATATTAATTTTTCAACGTCTTTTTTATAGTATCGCCAACGGTCTGACCAAGTAGCCCAACCCCAACAGTTCATCAATCTCCAAAAGAATACATCATCTAAACCGTTAATCTCTATAGGATAATTCCATCCACTGATATGCCAAACATTTTTCTCATTTTTATAAAAGTCTAAAGCTTTATTCATAAACTTTAAAAAATAGGACCCGGTAACAATATCATCTTCCAAAACTATAACTTTCCCATATTTATTGATTGTCTCCGTCACTCCATTAACAATGGAGTCAGCTAGCCCCCAATTTTTCTCTCTTTCTCGAATAGTGATGTTTTTAAATCCATCAATGGTTTTGATGTATTCTCTAACCGCATTGACTTGATCTATTACACTTTCATTCTTTGGAGCATCACTATAAATAAACAACTCACTATCATGAGCTAATTTATTTTTTTGTAGTGCTTCTATAGTTTGTCGAGTATGCCACGGACGATTATAAGTAAATAAGACGATGGGAGATAGAGACATTATATATTTATATAGTTTATCATATCTTGTATCCTTGGCTTAATCTTTTAATTTAAAATAATATAATTTACCAAACAACGAATTTGATTTTTCTCTAAAAAAATATTATTTTATAAATATTCTTATTAAGGAAGCTATTATGAGTGAAACAAATACACAAAATATAACTGAAGAGACCGGCAATATTTCTGTTCATACCGAAAATCTTTTTCCCATCATAAAAAAATGGCTTTATTCAGAGCCAGACATCTTTCTCAGAGAACTTATCTCTAATGCTTATGATGCTATTCGTAAATTAGAACATCTTATCGATACTGGCAGTAGTTCTGCCGAATTAAATGAACCTCTTATCAACATCCAAATTGATAAATCAGGAAAGACTCTGACCTTCAGTGATAATGGACTGGGAATGACTGCCGATGAAATCAAAAAATATATCAATCAAATAGCCTTTTCCGGTGCCGAAGAATTTGTAAAAAAATATCAACTCGATGAAAAAAATGCTGGGATTATCGGCCATTTTGGGATGGGATTTTTTTCCTCATTTATGGTTTCGGATAAAGTGGAGATTGATACTCTTTCTCATCAAGAAGGAAGTCAAGCGGTAAAATGGAGTTGTGAAGGACAAACTTCATTCAAAATTACTTCATCAACACGAAGTCAAGTAGGTACTGACATTATCCTTCATATTGCTTCAGATAATGAAAATTATCTTGATGAGGGTTTGATCAAAGACTTAGTTAAAAGATATTCTGACTTTATCCCAGTTAAAATTCAAGTAAACGGTAAGGAGGCAAATCAGCAGTCTGCTATCTGGCAGAAGAAATCTCAAAGTCTTAAAAAGAAAGACTACGATGACTTTTATCAAAAACTTTTTCCTGGAGAGCAAGAGCCTCTTTTCCACATTCACTTAGATGTGGATTATCCTTTCAAATTAAAGGGGGTGCTTTATTTTCCTAAAATCAGAAATGATTTGGAAATTAATCAAAAAGGAAGAATCAAGCTCTTCTGTAATAATGTTTTTGTTTCAGATAATGTTGCGGAATTTATCCCCAATTACCTTACTCTTCTTCAAGGAGTGATTGACAGTCCCGATATTCCCCTTAATGTGTCAAGAAGCACCCTCCAACACGATCAGAATGTCAAGAAAATATCTTCTCATATCGTTAAAAAGATTACTGATCACCTAAAAGATACTTTTAAAGAGGATCGTTCCACTTTTGAAAAACATTGGAAGGACATCCACCCTTTTATTAAATTTGGGATCATGAGCGATAATGATTTCTATGACAAGATCAAGGACCATATCGTTTTTGAAACTGTAGACGGAGAATTTCTAACTTTGAAAGGGTATCAGGAAAAAAATACCCAACTCAAAGACAAGATAGTCTATGCTAGTGATGGAGAGAAACAAAAACTCTTCATCAATAAAATAAAATCGGAGGGATTGGATGTCATTCTTTTAGACTCACCTATCGACAATCATTTCCTTCAACATTATGAAATGAAAGTAATGCCTGTGAGATTTGTTAGAGTGGATAGTAGTACTCCCGAAGAGATCCTTAGTGATGATAAAGAGAAAAAGGAGTCTCCCTACAAAGACAAGATTGATTGGATCAAAAAACAAATTGGGAATGAAGCAGTTCAGGTAGAGTTTTCCTCTCTTAAAGAAGAGGAAATCCCTTCTATCTTAGTTTACAATGAACATATGAGACGCTTTCAGGATATGTCTACTATGTTTAACCGGGGTGAGAATAAGAGCGATGACTTGGCTTTTGCCACTTTGGTATTGAACCTGAACAATCCCTTAGTAAAGAAGATTATTGGTGATGGAAAAGAAGAGGAGAGATCTCTCATTTGTGAGCATCTTTATGACTTAGCCCTTCTCCAGCAGGGAAAATTAAATGGGGAAAAACTCATCGAATTCACCAAAAGAAATAGCCGCCTTATCTCAGCAGCTTCGTCGGTATTAAGTGCATCATCTATGCTCAAAGAACAGAAGGACGGCTCAAAAAAATCATTTGATACTGAAGTGAAAAATAAGATAAAAAAGAAAATTGACCCCAAAAGTCAGCAAGCTGGAAAAAATAAACCTAATAAAACTAAGCAGTAAGAATTTTTCGCGCAGCTGAAGCGGCTCCAAAACCATTATCGATATTCACTACCACTATTCCGGGAGAGCAGCTATTTAGCATTCCTAAAAGGGAGCTGATTCCTTCAAAATGGGCTCCATAACCTACTGATGTGGGAACCGCGATCACAGGAGCTTTGACTAAACCCCCCACCACACTGGCTAAAGCTGCTTCCATTCCAGCTACCACGATCACTACCCGATACTGATTCACCTTTTCGATTACTCCTAATAAACGACCCAGGCCAGCCACTCCTACATCGTAAAATTTTTCAGTCACTATTCCCCAATATTGTAATACTGTATTACATTCTTCGGCCACACTATAATCAGAAGTTCCTGCTGTGAGAATAGCCACTTGTTTTTTGTTTGTCTTTTTTAACGACTTGCTTTTAATTTTTTTTGCTGTTGGGAGTAGGGTATGAGCTATCCGAGCCTGAGGGTGATAGATAAGAGGAAGCTTTTTATTTAATTTAACTTCATAATCAAGTTTCAACTTTTCAAATGATTTAGAAACAAGTCGAGTAATAAGGAGGGAGGTACTTAAATTCTTCATCCTTTTTGGTGAAAAAGTTATCTTTGGATCAAAGAAGTTTCTAATAATCTCAAATAAGTGATCAGAATTTTTACCTTCAGCTAAGATCACTTCTTCTATTCCACTTCTTCTTTGACGTTGCTTATCTAGACGAGCGGTATTTTCAATAACTCGATATTGAGAGTGGTAGAGATATTTACTTAATTTTCGAATAAGTGATTTTCCTACGAGATTGCCTCTCTGGAAATCACGAAGCCAATCTTCCGGAGAAGTAGAAGACATACTTTTTAATATTAGAAATAGATGGAAAATTTTTTAGCCAAATTCACTACTTCGGTACGGACTTGTTTTATTGCCAATTCATTCCCCAAGTTATCAGCGATGGTACTGATCCACCCCGCAATCTTCCTCATTTCTTCTAGCCCCATACCCCGGGTGGTTACAGCCGGAGTTCCGATCCTCACTCCCGAAGTGACAAAGGGGGATTGAGGATCTTTCGGTACCGCATTCTTGTTAAGAGTGATTCCTACTTTATCCAAGTTTTCTTCTAAATCTTTTCCGGTGATTCCCTTCTTGATGAGGGAAACCAACATCAGGTGGTTGTCAGTACCCCCACTTACCACTTCAAAGCCCTGACTTACCATTTCTGATGCTAGGAACTTGGCATTCTTTACTACTTTTTCTTGATAAGCCTTAAACTCTGGCTTGAGAGCTTCTCCGAAACAAATTGCTTTGGCGGCAATAACATGCTCTAGGGGGCCCCCTTGAATGCCAGGGAAAATAATAGAGTTTATCTTTTTTGCATTGTCTTTGGATGTGAGGATAAGTCCGCCTCGTGGCCCTCGTAATGTCTTATGAGTGGTGGAGGTAATATAATCAGCATAGGGTACTGGGGAAGGATGTATTCCTGCTGCCACCAGTCCAGCTATATGGGCCATATCCACCAAAAGAATTGCCCCAACCTGGTCGGCGATTTCGCGAAATTTCTTAAAATCGATCACCCGAGAATAACTACTAGCTCCAGCGATGATCATCTTGGGTTTAAACTCTTTAGCTTGATCAGTTAATTGATCATAATCGATAAATCCTTGTTTATTGATCCCATAAAATCCGATTTCGAAAAGCTTTCCACTGAAATTAACCTTAGAACCATGAGTAAGATGTCCTCCCTCTGCTAAGTTCATCCCCATCACTTTATCACCAGGAGCTAATGCTGCCAGATACACCGCCATATTCGCTTGGCTTCCGGAGTGGGCTTGGACATTAGCATGTTCAACTTCAAAAAGCTTTTGAGCTCGGTCAATAGCGATTTGCTCCAATTCATCAATAAACTGACATCCTCCATAATAACGTTTTTGAGGATACCCTTCTGCATATTTGTTGGTTAAAATACTTCCTTGGGCTTCCATCACTGCCTGGGAAGCTAAGTTTTCTGAAGCGATAAGCTCAATACCTTCTTCTTGACGCTTTTGTTCTTTCACTATGGATGCATAGACATTTGGGTCTTTATTCTGTAAGTGAATCATCCTGTCTCCTTGGTTATTAGTCTTGCCACATTAAGCATTTTCGATAAGGAGGGTATAATCCACCTCCATACCTTTGATTAATTCTATCGCTTTTCCTAGATCCTTGTGAAGTACTTGGAGATAGACATGATTTCCAATCCCACTAATAGTTAGAGAAAGATCAGCAGAATGCTCCCCTTCAATGGTAGCAAAAATATTGTTATTTTCTAAAACACCCTTAGCTAGATTAGCATCAACACTACTATAAAATTCAGCCACTCTCTCTAATTGATTCAATTCGTCATTATTCATAAAAATATTATACAATCATTCACCTATTTCCATGTTTAAAATATGAGGTGTTAGTTTCTGATTTCTTGATTACTTTTTAGAATATTGTTTTAGGAAAAAGGGGGCAAGATGAACATAATTTTGGAATAATCGAAGCTGGTTATTTAAAGGTTTTATCAACAGGATAAATACTGAAAACAAATCCAAGATAGAAGTCCATGTCATAAATGGGGTGAATATGTCGAGGTTCGGTGGAATCATAAAATTGTCCAGTGTTGGTGTAATATTGATCATGAGTGTAAGTATAAGAAGTCAAGAGTTTAAAGAAGTCAGTAACCCGATATCCGAGAGAAAGAAAGGCCCGGTAACGTCGTCGATACATAAGCGATCCCTCACTTAATAAATTGGGATCATAATAACTCCCATGAATAACAGAGAAGAAATTGCGGTAGTTAATCTCAGCATAAAGATGGGCGGCCAAACCATAGATCATTTCCGTATAGATTTGGCCTTTAGGATCATAACTCCCATCATAATATACGGTGAACGGATCAAAGAATCCATCTCCATATTCGAATTCACCTACTACCTGTCTGTTAGTTACATTTAAATCTCGAATCCCGTGAAAGCGGAGAAGTGCTTCAGTACCTAGAGTGACATAGGGGAAACGATAATAAAAGAAGGTCTTTACCTGATGGTTGTATTCTTTGATCGGAACCGACCCCAGATTTCCGATATGAAAACCCACTCCTCCGTGAACATTATTGTCATGATAAGCGAAACTGGCACTCACCGACTTTGCAGAATTGCTGTCTAGCCCCATCTCCCCATTGGAGTAGGAAACAATCATTTCAAAAGTACTGATCCATAAACGCCAGGAAATACCGGTGTCATAATGGGGGTTGATTAAATAGATAATAGGTAGGTCTCGGTGACCGGTAACCATGGCATGATTGATATAATCTTGGGCATTATAGTTGTTTCCGGGATCGTTAATGCCATTTACAGTACGATTGCCAGTACGAAAAACCACGGGAAGATAATAAGATTTTTGCGGACTCACATGAAGAATTGGCTTCATGATTCCTCCCTGGATAGTGTGGTATTTTGAAAAATTAATAGAGAGAGAAATATCATTCGGATACCAGGTAGGAGGGTCGAAATTTTCTGCAAAACGACCCCGGGTGGAGAGTGCCTCTAGTAGGTAGAAGTCCATGGTAAATTTGAATATAAATCCCTTATAGTTAAGAATATAGTCAAGATCGGGATGGAGGGCCACTCCGAAGGTCTGTTCATTGCCGGTGATCTCAACCACATAGCTACCACGATAATAGGTGATGAGTTCGCTACGATTGACCAAACGGTGGGTAATGTTACTTACTTCCTTATTTTCATTAGTAGAGATAGTAGAGACGGTTTTCGTGGTTTGGGAGAAAGCTGAAAACACTAAAAGCGTAAAGGTAAAGAAAGTCAGAACGAGCAGAAAGAGAAAGCGTAAATGAAAAAGCATGAAAACTATAATTATAAAATGGCAAAGTCATTAGAGAAGAAATAATTTAAACTATAATTTAACCGTAGGACGTATCAGAAAGTCACGCTCATTTGAAAGTCAGAAGTATATACCTGTGAAATTTTTTGGAACTTTTGGGTTTGAAAATATAATTAGTGATGCTTGCATGTTAGTTTCAGATGGTCAACTGTTTTACTTCGGAATACTCATGTCAGAAATGCACATGACTTGGGTGAAATATGTTTACAAATGCTTGAAAGGAGATTATAGGTACTCTAAAGATATCGTTTACAATAACGACCTAGGCCGAAAGAACTAAGTAATAAGAATAAAATAGCATCAAAGTCAAATCCTAAACAATTTTGGATGTAAGGACAAAATTTCCAGAAAGTAATTTGGCGAATTTATATGAACCACTACCATACCACCGAACTAGTCAAAGCCCATCAGGAACTGGATAAGGCTGTCCATTGTATCCACTTGTTAGATTGAGATACGTAGGGTAATAGGCGGAAGATAATCCGCAGCCCTGTTTAGACTTGATCTGTAAGCGTCAAAGTTCTAATGCCTCACACACAGTGAAGAGTGGTTGGCATAGCCAGGGGTCCCACGCAGAACTGTAGACTCGGAGCATATTTTACTGACTTGTTATCTTTCATAGTTTGTTCTTATTTTCTTTAAGTGGATTGAGTTATGTACAGCCAGTACTCCCCAATACACTATACACAGCACACCAAAAATCATGAGAAATTTTGATTTTTCATAGCCAAATGAGATAAAGAAAATACCCATAAGCAATAAAAATAAGTTACTCATTAATACTGACTTGGGTCTTTGAGAATATAATTTTTTATTATTTTCGATAAGTGAATTAATAAACTCTACGTCTTTCTCGTGTTCCCCTTTACAAGCCAGTCCTTCGCCTGTGTCTGCTACACATTCCTTGCATAATCCTTTGTAACAATGCTTACATTGACCGACAGTGTCCTTTTCATGGTGATTAAAACATTTCATACGTTTTCCTTTTTAAATAAACAAACAAGCTTGCCAGCGGCGATGAAGGATAGTGGAATTGCCGTCCGGCGTAGTGCCTTGTTAACCGTTTCAGGGTGTATCCCTCCGGATTCAATAAAAAAGCGACTCTCATACAAGGTAAAATCAATCACTTACGTTCGAGTTACTTAGAAGTTAGAAATATATGGATTGTCCGGGAGTTGGATGATTTCGTATCCTTCATCAATAAGTTGCTGGAGCAATTCTTTGGATAATTCTTTCTTAAAAATAATTGACACGAGAATACCATAATCCATAAGCCTTAATTTACATAAAAAGTTTGCAATATTTATTAATCTTGTTACTCTCTTTTGTAGCGGACCTTTATCTGACATTTTCTCATACTCTACCCCTGATAAGTGGACATCATTAATTCCTTTAAATGCTACTGTCTTATAATTTAGTCCTAGTGCTACTTTTTCTATTTCTCTTCTGGAAGTACTAAAAATGTAATTACCTGACTCTTCAAAAGAATGTTTATTGATTTCTTTACCAAGAAAAAAATTTTACTATATTTCTTAAGCCTCTAAAGAGAATTTCCGAGTATCTATTAATAATATAGGCATCATTAGGTTCAATAAGCAACACTCCGCTTTTTGCCACTCGCAACATTTCGTAAAGTGCGAGCATAGGCCTTGGAAAATGATGATAAGATTCTTTACAGAGAACATAATCAAATGTTAAATCATGGAAAGTCAATGATTCAGCATTTTCTACTTTGTATTTAGTAATATAACCAAGATCTTTTGCTTCCTTTAATAAATGCTTAGATATGTCAGTTGCCAGAGCATCACCTCCTTTTTCTGTGATGTATTTTGCATCTTTTCCATATCTACCATCACCTACAGTAAGCCACTTCGATTGTGGTTCTGTGATTAATATAGGATCAAGAACTTGATACATTCGTTGATGACGCCATGCATCAACTGTATCTTTTTCAAACCATGTTTTTGCGTGTATGGCTTTCTCGCCATCTTGAGTATATTTTTTTAAGTGCTCCGCATGTTGTTTATAGCTTTTATCTTGAAAATTCTTTATGGAATTCATGGAAAATTATCTCTTTTGATTGGGCTGGCTAACGGCAGAGTTCATCTGTCAAGACAAACTCAGCAAATATTCCAAAAAAGCTTGAAAATCTACGTTTTTGAACTGTTCTCCCAGAAATTAAAGCGGCAGTTTTGGTCAGGAGAAGCGAATGGGTTGGATTGCCTATAACTTGTATTCGTTATAGTATTGAAGTTTTTTAGCCAATTCGATACCCAAATTAAACAACCTATCATATTTCTACTTTTTTACTCTCATATAACTTTGTTATAAGGTCTAAGAAAATATTTATGTATTAATTCATTTCTTAGGCTATTAAATCTTTTTAGATCGTCTGTAAAAGTTTTACTTATCTTACTTATTATTTATAAACAAAACTTTGATAGAATTATAATATGAAAACTTATTTGCCACATTCCAAACTCCTTTAAATCTTTTTTTTATGTTTTTTATACCTACTACTAGGCATGAGGAACTCTTGTAATTTATTTACAATAAAACCATGTATTACTTCTATATAAAAGCCTTTGCGATATGTATACAGAGCATAATCCGTTAGTCATTTTTTAATACGTATATGTTTCTTCGATTCTATTAAGTAATCCAACTATTAGTGGACATCTTATTATCCCTTCAAAAACCATAATAAACACCGTAATGAATCCAAGACTGCCAAGGACGAAAATTGTTGCGGTCTTTGTGGCGGTGACAACCTAATAAGAGAGCAATTAAACTGGTTGGTAACACGATCATAACAAGAAACTTTATGAAACTCTTCATCAAATAATAAGAATTTCCAGAGCTATTTTTATTTATAAACTTTTCATTACGTACATAACAATTTCGAGGTTAACCCGCAACTCATAAAACTCGGCCTAATGAAACTTAAATTATAATATTTTGCAACAAATGTTTATTTTTCCTAGACAAGTACCGTTGCCCGATTTGTCAAACTATAGTAATCAGTCAAAAAAAAAATGGTTACACGATACCCTTAACTTAAATATACGAAATAACCCCAATAAGTGTTTGAGGTCAGAGTTGAATCGCTTATTGTGTGTCTATATATTTCAACTAGTTTGACAATAAAAACTCTAAACCTTTACTAAGGTTTTTCTGTCCAACTTGAATGTCCGTTTTCGCTCGAAAAAATAGTTACGTTTTTGGATTTTAAAAATTCAAGTTCTTTATTGGTTAATTTTCCAACATCTAAATCAGGAATACCTTTATAATTGATTTTCGCTTTATCATTATTTCTTTTTGTTACAAATAGTGACTTATATTTTTTATTGTCGTTGGCGAACATTCGTAATTGAAATTCATCATCTATAACTTTTGGCATTACCATGGATAATAAGGTTTTCGTTCTATCAGAAAAGTAAACTAAATCAAGGTTTTTAGCTGGACCTTTTTTTATTAATTCGGTACTGTTTATGGCTTTTAGTTTCTTGGGAACGAAAGAATACTTCTGACAATAAAGCATCGATATACATAACAATAAAACTATTATTAATATATTTTTCATTAATGAACCCATTATTATTTATGGCTTTATATTATACAATATCTTTAAGTAAAATATAATTATTACTATTTATCAGTTACATAACAGTTCTAAATCACCTGCACTATAAAGTGTCAGGTACATTTGATGGTTAGAATTACTCTTTATTGTAAATAACGGGCATTTGTCCCTTCCATTTATCCCAAATATCATTGTCAGTTATTAAATCAGCCATGAAATGCCCTACATTGATTCGGCTAGTTTTGCCTGGATTAAAAATTGCACTTCTTGTTGGGGAAGGATGTATCACATACTGTGAGACTTCATCATTATTAATGAGGGTATCTGGTCGTACTACTGACCACTCAATTGTTTTGTTATCTTGTCCAATAACTGTCCGTAGATAGTCTGCAGCCATCTCATTGTCCAACTGTGGAGGTATTAGTAAACGTACGAGCATAATAACAAATTTATGTAGTAATGATAGTGGCTCGTGTATACCACGATTACTGTTGCCCGCTGTGTTCATAAGTGTAAACTTGATTGTCTCTTTTTTCTTATTAGCTTTGATAGCATTGCATAATAAATGAGTGGCATCAGTTACTAATCGGCGTGGATGACCGAAAATTCCTTTCCAATTTAAGTTGTGTCCCAGACAAAGAGCAATTGCAGTACAACCGTTGACAATTTCGTTTATTTCCTTATCAATTAGGTTCAGAATGCTTGCTTTGATCACTGTTAGGCGATCATGATTTTTAATAGCTTTAGGTAGTTTGTCAGGTGATCGAACAATTACTTTGACGTTATGTCCACGAAAGAGCAGTTGTTCCACCAAGAGCCGACCGGTTGCACCTGTTGCTCCTACTACAAGGATCATCATTTTCTTTATCTCCTAACGTTGAGGCTGACTACATCTGCCAAACAGTGGTGGATGTCTGTGTTCAGCGGATTGTTAAGTACGGCATTAACTATACTGTAAGATCAATAGATAAATTGAAAATGATGCAATAGCAAAAAATTGAATTAGTATAATTATCTTAAAATATATCGATTCCAATTTATAAAAACAGTAACCAAGCAATCCCATTGGAAATACTAAGAATATTATAAGTTCATAAAATGATGGTAACCTTTCCGATGGAGTTAATGGTGCCATTAAACCAATTCCATATATCATTAATGCTAATAAGTTTATAGCAGCTAAATATACTTTTGGGTTATTCCCTGTACTTTCCTTTTTATATACCCATACTTTGAACATCATTGTCGCCAAAATACCAAAGCCTCCTAATACAACACTAAATGTACCGAGTGGAAGGAACAGGCTTTCGTGCAAAAGTCCATTTTTATCTACATACTGATAAAACGTATTTTCAAGAATGAGACTAATAACCCCAATCACTAATAAAACAGTGCTTATGAGTAATAGTTTATCTTTAAATCCTCTCATCATAATAGTATCTAATCATCAATAGATATCTTATTATACCATCAAAAACTATAATGAGAGCCGCAAAGTTTTTATATTTTATTTTCATAATAGGATGTCATTGTTTAAAACAGCATACATCATCAGCAGTAAAAGACAGAGCGAAATGGAACTTTTTACCATCTGAGTACATTTGCTTTGTTAGGCATTTTTAACAAACGTATAATTACCATTGCCTTGTGCACATATCAACGAATAACCATGCGTAACCAAGCTATTCATTGATGCTCGAATTCTATCTTTGTATTTTACATCAAGCGAATTAAAATATTCATCGTACTCAACGCAGATCACTTTAATATCAATACAGTCCTCTATGATGGACTCAATCACTTTATATTCAGCTCCTTCAATATCAATCTTAAGAAGATCTATCCTTTGATGACCCAGTTCTTTCATTAATGAGGAAAGCCTTTTTACCTTAACTGATATGTAATTTTCTGTTTTTTGGAGGTTTAGTAAAGAATGAGAAACATGGTCTGGATTCTTAGGGACAAAAAATTTTAATGTATCTTCTTCATTCCACAACCCTACATCATAGAAGTGGTATTTTGGATTTTCTCCAGCCACGCTTTCCACATACTTAATAGCTCTTGGGGTTGGATCAAAGCCATAAACATCGCATTGAAAATATTCAATTAAACCAATGTCGAACGATATGTCTTCGCCGCAGCCAACACAATAACATATTGAATTTGCATTTAATAAGTTGATTGGTACCACCCATCCACCGTACTTTGTCCCTATCTTTTTGAGGTTATTTTGTCTGGAAATTCTTACACGTGAAATCTGGTCGATACCAAATAACCTGAAAGCATAATCTAACAGCCGTTCTATGACTTTTTTGGGTAACTGTTGAAGTTGCATTACATTAATACTCCATATTTCTGAGACACCTAACGTTCAAGCTCACCTGTCGCTATGAAGCGTAGCGAAATAGCGGTCAGGTGGAGCGACTTGATAGTTATTATTTGAAAATGACTCCGTATTATCATTTATATAATTGGGTTTTTCTTAAGTAACGGCCACAATACAAGAACCAGTAATGCCAGAACGAGTACAATGAGTTGGAGTACGTCAAGCTGGGGCTGAACCACCGGGTGCACCAAAGGTGTTGGCGTATTCAATAACGTATGCAGCCCAACACAGACGAAGAGATTGGCTGTCCGAATGTAAAGTAGAGCGAGAAACACACCAAGTGCGAAGATTATCGCCAGTGCCCCCACGATCTCCACTCCAGGGATTTCCTGGTGGTACAGGTTGGGGATATGGATAAGTGAGAATCCCAACTGTGATGCGAGTATAGCCCACAGCATGGGGTACCAGAATATCTTATCTCTACGGCCACCGAATTTCAGGTAAAGTTGTGGCATTAGAAAACCTCTAAACATCGATTCTTCTGCGAGGGCATTGCCTAGAACTTGTGCAGTAAGCAAACCCAGAGTCGTGGTCCACTGCTCAGTCTCGAATGCGGTACTTAAAGAGACTGAGGATTCTTTCCCGATCAGTGCAATGAAGAGCAAAATTACTTGAAGGGTCACCCAGACACCGAGCGTAACAATTAACCCTGTCGGTATCTGTGACATCGAAAGGCCGATGTCACGAGCACGGAGGTTGCTACCCAATCGAATTCCACCTCCAATAACAATAATGAACAATAATAGACTCCAAAGGAGTGTTGGCTGAACGAGACCTTTGGTTGCATGAGCAACCTGAGTGATTTGCGGGAATAGAATTTCAACTTCAAAGATAATAGTAAGAATGACCAGCCAGGCCAATAAAGAAATCCAGAGCCAATAATACCTGTTGGTTTCATGGATATCTCTTACAATTGACACTGTTTTCTTCTCTGTCTCACACTACAAATTACCGGTAACAAAAAGAAGTTGATGGAATTTGAGCGAAAGTGTATGGCTATTATAGGTATCTTATTATATTATCAAAAACCATAATAAGAACCGTAAAATTTTTATATCTTATTTTCATAATAGGATGTCATTTAGAGCGTGGCTAGAACCTGCTCAATAAATTTCGATTTTGCAGCCCTATAGCTTGAGTGGCTTTTTCCCTCAAACTGTCTCTTGAGTTGATTGTATTGTTGTAGCAGGCCAAAGTTAGTTCTAAGTGCATCTCGGAAACTTAGAAAGTCCTCAAACTGAGACCCTGTTGAAACCAGTTGAACGGCAACACTATTTCCTGACATCGATTCAAGCATGCACAACTCAGGTGTACGAAGAGTGTTTAACTTTTCTTTGAAGCCTAATGCTGAAATTGCCTGGATTGCCATCTCGAACTCATCAGCTGAGACCGCAACAAAGATATCGAGGTCCCCTTTTGAAATTGCACCATTGATAGATGAAGCACCGATATGCTCAACACGTGCAGTCGGTAAGATTGCAATGATTGATGCCTGGTATTGCTGAAAGAGCTTATTACAAGCGTTCTGATATTGACTTGGTTCTAAAAATTTCATGTTCGTTCTAATGGGACTATGGATCATCGGTAGCCTGTTGATATTATATTATAACTAATTAACTACTTGGATCATTTATATCAAAGCTTGGTTTGAACAACCCTAGCCTTTGTTTTTAAGATGTAATAACCGTGATAAAGGCGATGTCGGGTTCAGTTTTTTGTTATAATGTTCTATTGATAATCTTCAATAATACCACTTAATGAGTCATACTCTTTTATTCGTTGAATAGTAAAATAATTATTCCAAAAATCAATATTTTTATTTTTTGAAATTGCGATAAATAATTTCACATTTTTATCTCTATATGGAATCCATAATCGTTGAACTTTCTTAAAACCCTCTTCATGTATCAATATACGCATACCTTGAACAGGAGACTTTTTTAATTTAGTCCTAAGTTCCTTATATCTTTTATTCAGTAGAGCGTCATTTTGAGACAGACTACCTTTGCTCTCTGGGATATATCCATTTGCAATATTTTTTAATAACTTTATATATTTATTTTTTTGCTCAAGCAAAGAATCAGTTGCCCATTGGACATAACCAGATCCATCGTGACCTTCCTCATTCCATACTTTTGCCTCTAAATATTTAGCAGTTATCCTATAAGCACTATACAACAAATCCTTATTATTTATTTTTATATCTATCAGTAAAGAAGATAATTCTTTTTCAACTCTTTGATTTTCTTTTTCCTTCTGCCGATTTGCACACAAACTCATGCCATATCCACTGGTCACATATTGACATATATCAAATTCAACTATTTTTTTTTTGTTTTTCCATATATCATAATAGTCACTAACAGCACCTTCTAGTTCGGCCGGAACAAAGCCACCTTTTATAATTAGTTGCAACACAAGTAACGGAGTAGGATTTTTAAATTTTTGTCCTTTTGAAGCTTTTTCTGCAAGTTTCCAAATATAATAGCCATCATTATGAAACTCTCCTTTAAGCTGATAATCTTCTATCAGTTTTTTGCCGTCAAGCAATGGTACTTCGGATGCCATTTTTAAAATTTTTATCGTATTCTCTTCGTTATACAACTTTATCTCACTATTTTTACTTTTAGCAATTTTATAAATTTTTAGAGCTTTTTGAGGATTTGCTAGAACTAAATCATTTCCTCGAAAAAATAGTTCCTCTAGTGCATATTTTAAAGCCTTTGAATGTCCCAATTTTGCTGCTTCAGAGTAATGGTAAATTGCATCTTTTTTTTCTACAATGTATTGATAGGCCAATTTAAAATGTGCTTCTGCACTCCCATTTTTGGCAGCTTTTAGAAAAAAGTTTTTTGCTTTATCTTTTTTATCTTGATCATACAAGTTATTAGCTGTATTCAAATCTTTTATATAGCTTGCGCCATATCCATTTACAAGTATTAAATAAATTAAGATTACGATACTTTTTATTCTGTGTTTCATTTTGACCTTATAACGCCAGCCGTCATTGTATTTGTAGAGTCTCGCAGGTGGAGCAAGTTTTGTGTATACAACTTTGTTATAGTATTTTATTATCATTGATTTTCCTTACAGATTAAAGGGATAGTACAAATATTAGCAATGTTAAAAGCCACGTAGGCATAGGCATATCGATTCCCGGGAGGCTTATAGTACCGTTTATTGTACCTGTTATAAATTATTTTTATCTCAGACATTCCGCTTGTGATAATGAATGTTTTCCAAGGCAAAGTGAATAGGAAATCATCGCGGCCAACGTCAAGGCTGTGAGACCAAAGGTTACATTGCCTATTGAATTTGTGCTCATAATTACTTCCTCTATTTTGAGTAGCTAATCATTAACTCTATTGTCATATTATAAGAGCGATAACTATTAGTAAATTTCCTACTTATGCCATTAAAAACCATAATAAGAATTGTAAAATCTTTATATTTTATTTTCATAATAGGATGTCATTGCCTAACGCCTCACATTACCGCATCACTGGGAGCAAAAAGCATAGCGAGGAACAAGAAAGAGTCTCTTTTTGCTATTCAAGTAGCATTTTCCTTGTTAAATTTTCAGATGTTGTCAATCTCTACTTTCCAATTGTTTCTTTACCTTCTCCACCAAACCGTGTAGCTAAATATCCCATTATTAACCCAATAACAGCTCCTTCAGCAGTGAGCCAAAACGGTGAAGTTAATATACCCTTCTCACCAAACAGAGAGAGCATCATGGCTTGCATAGCATCATAAGTAAAAAACGTTAGAACAAAGTTCATCCACGCCCCTATTAGAGGAGCTCGAAACCACCAGGGTAAAGGTAACTTTAGTATGGGGTGATAGGTAAAAACACCGAATACTCCAATAATGGCGCCAAGTGTGCTGTACCATAACAGTATGCCCCACCGAAGTAACCAATCAACTTCTGGCAAAAAATACGCAATAAAAATTAAACCGATAAGCCCAAATAAAAAGCCTATTGTCTTACCAATTCCTATACGGATTATTAATGACGGATTTTTAAACATGTTTTTTCTTCTGGATGCATAAAGTTTAGCAGTTATTATACACTACTGTTATTATATAATAATTTGTTTCATTTTAATTGAACATTAAGCGATTCATTCTTTTTATTTCAAGATATACTCCGATGTAATTTGTGAAGCCTAACGGTTAAGTTCGCCTGATTACGATAAGAAAATGAGACAATTTGATCGTGGAAGGTGTTAGCTAGATTTTTTCGGTACCGCCTTTTTCTGTCTGAGTGAATTTTCCTTGTTAGACATTTTCCTATGTACAATTTTTGAATGGCGAACCTTTGCCAGTATCCAGATATTGCTTTAGGCTATTAACAAAGAAATAGTCCCATCCTTGTTCACATGCCTCATAACATTCTAGCGAAGGTATAAGTCCTTCATGAACTAATATAATCTTTGTTTTTTTCTTTTGCTTTTGAATTCTCCATTTTAGTTTAGTGCCCTTCCATTCATTGAGAATTGATGAAGGTAACCCATTGTGAACATGATGAGCTTCAATGCATTCTAACTCGACAAACTTATTGGGAACTAAGCTGTTTACACGCATTATCCAATAGGTAGACCCAAATTTAAATGTGATTTTATCTCCTGTTTCAGATATTGGATTACAATCAGTAGTCCACCACTTATCAAAACCAGTGGTTAATGCCTGATAAGCAACTTCCGGGGTATTTGTAACTGCTATTTTATTAGTATAATTTGCGTCAATTTTTTGTTTCTGCATATATTTGCTACCGCTGCTTAGATCCCAATAGGTCGCAGAATAGCGACTTGAGCTAATTTAGATGAACTACAGTCTTCTTTGCCTTACTCCTCAGACAGCGTATCAAACTCTTTTTTTTTACTTTCAAACCATGCTGCCACTGCTTCTGGTTGTTTCATGAGTTCTTGCATTTTACTCATTGCTTCTATATGAGCTTGATCATTTTGTTGGAACATTTCCATACCATGTTGTTTGCTCATTTCTGCAATCTCTTCAAAGGAATTGGCATGGAATTCTTTATCACATGCCCCTCCTAGTTCTTTACAAGTCATCGTTTTCATATCACCTCCCGTGATGTTTATTTTCCTAACCGAGCGAGGATCATCGGCAGCTTATTGATATTATATCATCATAAGACTGTCCGTTGCATCCGTTTGTTAGATCGCGATTACACACAGGGTAACAAGCGAAAGTAATCCTTGAATAGGAATTTCAAAACATGGATGCTTTTATATGCATTGCCGTTAGAATCTAAAATTTGATAATTTTGATTAATCTCCAAACCTTCGTACTGAAGGTCTCCAATTATAAACACCTTGTAGCGATTCAATGGATTGTATATTGACAGACTTTCTGTGTTGCACAGGTTTATGGATGGGGTTCGTGCTTTGAACGATATACTTTATCGTTGTTTTTTTACAATATCGCCTGAGCCATTTATATCATTATAGATATTGTCAGGATCACCGGCATAGATGATGTTCCCGCTACCATTCACCCTCGCATTCAGAGATTGCTTTGCCCAGACATTAGCATCACCGGATCCATTGATTGTAACATCCACATGCTCTGCCACAAGTCTTTCTATTTGTAAATCGCCTGTCCCATTGACTTCTGCGATGACTTGTTTGGCTTCCCCAATTGCTACGATGTTTCCAGAACCACTAATTTTCAAGGAAACAGTATCTTTAGTAACATTGGCCATGTTGATATCGCCCGACCCACTTAGAGCAACTTCTGTAAGTTCTGGCATTTCCAAAAAGATGCTCAGTTTCTGACGTGTCGAATAACTCTGCTTTGCTGAGATATATAGGCGTTGATCTTTTACCTCTGTGATAATTAATGGGACAATATTGTCATCTCCTTTAACAATGCATTTGAATTCGTCTGAACGTGTTACTTCCACATCCATGCTTCCCTTCAAGTCAACTGTGTAAAAACCTGAAGTTCCACGTTTCTCACTGGCAGTCTTGCCAGATCCTTTAACAGGAATG
This sequence comes from Spirochaetota bacterium, assembly GCA_965224715.1. Classification (GTDB taxonomy): domain Bacteria; phylum Spirochaetota; class UBA12135; order COTS27; family CAXSBA01. The sequence continues at coordinate 1,734,690 of OZ245054.1, read as the reverse complement.
TTAATGCTACAGCCAGAGCAGAGCACGATGGCGATAGTAATAATTATGATGAATATCTTATTTTTTTGGCTGCTAACGCCTAAGCTCAAGGTTTGGTTATAGGCCATGTCCATCTGTATGTATTTGTCCTCTGCTATAGAGATATTACTTGGTCCGGCGGATTTCCAGATAATGCTTTATACAATTGTGGGAAACACCCGGCTACCACTCCTTCGACTGTATTCTTGGCGGTCACTTCACCAGTACCACATTGATGAAATTCTCCGTCGGCCATACCGCGACGAACTGCGCATTGATCACAAATCATCAATAGAATATTTTGCTCTTTAGCAATTTTCGCCAAGCGTTCACCGACAGGGTCGCCTTTTTTTAGCATAAATAAGTTGTCGTCGAAAAACATCATGCCAACAACATTAGCGACATGAATACCTTGTTCAAGCTGAGGTAGTATCATCGTTGCAAGTTTAAACGTGGTGGCCATATTTGAATTAAAAACGTAAGCTACTTTCATTTTAGTATCCTCTATTTAGTTATTGAAATGATGTAACATCATAACTATATTCTATTATACAATCAGAAATCACAATAAGAACCGTAAAATCTCTTATATTTTAGTTTTCATAATAGGATGTTGTTATCTAATATCAAAACTCACCGGAGAAATGCGAGCGTAGAGAGCGTTTTGTTCGGTAGAGCTACTTGTTAGAGATATTTTGTTTTTAAAAGTTCAATTAATGAGTCTTTTGGAAAAGAGGCGTTTTTGTCGAGCCTTGCTACTCGACCCAATTCATTCCATAAGTGAATCGCATATGTATCCGAAAATAATTGATTATCCTTTGAATGTGTTTCATAAAATATTTTCTTCCAACATGAGAAGTGTATAGGGTAAAAATAAGTGTACGGTTTTGCTAAATCAATAAGACCGAAATACTTCAACGCTCTAGTCAAACCATGAGGCCCACCTGACTCTCCCCAGCCAATACTCTGACGTTTGTTACCGTGTATCATCTTTCTTATGATCTTTCGTAATTTACTTTTCATATTGTCGTATGGAAGAATTAAATTAGGCTGCCTACAAGAAACTTCTAAAAAAGCGGGTAGTTCATGTTTTGAAGGGAAACCAAGAACAGCACTACATATAGTACGTTCTTCCTGAAAGCCATACACTAACTTTGTATTAAACTCAAAGGGCTTAATGCACACAACATCCATATCGACATAAAAGTTACCTTGAGCGTACAATAATGCCCATCGAAACCAATCTGCGAAACCAGCATAACTGCCATTATAGTAGGTAAAAATGTCTTTTTCGGGAATAATATCATTTGCATTTCTTAGAATCGTCCCTTTTGGAACATTAGCTACTTTCTCATAGGTATAAAGATGGAATTCATGTCCATGATAGATAAATGAAGCAATACAAAGTTGCTCTAGTAGCGATAGCTTGTCACCTATCCATAGTGATTGAATAATAGGTTTACTCATTTATTGAATATATCTTTAACAGGGTTGCAGATCATTGGGTAGCCTGTTGAAATTATATCATAAAAGTTGTCCGTTGCATCCGCTTTTCATAACATCCCCTCTTTTATATTTTTAGAATGTAGTCTAATTTAAGCACTGACTGACACATTAGCCTATGTTTTTCGGGCATCATCCTAATATGTCTAAAAAACTTAATCTCTAAGTCTTTCGATTCACCTAAATTTCCGTGTATTACTTCCACTATACATTTTCCATGCCACACGTAATAATTACTTAATGGCAAGTATTTTTCTGTGGAAGCTCGTTCAAGTTCGCATTACATACATTGCCCATCTGTTTATGCTAGCTCTGCCAGCTTCTGCTATTTAAGGCACTTGACGAGCAATATGTTCACGGTACTCTTGGATTGTACGAGATGGCACTCGAAATGACTCGGTAGGATTGTGCTCACCAGTTTCCATATAGGAATACTGTTTTGGAAATGTCCTCAATTATCACTCATTCGCCAACCTTGATTCTTGACAAAAAGAAATTTAGAGAGTGTAGGTTCGTATCTGGTGCATGTAGTCCATCATCTACCATGAGGTCAAAGTTGTCATCCATGGCTTTTCCAAGGGTAGTAAAAGTGTCCACTTCAGTCTGATTGACGAAAAAAATTTGGATCTGATTTTCCATAAACAGTACGTATTTATTAATGTCTGCTCCAAATATCTTGACTTCAGATCAATAGCCACGAAAAGTTCTCAACGATTCCACGTGTTTTCCGTGGATTTCCATCATCGATATAACATCCAAGTTGTTTGTGCCAAGAGCCAATCTCAAACACCTTTGAGACTTGCTCAGGATTTCTAATTATCTGACAGTATGCGAAATGATAATCGTGGATTGTAGCCTTGTCGCCTCTATAGTAGTTGAAGAGCAACTTTAAGCTCCTGGTCATCCGAAAAACTGGGCCGGGCCGAAAAAGTGTCGATAGATTTAATATCCAGCGGCTTGTTTTGAGATTAAGTAGCCAGTTCTAACAGGGCAAGGATAGTTTGGTTGATCGACTTTCACTGTTAATGGTGCCCTCTCCGTGTAGAAGCCCCAGCTGTTTGTAACAAATGATAGAAATGTATCAAGTACGTTCATACAAGTTCGTCCTTTAAATAAACATCTTTCGGTACGAAACATTATGATATTACTATAGAGGTTGTGCATTTTTTCTTTGAACGGAATGTGTCTCAGTAGTCGTTTTAAGTGATAAAAATCCTTTAGATGCAAGCTTGAATTTTCGGAGAGCATTTTATCGCTTTTGCCTTCTCAGTGGATCCGGCTTTCTAATTAAATCTTTTTCAGAATAAAGAATCATCCTTTACCATGGATCTCAATGGTGGGCGATTACAGAAGGCTGTGTAAGGTATATAATTGATTTTATTAACACAAAAAAGAATATATATCCTTTCACAAGTGCACTTTTTGTCCTGATGAAATATTTTTTAGTTTGATTGTCAAAAGTCCTCCATTTTCTATAAATATTTCTCATGATTTTGAAAAAATTAAAGATTTAGATAGCTATTTTGCTCTCAATGAGCACGACTGTCATTATATTGAGATATATAAGAGAAGTGTCCTTTCCAAAAGTGCTTAATAAGAATAATTTTAGTAATTTGCTAAATTCTAAGTCCTTATTTGCTCGCAAATTCCAGAAAGGTCGTTCTGATAACCTACTACAAATGATTGAGAAAATAGTCAATGCGTAATGGTTGGACAGCAGTGTACTCATGCCTGCCAGCACCGAACCATTGGGTGTTGTTCTGTGTTAGCTCGTCCAGAGATTGTTCTAGGCCGGGGGATCCCATAGTCTAATGTGTGATTGTTTGCTAGTGAGACAGCGCGGATATTGTGCCGTTTTAGAGCGATGGGTGTATTGTGCGGATCTGCCAGCGAGACGACGTATTCGCTTAAAAGGATGCATCCCAATACGGCAATTTGAAATCGTCTTATCATGATCACACCGAAACGCTTGAGTTTAGTGGTGCATAATCTTCTGTTGAATTGCCTTGTTAGTTACTAATTTTTTTGATATATGACTCTGGATCATCAATAATTTTATCATATTCAGATTTATGTATGCGTTTTGAATCAAAATCAATTTTTATATCTTTTAGAAATTGTCGAAAATCATTATTTTGCGATGATAATTTATTCATTATTTCCCAGTCTAATCGGGAACGTTTTTTAGCATGATAAAGTACTCTAGAAGAGTCAATATCAGTGAGTTCTAGCTTTATTACTCCAATGCCGAAAGACATAGACAGACGTTCTAATTCAGCTAAAAGACCATCGTCTTGCTTTATTTCTGCTGCAATTAAATAGCCTTCATTTGCCCATGATGAGTTAGATACTGCTTGAAAAAATGCTTCTCTATAATTACCTTTAGTGAGTGATTTTTTTAATTCAAATGAAAATAATTTGAGTGCGTTATTATCTGTAATTCGATTAAACTCAATCAGATCAGGGTTCCAATCTTCGAGTGGTAAATGAAACCCTATTAAGTCTGGATAATTCCATTCACTGTAGTTATGCTTTTTTGATTTCTCATGGAATATAGTTTTTGTCAGTATGCTTCTGCCACGACTAAATGTTGGATTTGTGTAAGCGAAATAGCTTACTAAAGGATGTAACTCTCTTTCGCTGTAGTTAGATTTTGGTTCTTTTTCCTTGCTTTCAGATATTTCGATTTTTTCAATAATATCTTCCGGTATTTGGCTCACTTTAGAGAGAAGGAAAAAACGAGCTGGTCGGTCGCCTTTTTTTATAAATTTTGAATTGGGATTGTCCCTTACTTCAACAAATAGCCTCGCTCCAAGAGTCTGCCAAGGTGTTTTGCCAGTTGTTTTTAGTTTTTTTTCAAGGTTTTTTTCTAAACCAATATCCCAAATTTCTTGGTATGTAAGCGGTTTATCCGCATCTGAAAGAACATCAATTGCGTAGTCTATAAAAGTAAAACTCATATTTTCTCCTCCAGTTAGTAACTAACGGGGCTGCGGATCATCGGCAGCAAAAAGTAGAGCAAGGAACAAATAGTGCGGCTTTCTGATTCTATTCGAAAAACTCAACATAAAACTTCACTGGTCCAAGAGGCCTCACTTCGTGAAGAATTGTCGGTTCTATTATACCATAGTTTTCAGTGTCGAGAATTACTAATTCTTCTTTTGGCTCATTAACCTTATACTGTAATTCACCTTCAAGAATAACTATTTTTCCCCAAACACCAGTTTTCGTTTGATGTGCTTTTAATAATCCTTTTGGAATACTATTTTCGTCAAACTCCGGAGTCCTTCTTGTTAGATTCAAATTTTCTGGAAGGCTTTTCATCTTAGTATTGTCTTCTAACGGGGCCGCGGATCGTTGACACCCTGTTGGTAGTATATCATAAATTATGTTTTTAATATGCTATATAACGGTTGACTTCACCGGCGGCGATGGAGCATAGCGGAATTGCTGTCCGAATGCAGCGCCTTGTTAGGGCTTTTCTCGAATACAGTACTGACTTCAATGGTTGGAACATTTGAAAGTTCTTTTGACTCCATCTTTGTGCATACCGCCACTACAAACACGATTTTCATCAAGCATTGCTTTTCCAACACTTAGGTTGGATTGACGAAAGGAAGTCCAACATTTTGAATATTTATTGCCTTTAAATATTGGAGTTTGCAAACTCACTTCAACCTACGTACTTTACTCAGTATTATAACGTTTAAGAACTGTAGTGCGAGTAAGCGCATCGCCATCTGCCTGATGCTATCGCTTATGCGACTTACCTGTTCTGCATAAGCTATGTCTATAGTTTGAATGTAGCTTAATTAAGCCTGTTGTGAGTTTAGTTCTATTTTGTAGATAGCACTCTTACACTTTTTAATTGCATCATACGTTAAGTCTGTTCTAATTTTTGATAAAGTTACTGGAAAATTATTAAAGTCCTTCAACCCATCAAATCGATCTTGTGATTCCCAAGTTCCCTTATTTTTATCACCAGAGGGAGAAATAAATTCAACAGGTGTTCCCTTTGCTAAGCATGATAAATAGTGATGTAGTCTGGAAGTATGAACTTTTTTAGAGATCATATACATTTTTAATAAATTCAAAGCCTCAATAAATGAGCTCCTATAATTCATTTTTATCTCCTTTTTTTCCAAATTAATTACCGCTTCGGCAACTTGCCCAAGCCGTACAATTCCTAAATGATTTATATACTCAACTTTATCACCATTAAATACAAAACTTAAACTAACCGATCTTAACCCACCTATTATAATTTTGTCTTGCAAGGACTTATCCTGAATTATTATATCCGCTAAAACCTTTCCCCCTTCAACCTTAACCGATTTTACCGATCCCCGTATAACTTTTCCGTAATTAAATAAATCCACTTGCTCGTGTCCCTCAATCACAGGGCGCCCTTGTAACAAATTAACCCAATCTGTACGCATAACTGCTTCCTCGTCTATCCTGACAATCTCCCCATCCTCACTTACAAATTCACCTTGAGAAAATACAACAACATTCTCAATAATAAGAGAACCCCCCTCATCATAATAACTATTCTTTCCAACTACCGCAGTTAAATCTATCTTATATTTTAATTTCATTTCTTTTTTATTTCTTTTTCCACTTTATCGATCCTTAATTGATTTGCCTTTACTGCCTATACGCCCTTTAACTTCCCCTTTCCCGTCAATACCTTCTCAAAGTATTTGGCATTTTTCCGTAGGATAGTTACGCTCAAACCTATTTTTTAAATTTGTTTTTTATAAAATATATCGTAAACCGTTTCTACCTTAGATGTATATTCTTCCCTTGCTCCTATAGATTTCCATTTTTTATCTAAATCAGGTCGGGGAATTGTTATGTGGATACCAGATTTTATCCCATTGTTAGCGTGTTCTTTAACCTCTTCATTTTGACAATCAATTTTTAACTTTCCATTTTCTTCATAAAAAACTACCCTGTTATCTCCAAACACAAATATAACTTTTTCCAACTTAACAATTTTTAATATCTGATTATTTATAATTTCTTTACGGTCTTCTTTAAACTCTTTAATTCTCTCACTCATAGAACCGCTCCTCCTTAGCACCTGCTATAAACAATTTCTCTAAAAATTCCGATATAACCGGCGCCCCTTTTTTATAATCAAAATCATTTTTATTGCTAAATTCACCCTTACCAATCATATTATCCCGCATATACTGTGCCCGCCTTGTGATATATTCACTCCCCCCAATGTCATTATAAAACCTCCCCTCATAATCATCTAACCATTCATCATCAAACACTTTAACCTTATATTTTTTTGAATAAACAATCTCTCCCCTTTTACTGTCATACTCTTTCCGTATTCTCTTACCCCATGACTTCATCTTAGGGGTAGTGTTCCATTCAAAAGATTCTTTTTTACTGAATCTGTTTTCCTTCATAGAACTGTCTAAACAATGCATACACTCATGTAAAAATGTTGAAGCTGTGGTTTTACTGTTATAGTGAACCGTATTATCCACAGAAGAATATGCCCCTAATTGATTTTTTGGCAGTCTCCTTCCTCTAAAATTAAGACCCCCTCGATTCATAACCAATAAAACGTCCATAGGAAATAAACCAAGCGTCCTCATTATATCAAGTCGTTTTTTTATTCGGTACTGCTGAACTACTAACAATATTACGGATAAATTCTTCTTTATGATGTTTTCTAACTCCATAATCCATTTGATAGAATCTATTTAAGATTTATAACCTCTCCTTTAACACTAGCCTGATACATCTCTTTTATAATTTTTTTCGTTCTTTCGTTCTTAAGCAAACTCAGCGGCACTGAGCTTGTCAAAGTGTCCGCTGGAGTGTTTTGTTGGGCGATTATTGTTTAATAGGTGAAGGAGGTTTGACTTGCTCCATCAAGCCGTTGTTCCATTTTCCGTCTACTTTAATATGAGAAATTGCTCCAAGCATTATGGCTTCAATCAAGTTATGAGATAAATAAACATAAGTGCCTGGCTGACGAAAAGTATACATAAAAGCCCCTGCTGAACCAGCAGCAATAATCCAAGATTCAAGGCCTTCATCTGGAGGATTGGCAAAATTACCCCGCTCCCAAACATAATCACCATGCCCGCCTATAAGGTGCGGATAAGATTGTCTATTTGCTTGTGAATGAATAAACAATACTGTTTCTCCTACTTTTGCTTTCATGGCATTAGCGCCAGTCAAAGCACCTACAGTACCACCAAATGGCACATGTGTTGGTATGAGTCTTCTCATTACTTGTTGATCATCTGCTAAAGACGCAACAGCATTAGGATAGCGTTTGTATTTACCAGTTTCATCTTTCGGTAGGTAGTAGTCTTGCTCGCCAATATAATAAGCCCTATTGTATTTAAGCCTTTTACCGTTTTTGTCTTTAATTCCATCTCTTGGCAATATCATAACAGCACCATTCATTCCATGTACAACGTGCAAAGGGATCATTACTCCCCCAGGTGCACAGTGGTAAATAAAAGCCCCAACTTTCACTGCTTTCCATCGCAAAACCACTTCTTCACCTGGCTTCACAATGGTTAATTCACCGCCACCTAAGGCTCCAGTTGCGGCATGAAAATCAATGTTATGCGGAAGCAAGTTGTTTTTGGGATTGACCAAGGTTAGTTCAATATAATCGCCTTCATGTGCCACAATAATAGGTCCAGGAACACTGCCATTGTAGGTGAATGCCCACATAAAGACTCCTGGCTCAACTTCAATTTCTTTTTCCTCAATGACCATTCTAACTTGGACGATTTTTGGCTTGCCTGTAGCAACCTGGTCATGCTTAGGTAAAAAAGGAGGAGGAACCAAGTCTTGCGTGACTCTCTCGAAACCTTCAAGATTGGCTTGCGATCCAATCTCATAGCCTTCAAGTCCACCTTTGTTGTAGGCAAAAGATGTACTATTAAGGCAAAATAAAGCTATAAGTAGTAAAAAAATTTTTCTATGCATAATATTCTCCCGAATTGTGCGCAGCTACACTAAAATTAAGCAGTTGTTGCGCATTCAACTGCCTAACTATTGACAATCCTATTATACCATCAAAAACCATAAAGTCTTTATATTTTATTTTCATAATAGGATGTAGTACATAATGTTATTTTTTATATATTGGGTTTTTCTTAAAAACACCTAATGATATACATCCTATTTACTTTTTTGACTATGACAAAATCAATCTTTTTAAATCAAGTTAGAGAAAGACTATAACGGTTGAACTATGTCTTACGGACAGAAGAGAGGTTATGTGAGTTGGATTAAAAAAAATAATATCTCCAATTGATTTCAGGTATTTTCTTTAGGGTTTTTCTTTTTATCTTGATCAATTTTTAAAATATAGTTTTGTATAAAATTAAAGAACTCACTTGAAAATTAAGAGGAGTGGCCGGGAAAGAATTATAAAGATGGTTGGAAATCCTCGGTTTGCTCAATTTATTACATTACTGTTCTTATTTTTAAACTCTAGACTCTTGGTTCCCTAATCATTACCTGGATTCCATCTGTGGGTATCTTTTTGGTACTTCAGGGATTGAGAATTCTCAGGGTGTGAGGCTAATTTCTGTTGTCCCATAGATGAGATATGTCCATTGCCGCCGTCGGTCATTCCATTTCCAGAATGATTCCAGTGGGGAAGTGCTGGTACTTCTCTTCTGCGTTGCCTCAGTTCTTACCTACCAAACTATTTGGGACTCATTCAGATTTAGCGATGGAAGAATGGTTTATGAGTATTGGAGACTCGGCCTATACCCTATTTCAGATTATGACCCAGGAAAACTGGTTAATGAATATTGTTCTTCCAACTATGGAATTGGTTTCCTTTGGCTTGGTTGTTCTTTATTCCCTTCATTATCACTACCAGTTTTGTGGTATTGAATTTCTTTATTAGGATTGTTGTTGATTCTTTGCAGATTGTCCAGAAACTTGAAGTCTTTAAAAAGAGACAAAATGATGACATGCCCGTAACCCATAAAGAGCACCAGATGCTGATGAGTAAGTTAAACGAAATTCAGAAGCAGATAAATGATCTAAATCCTAGATAATTAAAAAAGTAGTTCCCAAAAAACTCGTGAATAACTTTTATGAGAATTCATGTTTTTTTGTTGGACATTTTCTCATAATTCCCAATTTTCTAAAATTTTTCATTAATTCTCATTTTCTTCTTGTAATAGATAAGTGTCGTATGGTAGCCGAACATTTGGGATTGGCAACCATACAATTTTTTTTAGGAGATGACAATGAGTAATTTTAATTTGACTATGGTAGAAGGATACTTGGTAAAGGATCCTGAAGTGAAAAGAATCAATAACGATATTCCTCTGTGCACATTCGTGGTAGGAAGTAGTAAGCGCTTTCAACGGAAAAACGGGAACCAAGTGGATCAAACCCTGTTTTTGGAGATTTCCACATGGAGGAAGATGGCTGAGATTTGCGGGAAATACCTTAAAAAAGGTTCTCGGGTACTCGTAAGCGGAAATCTTCGTAAAGATGTCTGGGAGGACAAAGAAGGACGTAAACAGAGTAAGACTTATTTAGAAGGTAGGGAGGTCAATTTCCTTGGATCTTCTACTCGTAGAACCGCGTAAATTAGGTAAATTTTTATATTCTCTCTTTTCTTCTCCAACTCAACTTGGAGGAGAAGGGAGGAGATAAGGAGTACTTTTAAAATTAACAAACTTTGATAATAAATTAAGTCTGTTTACAATTTAATTAACATAAATCATGCTTCCTGTTTTAGGTGGCAGTTTTTATATTTTTTTCCGCTTCCACAGGGACAGGGATCATTTCGTCCGATTTTGTTACGGTTGATCACTTGATTGGGATTCGAAGTTTGGACTTGGCTGTTATTTTTAAAAATATCTTTTCTTTCTTCCCTACCTTCCGGTAAAACTTCTCTTCTCATGGTGGGAGCTTCTGCTTGGATTTTAACTCGAAAAATTCTTTCCAAACTGTCATTACGAAAGGAGAGAATCATTTCCTTGAACATCTTAAACCCTTCTGATTTAAACTCAAGAAGAGGTTTTTTTTCTCCATAAGCCCGGAGATTGATTCCATCGCGAAGATGATCCATGTTAAGAAGATGTTCTTTCCATTTTTGGTCTAAGGTACTAAGAATAATAAAACGATCGATCTGATTCACTACTTCGGTCGGATGATGTTTGCGTTTATCATCATAAGCAATTTTTAATTTATTTAAAAGATCTTCTTTAAGAGCATTATAACTCATTTTCTGCCATGCTTCTGGTGGGGTTAATTGAAATACCGAACTCACCCAATGGTGGAGATGCTCTAAAAAATCATCGCTGACATTTTCCTTGCCTTCATTAAATAGGGAGAGTTGCTCTGGTAATATTTCTGCTATGAATTCATGGATCTTAGGTTTGATATCGTCTTGTTGTAAAAAGGTGTTTCGTTCATTGTAGATGTAACTTCGTTGTACATTCATGACATCATCGTATTCTAAAAGATATTTTCGAATATCGAAGTTACGTCCTTCCACCTTTTTTTGAGCCATTTCAATTTGTTTGGAAATGAGAGGATGTTCGATTTCCTCTCCTTCTTTCATCCCTAACTTTTGCATCCATCCAGAAATTCGCTCCGATTGAAAACGTCGCATGAGTTCATCTTCCAAGGAGATAAAGAAAATTGACTTACCAGGATCGCCTTGACGTCCAGACCTTCCCCGTAACTGGTTGTCGATACGTCGGGAATCATGACGTTCACTCCCGATTACCAATAGCCCACCTTTTTCCTTAACACCATCAGCGAGTTTGATATCAGTCCCTCTTCCAGCCATATTGGTAGCGATAGTAATGGCTCCGATTTCGCCGGCATGAGAAACAATCTTGGCTTCCCGCTCATGATTTTTAGCATTAAGCAGTTCATGACGTAAGCCACTCTTATTTAAAAGTTTACTTAGTTCTTCGGATTTTTCTACCGATGCAGTACCTATCAACACCGGTTGCCCTTCACGGTGAGCTTCACGAACATAATTTACGATTGCATTAAATTTTTCCCTTTCGGTTCGGTAAATTTTATCTCCCATATCTTGACGAGACACAGGCATATGGGTTGGGATCACAAGCACATCTAGGTTATAGATTTTCCGAAATTCTTCAGCCTCGGTATCGGCAGTTCCAGTCATGCCAGCTAAAATATCATACATCCGAAAATAGTTTTGAAGGGTGATGGTGGCAATAGTTTGATTCTCGGAAAGAATATTGACATTTTCCTTAGCTTCAATGGCTTGGTGAAGGCCATCAGAAAACCTTCTTCCTTCCATCTTTCGTCCGGTGAACTCATCAATGATCACCACCTGTCCATTATCGATCATATAATCCACATCTCTCTTAAAAAGTTTATGGGCTTTAAGGGCTTGGTTGACATGGTGAAGGATAAGGGCATTCTCTGAATCATAAAGGTTACCTACATTGAGAAACTCTTCTAAATTCTTAATGCCATCCTCCGTAATATAGGCATTGTTATCTTTTATTTCAATAATGTAGTCTCCGGTACCGGGTATCTCCTTCCCTTCTTCATCGACCTTGCCTTCAGTGAGACGGGGAATAACTTTGTTGATTTTATAATATTTACCAGTGTCCGATTCCGAAGGACCAGAAATAATCAATGGAGTTCGGGCTTCATCAATCAATACCGAGTCTACCTCATCAACAATGCAGAAGTAATGGCTTCGTTGTACCCGATCTTCTAATTTGATGACCATATTATCCCGGAGATAGTCAAAACCGAATTCGTTATTAGTTCCATAGGTAATATCCTTGGCATAGGCCTCTTTTTTTTCCTCATGAGTTAAGCCATGAACTACATAACCAACACTCACGCCCAGGAATTCATAGATCGGCCCCATCCAAGTGGCATCTCTTTTGGCTAAATGGTCATTCACAGTGATGATATGAACGCCTTTTTCCTCTAATGCTCGTAGATAAGCGGTAAGGGTTGCTACCAGAGTTTTACCTTCTCCAGTTTTCATTTCGGTAATTTTCCCTTCATAAAGGACCACACCCCCTATGAGTTGAACATCAAAATGACGCATTCCCAGAGTTCTTTTGGAGGCTTCTCTTACTAAGGCAAAAGCCTCGGGAAGAATAGATCCAGGTTTTTCACCGTTTTTAATCCGTTCTTTAAGTTCTCCAGTTTTTTTGGGAAAATCACTATCGATTAAGGAAGAAACTTTTGTTTCCCATTGGTTGATTTTTTTTATGTATTCAGTAATTCTCTTGATTTCCCGTTCATTTTGGGTGGAAAAGATTTTAGCCAGTATGTTCAAGGTGGGTATCCTTTATCTTCTATAGAATAGAAATCAAAATCAATTTAAAAGCAATTTTCAATAATAATTTGGCCAAAACTCAGTTGTAAAATTTTACCATAATTTATGAATTTTTACCATAATTTATAAATTCTTGCCATATTTTAAATTTTTTGCCATATTTTTGGGATTGAATTTATAGCTAAAATAGATATAAAGCGTATTAATATTTAACAATTTAATCAAAAAAACATATTCTTCCTCAAAATTTTATGATTTTTTAAAAATAAAAATATTACTATTGCATATTATTGTATAATTACTTATTCGTTTTTATAAATGGAGGACACATTATGAAAAAAATAAAAAAGATGTTTAATATGCCACTATTAATAGTGGCTGTGCTTGCATTATCAGTAACTGTAATGGCTCAAGAAAAATTAACTATTATTTCTTGGGGAGGTGCTTATGGAGCAGCACAAAAAAAGCATATGATTGAACCTTTTGAAAAAGAATATGGAGTAAAGGTTCTTTTTGACGACTATTCTGGTGGGATTGCTGAGATTAGTTCTCAAGTAAAAAGTGGTAAAGTTACTTGGGATGTTGTTGACTTTGAATATGTTGATTTGGAAAAGGCCTGTAGTGAAAATTTATTGGTAAGGCTGGATACTTCCTTTCTACCTAAGGGGGACAATGGTGCCTCTGCTCGTAAGGACTTTTATCCTGAGGCACTTTCTAGTGAGTGTGCCATTGGTAATATTTATTGGTCCACTGCATTTGCTTATAATAAAAAAACTATTGGAAGAAAAAAGCCAAAAACTATTAAAGACTTTTTTAATATTAAGAGAATTCCTGGGAAACGAGCGATGAGAAAAAGAGCAGAGGTCAATTTAGAATGGGCACTTATTGCTGATGGAGTAAAAAAGAAGGATGTTTATAAAGTTTTGGCTACTAAAAAAGGGCAGGATAGAGCATTTAGAAAGCTATCGACTATCAAAGATGATATCATTTGGATTGAATCATGGTCGCAAGCACCTCAACTTCTTAATGATGGTACTGCAACCATAGTACAAAGTGCTAATGGTCGGGTTACTGATTTCGAAGTGGTTTGGGATGCTCATGCTTTTGACCTAGATGGATGGGCAATTGTAAAAGGTTCTAAAAATGTTGAATTAGCGAAAAAATTTATTGCTTTCTCGACATCTACTAAACCTTTAGTGGGAATGAAGGACGTAAACTATGGACCTACCCGCAAATCATCATCCAAGCTATTGACTAGGACTGAACGAAACAAGTTGCCTTCTTCCTATCTTAAAAAAGGTTTTAAGGTAGATGGTGGTTTTTGGGCAGATTTTACTGCTGAACTCAACGAGCGTTTTAACGCTTGGTTACTTAAATAAACTAATATTTTTGAGTTTATTGCATAGAATTTCTCGGTTTTTCCTCTATGAAATTATTATAAAAGGGAATCCCTTGAAATTCTATGTTTTTTAAATAGGTCATGTAAAAGATGCTAAAAGTGTTGAAAAAATTATCAAACTTAGATTTTAGAATATTTCCTTAAAAGAGCATCGACAGATCGACAAAAGATACTAATAAAATATTGAAAATTTTAAACAAGCAATCTAGTAGAAACATTGATGATTTGGAAAAAAGTGTCAATGAAAAGTTAATAGACACAAAGTCGTTGATAACATTGATGGCTGGTACAAAAGAAAATCAGTGAGGTTTCACGTAAGTAAGGCCAAACCTATGATCAATAAAGTTGATAAGCTATATTTCAAGAAAGTTGATTTATTTCCTCATTGGAAACCTTTTACTACTAATAAGAATTGTAAAGAAAATCCTCAATCAACTATAAAGTTAGGTCATCCAGGTAAATTTTTAATTAGTAAAAACAAATTTTATCTATCATTCTCAAACATTTGAAAAAAGTATTTTATGGTAATTCTGGATCGGCAAACGGTTGTATTAACTCTAAAAGCTGTCTTAGTCTATCATATAGAGCTAGGGAAAAGAAAACAAAGTCCTTATTTCATCGATCGTATGAAAGGTTATCAAGAAGGTAAAATTTTGGTGGGTTCTCGTTGAGTGGTATGAACAATAATAGAAAGAGTTTAATAATATGATTAGGATGGACTATCTGTCTTTGATTTTGAATATCGAAAGGACAGTGGCTGATTTAAAAGGGTTACAGGCCTCACCCAAGAACTGTTTACAACGCTTTTGGGATATCCCTAAGAAGCAGAGTATTCTTTTCATCCTAGATAAAGTAATCAACTGCGATCAAATCAGAAAAAATCTTTGTGCCACAATCAATTTATATTGTTTTAAGAAACAAGTTGAATATTTTTATTAAGATTTTAGCTTCAGTTATTGGAAAGATCAAATAAAAGGAAAAAAAATGTCTGAGACTCCTTATGTTATTTTTAAAAATGTAAAGAAGAGCTATAATGGTGAAGAATTTGTAGTTACTGATTTCAATCTGGAAGTCAAGAAAGGTGAATTTGTTACCATGTTGGGTCCTTCAGGTTCAGGCAAGACTACCTGTCTTATGATGTTAGCCGGGTTTGAAAGTGTAACGGGAGGAGATATTTTTCTTAATAACAAGTCAATCAAGGATATTCCTTCCTATAAACGAAATATTGGAGTAGTTTTTCAAAACTATGCCCTCTTTCCCCATATGACCATTGGAGAGAATTTAGCCTATCCTTTGAAAATCCGTAAATTAGATAAATCACAAATCAAAAAAAAAGTTGAAGAAATGTTAAATCTTGTGGAGTTAGGAGAATTTCGTAATCGTTATCCCAGCCAATTAAGTGGTGGACAAAAACAGAGGGTAGCTTTAGTTCGAGCTCTCATTTATAGTCCGGAGATCGTCTTGATGGATGAGCCTTTGGGTGCCTTGGATAAGAAACTCCGTGAGCAGATGCAGTATGAGATCAAAAGACTCCACGATCAACTAGGCTTTACAGTTATCTATGTGACTCATGACCAGGTTGAAGCCCTAACTATTTCTGATCGAATTGTGGTATTCAATGAAGGCTTGGCTCAACAGATTGCCGATCCCATTACTTTATATGAAAAGCCTAATAATTCATTTGTAGCAAACTTCATGGGTGAGAATAATAAAATAATGGGAAAAGTTATTGACTGTAAAAATGAAAAAAATGATAAAGGTGAAGAAATTACAGTTTCACAAGTCCAAACCTCGTTTGGAGTGGTATTTGGTTATAATCCCAATATGATTCAGCCAGGAGAAAAAGTAATGATGTCTATTCGTCCTGAAAAACTTAATATATCTTCTAAGAAGGATGTCAAGGTAAAAAATATTTTTAAAGCAATCATTAAAGAGTTTATCTATATTGGAGATCATGTTCGGGTGGTATTACATCTTTCTGGTGAAGGTAAAGAGCCAACAAGGATGTTGGTAAAATATAATCTTTCCCGTCATGCTCATTCTTTTAAGCAAGATGAAAAAGTGATTGTGAGTTGGCATCGTCATGATTGTCGGGTTTTGGATTATAATTTAACCTTAGTTGGAGAAGATGCTTTTTAAATGAAGGATTACTCTTAATTGATGACTAGCGAATTTAAAACAAGTAACCGAAGAGCTCAGTTTCGAGTTTTTCTTCTTACAGTTCCGTTACTTTTATTTGTTTTTGTCTTCTTTGGGGTCCCTATTATTACTATCTTAATCAATGGATTCTATAACCCCAAGGCTGCTAATCTCATTCCAGAAACTTTAGGAAAGTTAGAGAACTATGACTATAAACAGGGCATACCAGATGAGGGAGTGATTAAAACTTTTCTCTTTGAACTTAAAGATTTGGAGTCCCAGCAGGGAATCGGACCTCTAGGAGAGGATCTCAATCGAAGAACCTCGGGAATGAGTAGTTTGATGAAGAGAACCGGGAGAATGTTACGTCATGCCGATCTCAATGAGATTGAAAGTTATAAGGACTACTTGCTTGAAATTGATGAACGTTGGGGTGAAATAGAGTACTGGAATACGATAAAGCAAGCCTCAAGTCCTTTTACGATTTTCTACTTCCTTAATGCTCTAGATATGGAATTTAATGTTGATGGAGAAATTGTTTTTAGACCTGAGGAGCAACAAATCTATGTGCCGATACTTCTTCGTACCTTCTATATGGCTTTGTTGATCACGGTTTTAACAGTACTTTTAGGGTATCCAACCTCCTATTATCTTTCGGTATTGCCCAGATCAAAAGCTAATTTAATGATGTTATTTGTGCTTCTTCCTTTTTGGACTTCACTCCTGGTTAGGATTGTAGCTTGGATTACTATGTTACAGGATACTGGGGTGATCAATCAAACTTTGACTTTTTTAGGCATCATTGATGAGCCACTTCCGATTTCATTCAATGCCTTTGCTACGGTGGTAGCTATGACCCATATTCTTCTTCCCTTCATGGTTTTACCTCTTTATGGTTCTATGCGAAGTATGGATACAGGTTATCTTCGAGCTTCATCATCAATGGGGGCACCTCCCATTATTACTTTTATCAAAATATATTTTCCATTAACTTTGGCTGGCCTTAGTGCGGGATGTATTCTTGTTTTTATTATTTCTATCGGTTATTATATTACTCCAGCCTTGGTTGGTGGGGTTGATGGACAGATGATTAGTAATTTGATAGAATTCCATATGCGAAAAAGTGGTAATTGGGAATTAGCTTCAGCTATGGGAGCTGGTCTTCTTTTTATCACCATAGTTCTTTATTGGGTATATGATCGATTGGTGGGGATAAACAATCTTACATTGAATTAATGGAAACTATTATTCAATTTTTCTATAAAAAGTTTTTCGGAATCATCCGTTTGTATTCTTTTGGAGTTTTTCTATTTTTAGTTCTTCCCATTCTAGTAATTATCCCTCTTTCCTTTAGTTCAGGGTCATATTTTACTTTCACTAAAGAAATGCTCAGTTTAGATCCCGAAGCCTATTCCCTCCGGTGGTATCGAGATTTCATCAACGATGAAGTATGGATTTTAGCTATGAAAAATTCTTTTTACCTGGCTATATCTTCTTCACTTTTAGCTGTAACTTTAGGTACAGTTGCAGCTATTGGAATGAGTTCACCTAAAATGCCTTTTCGTAACTTAATTATGGCTTTTCTAATTTCACCCATGATTGTTCCTCTTATCATTATGGCTGTTGGTTTTTTCTTTTTCTTTGCAAATATTGGGTTATTGGGAAGTGATCTTAGTTTGATCATCGCTCATGCTGTCCTAGGGGTTCCTTTCGTACTTATCAATGTTACTGCTGCTCTCAGTGCATATGATAGTAACCTTACCAAGGCATCTTTTTCTTTGGGTGCTGGTAAGATACAAACTTTTTTTAAAGTAATCTTGCCTATCGTAAGACCGGGAGTGATATCTGGTGGCCTCTTTGCTTTCATTACCTCGTTTGATGAGGTAGTCATCGTAATATTTCTTGCTACTCCGGAACAGAAGACTATTCCTCGTCAAATGTTCTCAGGACTTCGTGAGCAAATCAGTCCCACCATCTTAGCGGTTTCTTGTTTTCTTTTGATTATCTCTTTAACAGTGCTGATCACTTTACAAATAATTGAAAGACGCAAAATTCGGATTCGAGAATCCTAATAAGAAACCCAGTATTGAATCTCATATTTGATTAATATTCGAAAAGTTATCATCCTGTCATCATAAAGTTTTGTTTATGTTATCATAAGATGATCTAAAAAAGATTTTATGATAAAAAAAATTCTTTATCTTTTATTCAGCTATTCTCCTCTGCCATACTTAGTAAGATTTCTTGTAGAAATTCGTCATCCTAGATTTTTTGTTCAGTTGATCATTAAAAAATATTTTATCGAAAAACTTAAGGTCGATATTTCTGAAATTGAATTTCCTGTGGAAGACTACCAAACAGTTTTGGATTTTTTTACCAGACGACTTAAATCCAATGCACGTTCAAGAATAAGAAGTTCACAGGTGATCCTATCCCCTGTTGATGGATTGGTAATGAATTATGGGCAAATAAAAGATGGAAAGTTGATCCAAATCAAAAGTATAAACTATTCATTAAGTGAGTTAGTTGGAAGAGATATTGCAGAGAGGTTTAGTGAGGGAGACTATATTACCCTTTATCTCTCTCCACGGGATTATCATCGTATCCATCATCCAGTGGGGGGGCATGTGAATAAAGTGATAAGTTATTCTGGTCGACTCCTTCCAGTGAATCGCTTTTCTTTAGAGAATTTTCGGGAGGTTTTTTCCAGGAATCGACGGGTAGTAGTTTGCTATAATACAGAAGGGAGAACAGAAGAAAAAAACTCCAGAAAGAAGAAAAGTCATAAAAATCATAAAGCTACAATTCTTCCTTGTCTTAGTTGTTGGGTAGGAGCACTCAATGTAGGGAAAATGAGGATTTACTTCGATGAAGATTTTTATCAAAAGGCAGTCAAAAAAAATCATGATTCTCGTGATTTTTTAAGTCGCTCTTATCCTGTAAAACCAATTGAACAAGGGAATGAAGCAGGGTGCTTTGAGCTTGGATCAACAGTTATACTTGTCTTCCCCCATCACTCGATTCAGTGGATGCCTACAGTGTATAACAAAACTTTTTTTCGAGTAGGAGAACCGATTGCGAAAATTCTTTCGAAAGCGGTATAAAAAATTTATTTTAAGATACCGATACCTAGCTTCGGTTATTTTAAGTAAACTCAAGACCCCTTTTGTGATCGGGGCTATTATCATATTTTTCTTTTATTTAGTTGCTTGTAAATATGGATTAGATATTTTAGTGGGGTTAGTCTATGATGAAGAAGTAGCTAGGGTAGTCGACTATAGCTTACTCTACTTTTTCCCAATGTTATTAGCTATCACTATCTATATAAATTTGGTAGTTGTCGTTAAAATCGTTTGGGATCGAATTCTCCGTTCCCCGGGCACCCTTCTTCGTTTTCGGATTATTGGTTTTTTCTTTTTATCTATTGCGATTCCTGCCCTTCTGTTTATTATTGTCTTTAATATCTTTTTTGATCGATCTATCGTGATTTTTGACAATCAGACTATTATTGAAGCCATGGAAAACAAAAAGTGGATATTAACCCAGGAGATTGAGCGACTAAAGGTAAGAATGAATCGTGAATTTGATCGTCAACTGAGTATCGGATTTAGTAATGTTACTTCAAGAGGGTTAACCTATGTGGGGGTACATGATATGGGAGGTAAAAGACTTTACCATTTCAAAGTCAACAATTTTAGTCTTCAAAGTGTTCCTCAGTACTCTTTTTCTACCCTGTTATCCAATTTTGAAGATCGCTTTACCTCATACGACAAGGAAAGAGGGTTTATTTATCAGGTTCGCCGTCAGAGGTATCAAGAAAAATTTTACTACTTTACTATCATTACTAAAGTTAGTCCATATTTGCGAAATGATATTAGTGAAACTTTCTCAGTTATCCGCCAGGTAAAACAATTTGACCTCCTACTCTATCCATTTAAAATCTTTACTATAGCCTTTTTGATTTATGTTTATTCTCAAATATTTTCGATTATAGCCATAGTTTTCTATTACAGTTCCAATCGCTATATTAATCCTATCGCTCAACTTATCAAGGCAACTCGGCAAGTCATTAAGGGAAATTATAAACTTTCTCTTAATCGGTTAACCAGATATATGGATAACAACGAAATCAAAGAGCTTTTAGAATCCTTCTCTCATATGACCTATGAGCTGACCCGTTATCGTAGACGTTTGGAACGTATTTCTAATATCGAAGCATGGAAAGATGTGTCTCAAAAACTTGCCCACGAGATCAAAAATCCACTCACTCCGATTCTCCTTGCCAAAGAGCAAATCGAAAAGTATTTGATTAAAAATGATTTCTCCGGTTATCATCAAATGCAAGAAAACTTTCTATTCATCGAAACCGAGATCAAAAGAATACTATCTCTTTTAGATGAATTTAAAATTTTAGCTGAACAGAAACTAATCAATCTGGAATGGGTAAAAACTCAAGATATCATGGCCGAATTACAACGGTTTATGGGGAATTATGAGTTTATCAACTATGAAGGAAATGATCGATTTAAGAAGTCAATTTACATAGATAAGGATAAAATGATGCGGGTCTTTTTTAATTTGCTCGGGAATGCCATTGATAGTTTGAAAGAAATAAAAAGTCAAGGGATTAATAGGGATTTAAAGGTAAGGGTTGTTATTCACAGTGAGAATGTATCTCCTACAAAAGAAACGACATCCGATCATTCTTATAAAAATTTAATTTTTGAGATATGGGATAATGGGATTGGAATTCCTATGGATAGAAGAAATGACGTTTTTAAACCTTATATTACATTTAAGAGTTCGGGTACCGGACTAGGCTTAACTATCTGTAATGAGATTGTTACCCTGCATCATGGTGAAATCGAAAATTTTTCCCTTCCTTTATCTTCATCAGAAGATTCTTTTAATGATAAAGACGGATTTAGAGAAGATGAACTTTCTCCCAATAAAGAGGGGATGGATATAGAAAATAATATTATCGAAAACAGTTATTGGACAGTATTCCGAATTACCATTCCCTATATGGAAAGTTAGTCATTAAAGTTATTGTCAAATAGCATGTTTATTTGATGTTTTATGTTGAATTTAAGAAATACATTGAATAGACTTATTAAGATGAAATTTCAAAAAGCTAAAGGAGGTGAGTTATTTAGAATTTCTCCAGTAAAAAACTATCATGTTGACTACTTAAGATTTTTTTAGGTAAATAGGAAAAATATTTTTATAATTATTACTTTTTTTTGAAAAACCCTTCAAGAATATAATTAAAATATTGGGTCTGGTCTCTTAATTGATACGAGGTATTTTATAATAGATTTGGTGGGGAAGTTGGGATTAGCCGGAGAGAAAATAAAGTGTTTTTTCGATTATTTTATAGCAGGAACTCTAGCAAGAACAGTAAGTGAATTATATGAAATTAATCGTAAAACAGTCAATTGATGTTATTTGAGATTTAGAAAAGTCATTCCTATTATTAAAAGCGAAATCAAACTGCATAGTATTGTTTACACGGACAGTTGTAGCAGTTATAATATATGAGATATGAGTGATGTCAACATTTCAGGAGTTGATCATTCAAAGAAATTTTGAAAAGAAAAACCATATCAATGGCATAGAAAACTTTTGGAACCAAATTTAAGAGATATCTAAGAAGATTATCTATCATTTACAGGGAATTTTCTAATAAATATTGATTTTTCTTTAATGAAAATATTTTTTGATTTTATAATTATATAACCCTTATTAGTGGGTGAATTTTATTTAAGAGAAGAATTATGTCTGGTTATATTGGTGCGAAAAATAAGTTAGCTAGAAGATTCAATGTCAATCTTTGGGGGCGAGTAAGGAGTCCACTTACCACTGGAAAATCACGTCCATTTCGAGGGAAGAAAAAATCTGACTTTGCTATTCACTTGGATGAAAAACAGAAATTGAAATATTTTTATGGAGGTATCCGAGAGAAACAATTTAAAGCCTATTATGAGGAAGCCAAACGTCGAGGAGGCAATATTGGATTTACCTTTTTATCTTTGATTGAAAGACGACTTGATGTGATGGTTTATCGTCTTAATTTAGCTCCAACAATTTTTTCTGCACGCCAAATAGTAAGCCATGGTATGATCATGGTTAATGGGCATCGGGTCAACATTCCATCCTATTTGATTAAAGTGGGAGATATTATAAAGGTTAAAGATAAGTATAAAGACCTAGCTTTGATTCGAGAACATCTAGCCCGTCCGGAAAGAATTCTTCCCACCTATTTGATTTTAGATATCGATAATTTGGGGGGGCGATTAGATCGACTCCCAGATAGAAGTGAGATCGTCTATCCTTTTGAGATAAATGAATCCTTGATTGTGGAGTTCTACTCTAAATAATTTCTTCCACTTTTTGATTCTTTGTGAGAATTACTTCTTAGATCATCTTTTATCTTCATAAAGAATTGACAGATTTCAGATTGTTATCTTTTAAAGAAGTTCAAATAATAGGCACGGATTATGGTTTATTTAGACTTTGTCAAGTTGCATGGTCTTTTCAATAGCTTTATACTGATAAGCGACTTTTCTCAATACTTTTCCCCTGTTCATTCATCATCACTGGCTAAGAAATTATGTTCCTCCCAGAGGGGTATCGGAGCTGATGGTTTAGTAATCCTTCGTCCCGGCAAACAAGAGGCCGATTTCATTATGGACTTCTATAATGCCGATGGAAGTCAAGCAGAGATGTGTGGGAATGCTATACGCTGTCTGGCAAAATATGTGGATGATACGAACCTCCTTTCACATAAAACGAAAAAAAAAAATACCTGCGAAGTCTCACCGATCAAGTTTCTCACTCCTGCGGGAATAATTACCACCCAACTTTTAGAAAATCGAGAATGGGATGCAGTAGTTTCAGTAGATATGGGTAAACCAGTATTTAATTCTTTTGAAGAGTTTCCTATACTAGATAGTACAGGGGCTTTTGAATATTGTAATCATCGTTTTATTTCTGTTTCTCTAGGTAATCCTCATGTGGTTGCATTTCTTCCCTCAGATTATGATTGGAATTTTAATTATCAAGAGTTAGGAATAAGACTTCAAAATGAAAATTTTTTTCCAAAGGGAATCAATGTTGAATTTGCCAAAGTTATTGATAAAGAAGTAATAGAGGTGAGGGTCATCGAACGAGGGGTGGGGGAGACCATGGCCTGTGGAACCGGAGCCTGTGCTGTAGCTGCAACTCATATCCGTAACTTGAAGAAAAAAGATAAAGAGCAGGTCGTAAGAATTCTTTTACTGGGTGGGGAGCTCATGATTCGATGGGCAGGGGGAGAGAATTCTATCGAGATGGTTGGACCAGCTAAAAAAGTGGCTACAGGTAGATATTATTTGGAGGAAGTTTGAGGAACCGACTACTGGCCTTGCTAAAATATACTAGCGGAATTATGATAGGAATAGGAGGAGGTGGCTTCTTATTACCCTTCCTTTTTGCTAATTTCAATTTAGCGGAGAAGGCTTATCAAAGTCAAGTGTATAATTTTGCCATTATCAACTATGAGAAAGCTCTTATAGAGGAGAAGAATTCTCTTAAGAGAGAGAAAGTTCTTTATCGTTTGGTGGATAGTTATTATCAAATCAATAAATGGGATGAAGTTGAAAAACAAGCACAGGAATATTTAAAAGTGTATCCCTCCGGACAATGGGTATTCCAAGTAAAATATCTTCAAGCTCTGTCTAGTGTGAACAAGAAAAATTATTCTAATGCTCAAAAGCTCGTCGAATCTTTGATGCAAAATTATCCTGATCATCCGGAAATTCCTAAACTAGCTTTTACCCTAGCCCAGGTTTACCAAGGTATTGGATTATATGATCAGGCCATCAATACCTTGGAGAAACTTTTGGTTGGCTATCAATCTGACCGTAATTTTCTTAAAGCCAAGATTCATTATTTAAATCAAAATTATCAAACTGCTCTCGGAGAAATAGTAAAGGTTAAGACGGCTGAACTCAGGGTTTTTACTTTGGACGAGAGTGTAGATCTTCAAGTGGAAATTCTACTCAAGGTAGAAAGTTATGATCAAGCTGAAGAGATAATTGAAGAGTATTTTTATCGAATAAAGAATAATGAAATCAAATCCAAACTCTTATTCTATCAATCCCATATTTCATATCTTAAAGGTGACTATCATAAAGCCATCGTCCGCTATAAAAATTTCCTTGATAAGGAAAAAATATCATTCTATCGTAACGATGCAATTTTTTTCTTAGCATTGGCCTATTATCAATTGGAACAACCTATCATAGCATTGGAATATATTTCCAATTTAGAAGCTATGGAGGATAAGGTTTTATCTTCTGAAGAAAAGGCACGTAAAAATAAACTGGCTTATTTGATTTATCAAAGTTTAGATCGTCAAGAGAAACAAGTTGATTATCTAGAGAAACTTTTATACCCTGGTTCTCCAGAAGAAGTCTTTGCATTGAAAGAAAAGCTCAAAACTTTGGCGATAAAGAATGATCAGGCTCCTTTGGGGCAAGGGATTTCTCAGGAGATGGAAGGTTATCTTAACCATTACGAGACGTTAGAAAAAGACTTAGCACTTCGCTCTAGTTTATATAGTCAGATAGCCGAGATATATTTCAAAAATAATAATTCTTCTCTCAATATATTTTTTAGTCGTCGTGCCTTTGATAATTCCCAGAACTCAACTTATCTTTTAAGCTTAGCTGATCGCCTGAGTGCTTCTGATGACTATGAACAAGCTGTGAAAGTCTATGAGTCTCTTCTTATTCAAGATGATGTGAAAGAAAAAAATTATATTTATGATGCTTTGGGGCATACTCTTTTTCAATTGGGTAACTATCGTCATTCGATAGAGTATTATCAAAAAAACTTAGAAGTATCGGACACTAGATATAGTTCTTCTGCTAGATTTTATTTGGGAGAAAATTATCGACTCTTACAAGATTATCAAAAAGCAAAAAAAAATTTTAATAGTTTTTTAGAAATATTTCCAGATGATGAACGATCATCGTTGGCTAATTTGAATTTGGGCTTCATTTATTATTATGGAGATAAAAACTATTCTAAAGCTATTAAAAGTTTGGATCAGGCTTATAAGTTACTTTCCCTAACTTCTGATACCGATAGTAAGATAGGGGGAAATAGTTTAAGAAATAATATTTTTCAATTGAGGTTTCGTTGCTATCTTGATATGGGTGATGAAAAAAATGCGATAGAAGAATTAAATCTTATCTCCAAGCGAGATGCCCCCGACCTTTATTATAATAATATGTTAATTCTGGCTAAATTCTATTTTAATCGTCAAGACTATAATCGTTCTCTTATTCAGTATCATGAAATTATCAATTCTGAAAATAGTGATTCTCGTCCTAGTGATGAAGTTTTAGAAAAGGCTTATTTTAAAAGAATTGAGATTAAATTGAAGGAGGGGTCTGGTCGAGAGGCTTATTTCTATCTTGCTAAAATTCGTGAACGTTTTCCGGAAAGTAATTTGGTAAGGGAGGCCTTTTTGTCAATTGGCGATCATTATTATTCTCGGAAAAAATGGGTCAGTGCGGAAACGGTTTATAACGCTTTTGAAAAATATACCAGTGATTTAGAGGATCGTATTTATGCTCTTTATTATTTGGGCTTTGCACGCCAACAGATAGGTAAAATGGAAGAGGCTTATTTTAACTTTATATCCATTAAAGAAATAGGGAAATCCAAAAAGATTTACAATTCTTTTTACTTTGATGCCCTTTTTGAAATTGGGGTTTATGAGTTTGACAACAAACGTCTATTCGAGGCTAAGGTAAATTTTCAGGAGATTGTAGATTATTCATCCAATCAAAACTTAAAAAAAAAGGCTCAAGCAAATTTGGATATTATAGAGCTGACGAATGAACCTGACCCCTATGCTGGACTTAAGACCGTGGAAGCGGTTTCCCAAAAAATCAAAACCGTTTCAGCGACTGTCTTAAAAGATCAAGGATATTATTTGATTGCTCAAATCTATTTTGATGCTAAAAACTATCGATCAGCCTATAAAGCCGTAAAAAAAATTGTGTCTCCTTCAAGGTATTTTGGAGATGCCCTGACTTTAGCTTTAAAAGCCCTTTTAGCTATGGACCAATATGAAGAAGCCTATGACTATGGAATGCAAAACTACTTTCTTCCCGATCTGAATTTATCTGGGGCTAAAAAGGAGTTTCTCTATTATGTTTTAGTCTATACTTCTAAAAAGTTAAATCGGAAAGCTGATTATGAGAAATTTCTTCAACTCCTCCTTAAGGAATTTCCTAATACTGAATATTTGGAGACAGAAAAATGAAATTTTTTAAATCGTTTATTTTTTTAAGTCTGGTTTGGGGCTTCCTTCTTATTTTTACTCATGGACTTCTAGCACAAAATCAAGATGAGGAGGTAATTAGACTCAGAGAAGAAAAAATTACTGACTTAGAGATCAATAAGTCTGAAGTTGATCGAAAATATAATTATCTTACCAACACTGATAATAAGAAAGAGAATCTATTTGATAGAGAAATGACCTTAGGCATTTTAGAAAAGAAACAGAAGAGTGACATTCGGTCCTTTAGTCCTTGGGGAAATTATTTTCGAATTAATGCCGGAAATAGTTATTATTTTCTAGGTGAATTTAATTATGCCCAAATTTTAAATCAAGATTTAGAAGATTGGCTTAAGATTAATTTTATTGGACTTAGTCATCAAAAGTTAACTTCATTACTAGGTGAGTCTATAGACAATAGTAGGAAATACCGTTTTGATGTAGATATGTCTTATCAATTTGCCAAAAAATCGAAAGCAGGTAATAGTTATCTCCATAACTTTGAGGGGAGTCATACCAGTTATCACATCGGTCTTCAAGATTTCAATACTACCAACGATAAACTTATTTACTATCACTTTCATTTAGAATATGATGGCTATTATTTGTTCAACTCTTGGATTTTGGATCATTCGTATCTCATCGGTGGGGGGAAGTATGATACGACATCGTTTGATCGTAATGGATTTATTGAAACAAGTTATAACTTGGAAATTAAAGGAGTTGATGGAAAAATCAGAGGGCTTTTTGGTGATTTTGCAATTGATTTTGATTGGCTAAATTTTAGAGATACTCAAAATCAGTCAAGATATCGTTTCTTATTTGGGCTTGGAATAGGATATGACTGGGATATTAATGATAGTTGGATATTAAACCTCTATTTAGGTCATGTTTCAGAGATCATTAAAGACTCAGATAGTACCGAAGTTGATCCCTTTCTACCGATAGTGGTTTTACCTAAAATCGGCTTTACTTTTCTTTTTGATCCACAAATACGATTAGGTTTTGAAGCCGCGATCAAAACCGAAACAGAAAGTCTTTGGCAACTTTATAGCCGGGAGGCACTGTATCGACAAGGGATTTTTCCTTATCTTCATCGTTTGGTAGAAGGAAAAATTACTTTCGTTTATAATGATCTTCAAGCAGGTAGTATGTTGTTAGAAACTTTTGCACTTTATAATTATTTCTTTAAATATGATCGTGCTTATTATGCCCCTAACCAACTCAAGAATTTGATCGAAGAAGAAGATGTTTCTCGAGCATCTCTGGGGCTTAAGTTAGATCTCTCTATTACTGAATGGTTGGCTCTGAAACAAAAGTTAGCATTCAATATTAACTTTCCGATTGATCAATTTCTATTTCCGTTTATTAAATCAAAGAGTAAACTAATTTTCTCTGTTCCCAAAATTCACTCTCACTTTTTTGTTGGCTATCTTATTTCTATTGCTGAAATTTATTCTCAAAATAAACAAGAAAGCTGGGGACTATCTCAACAGAGTTTTGATCTCGGTTGTGAGTTTGAATATTATCAACTTGCGTTGCAGTTATCGTTTGAAAATATTTTTAACGATGTGAATTATCATGAAATTCCCGACCTTAAAGGAAACGGTTTTTCTATAGTAGGTGGGATCAAGTATTTCTTTTAAGGAGTAAGTTGTGTTAGAGGTATTAGCTGAAAAATTTTCTGGGCTTTGGAATCGATTAGCCCAAGAAAAGAAACTTAGCCAGAGTAATATCGATCAAGGAATCCGTGAGATTCGAATGGCCTTGTTAGAAGCAGAGGTACATGTGGATGCGGTTCGTCAATTGATCAATAAGCTTCGTGATGAAGCCATGGGTGAACGTATTATTCGAGATGTGGATCCTACCAAGATGTTTATCAAGGTGGTCCATGATGCTTTGGTAGAACTTCTGGGTGGTGAGGAAAGGCAGGTAGGTTTCCCTAAGGATAAGGTCAATACAGTTCTAGTCTGCGGTCTTCAAGGTTCAGGAAAAACTACTAGTTTGGGAAAGCTAGGAGTTCTTCTTAAAGAGAAATATGATATTTTAACGGTAAGCTTGGATTTAAATCGCCCAGCTGCTGCAGAACAACTTCGACTTCTCAGTGAACAGGCTGGCGTTGAATATTTTGATCGAGGTAAGGAAAAAAGCTTATCAAATATCATTCATTTATCTAAAAATTATGCTGAACGTAAGGTTAAGAATTTGATTCTTTATGACACGGCAGGTCGAACTCAGGTTAATGATGAGATGTTGAAAGAGCTTCGAGAAATATATTCTCAAGTAAAGCCTGATGAGAGTATATTAGTTTGTGACACTATGTTAGGACAAGAGGCGTTACGTATTGCTGAAGCATTTAAGAAAACTGTTTCGATTGACTCACTTCTGTTTACCAAATTTGATTCGGATACTAGAGGTGGGGCTATTCTTTCGGTGAAAACTGTTATAGATATTCCTATTCGCTATGTGGGAGTGGGTGAAAAAATCTCTGATTTCGAATCTTTCGATCCACAAAGGGTGGTTAATCGAATTCTGGGGATGGGTGATATTGTTGGTTTGGTAAAAAAAGCAGAGAAGGCGATGGGAGATACTCTCAAGAATGATCCAGAGGAGATAATAAGAAAAATAAAAAATAATCAGTTTGACCTTCAAGATTTTTTATCTCAACTTCAAGGTATGAAAAAAATGGGCTCCCTCCAATCGATCGTGTCAATGTTACCGGGAATGTCCACCCAACTTAAAAATGTCGATCTGGAAAATGAACAGTTCCTTTGTATGGAGGCCATTATTCAGTCAATGACAATTAAAGAAAGGCAGAAACCAGTGGTTCTGGATAATTCAAGAAAACAGAGGATTGCCAAAGGATCGGGAACAACTGTGTTAGAAGTGAATCGAGTTTTGAAAAAATTTTTTGAAGCCAAAGAAATGATGAAAAAAATGGCAAATCCAAAGAAAAGTCGAAAAATGTTAAAAAAAATGGGAATGAAGCAAGACTTTTTGCAGAATAATTTCTAAATAAACCATTTTTAAAACGCTTTTGATGGTAAAATTATTAACCAATTAACTTGAGATTTTAGTTTTATGTATGATGAATTTTAAAAAGATTAAATATTTAGAAAATATATATAAACAAAAATATATATTCTGTGAGGTGTATTGTGTCAGTTAAAATTAGATTTACCCGTCTTGGGAAGCCCAAGAATCCTTTTTATCGATTAGTTGTAATAGATAGTAGGAAGCCCCGTGATAGTGAATACCTTGATAAGGTTGGACATTTTAATCCTTTAATAGAAAGGGAAAATAGATCCCATAATAACTTTCAGCTTGATCGGGAGAAGATTATCTCTTGGTTGCAAAAAGGGGCTCAACCTACTCAAGTGGTTTTGGATTTGCTTAAAAAGGAAAAGGTTTGGGATGAGTTTACTAAACAACGATCTAAGAGAAAGAAGCTAAATAAACGTAAATCCCGCTCTACTCCGATAAGTGAGATGTTAAAACGGAGAGAAGAAAAAAAGAAAATTGAAGAGAATAAAAAAAAAGCAGTTGAAAAGAAATCTAAACTAGAAGAGAAAATTGAGAGTGAAGCAACTCCAGCAACACAAGTTACTCAGAAAGCAAGTTCTACTAGTCCTGAAGTGAAAGAAGAGGCTACAGTGAAAGAAGAAGCTACAGTGAAAGAAGAAGCTACAGTGAAAGAAGAAGCTACAGTGAAAGAAGAAGCTACAGTGAAAGAAGAAGCTACAGCTAATGTATCACTTGAAAATAATAATCTTGTAAAGACTGAGGAAAAAAAAGAAGAAACATAACATCGAAGGAAGAACAATGTTGGAAAAAGAATTTGTTGAATATGTAGCTAAACAATTAGCCATGGAACCAGAAAAGATTTCAGTAGAGGTGATAGAGAATGAGAAAACCAATGTAATTAAAATTTTGGCTAATCCAGATGATTATGGGAGGATCATTGGTAAAGAAGGAAGACATATCAATGCTATTCGAACGCTCCTAGATGTTGTTGGACGAGATAGTGGAAAAAGATGGGTCATTAATATTCCCAGTAGAAACGAACGCAATGAATTATAAAATTGAAGAACAAGGCAATAGTTGTAGGGAAGGTGGTTAAGCCTCATGGGATTCATGGGGGGGTTAAGGTAAAATCTTTTACCGAAAATTTAGATGATTTTTTAGCTTACAATACTTTTTGGCTAGATTGTTCCCAGGAAGGAGCACGGACATTAAATAAACAAAGGCAGGAGTCGGAACAAGAACTGACAGTATCTCATATTCATTCACTCAATGGAATGTTTGTCGTTTATTTTAATGGAGTGGATACCATTGATCAAGCAGAGGGATTTAGGGGAATGCTATTGAAAGTAAGTCGTGAAACCATTGTTTCAGAAAAGAATTTTTCGATTGATGATGTGCTAATTGATGATCTTATTGGATTTCAAGTTTATGAGGAGATGATCCACCTTGGATATGTTGAAGGTTATTATCAAGGTGGCATCAATGGTCTTTATTTGATCAAGAAAGAGGTGCCCGAAGATATAAAGAGTATGGATATTGCAAAGCAAAATAAGAAGAATAGTGGGAAAGGTTTTTATATCCCTTGTGATTTAGATTTTTATCAGAAAGTTGATTTTGAGCAAAAGAGAATTTTTTTAAAACCCGATAGTGTAGTTAAGTAATCATATGACCTTTGAGATCATCACTCTTTTTCCGAATTTTTTCAATTCATTTTTTAAAACTGGAATGATAAACCGCGCTATTCGTAATGGGGTTATTGATTATAAGATAGTGGGAATGAGAAAATATGGGGAAGGGCGGCTTAAAAAAGTTGATGATACTCCCTATGGTGGAACTGAAGGAATGTTAATCAAAAAGAATATTTTAGAAAATTGCCTAAAAGAGTGTAGAGGGGATCATGTGGTTTATCTAAGTCCTCGTGGTTCACTCCTTAACCGCAATAAAGTGAAATCGCTATCCCAGAGAGACTCACTTACTCTAATATGTGGTCACTATGAGGGAGTTGACCAAAGGTTTGTCGATCGTTATAGTGATGAAGAAATCAGTATCGGAGACTATATTTTATCAGGTGGTGAGACTGCATCGCTGGTTTTGATGGAGGCGGTGAGCCGTTATCTCAATGGTTTCATGGGCAATCCCCTCTCTACTAGAAACGAGAGTTTTGAGAGTCAGAGGTTGGAGCATAATCAATTTACAAAACCTTATACCTCAGATATTCCTCAAGTTTTGGTATCCGGTAACCATCAAAAAATTGAAAAATGGAAAAGAGAAAACTCTCTTATTAGTACTTATAAACAACGTCCCGACCTTCTAAAAAGAAAGTCATTGAAGTTAGATGATGAAGAAATTATCAAGAATTATTTTTATCAGTCTTTATCTCCTTAAGTTATATCACCTTAAATATTAGATGAAGCATAAGGAATTGAGATTATTTTCTATTTCAGGAGAACAGCATGGAAAGAATTATTAAGAAAATTGAAGAGCCTTATTTGAAAACTAGATTGCCAGTCATAGAACCGGGTGATACTGTTAAAGTAGTGACTAAAGTTGTTGAGGGAGATAAGTCTCGTCTTCAGGCATTTGAAGGTGTAGTGATCAGTGTCCAAGGTGAAGGATTAGGTAAAACAGTTAAGGTAAGGAAGATATCTTATGGGGTTGGGGTTGAGAGGACCTTTCCGGTTCATTCTCCTAATATAGATAGTTTTGAAATTATTAAAAAGGGATCTCCACGTCGGGCAAAGCTATACTATCTACGTGATCGGGTGGGTAAGCGAGCCCTAAAAGTTAGGACTGGCAAGAAAAAAGTTCAATATGATGAACTCATAGGTATACCAGAAGAGGCAGCTCCAGAGCATATTGAAGAAATAGCTCCGGTAGAAACTCCCAAAGAAGATTTAGAGAGTGCAGAAAAGGATTCAGGGAGTGAAAGTAATGAAACAGTCGTTGCTAATGATACAAGTAATACTTCTTCGGAGTCTCCTCAAATATCTGTTCCAGCTCAAGAAACAGAAAAAACACCTCATACAGTAGATGTGAATGAAAATAAAAGCTAGCTATTTAATTTCTAAATGAATAACTCTCTTAAAACTATTATCCTTTGGATATTTGTTATCCTTCTTTCGGTCTCCTTATTTGTTTATTTTGGGGATACCTCAACCAGTTTTACCCCTGGAACACAAGCCCTAGGTACGGTTAATGGTTTTCCCATTATCAATAAACGAATCAGTGAGTTTGCAGAAAACTATAGATCACTTCAGGAAGCTTATCAATCTCAAGGTTTAGATGTGGCAGAATATCAACAGGTTTTAGTCGGTGAAGCGTTTCGAAGAGCAGTGATCGGCCATTTGGTTAAAGAGCAAGCAAAAAAAGCAAAGATTATAGTTTCCGATTCAGATGTTATAAATTCAATCAAGGAGGACTACTTTGAAGGGAATATCGAAGACTTTAATTCGTTTACCCAAGAAGGAGATGCGTCAACCCAAAGGGACATTGAAACATTGGTTAGAGAAAGGTTTATCAAGAATTATTTTGAAGATACTTTAAGGGAAATTCCACTTACAAAAAGTCAATTAGAGAATCGGATTAGGGTAGCTTCTTTGCAACGGTCAGCCCTAGTGGCTTTCATGAATGTTTCTGCCCATGTAGAGAAAAGTATTAATCCTGAAACTCTTCAGACTTACTATCAAAACAATATCTCACGTTATACCTTTAATACTAATAGTAATTTTGAAGATATAATTGATGATGTTCGTTCAGATTATCTTTTAGAAAACCGGGAAAATATTATTGCCAACATTCAAAATACTATTACGTTTCAATTTCAAAATTTCAGTTCAAATCAGCTTACCGAGGGGGCTTTTTGGGATTTGGCGCTAGCCAATGATATGTTTGTTATTGAAACAGCTTATTTTAACTTTTTTTCTCAAGCCATAACAGCTAAGAGAGGGGGTGGACAGCCGATCATTAATGATCGTTCTACTATCCGCAAGCTATTTTTTATTCCAATACATACCGTTTCCGAGGTAATCAGTCAAGAAGATTTTTTGGGAGTGGTTTATGTCAATAAGGAGATCGTTGATAATAAAGTAAGTGATTTTGTTAAACGTCGCTATTCTGAAGAGCTCCAACAAGAATTATTGGGGCAGCTCTTTACGGCCTACTATTCTTCACTTTATCGTGATGCTCAGATTGAAGTAAACCAGCAATTAGGACCTCAACCTCAATAGTAAGTTACTTATTTTGAATGTCAAAAATGACAAAGAATCAATAAGTAAGAAAAATAATTTACATTATAATCTTAACTTCCTTTCTCCTAAGATCAGGCAGACTATATTAGATCAAGAGAAAAGCTATTCTAAGACACCTCAATCTTCAAATGATTTCAATTTTTATTCATCACGTAAGGGTGTAGTTACTTTAAAGTGGCGTGGGAAAAACCTTCACTCAAGTATTGATCCTCTCCAAGAAGCTTCAAGACGCATGGAAGGAATTCTTTCACATAAGTATTCTACATGGGTATTTTTAGGGGCTGATCTCCTTTACTCATTGGACACCCTTGATAACCTCAATCCCAGGTCTATATTGGTTTTGGTGTTTCTTGACTGGAATTTTTTTTTTGAAGTTTTTAAGTCACGGCGTATTTTATCTCTTGGGAAATTTTCTCAGGTTAAAGTGATTACTTTGGAGCAGAAAGAGAATATCCTACAAGTTATAAAAAAATTTATATCTCCAGCTACTCGTATATTAGTGAATGAAGTGCTTTATCAAAAAGCAGATGATCTTAAACGGCTTAAGAGCGTTATTGAAGAACATAGCCGAATGCTTATGAGTTCTTTTTTTACACGTTATTATTTCGATAGGAGGTGGATGAAAAATTTGATCCATAATTGGGGCATTGCAGATCAAGCTGGCTTTTTTTCTTCACTTCAGAGAAGTTTTCGGAAAGAAAGAGCAATATTGATAGGTTCAGGGGTTTCTTTAGCAGAGCATATATATCATTTGAAAGAACTGTCAAGAAAAGGATATTACTTGGTGGCAGTAGATACAGCTTTACCTACCTTGCTTAGAAATAGATTATCTCCCCATATAATAGTGGCTTTAGATGGGGGTTATGACAATGCTGGGGACTTTTACTTAATGCCTGACCCCAATACCCTTCTGATCACTTATCCCCATCTCTATCCTACAGTAATTCGTAACTTTCCAGGTCCGATAGTATTTTTTCATTTTCAATCAGATGAGAACGAAGGGATATGTGATTCTCTTATTTCAACTTGGAGTAAAAAATGTGGAGAGAAGTCGGAAGTGATTCGAACCAGTAATGTTTCTGCGGTTGCTATTCAGATCTTAAATTGCCTAGGCTTTCAAGAAGTCATTCTCTCTGGGATCGATTTTTCTTTCCCCTTTTTTCAAGCCCATCCCCCTGATGGCATGCATCATTGTCATTATCTGAAACATCAGGATCGTTTTCATAATTTGGAAACATATGAGTTCGAAGAAATTCATTCCCGGATGACTATGGAAGATAAATTTCGTTTTCAAAGCAACGATCAAAGTAGGGAGAAGGTAACAACTTTATTGATGGAACATTCCTATCGAGAATTCCGAGAGAAAATTAAACAGCTAAACAGTGTTCATTGGAAATGTCTCCCTTCTACTTTTTCCAGAATCGGTAGCGATATTCCTCAGTTGAAAATTTCAGATATTGCAGAAAGAGAAAGCATAGAAACAACTGTAGAAAAAATTGACTCCAACTTGATCAAGCCGATAATGGACCGATGTGAATTACAAAATTTCTTAGAAGACTTCCATAAGACAATACTTACTGCAGAAGGCTATATAAAGAACTTTTCTCTCAGTGAATTAAGTGCCCTAGAATTGTTAGAGAAAAAACTAGATGAATTAGGATGGAATTTAGGGGTTATCTTCCGCCATATATCATTTATCCATAATATCAGTGATGGGATGGGTGATCAGATTGAAAAAGTTATTGGAGAAGTTGAAAAAGTTTTGAGAATCATAAAGGTTGGAGTGGCAAACCACTTGCGTCATTTGACCCAAAATGATAAATAGAGTAATCATGTAGAATGGTTATCATAGAAAAAGTAGTTCACCTCAATTAGATATGGAGTTGCTTGTCTATTCTATAAAATTGACAAGCAACTTTTTAATATTTTTTAATGAATTCTTTCAACCTGATCATAAACGTCGATAATCTCTTTACAACGGGCTCTAAGTTCAATTAAGGAAATTCCGGGGCGGTATAGAAAATTTCCTATACCAAAACCATCAAAACCTCCTTTCCGATAGAGGGAGAAATGTTCTGGTTTAACTCCACCAATGGCGTAGATCAAAGTGTCACTAGGAAGTATCGCTTTGAGATCTTTAGCTGCGGTGGGAGTTGCCCAACTTGCGGGAAAAAATTTTAGGGCATCAGCCCCATTCTCTATGGCAGCCAAAGCCTCTGTTGGGGTAAAAATTCCTGGAATTGACAACATGCCTAGAGATTTGGTTTTGGATATAACTGAGGGATTGGTATGGGGAGATACGATAAAAGTACCTCCAGCCTCATGCACTTGTTGAACCTCTTCTTCAGTGGTTACCGTTCCAGCACCGATCATCACTGACTCTGAATGATATTTTGTCGTTTTATTAAGCAACTCAATGTAATTTTTAGTATTAGCCGTCACTTCAATCATAGGAAACCCTTCTTCCACCAAGATACCGCATACTTCTTCTATTTCGGAGAGAGTGATATGTCTTAGTACCACGATCAGTTTTCTTTGCTGATTCTTATCCATATTAAATCCTATTATTAATTTTACTATCAATTTGATAGAAATCAGGAACCGTTATTTTCTCGCTATAGATTACCGTGGAGATATGTCAAAGCACTTGATCATCGATTAGACAGTGGTGATTCTTTAAAATGGGATTACCCATAAGAGATATGCAGTTTTTCACAAAAAAGCTTGTATTAGTTAAGATATAAATAAAGTTCGATTTCTCTCTAGTCTGAGAGCAAACAACTTTATTGAAAAAAATTTATTAAAGTGAAATCTTAAAAAAGTAAGTAAGTAAAATAATTTAGAAAGCTTTCTAGGCAAACAGGAAAAGTCTTTTAAGAAGACGCTTTCCATCCCAACCCTCCAAGTAAAATTGAATATGGTCAGGGAAGATTAATAAATGTACCATTTATATTAAACCTTAGCATAGAGATTAAAATCGCCAATCACCAAGGAATGCTTATCGTACACCTTTGCTAAACTACTATTATTTCTAGAGAAGCGGTAAAATAATTATCCAGACTCCGAGTCTTGCAGTGATGTCTGCGGATTGTGTGCACTGTGGATATAACATATCGCGATTCTACCGATAACAGGTTCCAGGAGTAAAGTCGAGTACCTATAGTAATCAGCTGATTTTGCTATTCTTGAATCTTTAGATGGGAAAAATACAAGTGAGATATACTATGACCCGACGAAAATGTATAATTTTTACCGAAATACATATTCAACGGATCCGGCAGATTGAGCATAGCCGTTTGCATGAGCACATACATTCCTTCATGAACTGTTTCGATCCTTGAATCCTTTTTATCAAACAATAGTAGCTGACCGTCGTACCCGGGATCGTTTGCTCTAATAAACTCTTCTAAATCCATTGTCATTATATCTAGTGTAAAGCTATCTGAAACTTGACCGGTATAAAATACATTAACAAAACTTAGTATATTTGTCAGGGTAGACTTGATTTGCAAAGGAAAAACATAGTATTCGTCGGCATGCATGGTAATCTCGATATGTTCTTTTTCAAGAGTAGTATCTACGTATTGATATGTATTTGTACCTGTTGCCGGAGACGAGCCGGCATCCGTAGTAAGGGTCAATAGTTCCGCAACGCTGATCCCCTCCTGCTGCATGCCATAGAGAGTGTACTCAGTAGACGGCTTCAATACTGATTCCGAAATCCAAGCATCACTGCCGCTTGCCTGGTCATCAAGGACGATAGCAGACTTGTTGTTACTCCACGTTCTCATGGTCATGCCTGTCCCAAGAGCTTGATATGTATTGTCCGCAAAAAACTCCTTTGCAAAAGCTATCATTGGGGCATTTAATCGTTGGGCTATCAGGATATTGATGGAATTAGTGCTCAGATTGCGTTTTAATGCTCCTTCCGTCATTTCCGTAGTGGTGGGGGCTGTTTTACCTTTCTCTTTTACAGCGAGATGATAGTTTGTTTTATCTTTCAGGGAAGAGATGCTGAACAGTACATAGGAGTCCCGCACATCAGTGGTGGCTCTTTTAGGGATTTCTGTTACTGTAATTTCAGTCTGGCTGCTTGTTTTTGCTTCGTTGTTTTCGGTAACGTTACAAGTAGTAATCAAAATGGCTGTAAGTACGATGACCGTGAATTGTTTGAGGAAAAAAAGATGTTTGAGGTGTGAGTCTTTATTATGTTTGATGATAGTAAATCTATATGAGGATTCGACAGCCAACGGCTGTCGAATCCTCTGCCAATGCTGCCTGTACATCAAAGGGATGCTCATTGCTGATAATTCATTGTTGGCTCGAATATGCATAAGCCTTCTGAAGTATGATTCATTGATCTAAGAAAAATAGGGTCAATGCTGGTTCCTTTTTTTATAGCCATGAACAAGCCTCTTAGGCTCCACAGGCGAGGGGAATTGCCGTAGTCAGCCATCTCTCCTGCATAAAAATAAAACTCGGGGCGATTTTCTCTGGGGAAAAGGTTGGGATTCATATCCATATCACTCCCCAGCGAATATGTGATGTGGCTTCCGCTGACATCAGGTCCCTTCATAAGTACGAACACCTCAGTATCAGGTGCTGCAGAAGTTTTCATCTGAAAAGGAAAGATTTCGTAATTATCGGTATGAAAAGTCAATGTTTCCGTCTGCAGCTTGGTAGACAAAACCTCTAAAGACGCTGCTGTCGCCGTCAAATCAATGGCTGCTGTTGTGAATTCATGTATCATATAAATATCGGTTCCCCCGTTTTCTAGGACGTAGACTTTGTACGCGGTTTCTGGAGCCAGTAGGGATCTTCTTGCAGCAAATTCATTGTTTCCCGTCATGACATTTGCACCATTGAAATTAAGATCCGTATCGGTCCACTTGGCCTGTGCCGATGCGTCGTTTGTTGCCGCATCAAAGAAGGGAAGCAATGGCGATCCCATTGTCGTTGCCAGGATGATATTGATTGGATTTCTTCCGACGGTGTATTTTTTTACATTTAGGTCGCTTTCTATTTCGCTTTTCTTCGGAATCGGCTCTCCTGCCGGTATAACTCCGAAATGGTACAGTGCGTCCTCTTCATTTAGGACAACCTGAAACAATCCCCACCTATCGCCAAGCTCTTGATTTGTCAGTACCATAGGTGGTGGATTAGAAGATGGAGGATCAGAGACTTGGGAGGATTCGGAGTTCGGGCAAGCCGTAAAGAACAGGCTTGCCGTGAGGCCGAGAAGGAACAATGTGTTCCGTTTCCAGAGTAAACGTTGATGAAACATTAAGTAGCTGATTGAAACTTTAAAAAGATGTTTGAGGTGTGAGTCTTTATTTAGAAGAGTTTGAGGGGGGGGGGGGGGGGGTAATTTTATTTGAAGGAGTGATTAGCTCTGATGTTTCTGTTGAGTATATTTTTTTCATTGAATGATCCTTTTAATGAATTTTTAAATAATATTTATATTTTATTATCACTAAATTATACAATATATTAAATAACTAAATAAGCAATATTATCAAAATTTTGGTAATATTTAATTATTTTCTTTTCGCTTTATCATAAGTCCATAAACTACCTGAGCCCAAAAACTTTTTCGGTTAGGATTATTAAAGTTTATAAGGAAATGCAAAGTGGTTTGATGAGACAATCAATTTTTTTGTTCATTTCATTTTAAGGCGATGGGAAATTTTAGCAGGACTCTTAATAAATTTTATTCTAGTAGCCGTTTCCTATTTTTTTCAGTTGAAATACCAAATGGTAAGTAAGCGGGACAACAACGTACAGTTGCAGTAATGATCGGCAGAAGTCCTATGGCTCCCCACCATGACTGAAAATAGAGTCCAATCGCAATAATTCCAAATCCAAGTACTATTCTTATCGTTTGATCCGTTTTTCCAATATTACACTTCATTTGATCCTCCTTTTATGGAATATATATTATAATATAAGATTGTAATTTTAGTATTGATATTCTTTTTAAAAGTTATTTTGATATTAAATTCTTTGTTTGGATTAGCTTAATAACTTTGATAATCCATGTTATAATTTATAGGTGGTTTTTAATAAATGGTATTGCATTTAAGGAAAATTTAGGAGGAAATATGTTTAAAAAAAATATTTGGTTATTAGCGTTATCGTTATTGATTTCTTCGGTTTTTCCTTACATAGTTAAAATTGGTAAAGAAGAAATCAGTAGAAAAGACTTTCAAGATTTTGTCGATGTACAAAAGTTTATTGACAATGAAGACAGTTTTGATGGTTTGGCCAAGAAAAAAAAGACAACTAAAAATAATATATTAACTGACTATATTGATCAGTTAATTGTTATAAGAGAGGCCAAAAAGAAAGGCTATAATGAAAAGAATGATTTAATTAAAAAAGCTTTTAATACAAAGAAGGAACAATGGGTAACGACTCTTTACGTAGCAAAGAATGTGGATATTGAATCTTTGTCTGTGAAGGAAACCGATATTCGAGATGTCTATAAACAATTGCCGAGCTCCTCCAAAACTAAACCCTATAATCAGTTAACGGAACAGGAAAAAAAAAGTCTTTATCAGATAGCTACTATCAAAGCTGCTCAGGATAAAAAGAAAGAGTTTCAAAAAGTTTTAGAGAAAAAGTATAAAGTAAAGAGATATGGGATAAATAGAAAAGTTGTTGCCATGGTTGAGGGTGAAAAAATTACCAAAAATGAGTTTCAAAAAAAAGTTGATGAACAATTAGCGCGCCTAGGTATTACCGAGAAAGAAGTTAAAGACAGAGATCCCAAACGTTTTGATCAGGCTAGAAAAGATATTTTGAGTGAAATTATTTTTGAGAAACTGATTGATTTGGATATTAAGAAAAGTGGCTTTAAAAAAAATAGGCTCGTTATCAGAGCCTATGATTTTTTGATGGATCAGGTGATCAGTGAACAGTTTATTTTAAATGAAATCGCTTCCAAAATGAAAATAAGTTCCCATGAACTAGATGAGGCCTTTATTCAAGTGTCTCAGCAAAATTCTGCCATAAAAAATATGCTTCCTACCGAACAAGAACGTGTACTTAGAAAGTATATCATTCAAGCTAAACTTCCAGAAATTATCAAAGATTACTTGGTTGAAGTCAAAGAAGGGATCTTAATCAAGAGAAATAAGGAGGAGCTAAGTAAAATTTCTTAGTTGTGGAGGAATGAATAAAGAAGTCGATTTTTCGGAAGAAAAAGAACAGTATTTTTCTAGTGGTATTGAAAGAATTATCCAAAACGGTAATACTGGATATTTGCCAGCATTTTTTAATAGTTTAATCAATGAGGAAGGGATACGGTACACACAGGAAAGTTTTAAAAAGATCATGGATGACAATGATGTCCTGTGCAATTGGAAGGTCCTTCCCTTAGATTTTCAGATAACTATTCGCCTAAGCCCTATTGCCTTATTCAAGAAATGGGTTATTCAAATAAGTAATCGCCCCCTTATCAAGATAAGCGAATACGGCACTTCAAAAATGTATGAACGGGAATTTTTCTTTATTTTCATTGAAGATCAAATCTATCTTTTTCCTATAACCAATAACCTTTCTCATGAGCGTTTCCTCTATCGTCTTTATTTTCGTGAATCCTTTAAAGAAAAAAATATTACTTTCAATACCTATTTTAATGATCAGAGAAAGTTGATTGTTTATAAGGATTATTATAAAAGAAAGGTTTATACTGTCCCTTTTCCAGGTAAAAATTTTATTAAAAATAAACTTTATTCAGTTCGAATAAGTGTTATTAAAGATGAAAATGTTATTCGTTATTTAATTTTTGTTAATGGACAGAAAATTACCCATATGGTTAAAGTCGGAAAACGTAGTAAAGTTCTAGCTAAGTTAGAGAATCCTTCAGCTATTACGGATAAAATAAATGGAATCGACATTAAGTCCAAGGCAAAATCAAAAAAAAGAAAAATCCCAGGAGATGAGAAACTATCTTTAGCAGATTTTCGTCGGGAAGTGATTGATATACTCTGTAAGAGTCATCAAAAAGAATTCGAAACCAATAAATTTGCTAATGTTTCTTTAGGGAGGACCCATTCCGTACCGATATTGATAAATCTTTCTCAGAAATATAAAAATATTAAAATTAAACTTTTTTTTAAATCAAAAGAAGAGGTTTTACAGGTATTCTCAAATTCCCAATTAATAAAAACTTTTTCAGTTTCATTTTCTCCTAAAAGTAACTGGCTGGAAAGAGCATAGGTATTTAGTTTTTTCCTATTAATGATGACTCCTGCTGATAATTATAGCTCTAAAGAAATCAAAGTTCTGGAAGGATTAACTGCGGTTCGTAAAAGGCCGGGAATGTATATTGGTTCTACTGATATTCATGGGGTGCATCATTGCCTTTATGAGGTAGTTGATAATTCAATTGATGAGAGCTTGGCAGGATTTTGTGATCGTATTGTAGTAACTTTTAACAAAAATAATTTAGTGTCGGTCGCAGATAATGGCCGTGGCATTCCCGTAGATACCCATGAAAAGTATAAAGTTAGTGCCTTAGAGGTAGTGATGACTAAACTTCATGCGGGAGGAAAATTTGAAAAAAACTCCTATAAAGTATCAGGCGGGTTGCATGGGGTGGGCATATCTTGTGTTAATGCACTTTCTGAGTGGATGCAAGTTACAGTGAAAAGAGCAGGAAAAATAAGCCGCTTGGGTCTGTCTCGTGGTTTGGTTACCGATCCCATTGCTGTTATTGGAAATACTGATGAGACCGGAACCTTGGTGGAATATAAACTAGATAAAGAAATTTTTGAAACCATTGAGCCTGACTACGATGTTATCCTTCGCCGTCTTCGTGAACTTGCTTTTCTAAATAAGAATATTACCATTGAATTTAATGACCTAAGAAAAGAGGAGCCTCGTCAAGATATATTTAAGTTTGAAGGGGGTATCGTTTCTTTCCTAGGGTTTATCAATAAAGGAAAGAAGGCCCTTCATAAGAAACCGATATATTTATTTGGAACTGCTCAAGATGTGATGATCGAAATTGCTCTTCAGTATACCGGAAATTACAACGAGATTTTTTATTCCTATGTCAATAATATCCCGACTAATGATGGTGGAACTCATGTCAATGGTTTTCGTTCTGCTTTAAGCAAACTTATCAGTAATGCGATAGAAAACAATAATCGTTCAGTAAAAAAAAATAAAGTTGATATTACCGGTGAAGATTGTCGAGAAGGGCTTTCCTGTGTGGTGTCGATCAAGGTGCCGGAACCACAGTTTGATGGACAGACTAAGAGCCGTCTTGGCAATTCGTACATTCAGGGACTCATTAAAGGATTTGTTGAGGATGAGTTATCCCGTCACTTTGATAAAAATCCCTCAGAGTTAGAGGCTATTATTCAAAAGGTAATGGCGGCTGCCCAAGCTCGTGAGGCTGCTCGTAAAGCCCGTGAAATGACTCGGCGAAAAACAGCTCTTCTCAATGATTCCTTACCCGGCAAACTCAGCGACTGTTCCAGTAAAGAAGTTGAAAGAACGGAGATTTATTTGGTGGAAGGGGATTCTGCCGGAGGAAGTGCTAAGTTAGGAAGAGATCGATCTTTTCAAGCAATTCTTCCTTTGCGAGGCAAAATGCTTAATGTAGAGAAGAGTAAATTGGATAAGGTTTTGGATAATGAAAAGTTACAGCCGATTATCGCTGCTTTAGGTGCAGGGGTAGGAAAGGACTTTGATGTTTCTAAAGTACGCTATGGTAAAGTGATTATTATGGCTGATGCCGATGTTGATGGTTCTCATATCAGAACCCTCCTTCTCACTTTTTTCTTCCGTTACATGTACCCCCTTTTTGAAAATGAAAAAGTTTACTTAGCTATGCCTCCTCTTTATAAGTTGTCCCATAGTCGAAAAGTCTTTTATGCCTTCACTGACACTGAAAGAGATCATATTCTAGAAGAGCATTTTCCCAATGTGAAGCCTTATATACAGAGATATAAAGGCTTGGGTGAAATGACAGCGGATCAGTTATGGGAGACCACTATGGATCCAGAAGTCAGAAGTTTGGTAAAAGTAACAGTGAAGGATTTGGAAATGACCTCACAAATGTTCTCCACATTAATGGGAGAAGATATTGAACCTCGAAAAAACTTTATTTCATCTTTTGCCAAGGAAGTTACCA
Source organism: Spirochaetota bacterium (assembly GCA_965224715.1). Classification (GTDB taxonomy): domain Bacteria; phylum Spirochaetota; class UBA12135; order COTS27; family CAXSBA01. The sequence goes on along the minus strand of OZ245054.1, from coordinate 1,690,569 downwards.
ACCTCGATATTTGATGAGGATTGCCTCAGGTCGACTGAAAGGAAAAAAAATCTTCTTCCCTTCTTTGGCAAACAATAAAATCATTAAGCCCACTGAAGGCATTGTTAAAGAATCTTTAATCTCCATTCTCCGCCCCTATCTTTCCGGAATGGTTTTTCTTGATCTTTTTGCAGGTTCTGGAGCTGTAGGCTTAGAAGCCTATTCCAATGGAGCTAAGGAAGTCGTATTTGTAGAAAAAAATCCAAGAATGGCTGAAATCCTTAAGAAAACTTTGAATCAATGGGATGTTCCTGGACAGGTATTGGTAGGAGATTATCACCGATATTTGGAATATTTTCATCGAAAAATTATTACTTTTGATGCGGTTTACATTGATCCTCCCTACCATACTTATGGATATTCCCGAATTCTTAATCAAATTAGTATTTCAAAATTGATAAAAAAGAATGGATGGGTTATGATAGAACGTCATTATCGCAGTAACTCATTTAGTCCAGAAGAACTCAAAACCAATCATCTTATCCCTTATCGAAATCGAAAGTATGGGAGTGTCTGCCTAGATGTTTATCGAATCAACTATTGTAGTCCAAATTAGAACTGATTGTTATTATGGGAGAAAGTATAGATTATCCTGCAGTTGTTGATAGATATGGTATCGAGATAGATAAAAAAACCTCAGGAAAAATATTTTTTATTGCCGAGGCTGGGACTGGCCATTTAGGAAATTTAGAAGTGGCAATAGCAATGGTAGATACATGCGCTTATCATGGAGTTTCGGCAATAAAATTCCAATATGTGATAGCGGAGGAAATACTTCATCCCTATTGTGGAGAAGTGAAGCTCTCTTCTGAAAAGGTTGATCTTTTTAATTATTTTAAAAAGATTGAAGAAAAAGTAGATAAGAGGTTTTGGCAAAGTATCATAAAACGTTGTCAAGAAAAGAAAATTCTTTTCCTTAGCTCTTTCTTCGGTCCAAAGAGTTTTCTTGATTTAAAATCTCTGGGGGTGGAGGCGTATAAGGTGGCCTCACCGGAAATGAATTATTATCGATTATGGCAGGAACTTATTAATGTTCCCGATCCGGTGTTTTTTTCCTCTGGGATAGCAAAAAAGAAAGACTTAAAACATCTTTTAGAGTATCTTGATAAATGCCACTTTGTCAGAAACCGTTTAGTGCATCTTCATTGTGTTACTCAATATCCCTCTTCTCCAACAGATTATGATCTTATCTTTACTATGTGGTTTGAAAAAGAATACGGTGTACTTACAGGTCTTTCCGATCATTGTAATGACCCGTACCTGTTGCCGGCTATTTTCACCGCTATTAAAGGAATGAAGCAGCTTCCGGTTGTTATTGAGAAGCACTTTACGATGAGAGAGATGAAATATAATATCGATAGTCCGGTTGCTATAAATGAAAATGAACTTCGTGAACTGATAAGTCAATTGCCTCATATATATAAATATTTCAGTAGATTAGGCAACCTTAAGCCTAATGATATATTACGAAATAATAATAAAAGTTTTTGGGTGTCTTCACTTTTGGCAGGGTTTCGAGAATTCAGGAAAAAAGGGAATGAGGATAGTTTAATAAGGTGGGGGAGTATTTTTGAGATTGATAGAGTAAGTCTGGAAAAAATCTTAGGTGATGGTCATAGGCAGCTTAGTGCCTCAGAATCAATCGACTATCTTACCACTAAAAGAAGTCTTTTGGCGATGCAAGATATAGAAAAAGGAGAGTTAATCTCATTAGAAAATTCCGCTTATTGTAGAAGTGAGAAAAATCTTAAGCCAGGATTGGACTATAGCTGGGAGGAGGGGCTCTTGAGGAACAGTGTAATATTTAAAGCGAAAAGAGCTATTCAAAGTGGAGAGCCTATTACGGAGAATGACTTTGTAATAATCAGTTAACTTTTTTTTTGCAATAGTTTTTTGATGGACTGACTGTGGGCGGTATAGGTACCGATTATCACTAGTAAAGTTCCTAACAACAAAGTTAACTTATTACTTTGTTGTTTTTCAAAGATGATAGAAGTGAGAGTAGCTCCTATGGGAGTGAAGAAGAAAACAAATGATGACTTTGAAGGGCCGATTTTGTCGATCAAAGCTACATAGAAAGTGAAGGCTAGGACTGAAGCAAAAAGTGAAAGGTAGATAAAGGAAAGAATATATTCCATACTCCAGTCAATTCGATAGTTTTTCCCGAGTAGAATGCCCATAATAGTTATGAGAGTGCCCCCGTAGAGCATCCCTATGGTATTCATAGATAAGATATCGATATTCAGTTTACGGTTCTGTTTGGTGATAATGTTCCCCCAGGATGCAATCATAGTTCCCAAAACTGCTAAACCAAACCCGAGTAGTTTTTCTCCATAACCTTCACCAATATTGACAATCACACTTTTGGGATCATTGAGTTCACTGTAGAAAACTAAAACAACACCTGGAAAACCGAGAAGGGATCCGATGAGGACGCGGCGGTTAATCAATTCACGATAAAGAATTTTTTCGTTTAGAATATTAAAAAAAGTGACAGTCGTGAAAATGATAGCAGGGATGGCACTAGTGATATAAATTTCACTAAGGTAAAACAACCAATAATTAAAGGAGAAGAGAGTGATTCCCATCAACAAAACATAGAGATGTTCTGATTTTTTGAGAGAGATTTTTTTTCTCTGAATTTTGGCAATAATATAGAGGAAGAGTCCAGCGAAAATAAATCGATATCCTACGGAGATCATAGGATCAGGATTATTTGTAATAAGTTGAAATTTGATAATATACCAGGAAAAAGTCCAACACAGAAGGGGAATAAGAAATAAATGCCAATACATATGGAATCTCAAGAAGTAGTTTGAAATCCTATCTCAAATTATTATAAGCTTTTATGAAGGATTTATGCCCAGCATTGTTCATGAATAATCGTCTTTTATTAAACAGTTTAGTTTATTTAGTTTATTTAGGTTCGTAATAAATTTTATCACAGTTTAGAAAACGGAATCACTATTCAAACGAATAATGGAAATGAGTTTGTACAGGCTATCAAATCATATAGATTAAGAAAGCTATCTCACCAGAAGCCGAACCTATCAGAGTGATGTAGAAGAACTTTTTATATTTTATATCCTCTTTTCCTTTTTAAGCTATAATTAATAGAGTAATATTTTAGACCTTTGATTAACTTTTTTTATCTTGAATCTTATTTTATAATATTGTTGATATGGATAATAAAGAGCTAAAGAAGATTACCCTCTCTGGACACCTTGGGAGCGGAAAAACTGTAGTGGGAAAAATTTTATCGAAGAAGTATAGGCTTAAATATTACTCTACCGGGGCCATTCAGAGGGAAATTGCTGTCCAGAAGGGAGTTACCACTCTGGCTCTCAATCGATTAGCGGAATCTAATCGGGAAATTGATGACACCATTGACAATTTTAGCCGGGAGCTCAACCACAAAAAAGAAAACTTTATTCTTGACTCTCGTTTAGCTTGGTATTTTATTGATAAAGCCTTCAAGGTTTTTCTCAAAGTAGATAAAGAAGAGGCTGCTCGTCGTATTATGAGAGATACTTCACGAAAAAGTGAGAAATATCAAAACTTAGAGGAGGCTATAAGGTCAATTCAGGCACGGAGACAGAGTGAGCAAGATCGTTTCTTTAAGCTTTATGGAGTGAAATTGTATGATAAAAACAATTACCACTTGGTGATAGATACGACCCATCAAAAACCAGAGGAAATCGTAAAGATCATCACTCGGTATTGGAGTAAATTTCTATCAGGTGAGAACTTTCCTAATGTTATTGATCAGTAAATCTTTTAGTTACGATGAGGCTTAACCGTTATTTGGCTTCATCAGGTAAATGTTCCCGCCGACATGCAGATGAATATGTCTTCACTGGGCGGGTAGCAGTGAATGGGGTAAGGGTTGATACTCCCGCTATTCAAGTAAGGGAAGGTGATCGAGTTACCCTGGATGATGAATGGGTTGTTCCGTTAGAGAAGAAATCTTATTGGATAATGAACAAACCCTGTGAGGTAGTCACTACCCTATCTGATCCCCAAGGGCGGTTGACGGTGAGGGACTTACTACGGAAGAAAGTCTCTTCTTGCGATCATCTTAAGCCGGTGGGACGACTCGACTATAATACCAGTGGTATTCTTCTTTTTACTAATGATGGTACCCTTCACCATACCCTTACTCATCCATCAAAAATGATCGTAAAGGAATATCAGGTAGAGCTAACCGCTACTCTCCCCATCAAGGTTTTAAAAAAACTCCGGAATGGGATTCGCCTTCTGGATGGATTTATTCGTCCTGACTTTGTTGATTATCTGGGACAAGAAAGAAATATTCTTATTATTCGTTTACATAGTGGCAAGAATCGAATAATTCGCCGATTGATAGAAAAGGTGGGGGGAGAGATCAAGGCACTTCATCGGTTATCTTTTGCTGGGATAGATGGGAGAAAATTAGAGGAAGGGGATATTCGGGAGCTTACTGAGCAAGAGCTAAAAAAACTACACAGTTGTAAATAACATTATATTAAAACTTCATTTGAGTTACTATACCAATGGAAAAACGATGAGGTACGGAGGTAAATATCCCACCATTTTTTCCAAAGTACCAAGAGGTAAATAATCCAAGGGAAAATATTTCCCGGGCTTCCCAGGCGATATGATTCTCCCATCGAAAATTGGTATCGATGAGGCTATAAGTCAAACGACTGGCAAAATTGAATATTTCGGTCGTGTAGTCCGAAAAAGCATCATTTCGAAATAGACTGAGCCCAATAAAGTAAGGCTGAAAATACAGGGGATCATGGTAGTTTAAGGCCTGATTCATCAGTCCTATATATTCCGATGCTAGGGGTTGAATGGATGAATTATCTGAGCTCTCTAACGTTTTTGCAATCTCTTTTATACGATTCAAGTCGTTCTTGTGATTATCCCAATAATTCAACTCTTCCCCTGTATTGATATAGAGCTCAACTGCTAGGGTAAAGAGGTTAGCTGGGGTATAAGTGACTCCCAGATTTATTGGGACTCGGTATTCATATTTCTCTTCAATACGGTACTGTTTATAGAACTGATCAAAAGAATACAGTCCATTGTCGACAAACGTTGGATATGAGATTACCCGAGCAGCTCCATCAAAGAAGATTACCACCTCATCACCCAAAGTTTCAGTAAGATTTAAGCCTCCTTGAATATAGCCGTTCCAATAAAAAAAGAATTTTGCCTTTAAATTCTCACCTTGCCAGGAAAGTCGACTCCAGACTTCTCCGAAATATGGATTTTCGTCAGGGTAGGGACGAGAAAACTCACTATTCCCCGTATCTAAAAGGGGAAGATAGGCAAGGTACCATTCCCAATTTTTAAGGAGGAGCCCAACCTGAACCTGATAGCCGCCCAGAGGACGACTTTTATAAAAGGAACTAAATTCAGAAAAATCAGGTTCGTTATTTAAGAAGTCAGTGGGATTTTTAATAAAAGCAGTTCCTTCACTGATGTTGATTTTACCTAGACCGAAAATAAAAGCTCCTAAAGTCATTTTTAAATTGAGTTCATTAAGATAATACTTTGTATCAGAATTTAGAGTAAACTTTGAGCTATCTTTTTTTTCATGAAGGGAATAAAGTGAAGAACTCCAATTGAAAGCTAATCGACGTTGCCAGAAAGTATAGCGAAGATCGGTATGGATTTGGATAAAATCATCAAAAGTTGGAAAATAAAGGTTATTGCGGGGATCATAGAGATTGTTGTCATTGATAAGATTGTATCGAGGAAGGTTGAGTAGATCAAGATGAAAGGAGACTATTGAGGGAATTTCTTCTTCAGACTCCTCACCAGTCAACTTATTATCCATATCAGAACTTGAAGTGTCATCTATTTCTGTTGTTTTATTTCCTCCTAGAAAGGCGGGGTCCAAGAAAGTATGGGGAATAACCCCCGTACTATCTGTATTACTGCTATCTTCTTGAGGATAAGTTATAAAAGGAAAGGACAGTCCTAATCCGACAAAAAAATAAAAAAGATTTTTTCTCAATTTTTAAAAACTTATCTCTGTCAATTGATCTGGTTTATAGTAACTTTGAGGTAATGACTTAATTTTCATACTCAAGGTATGAATTTTAGTGATATTGTTCGGCCTTAAACTATCCACGATAACTATTTCGGTTACTCTTTTTTTCCCCAGAATTTTTTTGAATTTACCATAGTAACAGGTTTTAAGTTTCCTGCCCGACTTAGCAAAAAAATCTGCCTGGATAGGTAAGTAAGTCTTTTCTTGAATCCAAAGATGAGTCTTGTGATAAGTAGCTGCGGAATTAGGTTTTGCAATTAGATCAAAGAAGTAAGCATCTGTTTTCCCTACCTTGACATTTGAGACGGATTTTATATCATAGTATTCTCGAAAATTAAATGAAGCTACATCTCCCGTCGAAGCTGATCCCAGAAGCCTTTGAGAGGGAGATATTCTGATTGGACGACGAGTTCCCGGTTTAAAAAACCACATTCGGTCGTTTTCTAAAAGGTTGATCTGTCCTTTACGTTTGACGGGGGCTGTTATTCTTACCAAGGTCTTCCATTTATCTGGGATGCTTTCATTATCTACATAAACGTTGAGTTCTATTTGTTCTCGAGACTTTCCTGCAATCATAGAATTTACTCTCATCTTCATAGAAAAAGACTTATGCTGGATACCTCGGTGACTGTCTGCTTCTTCCAATATCTCAATTGGTTTTTTTTCTTCACCTATTACCGTCGAGGGTAAAATCAAGAGGATAATCAAATAAAGATAAAATGGCTTATGGTTTAATTTATATACCAGCTTGTAAGTTACATTTTTAAATAATTTTTTCATTTGAACCCCTTTCTTTTATTATTTCATTTAATGATGACGAAGGCAGTCAACAATCTTGCTCTTCAATGACTTAAAGGTAGGAGAGAAGCTACTCACCCAGGAGATAATAGTTAAAAGAATCACAGTTTGAAATAGCATCGTATAATTATTGTGGAAGTAGAAAGAAAACGGTACCTCCGTATTCATTCCCGGAGGGGGAGGTTCCATGATGTCCAAGGAAGTAATGAAGTAACAGAGGGTAAGTCCAATTCCAAGTCCAATGAAGCTACTAAACATTCCTAGTAAATAGGCCTCGGTAGTGAAGAGGTTAATAATCCTTCTTCGGGTGAAGCCGATGGCTCGAAGGGTTCCGATCTCGTTAAATCTTTCGAAAATACTCATGGTCATGGTGTTCATAATCAAGAAAAAAATCACACCGGAGACGATGACTCGGAAAAAGGTGAAAAAATTTCCATAGAGGCTTCTCACGGAACTATAGAATTCAGCCAGGTCTTCCCAGATATAGATAGTTAAATTACGATTCTGAGACTGCAAGATCTCTCGGATTCGAGAGGCAGCTGTTTTAGTGTCCTCTGTATGGTGGAGGAGGATTAAGATTTTGTTAACCCCTTCCACTCCCATTAAATTTTTAGCAAAGTCAATAGGGGACTTGAGAGCAACTCGACTTAATTCTGAAGAAAGAGGTTGATAGATCCCCCGGATCTGAGCATCTGCCACATCAATGCTCCCAGCGGCAGTGACTGATAATAGGGTAGCATATTCCCCGACTCCGATTCCAAGAAAGGTCGCTAACCCTTCTCCAATCACAATGGAATTTGGACGACGTGTGCTAAGCTCTTTACCATCGGTATAGAAGTCGAAGGAGGAAAGGAATACCTCTTTATTGGGTTCTACTCCCCTTCCTAGGAAGTTGACACTACTGTTTCCTTTACCCATGACCAAACCACTGAAACGAAGCTCAGTTGAGGTTTTCTTGATAAGAGGCTTTAATATTTCATCTTCCTGAAGAAGGCGAATAATTTCTACATAGTCATTGATGATGTATTGAGTGGGATCGCTTTTTCCTTTGGTTTCAAATTCCGGTACCTGAATTTGGATATGTCCGAGTTCACTGCGGATGGTACTCTCTCGAAGCCCCCAATATTTGTTTTCAATATAGGTTTCTACCGCAATAAGAGATACCGCAGCAGTAATTATAGCGGCCATGGTAAGAAGGGTACGCCTTAGGTTACGGTAAAGATTTTTTATTGCAAAAGATAGGGTTTCCTTTTCTTTTATAGTAAGGTAAATTATATTGGCAGAAGCTAATGCAAAGATAAAAGTGATAAAGGAATTGAAATTGATATACGTATTCATAGGATCATCCCGAAATTTTTTTTAAATTTGCTAATTTGTTTTTAAAATATTCTTTTTTTATTCCTGAATTGGATTCGGTTTCGATTTTCTCTAATAATTCTATGACTTTCTGATAAAGTCTCTTCCGTAGACTGCTGGGAACATTATCTTCCCAACTATTATCCACTAATATTTTATCTACTTGAAGATGATACTTTAAGGCTTTTTTGTCGGCTTTAAAAATTTTAGGGACGGACCCGAGAATGATAGCATAATAAATGTTGATCATCGGATCATCGGGAAAATCTTCAATCAATTCTTCAAATCCTCGCAAGGATTGTTTAGCGTTTTCTATTGCCAAAGTGCGATCCCCACTTTTACTATAAAGAGAAGATTGGATACCATAGATCATGGGAAGATAGGACTGATAGCTGGGATCAGTTTTTAAATAATCGGAGTTCTCCTGATAATATTCCATATATTCAATCAGCTTGTCAGTCATTTCTAAATTGACTTCTCCCTCATCTTGGAAATAACTCAAGACAAGAGCTGCATGGGCTTCTAGACTTCTTTGCAGCTCTTGGTTAACTTTATAGCCGTTAGCCTTAGATTTTTTCACTAAAGCCGCATTGGTTCTCTCTGCTTGGGCTATTTCTTCCCGCAATTGGAGTAATTTCTCACTTTCAGTACATGAAAATAGAGTCCATCCTAATATAAAATAGAATAATAGGTTATAGGTAATTATTTTCATTTGTTCTCTTTGTCAATAATCTTTCCGTCCTGCATTCGATAAATGCAGTCAGCATAATCCATCACCAAATCATGATGGGTAGAAAAAATAAAAGTGGTACGTGATTGCTTGGAAAGGGTTTTCATTAACTCTAAAATCATGAGAGAGGTTTTGGAGTCGAGATTAGCGGTAGGCTCATCGGCGATTATTAAATTGGGTTTATTGACCAAGGCTCGGGCAATGGCTACTCGCTGTTGTTGTCCTCCAGATAGCTGAGAGGGCTTCTTTTGAGAGAGATGTCCAATTCCTATTGCATTCAGTATATCGTTGACTACTTTTTTTACTTGAGAATGAGGGGTGCGGTTGAGAAGGAGGGGGTAGGCCACATTATCGAAGGCATTCAGTACTGGGATCAAGTTATAAGATTGAAAAATAAACCCAATATTCTGAGTGCGAAACATAGCAGCTTCGTTATCTTGCAATTTGAGAATATCGGTGCCCGAGATAAAAACTTCCCCTGAAGTAGGAGTGTCGATGGCTCCTATCATATTCATTAAAGTGGTCTTTCCACATCCGGAAGGTCCGATAAAAACAGTGAAGATACCTTCGGCGATATTAATATCTACTCCATTGAGTGCTTTTACTTCGGTTTCTCCCTTACCATAAAATTTATGGAGACCTTTGGCAATGACCAGTTCAGAGGTATTCATAGTGTTCTTCTTGATAAATAAGTTTTAGAAGAATTTGATTTTTTGAACGATATCTTTGTCTTTTACCATGAAACTAACTTTCTTGAATTTGGGCTTACCGAAGATACCTTTCTTATTATTAGAGAATCCATAAGGTTCTTTTGGTATTCCTAAGGCATTGGTATCGAGTTTGCCATTTTCATTCAAATCGTGAAAAATTTGAGCAGCATATATTCCCGGCTTTAACCCACTTATGATGATATTCATGTTCTTACTCCCTACCATCACCGCGGCCTTAAATTCTATGCCTTTTTCAGGTGGCTCTTGTGTTTTCATGTTCCAAATTTCTGGATCGTTAATCACAGATAGATAAATTTTTCCAGATACTTTTTCAAGATTATTGAACTCAAAACTTATATCCACTGGGAAGGTCATTGCCACAAATAGGGCTGCCATAGTTATCATTAGTTTTATAGTTTTATTCATTATGATTTAACCTTTTATTAAAAAATTAACAATGATTGTTTTTGATTCGTCACTGTTAGTCAAATTATTGATTTTAATAATATTATAATATTTATTGGCTAAATATATAGGGATAAAGATATTAAAGATAAATAAGCGATAAACCTCTTTTTAATTGTGATGAAAGACAATTTAGATTAGATAAAAGTTGAAAAGAAATAATAAAAATAAAGGAGAGATTATCCATTAAACTATTTTTACAGTTTATGTTAAATTTTTTTTTAAATCAAACAATAAGAGTATTCCTTTTAACATTTTCAAGCTATTCCCATATGAGGGATTATGGGTTATCTGGTTTGGGTTTGGTTTATAAAATAATTATTCCCGAACCGAACCGAATCGAAGAGAACATCAAGTAATTCATATGTCACAATTAACCTTCAGATAGCTTGAAAGATTTTTCCTAAAAAGGTAATATTATAAAAATATTTCTCCCACTTACCTAAAAGAGATAATTTAACATGATAAATTTATTTAGATAAAAAAGTTCTAAGTTATTTTAACTTTTGGAGCTAAGTTAATGATATAGTTATATTACATGGCTTTGATGTCAAAATCACGAGTAAAACATAGATTTAAATCCCATTTTTTTAATCTTCCTTTTATTGTTTTTGCTCTGGCTGTTTTAATTTTTTCAAATATTTTTGTTATCCAAAATAATAAATGGGCTTCGACTATAACGATTACCGTATTTGTTTTCATTGCTGATACTTTATTGGGTTATTACACTGTTAAGGCATTGCTATTAATAAAATATCACCGTATTTATAAATTCCAAGTTATATTCTTGCTTTCTCTTTCCTATGTTATCGTTCCTCTCATTGCCACCTATTTAGGCATCGCTTTTAATTATTGGCTGTGGGTGATAAATGGTGATTTCTTTATTCTTTTTTCAAAAATTTTTGGAATTACACTTTTTGCTAATACTTTTTTATTATTTTTTTACTACACGAATACATCTGTGATTATCTTTGAGGATTCGAAAATAGCAAAAGCATCTATAGAATCGCAAGAATCACAAAAAACTGAAGATAATAATACATTCATCGAAAAGGAAAAATATATTGATGGAAAAAGCACAGACAATATGAATCGCTCAAACGATTCTTTCAGTGAGCCTAAAAATAGCCAAGAAACAAGAGAGTATCTTCTTCTTAAAAGCAATCGAGTATTGACCCGCATCCGTTTTGATGAAATTGTTTATTTAGAAGTGAATTTAAATACTGTCCTTATTCAAACAGTCAAGAGATTTTACGAAACTAGATCTACTTTGGGAGAGATATTACAAGGTTTGCCCAGTAATTTTATTCAAATCAGTAAAAGTATCGTAATTAATCTTAATTTTTTCGAGCAACTTATCTTTGAAAATGAGACCAAAAGAAGTAAAGCTAAAGTGACCTATGAAGGAAATGAAGAAGATATGGAAGAAAGTTTTTATATCGGAAGAAAATTTTTGGCTCAATTTAAAGAAAAATTAGCTAAATAATATTTAAATGATTGACAACTTTGCAGTATTATGGTAAAATTAGTAAGCTAGTCAAATTTATTTGATGTATTGACGTGAAACGAACTTATCAACCCAGTAAAATAAAAAGAGCACGAAAGTGTGGATTTAGGAAAAGGATGAGTACCAAAGAAGGAAGGAAAATCCTGAATGCACGTCGTCGTAAGGGGAGGATAAGGTTATCTTCTTCGGATGAGTAGAGTATTACAAAGAGACTATCGATCCTTATTTATAAAAAAAAGTAGAGTTCTTTCTTCTAGATTTCATGTTTTCTACATTAAAGATTTTGACCGGAATGTTTGTAAAGTAACTGTAAAGAAAAGAGTAGGTAATGCTGTAATTAGAAATTTTTATAAGCGGAGGCTTAGGGTTATACTAAACGGTTTGAATTTTAAGAAAAAGTACCTCGTTTTGGGAGTGGTTTTGTATAAGCATCAACTTGATTTTGAAAATGAAAGACAAAGTGTTGTCAAGGTTCTCAAGCCGCTTGTTGATTAGTTGTTTTGTTTTTTTGATAAAGATTTATCAAAAGCTACTCTCACCCCTAACTCTGCCCAGTTGTCGTTATTTGCCTACTTGCTCTCAGTATGCTGTTGAGGCATTCGAGAAGTATGGAATCATTAAGGGGTTTTTGCTTACCATTAAAAGATTTCTTTCTTGTCATCCCTTCGCTCAATCAAGGGTTGATGAAGTGCCCTGATTCTTTACGCTTTACAAACCATTGACTACTGATTAATTTAATAACAGTAAGTCGTTTAATAGGGTTTGTTAAATGTTTGATGATAATTCAAAAAGTGGTGATCGTTTTCGCTATTCCTTGGCTATTTTCTTATCAATGGGCATTCTTCTTATTTGGACATTTTATTTCCAACCTCCACCTCCATCATCTTCTCAAAGTGAATTAAATCGATTTGAAACAAATCAAGCAACCTCAGGAGCACAGTCGCAGTCATCGGAGTCCTCTCAGTTATCCCGGCCCTCAACTTTAACTGTAACTGAATCAAAATATACTAACACTTCTTTTCCTTTTACGGAAGAAATAGTTTATTTAGAAAATGATACGATTCGTGTGGGCATTCACTCTCTGGGTGGTGTGATTATTGAATCTGAGATTCGATTTCAAGCTACCAAGAGAACTAAGGAAAAAAAGAGTCCCGAGTTAGAAGAGGTTAGTTTGGAAGGCTTTGAAACTGGGAATATTTTTTTTGATAAGCCCCCAGGAGTGATACCTAAAAAGATACCTTATCGGATCGTCTCTCAATCTGAAAGTGAATTGGTTTTAGAAGGTGGTCTTCAATCAGTGGGGGGACCGGTCTCTCGGGTTATCAAGAAATTTTCATTAAGTGAGTATCGGGTTAAGATGAGTCTTAGTTTTCCTGATTTACCAAATCTTAATTATTATTTAGTCAATGGATCGGGATTGACAGAGGTCAAAAATGAAAATAGTTTTTACAATATTGTTAATCTTTCTTACAATGTTGGTGACTCTATAACCACTCCTCTTTCAAAGGGAGTTTTGGGTTTTTTTAGTTCTCCACCAGAGATCGAATGGGCATCTCCTCCTTTTGATTGGGTTTCCTTGGATAATCGTTTTTATGCCCGAATACTGAAACCAATGACAATTGTTGAACAGAGTTTTTTCATGCAAAAAAACGTTGACGAGAATGTGTTTAATGTTTCTGGTGTCTCTGCCCATTATCAAGGAGGAGCTCATGATTATGAATTTTATTATCTTCCCAAAAGTCGCAATCTTTTAGATAGTTTTTATGATAGTGATGGAGAGTACTTTTTTAATCTTTTCCATCAGTTCGGTTTTATGAGAATCATTTCCAGTATCATGTACTGGGTCATTGAGTCTATTAATGGTTTTGTTTTTAATTACGGTTGGTCGATATTGATTATGACTTTTCTTCTTAAGATAGCAGTTTTCCCATTGCAACAGAAGAGTATGAATTCTATGCAAAGGATGCAGGAATTATCTCCAAAAATCAAATCGATTCGAGAAAATTTTAAAAACAAACCACAGAAAATGAATCAGGAACTTATGGCTCTGTATAAAAAAGAAGGAGTCAATCCTTTAGGTGGGTGTCTTCCTATGTTAATTCCACTTCCGGTGTTTATTTCTCTTTACTCTTTATTTATTAATATGGTAGAGATTCAAGGTAGTTCTTTTTTGTGGATTGAAGATCTCTCCTCACCGGATAAACTATTTCAGTTTGGATTCGACTTACCATTTTTAGGAAGTGATTTTCATTTATTGCCCGTGATAGTGATGGTGTCGAGTATATTACAGTCCTTATTTACTCCTCAGGCACCCACTACTCCGGAGAATCAAATGCAGATGAAGATGATGAAATATATGATGCCGTTTTTCTTCTTCTTCATTTCCTGGAGTATGTCCAGTGCATTGTTACTATATTGGACTGCCCAAAACCTATTTACAGTTGGGCAAACTTTATTGGTTAAAAAGAGAAGAAAAAAAAATTCATAATATATATGGAGGTGTAAAATGTTATATATTGATTTCCAAGGGGAAAGCGTAGAAGAAGCTACTCGCATTGGCCTAAGAGAACTGCAGTTAAATGAAAAGGATGTTAAGGTCGAAGTACTTCATGAGGGAAAAAGAGGAGTATTTGGTTTAGGAAAAAAGACTGAAGCCAAGGTAAGGATTTATTACAAGGAACAAAGTGAAATTGAGGATCTTCTTAACAGTATCAAAGTGATGGTTGGGTATATGGACCGAGAAGCAACAGTAAATGTGGATTTAGAAGAAACCAGTCGTTATCGACTAACAATCAACTCTAAAAATATCAATCATATCATTGGAAAAAATGGAAGTCATCTTCAAGCATTACAAACATTAGTTAATGCTCTCCTTCGTAAGCATAACAATCGTTTTAAAATAGTGGTGAGTGTCGACAAATATTCTCAAATTAAAAATAACTCACTTTTAAAATGGATTCAAAGTCAGGTGGATATTGTACTTAAAAATAAGCGACAGATAGTTCTCAAGTCCCTTAATTCTTACAAACGTAGGATTGTTCATATGGAGATACAGAAATATAGAAACTTGATTTCAGAATCTAAAGGGGAGGGTAAGATGAAAAATATCAAGATATCTTATGTGGAAAATAAGGAGATGATGAATCAGGACTATTGATAATTTTTTGAGTTTAACGGTCATTGATGGATGATCGTAGTATAATCCAGCTTTCTACTCCTCGTGTCACTTCGGCCCTCCATGTGATTCGGATGTCTGGGGAGTTTTGTCTTCCTTTCCTTAAAAGACATACCGGACTATTTCAAGTGGATCCGAGACGGGTCTATCATAGGTGTTTTTACCGTACTCAAAAAGTTGAAGTAATTGACTCAATTATCTGTTTTTTTTTGAAAGCTCCCAGGTCTTACACCGGTGAAGATATGGCTGAAATTCATACCCATGGCTCTCTTCTGATTGTCGATGAAATTTTAAAATTAGCTCAGTCTGAGGGATTTCGGTTAGCAGAACCAGGTGAGTTCACTTATCGGGCCTTTCTTAATGGAAAAATTGGATTAGAGCAAGCCGAAGCTATTGATGGGCTTATTCATTCGCAAAGTGAATTTCAAAAACAAAATGCTCTACAGGTATTAGAGAAAAAAATTAGTTTTCGATTTGTTGACCTTAAAAATTCTTTGGTTGGCATTCAGGCTGAGCTAGAGTCAGTGATTGAATTTCCTGAAGAAGATATTCCAGAGATCACTGAAGACAAAAAATCTCGTTATCTCAAATACCGTAGAAGCATTGATGATATAATCACATATTTCCAAGAGATCCACCGTAACTATAATGTTGGTCGTAAGTTGGCTGAAGGTTTTCGGTTTGTGATTGTTGGTTCTCCAAATTCAGGCAAATCCACTTTATTTAATACTCTTCTCAGGGAAGACCGGACTCTGGTTTCAGATCAAAAGGGAACCACCCGGGATTATATCTGTGAACATTACTCCATATCAGATCAAAAAAATAATTATGAAGTAATGTTTTATGATACTGCTGGTGTTCATGAAAATCCCGAATCAATTGAAGCAATGGGAATTGAGAAACTACCTGAAATTGCATCTAGAGCTGACTTGATAATTTGGTTGATAGCAAATTGGGATTGTTATCAAGAATTTGTTCAAAGCAATACTGGAAAAAAAATCTTGAATAGTGTTCGCAAACAATATTCTCATAATCTTCATAACCATTTATGGGTATTTCTTAATAAGTTAGATGTTATTCCTAAAGAGGATGTAAAGAAAATCAAAAAATCATTAACTGATAATTTTCCAGAGTTAAATCCACCAATTCAGGCACAATTTAGCCTTCTTAAAGATTACTATAGTTCTCGAAAACAAATTGAGGATCTATTTTTGGAATGGATTACTCAAAATTACCGAGTTGACTATGAGAGTCCGGCTCTATTAAATCAACGGCAAGGTGATCTTGTTGATCGAATATTAACTAAATTACTAAATATCCGCGATAAAATTGATACTATGGAAGATGAAGAGATTGTAGTTGAAGATTTTCGTTATCTCAATCGTGATTTAAAAGAACTCTCTTTGGAGTCAGGACCGGAGGAGATTTATGACCTTCTCTTCAGTCGTTTCTGTATCGGTAAATAGGAGACGATGTTACAATTACAAGAGATAGTGGTTACCAAAGAATTTGATATTATCGTAATCGGGGCAGGTCATGCGGGACTGGAAGCTTCTCTTGCTTCTGCTCGACTGGGAAAGAAAACTGCCCTCATCACTCTTAATACCGATCATATTGTTTATATCTCTTGTAATCCCTCCATTGGTGGAGTGGGTAAGAGCCATATTGTAAAAGAGGTTCATGCCTTGGGTGGGGAGATGGCCAAACTTACCGATCTTTCTTCAATTCAATATAAAGTCCTTAATCGATCCAAAGGTATGGCGGTATGGTCTCTTCGATCTCAGATTGACAAATATCTTTATTCAAAGAATGCCTCTGAAGTAGCTTTCCGTCAGCAAAATTTATCGGTTATTCAAGATCGTGCCGATTCACTACTTTTAGATGAAAAAAAAGTAATCGGGGTGATTGGAGAAAGGGAGACGTATTACCGTGCTCAGGCGGTAATCCTTTCCACTGGAACTTTTCTGGGTGGGAAAATTTATATTGGTAACTATCAAACTATGGGAGGAAGAATCGGAGAGCTTAGCTCCCAGAAACTTTCGAAGTCTTTAATGAACTTTGGATTTGAACTGAAGCGCCTTAAGACCGGTACCCCGCCAAGGGTGCATTGCAATAGTATTAATTTTTCTAAAATGAAAGAGGAGAGAGGAGACCTTGATTCTGAACTTAGTTTTTCCGATGACATTACATTAAATCAGAACCCTCGCGTTTCTTGTTATATTACTTATACTAATGACCGTACTCATGAGATCATTCGTAAGAATCAACATCGATCTCCTCTTTACTCTGGGGTAATTGAAGGGGTGGGGCCCCGTTATTGCCCATCTATTGAAGACAAAGTTATTCGTTTCTCTCATAATGATCGTCATCAACTATATTTGGAACCGGAAAGCCTCAATACTCCCGAATATTATGTCAATGGACTTTCTTCCAGTATGCCTGAAGATGTTCAAGATGAGATGATCCGCAGCGTTCCTGGTTTAGAAAATGTAGAAATTATAAAACCTGGCTATGCAGTAGAGTATGATTATATTAATCCTATTCACCTACAGCTAACTTTGGAAAGTAAACTAGTAGAGAACCTCTATTTTGCAGGACAAATTAATGGAACTTCGGGTTATGAGGAGGCTGCTGGTCAAGGGTTAGTAGCTGGGGTCAATGCAGCAATGAAGCTTGATGGAAAAATGCCTTTTATTCTTTCTCGTGAAGAAAGCTATATCGGGGTCATGATTGATGATCTAGTTTTGAAAGGAGTTAATGAGCCTTATCGTATGTTTACGGCCCGCTCTGAGAATCGTCTTTCCCTTCGCTTTGATAATGCTGATGAACGTCTTTCTTCTAAGGGTTATAAATTGGAACTTATTTCCAAAGCGAAGATGAGCATAGTGGAAGAGAAAATCAAAAAGAAGAAGATGCTTAGTATCCTTTTTCAAAAGACCCGACTACCCCAATTAGTTTTATCTCGTTTAGAAATGGAGTTAAAACGCTCTCTCTATAACCCGGGAATGAACCCTCGAGCAGGTTATATCGATTATCTTTTTACTCGTGGTGATATTCCCTTTTTAACTTTGGTGGATGAGGTTGTTGCTTTGTTTCCGAAATATCCCAAATATCTTATCGCTGGGGTTGGAGCTGACTTCAAATATCAGGGATATGTAGTGAAAGAAACTCAAACTGGGTCTAAGATTAAGAAGCAGCTAGAGACTTTGATTCCTGAAGATTTCGTCTATGATGGAATTCCTGGTTTCAAGAAAGAAGCGATTGAAAAACTAAATCAAGTTAGACCTCAAACTCTTGGTCAAGCGAAAAGAATGGAGGGGATCAGTCCTTCTGATATTTATATTCTTCATTATCATATTTTTAGAAAGCCAAAAAAAAATCATAATTAATGGTCATAGATTTGTATTTATAAATAGAACAAACAAAAGATGAAAAAAAAAGAAATTTCTATAACTGTCTTTGGAGCTTCCGGATTTATTGGTCAAGAAGTTTGTCGTCATTTGTCAGCATTAACTGGCTATCGGGTCATAGTAGTAGAGAGGAATTCACGTTCTGGATTTAGTGGAAAAGCTGTGAAGTTGAACTCTCCAGAACTGGATCAGTTTCTAGCTAAAACTGATGTGGTTATCAATTTTTCAGGAGCTAATATTATTGAAAAAGCATGGACTGAATCTCGAAAAAAGGAATTATGGGATAGCCGGGTGATGACTACACGAATGATAAAAAATAGATGGATTAAAGCTATCGCTGAAGAGAATAAAAAGAAAGTAGGCTCCGGAATGAGTGACATTTTATTTTTAAATGCCTCCGCAATTGGTTACTACAATAAAGAAAGTGAATACCATGTCCCAGAGGATCATGATATTAAAACTGAGGCTTCAGAAAAAGGAAATGGTTTTTTAAGTGACTTAACAGAGGAATGGGAAAGAGCGGCCTGTTTTGCAGAAAATGAGAGAAAGACTTTGCTACAGACTGGTGTTCGGTGTCGGAGTGCTCAACTTCGCTTTGGATTAGTTTTAGGAATGGGTGGAGGTGCTCTTCCTAATATTGTTAGTGCTACCAAGTGGTTCATGGGAACAGTGGTTGGGAGAGGAGAACAAATAGTTTCCTGGATAGCTTTATCAGAAATCCCTGCTATTATTAATTTTATAATCCATCATATGGAGATAGAGGGTCCAGTCAATGTTACAGCTCCTCAGTCCTTATCATTTCGCCAATTTTCAGTTGAGATAGGAAAACATTTAAGGCGACCGGTTTTAATGCGAATTCCAGGTTTATTTGTCAAGAAAATTTTAGGAGATAGATCAGACCTTGTTCTCAAGGGTGACCGAGTATATCCAGAAAAACTAATGAATGCTGGTTATGTTTTTAAATGTCCCAATCTAACTTTTGCTTTAAAAGAAATACTCTAAATAAGGAACTTAGAAAAATTAAACTGAATTTAAATAAAGGAAAAAAAATGAATGATAAAAGTGAAAAACTGAAAGAATTGGATAATACTATTAAAAAATTAGAAAAAGACTTTGGTAAAGGTATCATTATGAGAATGGGAGAATCTACCTATGCTGAGGTAGAGGCTACCCCTTCCGGGTCTTTGGCTTTAGACTTAGCTTTAGGAATAGGGGGTTATCCCAAAGGGCGGATAGTCGAGATTTATGGTCCGGAGTCATCTGGAAAAACTACGGTCGCCCTCCATGCTATTGCTGAAACCCAAAAAAAAGGAGAACTTTGTGCTTTTGTTGATGCAGAGCATGCTCTTGATGTTAAGTATGCAAGAAATATTGGAGTGGATGTTGATAATCTCTATATCTCACAGCCCAGTAATGGAGAGCAGGCTTTGGAAGTGGTTGATGCTCTTATCAATTCTAAATCAGTTGGGATGATTGTAGTGGATAGTGTAGCTGCCCTGGTACCAAAAGCCGAAATTGAAGGGAACATGGGTGATGCTCAAATGGCTCTTCAGGCTCGTTTGATGAGTCAAGCTCTTAGAAAAATTACTGGAAGTTTGTCCAAATATAATACTACTATTATTTTTATCAATCAACTTAGAATGAAGATCGGCGTTTTTTTTGGAAATCCGGAAACCACTACTGGGGGAAATGCTCTTAAATTCTATGCTTCGATAAGAATGGATATTCGAAAAGCTGAGACCCTCAAAAAAGCAGATGAAATGATCGGTTCTAGAGTTAAAATAAAAGTAGTCAAAAATAAAGTAGCACCACCTTTTAAATCTGCAGAACTGGTTATTTATTATGGTGAGGGAATTTCCCATGAAATGGAGATTTTGAATTTGGCTATTCAATATGAGGTTATTAATAAATCTGGAACTTGGTTTTCATATAAAGACGAAAGAATTGGACAGGGGGTGGAGAATGCCAAAAATTTTTTGAAGGAAAATCCTGATCTTTTTAAGACTATAGAAGAAGAAGTTAGAGCCGCAGCATCAGGCAATCAAGTTGATCAGCTAGAAGAAAGTGTAAAAAAGAATAACTCCGAAGAATAATTTTTTTATTTTGAAATGAGTAAGTAATGTTTTAAACCATGAAAGAGTTTACAGCAGTTGAGAAGAATAGTCGTAATCAAGCAAATATTTATAAAGGTTGGCGTGAGCCAGCTCTAAAATTGTTAATGCAGGTAGTTGAAACAGGAAAATGCCAAGTTTCCAAAGAGGTGATTGAGAAAATTCTTTTTGATTTAGACAAGGGTTATGGGAAAGACAGTGATGATAGGGAATGTATTTATTTTCAAAGACTTCCCCAGCAAATTAAAAGTGTGATTTCTTGTCTTTTGGAAGTTGTTGAGGTTATTCGCCAAGAACCTCCCGATCGGCGGCCCCGGTTATGTTCACCTGAAGATATTTTCTTACTTTTTAATAATATGATTTATTTGGAGCAAGAACTACTCAAAGTAGTTTTTCTTGATAGTGATTATCGGTTTCTTTCTTTTTATGATGCTGCTCTAGGAAAGAGTAATCATGTTTGGGTAGAGCCTCGCCTGATTTTTAGAACTGCCCTAGAAAGGGAAGCTCAGAAGATAGTTGTCCTTCACAATCACCCTTCTGGTGAACTATGTCCAAGTGAAAAGGACATCCTATTTACTCGAAAAATATCTAGAGGATGCAAACTTTTCGGAATCCAATTATTGGATCATCTTATCTTGAGTAATAATGAAAAAAAAATGTTTAGTTTTGCTGAAAATAATCTTCTATAACTTTAATGGTAACATCTTTTATGGGTCATTTCTATTTCAATTAAGAAAGGCTATGCCGTTAATATTATAAAGATGTTTTTATTATCATGGTAAAGATAATCATTTCCAAAGTTTTATTTTTTTTGCCAAGTTTTATGTTCATAGGATTGGTATTTCCTTTTTTTTCTTTTATCAATACAGCCACCAACACAGTAGATCCAACTTTGAATAACTTTAAACCTGTAACACCATCATCTTTAAATGATGGCTTAGAAAACGAACTTATGTTCGATTTAACTAATAATGGAATGAAAGTTGACCAACTCCCTCCACCAGAAATAAAGAATTACACTCAAGCTGATGTTGAGAGATTACTAAAAAATTTTGATGGTGATTCAAATACTAATATTAACATTGGAGTTGAACCTTGGGAAAAGACAAAGGAGTCAGAGCCAATTATTAAGAAACCTATTGAAGGATGGGGAAAATTGAAACTGGGGCTTAGCTATCAAGAAGTGTTAACGGTTTTGAGTAATGACTATCCTTGGATGGTACTACGTCCTCAGGAGGAAGAAATCAGTCCTGATCGTGTATTTTATTTGGAGTCTTACAAAAACGATTTCTTTAGTATAGTTCAGTTTCAATTCAATAATAATCGCCGTCTTTATTTACTTCGTCTTAAAATGAATCCTCGTTATTTTAGTTTCCTTAAAATTTATAATCAACTTTTTGAACTTTATGGTCCCCCTCAAGAAAACAGTTATATTCGGGTAACTTGGAAAGATGCAACTCGATCCTTAGAGCTTTACAGAAATCAAACAGTAGTTTATCTCAATAAAGAAGGCTGGAATGAAGCCCTCCCCAGTTCCTTGATAGAGGATCAACGTCAGAAGCTTATCAATTCTGTTTTTGATGATCTTTAGCCTTTGATGCTTAATCGGCTTATAGCTTGGTTTATAGCCCCAGTTTTTGTTATCAGCCTACGTTTAACTGGGTATGACTATCTAAAGGCTTTTACTACAGAAAAATATCGATCTACGTATCCCCAATCCGTGGGGAGAAAACATTTGTGGGGGCAAGTGGAAGGAACCTTCATCATTGTCATGTTTTCACTATTTAGCTTTATCCCCGAAAGGCTGCTATCTCTAATAAAAAGATGTCTTAGTTTTGTTATTTATTATTTCATGCCTTCTTATCGTCGAGTTATAGAGACCAATTTAGAGATTGCATTTAAAGGTCGATACTCTCCCAAAAAACGGAAGTGGCTCGCCCAACGTTCTCTTCTTCACTCGTTAGATTCTATTATTTGGTTATTGGAGATTGCCTCTCTTACTAGAGAAAAGGTATTAGGGAGAGTACGGGTAAAGGGTTATCATTATTTGGAAACAGCTCTTATGAAAGGAAAGGGGGTAATTTTAGTTGCACCCCATTACTCTCGTTTTCTTTTTCCTGCATTCTATGTTGGTTTAGGTAATCATCGTCATGTGAATTTTATTATTAGACGAATCGATAATGCCCTTATAGGTGAAGTAGCTTATTTGATTCTTAATCACTTGTCATTGAAAGTAATTATTCGTAATCATTGGGCTTTAAAAAAAGGACTCTATGCTTTGAAACGTGGAGAAATTCTCTTCCTCCTCATGGATCAAAATGTAGCGGTAGGTGGTATATTTGTTCCTTTTTTTGGAGTTTCTGCATCCACCTTTAAAGGGGTTGATTATTTAAGAAAAAAAACCAATGCTGCGGTCATCTGTTGCCATGCAGGTTATCGTAATGGTATTTATGAATTAGAATATTCTCCGGAGATATTAGGTGAAAATCTCAACAATGAAGAATCTCTTCTTAAAAAAATTCATGATTATTTTGAGGAAGTAATTTCACAGGATCCGGAGAGGCATCTATGGATGCATCCTCGTTGGAAGAAACGCCCTCCGGGCGAACCTACTCTTTATCCTCGGATAAAAAATTTAAGTAAACTATAAATGCAATATATTTTAAATCCTAAGAAATTTCATATCGATTTCGATCTCAAAGGTTTTTCCTTCTGGGGTGGAAATATTGGCATCAAAGACAATTCCCTTGATTTTGGTGTAATTTATTCTCAGAAGCCTGCAACCGCAGATGCAGTTTTCACCCAAAATCGTTTTCCTGGAGCCCCGGTCTTAGTGGGAAAAAAACATATTCGGGGTGGACTTCAAGCGGTGGTTGTGAATTCTAAGAATGCCAATGTCTATACTGGCAAAAAAGGTGAGAAAAATGCTTTTACTATGTGCCAATGGGGAGGAGAGTCTCTGAATATTGATCCTCAGATGATACTTCCTTCTTCAACTGGAATAATCGGTAAACAATTGGATATGAATAAAATTAAGAGGGGGTTTCGTAATCTTTCTTCCCAGTTGCTTTCTGGACGAAAGGGGTTGGAGCTTTTTTCTAAGGCGATTATGACTTCCGATACCTATCCCAAATGGGGAGCGGTAAAGGTGGGAAATTCCACTCTCTTAGGCGTTGCAAAGGGGGCTGGAATGATTGAACCCAATATGGCTACCATGCTCGCTTATTTCCTTACCGATGCCCATATTTCTCTCCCTTCTCTTAGGAGAATTTTTCGAAGGGTGGTGGATCATTCTTTCAATGCCATAACCGTAGATGGGGATATGTCTACCAGTGATACCGCGGTAATTATAGCCAATGGTTTATCGGGTTTCCCAAAAAATAAGACTGGAATGAAAAAAAAAATGTTTATAGAAAATTTTCATCAATCATTAGAAGAGTTAGCTACCTATTTGGCCCAACTCATTGTTGCTGATGGAGAAGGTGCCCATAAAATGATTGAGCTCCGTATAACTAAATCGAGGAGCAAAGGATTAGCCGAAGTGATAGCTAAGTCAGTTCTCAACTCTCCTCTAGTTAAGACAGCGGTGTATGGAGCAGATCCAAATTGGGGTCGATTAATTATGGCTATTGGAAAGGTGGATCGTCATTGGGATTTTGATCCTAAAAAGGTGCGCATTTATTCCATTTTTGAAAAGGATGGGCAAAAAGAAAAGATCCTCCTAAATAAAACAGATGGAGACTTTAAATCAAAATATACATTGGAAGTAAGCCGTAAGTTAAAACATCATTTTACTGAAAAAAAGGTAGTTTTAGAGATCAAATTAGGGAACGGTAAAGTTTCTAAGACATTCTGGGGAAGTGATTTAAGTGTAGAGTATGTAAAATTTAATTCAGACTACACTACTTAATTTATCATATAATTTCTATAGACAATATAGAATTTTGTTTCTATTTTTTAAGAAAACATGTTAAATTAATAGTATGAAGAGTTTTGATTTATATTCATTGATTGCCAATACTCCTCTCATCCGTTTAGACAAGATCAATCCTAATCCTAGTGTGGAGCTTTATGGCAAGTTAGAAGGAAATAATCCCGCTGGAAGTGTTAAAGATCGTGCGGCTTATTATATGATTACGGATATCATCAAGAAGCATAAGCCAAATAAAGATAGGAAAATCATTGAAGTAACCGCTGGTAATACCGGTATAGCTTTAGCCATGATTGCTAAAGTGGCAGGAATTCCGCTTGAGCTGGTTATGCCAGAAAATCTTTCTAAAGAGAGGGTTAAGACTATGCAAGCATATGGTGCTCATGTTATTTTAACTCCAGCCGAGAAGGGGATGCCAGGAGCTATTGACTATACTCATGATAGGGTCAGGAAACATGGTTATTTGATGATTGATCAATTTTCTAATCCCAATAACGTTAGAGCTCATTATGAGACAACTGGTCCTGAACTTTGGGATGATACCGATGGTGAGATTACCCATTTTGTATCAGCAATGGGTACCACTGGGACGATCATGGGGGTTTCAAAGTATCTTAAAGAGAAAAATCCAGATATTGAGATTATAGGCTGTCAACCTACCGATGGTTCTTGTATTCCTGGTATTAGACGTTGGCCTAAGGAATATCTTCCTAAAATTTATCAACCCGAGAGAGTCAGTCGCATTATCGATGTTTCTGAAGAAGAAGCCATTACTATGATGAAACGATTAGCTTGGGAAGAAGGGGTGTTTGCGGGATTGAGTTCGGGAGGGGCAGCTCATGTAGCATCAAATTTCTGTAAAACAATCGATAAAGGCAAGGTGGTTTTTGTGATTTGTGACCGGGGTGACCGTTACTTGTCTATGAATTACTTTGGGGATTAATAATGGATATTACATTAACCCATGATCATGGATTGAAATTTACAACTCATGGAAATAGTGGATATAGTATTACTACTGATGCCTCGTCTGCAGTTGGAGGTGGGGATCAAGGTTTTCGTCCGATGGAGTTGTTTCTGGCTTCTTTGGTTTCCTGTACCAGTATTGATATTATTTTGATACTAAATAAGTCTCGTAAGCCCTATCATGGCTATCAGGTAAGGGTAGAGGGGAAGAGGAGAGATGAAGTTCCGAAATATTTTACAGAGATCAGTATGTATTTTTCAATGGAAAGTGAGGAAGTCTTGCCCGACGTTTTCCATCGAGCAGTTTCACTTTCTCTAACTAAATATTGCTCGGTTGCTGAAATGATCCGTCCTGATATTACCATAAAAGCTTATTTAACACTGAATGGAAGAAAAGATGAACGAGTGATCTTGAAAAATATTTCAGATAATTAGCGGATTTTTCATAAGTTTAAAAAGTGTTTAATATTTTACGGAAGTTAGATAACTATTTTCTTCTTACTGCTTTTTCTGCCTTAGCACTTCAATATCAATTTTTGCGTTTAACTGGATTCTTCATTTGGGACAACCAAGATGTATCTAGGTATGAGTATTATTTCTTGGTGTCCATTCTCATGTTTTTTTCAATGGTGATGATTTATAATATTGATCATCTCTGGGATTGGAAATTATCCTTTCGTCATTCCCACGCCTTAACTTATATGATTGCTATTTCTCTTTCGGCCTTAGGGATACTCTTCTGGCTGATAATAGGATGGAATGAATGGGAGTTATCTTTTCTGTTTTGGGGGATGGGGGTAGCTATTCTTTGTGGAATTCATTTTATAGTTTTTCACTCTTTCCTAAATCGAAAATTATTTTGGATTAAAGAAATATCTGTAACTATGATAACTGTGATTGGAATTTCTATTCCAGTGTTTTATGTGGATTACTTAAAGTATTCTTCAGGATATTTTAAAGAAGGTATTTTGCTAAATTTAGTGGAGTTGGGGATCTTATTCTTAGTGGTATTTAACAGTGTCCTTTTCTATTCTTGGTGTCGTTTTCATAAAGATTGTGCCTATGGGAGTCCTTCCATATTTCATCACCTTACTTTTTTCCAAGCTCAAAGATTGCTTCTAGCTTTGACTTTTTTTACTTTAATAACCGAAATGCTTTTATTAAACAATAATTTTGTTGAAGTAAATCAAGTAGAGAGAGGAGCTATTTGGTTTTTCCCAGCTGTGACCTTAGCTCAGGGTTATTTGGTGAGGAAGATGAATGATTCTCCAAAATCTATGAGTTATTACCGTTTATTATCTGAAATGATTTTTTTACTACTATTCCCTTTTTTCCTTTGGTAAGATAATAACGATCAATATATTTATATTTTGGGATAATTATGAAAATTCAATTTATGTTTAATCTTCATTTATCATACCTTTAATAAATAAATTATAATTATAGTTTTCTTATTAAGAGTGAAATATTCTGATTAGTCTTCCGAAAATATAACTAATCAGTTTTCATGTATTATCGTTCTCATTTTAAAAAATATCGAAAAAGTAGTAAAAATATTTTATTTTCTTCAAATAGAAAATTTTATAAACCATCAAAAAATACATTTAGAGAATTCATTTTTCTATACTTCTCTAGTTTAAAAAAAAAATTTAGTTTGCTTTTTAATTCAACAAAACATCATTTTCAATTCAGAGAATTTAGGAAAAATAACCGGTTATCCCAATCTTATAATAGAAAAGTTGATGTATTTAATAATGGAACTTTAATTATACCAAATTCATCGACTAAATCACAAAATTGGTTATATTCTTTTCTAACTTGCCTTAAATTATGGAGGAAAAGACTATTAAGGCAAATGGTAGCCATGTATAATCAATTAATGGTGGTAATCATTGGGGTTAAGATTAAGGTTCAAAAGAAAGATAATTTAAGTTTCAAGCAAGTGGCTCGTTCCTCAAATTTTGAGAGACACTCAACCAATCCAAAAGTACTGAAATATTATTTCGCTTTTTTCCTTCTATTAGCATTACTTCCTTTGTTTTATTTTGATAATGAAAATAAGAGCATCTTTCTCAATTGGGTTGAAGCCCAGGGTTTGCCTTATAAACTTGAACAAGAACAAAAATTTACCACACCTATTGAATCAATTGCATCAGAACCATTATCTAATCCTAAACTTCCTCAAGTGATTTTACTTAAAAATGACCCTAAACTAGATGAAAGCTATTCAAAGTTTCAAGCAGGTCTTGATCGACAGGGCTCATGGAATAGCGATCCGAATGGAGTTGATGAAAAAGTGGGGACTCTACTTACATCTCAATCACAGAATGATCAAACAATATTTAATTATGAGTCTACTGATGAAGTTATTTCTGAAGAAAATATTGGAGACTGGGTAGATGAACACGATCAAGACATCTTCGATAATGCTGTAAATCCCTTTACAACAGTGAAGAAAGATATTAAAAAAGTGGCTTTTGAGCATTCCCGTTACCGAGTAGCATCTGGCGATTCTCTTTGGAGCATATCTAAGAAGTTCAATATTAGTATTGATAGTATTATTTCTCTGAACCAGATCACTTCTCCAAGGGGTTTGGCAGTAAACTCTAAGCTCTTGATCCCTCAAATGTCAGGGATCTATCATAAAGTGAAAAAAAATGATTCTCTATTTAAGATTTCGAAAGCTTATGGGGTGAAGTTAGAAAAAATCAAACATTACAATGAACTTGGCGGCTATTTACAAGTGGGCAAGACTTTATTCGTTCCTGGTGGCAAATACAGTCGTTTTCAAAAAGATTATATTTTTGGCAATATTTTCATTGCTCCGGTTAAGGGGGTATTGACTTCTACCTATGGATTCCGTATCCATCCCATTAAAAGACTACGACTTTTTCATACTGGTATCGATATTGCCAAGAATATGGGTGATCGGGTGCGTGCTGCAGCTGATGGGGTTGTGGTTCAAGCTAATTTCAATGGAGGTTATGGAAAGTATATTAAGATAAAGCACTCAATAGGTTATGAGACCGCTTATGCACATCTCTCGGTACTGTGGGTTAAACCGGGGCAAAGGGTTAAAAAAGGTCAGTTTCTTGGACGGGTAGGTAATACTGGTGTTTCTACTGGTCCCCATCTTCATTTTGAAGTAAAACATAACGGTAAATTTGTTAGTCCCCTACGCTTTGTTAAGTATTAGTTGGAGATAACTTCATTAATTAAAAGAGGCTATGGCGGTTCCGATGATTGGAGCCTTGTCAATTTCTAAGGTTTCAAATTTCAGATGATGAGGTTCACATAGATTAGTTAGATATCCACTAAATTTCTCCTTTAAGCCGGGCATCTTTCTGATCATACTACCATCCAAGACAATACAAAATTTTTTCCATTCAACACTTGACGATTTTAAAGTATTGTTCAAGTTACGACCCAAAGATTGTAGCATTAACCCGGTTGCGAATGATGCGGTAAAAAAAGCGGATCTATTGGAAAGCCTTTCAATAAATGGCATTAAATACTCTTGGTCATTCCAAGTTATCATTTCGGAGTTATCTTTACCATCTAATTTGAAGAAAATTTCGGGATTTTTCGAGGATGTCTTCATAGCTAAAAATTGGGAAATGTGTTCTGATTTGAATTTAACATTGGGATTTCGAATGATATTTTGAAGGTTTGGAGAAAAAATAGTAGATGCTTTTTTATTTTTCATAAAAAGCAAGAGGAGATGTTTTGCCATCAACCCAAAATAATATCCAGAAATTTTCTTCTCTGCTAATTCCTCACCGATTATGTGCGACTGTTTATTGATCATTTTATCTATAGGTGACATTGGAAATTTATCATAACCCCCAGCCTCAGAGTTTACAATATAAGGTTTAGAGAAGAAATGATTCTCTTCATAGGCGATATTGAAGCCGGTTCCCCAAACAATTCCAAGAAACCCATCATAGTTATCAATTTTATTTACTAAAGTCTTTTCATAACATCCGGAAAGTAGGGTGGCTGTGGTATCGTTTAAAATCACTATGTTTTGAATAGTATGATGTCCTCTTTCTTTAAGAGTAGTAAGAAGATTTTTCTTAAGAGGTTCACCGATAAGACCATCAATGCAAATTTCTTTAGTAAGGCCAGTGACATAACCTTCATCTATTTCAATTCTCACCGGATAGGAAAAACAAAATTGTAATGTGGTAAACCCGGTGAAGTTGGTATCATAGTTTTGAAAGTCTTGGCGAGAAAGAACCGGCTCCAGGAAGTCAACAACTTGAGAGAAGAATTCTTCTTTTGTCACTTTCTCTTTTGAACCCGGCATAGGATAGCGTTGGTAGTAGATAATCTCTTTTCGAGTCACTTGAAAAAGCATCACCACGACCCGAAAATTGGTGCCCCCAGCATCGACAATCAACTTTAAAGATTGACTTTCGTAATTTATGTGTCGGGTGATATAGGTGTTTAACATCTTTAAAGAGGAAGGCTTCCTTTCTAAACCTGCTGAACATTCTTTAAGGATTTGACTTAAATCATCTGAGGCTCTTCCAATATCTATACCTTGTTGATCGATAAAATGGTTTATCTCTTGTAAATAACTTGATTTCATATTAGGGTTCTACAGGTTTCATGATAATTCTTTGGTTAAAAAGTTATATGTAATTAAATTAATGGGAAAAGCCGTGTTCATTTAATTTAAAGGTGGGAATGGGATGAATTTTATGCTGATTAGCCCTGTGTAGATTATGGTAAATAAGCTTTGCTTTCTCGTTAGTCCTCACTTTTTCTCCTTCATGATGTCTCATAACCTTTTCCAATTCAATATAAGAACAGCCGATCTGACTTTGATCATCCCTATCATCATCCCAAAGACCATCGGTGGGTTCTGCACTCTGAATAGCTTTTTCAATGCCTAATGATTTAGCTAGATGATATACTTCGCTTTTATATAAATCGGCGATTGGAGCGATATCCACACCACCATCCCCATACTTTGTAAAAAAACCTATTCCATAATCTTCAACCTTATTTCCAGTTCCTACGACTAAACCATGTGTGGCTGAAGCAACGTGATAGAGGGTAGTCATTCTTAATCGGGATCGGGAATTTGCTTGGGCATGAAGATGTTGAGCGATATTCTCATGTCCCGTTTCTTTCCAAGCGAATACCAATTCAGTGAAGGAGTTAGTAAGGTTTATTTTTATTGGATGAGTGTTAAAATAATTATTTTTAAGCCATGACAATTGGAGGTCGGAAAGTTTTTCTTGATCTGTTTTCTGTTTGATAGGCATATTGAGTGCGTAAAGTGGAAGTCCAGTTTTAGCTGCCAAGGTTGAAGTGACAGCGGAGTCAATGCCACCGGATACTCCTATTACTAAGGTTTTGAGTTTGTGGGTAAGTGTATAGTCTTTTATCCAATCACTAATCTTTTTACCAAGGAGACCATAATTCATTACTAACAAATTATAACTTGAATTGATAGTGAATGGAAAAAAGAATAGTGAGAAAATCTATTTTCAAAAAGTTAACCGGACAGATTTACTGTATTAAAATCTAGTAGAGAGAGCATCTAATTTTAATTAAACTAGTCTTTCCCAATATGGAAGGATGCTGCTTATTATGAAAGAAAATATATTGTTTATCCAATTCACATAGCTCTCTTAAAAGATTGATTTTGTCATAGGTTAAAAAAGTAAATAGGATATATAAAATTTAAGTATTTTTAAGAAAAATCCAATTATATAAATGATAATATTATGTACTACATCCTATTGTGAAAATAAAATATAAAGACTTTACGGTTCTTATTATGGTTTTTGATGGTATAATAGGATATCTACTAATAGTTAGGTGTCACAACAAAGAGAACGAGGATAATCTATGAGCGAAGTAAAGATAAGAAAAGATTTGAAAAGTAACTACGAAGATTACTATGATGAAGGTGATTCTGAGTGGCGTTGGCTGGGAGCAATAGATAAAGCACATAATATTTTAACTCTATGCAAAGGCCTACCAATCAACTCTGTTATTGAAATTGGAGCTGGGGAAGGATCAATTTTGAAAAGACTGTCAGAGTTAGGTTTTGCAGCGGAGTTTTCTGCCCTTGAGATATCTCCGACAGGAGTAGCAACAATCAATAACAAGAGTATTTCTCGCTTAATCGAATGCTCTCTATTTGATGGGTACAATATTCCATATGAAAATAAAAAGTTCGACTTAGCAGTACTTAGCCATGTTATCGAGCATGTTGAATATCCTAGAAAGCTCCTCTATGAAGCCAAACGGATTGCCAAATATGTTTTTGTAGAAGTGCCACTTGAAGATTCTGTTAGGTTACCACAAGATTTTGTTTTTGATAAAGTTGGGCATATTAATTTTTACTCACCAAAAACAATTCGCAGGCTAATTCAAACTTGCAATCTCGAAATTTTAAGACAACTAACAACAAATCCACAAAAAGATATTTATACTTTTCAAGAAGGTAAAAAAGGACTAATACACTATTACATAAAAGAATATTTACTTAGATTTTTTCCGCTCCTAGCTACAGAAATATTTACTTATCATTCATCGATAATATGTAGAGACTGTAATGAAAAACAAGACACCTAACAAGACAAATCCACTCGGACAGCAAAAAACGCCGCTCGTTCCTCGCTCTACACAGTCGGCAAAAACAACAGCACGGTATAAAAAAACTCATTGTCTGTAAAAGAAATATTGAGTTTATAGAGGTATGCAGATGCAGATATGAATTTATAAAAATTGGAATATTTTATAATACAGAAAAATTCTTCAACACTAAAAAATATCCAAACTATAACTTGGCTGTTAAATTAATAAATAAGCACTTATTAAAGGCAGAAAAAAGTGCTTATTTAATTATTGAAGAAACAGGTAATGAATTAAAGATAATATATGCTGGATATTACTCTCGCTCTTTAGAAGACAGATGGATATATGCAAAAAAAATGATATTTTTTATGCTTGGCAACCAAAAGGCTGGTGAATTTATAGAAAAATCAATTAATGTAGAAAAATTTTCTTTATGGATAACAACCAACCCTTATGCAACTGATAGCAATGGGAAATTACAGAATATTAGTTGTGCTATTGAACAAGATATTATCCAAGAGCTAAATCCAAAAGGAAACATTGTAAACAAAAATGCTGTAAAAACAAGATCAGTAAAAAACACCTTAGGTTTATCTTAGCTTTATAAGGGATTACATGCAACTAGGTGTATTTTGGGTTTTCGATAAAGGAATGCTTTTCAAAAAACAAAA
Organism: Spirochaetota bacterium; assembly: GCA_965224715.1. Taxonomy (GTDB): domain Bacteria; phylum Spirochaetota; class UBA12135; order COTS27; family CAXSBA01. The sequence goes on along the minus strand of OZ245054.1, from coordinate 1,658,057 downwards.
CATAAAAGATATAGGGTTAGTTTTTGATTCTATTGATAGTGACTTAGGATTCTTGGAGGAATGGAAAGAATTTTTGAATTTCAAACTTCAGTCGGATGAAGAGCATGAAATTCCAAGAGAAAAAGTAGTATATGAACCTGAGTAAAATAAATTTATAGTTTATTGCAACAACCAAATACTTGAAGATAAATTTTCCAAAAAATTAATCATCAAAAAACTTAACCTACAAAAGAAAAAATTTGTATTTGATAAGTATTTTGAAGCTTATAGCCTATAAGATTTATAATGATGTATAAGAGGAAGTAGATGAACCTAACAAGACGCTACACCTGACCGCTATTCCGCTGTGTTCTATAGTGCTAGGTGAGCTTGGTTGTTAGATTCAGATTGCCATTCGCTTGCTACCTACCCTGTGTAATTTTAGTCTAACAAACGGATGCAACGGACAGCCTTTAAGCCTTTATGATATAATTATTAATAACTGATGATCTGCATCCCTGTTAGACCTAATTAGGAAGCTATATGAAATCTAGAAGAACATTCTTGAAGTATGGTATCTTTATGTTAGGAGGGTTGATGTTAACAAAAAGGTCTTTCAGTTCAGAAAATAGTATCCCAGTTTCTGTTTTATTTATGCCTGAAGAAAGTGGATTTCACGAAAGAACATGGATGGCTTTTGTTGCCAACGACTATATATGGAGTAAGCATCAAATCTCAGAGGTTAAAAGAAATTTAGTACTTATTGCTAATACCATTGCTAAGTATGAGCCTGTTTCAATGCTGGTTAGTCATAGTGATTATGAGGAAGCAAGAGCTTTACTGGGCAGCTTTGGTTCACGTCCATTTCCTATAGAGTTAATCGAATTTGAGGTAGATGATTTGTGGCTTAGGGATACAGGGCCAACATTCGTAACAAAAAGTGGTGGAGAGAAAATTGCCATAGACTTCAATTTTAACGGCTGGGGTGGCAAACAAGAACACAACTTAGATAAACATGTAGCTAAATTTATAGCTAAACAATCCAGGGCTATGCTTAAAAAAACAGATTTAGTGCTTGAAGGAGGATGTTTTGAAGTTGACGGGCATGGTACTGCTATTTTAACTAAAAGTTGTGTTCTTAATAAAAATCGTAACCCACACTTAAATCAATGTCAAGTTGAGCAAGAGTTAAAGGCATTGCTTGGCTTGAAAAAAATAATTTGGCTGGAAGGCATAAAAGGTAAAGATATTACTGATGGCCATACTGATTTTTATGCTCGTTTTACTCGACCAGGTGAAGTCATTGTAAACCGGGATAATTGTCGTACATCTCACGATTATAAAGTTACTCGTCAAAACATCAGTATTTTGCAAAAAAGTACTGATGTAACTGGCAATAAGCTCAAACTTTCAATATTGGATGCACCTGAAATTATCAACGAGCAATTTGGAGTTTCTGATTTTGCCGCAGGTTATATAGGATATTATGTATGTAACGGTGCTGTAATTTCTCAGAAATTCGGAGATAAACTTGCCGATGAAAAAGCAAAACGTATATTACAACAATCTTTTCCTGAAAGGATTGTTGAACAGATTGCTATTGATGGTATAGCATCCGGTGGCGGTAGTATTCATTGTGCAACACAACAAGAAGTTAAAGTCTAACAATTATGTTCAACGGACTTCGCTACACATTGTCATTGATGAAAAACGTTAGTTAAGAAATAATAACAGAATATTAAATGAACAATGGTATCTTTACAATCTTATCAGTAATATTATTAATTACAGCCCTTTGGGTTTTTACTAAAACTAAGCCATCGAAAGTTAATACAGGTATATTTTTTGTGATGACTTTTAGTTCGATAATTTTATTTGTTTTGTATGGAGTTGCAATATACTTCACTGGAAATGGTATTGATGAAGCTTTCATTTATCATTTAAAGTATGGATTAGAGGGTGCTGGTTTTTTGGAATATAGTTGGCTTATTATAACAACAGTAATGGCATTAATATTTGGCGTTTTTTATTTATATCGAATTATTTCAAAGCGAAATGATGAGAGGGAAGCACACATAGTCCATATTCTTTTATCGTTATTCTTTCTATCTGTTTCTTTGCTTGTAAATCCAGCAAGTATAGACATATATAATCTTCAAAAAGATTTTTTAATATTTCCCAACTACTTAAATAACAAAATTCCGACATCTTTTTACAAGTATTATAAATATCCGTATATAAAAAAATCCGAAACCCCTCATAAAAATATCGTTTTCATATATGCAGAGAGCTTAGAACGAACATATTTCGATAAAATTCTTTTTCCAGGTTTAATTAAAGGGCTTCGTGAGCTTGAATCAAAAAGTATATATTTCACAGATATTAAACAAGTAGCCGGTACAGGCTGGACTGTAGGGGGAATAACTGCTAGCCAATGTGGTATTCCACTATTCACGCCATCTCATGGCAAATCAATGTCAAGTATGGATCAATTTCTACCCTCAGCAGTTTGCCTTGGCGATTTGTTAGATAAGATGGGGTATCAATTAGAGTATATGGGTGGAGCCAGCCTTGACTTTGCCGGAAAAGGAAAGTTGTTTAAAACTCATGGTTTTACTCATGTTTTAGGGCGTGATGAGTTATTGCCGAAACTAGAAAATGAAGCATACAAAACAGGGTGGGGGCTATATGATGATTCATTGTTTAGTATGGTTTATAATCGTTTTATTGAATTATCAGAAGCAGGTGGCAAATTTGGTCTTTTCACGCTCACATTAGATACTCATCATCCCAAGGGACACCCCTCGGAGAGTTGCAAAGGCATGGAATATAAAGATGCCTCAAACCCTATTTTAAATGCCGTCGCTTGTTCCGATTATTTAATTTCAAAGTTCATAAATAAAATAGCCAAATCTCCTTATGCGGATAAAACAATAGTTGTTCTTGTATCAGATCACCTTTCCATGAGAAACACAGTGTACGACCTTTTACAAACAAAAGAGCGTAGAAATCTGTTTATGATTATTGATCCCAGTAAAAATAATACTAAGGAAATTAAGAAAGTAGGTTCAACTTTAGATATAGGTGCGACTTTGTTGTCTTTCCTTGGCTATACAGGCGATATTGGGTTTGGACGAAATTTGTTAAATGATGAAATACCAGAAGAAGAAAGGTTATTTATACATTCCAATTTAATAAAATGGAGATATCCAGTTTCTACGTTTTGGAATTTTCCTAAAATTCAAGGTCATTTAAAAATAAATTATAGATAGTCAGGTTAAAATTATAGATAGTCAGGTTATAAACATAGATAACAGGCAATTTAAAATTTCTGTTCTTATTGAGTTGAATGATAAGTTATAATTTATGTTAAATATTTCAACGTGATAGATTTCCTAGTCTTAAGTCCCTTGTTGAACACCGTAAATGAATAATCATTTTTTGCTGATTGATAGGTGTAATAATGTTAAATATCTTGATAAATCACTTGGTAAAGAAGGCTTTTGTTTTCTGGCTGGTCAAGGCAAGGAATACACAAAAATGATAGTGTTTAATGAAATACAGTAGATATTGAACATAACAGAACCAAAGAATTAATACTATTAAATTTTATTATAAAAAAAGTTTTGGGTGAAAAAAAGAAATACTATAGCTTTACCATTCTAGAAAAGAAAATAAACTACCAAAAGTTTTAAGTAAAAAGGATTGGAGATGGAGATGCAACCTGTTAATATTAAAAAATATCATATATATGATATATATCATAACGATAACAATGAATTAATAATTATTCAGCCATTTAGTCATAAGCTTCTTGATATAAAGTATGTTGGCTTGAGTAATATAAAATTTAAAATAGAAATTTGCCCACATTGGCATACATGTATTTATATTTCTAAAAAATCTATTGAATATAAACAAACTATCAAATTAAATATCAATGGTCAACTAATTGAAACTTGTGTAAATAAATATCCTGAATTTAATGGAGAGATTATTATGTCTACATTAGTAAAAGGTGAAGATGAATACATAAAGCAATGGATTCTTTTTTATCTTAATTTAGGGATCGATAGATTTATTATTTATGATAATTCTCGGTCAAATACTTTACAGAAAGTTTTACAAAAATATATAGATAAAAAAAAAGTAGTTTTAATACGATGGTCTTTTCCATATCAATTATTTAGTTTTCCAGATGCTCAAACCACTCAGCAGAATCATTCTATTTATGCTTTTAAAAATAGTAAATACATAGGTCTATTTGATGTGGACGAATATATAAATATACAAAACGATAAAAACATCAAAACATTTTTAAAAGAATTAATTATTGATGAAAAAGTCAATGCAAATTCAATTGGAAGTTTCAAGCTGCTTAGTAAACCCTTTTTTAATCCTTATAACCAGCCAGAGAATGATTTCGAATTTCTAAAGATTTATTACTGCGGTCAAATTATAAAGAAAGGTTATGAAAAAAATTTTGTTTTACCCAAAAATGTGTCAACATTTAGTGTTCATATGATTACCAAAGGAAAGCCTATGTATACTGTAAGTAGTGAAAAAATATATATTAATCATTATCTTTTTTTGAACAAGAAAAAGAGTCGTAAAATTTGGTGGATTAGAGTTTTGTTTCCAGTGGTCAAATATTTTCATCTAGGGTTACAGAGTTGTAAAAATTGGATCAGATTTTTGTTTCCAGTGATAAATTATTTTTGGAACAAAAACAAATTATATAAAATCCCCTCGCCCTATTATCATGAAATACTTAAGCTTGGCAGAGGGAAAGATAGAGATAGAACTATGTTGCTTGATAAAACAATTTTAAAACATATTTCTAATTTATGAATATTCAATCATTCATATTTTTTCAATCTTACAAAACAAATCCAGTATCAATATCTTTTATTAAGATATATGTATTGATCATTCTTTTTATCATAACGCTGCCATTAGATAATAATTCAAACTTATATCTTGAATGAAGTTTTTCATGAGAATCATAAAATTCTAAGTATAATCTTTGAAAACAAATAAAGGAATAGTCATATTATTAAATAACAAATGGACGAAAAAGCAAGAAAAAAATTAAGAATGGATAAAAAATAAACCGAATGACTGGTGAAACAGTCTATTTTAAGACAATTGAAGGTGGTGAGGGATTACCATGGATAAATATGTCTCCCCATCCAGATTCAAAAATTAGTTGAGATAAAAAGAAAAACCCTAAAGAAAATACCTGAAATTAATCGGAGATATCATTGTTTAGTTCAATTTACATAGCTTTCTTCTGTTTGTAAGGCATAGTTCAACTGTCGTAGTCTTTCTCTAACTTAATTTAAAAAGGTTGATCTTGTCATAAGTTATAAAAGTAAATAGGATGTATATTATTAAGTATTTTTAAGAAAAGCCCAATTATGTAAATGATAATATTATGTACTACGTTCTATTGTGAAAATAAAAAGAAAGACTTTACGGTTCTTATTATGGTTTTTGGTGGTATAGTAGGATATCTACTAATAGTTATGTTTATTTTGTGTCTCTCCACAAAGAAATACAGTAATATTGGGCAAAGTTAAATTTGAACAAACAGATATGAAATATACAAAAATATTTTTGTTTATAGCGGCAATAGTTGGAATGGTTTTATTCTTGGGAAATACAAGACTGGGAGTTTTTATTGTTTTCGATGTATTGGGTGGCTCTACAGACAATCTGGATACAAATCCAAAAAATGGTCCAGTGGAAATTACGAGATACCTAGAAGCAAACTCGAAATTTAAATTACCTAAAAAAGTAGAGCAAGCCAGCGGAATAATCTTGGATGAAGAAAATGTGTATATTTCAACAGACCAAGCAGAGTTATATATTTTTGATTTATCATTTAATCAAATAAAATCAGAGTTTGAGTTATTATCTGGAATTTTGATACTAAAACAAGGCGCATTGGAAGGGATTGCTTTAACAAAAAATAGTCAAATATTGGGAGTTGGTGAAATTGGAGCAATCGGTGTTTGGTCAAATGTCCAAGAAACATGGAAGAGACAAGATGACATTCCACTATCATCTTCCTTTTCTAAAATGGAATTCACTGGAATTTGCAGGAATAGCAAAGGGATTTGGATAACTACTGATAGTGCTGTGGAGATATATGATTTATCTAGTAGTACCGATCATACATTAAATTTTAATTCATCACTCAAGTCTAATCGTAACTTGTCAGAACTACTGATATCGGGAATCGATTGTGATGAAACTAATTATTATCTAATAACGGAAAATTATACGTCAATAATCATATTAGACAAATCCTTCACTATTACTGACATAATAGGAATTGATGCTGGCGAAGCGTCTGATATAGCGGTACATGACCAACAAGCGTATGTAACGGTTGACCACAATTACTTTGATCCTCATCCTCCAGTTTATAAGTACAACCTAGCGGAATAAGTTTGAAAAATTTTCTAAGAATTTTATGATGTAAAAATTTTAGTGACGGAGCATAACAAGACACTCCAGCAAACGGCGTTTTGCCATTGGTGTTCTGCAATTCGTTATACATGAAAAGTAAGAAATGATATGGAAGAAGTTTTAAGACAATACAAAGATTTGCTCATTCAAAAGAGGTACAGCCAAAATACTCAAGATATCTATTGCAGTTATTTTAAAGATTTTTGTATTTATTTCACAAAAGAAGAGATTAAAAATATAACCACAGCACAAATAAACTCGTATATTTTAGACATTATAAAATTTAAAAATATTTCAATAAGTCAGCAGAATCAAAGAATAAATGCTATTAAATTCTATTATGAAAAAGTCTTGAAGAGGAAAAAGGAATACTATGAGCTTCACCGTCCTAGAAAAGAAAATAAACTACCAAAGGTTTTAAGTAAAAATGAAGTAAAAAGGATTTTAGCATCAGCTAGTAATATTAAACATAAGTGTATTTTGATGCTTATTTATTCGGCAGGATTGAGAAGAAGTGAGCTATTAAACTTAATGCCTGCTGATATTGATTCTGAAAGGATGTTAATTTACATTAATGGTGCAAAAGGAAAGAAAGATAGAATCTCTTTGCTTTCAGATAATCTTTTGCAATTGTTACGGCAATATTATAAAAAGTATCATCCCAAACAATATCTTTTTGAAGGGCAGAAAGGTGGTATGTATTCTTCCACAAGTGTTGCAAATATTTTAAAAAAAGCAGCATTGAAAGCAGAAATTAAGAAAACCGTCACTCCACATATGTTGCGTCATAGTTTTGCGACACATTTGTTAGAACAAGGGACAGATTTGCGATATATTCAAGAGTTATTAGGACATGAAAGTTCAAAAACTACCGAGATATATACTCATATCTCTAAAAAGGCTATTGATAAGATAATAAATCCGATTGATGAGTTTTTTTGAGGAAAATGATAAAAGAAAAATATAAACAATTGTTCTTATCCCTCCAATTTGGTGGTATAAGAACAATAACTATATACAGTCGTTGTGCGTCAGTGTAGGAAGCCGACCCGCAAATGGCACATTTGGTTTTTAACGACATACGAGCCAACGCTCAAAAAACCAAAAGAGACATTTTTTACCAACCCTAAATGACAATGAATAAAAAATTATTTCTATTTTTGCCATAAATTGACAAACTATGTTGGACACATTTATTTCTATTGGTAATACTTTAAAAGAAATTAGGGAAACCAGAGGTTTCAACTTACAAGACGTTGCGTTAAAAACAGACATAAATTACACTGTTTTAAGTCGAATTGAAACAGGTAAACGGTTACCAACTAAACCACAAGTCCAGAGCCTAGCATACTTTTATAACTATAGCGAACAGGAACTAATCAAATATTTGATAAGTGACAAAATTTTATACGAAATTCAAAACGAAGATTTTGGTTTGGAAGGTTTTTTACTTGCAGAGCAAAGAATTAAATATGGTTTATCATTATTTAACGATTATGAAAATCTTGAAAAATTCGATTTACAAAGCAGACGTTACATTGGTAATAAGGCTAAATTGACTAATTGGATAATGGAAATTATCCATAGAGAAACAGAAGGAAACGAAACGTTTATTGACATTTTTTCAGGAACTGCAATTGTGGCAAGAGAAGCAATGAAATCCTACAAAAACGTTGTATTAAACGACATTTTGTTTTCAAACAACATTGCCTACAAAGCCTTTTTTGATAACTCAAAATGGGATTCAAAAAAAATCGTGGACATTGTAAACGAATACAATACGCTAAACCCGAAAGAAATAAAAGAAAACTACTTTTCTAAAAACTTTGGCGGTAAATTCTACGAAAAAGACGTTTCAAAATTGATTGGGCATATTCGTGAGGACATTGAAAGCCGAAAAAAAGAACTTAACGAAAAAGAATACGCCATACTTTTAACTTCATTAATTTACACCATCGACCGACTTGCCAACACGGTTGGACATTTTGACGCATACATCAAAAAACCGATTATAAAAAGACCTTTAAATTTTCGTTTAATCCAAACAGAAGATTTTTCAGGAGCAAAAATTTATCGTGAAGATTCCAATAATTTGGTAAAGCGTCTGAAAGGAGATATAGCCTACATCGACCCACCATACAATTCACGTCAATACAGCCGTTTTTATCACATTTATGAAAACCTTGTGAAATGGGAAAAACCAAAACTTTTCGGAGTTGCTTTAAAACCCGAACCCGAAAATATGAGCAAATATTGCACGGTGAAAGCAAAAGACACTTTTAGAGATTTAGTTGAAAGTTTGGATGTGAAATATTTAGCGGTTTCGTACAACAACACATACAAATCCAAAAGCAAATCTTCTAAAAACAAAATCGAATACGAAGAAATCGTTGAGATTTTAAACGGTGTCGGAAAAACTAAAATTTTTGAGCAATCACACCAATATTTTAATGCAGGAAATACTGATTTTAACGACCATAAAGAATTTTTATTCCTTACAAAAAAAAATGACTAGACAAAAAAAAACATATCGTTCACCTTTATTTTATGTTGGGGATAAATACAAACTCTACCCCAAAATCAGCAAATATTTTCCTAAAGCGGTAAACCGCTTTATTGAACCATTTACGGGTGGTGGTTCGGTTTTTTTAAACATAAACGCCAACGAATATTTATTGAATGATATAGATTCCAATGTTATCGATATTCACAACTTTTTGATTGAACAAGCTAAAAATCCAAAAGTATTTTTTGATGACGTATTTGAAATAATTGAAAAATACGGTTTATCTCATTCATATATCAAAGACATTGTTCCACAGGAATTAAAAGATAAATGGGTAAAAACATATTACGCAAAATTCAACAAGCAAGGCTTTAACCAACTAAAATCCGACTACAATTCAAGTAATAAAAAAAATGTTTTACAACTTTATTTGTTATTGATTTATGGCTTTAATCGTATGGTTCGATTTAATTCAAAAGGCAATTACAATTTGCCAGTAGGCAATGTTGATTTCAATCAAAATACGCTTGTAGCGCTACAAGACTATTTTCGTTTAACACAGCAAAAAAACATTACATTTCACAATTTAGATTTTGAAACGTTTTTTGAATTTATTGAATTTGAGGAAGACGATTTTGTTTATCTCGACCCACCTTATCTCATCACTTTCAGCGAATACAACAAACTTTGGAACGAAGAAACAGAAAAACGGCTTTTGGACTACCTCGAAATTTTGGAAGATAGGGATATTAACTTCGCCATTTCTAATGTAACGCATTATAAAGGAAAAGTAAACGAGCAATTTTTGGAGTGGAGTAAGCAGCACAATTCTTTTGATATTAAAAGTAATTACATTAGCTACCACGACAACACAAACAAAGAGTTTAAAGAGGTTTTAATTACAAACTTTGAACCTCAAAAAACAGAAATGAAGCAAATAACTATTTTTAGTGAACCTGAAACTATAGAACAATAATGGCAAAAAAACGAATTAAAAGAATACCAACATACAAACAAATGGCTTTTGAAACAGCTGTTAGAAATCCTGAACGCTACATTGATATTTTAAGTGCAGTTTCAGAATTTGAAGGAATCGTTTTAAACGATGAAAATTTGTTGCAAATTGTTTCAAAACTGTATGTTGAAGGTATTGTTTCAAGTGAAGTAATAGCAGTCTCTGAAACTACGACTATTGAAGATATAAAAGAAGAAGTAAAAGAGGTAAACAGCACCAGAAGAGCAGATGGCGGGTTTCCAGCGGGTTATGCTTCAAGATTTTGGACTTATATGCGTACCCCTTCTGAATTAGGTTTTGTATATGCTCAATACAACCAACCTTTTAAACTCTCTGAAATTTGTAAAAAATTGATTTCAGGAGAGATAGACGAGCAAGAAGCGTTTTCAATTCAAGCAATAAAATATAATAGAAATAGCCCTTACAGAAATGTGAGCAATGATTTTAACTTCTTTGCATTTATAATCAAAGTGTTGTTAGAATTGCGTAAAAAAGGAAAATCTTTAAGCTACGAACAGTTTATTGTAGCAATGTTTAGCAAAAACGGAAATGTAAACGAATTTGTCAGTTTGTTAAAAAACAACACGTTTAACGATTTTGACGAAGCATATAACTTTATAAAAAAGGAATACAAGGTCAATACAAAATTCAAAACAATAACCCAAGATTACCCTGATGTAGTTCGCAGGGTTTTCATTATTTCGGGTTTCACTACAATTCGGTTTGCAGGTAAAAAACTCATTCAAATCAACGAAAGTAAACTCAAATACATTCAGGAGTTACTAAAATATGATTTCAAATTAACGGAAGTAGAAAAAACTGAACCGCTAAGCTATTTCAACAAATTAGACAGCCAAAATAACGAGTTGTTAGCCCTTGTTCAAAGTACAAGAAAAGAAGATATAATTGATGGCGAACAATATGTAAATAAGATTTTTAGCATTATTGACGACTACAAAATTGATGAAGAAGTTATTTTGGAAAGTATTGATAAAATTGGCACAAAAAGGACTGTTATTGATGAATTTAAAGAAATACCCGATCCGCTAAAATTAGAGTTTTTTATTTCAATTTTAATTGCCTTGAAATATGGAAAACAATACGCCATTCGTCCGAATTACAAAGCTGACCACATTGGCAAACCATATTCACACGCACCCGGAAACAAGGGCGATATTGAGATTTTCTCAAAAGATATTTATTGGCTAATTGAAGTTACTTTAATTCGTAATAAAACCCAACAATTAAACCACGAAACAGCTAATGTAATACGACATTTGTACTCAAATGAAGAATTTAGTGACCGATTGATTAAATATTTATCATTTGTTGCTCCAGTTATTCATCAAGATGTTAGAGAGTTTTTTGATTTCTCAATTGTAAAAAGTCGTTCAAATGAGTATGAAGTAAACATCAAACCTTACGATTTACAAGAATTTGTTGGTGTTACTCAAGTCTGCGAAAACTTTGACGATATGAAAAATTACACAAAAGGAGTTTTGGAAGGATTTAGAAATAACCTGAATTAAAGTGCCAATGCTAAAAGCCATACACATATGCAATTCTCACAAGCCTACGCTGCAACCAAAAATTGCAAAAGAGTATGTCTTTGCCAACGCTGAAAGACGATCGAAAAAAAACACCGAACGCACAACAAAGTGTATAAATCATTGGGCGGTTAATGCTAGTTTCAAGCGTGTTACATTTATTGAACTTTGTGTCGGCTTGAAAGGAAAGTGCTTCGAAATGCCCAACGCTTCATACACAAACCGTCGTTACCTGCAAGCTAAAGAAACGACAACTATATGAAAACATTCCTATTTGCGTGGAATCCGAAAAAATGGAATTGGACAACTCTTGAACAGAGCATTGACCAAATCGAACAAACAGGTCGAGCGACTGAAAAGTGGAGTGTAATAAATCATAAAAAAATCCAGCCAGGAGACAGAGCTTTTTTAATGCGACTTGGAGAAGAACCTAAAGGAATAATGGCTGCCGGTTTTGTGGCGACACCACCTTTTTCATCAAAGCATTGGAGCGGAGAAGACAAATTAGTAAATCGTGTAATGATTGACTTTGAAGTAATCTTAAACCCTGAAAAAGAACCGCTTTTAAGTCTTGAGATTTTAAATCAAGGAAATTTAGCAAAAGTAAATTGGACACCGCAATCTTCGGGGATTGAAATTAATCCTGAAGTTACAGACGAGTTGGAAGCTGTATGGTTTGATTTTTTGACAACTCAAGAAATTAGACACAATCCATTCAAAGAAACTGAAAAGGACGAACAGAAAGTTTATACAGAAGGAACACCAAATCAAGTTTTGGTAACTAAATATGAACGAAATCCATTTGCAAGAAAAACTTGTATTGACCATTACGGACTTTCTTGTTCAGTTTGCGAATTTAACTTTGAAAATGAATACGGAGAATTAGGTAAAGACTTTATTCACGTTCACCATTTAAGACAAGTCGCTGACATTGGAAAAGAATATAAAATCGACCCAATTAACGACTTAAGACCTGTTTGTCCGAACTGCCACGCAATGATTCATAAACAAAAAGAACCATACACGATTGACGAACTGAAAGAAAAAATGAAAAAAGCCAGCAGGTAACAATGTATAAAAATAATATCCGAATCAGTAGTAAATTCAAGTGTTGCAGCCCGCTTCAACTTTCTTGTAACTTGACAGAAAAGAACCACGCAGTCGGCTACTATTCTTATACTCACCGTTATGTGGAATTAGTGCAAAGTATATATTATGAATAATTTAAAGAAATTATCTATTGTTCTCTTTGTTCTTTTGATTTTTTTTTGTGGCGTTAATAATAGTAAAAAAGATACACCACCTTCTGTAACTCCACCATTTGAAGGAACAATATTTCTGGATCCTGATATTATTACAGACTCCGACTATAGTACTTTTGTAAGTCTATCCAATGAGGGTCAAGATATTCGCATAATGTTCGATAGAAGAGTTAATAATTGGATAACAACTACTCCCTTTCTTTTTAATGCGATATATGATGATAGCTTATTTATAGAGATACAGGTAAATCCAGAATTCCAAAACTCAATCACAGCTAGATTTGAGGCAATAAAATTTGCTAAGATAATTGGTAGATTGCCCACAACATTGCGTATTAATGTTGAGACTGTATGGATTCATAAAGGTACTGAACTCTTTGGTGGAGGAAACAATAATCTTCTCATTCATACAGGGCAGGCAGCATTATATGAAAATGATGGGATCCTGGAAGAAACATTTGTTCATGAAGCCTCCCACACCTCTCTGGATGCAGAACATTCAAGTTCAGCAGGATGGATTAAAGCACAAGAATCCGATGGAAATTTTATTTCTACTTATGCCCGTGATAATCCTATAAGAGAGGACATTGCTGAATCATTTCTTTTATACATTGCGATCCGACATCGGATTGATAGAATTAACCAATCACTTAGAGATACAATATTAAAAACGATCCCAAATAGAATTATATATTTTGATAATCAAAATTTTAATATGTATCCAATGGAATAGAGATTAATGAAAAAACTCCACATAACACGCGTTAAAACACATTGCGCGACAAGCAGTTGCGCTAAGCATAAAACAATTAATCGATGGCAATGGTAACCCGAAAGCGAGGCATTTCAAACTGCGCAACGTGTTTTACCGCAACCGTTGTGTGCAACCTTAAAGAAAAGAACAAATGACAGAATTAGAACTGATAATTGACCTTCATAAAAATTCAGAAAGACAAGGACCTGGAAGTGAAAAAGAAACACTTACAGCTCTCGAATTCATGAATTTGCCGACCGACCAAAGACTAAAAGTAACTGATATTGGTTGTGGTTCGGGCGGACAAACAATTACTCTTGCTGAGAATCTTACCGGAGAAATAACTGCAATTGACCTTTTTCCTGAGTTTTTAACGGAACTTGAAGAAAAGTCTCGAAGATTAGGGTTGGACGAAAAAATCACAACAGTAGAAAAATCAATGGACGATTTACCATTTGATAAAGAAGAATTAGATGTTATTTGGTCAGAAGGTGCAATTTACAACATTGGATTTGAAAGCGGACTAAAAAAATGGAAAGACTACTTGAAAGTCGGAGGTTATTTGGCGGTAAGTGAAATAACCTGGATAACTCAATCTCGACCAAACGAAATCGAAGAATTTTGGCAGCAAGAATATCCGGAAGTTGATACTGCTTCAAACAAAATCAAACAATTAGAAAATAGTGGTTACACGCTTGTTGGATATTTCTATTTGAGTCAAGGCAGTTGGAATGAAAACTATTACAAACCGATGGAAGAAAGATTTGAAACTTTTCTTAAACGACACGACAATTCAGAACTTGCAAGAAAAGTAGTTGACGACAATAAAGCTGAAATCGACTTATATCAAAAATTCAAGGATTATTACAGTTACGGATTTTACATAGCGAGAAAAAATGAATAAAAGGTAGGACACAACACTTTGTATAAGTAATGGCAGGTAATGTGGTATAATATTATGTTCTGTAGCCCGCTCAAACTGCGTAGCGGTTTGACAGGAAACTACCACGCAATCGGCTACTATTCTTATAGGAGTCGTTGTATTGAAATTGAACCAAAAATATAATTATGATAAATTAATTAATATACAAAGGGAAGATGTACTTGGAGTTTCGCAAAGAAAAGAAGCTTTTAAAGAAGCTTAATTCAGATGAGATGAATTTAATACTCAGTATTAATCGCAAAAACTTAACTTATCTTTCCAAAGGCAAACTCGCTAATATTGTCTACACTATTAATAGCATTAATAAACAAAAAGTTAAAGGAATATTCATTGAAACTGGATGTGCTCTTGGTGGATCATCTATATTAATCTCGAAACTAAAAAATACAAATTCAATTTTGAATATTTTTGATGTTTTTGGCATGATTCCACCACCTACAGAGGAAGATACACAAGATGTTTATAATAGTACAAAAATATTGTAGAAGGAAAATCTTCTGGCCTTGGAGAAGAACAATACTATGGATATGAAGATAACCTTTACGGTAAAGTACTTAGTAGTTTTAAAAGCTTTAAAATTTGCCCTGATAAAGAAAATATTAATTTGATTAAGGGATTAGTACAAGAAACAATGAATATTAATGAACCAGTTGTTTTTGCTCATATTGATGTCGATTGGTATGACTCAGTAAAAACATGTCTTCAACAGATTTGGCCCAATCTCGTAATAGGTGGTAGCCTAATTCTTGATGATTATGATTGTTGGGGAGGGAGACGAAAAGCAACAGACGAGTATTTCAGAAATTTTGTTGGCCAATTTTCTATGGACGATAATTTTGGTTCGATGAAAGTAACACGAATAAAGTAGTAATAAAAACGAACTTCATACAACAAAGAATATAGTTAATGCTCCTTTGTCTCACTGACCATATTCGAAACGTCATACAATGTTTGATACTTTGCTATCAAAAAATATTAAAAAGAATGAAAACAATTGAAGAAAGCGTTGTAATAGCAATGGATGGTTCTGATAAAAAGCTATTTCCGTTTTTACCTTATATATTACAAGACCTTTGGGAGATTGGAACTGATCCAGATGTAATCATCAAACTGATAAACAAATATTTCAACAATTATACTGACTTAAAAGTACTTGACTTGGGTTGTGGGAAAGGTGCTGTATCAATAAAAGTATCAAAAGCGTTAGGTTGCAAATGTTATGGGATAGATGCAATTCCTGAATTTATTAAATATGCCCAACTTAAAGCAGTTGAATTTGAAGTCAAGCATCTATGTACATTCGAAACCGGTGATATTAGAGAAAAAATTAAGAAATTGTCTGACTATGATATAATAATTCTTGGAGCAATTGGCTCTGTATTTGGTGACTATTACAAAATTTTGACAACTTTGTCAAAATGTATTAAAAGAGATGGGATTTTTATAATTGATGATGGATACATAGATGACAACAGTAATTATAGACATCCGTTAATTTTTAAGAAAAATATCATATTACAACAAATTGATAAAGCAGAGATGGAACTCGTTGAAAATGATATTATCGCTAAGGAAGACATTAAAAACTCGGACGATTACATTTTTGGTAACCTTAAAAAAAGATGTTATGAGTTGATAAATAAATATCCTGATAAGCAAAATTTGTTTATTGATTACATAAAAAAACAAGAGTTAGAAAACGATGTTCTTGAAAATAAAGTAATCGGAACGACAATGGTAATTAAGAAAAAATCAAGTATATAAAATATACGAACGCACAACACGGGGTCATAAATCATTGCTGCCCTGTGGAATAGCAACGCTTTATAGCCCCAAACATTGTAAGCAAGCTTGAAGAACCGCAGTGGCAAATAGAGCAGGTCATTAAACTGAAAAAAACGATATGATAAAAGCTGTATTCTTTGATATGAACGAAACCTTATTGAATCTGAGTTTACTTAAGGAACAGTTTGATAAGCATTTTGATGATAAGTATGTTTTGAAATATTGGTTTACAAAATTATTGTACAGTTCCAGTATAATGGGGATTATGGACGAATACAAAAATTTTGGAGAATTAGCAGAAGTTGCTTTGGAAAATCTGTTTTTTGAGAACAATAAACCTTTATCCGAAAAAGTAAAAACTGAGATACTTGATGAATTTAGAAAGTTACCTGCTTATGATGATGTTCGACCAGCTCTTAGATTGTTGAAGGGAAATGATATTCGTGTAATTGCTGTTTCAAATTCATCTTTGGCAATGATAAAAGAACAGCTTGCCAATGCTGAAATTATTGACCTTTTTGATTCCTATTATTCTGTTGACGATGTAAAAAAGTACAAACCCTTCAAGGATATTTACCAATTAGCAGCTAAACAAGAAGGATTAAGAACTGAAGATATTATAATGGTTGCGACTCATGATTGGGATTTATTCGGAGCAAAAAAAGCAGGACTGATTACTGCTTATATAAAACGAAAGGAAGTCATATACCATCCTTTTTATTTGCAAGCGGATTTTATGGATTCAGATTTATCCGATTTAATTCAACAATTAATTGATATTGAGAAATAATGGATGATAGACAGAAATGTAAGAAAGCCATTTTGCAACAAAAAATATAATGCATTGGATGGATGGAACTAATGTTAAGGATGCTACAAATAAATAGACATATTACTAAATTGGAAGACTAAAACGTTGAGGCATCAAACGTTTTATATGCCTAACCGTTGTGCCTTATACTAGTTAGAACTAAGCGATAGCAATTATAGAAATACTATTCTTCTGCATTTTGCCTTTACGGCTTTAATCATTGGAACTGCTGCGATATATATGATATATGGCATCAAATATTTTTTACACTAAACGTTGAAGTATAGAAAAGATATATGAAAAACTGCATCATGACTTCCTGATGAGTCACACCTATGCTTTAGCGTTAAATTAAAACTTAGATTCTTTTAAATGCAGATAGGCTGGATTTAATCTTTTTTTGCTTTCACAACTGTCCAAGTTGTGGGATTTCCTTTAGAATCAAGTTTGGTAGCAGCAATACCCGTACGGTAAATTCCCAGATACAGCCGATTGTTTTTTACAAGAACACTGCCAATATCATTGGTTGTATCTGGAATGTGGGCGCTTTTCCAGTCATTCAAGTTTTTATTGCTATCAAAGTGCGCCCAAGAAAGTCCATCTCTGGTTGCAACATATACAACATCACCCTTTTGATTACCTGTTGCGTATAGCTGTGCATTACAATTGTTCGCAAATCCTGGTGTAGAGTCATTAACCGTTTTCCAAGCCGATAATGTAATCTTGTCTTCCAATAATTCTTCGATAACTGCCCAACACATTCCACCTCCGTTGGTGCCGACTAAGATGACATCACCAATCTGTTTGCCGGTCAGATAAACATCCCAAATATCATCACAAGGCAGACCTTCTTTGGTTGAGTAGGCTTGCCAAATGATATTCTCATTATTGATAATGCCCACTGCTAAACCATCAACCGTAGTTCCAGCAAGCACCAAATCACGATTGTTATTTCCAGTAGCATAAACGCTACTTATAGAGGCTACACCCAGTCCGGTGTTTTTCCAAGTAGAAGGTGTTCCAGATATATCGAGATCCGTTACCCATAGACCTCTATCAGTAGCAATATAGAATTTAGCTTGGTCAAGAGTATGAGGTTTGTCATAAGCTATATGGATGCTTCTTACTCGATCTTTTGCGAGAGTTAAATGTTTGCCTAAAAATTCTAATCGAGTAGCAGTTTTCCAAGAGCCAAACCCGGATTTTTCTTGGTACGTGGCATATGATACTCCTTCATAAGTTGCTGCATATAATACCGGATCGTCAACATCACCTTTTCCCAAGACCATGAAACGAACATGGTTGTTTAAAATAGCTGGGGTACTTTGGGTATCGATAACATGCCAGATAGACGGAAATAAAGAACCATGGCAAACTTTCCCCCAATTAATGCCATCGGCATCTGTTCCTACAAATACACTTTGTGAGTCCTGGAAGTCATGGACTAGAACCGAAAGAGTTCGACCATCACTTAAAAGATTTGTCTCTTCATAGGAGTCGCTTTTGTGCTCATAATGTTTCTTGGTATATCTATCTTGTTTATCTTTCATAAAAATATAATCTTTTTTATTTTATTTAAGGCTATAGGTTTTTATACGCTTATTAATTTTTCAGGGCTTCTTAAAATAAAGTTTATTCCATTACCCTTCTCTTTTAAGAATTATACTATCAAAATTCTTTGTTGTAACCATAAATCTACCCAAGTAAAGCTTAATATAGTTATAAATATAGTTTTACTTAAAAAGTATTACTTATTAGAAATAGTATTGTTTGAAATGTCGTTTTTTATAGTATAGTAGGATGTTTAATAATAGTTTATGTAAGTATTTTTCATTTTTTAGTTTACATTCTTTCAAGCAAAAGGTTCTTGTTTCTCACTCTAACACTCTGCGTTGGAATGCAAGTGGAACGTTCTGTTTGCCTCCTGTTAACTGTAATTCATTATTTTGATGCCAGCATTATTTAAAATAGAAAAAAGTATTAATTACTTTTTATTGTTAATTTAGTTGATTAAAAAAAATAATTATGATAAAATATATATGGACTAACTTTAGTAGTTAGGCAAAATTAAAAATCTATAATTTAATTTATAAGAAAGGAAATTGGAATGAAGATTTATATTGGAAATTTGTCGTTTGAGGTCACTGAAAAGGACTTGCGTCAGGCTTTAGAACAATTCGGAAAGGTTGAATCCGTCACTATTATAAAAGATAAGTATAGTGATCGATCAAAAGGATTTGGGTTCGCTGAGATGGCTTCTAAAGCTGATGGGCAATCTGTCATTAATGGCCTAAATGGTGAAAAACTAAAAGAAAGAGTTCTTGTTGTTAATGAGGCTCGTCCTCGCGTAGAAGGAAGCGGAAATAGGGGAAGGCAAGATGGCAGTAGCAGAGGGGGGCGGAGGCATGGTCGATGATGGTTAAGTATCTAATTATTGATTGCAACATATATAATAAACTGATGATATAAATTCGCTTAACAAAGCTACTCAAGTCGACAGTATGGAGGTTGATGTCTTTTGTAAAAAAGTATTCAAGCCTCCATATATTTGAGCAATGCCTTAGTCAAATGTTATATTATTGTGATAATAGTTGTTGATTGCATAGGTTTATTTACTAACTGGAGGGGGAAAGTTTATGTTTAAAATAGAATAAAATGGTATGAATCATTTAAATAATTCAGTTAAGTGGCAAACTGGACATTGAAGAAATAAAGATCGCTTTAGATAAACTTGTTAGCAAATCCAAAGAACTTGTAAAAAGCTACTTGTAGTTTAACAAGTGGAGGCAATGGACAGTCTTTATGATATTGAAATAATATCAATAGGCTGCCGATTGATCCATAATTCTGTTGAAGAAACTCTTTATTATCAAGGATTACCAGGAAATTTTTTCTAAAGTTGATATTTCTTGATGACACGCGAGATAATGTCCATCACTAATAGGCTTAAGTGAAGGTTTTTCATAATCGCATTTTCCCTTAATAAAATGAGAACAGAGAGATGCAAAAGGGCATCCCTTTGTATTACTTGATACGGTATTGTCGCTAAAGGAGATTCGTCTCATTTCCAATGATTCGCTATCATTTTCTTTTTTGTTGTTTGGTTTGGAATAATTCAGTGGTGGTTTGATCTTCAAGTCTGGTGTAGCCGAAATGAGGGCTGCCGAATAAGGATGATAAGGTGGGGAGAAGATCGCCTCAATGGGTCCAATTTCCATGATTTCCCCAGCATAGAGGACGATCACTCGATCAGAAATAGTACTCACCAAAGAAAGGTCATGGCTGATAAAGAGAAGAGTGTTTTGGTGCTGGGACTGCATTTCCATAAGCATTTCAACGATAGAGGCTTGAACGGAAACATCAAGAGCTGAGGTCGGTTCATCAGCAACAATAAAAGATGGATTCCCGGCGTAAGTTCGAGCGATAGCTACTCGCTGTTTTTGTCCTCCGGATAATTGATGCGGATAACAATCCAAGTAAGCAGTCGGCATCCTGATCACCTCCATTAATTCTTCGATAATCTTATTCACTTCTTTCTTCTTTTTTTTCTTCAAAAATTTATGAATGGTACGAATGATCTGGTTCCGAATTTTTATTTTGGGATTGAAAACATCGGATGGATTCTGAAAAATCATTTGAATAGCTTGAACCTCATCGAAACTTCGTTTTTTGGCGGTACGTTTTCCAATTTCACGACCATAAAAGAGGATTTTCCCACCACTGGTTTTTTCCAGACCTACTATCATCTTAGCAATGGTAGATTTCCCACTTCCGGATTCACCTACAATAGAAAGTATCTCACCTTCCTTGATTTGAAAATTAACCTTTTGAGTAGCGGTGAATCGTTTCTTTTTCTTATTACTAAATATTCCGGGATTGATAGTATAGTGTTTAATTAAGTTGCTGACTTCAATAAGGTTTTCCGCGTTATGAAAATCCGCCTCTATTCCTTCAGTTATTTTTTGTTTCTCAGTTACTGGGAAAAGCTCAATTTCTCGATGACGGATACACCGGATATCGTGATCAGGTACTTGATTGGAGGGATTAATATTTTTTAAACTAATCGCTTTATCGCATGGGCCTATTTGATAGTATTCACAGCGATCTTTGAACCAACATCCTTGAGGTCTTTCCCAGGGAAGGGGTAATTGTCCGGGAATTGGTTTCAATGAAAATTTGGTAGGGTTGCCGGGTTTATAGAGACGGGGAATACATTTGAATAATCCACCGGTATAAGGATGCTGGGGGTGATGCAGGATATTGTAACTACTCCCCTGTTCCAGAACTTGACCGGAATAGAGAACGCAGATATCATCACAGGTATTGATCACTAAGCCCAGATTATGAGAGATGAGGAGAAGGGCTGTATTGTAGTTTTGTACCATCTCTTCCACCAACTCCATGATTTCCGCTTCAACAGTTACATCTAAAGCAGTGGTAGGTTCATCCATGATTAGAAGGTTCGGTTCGGTCATAAGAGCCATGGCAATCACTACTCTTTGTTGTTGGCCTCCTGAAAGTTGGAAGGGGTAGGAATTAAATATTTTGATCGGGTCCTTGATTTTAACTTGAGCTAAGGTATCTAAACAGAGTTTTTTCCCTTCTCCAGGTCCGATGTTTGGAAGCTTGTAAGTTGGAACTTCTAACATTTGGGCTCCTACGGTGGTGACCGGATTTAAAGAATTCATTGCCTCTTGATAGATCATAGATATTCGGTTTCCCCGGATTTCCTTAATATTGTTATAATTCATCTCCAACAAATTACGGCCTTGGAATTGAATGTTTCCCGATCGAATTCTACGATTAGCTCCCATATAGTTCATGATAGCATAGGCGACAGTAGATTTGCCGCTACCAGACTCACCAACTAATCCAATTTTTTGTCCTGGTGCAATGGTGAGATTGAAGTCAACTACAGCCTCAATAACTTGATCTCCATTCAAGTAATCAATATGGAGTCCTTCTATGTTAAGTAAGGGAATAGACTTAGAAATTTGATTTTCTTTTTTAAGAAATTGGGTTTGACTCATTTTGACTTTATTGTTTTCGGATTTGATTGATCCCATCAGCTATAAAATTTACTGCGATGACCAATGAAGTTATGGCCAAAGCAGGATAAACCACCATATGTGGGTATTGAATAGCCACTACTCGGTTTTCATTGATCATTCCGCCCCAGTCCGGATTGGGTGGCGGGAAACCTAATCCTAGGAAACCCAAGATTCCAATCATGATAGTGGTATAACCGATTCTGAGACAGAAATCTACTAATAAAGGATTGAGGCAATTGGGTAAAATCTCACGGAGAATGATATAGCTGGATGACTCACTTCTTAATATGGCGAGTTGGACAAAGGATCTAGTCTTGATATCTATAACCATTCCTCTAACAATTCGAAAGACCATGGGGGATGCTGAAAACATCACTGCAATCACGATATTGACATTTGAAGATCCTAGGAGAATAATGATTAGAATATAGAGAACTAAAACTGGAAAAGCCAGAAAGATATTGGCAATAAAGGAAAGGGTGCTGTCAATCCATTTTCCATAATAACCAGCAATAAGACCTGGTATAACTCCAACGATGTAAGTGCAGACGTTAGCAATGAATACCCAAATAAGAACTGTTCGACTTCCATAGACGATTCGGGAAAGAATATCACGTCCCAAACGATCAGTCCCTAGAATATGGAATGTGCCTTGGCTACTGGAAGATAGTGTTTGAATATATGGTTCATAGGATTTTATTGGATCATAGGGAGAAATAAAGTCAGCAAAAGCAAAAACAATGAGCAGAGAGAAACTATTCCAACACTTATTCCAAAAATAGGATATTGATAAAGTTTTTTTGTAAAGTGACTAAGCGAATTTAGAATATTTTTCATTCAATTATCTTAAACGAATCTTGGGGTTTAAATAAGCGTAAAGAATATCTGATACGAGTTGAGACAAAAAGACTACTACTACCGAAACCATGGCACAGGCTTCTAATAAAAAGATATCATCATTAAGTGAAGCTTCAAGAAGTAAGGCACCAAAACCCTTATAGGCGAAGAAAAACTCTACCACAATTACACCTGAGAGCAACCAGGGTAATTGTAAAAAAATAACGGTAATGGGTGTGATTAATGAATTTCTTAAAATATAGGAGATGATCACTTTATAAAGTGGAAGTCCTTTAAGATATGCGGTGCGGACATAGCCAGAAGATCGTATTTCGCAAACCGAACTACGGGTTATCCGAGTAACATAACCAAATCCATAAAGTACCAATACAGATACCGGAAGGATCATTTCCTGTAAATTAAAACCAAAGTGTAGGCTGCTTACTCCTGGGAGAATGTCCAAATAATAAACGAAAATTACAGAAAGGAAAACCGAACTAGCGAATTCAGGAATCGATGAGGTAAAAATACTGATAAATGAAATGGTTTTGTCGGTATGGCTTCCCTCCTTCATCCCTGCCCATACTCCAAGAATAAGAGAGATAATGGAAATCAAAAGTAGGGTAATCAAAGCTAATACTCCGGTATTGAAGAGACGATCTTTAAGGATTCCGAATACTTCTACCTTGAAACGATGGGAATATCCCCACTCTCCAGTTATATAGTTTCCTAACCACCGCATATATCTAATTATTACAGGATCATTATAACCATTTTCTTCCAACCATATTGTTCTCTGCTCTATGGTGGAGAATTGTCCCAATACTTTAGCAGCTACACTGTCCCCACTTACTTCCAAAGCAAGAAATAATATCATAGAGACAGCCAACATCGAAAAGATGAGACTACTGAGTTTCTTTAATAGAAAACGTAACATAAAAAAAATTAAGTCCCCTCAAAAGAGGGAACTTAATTTACTTTGACTAAGCTTGTTCTATGGTTATGCCGTCAACTCGAGTATATTGAGTAGGGTGGAGTTTTAATCCGTTAATATTTGTTCTTACTATGGATTTGATCTTTTCCCAGAAAGGCTGCACCATGATGGCATTGTCTTGGAGGATTAATTGCAGGTCTTTCATCACTTTGCTTCTCTCATTGGGATCAATAATGCCGTTTGCGATTTTAAGTTTACGATCGAATTCGGCATTACTAAACTCGGTTTCGTTCCATACCGCCCCAGTGGTATAAGCTAGGTTATAAACCATAATGCCTAAGGGACGATGAGCCCAGAAGGTAGCTGAGAAGTCTGCCTTGTCCCATACTTCCCAGTATTGGGCAGTGGGCATAACATTGATTTTGATCCGAATACCTGCAAGAGCACATTGTTCCTTTAAGGCTACACAGACATCTTGCTCGTATTTTCCTTGAGTGTTACCCACGGTAAGTTCAAGATCAATCCCATTGGGGTAGCCTGCTTCTGTAAGTAGACGTTTAGCTAAAGCAATATTCTGCTTTTGGGGAGGAGTTTCAGCATATTCGGGGTGGAAAGGAGAAATATGATCATTTTTGGCAATGACTCCTTCCCCTTGGATACCTAGTTGCATCAATGCCTGATTATCAGCAGCTGCTACAACAGCTTTTCTTACTCGGATATCATTGAAAGGAGGTTTAGTGACCTTCATTCTAATACAGAGGGTTTTATTGGTATTGGTCTCTAAAATTCGAAGACCTGGATCATCAGCTGCTAGTTTGACTTGCTCCCTTTCTAGGTTATGAGCAAAGTCGATATCATTAGACTTGAGAGCATTGAAATAGGCGACTAATTCACTTCCCAAGTCTAAAACAGTTGCACCAGCAATATTTGCAGGGGTCCCCCAATAGTCGTCTCGCCTTTTAAGTTCGGCTTTATCTCCTACCTGAAAATACTCTAGAGTAAAAGGGCCTGTCCCTACAGGATCTTTACTGAAGTCTGCTCCCTTGTTGTCGAAATCACGATGCATAATGGCAGTGGTGTACTGGTAAAGATCCTCTGGTAAACTGAGATGACCTTGGGAGAGGTAAATTCGAAAATGAAGATCATCAATCTTTTCCAAGTCAGTGATATTTTTAAACAGTGTTTTATTGATGGATTGGGAATTGGGGTTGGTCCAACGTTTGAAGTTATAAATAACATCATCACTGGTTAAATGATCTCCATTGTTAAATTTTACATTGGGTCGAAGATAGAAATCCCAGACTTTGAGATCCTCACTAGGTTCCCACCTTTCTGTTAGATAGGGTTTGGATACATTATTTTCATCTACTTCAACCAAATATTCTGCCACGGCTCGGCAGACATTAGAAGACTCTACCCAATTGAAGTTAGCTGGATCCTTGAGCTCCTGAAGAGCCATACCCCATCGAAAAGTAGTATTGTTGGCTTGAGCTGAACAACCAGAAAGGTTTAAACCTGCCATAGAATAGGCGGCTGCTCCAGCACCTAATAGACTAACTGTCCTGAGAAAATCTCTTCGACTAATAATACCT
This sequence comes from Spirochaetota bacterium, assembly GCA_965224715.1. GTDB lineage: Bacteria > Spirochaetota > UBA12135 > COTS27 > CAXSBA01. The sequence goes on along the minus strand of OZ245054.1, from coordinate 1,632,564 downwards.
TTCTGGTATTGAGATTGCAACTCAGGAATCATAGGATGTTGTTTTTCTTTTTTCATAATACCTCCTTAGGTTACTAAAATGATTAAAACTATATCTTTTTTTGTTCTTCTTTGTTTAACATTATAAGAATTATAATAAAAAAAACTATTATTTTTTCAAAGTTCAGGTTAAAACCATAAACAATTTTTTTAACTAACTAATAGGGGAGAAAAAGACCGGATATGATTGAAAATAATTGAAATAATTTGATAATTACCGAACAAACCCCCACGATCTAAATATTATAACATAACGAAAATATAATTTGAATAAAAATTAATATTTATTTGTTAAAAAGCAGTATTATAGAAGGTTTATAGATTGGCTGTAACTTAGTTTAAATTAAAAATAGAATAAACAGACAAATTTTGTTGATTAAAAATTTGTTATAATGCCCAAAAATTTTTATTACTATAAATAAATTTTCTTCTCAACCTCAAAGTTCTAACTGAATGTTGGTTTTTATCAAAATTTAAGAATAAATTAACCCAGAGTTAAAATAAAAAAAACTTAATTCTTAATTCAAATAACTTTTTTGGAAAGAGTTTGTTAAAGTGAGATTTTAAAAAAGTGAAATCCACTCAGAATTTCTCTATTTATCTTGTGATACGGTAAAAACTCAGAGACCTCTGCGGTTAATAAAATCACTAAAAGAAAGTATAACCGCAGAGATGCGTGGAAACTTTACGGTGCAGTCCCCCCCACTTCATAAGCTCCCATGTCCGGGCGACCCACCCGACCATATCCGCGGGCATCAGTGGCGGTGAGATCATCGGCATTATTCGGAAGACTCTCTTGTGTGGTCAAGTCGAGATCACTATACCAGTCAGTGTTATTTTTGCTATAATAGAGATTGGCTTCCGGATAAGTATTCCCTGCCTTCACCCCCCTTACATAAACCCCCTTATCTTTAGCCGGACTGCTGCTGCTGATGGAGATGGTGTTGATTTCACCTCCATTATTGGCTAAGGTTCCCAATCCGGGATCTTCAGTGATAATTTCCTTGCTATTAATGGCAATAGGATAGGTGACGGTATCACCATTTTCTAAACGAATCCCGCTTGCAGTGGTGGAAGCATTAACCCCACCAAAATTACGGGAGTAATACAAATTCACAGTTTCTGTCCTGGCGCTATCATTGTGTAAATAGATATTCCCAGCATTATTCCCCGATAAAATCACATTTATCAAGGTGAGTGGTTCTCCGTCACCATCATGATAGATCCCTCCTCCTCCCCCACTAGTAACTGTATTAGCTGAGAAGGTAACATTGATCAAGGTGGGAGAGGAACCGTTAATATTACGCATCCCGCCTCCATTACCAGTCCCAGTAACCATATTACCTGAGAAGGTAACATTGATCAAAGTGGGGAAGGAAGAATTATTAAACATCCCGCCTCCATTTTGAGATGCCCTATTACCTGAGAAGGTAACATTGATCAAAGTGGGGGAGGATATAAAATTATACATCCCGCCTCCATCTTGAGATGCCGTATTGCCTGAAAAAGTAACATTGATCAAAGTGGGGGAGGAAGAAGCACCATTATTCATCCCGCCTCCATAAGTAGCACTATTGCCCGAGAAGATAACATTAATCAAAGTGGGGGAGGAAGAAACACCATTATTCATCCCGCCTCCATAAGTAGCACTATTGCCCGAGAAGATAACATTAATCAAAGTGGGGGAGGAAGAAACACCATTATTCATCCCGCCTCCATAAGTAGCACTATTGCCCGAGAAGATAACATTAATCAAAGTGGGGGAGGAATTAACATTCCACATCCCAGCTCCAGTAGTACCAGAACCACTATGACCATTGGTAATGACCACTCCATAGAAAAGAGCTGTGCGGTTAAGGTTATTTCCATTATTATTGAACAACACCTTGTTGTTATTACCATCAAGGCGGGTTTCTCCTGCTCGATCATAACTTCCGGAGATGAAACCACCTACTAAAGCTACATGGTTTTTCATAACATAACTACTACCAGGTTTATAAGTTCCCGATTCCACCATTATCACATAAACCTTATTCTCGTTAGCATCATTGATTCCATCTATCATCGCCTGTATATCTCCACTGGCATTAGCCCAAGAACTCCCGTCGCCAGTACCAGATTTCTTAACATAACGGACTGCCACCGTCGCTCCCGGAGTATAATTAGAAAAGATTTCCTCGCTCATCTTTCCATAATGAGTAAGATCTGTAGGTATTAGTCTATTTTCAATGATCATTTCAAAAGACGCCGGAACTTCTTCGGCATAAAGATCAAAGTCAGCAACGACTAGAAAGTCCTTATTGAACACTCCACCTAAACTTACATTACTGTGCCACCTGTATGCTCCCCCTGCATTGGGATTAACAGGATAATCCGATACAGAGATCGTAGCCAAACTAGTAAGCAAGATAGTGTCTAAGAGATCAGCTCCTCGGTAAAACCTAACCTGATATTGTTTATGGATGTATTTCGCATACAGGGTAAGGTCATTACTTACCACCCGATTAAAATCATATAGAGTAGTGAAACTACTGTCCACATACCAACCCTCAAAAGAAGAATAATGCTCACTGGTAGGGTCAGTAGCAGGCTTATTTACTGAGTTTGAGCTATTCACCGTTACGGAAGGGATAGGAGTTCCTGCATATGTTTCAAAGCTCACTTTGTATTGCTTATTAGTCCACTGGGCATAGACTGTAGTTTGGGTGGTGATGGGAGTATCAAAATTAAAAGTATTCCCTCCACTAGGAGCATTATACCATCCTTTGAATCCATAGTGTTCCTGAGATGGATCTGATGGAGGGGAAGCTTTCTCTCCATAAAGGATATATTCGGTAACAGTAGGGTCACCAATTATAAGTCCCCCGTTAGCATTGAAGGTTACCCCATAGTAACTGGTTAAGGTTACTGTGTAGTTTGATGTAGTTCCATCAATTGCGGTTACCGTATAGATATTATTCGTAGAGAAATCTTGAGCTACTCCCGAAGCCGGAGAGATATTTGATCCACTATGGACAATAGTTGGAATTAAACCGGTAATCCCTTCCACATTGGTAACCGTCTTAGTTATAGCCCGATTATTAGAATCAATATCCATTGCAATATTCTCTTTCAGGAGTGGATTATCTGTTTCTCGAAAAGCAAACGAGATAATCTCTTTGCTGCCCATCTGTTGCTGTAATACTCCTACGGTATAAGTGGCAGAGTTAGTTCCATCTTGGGCTGTTACGGTAAAATTATGGGTAGCATTACCACTGAAATCCATATTGGTAGTGTATTGTCTGATTTCACTCAATGTTAGATCTTTGTTATTACCATCTTGAAGGGTAGCTCCCTCACCTACTTCCAGAGTGAACATAACACTACTTACATCAGTTCCTGTCGGCAAGAGTATGGCAATGTTGTTTCCGTTAGGAGAAATTGTTTCATCATTATAAATGACGATAAGAGAACTGTCGAAGTTCTTTTCAGTGGTGACGGAGTAGGTTATGTCATTAGTAACCCGATAGTTACCGATGGTTAAATCTTTTTTTACAGTTAGTTGATAGGTGGTACCATAGCTTAGATCAGTTGTTGGAGCTATTTTTATCTGATTAGGTGTTGAGGTAACTTCAACCTTTAAAGTAATGGGATTGCCCCCCCCCCCCCCCATGTCCAGGAGTTCTATTTGGCTGGTTAAAGAATTGACATAACTATCCATATTTCCTAGTGATTGATCGAATGTCAACAAAAATGAGGTATCCACCGGTATGGCATTGGTGTCGTTAATTGGACTTCCATTACCATCGATAATGGAAAAAGACGAGATCCCCAGAGAATCATAATTTACGCTGGGAGCAGTACCTCCCTCATCTGTTGTTCCACAGGACAAAAGTCCGATCAACAGTAAACAGATCATGAAATAAGTAACTCTAGGCATACTGTTTTTATACAATTTGATTGGATTGGATTTTATCTTCATTTTGAATCCTTAATAATAGTAAAGTAATAATAAATTTAAAGCGATTAAAAAATTTTCTCTAACAATCTCATGACTGTACAACTAAATTATATTATATATTGAACATATTAGATAAATAATTTTGTAAAATTAAAGTATTTTCTTTTCATTTTATTATAAATTTTAATGAAATTTATTATTTAGTTTAAATTTTGGGAAATAATAACTTCTTCTTTCGGGAAATTACGAACAATCAGTAATTTATTTTATCGTTTATTAGAATTTATTTCAGACTTAGCTATTTCTTTTAAGGTTATAATAACATATGCTTGTGTTAGATATTATGGTTGGTTTAGCAGTAGCCTTAAAACTAATCACTGAACTATATTTGGAATATCTCAATCGAAAAAATCTCTTTTTAAACGGTGGTCATTTACCTCAAGAATTTACCGACTTTATTAATGAAGAGGATTTTCGTAAATCGATTGACTACAGTTTTGCAAAGTCTACTCCAAATCTCGTAGAATTTCCGATTGATGCCTTACTTTTGATCGTGATTTTATATTCCGGGATCACGCCTTGGTTTTATGAGACTGTAACTTTAGGTTTAAATTTCCTACCTGGGATTTGGCAGGATAGCTTTTTTATTTTCTCTTTATTTTGGTTTATCGGTATCCTTACTAAGCCCCTGGAGTGGTATCGAACCTTTTCTTTAGAAGCTCGTTTTGGATTTAATACCATGACTTGGAAGCTTTGGATTGTTGACTTTATTAAACATACTTTAATCTCAGCAATACTGACCCTGCCTCTTCTTGCTGGACTTTTCTATTTGGTTGAAGCTGCCGGAAAGTTTTGGTGGGTTTGGGGATGGGGAGGATTTATTATTTTTCAGTTTCTTATGTTTCTCATCTATCCTCAGATTATCATGCCCTGGTTTAATAAATTTACACCTCTTCCTGAGGGGGAACTTCGTGAAGCTATTTTTAACCTTTCCCGTAAACTCAAATTCCCTGCACGGGAAATCATGGTAATGGATGGATCAAAAAGATCCAGACATTCCAATGCCTTCTTTACTGGGATTGGAAAGGGTAGGAGAGTGGTGTTCTTTGACACTTTGGTGGAACAACTTAATACCAAAGAAATGAAGGCAGTCTTTGCTCACGAGGTGGGACATTTTAAGAAAAAGCATATTCTTAAAATGATGCTAATAATGATTCTACAGTTATTTCTCTTTTTCTTCTTAGCTGATGTATTTAAAGACTTTTCTGGATTCAATGAAAATTTTGGGTTGACTTCCGGCAACTTATCTCATACTTTAATTCTCTTGTCTTTACTTTCTGGAGTTGTCCTTTTTTGGTTTAAGCCTCTTTCTAATATTTTCTCTCGTCGTCATGAATTTGAGGCTGATCGATTTGCTCGGGAAGCTATGGCAAGTGATGAAAGAGAGTTGCCTCTGATATCAGCTTTAAAAAAGCTGTATAAAGAAAACCTTGGCAACCTGATTCCTCACCCCTGGTATAGTTTTTTCTATTATTCCCATCCAGTTTTGGTAGAAAGAATCCGAGCCCTAAAAAATTATCATTAGAAAAACCATTAATATGGGATGAAAAATATTGATAGTATAATTGGGATATGAGAAATATTAAGGAAATTACTGCTGAAGAACTATTCCATCGTTTGAAGAATATTAAGGCAACTGCCCATGCCTGTCGGTTCTCTATAAAAAAATGTGAAGAATTGACTCCCATAATTAATCGGATCAATTACTTTAAAAGAAAGAAAAATACGGTCATTCTGGCTCACTCATATGTGGCCCCAGAGATCGTCTATGGGGTAGCTGATTATGTTGGGGATTCATATAAATTAAGCCAGGATGCGTTGAATTGTTCTGAAGAAAATATCCTCTTTGCTGCGGTGAAATTCATGGGAGAAACCGCCAAGATCATTAATCCTCATAAACGGGTTTTTTTGCCCAGTGAAATAAATGGCTGTACCTTAGCCGATGCTATTGATGAAGATCAAGTTATAGAGCTTCGTAAGCAATATCCCGAATATACCTTTATCTGTTATATCAATACTACGGCTGCGGTAAAGGCTCATTGTGATGTCTGTGTGACTTCTAGCAATGTCTATAATATTGTCGAGAACTATCCAAGCAATAAAATATATTTTCTTCCGGATAGGTTGATGGGAGAGAATATTATTGTGGAGATGAAACGTAGGAAAGTGAATAAACAAATTCAAATTTTTGATGGTAATTGCTATGTTCACAAAAGTTATGATCCAGAAGTGATTGACTTCATTAGAATGGAATACCCCAGTGTCGCTGTAGCCGTTCATCCTGAATGCAGTTCAGAAGTGGTATCTAAATCTGACTTTGTTGGAAGTACCGAGCAGATATTAAAATATGTGTATGGAAGTTCAAAAAACGACTTCTTTATTCTGACCGAATGTGGTCTTATCGATCGTTTAAAAAAGGAAGTTAAAGAAAAGAATTTTGTGGGAAGTTGTACCCTATGCCGTTATATGAAAAGTAATACTTTGGAGGGGATTGAAGAGGCTTTAATTAACCCCAGGCCAGAATTAGAAATAAAACTTTCATCGAAAATAATTGATAAAGCTAGGCATTCAATCGAAAATATGTTCCGCTATACTCAAAAAACCGCAGTGCCTAAAGTATTAAATATCCATTCAGTTGATTGTTAATTCAAATTATTGATGAATATTTTTTTTGATATTGTGAAAAAACCACATGAGTCCGATAATGGCCTTGGCATCTAAATACTGATTGGACATAAGTTTTCGAAATACGGTTTCAGTTTTCTCTTCAATAACCCGGATATCTTCTTGTTCTTCCTTGAGTCCCCCACCTGTGTTGACTTTATGTGACGAATTCACTTCCCCATAATAGAGATGGATAATTTGATTGGATAGTCCAACACTGGGATAAAACTCTAACACTTGACGAAAATCATCGCCCACTTGGTAGCCAGCCTCCTCCAAGCATTCCCTTTGGGCAGCTTTCTTGAAATCTTCACCTTCCTCAACCACACCAGCAATGATTTCTTCTACCCATCCATTGCCTGTTCTAATAGCAGAAAATCGAAATTGTTCTATTAAAATTAACGCATCTATATCCTGACGATAAAGGATCGCAGCAACAACTTCGGGGCGGATCAGTCCGTATCGTGTAATTACTTCCTTCCCCTGGTGGAAGGAATCCACTTCAATATCAGCTTTAACTAATTTTATAAAGCCATGATCAATGATATTGGTTTCTGAGATAATTTTATGTTGCACTAAAATGTCACCGTAGATTTTTTGAGAATCCGAGATGCATCTTTTTCTTTCATCAGGGAATAGTAGTAAGGGGTAATAGATATCTGTCCTTCTTCAATAGCTTTACTGTCGATGGATTTCATGATATCAATGATGAGAAGATCGTCCCCTAAGGTTAAAATTCTTTCCACTGCCTTTTCGGGGGGCATAGCGATGAAAGTACCTGCCAATTCATTCACTTTTTGTTGATAGTTGACTTTTTCTTTTTCTGATTGTTGAGCTAATTCTTGTGCTTGAAGAAAATTATTTTTTTCTTCTTCCAATGCAGTAGTTAAGGCTTGGATACTATTTTCGCGTTCAGCCAATATTTTTTCTTTTTCTTCAAGAAGTTTTTGTTGCTCTTTGATTGCTTCTAATATTTTCTCATTCTCAATCTCTTTGATTAATTCCAATTCTCTTTCTTGGAGGACTTTTATCTCTTCATCATTAGGGTTGACAAGTGTAGATATTTGGTCAGCATAGGGTTTTAAAAAAGGGCTGTAGCCAGTCCAACCAAGGCTAAATAAGAGAATTATTGTAGATAGAATGATACCCAAGGTTAAAATGAGTGTTTTAATTGATTCTTTCATAGAGTTACTCCATTAAATTTCATATAGTTTTGGATTACTTTTTTAATATAATTTTGGGTTTCTTGATAGGGAGGGATGCTGTCGTTTATAAAGGAATTGCTTCCAGCATTGTATGCGGCCAATGCTTTAATTAAATTTCCATCGTAATGTTTCAGAAGTTTTTTAAGATGTTTACTTCCAGCATCTATATTTGCTTCTGGAAAATAGGGCTTCTTGATATGATATTGAGCTGCAGTTTTTGGCATCAATTGCATGAGCCCCATAGCTCCTTTCGGAGAGAGAGCTTCTGCATCAAAGTTGGATTCAACTTGAATAATTGACTTGATCAAAGTATCAGGAAGCCCATATTTCTTTGAGGCCTTTTCAACAAGATTTGAAAAAGGATATTGTTCATTGTTTGCCTGGTTAAGGTAATCGATAAAACTAGATGCTCCCTTAGCCTCTGCCCCTGTGGAATCAATAACGAGATCATGCGAGCTTTTTTCAGGGGGTTTCGTTGATTCAATGCTATTTTTTTTGTTAGTGAAAAGGTTTTGGATTTGATCAATCCGGGTAAAGGTTTGATATAAAGAGTTCATAGTTAGAAGAAATTAAGTACTAGCTCCTCATTGTTTCTTTCAACCTTTTTATTAAAACTCTTCTTCCATTCTTGGTATCTTTTTTCCTTGAGAATCTCAATTATTCTTTGGTTTTTTATTTTTTGAGCAAGTATCTCTTGCCACCTTTTTAGTTCCTCTTCTATCTCTTTTTTTTCAATTCGAAGAAGTTGATAGATTTCACCGAGCTGCTTAAAGTAATCTTGACTGACACTCAATCCTGAAGTGAATCTTCCAGAAAGTACTTGAGTAACTTTATTCTTTTCACTTTGAACCCGGTTAAATTTGTTAACTATTAAAGCCATCTCTTTTTGGGTTTTTTCCACTTCAAGAATTCTTTCTTTAAGCAAGGTTTCCAGTGAGAAGGTGAATTTCTTCATATCTTCAGCTAGATTTTTGAGAGAGGATAAGATCAATCTTATGAAGTGCGTTAAGGGAGTGATTGATTTTTTTATTCAATAAATAGAGATGGATTTGTCCCACCCAATATGTTTTAAGTTTAAACCAGTATTTTTTTAATGAGTCAGTTGTTTTCATTTTCCCTCCAATAATCATATCTTTGATTATTTTAAATCGGCAAATAATTCCCAAAGCTTTTTTGCCTTAATCATGGTATCGGTTTTATAATTATAAACCAGATCATTAGGTGAAGTTCTAATCGCTTTCCGATAATACTCCTTAGCCTTATCTATTTTACCCAATTTTCTGTAAATCAATGTCAGATAGATCATAGCATCATTATATATATTGCTATTTTTCATCTTATCTTCTATGTAGAGAAAGGTATAGGTAAGTTCTTTTTCATTGTAGTATTTATTAGGATATGTAAAAGATAATAGTCCATGCCATAAAATCGCTCTTTCCTTTAAGTTTTTATCAGGAGTGAATCGTCCAACATGGAATAAGTTATCTTTAGCTTTATTGATCAAAGCATTCTTTTCTTTTAAATGTTGTTTCTGCACTCGACCCTGATAGTCTTTATTATTTTTTAAAATGTTATAGCAAGCTATAGCTTGATAGTAAAGTGATTCAAATTCATTATCTTTAAAATTACTTTTGGCGACGGCAAAATATTCTCCTTTTTGGTAGGATTCCTTAACATTGTTTTGGCGAAGTAATTGTTCTTTGTTAAGTGGCTTGAACTTTCGTGTCTGGTTTCTGGACTTTATTTTAGGTATGATATCAGTGTTATTTTTTGGTTTGATTGAAAATTTACTTTGTTTGTTTTTTTTATTGCGGGTATTCTCTTTATTTATTTGATTGTCTTCTTGGTTTTTAGAAGTGATAATAGAATTTTTTTTCAGGTTTATATCGGCCAGTTGTTCGTCTGATAAAGGTAATAAAGGGTTTTTTTGGGGACTTTGGTTACTTCCTATTTCAATCACAAAGTCATTTGGGTCATCAAGATTTAAAAAATTACTAACAGGCTGTTCATTCGGAATAATAAGATTGGGACTAAGTTCATTATTATCCATTTCCTTAAGTTGAAATATTATTTCATTTTCGTCTGCATCTTGAATTCTTCTATTTCTGTCAAAACCACTTTCGCTTTCCCCATCGTTTGCCAAAGAATAGATAAACAAAAAAATTAGCGCTAAGGAGAAATAGAACTTACTCATTCATATTTATCTTCGGAATTTATAAATTTTTCTTAAAGATTTTTAGGTATTCAGTGTGAGTAACTTTATCAATGACTAAATATCTCCATTTGTCCATTTGTTGATAATTCATGGGAAGGATTCCATAGTAAAAAACGATAAAACATGTTAGAATTAATAAAAAGTAACTTTACCTCTAAATTTTTTCAAATTATTTCTAAATTTGTTAAGTAATGCCTAATAAAACTCCACTTTATTCACTTTGTAAAGATAAATTTAATGCCCATTTTATTAATTTTTGTGGATGGGACATGCCAGTTCGATTTTCTTCAACTTTAGAGGAACATTTGGCAGTTAGAAGTAATGTAGGTATCTTTGATGTTTCCCATATGGGTAATTTTATCTTGTATGGTGAAGATGCCTATGATGCTATTAATCTATTGATTGCGAATGATTTGAAGAAAATCTTTCCAGGACAAGCTATCTATACTCCCCTTCTCTATGAGAATGGAACTTTTGTTGATGATATCATAGTTTATTTTAATAACTCCAAGTATTTTAATATTGTAGTTAATGCTGCTAATATTGAAAAAGACTATAGCTGGATAAAAGACAATCTTCAAAAAAGAGGTTTTTCTGCAGAGCTTCAAGATGTCTCTTCTGACCATTGTCTCTTAGCCATACAAGGGAGGAAATCAGTCGAGATTATCTCTAAACTTTTTTCCGATCATGATCAAAACCTTCCTTTTCATTTTTCCATAGTCAAGTATGGAGGAGAGGAAGTGATGGTTGCTAATACCGGATATACTGGTGAACCCGGAGTTGAAGTTTGGTGTAAAAATGCAATTGCTCCAGAGCTTTTTGAAAACGCTGTCAACTTGGGAGCACTTCCTTGTGGATTAGGAGCCCGAGATTCCCTTCGTTTGGAGAAAGGGTATTCTCTCTATGGGCATGAAATTACCGATAAAACCAATGCCTTAGAAGCTGGATTGGGATGGGCTGTGGCTTTATCCAAGGGTGACTTCATAGGGAAAAGTGCCTTGGAGAAGATAAAGGCGGAAGGACTTAAACGGAAACTCACTGGTTTGGTAATGGTTGAAAAAGTTATTCCTCGAAGTGAGTATCTAGTTTATGATAGTGATAGGGAGGGGAAGCAAGCTATAGGTGAAGTAACTAGTGGAATCTATTCTCCTAGTTTGAAGAAGAGTATAGCTCTCGCCTATATTCCTAAAGATTATCAAAAGGGAGAGGTATTTATTGATATTCGAAAAGAACTCTTCACTGCTCAAATCCATAAGCGGACATTTTGCTGATAGTAAATTGTTATTTTTTTCGATCAAATAATGGAAACATTTATTAAAAGACATTTAGGGCCTAGTCCTCAAGATCGTGATTCAATGTTAAAGGAAATTGGGGTATCTTCGTTGGATGCACTCATAAAAGAGATTATTCCAGAAGATATTGTTTCCGACAATTTGGAAACAATATCTAACCCTATAAGCGAAAAAGATCTTTTAGCAGAAATGAAGTTAATCGCTCATGAAAATCAAGTTTACCGCAGTTATATTGGGCTTGGCTATTATAATGCGGTTGTGCCTTCAATTATCCAGCGACATCTTTTTGAAAATCCCGGCTGGTATACCCAATATACTCCTTACCAGTCAGAAATTTCTCAAGGAAGGTTGGAGTCACTCATCAATTTTCAGACTATGATAATAGATTTAACTGGTATGGAAGTAGCCAATGCTTCCCTACTTGACGAGTCCACTGCTATAGCGGAGGCGATGATGGTTATGAAAAGAGCAGTAGCTACTGTTCCGGAGAAAAAAAATACCCGTACCTGTTTGGTATCTTGTCATATCTTTCCCCAAACTTTATCTCTTCTCAAAGCTCGGGCATCAGCACTGGGCATTGATCTTAAAGTTTCAGAGCCAAAAGAATTTTTCAAAAATGACCCTGAATGTGGGAGAGATTGTTTTGGAATGATTTTGCAATATCCTTTAGAAAACGGAGATTTGGTTGATTATTCAGAGATATTGGCTGAGGCTAGAGAACATCAGATACAGGTTACTGTTGCTGTCGATATTATGTCGTTGGTGTGGCTTACTCCTCCCGGTGAGTGGAAGGTAGAGGGTAATCCAGCTGTGGATTTGGTGGTGGGCAATACCCATAGATTTGGTGTGCCGTGTGGCTATGGTGGACCTCATGCTGCTTTTATAGCTTCTCGATCTGAATTCAAGAGATTGTTACCAGGTAGAATTATCGGAGTAACTAAGGATGTTCATGGCCGGCTTGCTTATCGAATGTCTCTTCAGACCCGGGAGCAGCATATACGTAGGGGAAAGGCCACCTCTAATATTTGTACGGCTCAAGTCCTTCTTGCCAATATGGCTGCTATGTATGCGGTTTATCATGGTGCTGATGGACTTAAGTCTATAGTTGGAATTATTCACCTTAAAACCGTTCTCTTGGCAAATATTCTAAAAAAATTAAACTATACTATAGTTAATGAATATTTTTTTGATACCCTGACTATAAAGGCTTCGCCTGAACTGGTTGAGAAAATCCATGTTTTAGCAGAAAAAGTAAGAATTAATTTTCGAAAGTATCCAGAAACTTTACCTGGTAGCCAAGATAGGGATAAGTTGGGGCTGTCATTAGATCAGTCGGTAAAGAAAAATGATCTCTTCGACATAGTTAAGATTTTTTATGAGGCCAAAGATCAAGCCTTCACTCCAGAAGAATGGGAAAAATATTATCAGATGATTGCTAAATTAGAAAGTTGTTATGATGAGGATGGTGAACAAAATTATCTTAAAATGATTGATCAAGAGTTGGAGAAGACCCTCCCTAAACATCAGCTAGGTAAGACAGGAAAGAGAACATCCAAATTTTTAAATCACAAAATTTTCAAGCAAATAAAATCAGAAACTCAAATGTTACGCTATCTTACTTCTTTAGAAAAGAAGGATATCGCTCTTAATTATTCCATGGTTCCTTTGGGATCATGTACTATGAAACTCAATCCGGCATCGACTATAATCCCCGTTTCCTGGGAGAAGTTTGCTTCGCTTCATCCCTTTGCTCCCCTATCTCAGACCCAGGGCTATCAAAGAATATTCAGTTATCTTGAAAAGACTTTAGCTGCAATTACTGGAATGGATGCGGTTTCTCTTCAACCCAACTCTGGGGCACAGGGAGAATATGCAGGGTTAATGGCTATTCGTAGTTATTTTTACTCTCGAGATGAGAAAGTGAAAAGAAATATCATGATTATTCCAACTTCAGCTCATGGAACTAATCCAGCTAGTGCAGTTATGGCGGGAATGGATGTGATTTTGGTTTCCTGTCTGAAAAATGGTGACATTGATTATGATGACCTTGAAAAAAAAGTACAAAAATACAGGGACTCTCTTGCTGGCTTAATGATTACGTATCCTTCCACTCATGGGATCTATGAGGAAAGAGTCAAAGATATCTGTAAACTCATTCATGATGCTGGAGGTCAGGTCTATATGGATGGGGCTAACATGAATGCTCAAATAGGGCTCACCTCTCCAGGGACTATTGGAGCAGATGTTTGTCATTTGAATTTGCATAAAACTTTTGCCATTCCCCATGGAGGAGGAGGGCCAGGAGTAGGACCGATCGCGGTAAAAAAACATTTAGCTCCATTTCTTCCTGGTCATGCTTTGGTGAATATGGGAGGAAATGAAGGGCAAGTTTCTGCTGCTCCCTGGGGTAGTGCAGGTATCCTCCCCATTTCGTATGCCTATATCCGGCTTCTCGGCAAGCAGGGACTCCGTCAGGCAAGTAAGATAGCAATCCTTAATGCTAATTATTTGAAGAATAAACTATCTTCTTATTACCCCTCTCTCTTTGAAGGAAGGAATGGAAGGGTAGCTCATGAGTTTATTATTGATCTCCGTCCTTTTGAAAAAAGTTGTGGAATCAAAGCTGAAGATGTCAGTAAACGTCTTATAGACTATGGTTATCATGCCCCTACTTTATCTTTTCCCATTCATGGTACCTTTATGATTGAACCTACTGAAAGCGAAGATAAAGAAGAACTTGATCGATTTTGTGAAGCTATGGTTTTGATTCGAAAAGAAATAGCCAAGGTGGAAGCAGGTGAATGGCCTCGAGAAAATAATCCTTTAGTCAATGCTCCTCATTCACAAATTCTACTCAATGAGTTGTGGAATTATCCCTATACTCAAAAGGAGGCCTTCTTCCCAACTTCATATACCGAAGTAAACAAGTTCTGGCCAGTGGTTTCCAGGATAGATAATGTCTATGGAGATAAGAATTTTTTCTGTTCATGCCCTTCACCCGAAATATGGGCAGATATAGTCAATACTAAAGTTCAATAAACTTTAGTTATTCAGTTTTATCGAAGTCTTATATCATTTGAGTACTATAAGTAATCGCATTGATATCATATAGGATATATTAAGTCATTGTTTTTCGATAGCCTTGGTTTAACTGTTCTGGTTATGATGGTGAGTCTTCTCACCTCTGGGTTCTGTTCTTCAATGGAGTCTGCATATCTTTCTTTAGATCGAATTGCTATTAATAAAATAGAAAAATCAAAATCTCCAGTTTCTCGTTTAGTTCTTTTTTATTTAGATCATTTGAATGGGTTCATTACATCCATTTTAATTTTCAACCTTCTCTCCAATATTATGAGTACCCTGTCTGCCAATACTCTTTTTTTTTGGTATCTTGGTGTTCATTGGGAGATTAATCTTCACTCTCAATCTTTTTGGAGTTTGGCATGGGAAATCGCTTTTGTAGTTATATTTACTCTTATTATATTGATTTTTTCTGAGTTTGTTCCTAAAAGAATCACTATTTTACATCCGAAATTTTTTGCCGAAATTGGTTCAATCTTTATGATGCCAGTTTATACCTTGCTTTATCCAGTGGTATTTCTTATCTTCCGACTTTCCAATCTGTTGAAGAGATTATTTATGATTTCATCATCAACATCTTCCAACAGTCCAGTTTCAAAAAAAGATCTTCCCATTTATCGTCATGAACTTCTTGGTTATGTGGATAAGATTTCTAGTCAGGGAGGTCTTCATAAATTGGAAACTGACTGGTTGGTTCATCTCTTTTTCTATATGAATACTCCGATCAGTAGCATTATGATCAATCGGGAAAATTTGATTGGTTTGGATTACGATACCCTTAATGGAAAAAATATTTTACCCTTAATTAGGAAATTTCTTTATTCCAATATCCCCATCTATCGTGAAAGTAAGGATAACATCATCGGTATTATCTCCAAGAAGGAAATTGCTCTTAAATTTCGACAGAAATCTATGGATAAAGAAGAGCTAGATAAGTATATTCGTAAAGTTCTTCTACTCCCCAAGAATAAAAATGTTATGGAAGTTTTAAGCGATATCTACCATTCTGACTTGGAGATTGCTCTTATCGTAGATGAACATGGGGGTGTAGAGGGTTTGGTTACTGCCAATCATATCATTACTTGTATCTTTGAACGGGTAGGTAATGAAGAAAACGATAACCTTAAAGTTCGTCAGATGAGTCCTAATGTCTTCTCTATCCGTGCTGATGTAACCTTAGGGGATTTTAATAAGTATTTTGGAATTCATTTAAAAAGCAAACATTATAAGACTATGAGTGGATATCTTTTGGAGAGGTTTAAATATATTCCCAAGAAAGGGGAGAGTGTTGAAGATGAGAATTTTGTTTATAGTGTAAAAGCTAGCAATCAAAAAAAAATTATCAGAATTGAAATAACGAAAAAATGATTGAAATCGTATTATTAACATCTTGTATTATTTTTTTAATGCTCTCATTCTTTTTTTCAGGGAGCGAGACTGGGTTTTTATCTATTAATCGAGAACGTTTCTATGGTGATTTGAAATCAGGAGATGTTGGAGCGAAAAGAATTCAATCCTTTGTTGAAAATCTTCCTCTTGTTTTAATGACCGCTTTATTGGGAAATAATCTTGCCAACATTGCCCTGGTGGCATCTTCTCGCCGATTATGGTTAGAATGGATCGGGGATCGCTGGATAGGACTTTATTTGTTTTTGAGTACCACTTTATTCTTACTGGTTGGCGAGATTTTTCCTAAAATTACATTCATGAAATATTCTAACCTTCTTCTCTATCGCACTTCATTAATTATGCGTTTTTTTTACTATATTTTTTATCTTTTAACCTACTTACTCTCTAAACTAGCTAACCCATTTATTGATCGGGTATTCAAGGGTTTTGGAGATACCGTATCTCGAAGTGATTTTAAAGAAATCGTTAATGATGTTCATGAACATGGTGAACTCAGCAAACAGGAGAGGATGTTCATGGAAAATTTTTCCTTTCTCACCCAAACCCGAATTGCTGAAATCATGACTCCACTTATCGATCTTTTTATCATTCATAAGAAAAGTATGGTTAAAGATATTTTAGGGAAAGCAGAAGTTGATATGGATGTGATCCCGGTTTATGATAAGAGGGTAGATGATATTATTGGTTTTGTTGATGTTGATGAAGTATATTATGCAAAAAAAGTAATTGACTCTAAACGTCTTATCACGGATTTTATTAGAGAGCCAATCTATATTCCAGAATCAGTTACCTTAGATAGATTCTTTAATCATCTTCTTGATTATAAGAATAGACTGATTGTAGTGATTGATGAACATGGTGGTTGTAGTGGGGTAGTGACTTGGAAGAATATCTTGGATAATCTTTTTGGCTTCAAATATGATTTAGGTGAGAATTCTAAGAAATTTAATTTTCGTAAAATAAGTGAAAATATTTATGAAATTGACTCCGCCATCGATATCGATAGTTTTAATAATATTTACAAACAAGATATTCAAAAAGATGGCTTTGAAACCCTAGGAGGATTTATCAATCACCTCCATGGTGAAATTCCCCAAGAAGGAACGGTACTCTTATATAGAAATATTCGCTTCACAGTTTTAAAAAGTAGTCGCACTTCTGTTGATATGCTAGAAATGGAAATACTTGGAATATAAATAGCTATGAGTAAAAAATCTAAGCAGAGGAAAAAAATAAGACAGAAAAGTCACTTCAAGTTTCGAAGTAGAGGGCACTTTAAAAAGAAAATAGGCAGAAGAGATATTTTTTTTGAGAAGTATTCTGAAGAGATAAAAACCCAAGATGAGGATTTTTCTATTCTCTGTGCTCGTCATCGTTATCATCATCGTTTTGTTGATAAATTATTTTATTCAGCCAGTCATCTAAAAAATCAATATGAAGAAAAATTACAAGATAAAGATTTTCTTAAGTCAGATATTTGTCAAGATCGGGTGGACCTCAGTAAAGAGATCATTTTCACTATTGATGGAGAGGATGCCAAAGATTTTGATGACGCAGTCTCTCTAAGGAAGGAAGGAGATCGATATCATCTGGGAATTCACATAGCAGATGTCTCGCATTTCATCAAAGAAAACTCTCCTTTGGATGAGGAGGCTCTTCGTAGAAGTAATTCCGTTTATCTCGTCAATAAAGTTATTCCCATGTTTCCGGAGCCGATTTCCAATTACTTATGTTCTTTGGTTGAAGGTCAGTATCGACTTACATATTCTTGTTTTGTAGAGATAGATTTAAATGGTAGAATTAAGAGTTATGACTTCAAGCGTTCTGTGATTAAGAGTATCCGTCGATGCACTTATCAAGAAGTTGAAGAATTCTTAAATAAAAAAAAATCACTTTCTCCAAAAATTGATAACGTCCTCATTCTTATGAATGAACTTAAAACTATCCTTCGTCAACGAAGAATTGAAGAGGGGTCTATTAACTTTGCCTCCTATGAACAGTCATTTGTTATAGGTAGGGAAAAGGTTCAATCGGTAAGAATGAATCCTTCCCTTGTTTCAGAAAACTTAATTGAAGAGTTTATGTTAATTGCGAATATCTGTGCCGCTAGGGCTTTGACAGATTATGGTTTAGGGATTTATCGGATTCATGACCTACCTAAGACTGAAAAACTCATTAGTTTTGAGAGATTTGTTAGTCAGTTGGGGTACCGTATGCCCAAGTTAGGAACTCTAAATCCTCTTCAGGAAAAAGGGAAAAATCGTTATGTTATTTTTCTAGATGGGATTGATGAGCCCGATATTAAAAGGAATCTCTCCTTTCTTCTTCTCATTTCGATGAGCCAAGCAGAATACAGTATTGATAATATAGGACATTATGGGTTAGCTTTCAAAAAATATACCCACTTCACTTCTCCGATTCGACGATATCCAGATTTAGCTGTTCACCGGCTTTTATCCTATATTTATAAGAATAAAATTACAAAATTAGAATTATCTTCCTCTAAAAAAAAGAAACCGACAAAAGAACTTAGAACTCACCTTAAAAAGGTCGCCCGGTTAGCATCGGAGAATGAAAGAAAGGCAATAGATGCTGAGAGGGAATATTCTAAGGTAAAGTCAATGAGATATTTACAAGATCATTCTGGTCAAGTAATGGAGGCTATGGTCATGAAGGTAAAGGAAAATGGTATATTTGTCCAGATACTGGATACTGGGATGGAGGGCTTTATCAATATGTATGACTTAGAGCCAGATCTTTTTTTCGATCCAGATCGAGAATCCTATAAAAGAAAGAAAAAAGTGATTTATGAGTTAGGTACACATCTTCATGTTAAATTATCAAGTCTTAATTTTAATAAACTTTTTATCGATTTTAAACCCATTTAAATTTAAAGGAATAAATATGAAAAGAAAATATGATACAGTAGCAATATGTAATGCTTTGGTTGATATTGAAATTAAAGTTACTGAAGATGAATTTAAGAAACTACCTTATCCAAAAGGAAGTATGACTTTAGTTGATGATAAAGAGAGCAATGCAGTTTTAGAAAAATTTAAAAATAAATCTAAAAAAATTAGTTCAGGAGGTTCGGTAGGGAATACTGTTTATGCTATGGCTAAATTAGGACGTAAGGCAGCTGTTATTGTCAATATAGGTAATGATAAATACGGTAAAAAATATCAGCAGAGCTATCAAAGGGTGGGAGTGGACTTTTTGGGTAAGAAATGGGATAAACCGACGGGAAAATGTTTAGTTTTGATCACTCCGGATACTGTTCGCACCATGGTAACAACTCTTAGTTGTGCCTCAAACTTCACCGAAGAACTTTTGGAGATGGTTTACTCTGTATCCAGTAAAAGTATTTATTTAGAGAGTTATCTTTTGGCTGGAGATAAAAATATCGAACTTTTAACCCAGATGGTTACTCGTTTAAAAAAGCAGGGTCAGAAAGTAATCCTATCCGATAGTGATTGGTTTGGAGTAAAGAGGGCTCCAACCATTTATCCTCGTTTATTCAAGCAGGTAGATATTTTCTTCTCCAATGCGGATCAGTTTCGAGGGATGTGTGGTTTGCAGTTTGATGATACAATGGATGTTGAAAAGCAATTTTATCGATATGCGGCCATGAAGAAACGTCCTCAGTTATTGGTGGTAACCCATAGTGATCAGGGAGCTTATTTATCTAAAGTGGAAGGGGGAAAAACACGTCATGTTCATACACCTGCTCAAAAGGTTAAAGTGGTGGATACCAATGGAGCCGGTGATGGTTTTGCGGCCGGTGTCTTAACGGAGTACTTTCAGGGTTACAGTATCACGCGTATGGGAAAGAAGGGAACTGAAATTGCTGCCCGAATCATTTCTCGTTTTGGGGCTCGCTACTGATAATGGCATTAATAGGTAAGGATAATAGAGATGTCATCAATTCTCAATTTGTCTAAGATAGTGGGATTGATATTAAAAGAATATTCGTAGAAAATTTTGTCTAGCTCTATACTGTTATACCCCTTAAAATCAGGTAGGGTTTCTGGAGTTATATAGAGATAGAAGTCTTTCATCATTTTTGAAGAAGAAGGATAGTAAGTATAATGCCACATTTCCGGCTGATATCCTCCATTTCTTCCAAAGGTATAAGTAAGATAAAATCCATATTTCTCGGCATTTTCTTTCATCCACTCATGTACTTTTTTTCCATTCTTACCTAGGAAATAGTTATTATTAAGAGCGTTGATATCGAGATCGGTTCCCCAATGATGTCTTGAGACTCCTGGAATGGCAGAGTACATTAAAATTTGATCAACTCGTGATGAGATATTAGGGTAAGCATGAGCATAAGATTTAAATTTATTATTCCAAATATTCTTTTGATGTTGGTAATTCCGAAAACCTGAAATAACTTTGAGGATAATCCCATCATGACGAGCATCCTGCTCTAATTTAAGAAAAGCTTGTAAGGCGTCTTTCCTTAAATAAATTTTTCGAATACTAATGCGTTGGGGAAGAATAGCAAAATTTTGATGATTTTCAACATTGAAATTTCCAATAAGGATGTCTGATTTACTAAGATTATCATCATTGATTAATTTTTTAGCACTCAAATAATTTAACCCCGTTAATAATAGAAGAGTTATGATTGCTATTGGATAGATAATGTAAAGTAAGCTACCCCTATTATGCATTATCATTGGTTTTTTCTAACTCCCACTTCCAGGCCGTTCTTACTATATCTTTAATGGTATATTTGGGAACCCAGCCTAGAATTTTACGAGATTTTCTGCTATTACTATAAATACATACCACATCTCCAGAGCGACGTGGCATAAAGGACTTATTGAGTGAAATTCCACTTACTTTTTCAAAGGCTTGAATCATCTCTAATACTGTAACCCCTTTCCCGGTACCCAAGTTAAAGACTTGGTAATGTCCTTGTTTTTTGGGAATTTTTAGATTATGGAGGTAGTTGAGAGCATCCACATGGGCTTTGGCAATATCGTTTATATGAATGTAGTCTCGAATACAAGTGCCATCACGAGTGGAGTAGTCGGTTCCGAAAACAGATATGGATTTTGTTTTATTAATTCGATCTTTCTTGATATTTTGAGCACCAGTCCAAGTAATCACATTGACTAAATTACGAACTTCTTGGGCAGGGTCCTCTCCAATAAGGCCACTGGGATCAGCTCCCGCAGGATTGAAGTAACGAAGAGATACTGCTTTCATAATTTGATCAGTATATGATTTCTCCAATATGCCTTCGCCGATCAATTTGCTATGAGCATAAGGAGATGTCGGAAGAAGAGGGATGGTATCTTCATCAACTGGCTGAAGATCTGATGGAATGTCACCATAAATACTACAAGATGAGGAATAAATAAAATTTTTTACCTGAAATTTTTTACAACATTCTAGGAGATTGATCAAGGAGAGGATATTATTTTTATAATAGAGAAGTGGCTTTTTCATTGACTCTTCTACTGACTTTAAAGCTGCAAAGTGGATAATTCCGTCAATTCGTCCCAATTGTCTGAAAATCGATCGAAGTTTTGTAAGATGACAAAGATCAATATTAAAATTTTTTATTTTTTTGCCTGTGATCTTCTCTATTCGTTTTCCAGTTATGGGATTGGAATTTAGAAAGTTATCAAGAGAATATACTTCCCATCGTTTATCTTTTATTAGTTCAATGATGGTATGAGAGCCAATATAACCCATACCTCCAGTTACCAGTATTTTTTTCACTTTATCTTAAATATATAAGGTGGTTAACTGTTTTTAATCAGTCAGCTGTCGTAATGACTCTTCCATAGATCGAAGAGGTATCATATGTCCTTGCTTCCTTGCTTGTTCGATGCCGTTTTTTAACAATACAAGTGCTTTACCTTGATCTCCTCTCTTGACAAGGCATTGTGCTAAAAATGAATAAGCTAATGAATAAGAAGGGTTATTCTCTAAAGTTTGCTGAAAGTATCCTTCGGCCTCATGATAGTTCTCTTCTTCAAAGAGGAGTTTCCCCAGACCAAAATTGGCTATCTCGTCTAGGGGATCTATTGTCAATACTTCTCGAAAAATTTTTTTCTTTTTCTCAATAACATTTTGGAGTTGAACTATCTCTACTTGTTCTTTTTCTAGTTTTTTTTCTCTAGAAACAGATTTAAACATCAAAACCATTGCCTTTCTTTTTTCTTCCTCTGCCTTTTCAATCCATCCTTTTAACATATATAAACGAGAAAGATTAGTTTTAGCTAGTGGGGAATCCGGACTTTTCTCTGCAAATATTTTATTATGTCGAATAGCTGAGTCAAAATCCCCGTTTTTCTCTTCAATTATCGCAAGAGCTTCTGAGGGATCGGGATGGTTGGGATCAAGGGTGGCTGCCTGAGTAAACAGTTTTTTAGCAGTTACAAAATTATTTCTGTGATATGCATTAAGTCCAGCGTCCATAGTTTTTTGAAAAGCATTGTGATCAGTTTGAGGAACTGGTACATCAAGAATTTCAATTTGAATTTTCCCACAGTCAAATTTGTCAATCATTTCAAGATTAATAGGAATTTTATATCCTAAAGCTACAAAATCCCTTTGGATATGGCCCCAACTTATTAAGGAGTCATGCTTGGGAGAATAATGGGTAGAGATAATCTTCCCCAGAATTTGATTTTTTGTTTTAAGATCAGTTTGATTGTAAATAATTTGAGATATTTTATTTATCGAATCATTTGACATTTTCGATTCAAATAACCATTTGAACGGTACATATCTTCGTGCAGGGGTCTGATTGCGGCTTCGACTTCTAGTAATGATTTCCTGTCCTGGATAACATTCCATGTCAAAGGTAAAGTATTTTTCCCAATGGGGTAATTCCATGGCTGCTATCTTCTGGTACAGGAGAGACTTTACTCCTTTTAGTATTTTTAGCATAAGAGGATTAAGTCCTTCATATGCCAGGTGGGAAAACACTTTAGATTCTTGAAATAACGGGGGATGGATGTTCCCCCAAATAAGATATCCTTCATCACCGGAACAGTCCAATCGGATCCATGTTACATCATTGGCCTTACAAATATTTAAATGGGGTAGGGGAGAGAGTGAATCAGGAAGTGATTTCTCAAAATAATAGAGTGGAGTAGTAAATAAGTTCAAAGTCACTTTCTCAACAAAGAGCCTTTGTTCTAAATAATCTTTGAGTTTATTGACTTCTTTTTTGGATGTGAGTAAAATGACATTATCATCGTATATCCATATCCAAAACCAAAATTGAATGATAGCTTGAGGGTTTAAGATAAAAGATTCTCTTACCTGCCCTTCTTTTAAAAGTGATATATTGATAGTTAGGAGGTTGTTGAGAAAAAGAATACGGTCTTCTCCACTCACTGTAAGCAGTCCAAATAACTCAGTAATATTGAAAACCCCACCTTTACAACGAGCAATTTTAGTTTGCTGAAATAATTTTTCTTGGGTCATCGGAACCCCAAAATTACTTACTATTGGCTAAATCGAAAATGATTCACCACAGCCGCAAGTATTAGCAGCATTAGGATTATTGAATTTAAATCCACTGCCCATAAACCCACTTTCAAAATCTAAGGTACTGTCTTTAAGATAAAGACTACTTTTAGGATCAATATAAATTGCAAAACCGTTGCTTTCATCAACTTGGTCATTGGGATTCTCTTTTCCCATTTCAATATGATAGGAAAACCCTGAGCACCCACCTCCCTTTACTCTTAGTCTTAAACCTTTACCAGGTTGTTCAGAGAGTCGCCTTTTTATTTCCTTTTGTGCTGAAGGAGTTAATTTAACAATTACCATCTTTATGTGATTCAATTAGTCTCATCTATTGATATTCATTAAATAAAAGTTCATATTCATCTTGAGGAATAAATCCCACACTGTTACCCATCCTCCACTTCATATGCCTATAATTAACAATTATAGGATAGATCAAGAAAATGTTGAATAACTGTTTTATAAAACTTTGACCAAAAATAGATCGGGTAATAGGCTTGCTAAACCATTTATTATTGACTCCCCAAATTTGAGTGTGCAATAAAAGATGAATTACAAGACGATAATGTTTACCGAAATATTTTATTTTAACAATAGTTGTGTTGAACCAACCCATACTCGGATGGAAAGATGGTAATAGTTAAATAATTATCTTCTAGTTGTTTTCTTTTTCGTTGCTTTCTTCTTTGAAGTCTTTGAACTTGGTTTAGCTGATTTAGCTTTGGCTTTTTTTTCAGCCTCTACAGCTTTTTTATATTCAGAATTAAATTTAGCTACTTTTGCATTAGCTTCTTTTAACTCTTTATTCAATCTAGCTACTCGTTGATTTACTTGTTTAATTTTGTTATTAATTTGTTTTACTGTTGCCATTTTTTCTATCCTTTCAAAAAAATTTAAATAATTTTAACATGAAAAATAATTTATAAAGCAAAAAGAAATTATTTTTAATAAATTGACATTTTACGAATTTAAAGATAAAATTCTTTATTGATAGTGTGTTTATCATTTTTAAGTGATTTTTTATGTTGATTAGGGTTTGTTTTCCTTATCTTTCAAATTTATTTATTTCATCTATCATGTTGTTAATATGGCACTAACATCGCCAATATTCACTCTTAATGCGGTTGGGAGCTATCTAAGTTTGGAACTAGGACAATGTAGTGTAGATGGCTGTTACCTGTCATTTTATAAACAAAAATTGGGAAAAAACAAACTTCATGAACTTCTACTTAGATCTGTGGATACTTTTTTTCGAAATATCGATATGACTCCAGAGCACTTAGGAGGGATTGCGATAAATCTGGGACCAGGAAATTACAGTCGTTTACGGATATCACTGACATGGGCAAAGACTACTGCCTATTACTTAAAGATACCTCTTATAGGTTATGATAGTTTCACAATTGCCGATGCTTATTTAAAAAGGGTTTCCAAGATCAACCAAAATCAAGCTCAAGAAAATATAAGAGGTATAAGAGATGTTAGCGATGGGGTAGCTTCATTTATCCAAATTCCAAATTTAAATGATAAGAAAATTCGATTATCTGACTATCTACTTGATAAAATTCCTTCACTCTTATCTTCATTTAAAATTTATTTATACCGGGTATCTCATAATCGACTTTTTGCGTGTACCTATTGGCGAGGGAAGAGAATTGGTCAAGTTATCCCCTTAACCACATTTCCTCCTTCACCACTTTCATTATCTATTGATTCGTTTTTAAAATTTTTTAATATAGCTGACCATACATCATCAATGATGGAGATATATGAGGATATAATCAAGCAAATTAAAATGAAGAAAAAGTTTTACTTTCTTTTAGATGGAACTTTGAATGAAAGTAATGAAGATGATCATTATTTTCATTCTAAAGAAAAAAAAGAATTAGATAGGGTATTGATATTGAATGAGTTGGAAAGAGAAATGAATAAAGTTATAGAAAATTTTCCTGGAATCAGTATTTATCATTGTGTTATAGAAGATACGTTTAAGAAAAAATCTTTAAATAATTTTCTCTCTGATCCTCTATTGGTTAATCCGAAATATTACCGTGATTTTGGAGAATAGTAAAATATTTATAAGTATTATATTTATTCCAAGAATTCTTTTTTGAAGTAATTAGGTTTACCCAATGGGTATTTGCCTGTGAAGCAAGCGGTACAAAATCCTGTTTGTTTACTGGCATTCAGCAGCCCGGGAACAGAAAGATAGGCCAAAGAATCTACCATAAGAAATTTTTGAATCTGTTTAAGATTTTTTTGATTAGCAATAAGCTTCTTTTCATCCGGAAAATCTATTCCATAAAAGCAGCCATGTTTGACAGGTGGAGAAGCAACTCTTAAATGGACTTCAGATGCTCCGGCTTGCCTTATTGCTTCAATTTTTTTTTTGGTTGTTGTTCCTCTTACAATAGAATCATCTACCAATACCACTCGTTTTTTATGGATTATGTTCTTGATGGGGTTGAGCTTCATTTTTACCGCTTGGTCTCGGTTTTCTTGGGTGGGTTTAATAAAAGAACGTCCGACGTAGTGATTACGGGTTAATGCTATTTCGATAGGAATTTTTGATTGTTCAGAAAATCCTAGTGCAGATACCATTCCAGAGTCAGGAACAGGAACGATTATGTCTGCTGATATAGGGGACTCTTTAGCTAGTAACTTTCCAGATAATTTGCGGAATTGATAGATGGATTCCCCAAAAACCATAGAGTCAGGTCGGGAAAAATAGACCATCTCAAAAATACATTTGGCTTCAGAAATTATTGATTTGGGCTTGTGATAATACTCTATAGCGACCTTACCCTTAGAAGTCAAGGTGAGAATTTGACCAGGATGCACCTGTCCCCAATACTTGGCTCCAATGAGATCAAGAGCACAGGTCTCAGAAGCTACTACTAGGGTTCCATCCTTTTTTCCCCAACAGAGGGGACGGACCCCCCATGGATCACGGAGGGCGAAGATTTCTTCATTTGACATAACCAATAAGGAAAACGAACCTTTGATATGTTTTACTGCATCAATCATGGCTTCTTTAAATTTTTTCTTTTTTGAAAGAGTGATAAGATGAATTAGAATTTCGGTATCCATCGCAGTACTAAAAGTTTTTCCATGTTTTTCTAACTTTTTTTTGAGCTCTTTAGAGTTGAAGAAATTTCCATTATGAGCTATTGCAAAATTTTTTTTTGAATGTTTAAATAAGATGGGTTGAATGTTGGTTGAATTTTTGACACCTGTTACGGAATAACGAGTATGGGCAATAGCCATATAATTGGGTATGGAGTGATCAAAATCTATATCTTTAAATGCTTCACTGACATAACCTAATCCTTTTATGGACTGAAGGGATTGATCTTTAAGAAAGACGATACCTGCAGCTTCTTCACCTCGATGTTGGAGGGTTTGGAGCATATTTCCGGCTAAGGCTGCAGCATTGTTTGTTATTTTGTCCGGGGAATCAGTTATCTTCGAAGTTTTAAACGTTTTCTTTCGAGAGTTGGGAGTAAGAACAATCCCAACTAAACCACATTCTTCTTTCTTATTGTTCATTATAGTATTTCAATATTACGATTAAATGACTTAAGGGAATAGTGCTCAAAATTACGACTGCTGTATTCTTTAATCGCTTGGCTACAAATAATCATAGCGTTAGTCTCGGTATAGATGCTTATTTTATACTGTTTAGCTAGGAGGCGAATATAATGGTCGGATATTTTTCCTTCTTTACCTATGGGAGTATTATAGATTAGATGGATTTTACCATCAATTATAAAATCTCGAATGTCGGGCTTCCCTTCTCCAAGTTTGTAAACGAACTTACTAAGTATTTTATGATTTTTTAGGAAGTAATAGGTTCCTTCGGTAGCATAAAGAGTGAATCCAAGTTCGCTTAAAATACGACAGGAGTCAAGGATCGCTTCAGCTTTTTTAGTTTTGATACTGATAAGGACCCCTCCCTTCTTAGGAAGATAAGAGTTGGATGCAATTTGGGACTTATAAAAGGCTTCTGCTTTATTTTTTCCGATACCCATCACTTCTCCGGTGGATTTCATTTCCGGAGAAAGAATAGTGTCTTCATCAGGAAATTTGTCAAAAGGTAGAACTGCCTCCTTGACACAAACATAGTCTAATAGTAAGTTCGGAAAACTGAGGGAGATGTCTTTGGAAGTTAAATTCTTGCCTACAGTAACTTTGGTTGCAAGTTGTACCCAAGGAATTCCAGTGGACTTACTTACAAAAGGAAGAGTACGCGACCCTCGAGGATTGACTTCGATAAAAAAAAGATTATCTTGTTTGATTGCAAACTGGATATTCATTGGTCCTTTTACTTTTAGCTCTAAGGCGATTTCTGTTGACTGCTTTATGATTTTATTTAATATCGACTTTGGAAGGATTTGGGGAGGAAGAATGCATGCGGAATCACCTGAGTGAACCCCGGCTGCTTCGATATGCTCCATGATACCACAGATAACAACATGTTCTCCATCGCTAATGAGGTCAA
Organism: Spirochaetota bacterium; assembly: GCA_965224715.1. Lineage (GTDB taxonomy): Bacteria > Spirochaetota > UBA12135 > COTS27 > CAXSBA01. The sequence goes on along the minus strand of OZ245054.1, from coordinate 1,604,655 downwards.
CATCTACTTCAATAGCGTTTTCCAAATATTTGTCGATTAAAACCGGATATCCGTCAAAGTCTTCAATAGTTTGATTAAAATAATCATTTAATTCTTCTTCATCGTAAACGATTCGCATTCTGGCTCCTCCTAATACAAAGGAGGGACGAAGTAAAACTGGATAACCGATAATGGTACAAGCTTTTTTGGCTTCCTGGATACTGATGACGGTATCATTTACAGGTTGGAGGAAGTTGAGTTTTTGTAAAATATTTTTAAATGACTTTCTGTCTTCAGTAACCTTAATACTGTGAAAACTTGTTCCTAGTATTTTTACTCCCATACGAGTGTAGGCTTTAGCCAAATTGAGAGGAGTCTGTCCTCCATAATGAACGATTATCCCTATAGGCTTAATAGCTTCGATTATATTGAGAGTATCTTCTAATGTAAGAGGTTCAAAAAAGAGAAGGTCAGAAGTGTCGTAATCTGTTGATACAGTTTCTGGATTAGAGTTGATAATCACTGATTCGTATCCCATTTTACGAAGGGTTTTTGAGGCGTGAACACACATATAGTCAAATTCGATTCCTTGCCCAATTCGGTTTGGTCCCCCTCCGATAATGATGACCCTTTCTTTTTGTGAATTAGATGAATGGAGTTCGTTTTCCTCATCATAACTACTATAGTAGTAAGGGGTTTGAGCCTCGAATTCTCCAGCACAGGTATCTACTATTTTATAAACGGGAAGAATTCCTAGTTTTTTTCTCCACTCCCGAATTTCATCTTCACTTCGGTCGAATATATAACTTAACTGGACATCAGAAAAACCGTTTTCTTTAAGGAGGCGGATATCGTTTTCACTAACCTGTTCCAGAGGACGTTTCCAATAATATCTTTCCAGATCGAAAATGGCCTTGAGTTCTTGGAGGAACCAGTGGTCTATTTGGCATAGGTTATAGATATCTTCAATACCTAGCTTCAAAAAAAAAAGGTCTTTGAGGTAAAAAATTCTCTGATAATGTCCTTCGAAAACATTTTTTTTAATTAAGTCAATATCTTTTTCTTTTTGGGTTTTAATGAAATCTTGAAGGGCCTGATTGCCTAGTGATTTTATTTTATCATAACTGAAACAAATACCATCAAAGCCATATCGTTTAACTTCTAATCCCCGAATTGCTTTTTGTATCGATTCACGAAAACTTCTTCCAATAGCCATGGTTTCTCCAACCGATTTCATTTGAATTCCAAGATAGGGGGAAGCGGAAATGAATTTCTCGAAAGCAAATTTAGGTATTTTAGTTACCACATAGTCTAAAGTTGGTTCAAAGGAGGCCGGAGTTGACCGGGTGATGTCGTTAGGAATTTCATCCAAGGAATATCCGATAGCAAGTTTAGCTGCAATTTTTGCAATGGGGAATCCGGTGGCCTTTGAGGCTAAGGCTGAGGATCGGGAAACCCTGGGATTCATTTCAATGACTAAGATCTCACGGGTTTCTGGATGGATAGCAAATTGAATATTAGCTCCTCCAGTGGTAACCCCGATCTTCTTGATAATAGCAATGGACATATTCCGAAGTTGTTGATATTCTTTATCGGAGAGAGTTTGCTGGGGGGCTACGGTAATACTATCCCCAGTATGGATTCCAATGGGGTCAATATTTTCAATGGAGCAGATTATTACTACATTATCCTGGCTATCCTTCATTACCTCAAGTTCATATTCCTTCCAACCCAGTATTGACTTTTCGACTACAACTTTATTGATCATTGAAAGGGAAAGTCCTTTTTCAATCAAAGTCCTGTATTCATCAACGTTTTTAGCAACCGAACCCCCACTTCCCCCTAAGGTATATGAGGCTCGAATAATGATTGGAAAGCTAAGACTTTTCAAGGCATTCATAGCCTCTTCAAGATTGTAAATATAATAAGCATCGGACATCTTATATCCAAGCTCATTTATTACCTTTTTAAATTCATTACGATCTTCGGCTTTTTGGATGGCATGGATATCAGCTCCAATAATTTGAATTCCATTTTTTTCAAAAAAACCGGTTTTTGCAACTTTAACAACCACATTAAGTCCGGTTTGACCTCCCACAGTGGGGAGTACAGAGTCAATTTTTTCTTTAAGGCATATTTTTTCTATGACTTCAGGGATGATAGGCTCGATATAGATTTCATCGGCAGTATCGGAATCGGTCATAATAGTGGCAGGGTTGGAGTTAATCAGGATAACTTTAAGGCCGTTTTCTTTTAATACCCTACAGGCTTGGGTGCCGGAATAGTCAAATTCACATGCTTGTCCGATTATGATAGGTCCTGAACCAATCACAAGGATATTTTTTATGCTCTGATCAAGTGGCATGTGATTTATGAACCATTTTAATGAAGTTGTCGAAGAGATAAGTGCTATCATGGGGTCCCGGGGAACCCTCAGGGTGATATTGAACTGAAAGACAGTTCTTTTCTTTGAGATAAAACCCAGCGTTGGTTTGATCATTGATATTAAGATGGGTGAGCCCTCCCTTAACTTCAACTTCTTTTACGGCAAAGCCATGATTTTGTGAGGTTATGGCAATCCGTCCATTCTCCAAATCTTTAACCGGATGATTGGAGGCATGGTGTCCGAAGTCAAGTTTATAAGTGGGATATCCTAGAGCTTGGAGTAGCATCTGATGGCCGAAACAAATACCGAATATGGGTTTTTGGCCGATCAATTTTTTTAAGGTGAAGATGGCATTTGAAGAAACTTTAGCCGGATTGCCAGGGCCATTTGAGAGAAGAATCCCATCGGGATTGTAGGAAAGTATTTCTTTTTCACTACTTAGTGTTGGCATTACAATCACCCGGCAGCCTCTCAACTGTAATTCTCTAATAATATTCAATTTACAACCATAATCGATGACAACAATTGTATAGCATGAATTGTTCATTCCATTTGACACAATAGGATCATAGAATTCTACTTCTTGTCTGGTAACAGAAGAGGTAAGGTCGATATCGTTTAAGGAAATGCTTTCTCTTACTTTTTTTATAAGAAGGTTTGGGTCAAGAATTTCATTACTGATTCCAGATTTTTTGCTACCACTCTGCCTAATGATTTTAGTGATCTTGCGGGTATCAACTCCTTCTATAGCAATAACATGATTTTTGATAAGCAATTTGTGGAGAGGAGACCGATTTAAGTTAATAGCTTGAAAAGGATTATATTTTTTAACGACAAATCCATGGGCATGAATCCTATTTGACTCATTGTCTTTATCGTGGATTCCATAGTTTCCGATCTCAGGATAGGTCATAGTGATGATTTGCATTTTGTAGGAGGGGTCAGTAAGGATTTCTTGATACCCGCTCATAGAAGTATTGAAAACAATTTCACCGAATGAAGTACCATCGGCACCAAAGGATTTTCCAAAAAAGAATTCACCACTCTCCAAAGCTAAGACACAGGACTTAACTTGAGAAAGTGAATACATAGGTTAGTTGGTTTGAACGATCCATATAATTTTACTATGTTTTACTATGTAATAGATTGGTTGTTTTTGGGTAAATAGTATTTGAATGTTTTTTTTTATGGACTACAATATATTAGTTTAATAATGGGTAAATGAAAGCATTTATTGGTTTGTAATAGCCCTTGTCAATCGCTATAAATTCGCAGATAAATAGCTATTTACTTAATTTATCAAGTAGTTTATTAAGAGTACTAGATATATTTTTTGTGGTATTAATATCCCAATTATATCGGATAAAGCTATAATTAATATATTTTTTGTAAATTTCTGGTGCGTAGCTATGAATAAAGTTTAATATTTCCGCATCATCAGTTCCAAAATCTTTATCAAACCAAGATAATATTTTAGTAACATACATACGTTCACCAAATAAGCTGTCTTCAACTCTGATATGGAGAGGATTTTTGAAAGCGTTTCTAACAGCAAAATCCAGTTGATGATTAAGTAGGTCTCCCTCATAGATGGTATCATTGAGGGTGGGGCAACTTACCGAAGCGCAGTTGATAGCAAAATGGATTCTGGGTTCTTTAAGGGGACGAATAATTTCATGTTCTACCTCATCTAAGGTTAAAGATTTTTGGTTGATGATCACCACTTTGTTATCCCAACCGATTTTTTTCATAGAGGAAATGGGGTAAAACCTTTTAACTTCCATCAAAGTAAAGAAATTATAAACATTGATCCAGAATGCCAATTGAGTATTTATAGAATTGGTCTTCATGTTTTCTGAGTTGAAAGTATTTAATTTACTGAGTTGATTGTTGATCAAAATTTCATTTTTATTGTTATATAATTTTTGATAATTTATTCCATTATGAGTAAAGGATTGCCCTTCATAGACGTATTCATTTTTTACTAATATATTCTTAAGAAGGATTTGGTAGTCATGCCAGAATTTTTTTTCTAGATTGTTTGCAGATATATTCTGCAAAAATAGTAAAACAATAATAAATAAAAATACTTTCTTCATAAAATTTTGCCTGAGTTACACATAAAAAAATATATATAATTATAAATAAATTTTAGGAACTATATAAGGAAAAATTTATAAAATTGATTATATATTTGGGATTGACGATTACTCCTCAATCCTTTGATCCTTCTTGTCCCCCAAGTGGAAAGGGTAGGGGAAACTAAAATAGATAATAAATTGTCTATTTACATATTAGGCCCCTCACCCTTATTTTGTAGTCTTTTTTTCTCACTTCTAAGGGAGGATCTTGTTGGGACCAGAATAATTTACTGCGTCCCCCCCTCTTCATAGGCTCCCATATCCGGGCGACCTACCCGACCATACCCACGGGCATCAGTGGCGGTGAGATCATCCGCATCGTTCGGAGGACTCTCTTGTGTGGTCAAACCGGGATCGCTATACCAATCGGTATTGTCTATGCTGTAATAGAGATTGGTTTCCGGATAAATATTTTCTGTCTTCACCCCCCTCACATAGACTCCCTTATCCTTGGTCGGGCTATTGTTGCCAATGGAGATGGTGTTGATTTCACCTCCATTATCAGTCAAGATACCTAGTATGGGATCTTCGTCAATAACCTCCTCACTATTAATCTCAATAGGATAGGTGACGGTATCATCATTTTCTAAACGAATCCCGTTTGCTGTGGTGGAAGGAATAATGCCCCCCTCAATAACGGAGTAATACAGATTCACAGTTTCTGTGTCGGCATGATCATTGTGTAAATAGATATTCCCATTATTATTATTCCACAAGATCGTATTTATCAGGGTAAGTGGTTGTCCGCCACCACTATGATAAATCCCACCTCCATTTTTATAATTAGCCGTATTATTGAAAAAGGTAGTATTGATCAAAATGGGGGAGGAGAAATTAGTATTCAACATCCCACCTCCCCACTCAGCCTCATTACCTGAGAAGGTAACATTGATCAAAGTGGGGGAGGAGGAATCATTATTATGCATCCCGCCTCCACCTAAATTTCCTCCTAAACCAACAGCCTCATTACCTGAGAAGGTAACATTGATCAAGGTAGGAGAGGAAAAAGAATTATACATCCCGCCTCCACCATTAGCCTTATTGCTTGAGAAGACAACATTAATCAAAGTAGGGGAGGCATTATCATTAAACATCCCGCCTCCTACAGAATAAGAAGCTACTACATTACCATTGGCAATGACCACTCCATAGAGAAGAGCTGTACTGTCAAGGCCATTATTGTCATTATTAAAGTTATTATTAAACACCTCCTTGTCGTTATTACCGTCAAGGTGGGTTTCTCCCAATCGATCGTAGCTGTCAGCAATAAAACCACCTACTAAAGCTACATGGTTTTTCATAACATAACTACTACTAGGTTTATAAATCCCCGATGCCATCAATACCACATAGATCCTACTCTCGCTAGCATCACCGATCCCATCTATCATCGCCTGTATATCTCCACTGGCATTAGCCCAGGAACTCCCGTCACTGTTACCAGTACCAGTTTCCTTCACATAACGGGCAATCACATCAGCTCCTGCTATATAATGAGAAAAGATCATCTTACTTATATCATCATAGTTAGCAAGATCAGAGGGGATAACTCCATTTTCAATGATACTCTTAATATCTGTAGTAAGAACCTTAGCATAAAGATCAAGATTGCCGACTACCGGGGAACTCTTATCGTAAACATTTGCTAAACCACTATCGCTATACCACTTATACAATTGTTTTTCTATAGAAGGAGTAGGATAATCCGATGCAGGGATTGCAGTCAAGCTAACGACCAAGACAGTGTCTAAGAGATCAGTTCCCCGATAAAACCTAACCTGATATTGTTTGTTGATGTATTTCGCATACAAGGTAAGGTCATTGCTTACCACCCAGTTAAAATCATACCGAGTAGTAAAAGTACCGTCTGTATACCAACCCTCCAAAGAAGAATAATGCTCGGGGGGAGTGGGATCAGCAGGCTTAGCTACAGGGGTTAAGCTATCCACCGTTACGGGGTCAATAGCACTCCCTCCATCGGCATCAAAACTCACTTTGTATTGCTTATTAGTCCACCGGGCATAGATTATGGTTTGGGTAGTAATGTCAGTAGTGGTGAAATCGAAAATATTTCCTCCAGTAATAGCATCATACCATCCTTTGAATCCATAGTGTTCCCGGGATGGATCTGATGGAGGGGAAACTTTCTCTCCATAAAGGATATATTCTGTGGCAGTAGGATCAGCACTTATGAGTCCTCCGTTAGCATTGAAGATTACCCCATAGTACCTGGTTAGGGTTACCGTATAGTCGGATGTAGTTTTATCAGATGCGGTTACTGTATAGGTTTTAGCCGTGGAGAAGTCTTGAGCCACTCCCGATGCCGGAGAGATATTCGATCCACTATGAACAATAGTTGGAATTAAACCGGTAATCCCTTCCACATTGGTAACCGTCTTAGTTATAGCCCGACTATTAGAATCAATATCCATTGCAATATTCTCTTTCAGGAGTGGATTATCTGTTTCTCGAAAAGCAAACGAGATAATCTCTTTGCTGTCCATCTGTTGCTGTAATACTCCTACGGTATAAGTGGCAGAGTTAGCTCCATCCTGGGCTGTTACGGTAAAATTATGGGTAGCATTACCACTGAAATCCATATTGGTAGTGTATTGTCTGTTTTCATTTAATGATAGATCTTTGTTATTGCCATCCTGGAGAGAAGCTCCCTCACCTACTTCCAGAGTGAACACAACACTACTTACATCAGCTCCTTTAAAGAGTATGGTAATGTTGTTTCCGTTAGGAAAAAACTCTTGATTGTCATGAAGGACAATAAGAGAACTGTCGGAGTTCTTTTCAGTGGTGATGGAGTAGGTTATGTCATTAGTAACCCGATAGTTACCGATGGTTAAGCCTTCCTTTACAGTTAGTTGATAGGTGGTGTGGTAGCTTAGATTAGTTATTGAAGCTATTTTTATTTGATTAGGTGTTGAGGTGGCTTCAATCTTTAAAGTGATGGGATTACCCCCCCCCCCCCCCCCATGTCCAGGAGTTCTATTTGGCTGGCTAAAGAATTGACATAACTATCCATATTTCCTAGTGACTGATCGAATGTCAACAAAAATGAGGTATCTAACGGAATAGCATTGGTGTCGTTAATTGGACTTCCATTACCATCGATAATGGAAAAAGACGAAATCCCCAGAGAATCATAACTTATACTGGGAACAGTACCTCCCTCATCTGTTGTTCCACAGGACAGGTAAAGTCCGATCAACAGTAAACAGATTATAGAATAAATGACTTTAGATATACTGTTTTTATATAATTTGATTGGATTGCTTTTTATATACATGGTTCTGCCTCCGAAAAATTTGTTTCATTTATTTAAATTTTGGTATTTACTTAAATAACACTATAATAATACTATATTTTTAACATTTTTACAAGTAAAATATGAAATTAATTCAGATCTTTTCTAAGTAGTAAAATTTATCTTGTGATACGGTAAAAATTCAGAGGCCTCGCGGTTAATAATTTTGAGGAATTAGAGGTATGAGCGCGGGGATATGCAGAGGATTTATATATAATATGGCTTTCTATTTTTTTATTTTTTAGTGAATGTTAAAATTATATAGTTAATGACTTTGATCAACAGTATTCGTGTTTCCTCCCGTTATCGGCAATATGATTGGCGAGCCGATGCCTTTATTCACGAAATAAACCATTCTTTAAAGTCCGTAAATGAAGATGCTATTTCTTTATTTACTCAAGTTATCAAGTTTGCTGAGGTAAGAACTTTTAAAGTCTATTACTTAAATCATCTCTACACTGAAGAGCAATTAGAAGGGATTGCTCAACATTTGCTTTGTGATCCGGTTATTGAAGATTATTCTCTGAATGGTTTTCGGATATTTGAACCTAATCCTATAGATTTTCATTTTATGGTGGAAATTGCTTATCTCCCCGGTGTGGTTGATAATGAAGGTCGCACTTTTCTGAGTGCTCTTAAAGATTATCTAAAGGATAGCTTCTTGCAGGGAACTCATACCGCTTCCGGAGTTGTTTATCTGCTTCGTTTTCAATCACTGCCTTCTTTTGATACTGAAACCATAAACCGGATTAAAGCCCTTTTCACATCTTCAATGGTGAACCTTTTAATCGAACGGATAAAAGTGGTAGGTATCTCTTCATCGGAAGATAGGGATTGGAAGGGATGTCGAACCTTATTTAAAGAATTTTTTCAAGAGTTCAACTCTGCAGATAAAGTCATTGAGCCTTATGAGGTAATCCCGGTGACCCATATAGTAGATGATAATGACTTAGAGGAACTTTCCAAAAAATATCTTCTTTATCTTAATAATGAAGAAATGAGAACGATTATTGATTACTATCTTGATCCCAAAGTAAAAGTAGCTCGTCAAGTTCAGGGCTTACCATCCGAACCTACCGATGCAGAGTTGGAAGTTATTGCTCAGACTTGGAGTGAACATTGTAAACATAAAATTTTTGCAGCTAAGATCACCTACCATGAGGATGGAATCCTCAAAGAAATCATTGATTCACTCTATCAGACTTATGTCAAAAAGACTACTGCGGATATTAAAAAAACGAATTCTCGTCTTCTTTCGGTTTTTAGTGATAATTCCGGTGTTTTTCGTTTCACCAATGAAATGGCGATCTGTATGAAGGTGGAAACCCATAATTCCCCTTCAGCCTTAGATCCATTTGGAGGGGCTATTACCGGTATTGTTGGAGTTAATCGTGATATCATTGGTACGGGAATCGGTGCTCAGCCTCTTTTTAACACCGATATATTTTGTTTCGGCCATCCTGATTATTCCGGACATCTCCCTTCTAAACTTTTCCATCCTCATCGAGTGATGAAAGGAGTTCATAAGGGGGTGGAGAGGGGGGGGAATGAGTCCGGCATTCCGACTATAAATGGTGCGATAGTTTTTGATGACCGTTTCATGGGCAAACCTTTGGTTTTCTGTGGTACTGGTGGGGTTCTTCCGATTACCTTGAAGGTAGATAAAGTTGAAGTAGATGGAGTGAAGAAAGAAATTCATTCTGGTGATTGCATCGTTATGGTGGGAGGGAGGATAGGGAAGGATGGTATTCATGGAGCTACTTTTTCTTCAGTGGCTTTGGATGAAGCCCAACCTGCGTCGGTGGTTCAGATCGGCGATCCGATCATTCAAAAGAAAATGACCGATTTTCTTCTAGTGGCTCGAGATCGACTTCTCTATCGTACTCTTACTGACAATGGGGCTGGCGGCTTGTCTTCATCAGTAGGAGAAATGGCTCTCCTCTCAAATGGGTGTCATATTGAACTTGAAAAAGCTCTCCTTAAGTACCCTGCTCTTAAACCATGGGAAATATTAATTTCTGAATCTCAAGAGAGAATGACCCTGGCTGTTCCTCCTGAAAATCGATCTTCTCTTGAGACCTTAGCTAGAGAATATGATGTAGAACTCTGTATTATTGGTCAATTTACCGATGATGGATTTTTTACCGCAACTTATCATGGGGAAACTGTAGCTTATATCAATTTGAATTTTCTCCATTACGGACTACCTCAGATGAAACTTAAAGCTAATTGGGTAAAGCCAGTTCATCAAGAACCACAACTTTCTGATGAGCTTTCTGGTCGGAGTTGTGGGGAGGTTTTAAGAGGGCTGCTAGCTCGTCCTAATATAGCTTCTAAGGAAAACTGGGTTCGTCAATATGATCATGAAGTCAAAGCTATCACGATATTAAAACCTTTTGATGGGATCAATCGAGATGCTCCGATGGATGCTGCTGTAGTGAAACCAATTCGAAATTCTAATAAAGGTCTTGTTATTTCCAATGGACTTTGTCCACGATTAAGCGATATTGATAGCTATGCCATGGCAGCGATGGGGATAGATGAGGCGGTAAGGAATGCAGTTGTGGTTGGTGGCAATCCTGAAGAGATATATGCTTTGGATAACTTTTGTTGGCCCGATCCAATTTTTACATCAGATAATCCCGATGGGGAATTCAAACTTGCCCAGTTGGTGAGAGCTAACCAGGCTCTTCGAGATATTTGTTGTGCCTATCGCTTGCCTCTCATCTCCGGTAAGGATTCTATGAAAAATGATTATGGTCAAGGGAGCAATAAAATATCTGTACCCCCTACATTACTGATCACTGTGTTGTCGGTCATTTCAGACTATCGTAATATTTGTTCTTCCCACTTTAAAAAGATTGGATCTCCTATTTATTTTTTAGGGAAACTGGATGGAAGGATGGGGGGGAGTGAACTCTATAACTCTTTGGGTTGGATTGGTAATGAAGCTCCCAAGGTGGAGGTGGATGAGAATTATCAGGTGTATTGTTCTATCCATCACGCTATCCAGAAAGGCTGGATTTTAGCATCCCATGATATTAGTGATGGAGGGCTGGGGGTTGCCTTAGCGGAATCATGTTTTGGTTTTAACGGTGGGATAGAAATTAGTCTTGATAAGGTTAGGAGTTTAGACATTGAGCCATGGAAAAAATTATTTTCTGAGCCTGCGGGGTGTTTGATAGTAGAAGTTAGTAAGGAAAAGGAAGGAGATTTTGTTAATCATATACGCCAATACACCGATCGCTTTGAAAAGATAGGAAACACCATCATTGAATCCAATTTTAGGGTTGTGAATAAAACAGTTGGTGGTAAAAAAAGTCTAATCCTTAATGAAAAGGTCAATGAATTAAAAAAAATTTGGCAGACATCTTTGGTATTTGATTGAGGTAAGGAAAAGTAAAATAGTAAATAATATATGGTGGTAAAAACCCTGGTCATTACTGGTTATGGTATCAATTGTGAAGAAGAGGTAAGTGACTGTTTTTTGCGGGCTGGAAGTATAGTAGAGATCGTCCATCTAAATTATTTAATCAATCATCCCTCCCTTTTGGAAGTTCATGACATCCTCGCTTTACCCGGAGGGTTTTCCTATGGCGATCATATTGCCTGTGGAAAAAACTTCTCCAATAAAATTCGCTTTAATCTTTGGACCCCCTTTTCTTCTTTCGTTCACTCAGGAAAACCCGTTATAGGTATTTGTAATGGCTATCAGATTTTAGTGAAATTAGGTATCCTTCCCGACCTAAGTGGCGATAGTATACCGGAATTCACTTTTACTCACAATCGGTCTCCAGGAGGACAGTCTCGGTTTGAGAATAGATGGGTCCACCTCCAAGTGAATGATAGGTCAAATTCATTTTGGTTAAAGGGATTAAGAAACTTGGAACTTCCGGTTCGACATGGAGAAGGAAGATTGGTTTCACCCGATGAGAGAAAGTTAAAAGCTTTGATTGAACGAAATCAGGCAGTTTTGTATTATTCATATCCCAATGCTGATACTCTGTTCCAAAAAGGAGTAGGAGGTACACTTGATTATCCTGCTAATCCCAATGGTTCGGTATTGGGGATAGCAGCTTTAATCAATCAAGCTGGAAACGTATTGGGGATGATGCCTCATCCTGAGGCTTATTCCTTGAAGGAACATTACCCTAACTTTCTTGGAATGGAAGATCTTGTATTAAAAAATGATTTATCGACTTTAGATTTTTTTAAGCCGAATGATGGTGTAGGCATGATATTCTTTTATAATGCTGTGAATCATATTTTGAAAAAGAAAAAAAATAAATAACATGAATCAAAAAAATGAATTAGAAGTAAAGGCAAGAGAGAAAGCACAGTCCTGGCTTTCAGATAGTTTCGATGAAATTACTCGGAGTGAAGTAAAGTTATTATTAGAAAGTAACCGAGAAGAGGATAGAAGAAATTTAGTTGATGCTTTTTACAAGAATATCGATTTCGGAACCGGAGGGGTTAGGGGAGTTATGGGGGTGGGAACTAATCGGATTAACCGCTATACCTTAGCCAAGGTTACCTATGGTCTTGTCCGATTTGCTGAAAAAAATTTTCCTTCTGAAGTCCTCAAAGTAGCCATTGCCCATGATACCCGCAATCACAGTATAGAATTTTCTCAGCAGGTAGCGGATATTTTTTTCAGCTCTGGAGCTAAAGTTTACCGTTTTTCTGAAGCTATGCCCACCCCCCTCCTGTCTTATGCAGTCCGCAAATTAGAATGCAAGATCGGAGTAGTGATCACTGCATCTCATAATCCTAAGGAATACAATGGTTACAAAGTTTATTTCGATGATGGGGCTCAAGTCGTTCCGCCTTGGGATGGTCTCATTATTGATGAGGTAAATCAAGTAACTGGCTTAGTTGGGATCGCTGATTCTAAAAAAAAAATGGGCAAGATAGCGGAAATCAAAGAAAAAGTGATTGATTCCTATACTAAGGATATCTTCTCCATACTAAATGCCCTTGTTGAAGGGGTTGATTTGTCCATTCCGTTAGTGTTTTCCTCAATTCATGGTACTGGGGGGAAACTTATCGTACCATTATTAAATAAATTAGGTTTCCAGAAAGTTTATGATGTTCCTATTCAAATGGAAGAAGATGGAAATTTTCCTACCGTAGTTTATCCCAATCCTGAGGAGAGGGAGGCTTTATCTTTAGGTCTTGAGAAGATGGATGAAATGGATGGGGAGTTTCTCATGGCTACTGACCCTGATGCCGATCGACTTGGGGTAGCGGTTCGTAACCATAAGAAGAAACCCCTTATCCTTAATGGAAATCAGATCGGGATACTTCTTACTGATTTTATAGTCACCTCATATATGAAAAATATGAAAAGTCAGAATGGTAAAAGTCCCTTCTTGGTTCGAACAGTTGTAACAACACCCCTTATTGACAGAATTGCCGATGAATATGGGTTAGAGTTATTTCGGGTTCTCACAGGATTTAAATATATCGGAGAACTTATTCGCAAGTTTGAAGGGAAAAAACAATTCGTCTTCGGATTGGAAGAAAGTCATGGCTATCTAGCTACCGATAAAGTTAGAGATAAGGATGGGGTGAGTTCTGCTCTCCTCTTTGCGGTTATGGCAGCTCATTATAAAAGAAGAGGTGTCAGTATTTATCAACGACTTTGTGAGATCTATGAAAAATATGGATTTTGTTTTGAGTCTTTGGCCTCACTTACCAAGACTGGTCCCGAGGGGAAGATAGAAATTGCTGCGATGATTTCCTCACTTCGAGAGAACTATGGAGGTGGCAAAACTAAAGAAATCCTTTCAGAGAGATTAAGGTTTTACCGGGATTATGGCTTAGGATTTGAACTTGATTTTAATTCTGGTAAGAAAAGTGAAACTAATTTACCATCTTCAGAGGTTATTCAATTGGAGAGTGAAAATCATACTTTGGTGACTATTCGTCCCTCCGGCACCGAGCCCAAGATAAAATTTTATTTTAGTATTCGAATTCCTTTGTCGGGTAGTGGTGATATTTTTACTAAGGTAGAAGAGGCACAGGGTCAGGCATTGAGACAAATCGATAAACTCAAAGCAATCTTTATTCAATAATATATGATTATCGCTTTGGTAGGAATGTGTGGTTCGGGTAAAAGTGAAGCTTCAGACTATTTACGTAAGCAAGGGGTGGAGGGGGTTTATTTTGGTGAACTTACCATGGAAAAAATTTGTGAAGCTGGGCAGATAATTAATCCAGAAAATGAGAGGAAGATCAGAGAAGAAATTCGTCGTGAACATGGAATGGGTGGATATGCGACTTTGGCTATGCCCAAGATAAACAAAATTTTGGAAAAGGGGAACTCATTCTATATCGATGGTTTATATAGTACTGAAGAATATGAGATTTTGGATAAAAAATTTCCTGAAAAGGTTTTTTTGATTGAGATTTATACTGATAAAGATATTCGTTATCGACGGTTGGGTAAGAGGCCTCATCGTCCCCTTACCCCAGAACAATGTCGGGCGAGAGACTGGGCTGAAGTGAAAAATCTTAACAAAGGAGGTCCTATTGCTCTCTCAGACTATAAAATTAATAATAATGGAGAGATGCAGGAACTCCATCGCAATCTAGATAAGGTTCTCAAGAAAATAGAAATCAATAACAAATAATCGTTAAATAACTATGGATCAATCACCTAAGAAGAAAGTTGTTAAAATAATTAAGACCGGTAAAAGCAATAAAAAAAAAAGTCAAGTTTCAAAAAATCATAAACAAACATCTAAGGAAATATTGTCACAAACCAAATCTAAAAAACCGACTATGAGCCATCTTGTAAAAAAGGCGATCATCAGACCTAAAAAGATACAAAATCTTAAAGCAGACTCTCAAAGAGTTATTCAAATAGAAGATTTTGTATATAAGGCTAAAGTAGGGAAACGTTCGGAAGTCTACTTGGTAGGAACAGCTCATGTCTCTAAAAAGTCGATTGAATTAGTGAAACAGACTTTAGACTGCTATCAACCTGATATTGTTTATTTAGAGTTGGATGAGGAAAGAAAGAAATCTCTCACTCGCAAGGACTATCGAGAAATGGATGTTCTCAAGATGATCAAGAGTAATAAAATACTTTTCTTCATTTTCTATTTGATTATGGGGATAGTCCAGAAAAAAATTGCTGAGAAATATGGTACTCAACCGGGGGGTGAGTTCATAGCAGCTTTGGAATGGGCTAACTTTAATAATAAAGAGGTGGTTTTAGTGGATCGCAATGCCCAGGTTACCGTAAAAAGGGCTTGGCGATCAATGGGCTTATTTGAGCAGCTTCGCTTTTTTTTTAGTGGGTTACTGGCCACAGAGGAAGGTGAAGAATTTGATGTGGAAAATATGAAGGAGGATGATATTTTGACTAACCTTATTAAAAAACTAGGTTTACGTTTTCCTGGAATTAAGCGGATAGTTATTGATGAAAGGGATATTTTTATGAGCTATGGTATTCAAAAACATCTTGAAAAAAGAGAAATTATTGCCACTAAATCATCTTCCCGAAAAAAAAAGACTAGGGGAGTGGCTGTAGTAGGGGCTGGACATTTGGGTGGCATGAAGAATTTCTTTAGTTCGTTACCAAAAAATTCCGATATAAGTTCTTATCTTCAAATTCCACCTCCTCATTGGTTTTGGCAAGTTTTTCCTTGGACTTTAACCGGTATCATAGCGATGGTGTTTGTAATCGGATTTTGGTATTCGGACTGGGCAACAATAGGGGAGGCCTTCCTCTCCTGGACAATCATTATTGGAGGGCTTAGTGCAGCGGGAACTATTTTGGCAGGAGGTCATCCTCTTACTGTGGTGACGGCTTTCGGCACTGCCCCGATCACTACTCTCCATCCGGTTTTGGGAGTGGGCTTATTTACCGCAGCAGTTCAGTTTTATTTCTCTCCACCTCGAGTAAAAGACTTTGAAACACTGTCCTTAAAACTGGGACACTTTACTTCTTGGTGGCAAAACCGGGTTACCCGAATTTTTTTGGTTTTTCTTTTCTCTTCTTTGGGAGCAGGTATAGGTATGTGGATTGCTTTAACTAGGGTTATAGTGGTTTTGAGTTAGAAAAATTAATTTTGTTGTCAATTTTTCAAGAAATATATTTTTATATTATATATAGTTATAATAAGTATGTTAAAATAAACACATAATTATGGAGGTGAAAATGCTAAAACATATTTCAAAATTATTGATCGTTTTCTTGTTATCGGTCTCTTTCTTATTAACATTGTTTGCTAAAGAAGTTGAGGTACACCATTGGTGGACTTCTGGTGGTGAAGCAGCGGCACTCAATGTATTGAAACAAGACCTTGAAAGTAAGGGAATTACTTGGAAAGATTCTGCTGTTGCTGGAGGGGCTGGATCGGAAGCTATGACTGCGTTAAAAGCTCGAATTTCTGCTGGGACTCCACCGACAGCGGTACAAATGTTGGGTTTTGACATTCAGGATTGGGCTAAATTGGGTTATCTTGCCAATCTAAACGAGATAGCTAAGCAAGAAAACTGGGCTAAGGTTGTCCCGGCTGCTCTTCAAAAGTTTGCTAAATATGATGGAGTTTGGGTATCTGCGCCGGTTAATGTTCATTCTGTGAATTGGGTTTGGGCTAACAAGGCCATACTTGATGAAGTTGGTGTTAAAAAATTACCTACCAGCTGGAAGACTTTCATGGAAATTGCTAAGCAAATCCAGGGTGCTGGTTATCTTCCTTTTGCTCATGGTGGACAGCCTTGGCAGGATGCTACAGTTTTTGACAGTATAATATATTCTACTGGAGGTAATCGATTTTACATTAATACTATGATTGAGCAAAAACCACGTTCTCTTAAGTCCCGAGTGATGGTTAAGGTATTTGATCGTTTTCGTGAATTTGGTAATATGTTGGATGATAATTTCTCTGGACGAGAATGGAGTCAAACTACAGCGATGGTGATTAACGGAGATGCTGCCTTCCAAGTGATGGGGGATTGGGCTAAAGGTGAATTCCTCAAAGCAGGCAAAAAACCTGGGGTAGATTTTCTCTGTTTTAGATTCCCAGGCACTCAGAAAGCAGTTCTATTTAATGCTGACCAGTTTGCAATGATGAAAGTTAACGATTCTGATCGAGCTATGGCGCAAGTTGAAATGGCTAAATCAGTTATGGATCCTAAATTTCAATCTGCATTCAATGTAGTGAAAGGCTCTGTTCCTGCTAGGATAGATGTACCTAATACCGATTTTGATGATTGTGGAAAAAAAGGAATGAAAGAGCTTGCTACAGCTTCTAAAAAAGGTACTCTCCAAGGGAGCATGGCACATGGTTATGGTGGAGTGCCTGCTGTGAGAAACGCCTACTTTGATGTGGTTACCGAATTTCTTAACAATAAAAATATGTCTTCTAAAGATGCGGCAAATAAACTTGCTAAAGCTATAGAGGCAGCCCAGGAATAACAGTTACTGTTATTTTATTTGGCTTATATCCTGCCCTATCAAGGAATTAGGGCAGGGCTATCTTGTTTAAATATGTTTTTTGCAGGAGTATTGATTTAATTATTCTTCCTATCAAGGCATAAGCATCTTAATTTGAAATCAAAATCAAAACTTTATTGGGAAGATGTCATTCCTAAACTGGTGATCTCTCCTTCATTTCTATTGACCATTGTATTTGTTTATTTATTCATTGCCTGGACGGTTTATATTTCCTTTACCAACTCTACCTTACTTCCCAGCTATGAGTGGGTGGGATGGCGACAATATATCAAGTTATGGCAAAATCCTAACTGGTTTATTGCAATAAAAAATCTATTTATATTTGGTACACTCTATATTGGCTTTTGTTGTGTTATTGGCTTGATTTTAGCTATTTTACTTGATCAGAAAATCCGTTTGGAAGGATTTATTCGTCCGATTATCCTCTATCCGATGGCCTTATCTTTTATCGTTACTGGAACCACTTGGAAGTGGATATTGAATCCAGGTTATGGACTTGAGAAAACTTTTCATCAATGGGGGTGGGAGAGTTTCAGTTTTGACTGGTTAGTTAATCCCGATCGTGCGATTTATACCTTAGTGATTGTGGGGGTTTGGCAATCTTCAGGCTTTGTTATGACTATATTTTTGGCTGGCCTTCGAGGGATTGATAGTCATCTTATTAAAGCCGCCTACCTTGAAGGAGCTTCTTTGTTTCAAATCTATTGGAAGATCATTATTCCTCAACTTCGCTATACCTTAGTCAGTGCTATTATTATACTCTCCCACTTAGCCATTAAGAGTTATGACTTGGTGGTTGCTCTCACAGGGGGAGGTCCAGGTAAAGCCACGGAAGTTCCTGCCACTTTTATGTATTCTTACACTTTCACCCGTTCCCGAATGGCTGTCGGTTCAGCTAGTGCTGTTATTATGCTAATCATGGTGGCTTCAATTATGATCCCCTATCTCTATTCTGAAATTAAGGATAAGAAGTCATGAGCAGTTCCGATGATGTGATATATGTATCTGGACGAGGAACCCGAGCCCTCATTTATGTTGTTTTGGTTGTGGCAGTATTATTTTATATATTTCCTCTCTATGTTATGATCAGCACTTCTTTCAAGGGTCTTGATGAGATTCGTACTGGTAATCTTATGGCTTGGCCTCAATTTTTTACTACTGAAGCTTGGATAAATGCATGGTCTAAAAGCTGCATTGGAGTGGTCTGTACTGGTCTTAAGGGTTATTTTGTTAATTCGATAAAAATGGTTTTTCCGGCTGTAGTTATTTCTAGCATCTTAGGAGCTCTCAATGGATATGTACTCACTAAATGGCGATTTAAAGGAGACCATATTCTTTTTGGATTGATGCTTTTTGGTTGTTTCATTCCTTTTCAAGCAATTTTAATCCCTATGGCCTTAACTTTGGGATTTCTTAAACTATCTCAGGGAATTACGGGTCTTATCGTTGTCCATACTGCTTATGGGGTTGGTTTTACTACCTTATTTTTTAGAAATTATTTTATCGGTTTCCCCACGGAAATTGTTAATTCCGCTAAAATCGAAGGAGCTGGCTTTTTTACTATTTTCTATAAAATATTTCTGCCTTCATCACTCCCCATTATTATGGTAAGTGTGATTTGGCAGTTTACCAATATTTGGAATGACTTCCTCTTTGGGGTGTCTTTTGCTGGCGGGGAGAATGCTCCAGTCACTGTGGCACTTAATAATTTGGTTAACAGTACTACTAGTGGGAAGGAATACAATGTTGATATGGCAGCAGCTATTATATCAGCATCCCCAACTTTGTTGGTATATATTTTAGCAGGTAAATATTTTGTTCGTGGTCTGTTAGCTGGTTCAGTGAAAAAGTAAAGGTAATTATATGTCTTATCTTAAAATTGATAGTTTAAGTAAACGCTATGACAAACATACCGTTTTAGATAAAATTTCTATTTCAGTTGAAAAGGGGGAGTTTGTTGTTTTACTAGGTCCATCCGGTTGTGGCAAATCCACATTGCTACATTGTATTGCTGGGCTTCTTAAATATGAGGACGGAGCAATTATTATTAATGATAATAATATGAATGATGTCCATCCTTCAAAACGAGATATTGCCATGGTTTTTCAATCCTACGCCCTCTATCCTAATATGACTGTAAAGGATAATATTGTTTTTGGGATGAAGATCAGAAAGGAACCTAAGGAAGAGATAGAGAAAAAGATTGCTGAGGTTTCAGAAATCCTTAATATCTCTGAACTTCTTAATCGAAAACCTGCAGCATTATCTGGAGGACAACAGCAACGGGTGGCGATTGGAAGAGCCTTAGTCAGAAACCCTCAAATCTTTCTCTTTGATGAGCCTCTTTCTAATTTAGATGCAAAGCTTAGGGAAAAAATGCGAACTGAGATTAAACGACTTCATCAGCGATTGAAAAATACTATTATTTATGTAACTCATGATCAGGTTGAAGCAATGAGTTTGGCAGATAAGATAGTGGTCATGGATCGTGGAAAAGTGATTCAGTACGGTGTTCCCGCCGAAATATATTTTCGTCCCCAAACCTTATTCGTTGCTGAATTCATTGGTTCTCCGTCTATGAATTTAATGGCTTGTCAAGTAACCAAAAAAAATAATAAGTATTGGGTGACGCTAACTAATCATGGAAAGGAAATTTCTTTCATGATTTCTACCCATAACTGGCCTAAAGAGAGGTTATTGTCTCTTGAAACTATATGTCAAGATAATCAAGACTGGATCATGGGTATCCGTCCTGAGAATATTTATTATAGCAAGGATGTAAAGAAAGAATTAGGAAAGTATCGAATACCCTTAAAGGTTGAAATTGTTCAACCGATAGGTAGTGATAGTTTGGTGGTTACAAACTTGAATAAGAAAGAGTTTATTATTCGGTTACATAGTGATGTGGTTCTCCCCAGAGAAAATGAGACGGCTGACTTTTTTTTAGATATGGATAAAGCTCTTTTCTATTCATCCCAGGAAGGTCAATTGGTTTTTTAATTTTTAATTTATGGTATTTATCGATATTAGTGAATAATCCAAATGAATAAACCTCAAAGTGAATTTTCTGAATTATCTCAATACTTTAAATATCTTCCTATATTTCAAGATTTAAATTCACAAGAGCTTGAACTGTTTGCTGAAATTGCTAAAATCATTTTTCTTAAAAAAGGGGAATATCTTTTTAAAGGGGGCAGTGAGGTAAAGTACTTCTTTATCATAAGGTTTGGAGAAATTGATATTGTTAGAAGTAAAAGGGGACGACTTAGAAAAGTTATTCGTTTTACCTCTAATCAATTCTTCTCCGAAAAGGCAATGGTAAATAAGTCTCATTATTCCAACAGTGCAGTAGCTCATACTGATACGACTTTGGTTGGTATTCCAAGTAATAAACTCATTCCTCTCTTAAAAAAATATCCACTTCTAAGTGCCAAAATTTATCCCCATATTACCCGAGCATTGTCAGCACGTTTAGATATCCTCCGCTTGGAAAGAGCAGTCTTGGAGCGACGTAGCTATCGTGATAAATTTCGTATTGAGCATGATTTCTTAGGGGAACGCGCAGTTAAGGAAAATGTTTATTATGGTATTCAAACTCATCGTGCTATCGAAAATTTCTCTATTTCGGGTATCCCATTATCTAATTTTCCCCATTTTGTAAAGTCTTTAGCCTATATCAAAAAAGCTTGTGCTCTAACTAATTACGAACTAGGATATTTAGAAAAAAAGATATACGATGCAATTATCCAAGCTTGTGATGAAGTTATAGATGGCCATTTTCTTAGTGACTTTAGAGTAGATATGATTCAGGGAGGAGCTGGAACATCTACTCATATGAATATTAATGAGGTATTGGCTAACCGTGCTAGTGAGATTTTAGGATATAAACTGGGATCATATATAGTGCATCCCAATAATCATGTTAATTATTCTCAATCCACCAATGATGTTTATCCCACAGCAGCGAGAATTACGATTAGTATGACGATTCATTCCCTTCTATATGCAATGAAAAATCTTTCCGTCGCCTTTAGAGAAAAGGGAAAGGAATTTGCCCATATCCTCAAAGTAGGTAGAACTCAACTTCAGGATGCAGTCCCCATGACCCTTGGGCAAGAATTTATTGCTTTTGCGGTTACTATTGATGAGGACATACATTTGCTCAAGAAACATACTCAACTGTTTAATGAAATCAATTTGGGCGGTACTGCCATTGGAACTGGAATCAATGTTGATCCTAAATTTCATAAAAAAGTTTTAAAGTATCTTTCTAAACTTACTAAACTCCCCTTAAAGTCTGCTTTTGATCTTATTGAAGCTACATCGGATACTGGTTCTTTTTTGGTTTTCAGTTCTACCTTAAAACGTATTTCAGCAAAGGTTTCCCAAATCTGTAATGACCTTCGTCTCCTTTCTTCTGGTCCCCAGGCAGGCTTCAATGAAATCAATCTTCCTCCGGTACAACCGGGCTCTTCTATCATGCCTGGCAAAGTAAATCCGGTTATTCCCGAAGTGGTAAATCAAGTTGCTTTTCAGGTGATTGGTAACGACTTAGCTGTTACAATGGCTGCCGAGGCTGGGCAGCTTCAACTCAATGTGATGGAACCAATCATTATCTTTAACCTTTTTCAGTCAGTGAAAATGTTAGAGAATGCTCTTAATACTCTTACTGAAAAATGTGTTAAAGGAATTACTGCTAATGAGGAAAGATGTCAGGAATTACTTGACTCTTCTATTGCTATCGTTACCGCTCTTAATCCCTATATCGGTTATGAGAATTCCAGTAAAATTGCTAAAGAGGCTCTTCAAAGCGGTAAAAAAGTTATAGATCTGGTTTTAGAGAAAAAACTACTTAGTGAAAATCAGATTAAGAAGGTTCTCTCTCCAAAAAATATGACTGCCCCACAAAACTTCAATTAATAAGTAACTTTTAATTTAATATTCGAAACCTCTAAATAACTATGAGTCTGACTAACTTAGAAGTTGGTGATTATGGTATAATTCTTATTTAAGAATATTTTTTTTTGTGCATATAGATCAAATCACTGTTAATGGATTTAAAGCCTTTGCTGACAAAGAGACTATTTTATTTGATAGGGGAATTTGTGCTTTGGTAGGTCCTAATGGTAGTGGTAAGAGTAATATTATCGATGCGATAAAATGGGTAATTGGGGAACAGAAGATATCAGAACTTAGGGGTGAAAAATTTGAAGATTTAATCTTTAATGGATCCCAGAAATTCAAAGCTCAGAATTTCGCAGAAGTGGAACTCAAATTCGATAATAGTGAAAAGAAATTTCCGATTAATTATGAACAACTCTCAATTATGCGACGAATATATCGATCTGGGGAATCTGAGTTTTTCATTAATAGACAAAGTTGTCGACTGAAAGATATCCAAGATATTTTTTTAAATAGTGGTTTGGGAAAGTCTAGTTATGCTATTATTCCTCAAGGAAAAGTTGACCAAATCCTCTCAGATAAAGTTGAGGAAAAACGCAAACTATTTGAAGAAGCAGCGTCTATAGCCAAATTCCGTGAACGGAAACGAGAATATGAAGGGAAAATTGCGAAAGCCCAAGAAAATTTGGTTCGAGTGGATGATCTTCTTAAGCAAAGTTACCGTCGTCGCAACCAACTTTCAAAACAATCTGGAGATACAGCGAAGTTTTTTGAACTCAATGATAAGATCAGAGAAATTCAAATAAACCTTCTCCTTCATGAATTGTTTATAAATCAGGAAAATACTAAGTCTCTTGAAAAATCTATTAGATTGAATGAAGGGAAAATTCAGAATCTCCAAGTTAAACTTAAGGTATTGAAGAAAGATATTCAGTCTCTCAGTAGTTCTTTGGATAGTGATAGTCTCAATCTAAATGAAATGGAAAAAGAAAGAATTAAGAATGAACAGAAGAAGTCTTCACTTGAACAGGAAAAAATTTGGCTAGAAGAAGGAGTTAAGGACACTAAAAGGATTTTAAAAAATTTGGATGAGAATCTTCGAAACATTCAAAATGAAATTGTTCAGAACCAAAAGAGGATTGAACAAAGTAAAGCTAAGATGAAGGTAAGTAAAGGGGAAGTGGCTAAAAGTGATAAGTCGATAGTATTATGGCAGGGAGAGTTATTAAAGTTAGATAGACAGATCAAAACTTTAAAAAAGGAGAGAGATATTTTAAATGATATCCTTAATAAAAAGGAAGTGGCTAGAGCTAAAATTAATGAAAAAGAACAAAAAATTCTTCTACAACTGATCAAAGAAATCGATACTCTTAAGAAAGATTTAGAGAAAAAGAATATAATTGCTTCTAGAGATATATTCAATAAAAAGCTTGATAGCTTGATAGAAGCTGTCATAGCTATTGACACAGACCGTCTTTCTGAACCAGGGATGATTGCTCGGGTTTTGGAAATTAAAAATAGTATTATGAGTGATAAGATTTTTTTCAAGAACTTTTTTGAAGAAGAAAAACGATTTTATCATTTTTTCTTTTCAGCTGAGGGTACATATTCTTTGAAGGAAAGATTGGTAAAAGAATTAGAGTCTATTTTAGAAGAGATTGCAACCACACAAGATCATTTAACCGCCAATCAATCTTCTTTTAATAAAAAAATATCTCGAAAAGAAACTTTGATGAAGAAAGTTGAACAAGAAAAATTTAGTCTGTCTGGCTATGAACAGAATATTATTACCTTAAATAGAGATATTGATGAAAAGAAAACCACCATTCAGTCTGTAAAAGAGATGGAAAAAAAAATGTTGGTAGATAAAGAGTTTAGCTTAAAAAAAAGGAAAGAGTTTGAGGATAAAATTTCAGAAAATACAAAACACTTGAATCGTATTATAAAGAGTAATCAAGGCATTTTGAAAAAGATTGATGGCTTCTTCAAGCAACAAAAAGATAAGAAAGAGAAGTTTGAATTGAGTGTTAAACGGGAAACTGAGATTCAAAATGAGATTGAGATTGCTCAAAAAGAAAATTATGGGCACGGTGCTCAAATCCAAGTCAGTGAAGGAGAACGGAAGTCGATTTATGAAAAAGGCAGTTATCAGTGTTCGGTGGACTTACGTCAATGTTCTCCAGCCCAAGTTGAAAGAATTGAAGAAGTTCGACAAGAACTTAGTCAATTAGAAAGAGAACTACAGTCATTAGGTACAGTCAACCCCTTGGCCAAAGAAGAATTCGATGAAGTCAATAAGAGGATTGAGGAAGTGGAAACTCAGAAGGAAGATATTATAGAGTCTATTGTTGATCTTAAGAAAGTGACAGAAGAAACTGTTGAAGAAGGTAAAAAGATATTTTTAAATACCTTCAATGAAGTAAATAAAAATTTTTCAGTATTGATACAAGAACTTTTTCCTGGAGGGAAGGGAGCTATTTGTCTCAGTGATGAAAAAGATCCTTTAGAGGCAGATATTTCCATTATAGTTCAACCTCAAGGAAAAAAATTTCAGAAACTGAATCTTTTTTCTGGAGGGGAGCGTTCACTTATTGTTCTAGCTTTCATTTTTTCCTTTTTTCTCAGAAAACCTTCTCCTTTTTGCCTCTTAGATGAGGTAGATGCTGCTCTTGATAGTAATAATATTGAAAGGTTTATGCGGATTCTCAAAAAAATAGAAAAACATACCCAAGTGATTTTGATTTCTCATAACCAAAAAACCATGCAAATTGTTGATTATATCTATGGTTTCAGTATGAAAGATGGAACCACCAAAATTTTATCTTTAAAAGTCTAGTTATAGCTGATGCAGAGAACGTTTAAGTTTTATTTTTTAAAAATTAAAAGATTATTTTCCAGTGCTAATAATACTCCGGAGAGTATGGCTAGAGGTATTGCGTTGGGAATATTCGTTGGCTTAACTCCGTCGGTAGGTTTCCAAATGTTACCTGTTTTTTTACTAGCTATACTATTTAATGGAAATAGAATTTTAGCTTTAATATTTACTTATGTCTCTAATCCGGTAACCGTGATCCCCCTTTACGGGCTTTATTATTATTTGGGATCTTTGCTTTGGCCAAACCTAAATAGAGTGAATTTCTCCAGAATTAAAGATGTTCTGGTTAATTTTTCATTTTCTAAGTTGACACAATTGGGATTTGAGAGTTTTGTTATACTTTGGACGGGAGGATTTGTTATAGCTGTTCCTTCTGGCATTATTTCGTATTTTGTTTTTTATCGGATTATTTTGATTTTTCGCAAGAAGAAAGAATTGAGGCTAAAATTGAAAAAAAAATTTTTACATACTATTCCTATTATTAAGTCTAGGGATATGTCTCAAAGCATAAAACCGGAGCTTAATATACCTAGACAAGGTATTGCAAAAAAAAAAACCAATGTCAATTGACAATGGGCATCATTGAAAATGAGGAGTTAATTGAGGTTAAGGCTCGTTTGAGAAAAGATTTTTTGGAATATCGAAAAAACCTTTTTCTTAGTAAAGAAGATCAGGTCTTACTCTGGCAAAAAACAATTTGTTCAAAGTTAAATAGTTATCTTAGTGAGCTCGAATATACCAGTATTATGCTTTATTATCCTCAAAAAGGAGAAATATCCTTATTATCCATCTTTGATGATTTAGGTGGGAAAAAAAACAATATCTTCTCTAAGTTCACTAAAACAGTACTATTTCCTCGGGTAGTAGGAAGAGGTGAAATGGTCGCTGTTCCGTTAAAAGGTAAGAATAATTTAATTCCTGGTTATCAGGGCATAAAGGAGCCTTCAGGAAATCCTTATGAAGAGACTATTGATATTATTATAGTTCCAGGCCTTGCTTTTACAGTGGTTAAAGATGATGGCCACGAAAATCTCTTTCGTTTAGGGTATGGGGGAGGTTATTATGACCGTTTCCTAAAGAAATATCCTAAGTCAAAAAAGATTGGAGTTTATTTTCAATTCCAAAAAACAGAAATAGATTTTCATGAGTCCCATGATATTGATCTAGATAAGATTATCACGGAGGGAATGAGTTATGAAACGTCAGTTGTTTAGTATATATGCTTCAGTTGCTATTTTCTTTATTAGTGTTATTCATGTCAATTTAATGGCAATCGGATTTCTTTTTATAGGATCAACTAGAAAAAGAAAAAATTATGTTCATTGGGTGTCAAGGTTATGGGGTCGAAATTGTATGAAGGCTGTATTTTCCTTGCCAGAGATTAGAGGACTGGAAAATATTACTTCTTCTCACAACTATGTTATAGTGGCTAATCATGCATCAGGTTTTGATATTATTATACTTTTGGGTTTTATAGGACTGGATATTGTTTTTATATCCAAACGTGCTAATTTTAAAATACCATTTATCGGTTTAGCAATGAGGATTATGGGTTGTATTCCAATTAAGCGAAATTCTCCTAGGGCTGCTAGAGAAAGTATAGAAGCAGCAGCTAAGTCCTATCGTCAAGGTGACAATATTATTATTTTTCCAGAATCTACCCGAAGTGATGATGGCCTTCCCAAACCTTTTAAGCAGGGATTTCTTCATATTGCTAAAAATCAGACTACAAGAATTCTTCCTGTCACATTATCGGGAACTGCCAATATTCATTCTAAGGGTAATTGGCATATAGTTCCTTCAAGGACAATGGTGGTGGTGGGTAAGCCTATAATAGTAACACCGGATGAGGTTAATGATGTAGTAAAACGTAGTAAGACTGTTGCTAACTTGGAGAAGATCGTTCAAGCAAATTTTGTTAACCTCAACTCTAATTTTTGACGAATTGGGTTTCCTAGTTCTTATAACTCAAATTGTGTATATGAAAAGAATTCTGATTGTCAAACTTTCGGCCTTGGGAGATATTGTTCATCTTTCCTGGATTCTCCCTGCTTTAAAAAAAACTTATCCTGGAATAATGATTGATTGGACTGTAAATAAACCTTATGAAAAATTATTAAATCTTTTTAAAGATATCAACAAAGTTATCCCCATTGATTTAAAGATGACTCTAAACCCTATAGTTAATATTAAAAAAGTGTATTCTTTGTGGGAAGAAATACGTCTCTATCACTATGATGCTGTTATAGATGCACAAGGCTTACTTCGTTCGGCTTTGGTCACAGGAATAAGTCGATCTCATAGAAAAATCGGGTTTGCTCCACCAGATGCTCGAGAAGGTAGTCATTTGTTTTATCAAACCCAATCTATAAATACGGTTGATAAGATTAATGTGCTTGATAAGAATCTTTCACTGTTTCATGGGATAGGGATTAAAGGATATGAGGCCTATCGTCCAAATCTTGATTTATCCAGAGTTGACTTGACTCGGGTTAACCGATTTTTAAATAAAAATTCAAATATTAAAAAAGTACTATTCAACCCCTCAGCTAGTTTTTATACCAAAACCTACCCTTTAGATAAAATAACTGAATTGGCAGAAGCCTTCCGACAGGTATGGAAGTCTCCCCTTATGGTATTGAATAATGGGAAAAATCAGGATTTTGATAGGATTCGACAACATTCGGATATTGTTTTAACTCCAGTGTTTTCTTTGGATGAGTTGTTGATTTTTTTACAGAAGTGTGATGCCTTGATTGGGGTTGACTCGGGACCAAGTTATATGGCTGAACTAGTAGGTATCCCATCTTTGATTTTGTTTGGTCCAACCAATTTGAAGAGACAGAGTCCTTCAGAAAGTCTTGACTCTAAACTTCAATCAGTCTTTTATTATACTGGAAAGGTGAGAAACCTTTCTGTCTATTCTGATTATAGTTGCCCCATCATTAAATCTGGAACAATCATGTCTTCTTACCGTTGTCTTAACCGTAATTGTTCCAATAATCTTTGTATGCAAGAGTTTAGCTCTGATGCTATCCTTCAGCAGGTTAAGAAAATTATTTCTTAGAAAGCCTTTGGTAGACTTTGAAAATTAGGAGGGCATCCTCAATGGACGACTCCGATTGCTTTTGAGGATGATCATAAAGATGGATAGCATGCTTTAGCATATTAAGAAAGTAATGAGTCTTAGAGAATATTTTTTTCTTTTGATTTAAAGAAATGAAGCCCTTATAATGACGACTAGGTCCGGCTACCCATTCGTTATAAATATGATTACCGATATGAATGATACCTTTTTGGAAAATCAGATGTAGTTCAAAATGGAAAAACCGTTTTTCGCCTCCCACTTCAAAAAAGCAAGGGATCCCATTAAGGGATGTAGTAAATCTCAGGGCTTTGTCTTTTCCTTGATATTGCTTTTGAAGTTTTTTAATTTGAGGTAAAGTTTTTTTACTCTTTACTTTTTTCTCAGGCTTGGTTAAAAAATCAGCGATATCAAGAAGGTGAGTCCCGTCATGATAAAGGACCTGAAAGGGAGAACCAAAATGGGTAAAGAGATAACCGTTTAATGAGAGAAGATCACCGTATTTCTTTTTTCCAATAGTCTTCTTTACATAGCAATAATCATCAGCAAAACGACGTTCATGATTGACTATCACCCGAGTAGAGGAATTACGAAAGACCTTTTTTAAGGATAAAGCTTCAGGGTATGTTGAGGTAATGGGTTTTTCCACTATTACAACTGGGATTTTATGTTTCAATGCTACTCTAAGATACTCTCCATGGGTAGATGGTGGAGTTGCGATACAAAGGATTCCAGGAATAGGGTGATAATTTAAATAGTTATTCCAATCAGGATAGGTAGGAACTCTGGTTTGCTGATTAAACGATTTTCGTTTATTAGGATTAATATCGATTCCCGCAAGCAATCGAGTACGAGGGTGAGTTTGAATAGTTTCTGTATGAGTACAAGGCTTTTCTCGATAAGGATCGCGAGTAAGTTCAAATCCAATCCTTCCTAGCCCAATGACTACACAGTCAATTTTGTTATTATGAGAACCCAATATAGTTTTCCCAGTATTGCTGATATTAGGGGATGGAGCCGAGTAATTGAGCGATTTTTTCAATCTCTTCTTTTTTAAGAGTGGGATAAATAGGTATTTGAATCACTTTATGTTTTAACTGGTGAAGGTTCTTAAGTTCCTTAAGATAAGGAAGTCTCTCATAACAGGTTCCTTGAACCATGTCTTTAATTTCAATTTTTTCCTTTGTAAAGATTTTTTGGGCACTACTAACAGTCCCATTGAGGATGACTGGAAATACATTATGGTTGGATAGAGTTTCTTGTTTAACTGAGATAAAGGAGTGACGGGTTTTAGCCAGAGAGTTTTGATAGAATTGTTTGATTTGCTCACATCTCGCAATCATCTTATCCACTAAAGAAAGCTCGGATATTCCTAGAGCCGCTTGCATATCACTTAAACATAAGTCTAATCTCTTTGGAAAAAGTAAATCTTTATCCTTAATTTCCTTTTTTTCTCGGTAAGATCGTAATTGTCTGATTTCCTTGGCTTCTTTGCGATGTCTGGAAAAGGCGGCACCTCCTTTCCCAGTAGTAATGATCCGTCGACTTTCTAAACAAGTGAATCCATAATCACCGATACTCCCCAAGCATTGGTCGTGATAACGGGTAAAGAGCCCTGAGGTCACATCTTCAATTACCTTTATTTGAGGATAATTTTTTAAAAAGAAAAGGGGAGAATCTTTTGCTGAATTCATGAAGAATGGATATCCGAAATGATGATTGAGGATTATAGCTCGAGTATTGGAATTGATTCTTTGAATTATTTGTTCCGGATTCATTTGTAGAGTTTCAATGGAAATATCAATCCAGATTGGAAGTGCAGAAAAGAACTCGATCACCTCAGCCACCCAAGGTTCACATAGAGGAGACATTATGATCTCATCATTCTTTTGGATTCCTATGTGCTGAAAGATTAAAAAAAGAGCCGAGGCTCCACTATTACAAAGAATAACTTGGTCATTAAGGCTGAGAACTTTTCCCATCTCTTTCTCAAAATTTTCTGTCGTTTTCCCTGTTGAAATATCTTCATCAATAAGGTGTTCAAGGACACTGATCAGGTCTTTTTTAGAAATAGTGGGTCGATAAAATGGAATTTGTTTCATATGTTTCCTATAAAAATTTTAATATGGTTTGAATTGTTCGGTTGGAGGAATATTCTCTTTTATATCGACTTGGCTTTTTAACTTTTCGATAATCATATTTATATTTTGAGGTGGGGAGGGAATAAGAGATGTAATTTGAGTTTTATTATTTTGGGTATCTTTGATAATATCATCTAGTGATAGATAAGTCATTATAAATTCATCCCAAGTTGTTTTATTTCTCTGGATAGAGCTTTCTTCCCACTTGTCGATGATATAAGAAGGGTCTTTATCTTCCATTTCTGCCCAATGTTTGATTGCAAGAAGATGCAATCCCCTATATCGAAGCTCTTTCCATATTTGGTTAAAATATAATGAGTCTTCGTTCAATGCCAGTTGATGTATTGGAGATATGTTTTCTTTTAATATTTGATCTATATCTTTTAGATGGATAATTTTCCCTTCAACGATACCAGCAGGGAAGTTGTTGTTTATCCTTGAGGTTGGAGATGATACC
Organism: Spirochaetota bacterium; assembly: GCA_965224715.1. GTDB lineage: Bacteria > Spirochaetota > UBA12135 > COTS27 > CAXSBA01. The sequence goes on along the minus strand of OZ245054.1, from coordinate 1,573,901 downwards.
TTGTTTGATTTAAGTAAAGGTGGGGAATCTATAATATCTTGAATTATTTTATAGGTTAGTAAACCACTGGTTATGATAAGTCCAGAAAGCAAAATGATAATTACTAGTTGCCTTGTTTTAGGAAAGTTGGGTTGGTATAAGAAGATTCCAATTATTGATATGATGAATATGAGTGACATAATGATCGTAGATAGAATACATAGAGGACAAAAGGCTCCGATAAAAGTACTTTGGATCCAGGTGAGAGTCCAAGAGGTGATTGCTCCGAATCCTGCCAAGATAGTGGTAATCCAGAAATAGGGTTTATGATTTATACTTAGTAAGGTAAATGCCAAAATCAAGGTATATCCAATGAAACCCCAAATAGAAAGGGGGAAACCTGCTAAGAATCCATAGGAGCTAGTGGTGACCGTGCCACAGTCACTTCCTAAAAAACTGAGGATATAACTAAGTCTATTAAGCCCAAGAGGGAGGTTTTGACATTCACCTTGCGAATAAAAGTGACTGTTGAGTAGTAAGACTGTATCTGTAATACCTATCCCTACTAAAAGAATAATGAGTCCCTCTAACTTCCATTCTAGTTTTGGTTTCTCTTTGAGCAAAGACAGAGTTGTCCATGTTGATTGATTATCCATGGTTATCTTTAATTTCCTTGATTAGCTGTGTCCACTTCTTCAAGTGATACCAGGTTACTTTTTTAAGGCTAGAATCAACCAGGAGGTCGCGGGGGTGATAAGTAAAAACAGTATCAATGCCATGAAAGCTAAGTATCTTTCCAGTATGATGTGCAAATGATTCTGAATTAATAAATTCTTGATTTTTTAGTTCTACCTTATCTAGCATTAACAGATCGTAAGTAATTTTACCAAATCCCAAAATAAACTGAGGTTTCAAAAGTTGGATTTCTTGAAGAAAATGTTTTTGACATGGAAGGGTATCTCCTAAGCGATTCATCACTTCCTGACTGTTTGAGCATTTGATTCCTCCTGTATAGTAGATATCTTCAATATTTATATCAATACTTTTAAGCATTTTTTTCAATAAATTACCTGCCTCATCCATGAAATATGCTCCCTGAGTTTGGTCATAAAAGCTAGGAATATCTACCACCACCATGATGGGATAACTGGGATAACCGGGAAGTTTAACATATTGTTTTCTCTGGTAGCCCAAAAAGCAATCTTGACATAGGGCTATTTTCTGATGCAAATTATTTAATTCAGGATGGTTTTTTTGAGAAATTGTTTTTTTATTTTGTTTAACTGAAGACTCAGAGGAATTAATTTTTTGAAGGCTAATAGTATTCTTTTGATTTGTTTTGATTTCAGTATTATCAGCTTTTCTATAAATAGAAGAACTATTTTCTTCTAATAGGTGAGTAAGTGGGCTTCTTTGACGATGCCTATCAAGATAATTTCCTATTAGTCTTCTAGCAAAATTCCAATCGGGGTAATACTCAGCCTCTGCTCCAAGGGTAAATTGTAAGTATTGATAAATCTGACGATAAAAATCATAATGTTCCTGGGGGATGCGTACTTTCATGTTAATTATTCTACTGTGGAGTTTATAACCATTAAGAAGTTACTCTTCTGCACCATCTAATAATTCTTTTTCACTTCTTCAGTTTTCTTTGAGCTCTTGTTCAAATTCCTCAGTTTTCTTTGGATTTTCTTTGAGTTCTTGTTCAAATTCTTCAGCTTTCTTTGGATTTTCTTTGAGTTCTTGTTCAAATTCTTCAGCTTTCTTTGGATTTTCTTTGAGTTCTTGTTCAAATTCTTCAGTTTTCTTTATCTCTTTTTCAGCAATGAAAGTTTTTTTCTTCTCATCAGTCTTATAAGAGAAGTCTATAGAAGCATCAAAGCCAAGAAGGATCTCTGGAAAATTAATTCGGCTAGGGAAGAGCATGGGATATTGAAGTCCTATATAAATATCTCCACCAAGACCTAGTCCTTTACGGAGATTTCGATAGAATTTAACAGTAGGGGTTAGATAGAATTCGTGAGATTGGAAAGTTATTACTTGACTTCTTTGCCGTAACCCAGAGCTAGATGAAGCAGAGTAATTATCAATTGTATTTAGAGTAGAACGATAAAGAGCCCAGCCCAATCCAATCTCAATAGATATGTTATATCTATTTTGGTAGGGGAAAAAAAAATATCCACTCTGGACATGGAGATTGTGGATGTCTCTTTGTTCGTAGACCTTTTGATTATCTGTAAAATAGTTAAGTTGATAATCATAGTCTTCCCTTCTAACAAATCCATATCCAATCAGAGCAAGCCAGTGTTGGGATATGACGATACCGGTTCGGGCATTAACTACTGGAGCAATAGTATTACGAAGATCATCCAGGTCATATTTGTCGATGATTTCCTCTTTGTTTTGGTTGTAGAAATTAATTCCTCCGTCAATCTGAAATAAGTAGAAGATGTTGATAGAAAAAAGATAACTTGACTGTAAACAAAAAAAAATGAGAGTAACTCTTAATAATTTCCTTAAATAGGTTGAGAAAGAAATTGAGTTGTAACTAAACAAATACACAATAGGATAATAATTAATATTTTTTAGCAAATGCCTCCAAATACTTTACCAACTTTTGAGCCCCTTCAAGAGGGAAAGCATTATACATAGAGGCTCTAATCCCGCCAAGTGAGCGGTGTCCCTTTAGATTGATGAGTCCCTCTGCTTCAGCTCCTTTAAGGAAGTTATTAGTTTTCTCTTCATCTGGAAGAGTAAAAGTGACATTCATGATAGATCGATCTCGGGGATTACAATACGGAGTATAAATACTGTGTTTATCAATGACATTATAGACCATAGATGATTTTTCTCGGTTAAGCTTCTCTATTGCCTTAACCCCGCCTTGTTCGGCTAACCACTCCAATACATAATGAGTGAAATAAATAGCGAATACTGGAGAAGTGTTAAGAGTACTGTTCTTAGCAACCTGAAGTGGATAGGAGCACATTGAAGGAAGGTTTTTGTTGCATTTTTGTAGAATATCATTTCGAATCAAGATTACTGACAATCCAGAAATACCTAAATTTTTTTGAGCACCTGCGAAGATAATGCCAAACTGGCTGAGATTAATTTCCCGGCATAAAATATCTGAAGTAAAATCACCAATCAAAGGTAGTTCAGTTTTGGGATATTTCCTATACTGGGTACCATAAATAGTATTATTGGAACAAAGATAGACGTATTCTCCTTCGGGATTAATATTAAGTTCTTCTTGTAGAGGGATCTCTTTATATCCAACTTCCTTGGTGTTTCCAGCCAAAACCACTTCTCCAAAATATTTAGCTTCATTGATCGCTTTATGTGTCCAAACCCCTGTGTCAATGTAATTAGCTCTTTTGCCTGGACCTAGGAGATTCATTGGAATACGAAAAAATTCTGTAGTTGCTCCCCCTTGTAAAAAAATTACTGAATAATCATTACTTAAATTGAGAAGTTGCAAAAGTCTTGTTTTACTTTTTTCGATAATATTGAGAAAAAAAGGTGAGCGGTGGGAATGCTCTACAATAGAACAACCAATATCAGGGTAACAAACAAATTCGTCAGCGATGCGTTTCAATACCGCTTCTGGCATAGTAGCGGGTCCCGGTGAAAAGTTATATTTTCTATTCATTATAATCTCCTACGATAAAAAAATTAAAATTCAATAAGTGAACTCATATAGTCTTCTGGTGCTTCATAATTCATAAGATTAAAAGTTGTCGCAGCTAAATTAGCTATACTTGCCTGGGGATTATCGGCTAAACGGTAATATATTCCATCGGTCCCGTAAAGAGGGTCATAGATGATAAATGGGACTGGATTTAATGAATGAGAAGTTTTAGGAATAAAATCTCCATTTGAAGTTCTCTTCGGGTCACCTGTTTTTTCAAGCTGATACATCTCATCACAGTTACCATGATCTGCGGTAATAATAGCGATGCCATTATGTTTTTTTACAACTTTCAGAAGTCGACCGAGGGAAAGATCGGTTGCCTCTACGGATATTCGAGCTGCCTCATAATTGCCGGTATGACCAACCATATCACCATTGGGATAGTTGATTCTGCCAAAACTATAGTTTCCCGAGATGATTTTTTCGATGGTAGCATCAGTTATTTCAGCAGCCTTCATCCATGGACGTTCATCAAAAGATACATTATCACTTTTGATTTCAATATAATCTTCTAAATCCTCAGAGAATTTTCCAGAACGATTCCCATTCCAAAAATAAGTAACATGTCCATATTTCTGAGTCTCTGAAATGGCAAAAATATGATGCCCACTCTTAACAAGATATTCACCCATGGTTCTTTGTATATGGGGAGGACTGACTAGATAGTTTTTAGGGACACCGAGATCTCCGTCATAAAGCATTATTCCTGCAAAGAGAACTTGAGGATGATAATTTTTTTGGATATGAGGAAGTTGGGGCTCGTCGAAAGCCCTAGATATTTCAATAGCCCTATCTCCACGATAGTTAAAGAGAATAACTGCATCTCCATCTTTGACTCCCCGATTTCCAATTTTGTCGATAAGGAAAGGGGGGATATATTGATCATTATTGAATCCTTCTTTTTTGAGAGTGGAGATACCAGTGAGAGCATCGGGATATCTTCGATTACATTCTTCTTCTACTCCTTCAACCATAAGTCGCCAACCTTTTTCAACCATTTTCCAATCTGCCTCATAACGATCCATAAAAACTAACATCCTCCCTCCCACCGTAGCAATAGCTGCATCACATTTGTATTGTTGATTGATTTTTTTAAAAAAATTTTCAATTTCATTAACATACTTGGTTGACGAATCCGGCGGGGTGTCACGACCATCCAATATTGCATGAAGGCGAATGGTTTTGATTTCTTCTTTAGCAGCTTGTTCACTAAGAACTTTGAGGTGATTAATGTGGGAATGAACATAGCCATCGGAAAGAAGTCCGAGGAAATGAAGATGAGAATTGTTTTTCTTCACTTCATTGATAAGCCTTTTCCAAAGCTTACTTGTAAAGAGGCTTTCATTCTCAAGAGATTGATTTACCAACTTAGCTCCCTGGGGATAAATTTTCCCGGAACCGATAGCATTATGTCCCACCTCGGAATTACCCATCTCATTATTTGAAGGAAGTCCTACATAGGTTCCATGGGCGAAAAGTTGTCGATGAAGGTATTTCTGGTAGATTCGATCAAAGATAGGCTTTCTAGCTGCTTTAAAAGCATCACCAACAGGATAGGGAGATATGGCTACACCGTCAAGAATAACATTGATTACTAATTGCCTACCCTTTAGATGTGGGGTCTTTCGAAACTTCAATGGTTTAAGAATTCTCATTAATAATTTTTTAGTGATCTTATCTAAATCATTGGTAGTTGATTTTGAGAGTTGGTATGTCTTAATACCATTGATGACATAAAAAAAAATTAGAAAATGATCTCTTGTCGAGCCTTTGGAAGTACTTTTTAGGGGAATGTTCTGGACAAGATATATCTTTTAATCTAGGCTCTAAATCAACTCGGAAAGTATTATCTTTTAGAAAATTGAAAACTCTTTCTTGCTTTTTTATGGCCATAATGTTTTCTTTCCACTACTCTGGGATCACGTCTCAATAATTTATAGGGCTTAATAACCTTACGATTCTTAGGATCCATAATATTAAGGGCTTTGGAAATAGCAAAACGGAGAGCCATGGCTTGACCTGAAATGCCTCCACCAGCGATCCGAGCAATAATATTATACTTACCAGTACTACTAGTTAATTTAAGAGGTTGGAGGATAGCCTGAATTAAAGTGATAATCTTGAAGTAATCCTCATACTTCTTTCCATTGACCATAATTTTACCGTTACCCGGTTTAACCCTAATCCGAGCAATAGCGGTTTTTCTTTTCCCAGTTATGATTTTATCTGTTACAATAGCCATAATAAGTTAGTTTTTAAATTTCAATCTTTTTAGGTTGTTGGGCTTGATGAGGGTGCTTATTATCTGGATAAACAAAAAGATTACGATAATATGCATTCCCCAAACGAGTTTTAGGTAGCATCCCTTTCACCGCTTTCTCAACTGGTCGGTTGGGTCTTTTCTCTAACATTTGCCTAAATGTAGTTTCTTTACCTCCACCTACATAACCTGTATGACGAAAATATTTTTTCTGATCAACCTTTTTTCCTGTTAATGCGACATGTCGAGCGTTTACAATGATAAGTTTATCTCCATCATTCATATGACGAGTAAAGCTAGGTTTGTTTTTGCCCATTAGTATTCGAGCCGCTTTATCAGCTAATTTACCAAGAGTTAAGCCTTGAGCATCGATAAAATACCAATTATGGATGATCTCTTTTTCTGATAAGTGATGAGTAATCTTTGAGGTTCGCAACATTTTAAAAAAAAAATTCTATATAAATAATCTAATTAAACTATAATTATATTATAATTTCACAATATTTTTACTTTTTTAATGTAAAAAAAACATAAAGTTGTTTTTTACTTGATTTAAAGTAAATTTCATTATAAAATATAGCTGAAGTTTAAAAATAATTATAATTTATTCTACTTATCGTTAGTCTGTAATTTATTTCAATAGTTTGGCTATTGACTTTAGTTGATTAGTTTTTATTTAAAGTTCTCTTTAAGTTATATTGGTAAGTATTATTTCCCGTTTACCTATCAGTAATGGATAATATCTCAGAGATTTTATAGCGATTTATAAAGCATTCTTTATTTATTACTTTTCGTATTATCGTTCCTATGGTTTATTTAATGGATAATTTATATTTATTTAATATCAGTTATATGATCAATAATTTAACTTGTTGAATAAGCAAATAGAAAATTTATAAAAAAGAGGTATATATGTCAAAAGCTATTAAAGTAGAGGGAAATTCTAAAAAAATAAAAATTTTAAAAAAAAATGAGAGAAAAAAAGATTATCCACCAAGAGAGGTCATGTCAGTGGATTTTCCTTATCGTAAGTTTAAGAAAAAAGATGAGATTATTGACTATCGCAAAGAGAAGATAATTGAGATTATTGACCTAAATAATAAAAAACCGGTACAACTCATTGAAATTGCAAAGCAATTTGATATCAACTTTGATGGAGAAGAATTCACCAAACAAAAAATTATCTATCAAATTTTGGAAAAAGCGATGAATCAATTCAATATCCAGGTGATTGGAATCGGAGCCTTTGAAAAAGTTCAAGATGGGTATGGTTTCTTACGTTCTAGTGAATATAACTATCTTCCTGGAAGTGAAGACATTTATGTTTCCCCATCTCAAATTCGAAATTTCGGTCTTAGAACCGGTGATACCGTTAAAGGTCAGATCCGTCCTCCCAAGTCATCAGAAAAGTATTTTGCTCTTCTTAAAATCAATGAGGTCAACTTTACTAATTTGGCAGAGAGGAATGGTTATATCAGCCGGGTATCATTTGATAGCTTAACCCCATATTATGCTACAGAAAAATTCCATCTAGAAACGGTAGCAAATAACTATTCTACTCGGATCATAGATCTTTTTGCTCCTATAGGGAAAGGTCAACGCGCCCTTATTGTTTCCCCACCTAAGGCTGGCAAAACAATGTTATTACAAAATATAGCGAATTCGATAGCAATTAATCATCCCAATACCTACATCATTGTTCTTTTAATTGATGAAAGGCCGGAAGAAGTGACAGATATGAAGAGAAATGTAGATGCAGAAGTAATTTCCTCTACCTTTGATGAGCCAGCTCATCGGCATGTCAATATTGCTCGTATCGTATTGGAGAAGGCTAAAAGATTGGTTGAGAATAAAATGGATGTAGTGATTCTTCTTGACAGTCTTACTCGTTTAGCGAGAGCTTATAACCAAGTGGAACCTACTTCTGGTAAGATCCTTTCAGGTGGGGTTGACTCCAATGCTCTCCATAAACCTAAACGTTTTTTTGGAGCGGCTCGGAATTTGGAAGAAGGGGGCTCTTTGTCGATTATTGCTACAGCTCTTATTGAAACCGGAAGCAAAATGGATGAAGTGATCTTTGAAGAATTCAAAGGAACCGGTAATATGGAATTAATACTGAGTCGCCGGATTGCTGAACGACGGATCTATCCTGCGGTGGATATAAATCGTAGTAGTACACGAAGGGAAGAGCTTCTTCTTACTGAAGAGGAAATATCTAAGATGTTTGCCCTAAGAAATGCTTTGGGCAATTTAGATGAGTTAGAAGTGATTAATTTAATTATGGATAAGATGCAAATGACTAATAGTAACCATAACTTCCTCCAAGCTATGAATTCAAGTGTTTAGGTAGGTATTTTAGAATGGTTGAAATTTTCTCGGACTTAATGGAGATCATTATCAGAATTTTTATCGCCACCAGTATGTCGGTAATCATAGTTCGTCTTTCCCCCATCTTATTTAACTTTAATCCTATTGAAGAGGTCAAGAAAGGAAATCTTGCAGGAGGTGTAGTATTGGCTGGCCTGGCTCTCATCCCAGCTCTTATTGTGGGTCTTTTTCATTTATGAATCATATTGATCTTACCCCACAATTCCAATATATTTTAATCTAAGAAACACAGAGAACATATAAGTCATTTTTTTACAGGACTTTTAACAAGATTTGCATTTCCTGTTGAGAGATAGTGATAAGTTCACGGTTTTTTCTAGACTTATAAAAGAAAAGAGAAAAATTTACTTAGTTATTCTCATCCAAAAAAGCATAGGTCTTGATTTCTTCAAGTGGGGGAAGATCTTTAAGGTTTTTGATTCCGAAATGATTTAAGAATCGGGTAGTTGTTTTGAATAGGATTGGCCTACCTACAGTATCTCTTCGGCCTTCTGCGAAGATAAGGCCTTCATCAAGGAGCGACTTGATTTGGTGAGAGCAATTGACACCTCTAATGTCTTCTATTTCTGATCGAGTGATCGGTTGTTTATAGGCGATGATTGAAAGGGTTTCTATGATACTATGGGGCAGTTTTCTTTTTTTGTGGAGATAGCCAATAATATTGGGACTTTGGTAACTAGCTTCCATAAATATTTCATATTTATTTTCTCTTTTGATAATTCTAAGTAAAGATTGAGCATTCTTATAACTACGGTTTTTCCTCTCAACCAAGCGATCAAGAGCTTTTTCGTCAAGGCTAAGAAGCTTTTGTAACTCATTACTAGAAAAAGGGATGTTCTCAAGGATGAGAAGTGCTTCTAGGTCATGACCTTTACTGTCTAAATTGTCCGCCTTATCCAAATCATTCATATCAGTTTTTTTTTTGATAAAAAAAGTGGTAGAAATATTGCACAGTTTGAATATTGTTAAATAAATCAATAGCTTCTTTTTTCTTGAGCGCTTCATATTTTTTCATAAACTCTAAGTCCTGACTTTTCTGGTCTAGGTATTCTACTACTGATTGAGCATCCCCTTTTTCAAAGGAGTCTATAGTTGACAGGTCCAGAAGCTCATAAAAAGCACTCAAACGTTTTTTATAGGTGAAGGAATCAGAGCAAGATGCTGTGACAATAAGTGTAAGAAAAAATCCAGTAAAAATAAGGCTAATTAAAATAATCGGCTTTATTGTTTTAGCCCATAAAATTTTAGACGATGAAATGTGTTTTGATAATGTCATATTAAACTTTATATCGGAATATTTTTTATTTAATTACTTCTAATTATATCATATTGCTGTCATTAAGATTATTGAAACGTTGTTCTCTTACTTAATTTTTGTAAGGCTTTAAACCTTTGAACTTGCTCTAAAGTGAAGTCAAGAAAGTTGAATAAAGGTTATGCCCCGTGTTTAGGAAGTTTTTCCTTGTTTATCGTTTTCCTCCCTTCTTATATAGGAGGGAAATTTAAAAACAGAAGGAAACTTACAGTTCAATACCTTCCACTTCATAGGCTCCTATATCCGGGCGACCTGTCCGATCATATCCGCGGGCATCGGTTGCTGTGAGAGCATCCGCGTCGCTCAGAGGATTGTCTGGTGTGGTCAAGCCAGGATCACTGCACCAATCAGTATTATTTATGCTATAATAGAGATTTGCTTCCGGATAAGTATTCCCTGCCTTCACCCCCCTTACGTAAATCCCCTGATCTTTGGCCGGGCTACTATCGCTGATAGGGATGGTATTGACCCCACCCCCATTATCAGCTAAGTTACCTAGTTCGGGATTGTCAGTGACAACTTCCTCATTATTAATGTTTTTTATTAAATTAAAATTGACTTCATAGTTTATACGGTTATATTCTGTAATATATTGAACAACTAAACAATCAATTTTATTAAAATTCCGATACTTTTGAAGTACTTTTTCATTCTAGTTATTTTGTAGCATGATAAATTTAGAAAACAGAATCTAAAAAAACAATTTCAACTTTTTTAAAATATTAACAAAATCAGTATTTCCCAAAGAAACAAAATATTAATCGTATTTTTAGAAGATTTTTATAGAAAGAGTAATAGTTAAAAGTTATTACTAATTGTTTATTAATTTAAGATGAAAAAATATAATAAGTTTTTTACCTAGAAAAAAATTTTAAATTATTTTTTTTAGGAATTTTATTTTAACAAAACGTTTGTCATTTTATAATTTATTATTACTTGAGTAATAATAAATGAGGTCATTTTATGGAAATTACAAATAATAATCAAACAGTTCTTGTGATTGATCCAGTCTGTGGGATGAAGGTAAAAAGCGATAAACATTCCACCGTTCATAATGGGAAAAGCTATTATTTCTGTGGAACGGGATGCAAGGAAAAATTTATCAAAGACCCCACTGCCCCTAACGTGATCGGAATTGATCCGGTATGTAGAATGAAGGTGAAGGTAAATAAATATATCACCCATTTTCAGGGAGAGTCCTTTGTATTTTGTAGTGGGGGATGTAAAAATAAGTTTATAAATGATCCACAAGGTTATTTAAACCCGAAACCAAAGCCTCTCGTTTCAGAGCAAAAAGAGAATCTCTATTATATCTGCCCGATGTGTCCGGAAGTTAGGGAAGTAAAAATGATGGATTGTCCGATCTGTGGAATGGCTCTTGAACCAGTTTTTGAAAGTTTTAGTTTGAAAGACTTTACTGAAGACTTGAGTATGTCGGGAAAAAAAAGTTGGAAAGAGATAGGCGATTATCGGAAAAGATTTTGGGGATCTCTTCCCTTGATTTTCCCGGTATTTTTTATCGAAATGGATAAACATTTTTTTGGTCTCATTAATTTATCTCCTACAGTTTCCTATACCCTCCAACTTATCTTAACCTCCGTAATTTATTTTTGGGTAGCTCTTCCTATTAATCAGAAATTTGTTGTTTCTCTTAAAAATAAAAGTACCAACATGTGGACATTGATTGGACTGGGTACAGGTATTGCCTATTTCTACAGTATTGTAGCCTTCATACTTAACCAATTTTTTCCTAGTGCATTGTCAATATCTGGAGGTCTCCCAATATATTTTGAATCAACCGCGGTGATTATTGGTCTTGTTTTACTAGGACAAATTTTGGAACTTCGAGCTCGCAACGAAACCGGTACCGCGATCCATGCTCTTCTCCGTCTCTTTCCCCAAAATGTGATCAAAGTAGAGGATGGGCGAGATGTTGAAGTTACATTTGAAGATATAAAATTGGGAGATAAGCTTAAAATACTCCCTGGAGAAAAAATTCCGGTGGATGGGATAATTGAATACGGTAATTCAGCCATTGATGAGTCAATGCTTACCGGAGAATCAATCCCGGTTGAGAAGAATCTCGAAGACGAGGTCATTGGCGGATCGGTCAATGGTAATGGGGTATTGATCATAAAGAGCCAGAAGATCGGCTCCAATACCTTCCTTGCTAAGGTTATTGAATCGGTTGTGGGAGCGAAGAAATCTCGTCCTCAAATCCAAAGGTATGCAGATACAGTATCGCAGTATTTCATACCGATTGTGATCGGAATAGCGATTATCTCATTTTGTCTATGGCTTATCCTGGGGCCGACTCCTGCTTTTCCCTATGCTACCTTGGCTTTGGTTTCAGTACTTATTATTGCATGTCCTTGTGCTATCGGATTAGCTACTCCAATGAGTATTATGGTTTCTGCAGGCCTTGGAGCTCACAACGGCCTTGTCATCAAGGATTTTTTAGCCTTGGAAACTTTTGCTTTGGTTAAAAAGTTGATTGTGGACAAAACGGGTACCCTCACCGAAGGGAAACCCCGGGTAACTGATGTGATTCCCCTTGTAAACAAAACAGATAAGGAGAGAACATCTCCGGAGGAAATAATCGCTATAGCCAATGCCTTGGAAGTAAACAGTAACCATCCATTAGCTAATGCGATTAAGACAGAATTTCAAAGTATTAAAAAGACTGATATCCCATTCTTTTATGTGGCTCCCGATGACTTTGAAAGTAAAACCGGGATGGGCTTGGTGGGTAAACTTCAAAAAACTGGAAAAATTCATAAGGAGACTTTGGATAAGAAGTCTTTAATATCGGTGGGACTAGGAAATAGGAAGTTAATGGAAGAATTGAAAGCGAGTCCTCCGGAACAAATTATAGAACAAGTTGAAAAACTCTCCCAGGAAGGAAAGACGGTACTCTATGTTTTTTTAGATGGAAAGGTTAGAGGGATTATTGCGGTTGCAGATAGGATTAGGCAGTCTGCAGTTAGTGCTATTAAAGAGCTACATAAAAAGGGAATTGAAGTGGTCATGGCTACCGGAGATAAGGAAGCAACGGCATCATATGTAGCTTCTAAACTCGACATAACCTATAAAGCTGAGATGATGCCAGAAGATAAAGCGAAATTGGTAAGAGCATTTCAGAAGGAAGGATTTAGAACAGCCATGACCGGAGATGGTATTAATGATTCACCCGCCTTGGCGGTTGCCGATGTTAGTATTGCCATGGGGAGTGGATCTGATGCTGCCATTGAAATATCCCATGTAACTCTTATCAAAAACGATCTTCAAGGTATCGTAAAATTGCTTAGATTATCAAAGTTGACTCTTAAAAATATTAAACAGAGTCTTTTCTTTGCTTTTCTATATAATTCCCTGGGGGTTCCTTTAGCAGCTGGCATCCTCTATCCTTGGATAGGGGTTTTACTTAGTCCAATGATCGCTTCTCTGGCTATGAGCTTATCTTCAGTTTCGGTAATAGGGAATGCTTTATCGCTTAGGCTCAAAAAATTGTAATCAAAAAAACCATCAGACTAGGTCAAGAAGTGAGACTAAACCTTTCCATTTATTCTTTAGATGCTGTGGAGAAAAGTTAATGGGAAGGTGGAGATAAAAGATTATTTTTTCCTTATCTTCTTCAGCGATAATGGTAATATCTTTATAAAAAATACGGTTATTATACCAGGTCAATTCCGAAAGCTTTGAAGAATCCATTTGGGTATCGGTTTTTTTCTTCATTAGGATAATTTGAGCAGAAAAAGTTCTGGAATTGATTTGGATTTTTTTTTTCTTCTGATTTCCCCAGTCTTGAATATGCTGAAGGGTTTCCCTAAAGGCTTTCTTCCTATTTTGCTGAATAGGTCTTTTTAAGAAGTCATAGTAATGTTTAATCCCATCTCGGTAAACTTTTAAATGCCAATGATTGACTGAAATTATTTTTCTTGGTATTAAATCAGGTATATCTTCATTTATTAGAAGGAGTTTCTGAGCATTTAAAGAAAAGGGATTCTTTCCCCCAACGATAATAACAGAGAATATGAGAGGTTCTATATCTTCAAAGCCAAATATCTCTGGAAAACAGGAATTTAGGTAAAGGTATACTTCTCTTTCGATTGACTTTTTATCTGGTTTTTTATAGAGAGTTGAATATTCATTAGGATACATAAGAGCGATATCGGTAATGAGGGTTTTTATAGTATCTGACTTTGGAGGGGTATTCGTTTCATTAGAAAGATAATAGAGTAGGGGATCATGATTGATTTCCCAAGATTTTGCAATAATCTTTGTATTTGGGATTATGGTTGTTTTTAAGAAGTGGAGCAAATCCAAATCAGAAACTGGATAAAATCGATATTTGTTAAGATAAGGATAACGATGAATCCATGAGGAAAATTGGAGTTTAATAGTATTACTACATATTGAAGGAGAAATATCGATAAGATAATTTTTTTTGAAGGTATTCTTGATACGTTTGCTTAGATAAGAGTTTTTATGACCAAAAACTGATCCAGTTAAGGATGTTGAAAAATCAAAATAGCGTTTTTTGGGGCTATTCCAAAATAACCCTTTTCGATGGAACATCATTAACAAGGAAAGATATTTTTGCTGTCAATTATTGAATGGTCTTCTTTTATAGGGTTAAAATTTTTTATGGAAATTGGATAAAGATAGGAGAAACCGGACTTAATATAGTTCAACTCTCGCCCCTCTAAAAGCCAAAACATGTCTTTAATTTCAGGAAAACTATTTTTAATAGTATTAATGAATATAGTAAGGAGATGCTCTTCATCTTCAAGTGAAAGTTGACTTATATTGCGATTGAAATCGACAAGTAAAGTTGAACCAAGAAGGTGTACTTTTCGGATACTCAAATCTAAGGGAAAAGAAGAATCCAAATAAATATTTTGCGGACCGTAAATTAAATTGTTTAATACTGTGAAGATACGTTCCTCTTTCTTAAAAAGATAACGATCCAGGGTTATTGTTTCGTAACAGAATAGATTCTTTTGAGTTTCAATTTGTTTTTCACTTTTGAGATAGATCAACATATAGGTTTGAGATACGAAATGTTTATGGACAAAGGAATACACTATTGCCAGAGTGGCTAATAAGAGAATAATAAAAAAAAATAATTTTTTCATTTATTAAATAAAAGATTAACTTTCTTCTTGACCCAAAGGTAGGCACGCCATAATTTTATGATGAGAGAGTAATGGATCAGTAAAATGAAAATAACGATAATCGAAATAATAAAAAAGTTTCCGTATCGAGTAAACAGAGATAACTCTTCACTATTTGGAGTAAATTCAATGGTAGAGTGCCCCTCCTCAAACATTGGAAGGATACCATATTTTTTTCCATAAGGATCTATGACACCGGTCACCCCTGCATTCCCTGCCCTAAGAACATGACGACGATTCTCTATGGCACGAAAAATACTGAACATAAAATGGATCTCTTGAGATTTTACCGAATAGCTCCATGCATCATTGGTAATAAGTACAAAAAAAGTGGCTCCATGAAGTGCTAGGGTTCTGGAAAGGAATTCAAAAGCATCTTCATAACAGACCAGAGTTGAAAAAAGTCCCTTCTCATAATTGAGTAGCTTATATTTTTCAAACGGAGTAAATTGACTAGCATGAGCTTCTTCAAGAATATTGGCGAACCACGGTATGGTTTTTAGGACAGTACTGTATGGAAAATATTCTCCCACAGGGACCAAAAGCATCTTGGCACTTTTATCAATCACTTTTCCTTCATTGTTAATAAGAAGAGCACTGTTATATTTATTAACTTTTCCAGCTAATGACCCAGTTTTAGCATCCTTAGCGCTTCGACTTTTCTTTTCCACAATGGTTTCGTAGTTTACCTCTCCTAAAGAAAGGCTTCCAACTAAATATTGGGTATTAGGATAATCCTTACCTACTCGTTTAAAGAAATTAAAATATTCTAGAGCCATAGAATTACGAATCAATAGTGGATTTTTTAATCGATATTCATAATAATCGTTAAGTGCAGATTCTGGCCAGATAATAAGGTCGGGATTATCTTTTATTGCTTCCTCAGTAACTCGAAAAATTTTGTCAAGCAAAAGTTGTTTATTTTCTGGAGTCCAAGATGAATTATAGTCAAACCAATGTTGAATCAGTGATACACGAATTTTTTTTGAAATAGAAGTATCAGTGGCTTTAGTTGTCTGATTAATATTTGTAATTGTTGAGGGATAATTTTTATTACTATCTTTAGATAGCCCCGATGCAATTTGATTGTTTCCATAAAGGAGTAGTAGTACAAAAATGATTGCAATCAAAGCAAATCGATTGAACAATAAAGGGAGTAAAGTTGAAAAGAAGGAGTCGGTTTTTGGGGAACGTTGAGATAAAAATTTAGCTAATGATCCGGCAATAGCGGCATTGACAAAATAAATAAAATAGGATATTCCCAGATAACCAGTGATATCAGAAATCTGGATTAAAGAAAGGAAACGGTATTGGGTATAGGCGATATTACCATAAGGGAAACGGGTAAACCCAAGTTCACGACAATATTCAAAAATAACCATGATAGTTGCAAAAAGGAAAGCGTTATAGAGACTACCAATTTTATTCCAAGAACGAAAAAATTTGTATATAAATAGGGGAATATAATGGATGAATATGACATAGCCAACTAAGCCAGGAAGAGCATAGGGGTGAAAGACTTCTACCCAATCAAGTAAATAATAATAGAAAACAAGTAAGTATATAAAGTAACAAAGTAATATTTTCCATTTACTTTGAGTTTCAATAATGAAAATGATTGGTACCATTCCAATAAATGCAAGAATATACCATCCAGTATTGGGAAAGGACATGATCATTAAAAATGATGATACCAATGCTAAGAATATACATATAGATAAATTAAGGTCTTTTACATTATTCAATAGTGAAGATAGCCTTATTTTTTTATTTACAGACTTATTCTGTTGACGACTATTAACCATTGGGTTGTTAATGGATGTTGATTCAGTAATATCATTTTCAGTCATTGATAAGATTTAAAAATTTTTCTTCATTAATAATTTTAATATGTAAATTTTCTGCCTTTTTCCTTTTCGAACCTGGATTTTCTCCAACTACTAAATAATCCAGACTTGAAGAAACAGAGGAAACAATCAATGCTCCTGCTTCCTCAGCCAATTCCTTAGCTCTCCTACGAGGAATTTTCAAGCTTCCGGTGAAAAGAATTTTCTTATTGAAAAGCTTTTTCTTTTTATTTGCAACTTCTCTTGGAGACCGAATACGTATCCCGATATTAATCAGTTTATGGATCAATTTTCTATGATTAGAGTAAGAAAAATAATCATAGATATGATTGGCCATCACTTCACCAATTTCATCAATCTCCATCAGTGTTTCTTGGCTTTGTTCCATAATGTTATCCAGAGTCTCAAATTTTCGCGCTAGTATTTTAGCAGTTTTTTCGCCAACTGTTGGAATACCTAAAGCATAGAGAAAACGGGATAGAGTAGTGTTCTTTGCTCTTTCGATAGAAGTAAAGAGATTAGCTTTAAGTTTATCTCCCACACGTTTAAGTACATTTAAATCATTGTTTTGGAGAAGAAAAATATCGCCGACATCTTTTAATTTGCCATTTTGGATCAGTTCTTGGATAAGTTCTTTACCCAGTCCCTCAATATTTAACGCATCTTTAGAGGCAAAGTGAATCATATTATGGTACTGTCTTGAAGGACAATTATAATTTCGGCAAAAGGAGAGAATTCCGTTTTCTTCTGTTTCGATAGGTGTCTTACATACCGGACAGTTCTCTGGGAAAATAATTTTCTTTATTTTTTTAGAATGTATGCCTCGGTTTTCCTTAACTACTCCTAACACATGAGGAATCACATCTCCGGATCGAATGACCTTAACGGTATCGTGGATATGGATATCTTTCTCTTTCATTTCATTGAAATTATGGAGAGTAGCTCGACGAACATTAACCCCTGCTAAACGAACTGGTTTTAATATGGCTACAGGGGTAATCTTACCCGTTCTACCAACTTGAAAAACTATGTCTTCAATTATAGTTTTCTTAATTTCAGGAGGGAGCTTCCAAGCAATAGCATAACGGGGACGCCGACCCACCATTCCCAAGGCGTTCTGCTCTTTTCCTGAATTAATCTTGATTACAACACCATCGATTTCATAATCTAAATCATACCTCTGCTTTTGGATGTTTTTACAAAAACTAGTGATTTCAGAAAAGTTGTGAGCTAAAGTAGTGTAAGGATTAAGAGTAAATCCGATATCACCGATATAATTTATCTGTTGTTCATGGGTATCAAATGACTGGTTCGGACTTTTTATAAAATCAAGGCATTCCTCCCAATTAGTTAGAGCATAGGGATAGTAATGTAGCTTTCTTTTCTTTACAATAGTTTCATCTAATTGTCTCATCGTTCCGGCTGCAGCATTGCGAGGATTGGCAAAGGGAGTTTCATCATTCTCTTTTAAAGAAAGATTAAGCTCCTCAAAAAATTTTTTAGCCATGACCACCTCGCCTCTGATAATCAACCGGGTAGGGCAGGGGGAAGAGAGTTCGGCAGGAATATTATTTACCTGCAAGGCATTTCGAGTTATATTCTCCCCAACCTCACCATCTCCACGGGTTGAGGCTACTACTAATTTTCCATTCTGATAGATAAGCTCTAAGGCTAGTCCATCAAGTTTTAGGGAAAGGAAGTATTCCTTAATCATGATACCTAAATCTTTATTCCGTTTTATAATAAAGTCATTTATCTCTTCCAAAGACATAGCATTATCTAAAGATCCCATCAAAATAGGATGAGTAAATGGGTAAAACCCCTTTTTAATCTTATAACCTGTCTCTTTAGTGATACTGTTAGATAGAATCAGGTCCGGATAGGTTTCTTCTAATTGTTTTAGCTCATTAAAAAGAAGGTCGTATTCAAAATCATTGATCTCTGGATTATCTTCTTGATGATATTTTTGACTATGATAACGAAGTAACTCATTGAGTTTTGTCATTCTACTGATGATCTCTAAACTCATCTTCTTTAATATTTATCTGCAAAATTTAACTTTAATATATCAGTGTGCTCGATACCAAATTTTTCTCCATAATGGATGAGGATATCCTCAATTGATTGATATTTATTTTGTTTCATAACCTCAACTCGAAGTTTGACGATATGGGGAAACCCTTTTAAGTATCCACCATAATATTTTCTAAAAGCTGGGATTCCAACTTTTTCTCCATGGCATTTGATAAAGGCGCGGAGATGACGGAGACAAACTTGTATCCTTTGATTGAGAGTAAGGGGGGTGATGATTCGGCCATGTTCTTGTAGTTCTTTAATCTCACGAAAAATCCAGGGAGCACCGATAGCTCCTCTGGCAATCATCACTGCGTCAGCAGAAGTTTGTGTAAACGCATCCAAGGCATCTTGAGCAGTCATAATCGATCCATTAAGGATAACTGGAATAGATACCGACTTTTTAACTTTATCAATCCAAGACCAGTCTGCTTTTCCTAAATGCCCTTGAGAACGAGTTCGACAGTGAATGGTTAGAGCAACTATTCCAATATCTTCAAGCCGTCGAGCAATATCGATTATATTAATACTATTGATATCCCATCCAATTCTAGTTTTTACTGTTACAGGTAGATCGACTGCTTTAACAACCTCACCGATCAATCTCTGCATGTAAGGAGGATCTTTAAGGAGTCCTGCTCCAGCTCCACGGTGCGCCACTTTCTTAACCCAACATCCTGCGTTGATATCGATAAGATCAGGATTATAATCTTGAGCAATGATCGCCGCTTCCACCATGTTATCGGTGTCATTACCGTAAATTTGAATGCCGATAGGACGTTCTTCTTCAAAGTACTCCATCTTCTCCTGCCCCCTTCCCCGAACCAGTCCGTCAGCATTGATAAACTCGGTGTAAACCATATCAGCTCCCATCTCCTTGCATAGTATTCGATAGGAAATATCGGTTATCTCTTCCATGGGTGCGAGAAGTATGGTTTTATTAAACCAGGACGGATTAGTTTTCATTATAAAAATGCTGTAAAGTTTTTTAAAATCATTCCTGTTAGAGTATCTCTCAAAGCAACCCTTTAGTACTTGGGACTTCGGTTCCTGTAACCTTCAAGGCTTGACGAAGACAACGAGCAAAACTCTTAAAAGAAGACTCGATAAGATGATGCTCGTTTTCACCAATTATTTTCATGTTCATATTGAGTCCGGCGGCTAAACAAAAACTGTTATAAAAATGTTTTAACATTTCTGTAGGGAAATCTCCGATATATTCTCTTTTGAAAGGAAGAGCATTCCATTCCAGATGACTACGGCCTGAGAAGTCAATGCTGCACGATGCTTCACTTTCATCCATGGGAAGGACAAAGCTATATCTTTCCAAACCTTTTTTATCTCCTAAAGCTTTTCGAATGCCTTCTCCTAAAACTAACGCGGTATCTTCAATAGTATGATGTTCATCGACTTCCAAATCTCCCTGAACAGTTAAAACTATATCGATACCTGAATGTTTACAAAAATTAGTTAACATGTGATCTAAAAAACCAAGTCCAGTTTTTATTTTAGCAGTGCCTATGCCATCTAAATTTAATTTTATTTTTATATCGGTTTCCTTAGTCTTTCTGTGAATTTGAGTTTGACGAAGAGGATAAAGTATTTCTTGTGTAAAGGCAGCCCAATTTTTGGAAATTAAGGATTGGGGTTTTCCGTTTAAAGTAGGAGATTGGATAAAAAAAATAATTGAGGATTTTGTTTTATTTTTAACCGGTATAAAATTATGACTGAGTGTTGGAGAGAGGGCATAAAGAATTATTGAATTGGATGAAATAGTTGACTCAGCAAATGATTTTTTAACATTGGTGAGTGATATGGTAGAAAAAGCAATGTTCTCTTGTATAAGGAATTGTTTTCCCCAGGATAGTAGCCTTCGTTCAATATTTATACCGGCAATGATATATAAATCGTAAGCGTGTTTTTTAAAATCAATAAGAGAAGAAATAAGATTTGTAGAAAACATTGGACTGATAATATTCTTTCTGGACTTCTTCTCTCCAAATAGTGCCCATGGATCAATAATAAGTTTTTTTTTTTGACTCATAGATCACTGAAAATAGTTACCTGACTCAATGGTTTTTTTTGAGATCATTACCTTTTTGTTATTTAATTTTGGAACTTGGAAGAGTATTTCGATCATGATCGTCTCTATAATACTTCGCAATGACCTAGCTCCGGTTTTCATTTTGAATGCATTATCGATGATATGCTCATATCCGCTGTCATCAATTTCCAACTTCAAATTTTCGAATTCCAAAATTTTTCGTAATTGTTTAATGATAGAATTCTTGGGACGGATAAGAATATCTTTCATTTGTACACGATCCAATTCTTGAAGATAAGTGACAAGAGGTAGCCTCCCCACTAATTCAGGAATAAGCCCAAAACGGACTAAGTCATCGGGCATTATCTTAACATTCTCTTTTATTTCTTTTTTTTTGTTGAATCCGATTTGTTTTTGCTGACTCCTTTCCTTAATAATTTTATCCAATCCTACAAAAGCCCCACCACAGATAAAAAGAATATTTTTCGTATTGATCATCATATTTTGACTTTGAGGATGTTTTCTGCCTCCCTGAGTTGGTACTGAAGCAATAGTTCCTTCAATGATTTTTAAAAGGGCCTGTTGAACACCTTCTCCAGAAACATCACGGGTAATAGAAGGATTCTCACTTTTTCGTCCGATTTTATCAATCTCATCAATAAAAACAATCCCAGTTTCTGCCCAGGGAATATTATAGTTAGCATTTTGAATGAGTCGGAGAAGGATGTTTTCTACATCGTCACCTACATAGCCAGCTTCAGTAAGGGTGGTGGCATCAGCGATGCAAAAAGGGACATCAATAATTCGAGCTAGAGTTGATGCGAGGAGAGTTTTCCCGGTTCCGGTTGGGCCGATAAGAAGGATATTAGATTTATCTAACTCGACATCGGTATTTGTACGGCTTTCCTGTTCATATAGTAATTTCCGGTAATGAGTATAAACTGCAACCGAAAGAATCTTTTTGGCTTCATTTTGACCGATGATGTACTCATCAAGTTTTTTTTTAATATCAAATGGCCTAAGGAGATTTTCTTTGATTTTATTGACTTCTAATTTAATGATTTCTTTAGATAATTGGCGTTCGAAATGCTGTTTGAACGATGCAACACAGCTAACACAAATCTGTACCGAATTGCTACTAATCAAAAGATCGGGAGGATTATAATCTATGCTGCAAAAAGAGCATTTCATTTTCTTTTTTTAATCACTTCATCAACTAATCCATATTTAGTGGCTTCCTCAGCACTCATAAAAAAATCTCGATCTGCATCTTTTTCGATAATCTTCTTACTTTTGCCAGTATGCCGAGAAAAGAGTTCACAGAGAAGATCTTTATATCGTTGAATTTCTTTGGCTTGGATTTGTATGTCAGAAACTTGTCCCTGAGTACCTCCCAGAGGTTGATGAATCATAATTCGACTATGAGGAGTTGCAAACCTTTTTTTGGGAGTCCCACTAGCTAGAAGAAATGCCCCCATGGAAGCAGCTTGACCGATACAGAAGGTAGAAACATCACTTTTAATGTATTGCATAGTATCATAAATTGCCATTCCCGCGGTTACAGATCCTCCCGGACTATTGATATAGAAATAAATATCTTTATCTGGATCAGTGGATTCCAAAAAAAGTAGTTGAGCAACAATAGAATTTGACACTACATCGTTTACTTCTCCGGTTAGAAAAACAATTCGATCTTTTAGCATGCGGGAGTAGATATCATATACCCTCTCCCCTTTATTAGTTTGTTCGATTACATAAGGAATAAACATGTCATCTCCTTGTCAATAATTGTATTGTTTTTGTAATTCATTGAGTTTACTGAAGGGATATTCTTTTTCTTCAATAATTTTACATTGTGATAATAACCAATTTAATGTTTTTTGATGAGCCATTTGTCGTTTTAGCTGGGTAAAGCCTCCGGACTTAATAAGATCACGTCGATAATCTTTTAAATTTACTTTGGACCTCTCTGCTAATTCCTTGATCTTGCTTTCTAACTCTTCTTCTCCAATTTCAATTTCCTTATCTTTTCTTACTTTGGTAATAAGGAGATCGGTTTCAATTCCTTCTCTAGCATGACTCCGATTCTCCTCCAACCATGTTTTAGGGGGGGATTCAGAAATATTTTTTTGACCTCGCACTCTAAGCTCTTCAGCAAGCTGATTCCATGAACTCTGTAAGTAATAGTCCACAGCTATTTCCGGAATGATAAAGTCAGTATTCTTTTTAAGTGCTTTAATAGCTTCATCGAAACTATGTTTTTTGGTTTGATCTTGAGCATGATCCTCCATATCTTTTTTAATTTTATTTATTAACTCCTCTTCATCCTTAACCTGAAGTCGATCAAAGGTTTCTTGATTGAGTTCAGCAGGCTGGAATCTATTGATTCGATTTATTGTTAAAGTCACTGATTCATTTCGACCCTTGAGTTTTTCTTCATTTATCTCTTGAGGAAAAGTAAAGTTTATTTCTTGAGTATCTCCCTTTTTTATTTTTTTAATGATTTTAAAAAGTGAGTTAAGGTATTGGGGATAGGCATTCTCACCCCCCTCTTCAAATATGGCTATATGATTTTGAAGATTGAATTCTTTTAATCCTTCGTTTTTGAAAGACAAGTTAAGATAAACCATATCTCCTATCTGTGCTTCACCTTCAACTTCAGCGTTCTTACCTAGAGAATCAAGTATCTTTTTTTTATTTTGATTAATATCTTCCTTTTCTACAGTATATTTATTTTCGGTAATTAAAAGTCCTTCGTAAGAATTGATAGTACAACTTGGTTTTCTATTGAAGATTAACTTCATAAAAATAGGTTTTCCCTTTTCGTATTTTAAAACGGGATGATCTTTGTCTAGTTCAGCAGGTCCGATGGTTTCCAAGGAATGAGTTTTAATAACTTCTTCAATCGCCTTAGGAATAATTTCTTCTAAAACCGACTTACTTATTTCTTCACTGAATTTTTTCTCAATAATACTAGTAGGAACTTTTCCTTTTCTAAATCCAGGAAAATTAATATTTATTGAGTACTTTTTGATCAAATTATGGAATTGACTATCCAACTCATTAGCTGAAATCTCTAATTCAACTAAAAAATGAGTATTTCCTTTTTCTTTATAGGATGATTTTAAATTCATTTACTGAGAGCGGGAAACGGGACTTGAACCCGCGACATTCTGCATGGCAAGCAGATGCTCTAGCCAACTGAGCTACTCCCGCATATAATATAATAATATCATTAATCTAATTCTTAAATGTCATAAAATCAATAAAATTTTAAATTTAATGTTGAAATTAATTATATTTTATGTTATAATATATGACTGTATAGATTAATAAATTGCTATATTCATTTTATTAAATGATTTTATAATTGTAAAATATTCATGAAAGAAAACAATGAAGTAAAAACTTCTGAAGGTAATCAGAGTTATAAGAAACAAGGTAGTCGTGATAAAGATAAAACTGAGTTCAAGAGAAGTGGAACATTTTTTAGGGCAAAAAGAGAGTGTTATTTCACCAAAAATCATATTGACTTCATTGATTATAAAAATGTTGATTTATTGAAGCGTTTTCTTGGGAAGAATGGGCGGATATTGCCTCGTCGGATTACTGGGACAAAAATGATTCATCAACGAAAGTTGGCTAATGCAGTTAAACGTGCCCGATATATGGCGCTTTTACCTTACGTAGGTTCTATATGGTCTCAAGAATATTACGAACAAAAAAATCGAGATTACATAGAAAGAAAAAGGCAGAATCAAATGAAAGGACATCATAATAAAGAGGTAAAAAAGCAGACTGATTCCATTCAAAAAGTAAGAAATGAAGGAGAAATTGATGGCAAAGAAGGGAAATCGTGAAATTATTAAGATGAAAAGTACAGAAAGTAGTCATTTTTACTCCACTACTAAAAATAAAAAAAACAATAGTGAGAAGTTGGAGTTTAAAAAATTTGATCCGTTTTTAAACAAGCGGGTATTATATCGAGAAGGGAAATAATTATGGCTAAGGTTTGTAGCATTACTGGACGTCGTACAGTAAAAGGCAATAATGTTTCCCATGCTAATAATAAAACCCGCAGAAAGTATATGCCTAATATGAAAGCTAAACGTATCTATGTTCCTTCATTAGATAAATTTGTCAAAATAAAAGTTTCCTCCAAAGGACTTAAAATTATTAATAAACTTGGGGTTGATTCAGCAATAAAGAAATATAAAGCCATAGTCAAATAATTTTTCTCAAACAAGGTATTATGTTGTTAAGATTTCACCTTGTTTTATTATTTTTGCCTTCTTTGCTGTGGATTTATTCTTGTAAAACCATAGATTATATTCACTATCTTTCTCAAGGAAAAAATCTTAGCCAAATACAGTTTTTGGATGGTGAGGATTATGTGGATATCCATACTCTTGATAATATTCAGTTAAAAGGCTTTTCTGTTTCAGATTATCATCATGAATTAGTCAAACGTTATATTCGTAGTTACCAGATCAAAGGTGATAAAACACTGGATATTATCTTAAGTCGTGCAGATTTTTATCTCCCTTTGATCAAAAAAATATTTAAAGAAAAGAATATTCCCGAAGATTTAGCTTATTTGCCTATTATTGAAAGCGGCTTTAATCCCAAAGCTAAATCTCGGGCTGGAGCGGTAGGACTTTGGCAATTTATGTATGGTACAGGAAATATGTATGGACTCAAAGCAAACTATTGGTATGATGATCGACGAGACTTTGTTAAAGCTACTATAGCAGCAGCCTATCATCTAAAATTTCTTTATAAAAAGTTAGATAATTGGCTCCTGGTATTAGCTGCTTACAATGGAGGGCTTGCTCGAGTTTCTTCTACCATAAAAAAATACAAAAACGATAATTTTTGGAAATTGATAGAAGAGGATCATCTTCCTGAAGAAACCAAGAATTATGTTCCCAAATTTATTGCCTCTGTGATGATATCCAAAAATTATAAAAACAATAAAAAAGGAGTGACTGACATTCAGGGAGTTCCGGTAAGTAGTGATAATCTTAAGATCTATGAACTTGAAGATGCCACTGATATCAATATATTGGCCCAGCATATGGGGGTTAATGTTTCCAGCCTAAAGAAACTTAATCCCGCTTTAAAAAGTTGGGCAACTCCACCATCGATAAAATTTCCAATCTATGTTCCGAATCACCTCTATAATAACTTTGTCCAATCTTTTTCTACTATTCCTATTGAAGAAAGGGTTACTTATCGCCGCTATTTTGTTAAAATAGGAGATAATCTCACTACAGTTTCCAAAAAGTATGGGATTCCGATTAACCCTATTGCTGAGATCAATAAATTTAAATCCCGCCATGCTATCAAGGCAGGGACTCATATTATCCTCCCCATTCGAGGATTGAGTAGAGCTTCTACTATTGATAAAGAATATCATAACAAGAATAAGCCTAGAAAAGAAAAGTTATCGAATTATAATAATGTCTTTCTCTATTTAGTGCAACCTCAAGATACCCTGTATGTGATTGCGAATCGTTTTCATGTTTCACTTCAATCCCTAATTGAACTTAATCAGCTTACTCTTGAAACAGATAATATGATAGTTAGGGAAGGAAGTTTTCTGCTTATTGATTCTCAGACTAAACGTTAATCAAACTATAATAAGAATGATACAACTAGATAAAAAAAAGGTGAAGTCATATTTCCTTCTGAGCGTGCTGATTATTTTCTTTATTACCTTTATTATTAAACTTTTCTCTCTACAGGTAACCCATAAAAATTTTTTTTCTAAACAAGCCTTCAACAATAAAAAACAGGTTGTTAAGATTCCTACATTGAGGGGAAGAATATATCTTGAAGACGGAACAGTATTAGCTGATAACCGTCTTTCTTATGCTATCTACATGATTCCCTATAATTTTCCCCGGAGTAAAATTAACCCTAAGGAGTTCAATCGATTGGTAAATGTTCTTACCAATCGATTGAGTATTCCTTATCGAAATTTGGAAAGAGTATTTAAGAAAGCTTATTTAAATCCCTATACCCCCTATTTGCTTAAAAAAAATGTATCTATGGAAGATATACACTATTTAGCAGAGAATATAGATGATTTTCCAGGTATTATCTATCAAGAAGTATTTGATAGGGTCTATCCCCAGGGTAAACCCTATGCCCATATTACCGGTTATGTTCAAAACATCAGTGCCAGAGAATTAAGAAAAAGGAAAGGACAGGGATATGATCCGGAATCTATCATCGGTAAGATTGGAGTGGAAAGTTATTATGATCAGGAACTACGGGGAAAAAAGGGATATAAAATTAATATTGTTGATGTTAAAAATAGAATCAAAGAAGAGATTTTTCCCGAAAATGGTGTTCCCTTACCCGGGAAAGATATTTTTTTGAGTATTGATCCCCATATCCAAAATATTATTTATCAAGTTCTAAAAGGCTTCAAAGGTGGAGTAATCGTTACCCGTCCTACAACAGGAGAAATTTTAGGACTCTATAGTTTCCCGAGCTATGATCCCAATATTTTTACAGGAACAATTAATCGTGAGGTGATCAATGCTTATTTTCGTGATAAGGATAGTCCTTTTCTCAATCGGGTTATCCAGACAAAATATCCCCCAGGCTCCATTTTTAAATTAATAATGGCTTTAACAGCCCTTGATGACCCTGCCTTTAATTATCGAACGCGTAAATATTACTGTTTTGGTGGACTATACATTGGTAATAATTATTTTAAATGCGAAGGAATACATGGCGACCAAGTACTTCTTACTGCTATTCCTAATTCCTGTAATGTATATTTTTATCGGTTAGGTTTGGAGATGGGACCAAATGTGATTTCTAAATACAGTCAAGATTACTTTAACTTAGGTATTAATACTGGGGTTGACCTTGCCTATGAGAAAAATGGACTTGTCCCTTCTCCAAAATGGAAAATAGAAAATCTAGGTTCTTTCTGGTGGGATGGAGATACAGTCAATTTATCTATTGGTCAAGGATATTTTTCATCTACTATTATTCAAGTTAATCTAATTACTTCAGCTATCGCCAATAATGGAATAGGATATCGCCCTCATATTCTTAAAAAGTATCGTTCAATGGTAGATGACAGTGAAATAGTAAATCCACAGTCAATTGTTATTCGCATGCCTTTTTCTCAAGATAAAATTCGTCTAGTGCAAAGAGCAATGCGTAATGTTGTTCGATGGGGAACGGCAAGAAGAATCAATAACGATAAAATTAAAATTGCAGGTAAGACTGGTACTTCACAAACCTATGATGATCTTGAAGCTCATTCATGGTTTAGCGGCTATGCACCTTATGATGCTCCACCTGAAGAGAGATTGGTGGTTACTGTTCTTATCGAACATGGAGGCTATGGAAGTATCTACTCTGCTATTTTCGTAGAAGCAATTTTTCAGGCTATTTTTGCAAAAAGGGATCCTAATCTGGTGGTTAAGGAACGTCTTCAATTTTTTAATGCTAATCAATTTAAATATCAAGATTGGTTGAAAATTAAAAAAGAGAAAAAATTACCAGAAGATTATTTTGAAAACAATTTATAAACGTATAAAGAGTTTCAGGAAAGTCGATAACAGATCATTTGATAAGTATCTCTTTATCAGTGTTCTTCTTCTTTCATTTTTAGGTGTGCTTTATTCCTATTCTTCCCAACTTCAAATATACGGTGGGACAGTAAATCTCTATAATAACTACATTAAACAAAGTATTTATTTCTTCTTAGGTATTGTTATGCTTCTGATAGTTCGTAAGATCAATTATCGAAAAGTCATTGATTACTATTGGTTGTTCTACGGAATATCTATTTTTTCCTTGATTTATACTTTATTAAATGGTGTGGTTGTTAATGGCTCTAAAAGATGGATTTCATTAGGGATAGTGAATATCCAACCTTCGGAATTTGTAAAAATAATTCTAATATTATTTGTTGCAGCCTATATCGAAAAAAAAGATAAAGAGGTATTTCATATCAAGAATCTTATACAGATAGGACTGCTCCTTGGAATTCCCGCTTTTTTGATTTTTTCCCAACCCGACTTAGGAACCTCTCTTTTATTTTTGCCAACTGTCTTTATAATTTTTTGGTATAATGGGTTGCCTCTTAGATATACTCTCTTTATATTGATTAGCGGATCTTTGATGGTTCTCATTCCTATTATATCTACATATTCTAAAGAAATAGCTACTAGAAATTTTTATCTAAAAGTTATTATCAGCCCTGAATATCTTTTTTATTTGATTTTGTTTTTTGTATATTTTACTTCTATAGTCAAATTGGCTAACATCAAATTCAAAAAAGTTTTTTTGAATTTGATCACTTTTTATACACTAAGTATTTGTATTGGTTTGATTATAGGCTATATCATCGACAATCATATATTGAAGGAATATCAGAGAGAAAGACTTATTGTTTTTCTTAATCCTTATGATCATCAATGGGGCTCTGGATATAATATCGTTCAATCTCAAATCACCATTGGCTCTGGCGGCTTCTGGGGAAAGGGCCTGTTTAATGGAAATTATAGTCAACTTGGATTTCTTCCTTCAAGAACCACAGATTTTGTTTTTTCTGTTATTGCTGAAGAGATGGGATTCCTCGGAACAAGTGTTATTTTATTCCTTTTTTTCTTCATGCTATTAAGAATTTGGAAGATGATTGATAGCATTAATGATAATGCAGGTAAAAATATTGTTATAGGAATTTTTTTCCTTCTCACATTGCAAATTGTCATCAATATTGGAATGACGCTTTCTCTTTTTCCAGTGACCGGAATACCGCTTCCTTTTATTAGTGCCGGAGGATCAACGTTAATCTCATCTTTACTAGGAATAGGTATTATATTTAGTATTCAGTCGAAACGTTGGGTTAATAGTAATGGGAATCACATAAAAATTGAAGCGAAATGATTTACTTAGCTTGAATTCAATTTTTTTTAAATTTGGAGAGGTCTCTAACAGCTCCTTTGTCAGCACTTGATGCGAGTAAAGCATAAGTCTTTAAGGCGACAGAGACTTTACGTTTACGTTTACTAGGTTGGTAGGGTAGGGAAGAATACTCCATTTTTTTTTTTCGTTTTAATAATTCTTGCTCGCTCACCTCTAAATTCAAACTACGCGATGCGATATCTATTGTAATGATATCCCCATTTTCTACTAGAGCGATGATTCCACCTTCTGCAGCTTCCGGTGAGATATGCCCAATAGAGAGCCCAGAACTACCTCCAGAAAAACGTCCATCGGTGATAAGAGCACAACTTTTCTCTAATCCCTTACTTTTAAGAAAACTGGTCGGATAGAGCATTTCCTGCATCCCTGGACCTCCTTGAGGGCCTTCATAACGAATAATAATCACTTCACCTGCGTTCACCTTATCAACAAGAATGGCGGACATCGCTTCCTCTTGACTTTCAAAAACACGGGCAGGTCCGGAAAAATGAAATAAATTTTCATCAACCCCAGCTACTTTAACGACAGATCCTCTCTCTGCAAGATTGCCATAGAGAACAGCCAGGCCACCATCAAGATTATACGCATGATCAATGGACCTAATACATCCCTTTTCTCTATCCAAATCCAATTTATCCCATTTATGGTTTTGATTAAAAGCTTTCTGAGTGGGAACTCCGCCGGGAGCGGAATAATACATCTCGGATGCAGAATTGTAATTGGGATGTTCTTTTTTCATTCCTGCAATATTCCATTTTTCTATGGCTTCTTTCAAATTATCAGAATGGATTGTGGAAACTTCTAAATTAAGTAAACCACCTTTGGCGAGTTCAGCTAATAGCCCCATTACTCCACCAGAGCGATGAACATCTTCAATATGGTAATGAGATACTGAAGGTGCAACCTTGCATAGATTAGGGACATTCCGTGAAAGCCGATCAATATCTATCATGGTAAAGTTGACTTCGGCTTCTTGCGCTGCGGCTAAAAGATGGAGGATAGTATTAGTGGATCCTCCCATAGCAATATCAAGAGACATAGCATTTTCAAAAGCTGAAAAATTTGCGATACTCCGAGGGAGGACAGAAAAGATGTCTTTTTCGTAATACTTTTTAGTAATCAATACGATAATTCGGGCGGCTTCTAAAAACAATTTTTTTCGATTAGCATGGGTGGCCAGAAGGGTGCCATTCCCCGGAAGACTTAGACCTAAAGCTTCAGTAAGACAATTCATAGAATTTGCTGTAAACATTCCGGAACAGGAACCACAGGTAGGACAGGCAGAACGTTCATAGGTTTGAAGTTCTTCATCACTGACTTCATCATTACCACCTGCGATAATCGCATCTACCAAATCTAAAGATACCGTATTTCCATTAATTTTAACCTTGCCAGCTTCCATGGGACCACCAGAAACAAAAACAGTAGGGATGTTAAGACGAAGAGAGGCCATTAACATCCCAGGAGTAATCTTATCACAGTTAGAAATACACACTAAGGCATCTGCACAATGTGCGTTAACCATATATTCAACACTATCAGCGATTATCTCTCTTGACGGCAAACTATAAAGCATACCATCATGTCCCATAGCAATACCATCATCAACTGCGATGGTATTAAATTCTTTAGCCACCCCACCATATTTTTCAATTTCTCTAGCAACCATCTGTCCAAGGTCTTTGAGGTGAACATGCCCAGGAACAAATTGGGTAAAAGAATTAGCTATTGCAATGATAGGCTTAGAGAAATCCTCATCCTTCATCCCGGTTGCACGCCAAAGAGCTCTTGCCCCTGCCATATTTTTTCCATGAGTGGTGGTACGTGATCTATATTGTGGCATTGATAAAATCCTTGAAATAACCTATAAGTCCAGATACATATTAATTATATAATTAATGGATAATAAAGAATGAAATTATTTTATAAAAATTATTGATGGCAAAATTTTTACTTACCTTTGGTTATGCTGGACTCTTCCCATTCATGCCGGGAACTATAGGATCATTGGTAGCACTTGTCCCGGTTATCTTCATTAATTATTTTTTCGACTATACAACTGCTCAAACGATTTTGCTTTTGGGAATAATTTTCTTTTTTTTTATGGGTGTGAAACTCTCTTGTGATTATGCTATTCCTCTTTTTGGCAAGGAAGACCCTTCCCCTATAGTCATTGATGAGGTAGTGGGAATGTGGATGGCGGCTTGGTTGTGGGAATTCCCTAATCATTTTAACAGTTTTAATTTTAATAATTGGGTTGAACTTTTAGTGGCTTTTTTTCTTTTCCGATTCTTCGATATTACTAAAATTGGAGGTATTCGTCATCTTGAGAAGATCGGTAATGGATGGGGAGTGATGCTCGATGACTTAGCATCCGGATTAATAAGTTTTTTAATCTTACAAATTTGGAGAGAAATGTTTTAAAAACCCAACTTTTTCTTTCTGTAATCGTATAATCCTTTTACCTGCTTTAAAAGTTTTTTCATTTTTTTTAAGGGATATTGAGTTTCTTTATCGGAAAGTGCCTGAGATGGATTAGGATGGGTTTCAATAAATACCCCATCAGCTCCAGCGGAGATTTGTCCGAAGAGAAGAGTTTCCAAGAAGTCTTTTTGCCCTCCAGACTCTTTGCCTTGAGCTGCAGGTAGTTGTAAGGAATGGGAAGCATCGTAGATATAGGGCACACCTAGATCCTTGATAATCTTAATCGATCGATAATCGACTACTAGATTTTGGTAACCAAAAGTACTCCCTCTTTCGGTGATAGCAATATTTTTTCCTCCCGATTCCCTAAATTTATCGATTATATTTTTAACCTCATAAGGGGACATAAACTGTCCTTTTTTTACATTTAGGGGTTTCTTAGTTTTGCCTATTTCAATATAGAAATCGGTTTGACGAGCTAAAAAAGCTGGGATTTGAATAATATCAAGAACTTCAGCACAGGGAATAACCATTTCAGGAGTATGGACATCCGATAAAATTTTGACTTTTTCTTCCTCTTTAATTTTGCTTAGAATCTTTAATCCATCTTCCAAGCCTGGTCCTCTAGAAGAGTAAATTGAGGATCGATTTGCTTTATCAAAAGAAGCCTTAAAGATGAAATCAATATCGAGTTCCTGGCAGATTTTCTTAATTTTTCGGCAAACTTGTGTAGCTAATTTTTCATTTTCTAAACTACAAGGACCCGAAATAATGAAAAGACGGTTTTGTGAAAAAGGATTTTTAATGGGTGCAGTAATCATATAATATTCATGAATACTGCACCTAAATATTAATAAAGTGCGTTGGGATCGGGAATAATAAGTTGTTGATCGGGATAGATTAAATTGGGATCATTGATAATATCATCGTTACGATTATAAATATTCTTCCAAGCAAATGGATTACCTAATTCACGATCTGCAATCTTCCATAGGCAGTCCCTATCTTCAGTGTTCAGTTTTACTCGATAATATCTCTCATTCTCTCTTAAAGATCTTTGTTCACTGATTTCTCCAGCTCTTCTTTGTTCTCGCTTTTTTCTTTCTATTTCTTCCGCATAACGATAGGCCAGTTCTATTGAGTTGCGTGATTCTAAAGTTTTATCTCTAGCAGCAATATAATTTTTATCTTCGTATAAATTCTTAGCTTCTTCATTGAGCTCAACGGTTTTCTCTAGTAAAGATACATTCTTTAATGTTTTCCTTGCTTCAACAACCATCTCCTCAGTTTCATCAATCATATCTTTAACAAAAAATGGTAATGAATTTTTATAAGCTTCATCGGCATGTTTTATAGCTGATGCATAATCATTATTAGCTTTAGTATTATCATCCTGCTCTGCACTTTCATTACCAGTTTCATAACTGGCTACTGCATTGTCAAATTCATCCGGAGCATATTGTGATGCATTCACTGAACTTGCTGTTTCAATCGCTTTTTCTGCTTTTGTTTTTTGATCTGATAAAGATAATTCAGGGGTTTTACAAGAAATAGAAAAAAAAGCCATCAAGCTTACTAATAACAATAGAAACTTATACCCAAATAGAGCGTCATATGAACCAGTAGATAAACTAGAATTACGTCCACTCATTTTTATTTTTTTTATATGCTGAATAATTATCATTTTAACCTCCATAAGCCATAATTAATATTTTAACATTAAAATATAAATAATTCTGCAAAAAAAAATTGATATTTAATTTAAATTTACTACAATCTAATTTTTTTTATATGCTGAATAATTACCATATTTTGCCCTTATAAAACTATAATTATGGTATTATAACATCAAAATATAAATAATTTTATAAAACAATCAACATTTATTTTACTATTAAATTTTAATTTACTGTAAGCTATTTTTTTTATTTCTGTTCCACTATTTGTATAAAATTTAACTCAAAGTTATTTAGTATATTGTTAAAACTTGTTCCTATTTCAGATAAAACCTAATATTATGAACTTCGATTAAATTCAGTCGAAACAGTTATTATAAGATAAAGGTTTCCGAAATATACCTACTATTATCATATTTTCAATGTTAAAAGTTTATAGTAAAGTTGTCATCTTGTTAAAGAGTATTGATGTTATCATCTTATTGTTGTAGCAATTAAGAAAAACCCAAGAAGGGCATTGTTGTTTTCTAATCTGGTCAAAAAGTAGTGTTTGCCACCCTCACTAGTTACCAATGAAATATGGTTAAAATCTGCACTGACAAAACAAGTAAGAAAGAAGTTGAATGATCAAATTATAACCATTAGCAAGAATTAGAAAATGCTTGTCGTTAAATGCCTTAGTCTATACAACAAGTTGAATAAAAAGTTTAGGTAAAAAAGAAAAAACTGATTTTAGATTCAGAATAATTTAAAAAAATAATAAATATATAAATTCAGAAATCACTATCGCTAAAAGTGCTATAATTAAACATTATTACTTTACGAGTAGTATATTATGAATTTAAAAATTAACTTGTTCAATTCAACTTTACTTAAAGCTGCCTATCTTTCAGGTGGAAATTGGATTGAAAAGACCGATACAACTTTTAGAGTGGTTGATCCATTTGATCAATCAGAAATTATTGCTCTTCCCAGTTGTGGGATGAAAGAAACCCATATCGCTATTGAACAAGCGTATTTAGCACAAAATTCCTGGAAACAAAACACAGCAAAACAGCGTTCACTTCTTTTAACAAAGTGGTCATCTTTGATAAAAGAGAATCAAAAGGATCTAGCACTTATCATGACTCAAGAACAAGGAAAGCCCCTATCTGAAGCCATGGCGGAAGTACTATATGCGGTTAGTTTTATTGATTGGTTTGCAGAAGAAGGAAAACGAGCTTACGGAGATATCATTCCCCCTAGTCATCCTAAACAAAGAGTTATGGTATTAAAAGAGCCGATCGGTGTTGTTGGTATTATCACCCCATGGAATTTCCCATTGGCCATGATTACCCGAAAACTTGCCCCAGCATTAGCAGCAGGATGTACCGCAGTGGTCAAACCCTCCGAAATCACCCCCCTTTCCGCAATTGCCCTTTCTACTTTATCCGAGAAAGCAGGTTTCCCGTCTGGTGTGATTAACTTAGTATTTGGAGATGCTCCAGCAATTGGAAAAGCCCTAACTGAAAGTAACTTGGTAAGTAAAATATCCTTTACTGGCTCTACCCGTGTGGGTAAAATCCTGATGAAACAATCCGCCTCCACGGTAAAAAAAGTGTCTTTAGAGTTAGGGGGGAATGCCCCCTTTATCGTATTTGATGATGCTGACTTAGATTTGGCTATTGAGGCTGCTATGACTTGCAAATTCCGTAATGCTGGACAAACCTGTGTCTGTGCCAACCGTATCTATGTTCAGGAAAAAATTTATCACGATTTCCTAAATAAATTTCAGGCTAAGGTGGAGACATTAAAAATGGGAATAGGAACTGATGAGGGAGTAACTCAGGGACCTCTTATCAATGCCGAAGCTAAGAAAAAGGTAGTAAAGCATTTCAATGATGCTATTGAGAAAGGAGCACAAGTAGTGACAGGAGGGGTAAGTTCCACAGATAGTATTACCGGTAAAAAGAACAATTTTTTCACTCCAACTATTTTAAAAAAAGTCTCACATGATGCTCTGTTATGCAATGAAGAAACCTTTGGTCCTTTAGCTGCAGTATCATCTTTTAAAGATGAGGAAGAGGTGATAGAGAAAGCGAATGATACCGAATTTGGACTTGCAAGTTATTTTTGTACCAAAGATCTCGGTCGAGTTTGGAGAGTAGCGGAAGCCCTAGAAGTTGGAATCGTAGGAGTCAATGAAGGTATTATTTCTGCGGAAAACGTCCCCTTTGGTGGAGTGAAACAATCTGGGATCGGTCGAGAGGGATCTAAATATGGATTAGATGAATTTCTAGAA
Source organism: Spirochaetota bacterium (assembly GCA_965224715.1). Taxonomy (GTDB): domain Bacteria; phylum Spirochaetota; class UBA12135; order COTS27; family CAXSBA01. Next base: position 1,537,782 of record OZ245054.1, on the reverse strand, counting down.
ATCAAATATGTACTCATGGGAATAAAATGAGAATCTTAAATTATTTTCTTTTTCGTTTTATTATAAAAAAGCTATAATCAATGAAAAGTCTCACTTATATTATTATCATGCATTATTTTTTTGCTCGACTAAAATGACCATTATCGTTCATATTGTAAAGTAAAAAGTGCCAATACTTCTAGGTGGGGAGTACGAGGAAAAAAATCATACGGAGCCAATCTTCTTAGTTGATAAACTCCAGATTTGATAAATTGTTTTAATTCCTGGGCTAAAACTGAGTAATTGCAAGAAAGATAGAAGATAGCTTTAGGACGTCTTTTAAGGAGTCTATTTACAACTTTGGCTCCAAGGCCACTTCTGGGTGGATCTACAATCACAATACCATCCCGCATCCTTTTAATATACTCATCCCATTCTAAGAAGTCCTTGACATTTCTCATAATCACCTTATAAGTATGATAGCCGTTATTGATAAAATTGTTTATAGCTAATTCGATGTTGAGTCCTTCTGTATCCACAACCCAAATATGCTTGAATTTTTCTGCCAAGGATACTCCAAACACCCCACAGCCTCCGTAAAGATCATAAATATCTGTTTTATCATGGGTTAATTTATACTCATCCAACCATGACTTAATCGTATAGATAATTTTTTCAATCATAATGGAATTATTTTGGAAAAAACCTTGACTGTGAAAAAAAAATGTCTTGCCATCTAATATCTCTTGTAGAACAGATCTTCCCTTGATCACTTCAAAGTTTGGAGTAACACTAAGTTCTTGCTTAGGCTTCACATAACCGATGAGAATATGGGGGTTTAAAGATGAAAGCTCTTCTAAAAGTGAATTTAAATTATCTTTTAGATAGGTTCTCCATTTATTTCGGCAATCTCCCTCTTGATTCACTACAAAAGTAATGGAGACTTTTTGAGAATGGAAGGGCTTCCGAATGGTGATATATTTCAGTAGACGATAGTTGAAGTTTTTAGGACTTTCTAAATAGGGAAGATCATCTTTTCTTTCCTCAAACCATCGGTTTATTTTTTTTAAACAAAAATCGATAGCAGGATGGGCGATATGGCATTCATTCAAGGGAATTTTAATTCGAAAATTACCTTTAAGACGCTGACAAAGCTTATAGTTATGAAAAAGAAAGTCCATACGGGAACGATAACCATAAGGGGCATGATATTGAATCGGCAAAACTAATTCTGGGTTAACTCCGGGAAAAGCATCTTTAAATCTTTTCTCCTTTATCTCTAATTCGTAGAGATAATCTAGGTCTTGAGTGGCGCATCCTCCACATCTTTTGAAATGAGGACAGATGTATTCACATTGTGTCATTAATATAAATTTATTATTTACTAACTAATATTGAGGACTTCTTTATAGGCTTGTTTGTTGTATTGTATGTTTTTAAGAAAGGCAAGTCCTAGTCTTCCCATCCTCTTCCTTCTTGAAGGATTAGATATGAGTACATTTAAAGTACTTCTTAAATGGTTAAGAGTTTCTTCTTTTGATATTCGAATCACTACCTGATTTTTTTCTAATCTGGGAGTAACATCGTCATAATTTACCATATAGGGACCATAAATAACACACTTGCCGTAACTTAGAGGTTCAATAATATTATGACCACCTTGAGAGGAGATGAAAGTATCTCCGATAATAACAATGTCACTCTGCTGATAAAAGTATTCTGACCATCCCATTTCTTTGACCAAAATAATTTCGTGGCTGGCACTTTTTTTTTTCAATATTTTTTTTGAAGGGAAAAGTTCGTAAATCACCTTAACTGTATCAGTAAATTTTTTAATAAAATTGATAAGTTTATAGCTTCTTGCTCTTTCCGGATGGCGGGGAATGATGATAAGCCTTAGATGTAGGGTAGGGGAGTTATCTAAAAAAAAATTTTTAAAAGCGTTAAGGATTAATTCCTCCTCTCCAGCATGGGAAGAGCCTAAGGTAATGGTAATATATCTTCTAGATAATTTTGTTTTTTGAAAATTTTTGATTTTCTTTTGTTTCCAATCTAAAAGCCCATATTTTAAATTTCCCGCCTCTATGACTTGGAAATTGGGTTGAAAGCTGATAACTTTTTGACTTACTTTTTGGTTTTGAGTTAAAAGAACATCAAGGTTATGAACGAAATGATAAGCAGAGGGTAAGAGACGGTAACGATCAAAATCGCGTTTTTTCAAAAAATAATTAATGCCGATCCGTTTAGCTCCGATCAACTTTACCGCCCAGAGCCAATTGGGCCAAAAATCATGTTCAATGACTATGTATTTCACTAACTTGTAATGTTCATTAATTATTTTCACCCAACGACGGGTGAGGGGATAAAAGTCGATAGGAAGGTAAGCTGTCATAAGATGGGAATATTTACTTTTTAGCTTTTTCGCCATATTATTTCCAGTTGTGGAACAGTAAGTTAAAAGAATTTTTCCATCTTTATCGAAAAGAGATCGCGGATAAAATTCTTGAATAATTCTATCCGCAAGCTTGACCTCACCACCAGATACCGCATGAATCCAAATAAGAGGTGAAAGAAACTTTTTTTTTTTATTTCTTCTAGTCTTCTTTGTTTCGAAAAGTGGTGGAGTCCAAAGATTTTTTTGGGGAACAGAATAAAACCTTTTTCCCAAAAAACGATAGCAGGAAAATCCTATAAAATATAGGGTTATTCCGAGTTGATAAAATATGGAAATAATCCGGAAAGTCCAAATAACATGACTTTGGTTACTTTTTCTTGTTTGAATCATTTTATTTTACATTACCTGATTTTATAATTCTACACTGGAACTCCCTCTATTTCTATGTACGAACCAAACCAATCTACATAGTATAATTCTTAACAAATGCTATCATCCCTTTTTCAAATCATTTCAATTTTTATCCGTAGCATGGTAAAGACCTTTCCCATTTTTTTTATTATAAATTTATTATTTATGGGAACAGAAAGCTTTTTTACTAATGCTCAATCTGTAAAAAAAAATGGATATATTGCAGTTGAAGCTGATCTTTATAGCCGGCTACTTTTTGATCATTTAGGCGGTGTTACCTATCAGGAAGGTATAGATTCCCCGGTTGATTCTGGGAGTATTGACTTTCTTGTTAATATTCCTTTAAACTATGCTAACAACGCTAATCTAGATATTAAAGTAGGGCTTAAATTTGAAGATCGGGATACCAATTCCATTAAACAACTGAGATTTGATGAAACTTATATTCAGATCAATGATATTTTTAATTTCATGGATATTAAGTTTTTTGATATTGGTTATGGGGCAGGAATGGAAAATAGTATCCGCCCTGATTTACCGGTTCATGGTATTCAGTTTTATTTTCATTTAGTATCGGAACTGACTCTATCTCTAGGTTATGGGATCGCATCTACAGACCTGCAATTACATCCTACAGGTACCAACAATAATTATGTCCAGTCAACCTTAAATGGAGTTGCTACTACTTATACTCCCAATTATCATACTCTTAAACTGGATATTCTTTATGACAATATTTATGTTCCTTTTGGATTTTACTATGGAATTGTTTTGGTGGATAATCAGAGCAGTTATTTGGTTAAAGATTATCTTTCTGATAATATCAATGACTTTATTCTTCATACCTCAGTTGGGTTTTCTGCTGACTTTCTTGCTTATTATAAAAAAAAAGCCTTTGCCTTCGATATCGGATTTGGACTTCCAATAGGAACGATGAGTCGCTATATCTATTTAAAAGAGGATGAAGAGCATAACTATGATCCGGAATTTAATTTTCTCTTTCAATTCTATGGTGATGTGGATATTTTTTATGGGATTGGACTGACCTATCAAATTCTTTTTGCACTGGACACCCATACCAAGCAGAAGATGTTGGGAAATCTCTATGATTCATACTTCAAGGAAACCTTCAAGGTATCCTTAATTCCACGATATACCTATGGACCTTTGCTAGTGGACTTGGGTATCATGTTTGGTATCGTTGGGGATAAAACTGCCCGAAGTAGCTATACCTACAAGGACAGTATCATCTACAACAAAAGCAAAAGTTACATGAATTTTACTGTGGAAACCGGGATAGAGTGGACCCCATTTCCATTTAAGGGAATTGGCAAGGACTTTAGTATACGTGGTTATTACAAAGCTGATCTTGGTGATCTAGATAACGAAGATGATCATTTTAATGAAATTGGAATGATGCTTAAACTTAAATTCGATACCCGGGAAATAGATTGATTAGCTTAACTTGTTATTATCATAAAATATCGATTAGAATAATAAAGTGAGTTTAAGTAAGAAAAAAACTAATCAATCTTTCGATAACATCCACCGAGTTTTCATTCCCTCTACTCCGGTCATCGATAAGAACCAATGTTATGGCCGATATAAAGAAATTACTCTCATTACTGAGGCACTTCAAGAACCAGGTAAACATCTTCTTCTTTTTGGGGGAAGAGGATACGGAAAAACTTCCATTGCTAATATAGTTAGCCATAATCTCTCAAATAAAGGCTTTTTTATTATAAAGATAAATTGTCACCGCTCCCTCAATACTTATACAGAAATCTGGAAAGATATATTTAAAGTTACTCTATCAGCAATTAATGATGACCATCTTAAAATCAGTAAGAAGTTAAAAGATTATTTTAGTGAGAGCAAGAAAGTTGCCAATCAAAAGAATATCCAGATGATTGATGTGATTTCTTTTTTCAAAAAGGTAGATTTTCCATTTCTAATTATTTTGGATGAGGCCGATCTTATCATCAGAAATAGTACTAGTATTGGTAAATTCGCTGATACTATTAAAGCTTTTTCTGACCAACTTCCAAATATAAAACTTCTCATAGTCGGAATTGCTAAAAATTCCAGCGAACTGATCGGCGAGCATGCTTCTTTGGAACGTTGTTTAGTGGAAGTCAATATTGACCGTATGAGTGAAAAGGATTTGATCGACATTTTAGATGGTGGTCTCTTCAAAATAGACATGAAAGCAGATGAAGCAGTCAAAAAAAATCTTGTTCTTTTCGCTCATGGATTCCCATATTTCATTCACCTTCTTTCCCTTTATGCGGTGGAAGATGCGATAGGGCTGAATTATAAAGTATTAGTAGAAAAAAATTTTCAAAATGCGGTTATAAGAACTCTGAACAATATGCAGGAGAATCTAAGAAAGATGTTTAAAAGGACTCTAGGAAGATCACCAGAGAAATATGAACAGATTCTCAATGCTGCTATGCGATTAGAAGAAAAAAGTATAGAAGAGCAATATTATCTTTCCCGTCAAGACCCAAAATACCAAATCAACTATGAAAAGATTGGCTTCACTTCCCAAGAATTAAGTTTTTATTTTAACAAAAAGAATGCTTCTTTAGATGATAAAAAAGTTACTCAAACCTTAAATTTATTGTGCAATACAAAGAAGGGCGTCTTGGTTAAAAATCAAACTTGGAATGAAAGACGTTATTCATTTGCTAACCCTTTGTTTCGTGCCTACCTTCATCGCCGACTCTATGAAGCCACAGAGACTCATAAACCTGTTCTTTTTATCTCATGAGAATGATTGTTGGACTGGGTAATCCCGGAACTCAATACCGTAGCCATCGACATAATTTTGGCTTTATGGCCATTGATCGCTTTATAGATTTTTACCACCTAATCCCTAAATTCAAAGAACAAAAGCAAGCTCTCACCTTAAAGACAACGGTTATCTTAGTTGGAAATGATGGTGTAGAAAAGCCTAGAGACATTCTTCTAGTTAAACCACTTACCTATATGAACCTTTCCGGTAATGCAGTTCAACAACTCATGAGCTTTTACAAAATCCCTCTCACCAACCTCCTAATTATATCTGAAGATATCAATCTTCCCTTTGGAACTCTTAAAATTCTCCCTAAAGGAGGATCTGGGGGACATAATGGGTTAAAATCTATTTATAAACACCTAGGAGAAGGTTTCCCTCGACTTCGATTCGGAGTTGGATACAACTCTCTTATTTCTCTAGAACAATTTGTTCTATCTAACTTTACCCAGCAGGAGAGGAAACAACTCTCATATTATTTAGATTTGATCACCCAGATAATGGCTAATTTTGTGGCTAATTACCCTTTAGATAAATTGATGTCTAAATATAATGGGAACGTAAGTAAAAATAAAGATAATTTTAGCAGCTAAACAGAAAAGTTGATAAATAAAATATAAATTATCTTTTATTTATCAATTGGCAAATTTTAAATACTCTCTTGGTTACTTTTTAGGACTTTATAATACTTTTTGGGTTTAAGTTGCTAAGCTATTATTTTATAGTACACTAAGCTACAAATATACATAACGTTGCGGGTACGATGGCAAATGTTGTTTCTGAGATATTGAATATACAACTTACTAGTTAATAGCAGCAGCATTGTGGTTTGCTGAAGCGTGGTGGCAAGGTATACACAATGATAATACCCAATTAAAAACTAATACATTGTTGCTAATAACAAGAACAGGTTAAACAAGACAGTATGATTGATACAATCAGGATAAGAGGCATATATGAAAAAATATAATGATATTGTAATAATCAGACATAAACAAAGAAATAGTTTTAAAAAACTCCTTGACAAAACACGGACTATATGTTATAATAATATTATTAAAAAAATTCATTAAAAGGATCATCCAATGAAAAAAATAAAACAAAAATTACATTTAACAAAAAAATCGGAGTTAGTTACTCCCTTAAGTAAAATCACCCCCCCCCCCCCCCCAACTTATCTAAGTAAAAACTCATACCTCAAACATCTTTCTCTTCTTAAACAATTCACTCTCATTCTGTTCACAGTAATCTCGATTGCTGCTTGTAACGCTACCGAAAATAACGAAGCAAAAACAAGCAGTCAGGCTGAAATCATAGTAAACAAACTAGCCCGTTCAACCAATACAGTTTCGTCTTTGAAGCCCGATAACTATTGGGCAAACATCTTCCCATTCAGCATCAAGGTGTCCGATGTGTCCTTGGCAGGAGAATATCGTTTGGCAGTCAGACTCGCATCAGCAGATAAGCCTGATGCCACAAAAATACGATCCTCTGTAGCAACCATCGTACGAAATCTTTCTACTAACTCCATCAATGTGCTTATGTCTTTTCATATGGATACGGATTTATTCGATGCAGCAACGGATTGGGGGCAAACTTGGGGAGACGGATCTGTCCTGCTTGATAAGGCCAAAACGGCCAGGCTGCAGCCCGAGACAGCCTATAAACTCTACGCCGTCAGGCTCACTAATGATCATACTGTGCATTCCTTATCAAGCTTTACCACTGATGCCGAACTAACCCCTGCCAATCTGGATACATTGGGTATTACGGAGCAGTCATTTTTTAATTTTCCTTTGGATTTCACTGACTCCCCCGGGGCTTCGGGAGATGCTTTTACAATCAGACAAAATGAGCCCTTTCTCTTTCTTGTTGGTTCTGTCAACCCTTCCACTTCTGTTTCCGTAATAATCAATGGCACAATCATTTCAGATTGTGATAACACGACAAACGATTGTTTCCCCACTGTGAGTCATCACGATATCTTTTCCCAAAGTCTAGTTGCCGCCGGTGACAAAAGAGTTGTTCCATTAATTATGGGCGGCAGAGGTTTTATCGATAGTCTGCTTAGCAATGAAAAACTGACTTATACAGCATCACACTCTTCAACATCATACAGTTTCAATATGATAATAGAGACAGAATGAATATAGATATAAGAAGAACGAGGGGGATAATCCCCCTGAACTTTGCAATATAATCAGACATAAACAAAGAAATAGTTTTAAAAAATTCCTTGACAAATCACGGACTATATGTTATAATAATATATTATAGCGCAAATATACGGAGGTCATGTACCATGAAAAAACAAAAAATACAACCAACTGGAAAATCGGAGTTAGTCACTCCCTTAAGTAAAATCACCCCCCCCCCCCCCCCAACTTATCTAAGTAAAAGTTCACGACTCAAATATCTTTCTCTTCTCAAACAATTCATTCTCATCCTACTTACAGCAATCTCGATTGCTGCTTGTAACGCTACCGAAAATAACGAAGCAAAAACAAGCAGTCAGGCTGAAATCATAGTAAACAAACTAGCCCGTTCAACCAATACAGTTTCGTCTTTGAAGCCCGATAACTATTGGGCAAACATCTTCCCATTCAGCATCAAGGTGTCCGATGTGTCCTTGGCAGGAGAATATCGTTTGGCAGTCAGACTCGCATCAGCAGATAAGCCTGATGCCACAAAAATACGATCCTCTGTAGCAACCATCGTACGAAATCTTTCTACTAACTCCATCAATGTGCTTATGTCTTTTCATATGGATACGGATTTATTCGATGCAGCAACGGATTGGGGGCAAGCTTGGGGAGACGGATCTGTCCTGCTTGATAAGGCCAAAACGGCCAGGCTGCAGCCCGAGACAGCCTATAAACTCTACGCCGTCAGGCTCACTAATGATCATACTGTGCATTCCTTATCAAGCTTTACCACTGATGCTGAACTGACCCCTACCGATCTGGATACATTAGGTATTACGGGACCCGCGTTTTTCAATTTCCCTCTGGATTTCACTGACTCCCCCGGGGCTTCGGGAGATGCTTTTACAATCAGAAGCAATGAGCCCTTTCTATTTCTTGTTGGTTCTGTCAACCCTTCCACTTCTCTCACTATTATAATCAATTCCATAACAATCTCAGATTGTGAAAAAACGAGAAATAATTGCTTGCCCACTGTGAGTGGTACTCATAACATCTTTTTCCAAACCCTGAATTCCGCCGGTGACAAAAGAGTTGTTCCATCAATTGTGGGCGGCAGAGGTTTTAGCGATAGTCTGATTAGCAATGGAAGAGTGACTTATGCAGTATCACACTCTTCGATATCATACAGTTTTAATATGATAATAGAGACAGAATGAATATAGATATAAGAAGAACGAGGGGGATAATCCCCCTGAACTTTGCAATATAATCAAATATAAACAAGAAAACTGTTAAAAAATTCCTTGACAAATCACGGACTATATGTTATAATAATATATTATAACGCAAATATACGGAGGTTAAAACCATGAAAAAACAAAAAATACAACCAACTGGAAAATCGGAGTTAGTTACTCCCTTAAGTAAAATCACCCCCCCCCCCCCCCCAACTTATCTAAGTAAAAACTCATACCTCAAACATCTTTCTCTTCTTAAACAATTCACTCTCATTCTGTTCACAGTAATCTCGATTGCTGCTTGTAACGCTACCGAAAACAACGAAGCAAAAACAAGCAGTCAGGCTGAAATCACAGAGCTGACGGTAACAATCAATAGCATCGACTATCCCATTACCTTTGATACCGATAGAGCCTTTACCGTTTCAATTCCTGCTATCGAGACAATCCCAGGTAAGATAACGGTAAAAAGTTCTGTTATATCAAAAAAGGCAAGCGGCCTGCAAGCAAACGATGAATTGATCGTTACAAACAATCAGGTACTCATCACCATAACTGCCGAAGATGGAACCAGTGTGAACTATACCCTTAAACTGATAAACTTGATAATAGTAGTGGAAATGGAAAAAATTAATCCCGACAAAGATAGACGCTATCACTATGTGCTATTCACCATTAGGTCAGGCGATGGCACAACTTCCCTCGGACGCCATAAACTTGCCCTGAAACTCAATACGGATCCTCCCCCTTCTGTTCAAGATATGCGAGAGGGTGCAGGTGTTTATCGGATAATAAATTCCTCCGCAAAAAAAGTTCTTTTAAGCTACACTCTGGGATCAGGAATACTTGACATTGCAACAAACGCCAACTACTTGGGAAGGGCTGTCAAAGATGGGGATACCATTAACGGGGAAGTAGTCGATGTTGACTCTTATTTACTGATCCCGAATACCTCATACACCCTCTATGCCCTGAAGGACGGAGGCAGCAGCGTAGAAACAGCGCACAGCTTCACCACCGATGATTTTGTCCCGGATGCCATACCTTTGACAGATGGATACTTCAATGATCCCGCAATGGGCGGTGAATACAGCTATGATATGTCCGATGAGATACTTGTTCTGCCTATTTCCTTATTTGAAGCAGGCACTGTAACTTATGAATTACTTTCTTCGAGTCAGCTTACTGACATGCGCATCGGATTCACAGCAGGAATCGCAAATTCTTCTCCTATAGTTCGCCATACAGTTACCACACTCACACCATCCCACTTTTCAGATAGCACCAATTATTATCTATCGATAAACGGAAAGCATATCATTGGGTATTTCGTGGTTATTCCTTCCAGTCACATTACTTTTGGCAGTAGTATGCCCATAACCGGAGATGCTGGAGAAGTGTTGCTTTCCCTAACCCCCACACTCGATCAATAAAAGGGGATGCGAACGCCGCATCGCCATTCTGTCCAAAGGCTGCCGAACCGGATGGCGTGCAGAAATTTTTTGTTCTGACAGATACTGACCACAACCAGAATAGATTTATGATAGGGTTAAGATATATTTTGGCAGGTGTTTCTAATATCAGCAGTAATTTTACTGTAGCTCATGTAATTACTTTAAATATCTAAAAAAATAGAGATTGGTCTCTTTAATGTAATAAAAAGTTTCTTCTATCTTTTTGAGACTTTATAATACTTTTTTAAATCATATCCTTTGAATTTTTTGAATCAATTTATGATTTTCTACTACCGATCAAAGTCTTTTCATACTATAATTATAAATAACAAATCGGGTGTGTAGCTCAGGTGGTTAGAGCATTACACTGATAATGTAAAGGTCGGTAGTTCGAGTCTACCCACACCCATTCATTTTTTTATTCACGAGTTATTCTCAATAAATTAGTTGCTTTAGCTTTTTGGAAATCTATTTTTATAAATATTTTTTTTTACATAATGACTACGATACCGGAACATTGATTCGGCTAAAATAAAGAGTAAGATGCCTATAATCATGGCATAGTTGAGATTGTTTTTAAGGGACGGAAAGTAAAACCAGTCAAATTCAACGGCAGTATAGTGAAGAAAAAGAAAAAGAATATTGCCAAGATGAGTGAGAAAATCTCCAATGGTTGAACCAATAAAATTTGTAATCGTAACTAGCCCATTAAAGTAGGATAGGGGGATGGTGATAAGGAGAAAAAGTAGAGTATAGAGATAATAAGCGGTGATCAGAAATGATACCAAAATGTTATACAGTAGTGAAAGAAAATTATTGTAACCGAAATAGTAAATAACAACAGGGAGGGTTCCTAACTGTGCCCCTATCGAAACCCAAAGTCCATTGATAAAGGCATTCTTTGATTTATATAAGCCAATTAATCTTAGGGTATGAGCAATACCAAAAACTGCACCAAAACTAAGTTGAAAAGATACAGAATAGATGATATGAGGATTATAAAAGGTGATGGCAATAAAACTGAGGCAGAGTATAGTCATAAGGTTGACGCTACGGTCAAAATAAAAGAAAAAAAAACCAAGTAATCCCATTAGATATGTTCGTTGAATAGAAATTTGGAAGTTAGTAAGGATTAGATAGGCGGGTAATATAGTAAAGAAAATAAGGCCTAAACTGGTTTTTTTCCTCATTCCCAATATTCTAAATATGTAAAAGAAAAAAATACTTAATAATCCAGCATGCATTCCTGAAACCGCCAAGACATGGTAGGTGCCTGTAGAACGAAAATACTCCTTGATATAATCAGGCATTTCGTTTTTATTACCGGTGAAAATAGCATAGGCTAACGTGGAAGAAGGATATTTTATGTACTTATCAATAGTAACTTTTATCTTTTCCCATACCTGAAATAGCAGTGGAGGATCAAGATGTTCCAAGATTATGAGATCATGCGGACTGTAGTAGACATTAGCAAAAATTCCATTAGCGATAAGATAATTTTTATAAGATGATCTTTCGTCAAGGTCAGCCGTTTTTCTAATAAAATAAGGACGTAGAAGAATAAAGTCTCCTGGGTCAAGATCTTTGATTTTTAAATAACTTAGAGCATAGACAGTGATAGGATAGGGGAATTCTAATTTTTGATTAAGGTTCCTTTCTAAGTAATCGATAACCCTGCTATTGGTTAACAGTGAAGTATTTGTTGGTGAAGATGACTTTTTAAAATCATGAAATATGGTTGTCATCCATCTGGAATCGTTGGGGCTGTTATGGGAGCTGATCAGTTTTAAGGTCATTCGATAACGTTCTTTTTTAAAGCCATCCATACTCATAACTTCTGCTAAAAAAAACTGTTTTCGATTCTTATCTGATGATATTCTTACCATATCCCATGAATGACTGGGAACATCTTGCTGTGTTTGATAATAACGAAATGTGACCAGTAAAGTAAATATAGTAAATATGATGCCATAACCTGAAATCTTCTTGAGTAGGATATTATAATGAAGACCTTTTAAAAATCGAAAGTAACCTAACTTTAAAGTAAAAAAAATAACGCTGAAAATAGCGAAAAATGAAATTAAAATTATCATGTAAGTCGTGATGTTGGAATAGAACTGCCAGATATTTGCTGTACTGATGTAGGCAATGATAATAATAATCGATACTTTAGTATAAAGAGAGAACATTTTCTTCTTATTTTCTTAGATATTATAATAATAATAACACATAATCATGATTTAGGTATTTTATACAATATGAATCAGAAACTTCCCATAAGTATTATTATGTTAACTTGGAAATGTGGTTATTATTCTAGGGTCAAGTAATATTGCTTGATAAAATAATATCAACTATTTTATTAACCGGTGGAATATCTTTTAATCTACTATTTTTATTAGGAAGTTTACGGGATTTCAGTAAAGAGTTGATGCTGTTTAACAAATTGGTAGATGAGAGTTCAGCTTCTTTAATTATAATGACATTGATTTGCTTACTTGCAGAAACTGCATTATAGTATTGTTCATTTTTTTGAGCAATCGCTAGTGGAATAAAAATTGCTTTTTTCTTTAAATAAATACATTCGTGAACAGTACCAGCTCCGGAACGTCCCACCACAATATCGGTTCTTTTTAGGATTAATGCCCAATCTTTTTGAGATATGAAACCAAGGGAAAAGTATTTTGGATTTTTGATTTCAGAAAATTCATCAATAAATCCGATACCGGTTTGATGGCAAATGAAGTAGTTTTTAGTTAATTTGTCAAGGTTATCCCTAATCCATTCATTGATAAGTTTTGAGCCATTACTACCACCGCTAAACAAAATAACTGGCTTCTTACTTTGTAACATTTTTTTCAGTTTATTATTAGAAAGATTTTTGATCGATAAGTTTTTGTATAGGTCTTCTCTTATGGGAAATCCGGTACATACAGTTTTCTTAGAGTTAAATAATGATTTTGATTCTGGAAAGCTGGTACAGATAGTATCTGCCATGATTCCTGAGATACGGTTAGCCAATCCAGCCTGGGAAGTTTGCTCATGAATAATGATTGGCAATTTCAATAAGAAGCCGGAGACAACAACTGGTACAGCAACGAAGCCGCCACTACTGAATATCACTGTCCAACTATATTTCTTCTTAATTCGTCTTATAACAAAAAAACTTTTTATAAGCCCATCGACAACCCTGAATAGGTCAATAAAATTTTGAATAAAAACTTTAATCGACCAATTCCTGCGTAATTTCCCAACGGGAAGTCTATGGAATTGATCGATGTTTGCAATGATCTCTCTCTCCAGAGGATGATCACGACCTAGGTAAATTAAAATAATCCCCCTACTCTTTAATTCCTGGGTTATACTTTGAAGAGGAAAAAGGTGTCCCCCACTCCCTCCACCGGTCAAGATAACACATTTACTTTGTATCGGTTTTTCATTAAAGCTTTTTATAAGATTTCTTTGATTTTTCTTCATAGTAAAGACATTCTTGGCGAGATTGAAGAAATACATGTTTGGAGGGGATAAACTTAGTTTCCATAGAAAAAGACCGACAACCATAGGGGCGATCCTTCTTCCATGTGAGAAAGAAAGACCGACACCGATAACAGTTGGCCATTTTCTTTTGATCCATATAGAATGATACTATAAGGAAATTAAAAGATAGACGAAAAAAATGTAAAATAAATGAGTTGGAATTGATTGAATTTTTGGTTATAAATATTTTGAAATTCCCCATTAGATACGGGGAATTTCAAAACTAAATAAAATTTAACTTTATGGGATATTATAAACTTACATCATGCCACCCATGCCACCCATACCGCCCATGCCACCCATACCACCTCCAGGTGGCATAGCAGGCTCATCTTTGGCTTTGGGTATGTCGGTTACAAGACATTCAGTAGTAATCAACAAGGATGCGATTGAGGCTGCATTTTGAATAGCTGACCTGGTGACCTTAGCAGGATCAATGATCCCTTCTTTGATCATGTCAATCCACTTTCCATTATGAGCATTGAAACCCTTTTTTGTTTCAAGAGCTTTTTGAACAATTACAGAACCTTCATATCCTGCGTTTTCTGAGATATATCGAATCGGTCTTTCAAGAGCATTACGAACAATTGTTATACCAATCTTTTCATCATCTTGGACTGATAATTTATCGACTTTTTCTTGGGCATGTAGAAGAGCTAACCCACCACCAGCGACAATACCTTCTTCGATAGCTGCTCGGGTAGCATTGAGAGCATCTTCAACTCGAGCTTTTTTCTCTTTCATCTCGGTTTCAGTAGCAGCTCCAACATGAATAATAGCAACTCCACCAGATAACTTGGCTAGTCGTTCTTGAAGTTTCTCTCGATCATAGTCAGAAGTAGTTTCTTCGATTTCCTCTCGTATCCGAGTACACCGACTATCTATATTCTTTTTGCTTCCAGATCCTTCTACAATAGTAGTATTTTCTTTCTCTATAATGATCTTTTTAGTCACGCCGAGGTCTTTTACAGTAACGTTTTCTAGCTTCATGCCTAGGTCTTCAGAAACAAATTGTCCATTAGTAAGAATGGCAATATCTTCAAGCATAGCTTTTCGACGATCACCAAAACCAGGCGCTTTAATAGCACAGACATTGAGAGCACCTCTAATTTTGTTCACCACTAAAGTAGCTAAGGCTTCACCTTCTACTTCTTCACAGATAATTACCAATGGACGTCCATTTTGAGATACCTGCTCAAGTAAAGGAACCAAATCCTTCATACTAGAAATTTTCTTATCATAGATGAGGATGTAGGCATTTTCAAATTCAGCAATCATCTTCTTTTGATCAGTAACAAAATAAGGAGATAGATAACCACGATCAAACTGCATACCTTCCACTACCTCAAGACTGGTTTCAAGTCCTTTCGCTTCTTCGATAGTGATAACCCCTTCCTTACCAACTTTTTCCATAGCTCCAGAAATAAGTTCACCGATTTCACGATCATTATTTCCTGAAATGGTAGCCACTTGAGCAATCTCTTCTTTTTTATCAATTCTAACACTAGTGCTTTGCAAATGCTTTACCACTTCATTAAGGGCTTTACGAATACCTTCCTTAACGATCATGGGATTAGCACCAGCAGCTACGTTTTTAAGCCCTTCTTGAACCATAGCTTGAGCTAGAATGGTTGCAGTAGTGGTTCCATCACCGGCGACATCGTTAGCTTTGGAGGCAACTTCTTTTAGAAGTTGAGCTCCCATATTTTCATAAGGATCTTCAAGTTCGATCTCTTTAGCAATGGTTACGCCGTCATTGGTTACCACTGGCGAACCATAGCTTTTTTCAAGTAATACATTCCGTCCCTTAGGACCTAGGGTAACACCGACTGCATTAGCAATAGTATTGACACCTTTGAGAAGTTTTTTTCTTGCTTCTTCTTGATAAATGATTTGTTTAGCCATTTTAACTCTCCTATATAAATCTATGAGATGATAGCGAGGATATCCTCGGCTTTTAAGATGATATGCTCAGTATCACCAATTTTGATATTTGATCCAGCGTATTTATCATGAATAACCCGATCTTTGGCTTTTACTTTAATTTTATCGCTGTCACCAATAGCTACGACAACCGCTTCTTGGGTTTTTTCTTGAGCTGTTTGTGGAATATAAATACCGCCAGCTGTTTTTTCTGCGGCATCAACAGGTTTGATTAGTATCCTGTCATCTAAAGGTTGAACTTTCATTTTGACCTCCATGAGTATGAAATTTCTTTTTTTAATTTAATATAATTTTTTGATCAGAAAAAGTCAAATTTAAGCTATAGATTATTTTAAAAATCCCTTCTGTCAATGCATAGAGTAGATAATATAATCCATTAATCAATGACATGAAACTTAAATAAAAATTCATGCAAAGAATGGAAAGATGCTCTTTTTTACGAATAACTACTCTGATTATTGTCATATTAACTCTCTATGATTAAAATTAACTACCGATTGGAGTTAAAAATTTCAAGATAATTTTTATTGTCCAATTAGAATTTTAAATTTGAAGGTATTTAGCAAAATATATTTCTAATATTGTTCTCTACTTTGCATAATATAATTATTCAATGCTTATAAGTCCATGGAAAAATGATTTTCCAATTTTTTCGAAGGCTTATCAGAAGAAACGATTAGCATATCTTGATAATGCCGCTTCGACTCAAAAACCCTTCCAAGTAATTGAACGGCTGAGTCGTTATTATTCTTCTGAACATGCCAATGTTCATAGAGGCATTTATTCACTCTCTCAAAAAGCAACAGATGCTTATGAAGAGGCTCGCAATAAAGTTAAACGGTTTATCAATGCCCATTCTACTGAAGAAATTATTTTCACCGGAGGAACCACAGATGGTCTAAACCTTCTTGCCTATTCCTATGCTCTTAATGAACTTGAAAAAGGTGATGAGATTATTCTCTCACATATGGAACACCATTCCAATATTGTACCTTGGCAAATCATTGCCAGAAAGACTAGTAGTCAAATTAAAGTCATTCGTTTAACTCCAGAGGGTGAGTTAGATCTTGACCATCTTTACACTCTCCTTAACGAGAAAACCAAAATTATATCAGTGGTTCATGTTTCTAATTCTCTTGGAACTATCAACCCAATTGAAGAGATTATTCAAGCCGGACATCGGGTTGGTGCTAAAGTCATTATTGATGCCGCCCAATCTCTTCTTCATTTTCCCATGAATGTAGAAAAACTTGATATTGACTTCCTTGTTTTTAGTGGGCATAAACTTTTAGGTCCAACTGGTATCGGAGCTCTTTATGGAAAAAAGAAATACTTAGAAAAAATGAAACCATTTAAGGGTGGAGGTGAAATGATCTTAAATGTCACTTTTGATAAGACCACCTATGCCGATCCTCCTAATCGTTTTGAAGCGGGAACTCCTCATATTGCAGGTGCTATTGGACTGGGTGAAGCTATTGATTATATCTTCAATATAGGATTTGACCAGATTTCAATGTATGAGAAAAAACTTCAAAAAATCCTCCATCGTACTTTATCAAATAATCCTTATGTCCAGATTTTCGGCCCTAGCCATAAAGATCATCGAGTCGGGATCTTTTCCTTCATCATTGAAGGAATTCATCCCCATGACATCGGTACCATTATTGATGAATATGGAGTTGCGGTAAGAGTAGGTCATCATTGTACTCAACCGGTAATGGACCACTTCCAAATTCCTGCTACAGTGCGAGCCTCCTTAAGCTTTTACAATGACGAGGAAGATATTCAGCAATTTGAAAAAGCTTTAGAAAAATCTATTAAAGTATTAAAATAAGAATATCTATGAGTAGTAACAATCAAATCAAAGACCTCTATCAACAAGTAATTTTAGAACATAACCGCAATCCCAAAAATTTTGGTGAATTGTCCAATCCAACCCATTTATGTGAAGGATATAACCCTCTTTGTGGTGATTATATAAAGTTATTTGTGTTAGAATGTGACAATTATATTACCGACATATCTTTCACTGGGCAGAGTTGTGCTATATGTAAAGCATCTACTTCAATTATGACTGATATCGTAAAAGGAAAATCAAAGGAAAATTTTAAAGATATCTTTAATGATTTCCATAACTTAGTTGCAGGAAAATATTCTAATAAGCCTCTTGGTAAGTTGGAAGTATTCTCCAACATCAGTCATTACCCAACTCGGGTTAAATGTGCAACTTTAGGATGGCATACTCTTAACGACGCTTTAAATGGCAAAAAACATAGTACTTTTTAACCTGAAATACCGATCAAAATCATATATTAAAGCACTTTTCACTTAAGGATCATTATTATGAATATATTTAAAAAACTGTTCAAGATTATTCGTCTTTTAAATAGCGACCTTTCTCCATCTAAAATTTCTATAGCTGGGGTTATCGGAATGTATTGGGGTTTGTCTCCCCTTCTTTCCCCACATAATCTTATCCTTTTTTTTATAGTAGTTATTTTCAAAATACCTATCAGTTTTGCGATTTCGGGAATGGTATTCTTTCTTCCTTTCTCATTTTTTTTTGCTGATTTGATCAATACTTTTGGCAATATCATTCTCAAAAGCGATGTTCTTTTCAGTTCTTTCCGTTCTCTTTATAATTCCTTTTTTATCCTCACTAAGTTCAATAATACCTTTATAATGGGAAGTTTTATTATCGCTCTGATACTATCCATTCCTGTTTTTCTTATACTGAGATTCATTATTATCAAACATCGCAAGATTATTGTAAGTAACTTGCTCGATAGTGCCATCTATCAAAAATTCCTTAGAAAAACATTCATTTTCGACTTAATGTTCAACATCAATCATGATAAATTATCTGAACCAGATAATTCCAAGAGTAAAACCGGAATATTGAGTTGGATAGACTGGAAGTTTTTTCTTCCCATTACAGTTGTAATAATTCTAATAGTGATCGCCTTAAAATTTTTTCTTGATGACACTATAAAAAACATAATCGCTAAAGAAGCAACGGAATATAATAGAGCATTGGTTGAGTTAAGCAAGTTCAGTTCTTCATTTACGGATGCTAAAGTTGGTGTTTATAATTTTAGATGGACTGATAACAAAAATACGAAAAATAATCTTTTCCAATTCGATAAATTTTCTGCAGATGCAGAAATTTACCCTTTGCTACGTGGCCGTATCGTATTTGAAGAGTTATCGGTAGTCAATGTTAGACTTAATACCCCCCGTAAAAAATCTGGAGAAATACCTAGAGTAAAATCTACTCCTTCTCAAGTTCCTTCTTCTGAAACATCCTCTAAATTATTCCCACCTCAACCTGAAATGGCTAATAATAAGAAAAGTAAAAGCGGAAATGAAGAAAGCGAAATTA
The DNA here is from genome assembly GCA_965224715.1 of Spirochaetota bacterium. Classification (GTDB taxonomy): domain Bacteria; phylum Spirochaetota; class UBA12135; order COTS27; family CAXSBA01. Next base: position 1,518,501 of record OZ245054.1, on the reverse strand, counting down.
AACCAACTCCCAGTGATGACTTTAAACAAAAAGTCCAAGATGAACTGGATAATATGCTAGACGAAGCAAAAATTGAAGTAAAAAGACAAGGAGATGAAATTGTTAAGCAAAATCGTGAACTCATTGCCAACTATGAAAAACAGATAGTTGATATGGAAAAAAGCTATAATTTTCAAACCGATATCGACAAACTCAAATCTATTAATATTAACAAAATAAAAGACATCTCCTCAGCCTTAGCTGCTGCTAACAAGATTGGAGGTATTGATACAACCATCAAAAAAGTTGATAATGCAAAAAGAGAACTAAATAAACTCAAACAATCTCTAGAGAAAGACTTTAAACAACTTGAGAAATCTGTTGATCTTGATAATATTAAAAAAGAAATAGAGAAACGTATACTAAAAATTTTAGGACTCAATTCTCTTTCATTATCTGGATTCACTGAAAGGATTTTCGGCCCAGCCATCGCGAATCAAATCAATCCATTTATTAATCAATATGAAAAATACAAACATCTCTTAGTTAAAAAAAGAGATGAACTTGAAAAAGAACCAGAAGTTACCTACGATCCGAGTATCCGTGCAGGTCGAGATATTCGTTATCCAATCAATTCTCATTATCCTCGATTCTATATTAAAAAAATACGAGGTAGTGGAGATTCAAACGTTGATGGAATTTACAATTTGGGTATCGATAATCTGAGTTCCGATCCTAGCTTTGCCCCCATCAAAAATACCATAGCCTTAAAGCATGATGTCTACGATGTCGGTTTACAGGGAGAGTTAGCTCTAAAAAAGGGAAAATTTGAAATTGTTCAGCGAATTAAAAGTCAGCCTTTCCCCATTGCTGAAGTTATCAACATTTCTCCTAATATTCTTATTGAATCTTTGAAAAGTGGTAATGCTGAGGTGATAGGAAAAATTGAAGATCGTAATCAGAAAATAACTCTGAGTGTTTCATTGAAAGTAAAAGATATTGCTTTTAATATCAATTCTGGACTACATGGAGAAATAAGAAAAATTTTAGAAAAAACACTGAACTCAATCGATATTCTTACACTTAGGATCAAAATGACAAGAACCCAAGATAGTAAAGTTAAATTAAATATTGTCAGCAATCTTGATCAACTCCTAAAAATTAATTTCTCTGGCTTTTTTAGACAGCAAGCATCTCAGAAGCGTAAAGAAGCCTTAAATGAACTCAATAAAGCCATTAACCCAATATTAGCGCAGGTGAACAAAGAGTTAGAAAAAGGCGATGATGGAGATATCTTTAAAAATATTGAAGATCAAATAAACTTGGTAACAAGAGACACGAATATGCTTAAAAAGAAAATCAACCAACTTAAAAAGGATGAAGAAAATAAGTTATTAAATGAATCAAAAAAAGTGATACCTGAAGTAATCAAAAAACTTCCTAAGATAAAGTCTCCCTTTTAAATTATTCTATATTTTATTTATAAATTTTTGTTTCAGTTTTTTAACTAGTTTGGCTTAATTCTATCTGATTCAATCATTATTTTCTTGATTAATTGGGTGTAGATCATCACCGTTGATTTATATGATAGAATTAGAGTTACAACCAGAGAAAAAGTTTTAATTGAGAAATAAATAATGGAATTTTTTTCACATTTCTTCTTCCTACTTACTAATATAAGGTTATTGATCTTTATGCAACTTATTGCAATATTTTTCACTTCCAGTTGTAACTATGATCGTGCCAATTTTTACTATGCTGACATTGCCCCCAAAGCACCTAAAAATATTAAGATCACCAAAACAAATGCTAATTCCGCTACTATTATCTGGACTGCAGCAGATAACTCTGCATACCCAGCTCCGGAATTCAATATCTATCAAGCTAATGGAAGTATAACCAATCTTGTTATTACAGTTTCAAATGACGTTTCTCAAGCAGAAATTTCTCCTCTCACTTCTTCCACCACATATTCTGCATGGGTTCAAGCCACCAATAGGGCTGGAACAGCCAACAGTAGCGTTAGCAACTTCACTACTCCATAACCCAACTAGATTAACTTATTAAAGTTAAATATCTTGAAAATAAATCGTAACATTTATCATTTCCGTTTCTTTAAGGAATTTATCACTCTTGCAATTCCAATTGTTATATCTAACTCCAGTGAAACGATCATGATGTTTGTTGATCGATTATTTCTAGCTAATTATTCCCCTGATCAAGGTGAAGCCTATATCAGTGCCTCTTTGATCGGATCACTTACATCATTCATGATTTTTGGTATCTTCATGATGACAGCGGCCTATTCCAATGCTCTGGTTTCTCAGTTTGTTGGCGCAGGAAAGAAAGGCTATGCTCATATCATCACCATGCAAACTTTTTATCTATCTCTTTTTATCTACCCTATCATGATTCTCATCTCCTTTTTTATATATGACTTCTATGCTCTATTTAATCATAGCGAATTACAAACCACTTTAGAATCCCAATATACTTCAGTTATGCTCTGGGGCTCCATACTTATTATTATTCGGAGTGGAATGAGCGGCTTTTTTATCGGAATAGGAAACTCTCAAGTGGTAATGATTTCTAATCTAGTAGGAATGTTAGTCAATATCCCACTCAACTATTCTCTTATTTATGGGGTTGGATTTATCCCAGAAATGGGAATACTCGGTGCCTCCCTAGCTACTTTAATCGCCGTATCTATTTCTGTATTAATTTTAATGATTGTTTATTTCAATAAAAATCATCGAGAAAAATACGGTACTTCTTATAACTTTAGTTTTCATCGTAAGAGTTTTACCAAACTTTTTGTTTATGGTTTTCCCTCCGGTATCGAGTTTTTTTTTGGAATTGGAGCATTTAATTATTTTATTTTAGTTATGAGTTCCTATGGCCCGGTTATTGGAGCTGCGGTTACTATAGCTATAAATTGGGATACTATATTTTTTATTCCCATGCTTGGAATTAATAGTGCCACGATGGCTATGGTTGGTCGTTATATGGGGGCTCGTAATATTATCGGGGCACAAAACATTGCTTTCCTTTCATTGTTTGTTTCTGTGGCTTATGCCATATTGATCGGAATCATATTACTTGTCATTCCTTCTTATTTAGTTAACATGTTTTTGGAAGATATGGCCAACCCTGATGAAGTATTTATTATGGCAGTTACCCTTATTCATCTGATAACCTTATATATCGTTGCCGATGCAATTCATATCAGCTTAGAAGGAGCACTAAAAGGAGCAGGAGATACCCAAGCAGTAATGACCATCTTTATTATCACTGCTATCATTTTTTCTATTATTATTCATTTCACCGCGGGAACACAATCAGTAAGTCCCTTGATCGCTTGGTATATCTTTATAGGTTATGCGGTTTCCCTAGGTATAGGTATGGGAATTCGTTACCTTCAGGGAATTTGGAAGAAAATAGATATGGTAAATAGTTGATTGGATAGATTAACCTTAACTAAATACTCATAGAATATATTTACTCATTTAGTTTTGACTATTGATACTGCTAACTCTTACTTAGTTGATTATAGACAATACCTATTTTTATATCATGTAACATTTTGTGGGGCCAATCCATATCTATAGGCAAAAATCCAAAACAAAAGTCTTAATAAGAGAAAAAAAAATAAACCATAAATAGGGAGAAGTGAATAGGGAATGAATTTAGGGGTTATTATGACAAGTCTTTTAAGATACCAATCGGTAAGAGTACAAAAGAAATTATATATATAGTTGCTTCGATTATCTCCAATTAATAGAAAAAGAATGAACCTACCGATTAAGGTCCAAGTGATAATCGAAAACAAATAATTAACTATATGATAAAAAAAATACTCTGTAAAAAGATCTTGAATCAAATTTAAATTTAAAGAAAGGACGGGCTTAAACCCGTCCTTGTTATATTAATTAATCCTCTTTAAATAGGATAGTATCACCTTTTGGAATACGGACATTGTCAACCATATGACCTACTTCCTCACTAGGTGGAGGTGTAGCCAGACTCACAACAATCATGGCGATAAACGATGCAGGAATACCGAAAACTCCTGCCGAAATATTCTTTACATCAAACCATAACTCCATACCCATATATCGAGTACCAATTAAATAATAAAGGCAAACGATATATCCAACCAACATACCTGCTATAGCACCCTGACGATTAGCTCGCTTCCACCATACTCCAAGTACGAGTGGAGCAAAAAGTCCAGAAGCAGCAATCGAAAAGGCCCATGCTACCATCGATAAAATGTCACTGGGCTTAGTACTTGCAGTATAAGCTGCTATGATCGCAACCAATAAAAGAATAATTTTAGATATAGTTAATCGTTTTTTAGTATCCGCTTGAGGGTTGATCATACGATAGTAGATATCATGGCTCAAAGCATTGGAAATTGCAAGAAGAAGACCATCTGCAGTTGAAAGAGCAGCCGCCAAACCACCAGCAGCAACCAAACCAGCTACTACATAAGGAAGACCTGCCACTTCAGGAGTTGCTAACACCACCACATCACGGTTAATCGAAAACTCACTAAATTGGAGAATTCCATCTCCGGTATCTTTAATGGTAACCAGTCCGATATCCCCCCATGTCCTTACCCATGTTGGAAGGTCTGAGATATTCTGGCCAATCACATTTTCTAAAATTTCATATTTAGCATATGCGGCATATGCGGGAGCTGTGAAATAAAGTAGAAAAATAAAAAACAAGGCCCACCCCACTGATTGACGAGCATCTTTAACACTTGGAGTAGTGAAGAATCGCATAATCACATGTGGAAGTGAAGCTGTCCCTAGCATCAGACAGAAGATCAAAGCAAAAAAATTAAATTGGGTGTAATGGGTATAGGGTACTGAATGAGCTTTTTCAATACCTTGTTGAATCTCTAAAACAGAGATCCTACTCAAAATATCACCATAGGTAAGCTGAGGAATAGGTATTCCTGTAATTTTTGCGGATAGCCATACTACTGGTACCAGATAGGCAATAATTAAAATAATATATTGTGCCACCTGTGTCCAAGTAACAGCCCGCATACCTCCCAACATCGAACATACTAAGATCCCGGTAAGACCAGCATAAACCGCTACTTCAAAGGGAAGACCTAAGAAGCGAGAAGCAATAATTCCGGTTGCATAGACCTGAGCTGTCACATAGGTAAAGGAACAACTAACCAAAACTACAATCCCGATGACTCGGGGAAAGTTTCCTTCGTATCTGCTGCCCAAGAAGTCTGGTACGGTATAAGCTCCAAACTTACGGAGGTAGGGAGCTAAAAGAACAGCTACTAAAACATAGCCTCCCGTCCAACCAAGAACGAAAGCAAGTCCATCATAACCGAGGACATACAAAGAACCTGCCATCCCCACAAAAGAAGCACCAGACATCCAATCGGATGCGGTAGCCATTCCATTATAAACTGGTGGTACCTTTCGCCCTGCTACATAATACTCAGATATTTTAGCAGTTCGAGATATAATCCCGATTACAGCATAAACCCCTAGCGTTAAGATAATAAACAAGTATCCAATGATTTTATTGGGAACCCCTAATTGCTCTAAAATAGCTAGTACGATAACAAAACCGATAAATCCACCAGTATATATACCGTAGATCCTACCTAAATTGTCAATAAAACTTTTATCACTATTATTGTTACTCATAGGAAACCTCTCAGTCTTCGTTTACACCGAATTCTTTGTCGATCTCATTTTGTTTTTTTGCAAAAACAAAAATCGATATTACGAAGATAATCAAAGATCCTTGGGCTCCCATATAAAAACCAAATGGAAAACCAATAAAGATTATACCGTTTAAGTCATGAACAAAAAAGTGAATCAAAAAGCTAAAAACAAACCAAATAGTTAAAGTTTTAACCATCAATAGTTTAGTTTTAGCCCAATGAGCTGCATTGTTTGTGTTAATCATAAATTTGACCTCCAAAATAAATTACTATACTTTTACTATAATTTCTCTATTTTGTCAAGTCTTTATTTTTTATTACTTTACTTCAACGAATCATTTATTCTGTTATGTCATTTATTTTTCTAAACAATACCTTATAAAAATAGAGCCAACGTTTACCTGTGAGATAGAATACCCCATCTTTTTTATCATAAGCAATTCCATTTAAAACATTTTCTTTTTGTTGAGAGAAAGTGAAGTTATTACGACTTATTATTGCAATAGATTCACGATGATGGTCTCGAACCAATGCTTCACAATCAATGATTCCTATCACCAAACCAGAATCGGGCGAAATAATATAGATTCTGTTATCAAACCAAACATTAGCATAAATATTTCCAAGTACATATTCTAAGGCATTGATTTGGTTTAATTTTCTTTCACGATGAATGATTTCAACCCTCTTATATTCTTTGAAGCTCTCTAAGTCTCTATAGATTAACCTTGAACTACCATCACTGGTAATAAAATGATCGCCATCAAATGCGATACCCCAGCCTTCCCCCATATATATTTTTGTATCGACTACTTCTAAATCCTTATTTAATACATATAATGTCTCTTCCTTCCAGGTAAGGACATAGATGAGATCATTAATTATTTCTATATCCTCAGCGAAAACATCATCAGGAAAAATAAATCGAGTTGATAATAATGGATACTCAAACAAAGAAGATTTATTTTTTCCCTTTTCTTTCAAAGGATAACGATAGAGCTTTGACTCCCCATAAAGTCCAGCACTTTCAAAAAGATATTCTTGATATATTTTGATTCCTTGGGTAAAGTTATTCGGATTACGTTTTATTTTTTCCAAAACTACTGGAATATATCTTTCCAAAGACCATAATGGAAAAAATGAAAAAAAACGTAAAAAAATTAAAATAATTATAAATATTTGAAAAAAAAATTTATTAAAAAACATAAGTGGGTGAGTGACGAGGCTTGAACTCGCGACCACTTGATCCACAATCAAGTGCTCTACCGACTGAGCTACACTCACCAAATCGCGCCAAAGAGGATTCGAACCTCTGACCTACTGCTTAGAAGGCGGTTGCTCTAATCCAACTGAGCTATTGGCGCAAGTTTATAATTTTAACATGTTTTTCATAAGTCATTTTATACAAATATCTGAAAATCAAATGGTTGAACCTGTCTTTGATTTAATAAAAGCGATAAATTAATCCTGGATTCTCATTGAAAAAAAAATCTTCAACCTGCCCATTCAGATGATAAACTAGTCCGTAATCGATCTCAATTAAAGGAATCTCTTTAGTTGCCGCCTTATTAAGAAGGGTCTTTTTCATGCCTAGAAGAATCTTAGAAGACCTTAAACTTCCCCAAATATCACCTTTTTTAATTTTTATTTGCTTACGATTTCGGGACACCTTTCCAGAGTGAAAAAAATAAAGACCTGGCTTGGAAGCACGAAGAGGCTTATCTCCTTTTTTAATCGATATGGGGGTCATAAGACTAATTAGATCAGCACGTTGGTTAAAAGTAAGTACTTTGAATAACTCACTTGAAATAAGAGTATCCCATGCTTTAATATCTAGACCTACTCTTTTTTTTAAGAGCTTATCGAATAGACTGTTTTTAATCTGATTAAGAAAATATTTTTTATCGATAATAACAACTTCAGTAGTAGCTAATGATCTTAGTTGAATATTATCTTCGATATTATCTCCAGCAATGAACTGATAGGCAGGTATAACTTTTTTATATACACTATTGTTTTTTTTATAAATTTTACTTTGTTGATTCTCTAATCCCAAAGCACCTGAAACAATCAGACAAATATTATTTTGGAGAAAATTTGAAGATAAAATTTCTCCTATCGATAATTTGATTATTTTATATATTTTTACCTTAAATATCTTTTGACATTTTTCATATGTTATTCCATACTTTTTTATCAGTACGTTTTGAGAAAGAATATCTACTAGTCGATCATTAGCATCCTTTTTAGTTTGTCTTACTTTATAGGTCAAACTATGTTGAGTTCCAGGTTCACATCTTTTAAGATCTGATTTTTGTGGGACACTGCTCTTAGATATATGATAAAGAGAAACCTTTTTTTTAATTTTTTCAGGAAGACTATCTAAAAATGTTACTGGAGTATGGAGAGGAGGAATCCCTGCTTCATGATATATAATATCACTATCCCAAGGGAAATTCATAAGTTCATGATATCTTGCCTTGTTGATATATTTATTATCAAGAAGTTCTTTAAAAAAGACTGGCTCATTTAAATGATCGGAACTGAATGTAATTTTTTTATTTCGCATTTTCATAGTGAAGCCAATAGTAGGAATCGAATGAATCATGTAGCGAAAGATAAATTCCATCCCAAGAATATTAATAGGCTTATCTATTAACACTGGGATAAAATTGAATAGATGTTTAATTTTTGCCACAGGCAAAGACGTTATCAGTGAATATTTTCTTAACCACATATCCATAATTGTTTGAGTTGTATATACTTTAATCCGACTTTCCTCTATGATTTTTTGAAAAAAACCAGAGTCATGATCTGCATGAATATGAGTTAAAATCATAGAACTCAATAATTTGGGATTAATTCCCACTTTATTAAGGATATCAGTTGTATTTATTGGTGGATCAACTAAAATACCAGCACCATTGACCCAGAAAATAAAACCTGAAGTATTGTCATTAGGATCAAAACCATGTGAAGCACCTAAACAGGTCATTCCAAAATGTGGAGGATTAAATACTACCTCAGAGGATGGGTAATGATAATTTTGATAAAAACCGGAATATTTGAGCATAGGAACTCTTACAGTAATTTTTGGTTCAAACCCTTTATCAATAACTATGAATTCATTATTTTTATATTTGATTTTAACCTCCCCTTGAGTTCCCAGGAGGCATTGATTATTTTTGTCAAGATGAATAAATTCCACTATATCTTCAAAACTATAATTGAGGAAAAAAGATATCTCCTTTTTGATATCAGGGATCGGTAGCTTGCTTTTAGGATTGTAATCCCTATCCACCCGAATCGTGGTTTCACCAAAAAGTATCAACTTAATGATTTTTTCAAGAATCATACATGACTTTTTACTGGCAATTATTATAGTTTTTCTCTTTTTGATAAAAAAGTTATAATAGATCGGGAATTCTAACTCCGCTATATTTATTCCTTTATTGGGGCTAAAAAAAGTTTCACCAACACAAAAAATCTTAGGTACATCATCAATATACAGAATTGAATCTTTAATTGTTTCAGGTGGCGAGCCGGTTTGAAGCAAACCTTTACTGGTTTTAACTACATACCCTCCCCTTGGAAGAGCATAAATATGACCACTTTTCAATACCTTCGTCGAAATAATACTTTTAAACATAAGTTTATATTATTTCTGCTTGTCGAGAATCAGAATAGGAAGAGATTTCCACTTTATCACCAGAGCTAAGTGATGATAAATTTGAAACCAAACGATTATTTTTTTTAACGACCATATAACCCCTATTAAAAACTTTTTGTGGAGAAAGTGTATCCAAACGTACATTAATAATCGACATCCAATGGCTTTTTTCTGAAAGAATTTGTTGAATCATAAAAAATAAACGACGATTAAGGTCAATTACATCTTTTCCTTTAAATTCTATCATAGAGTTAATTAAGCTATAAAATCTCGTTAAAGAAAATGCTTTTACCCTGTACTTAATTCCCTCTAAATAGAGTCGCATATTTTTTCTTAAAGATTGAGTCAGAAGAAATACTTCTTGCTCTAAATTCTTCATTCCTTCACAAATAAATCGAGCTGCAGCGGTGGGAGTAGCTGAACGATAGTCAGCTACCAAATCGGCGATTGTCCAATCTACCTCATGCCCTATAGCAGAAATAATAGGGATGTTACTATTAAAAATAGCTCTTGCAGTTATTTCTTCATTAAAGGGCCATAAATCCTCACTAGAACCACCTCCACGAGTAATAACTAATACATCAATATCCATTTTTTGTTCCTGATTGAGCAGATTCGCATAACCAATCATTTTAGTAATACTTTCAGAAGCTCTCTCACCTTGAACCAGGCATGGAAAGATTACCATGCTAAGATTAGAAAACTCATTTTGGGTAGTTTTAAGAAAGTCGTATAAAGCTGCTCCCCTAACACTAGTTATAATACCGATTTTTTGAGGATAACGGGGAATTGGTTTTTTATGATCTTGAGAAAAAAGACCCTCTTTTTCTAATTTACTTTGAAGTTGCTTAAAAGCCAGATTAAAATCCCCCTGCCCTTCTGGAGTCAAACGTTCAACCACCAACTGATAAATCCCTCTTTTTTCATAAAGAGTTAAATTGCCAAAACATTCGAATACGATTCCATCCTCAATTTTAAATTTTAATTTATTAAGTTGTCGAAAGTATATCACACAAGATAAACTGGAGTTTTCATCTCTTAAATTAAAAAATAAATGGCCATTAGCAGATAATTTAGAATCATCCACTTCACCCTTAACCCAAATAGAATAAAAATTCTTTACAATCATTTGTTTTAATCGATTAGTTAGGGTACTAATAGTAAAAATAAACTTACCCTCTACACCGGTATTTATTTCATTAAAATATTGGGATGAATTTTGGCCTTTTAAGGAGTGTTCTAAGTTTGTCATTTCTGAAAAACGTGATTCTGAAGGATATAATGCCTCATCTTCTATAGATTTTTTTTTATTCTGAGTACTAAGCAATTTAGAGAAAGTATCTTTATTTAGAAATTCTGAGATTGATCTAGATAATATTGTCTTGAAATAAAAATGAGGAACGACTAAAATAATTTGAAAATTCTTAGAAAAATATTTAACCAGTAAATTCCCATTCCCATAATAAACATCCTTGATAAGTACTGAATCACTTACACTTTCCCTATCATCTACATCAACCAACACCTCCACTTCAATATAAGTATTTTTTTCAATAAGTTGATTAAATAGGTAATAGTAAGGGGAAAGCTCATGTAAATCCATTATATTATTTATATTTAAAATAAAGTTAGAGTTGTTTCCAAGGCAAAGATGGTTCCTGTAAAAACCTTTAAGTCACTTCGCCAACAACGACAATATGTTCTCTTCTGCTCATGATTCTTTTTGACGATATAGTTATTCTTTTGTGCCATTAAGATTTAGCCCTTATTTTAACAATAGCCAATCCAAATATTTCAAAAAAACTGTTATCTTAACCTTGCTAAAACTTTTTGTCAATTAGAAAAAGATTAGCTGGACTGGGCTAATTTAACTAAAGCTTTAGCAGTGATATCCATGGGATTTAGTAATGGAAAAGTCACTTTAATCCCACTTAGAGCTAAAGGAATTTCAGTACAACCCATAATAATTCCTTGTGCTCCTCTCGAAATTAATTCTTCTGCATTTGACTTAAGAATTTCAATAGCTTCGGGAAGCACGGGATTCGATTTTGCTTTTATACCAAATTCTTGGTCATAGATAGAAGTATGAACTTGATTTATTTTTTCTTCATCTGGAATCAATAAATCAATTCCAAATCGATCTGAAATTGCTTGATAAACTTTAGATTGATAGGTTCCTCTGGTAGCCAGTAACCCTATCCGTTGAATATTTGAGAAGCCGATCTTTAAGTATTTAAATGTCTCCTCTAACATGTTCACCAGTTTAACTTTAATTCCAGCTTTATTAATTCTATCAATAACAACATCCATAATTGGAGGAGAATGTGCAGTGTTACAAGGGATAGCAATAAGATCTGCTCCGACCTTATGTAAATTAAGGATAACACCGAAAATAGCTTCAGCAGGATTACAAACTGTATTTTGATTTAAAATATATTGAGTTCGATCTTCTATTTTTGAAGATGCGGAAATCAGTACCACGTCCAAATGATCCTGGTCTATTTTTGAAGGTGTAGCATCAAAAATTAATTTATTGAATTCTAAACCAGCATAGGGCCCTACTCCTCCGACAATACCGATTACCTTCATTCCTTATCTGCGATTCTTCATTCTACCTATCACCCCTACGATTAAGAGATATTTCTTCTGAACTAATTTCTTCTATTTTTCTGGAAACAAATGATTTAGCTTTATCCAAATACATCCTAGTCACATAATCTTCAGGTCTAATACTAGCTGAGACTGATAGGGAAGATATCGCCTCATCCCAATGACCTTCATAATAAAACTTGACTCCCTCTTTATATTTTATTAGAAATTCTCGATCATTCCCATATAGTTCTCCCTTTTTAGCCACAATTTCATGAATCAATATTCTTTGACTCTTGCCTCTAACAACAACTCGATCAATTAAACGGTGCTCAATAAACTCTTTGGCATGCTGTAAAGTAATATTACTTATTAGAATTTGGGTACCATAAAATTTGTTAAGTCCTTCCAAACGACTGGTAAAGTTCACTTCATCTCCAATACATGTATAGTTTAGGCGATTTTCTGATCCAAGGTTTCCCACGAGTGTCATCCCAGTATGAATTCCTATTCGTGTTTTAAATATTGGGAACTCTTCCATCTCTAATTTCTTATTATATTTTATTAAACCTTGTTTGATTTCTAAAGCTGCCAAACAAGCACTAGCAGCATGATTAGAAATAGGATGTGGTGTCCCCCATATTGCCATCACCGCATCTCCAATAAATTTATCAATGATACCTTTGTTCCTGGTAATACAATGCTCTGCCATATTAAAATAAATTCCTAACTTTTTAAAAAGGACATCGGATGGATTCTCTTCAGCTATTTTTGTAAAGCCCTCAATATCAGAAAAAAAAATGGTAATTTCTTTTTTCTCCCCACCTACTACAGCTTCTTGACCTGACTTAACTAGATCAGACACCACTTCCTTAGGTAAATATTTTTTAAATGAAATCAAGGCATGACGCACACTCTCAATAGAACCACTAATACGACGTATTTCAGTTAAATTAGTTTGCCCATTTACAAAAGGGTCCAACTCAAAATTATTAACCATACCAGATATTTTTTGAGAAAGACTCAAAATAGGTTTTGAAATACTTTTATTGATAATAGTAATAACAATAGCTAAACTAATTACTACAAAGATAATAGTAGAGAATAAAATAATTTGGAAAGTATAATGAAGATAAGAAACCACTACTGCTTCCGGCATAACGATGCCCAACTTAGTTTGAAAGGTATCAGAAAGATTAAAATCATTTAACATGAAAAGATAATTTTCACCATAAAAATCATAAGTGGAAAAAAAAGTTTTACTATTATACTCTTGACTATATTCTTCACCTGATTGAGCGAAAAATTCTTTATCTTCTCCTATTAAACGTTCATCATAAACAAAAATTCTCAAGTATAGATCTAGTATTGTTTGAACGAATAAATTATTATAAAGAGAATTATACGGTATATTGTCAAAATCACTCAGACTAAACTCATAAGTAGAATAAATTTCTGACAACAAATTATCACTAACATCAGCTACGCTCAAAAGATCTATTGATTGACTACCATCTTCCCTTTCTATTTCTTTATACATTCTATTAACTTTATTATATGGTGAGGAATAAGCCATAATCTTGTTGTCTTTATCAAACATTACAAGAGAACTGACTTTACTAATCGAAAGATTTTTTATAAAGTTATTAATTTCCGATAATCCAAAATCAACGGCGATGACACCTTTCATAGATCCATGATTAATTGGAGTGGCAACTGAAACTCCTAAAAGACGATCAGAGGCAAAGATGTAGGGGTCAGTCCAAACCTTTTTCTTTGCCTTTTGGGCAGCTTTATACCATGGACGTTTGCGAGGGTCATAACCCTTTTCAATACTAAGCTTACTGTTAGGAAAGTCCTTACTAAAAGAAGGATTGGCATGTAACCAACGAGTATTTACAGTATCACGTGTTCGTTTTATCAAACGGTAACTTATACTACCATCTGGCATTCTTTTAGCCATGTAGAAATCTCCCCATTCGTCACCATAATAAGCACCTGTAATAATGGGGTTGATAATTAAGATTTTTCTTAAATAGCTTAAAAATTCATCTGAATTATTCTGTAAATCAAATTTATTCTCCTTGAGGGTAAATTCTAAATCATTTAAGCTCATTGTAGAAGTTTCAAAATATGAATTAAGATTTTCAACAGTTGTTGCGAAAATTTGGTACATCAACTTTTCCGTCAACTTAAATGAAGCAAATTTGTTGCCTTGATAAGCAAAATATAAAATATTAACCATCAAAAATAAAATTACCAATACAATCAGTGAGGTTAATGTTGTTTTTAAAGAAATAGTTGTTTTTTTAAAAAAAGATTTCATTTCTTAGTTTTGGATAATTAGACAATTGTTTCTTTATAGATATTTCTTTTTCTCTTATCTGCGTCAAGATAGATATCAGCTATTAAAGAAGTCGTAGCAGTATTAACATGAACAATAAGAAGAGTTCTTAATGGGTCAACTATAGCATCAATTGCATATAATAATAAGAGAACAACTTCAACTGGGACTCCTAGAGGAACCAGCACAATAGATATTAAAGGAAGGGTAGAAAACCCAGTGGCCCCTGAGGTCGCAGTCCCAGCTAAAATCGACCCTAAGAAAACAATAACAATATCTATAAGGCTATAATCTACCTCGTAGAGTTGGAGAACAAAAATAGATACAACTGCAAAGTAAAAAATATTTCCATATCTTCCTAAAGTAATGCCCAAGGGAACCAAAAGATTACATGTAGATCGTTCAAAATGCAGATTTTCTTCTAATCCCATTACTGTAGCTGGAATTGAAGCAAAACTATTTCGGGTAAAAAAAGAAATCGTCATCGACTCACTGATTGCACGAATAGTTGTAATTATGCTAGTACCACTTCTATACTTAATCACTAAGATATTGATGGTCAGAAAAATTAATCCAGAAACATAAAACACTACAATAAGTTTTAGCATGGGATAAATCAAGCCCAGCCCTACTTCCCTAACTTGATTAGCTACCAAAAACATCAATCCAAACGGAAGAAAATAAATGGTGGTATTCATAATTTTTTGGAAAGAAAAAAATAAGGACGATGATAACGAAAGTATGTCTTTCGACTCCTTAGTATTCAATATACCAATAGAAATCCCTAACAAAATAGTAAAAAAAACCACTTCCATTGCACTTCCACTTGAAAGAGAATTAAAAACATTATTAGGAATGATACTAGTTATAAAATCAATGATCGGATTAACTTCAACCTCTTCTTCTGCCAAATCAGCATAAATCTCAACTTCCAAAGCTTTGGATTCTGAAAATGATGTAACTTTAACATATTCCCCTAATGCCTCTCGACTCTCTTGACTGAGATTCTTACCAGGTTGTCCAACAACACCTACTATGACACCAAAGGCACTAGTAAAAACAATAGCGATGAAAAAGTATATAAGAATTTTCTTAATAAGCTTATTATTAGAAGCAAGCATTAGTTGACCAGTACTAGCAACAATTGAAGAGATCAAAATAGGTATTACAACCATTTGAAGAAGATGAAGATACATATCTCCAAATGGAGCTAAAATAGTAGTCAAAGTTGGAAACTTCAAACCCATCAAAGCACCTATAACAATACTAGCAGTAACTACAAAGGGATTTTTTAAAAAACTAAATTTACTCATAATAACCTCTATTCAACAAATATTATTCACTAAGATTTATCTTATTAGCTTCAAAAACATCACTATAGCGGAGAAAAATATCTTTAATAGCAGGAATTTGAGACCTTTCAAGATATATATTTACAAAATCTCTTAAACTTAACGAAGAGTAATTAAAAGCCATTGCGATATTATCTGGAAGATCTTTTAAAACGACTAATTTAATTGACAAGTTAAGATCAGGATTAGTTTGAAGGGCTTTTTTTATTTCAAAATCATCACGATAAGCAGCCAAAACCTCTCCTTTAACAACTGCCCTTACTACCTCATCCCAGTTAGGATACTCAACGATATTTGCATTAGGGAAGTACAGCCTAGCATAATTTACATATGATGATCCGACAATTACCCCAATTTTTCCAGTAAAATTTTTGATTAATTTTTTTATTTCATAGTCGTTACCAGCAATCGGAGCCAATTTCACTCGATTAAATGCTAAAGCTTGATGAAATCTAAAATATGGATTACTAAAAATTACCTGCTGGGAACGTTTTAAGGTCCGGCTAAGTTTTGAGATAACAATATCTACCTCCCCATTTATAACTAGAGGTATCAAGGCATTGAAACTTTTGGCTTTCCTTGATATTTCAAGTTCAACTCCTAAAGCTTCAGCAATGCCCTTAGCTAAATCGACATCAGTACCTACTAAATTACCATTATGGTAGAAAAAAAAGGGAATTTGATCCTGAGAAACCATAGCTACTCGTAACTTTCCACTTTTGATAATTTTGGTAAGATCTGGTGGTCTAGATTGATTAGCTATAGTATAGTTTAAGCAAAAAACTATAAAGCATACTAAAATAGTCCAGATATACTTATTTTTCTTAAATCTTTGTCTTATTTCTCTATTCATCTTAAACAAAATCAAACTCCATTAGCATAGAAATAGAATTGTACATAGACTTTCAAAAATCTACTAATACAAAACAATTATTAAATTGAATATATCAAATAAAATAAATTTTACAATAAAATTCATAATTTTATGTTTTAAAAAATGTTTTTATTTAATATTTTATAAAAAAACTATATTTTTAGTCTTATTTTTATGATAATATATCATAAAATAGTATAAAAAAGCATCTTTACTTCTTATTATAGCTTATGTTTAAAAGAAAGAGAATAAATATCTTTTTATTAATAAGTTTATTTCTAATAATACTTACTCGTCAAATATTTTCTCAAAATCAATCAATTTCTGAAACATATGAGAACTATGAAATAGTCGGTGAGCAAATTGTTATTATTGAGAATTCCGGAACCAATTACATCAGTTTTGTTACCATCCGCACTCCATTTGACAATACCGGTTGGTCTTTAGAAAAAAATATAAAATTGGATGAGTTTCTTGATAATTTTCTTTATCTTAATCCAATAAAATATAATTGGGACGATAAATCAAGCCCACTATATAATTATTTTACTTTTTCTAAGGGAAGTTATGGAACAATTATAAAGGGTAGCTTTGAGAATGGTATCTCAATCAAAAATAACGAAACTTTTTCAATCAAAGACGGAATTTATAGCTATAAAAATGAAGATGGAGTTAAAGAATTAAACGGCAATTATGGTTTTAGCTATGAACAATATGGTTTTAGCCATTTGACTTATGCTTGGATATTACCCCAAGATTGGGAATTTTTCAACTATAAATCGGAGAACAATGGGAAGTGGTATCTCCGTAACAATACTTTGATTTTTATAGGGAAAAATGTTAATAACCTTGTTTTCAACATTGAATATAAAAGAAAAAATTCAGGTAGTTTAAAGAAAGTCATAAAAGAATTGGAATTAGATAAAAATAATGATATTCAAGCTAGAGAGATAGATCACGGTTTACAAATAATTTTTGGAGAAAAGATTTTTTTCTCTCCTGGAAAAGTTGATTTAACTCCGACAGGTAAGACTACTCTAGACAAAGTAGTGACTTTAATGTACAAAAACCCAAACTTTAATCTTCAAATTCATGGCCATACCGATAATGTGAAATTCAAAGGAAATCAAGGCAAGATTTCCAATAATTGGGAACTTTCTGTGTTTCGTTCCTTAAGTATTTTGAATTATTTTACCCAAGAAAAATCGCTTCCAGGAAAACGTTTTGAAGTTAGGGGATATGGTGAATATCGCCCTATTGTTCCTAATGACAGTCCTGCTGGGAGAGCTAAAAACCGCCGAATAGAGCTTTTTTTGAAGGATACTAAATAAAAATTATATAAAAGATGTTATAATATTAAAAAGTCGATTTAATCTTTTTTAGAAAAATTAGTTATAATTATATCCATGCTATTAAAGGATAAAGTTGTATTCATCACTGGCTCCACTAAAGGAATTGGATTATCAATTGCTGAGAAAGTCGCCAGTGAAGGAGCCACTATAGTTATTAATTCACGTAACCAAGCTGATGTTGATAAAACTGTTGAAACTCTAATGAAAAAATATTCGGTAGCAGTTAAAGGTATTGCCGGTGATATGTCAAAAGAAGATGATGTAAAAAAGGCCTATACAGCTATTATTGAAGAATTTAGCAAATTGGACATCTTGATAAATAATGCTGGGGTTACCCGTGATAATTTAATCCTTCGGATGAAAGAGGAAGATTGGCAAACAGTCATGGATATTAATCTTAAATCGGTTTTTTTAACATCTAAAACTTTTTTAAAAAGTATACTTAAAACCGGTGGTAAAATTATAAATATAAGTTCAGTGGTAGGAGAAGTCGGAAATCCAGGACAAACTAATTATGCAGCATCTAAAGGGGGAATGATCTCTTTTACAAAATCATTGGCTAGAGAAGTCGCCTCCCGTAATGTTACCGTTAATGTCGTTTCTCCTGGTTATATTGAAACCGATATGACTGCTACTCTAACTGAAGAAATGAAACAAAAATTATTTCAACAGATTCCCCTTAAAAGACTAGGTACAGCATCAGATATTGCATCTTCAGTATGTTTTTTAGCTGGACCGGGGGGAGATTATATTACTGGTCAGGTCTTATCGGTAAACGGTGGTCTTTCAATGTAATAATAATTTAAACAGTTTTAAAAATTTAGAAAATATGAGGTGAAAAATGGCAGTAGATATTGAAAAAATAAAAGATATTGTAGTTGAAAAAATAAGTTGTAATCGAGATGACATCAAACCTGAATCAAGTTTTCAAGATTTGGGACTTGATTCACTTGATGCGGTTGAGCTTATCATGGCATTTGAAGAAGAATTCGGTGTGGAGATTCCAGATGATGAAGCTGAAACAATCAAAACCGTTGGTGATGCGATCAATGTTATTGAAAAAAAGATTGGCTGATACTCCGCATTAACAATAGGATTAATTTTTACTGATTAATTCTATAACTTGAAATTATTTAGACATATCTAATAGTAGGGTTATTCCTGTTTTAATGAAATAACATCAATTTTAAAAAATGTTAAATATTGGTATTAGTCATAAATCTTAAATGAGTTCAAAGTTCAAATTATATCTATGAGTATCGATAGGAAAAAAACGATTGTTGTAACTGGTATTGGGACCATTAATCCATTAGGAAATGATATTAAAACAACATGGAACAAAATTCTCAAAGGTATTAGTGGAATTGAAAGAATCACCACATTTGATCCCGATCATTATGGTTTAGGCTCTAAGGTAGCAGGTGAAGTCAAGAACTTTGAACCTATGTCATTTTATCCAGATGGGGTAAAAAGTAAGGCCAAACGATTTGATCCCTTCATCCACTACGCTCAAGCTGCCACTCTTCAAGCTCTGGATCAATCTAGACTAAACATTGCCAATGAATCCGAACGTATAGGGATTGCTATTGGCTCCGGTATTGGGGGTATGCATGTTAACAGAAATCAAGCTGGTATTTTCTTTAACAAAGGAGCAAAGAGAATTAGCCCATTTTACATTCCTTCTTTCATTGGGAATATGGCAGCAGGTTTCTTATCTATAATTCATAATATTAAAGGTCCTAATGTTTCATTGCAAACCGCTTGTGCCACCGGCAATCATTCTATCATTATGGCGAAGATGATAATTGAAAGCGAAATGGCTGATGTGATGATTACTGGTGCTACCGAAGGAATTATCGAGCCTCTATCCATGGCCGGATTTGATAGCATGAGGGCTCTTTCAAGAAATTTTAATGACCACCCTCAAGTATCCTCTCGACCTTATGACAAGGAACGAGATGGTTTCGTTATGGGCGAAGGTGCTGGTATTTTGGTATTGGAAAGTTTAGAACATGCTCAAAGTCGAGGAGCTAATATTATTTGTGAATTAGTAGGGTCGGGAATGAGTGGAGATGCTTATGATATTGTCATGCCCTGTAGTGATGGTGATGGAGCTTATCGAGCTATGAAAAATGCTATTGATGATGCAAAAATCTCCTCTAAAGATGTTAGATATATCAATGCTCACGGAACTTCAACGCCTCTTGGAGATATAGCAGAAGCAAAGGCTATTAAACGCCTTATGGGAGAAAACTCTAAGAACTATTATGTAGGATCAACAAAATCTATGTCCGGTCATTTAATTGGAGCAGCTTCTGCCTTTGAAGCAATTATTTCGATTTTATCTCTAACCCATAACATTATTCCTCCGAATATCAATATCTTTGACTTTGATGAGACCACTGAACTTAACCTTGAGGTCATCAATACTCAACCCATTGAAACTGAGCTTAATTATGTTATGTCAAATTCTTTTGGCTTTGGAGGTCATAACTCCTCTGTTATATTTAAAAAATACAGTTGATCTATTCCACCTGTCGTCTTCGTCCTATATTAGTTATTCCGGACTTAGAAAAAAAATATTTAATTAAGGCACGTTACCAGCAGTTCGAAATCAATTATAAAGTTTATAAAGAGAAATTATCTCAAAATTCAATTATTGTTAATCCCTTTTTTTTAAAAGAACTTCAAAAAGAATATCCTCATATTGATTTCACTCTGCCCATTATAGTTGAATTTTGTTCCGGTACTGGAGAATTTCTTATTGACTTAGCTAGTCGTTATCCAGAATTTCTTTTCATTGGTATTGAGATTGCCCTTCCTTGTATTCAAAGGGCATTAATCAATATTAAAAAGAGTGGAAATTTAAACCGTCATAACCTGTTGTTCTATCATGGGGAAGGCAGGGATTTTTTGAGGTATGATTTTAGCTGTTTTACTTTCAGTTTAATAATGGTGAATTTTCCCGACCCTTGGCCCAAGAAAAAGCATATTAAAAGGCGAATTATTTCAAATGAATTTGTATCTTTAAGTAAAGATAGATTGATGTCTGATGGTAGCTTCCATACTGCTACCGATGTCGAAAATCTGTATCATTATCATAAAAAAATTATTGATCAAATCCTTACACCTCTTATTCCTCTTACTACTACCGACAACTCAATCAACAGTATCGGACCAGTGAAAGATTTCTATCTCTCTTCCTCTCGCTATCAAGAGAAAAATTTATCAAAGTCTCAAAAGGTATTCTATACCCATCATCGAAACAATTAATCATGAGCTGGCTATCTCCCCTACTCCATTATCTATTTGTTGCAACCTGTGACTTTTGTAATCAAGAACTTTCTGGAAATGATTTTAATCGTATCTGTTTACGCTGTGTGGTTCAATTGGAAAATACTCAAAAAGTTAGGGTATGTCGAAAATGTTTTCAGCCTCTCCAAAAAGTTACAAAACCATCATTCAAAATCAATCATAGCACCTTAAAGCCCCAATTGAATAATATTTGTGGTAATTGTATCGATAAAACCAGCTCATTATTAGAAAACCGATCGTTATTCTTTAATAGTGGTTTGGCTCAAAGATTGATCTACGATTTTAAATTCAAACCCCATAGTAGCTACGCTCCTATCGTAGCTTATTGGACATTAAAAAAGTTAAAAAACTATTTAAAGTCTTTTGATGTATTTGTCCCTATTCCACTAGGTAAGAAAGGATTATACGAAAGGGAATTTTGTCAAGTAACCAAAGTTACTCAAAGCCTATCCCATAATATTAAGATACCCTGGACTAAGGTGATCGTTCGCAATGAGAGAAGCTACCTGTCTGCCCAGCATGGCCTTAGTGCTAAAGAGAGAGAAACTTCGGTTCAGGAAAAATACCTCTATCTTCCTAAGTTTCACCATCGTTTTGATAATAAAAGAGTCTTGGTCATAGATGACATCTATACCACCGGCAGTACCCTCAAAAATGCAGCTGACTTATTCAAAAAAAACAATGACAATGTAGAGATTGCCAGTTTTACTTTTTTGAGAACTTTTTTATAATAAGCTGATAACTTGCTACATGCCATCTTTATTTTTGATCTGATTATCCTTAGCCAGTTAGCAGCCATCCAAACTGTGATCCATATTTTGGGCCACAGATTTTGACTTACCTTTACCAATGACTTGAGCTGGAACTCCTACAGCCACACTATAAGGAGGGATATCCTTCAAAACCACACTAGTGGCTCCGATTTTAGCATAGTCCCCTATCTTGATATTTCCCATGACCTTGGCTCCAGCACCAATAAGAACACCCTTTCCAACTTTAGGATGGCGATCCCCCCTATCCTTCCCAGTTCCACCAAGAGTAACATCCTGAAGTATGGATGTGCCTTTTCCGACGACAGTAGTTTCCCCAATAACAATACTGTTGCCATGATCAATGAAAACACCCTCCTCAATCCGGGCAGCAGGATGAATGTCGATGGCATAGGTTTTGCAGGTAAGGGACTGGAGGTATAATGCGAGCATTATTTCCTTATTTTTCCAAAGTCGGTGAAAAACCCGATATATTTCTAGGGCCTGAAACCCCTTATAGAAAAGAAGAACACTGAGATAGTTACGACATGCTGGGTCTCGCTCTCGAAAAGCATAAAGATCACAGATAACCTGATTAAGAATAGCCTTCTCACCTAATATTTTTTTCATCCTTTGTTGAATTTCCGATCTGATCTCCAAATCAGGATTTATGGAGTGAGAGAGAATATATGAAAGAGACTCTACTAACGAGTTATGAGAACTCACCGACTTGACTAGATATTCTTTAAGATTGGGTTCTTTTTCTTGAAAATTTTCAGAACTTTTTTTAATTTCTTTCCAAAGCTTCACAAATTAACTGAAAAATGGAGATGATCGGGTTCGAACCGACGACCCCAACGCTGCCAGCGTTGTGCTCTCCCAACTGAGCTACATCCCCAATATATAATTTTAATTATAACATAAACTATGAAAAAATTATCCATTTTGGAATTCGGGTTTCTGTACTTCTTCTCTTCATCTTTTCTGAAGCTAACGGGATTACGAATCAACGGAAGCTTGTTGAAAATTTATTTTTATAAAGACTGTCTGTTACATCTCCTTGTTAGGTATAAATTTATTCATAACTAATATTATAGAATAGTTTACTTCCAAATTTTCTAGAGTAAGATTTTGACAGCGATATAGATTAATTCTATATCCATTACATTTTTTATATAGTTATAGGTTTTAAGTATTATAAAGGCTAATAAATGATACAATATAATGGATGAGATTAGGAACAAGCAAGAAAGCGTTTCTTAAAAAAAAAAATTCTCAAGAAGAAAGTCAGCGGAAACTCTCAACACAAGTAATCTTAAAGTTTCTCTTGATTCTCTCTTTTATCTTTTACTTTCAAAGTGTTTCTGCTGAGATCATTGAACAGATATATTATATAGTCAACGATGACTTTATAACTCAATTGGACTTTGAGTTTGAAGTCGAATTAATTAAGAAAAGTCCTGAAGCTGGCTTTGACTCAGAAAATTCATTGATGATCATGTCAAACCTGATTATTTATAAGTTGATTGATAGTAAGTTGAGAGAGAATAATTTGGCGATAAAAGACTCCGATATCTCTAATTATGTCAATACCATTGTCGAAAAAAATAATCTGGGTTCCATTGAGAATTTCATCTCTATTCTTACCTCTTCTCAAAACCTTAGTTATGAAGAATACCAAACTATTATCCGCCGAAAACTTAGTTTCCAATATTATTCAACTCGACTGATATCTACCCCACCCATCAATAATCGTGAAATTGAAGAATTCTATCAACGTAATCGGGAAACTTTATTTCGGGTAAAGGCGCCACTTTTTAACTTATCTGTCTTAACTATGATTTTGAAAAAGGGTGTTGGATTTTCAGAAAAAATCCAAGTTCAAAACCGAATGCTCAAAGTTAAAGAAGAGATTACTGCTCAAAAGATTACCTTTGAAGAAGGTGCGAAAAAGTATAGTGAAAATGAAGTCACCAAATCTACAGGAGGATTGTTGGGATGGGTTGATCTTCAGCAATTGGGCATCGGTATTGAAAATTTGAAAATACTTAGATCTTTATCTAAAGGTGAAGTCAGTGATCTCATTCGAGATAATCAAGGCATATCCCTTTACAAGGTAAATGATATCATTACAGAAGGATATATTCCATATGAATTAGCGATCAATGAATCAAAAAACAAAATATTTCATAAAAAACAGAAAAAGGCCTTTACTGATTCCCTAAAAGAATTGGTAAAGTCCTCTGTCATTGTCGCTAAATATCCCAAACTCAAAGTTGAATTCAATTTCTCCGAATAAACATGTCTTTATTGAATTCAATCCGAAATTTCTGTATTATTGCTCATATTGATCATGGGAAATCTACCCTTTCGGACCGGATTATCGAAAGAACCCAGACCGTAGAACAAAGAAAGATGAAGGAACAAGTTCTCGACAGTATGGATATTGAAAGAGAAAGAGGAATTACGATTAAAAGTGCTGCTGTAAGAATTCACTACACTTCAAAAAGAAATGAAGAATTTATATTCAACTTGATTGATACTCCTGGACATGTTGATTTTAACTATGAGGTAAGTCGGTCATTAGCTGCCTGTGAAGGAGCTATTCTAGTGATTGATGCCACTCAAGGGATGAGAGCTCAAACTCTGGCCAATTTCTTTTTAGCTATGGAAAATAACCTTACAATCCTCCCAGTTATCAATAAAATCGATCTTCCAGCAGCTGATATTGAAAGGGTTACTAGACAAATTGTTGATGAACTAGGCCTTGATTCTGAAAACATTGTGCCTATTTCCGCTAAATCAGGAATTGGAATTGACAGACTTATGGAGAAGATCATCGACATTATCCCAGCCCCTATTCGTAAACATTCCGATGAAAATAATTTTCAGGCTCTGATTTTCGATTCCTTCTATGACAGCTTTCGTGGAGTGATCTTATGTATTCGAGTTTTTTCTGGGAGAATCAAAAGTAAAGACCTAGTAAAATTATTTTTTTCTGGTCAGGAATATATAGTAGAAGAAGTTGGTTATCTCAAAATCAAACGAACAAAGGCAGGAATTTTGGAAGAAGGTGAAGTCGGCTATCTTATTCTAGGTATCCGATCTATCTCTGACGTCCGAGTAGGAGATACCATTACCAATGCTACCTTTCCTTGTCAAGAACCCCTCCCCGGTTATCGCGAAGTAAAGCCAATGGTATTCAGTGGAGTTTTTCCTGTGGATAGTAACGATTATGAAGATCTAAAAACTGCTATCGAAAAATTAAAACTAAACGATTCTTCCCTACAGTATGAAAAAGATAATTCTGGAGCTCTGGGATTTGGTTTTAGGTGTGGCTTTCTCGGTCTTCTTCATATGGAAGTTTTTCAAGAAAGAGTCGAACGTGAATTTAATGTCACCGTCCTTCTTACCTCTCCTTCAGTGAGATATCGCGTCTATCTCAAGAAGGCTCCCACTCAACCAGTGATAATCGATAACCCATCTAGACTCCCCGAAGCCAACTCCATCATTAAAATCGAAGAGCCCTACATGTTGGTTAACATTATCACACCCTCAACTTATTTAGGAAATATTATGCAACTAGTGCAAGAACGTCGGGGTATTCAAAAAAATCTCCGGTATCTGGATCAGACCCAGATGGAAGGAGTTTTTGAAATTCCTCTTGGGGAAGTGGTTTTCGATTTTTATGATAAGCTTAAATCTTTAAGTAAAGGATATGCTTCTATGGACTATGATTTAGCGGAGTATCGAGAAAACACTATTGTTAAAGTTAACATCTTAGTCAATAAAGAATCCGTGGATGCACTTAGTTTCATGGTTCATAAAGATAAGGCAGTTTCACGATCCCGAACTATCTTAGAAAAGTTAAAAGATGAAATACCCCGTCACATGTTTCAAATCCCTCTCCAGGCAGCTATTGGCTCAACTATTATTTCACGACAAACGATTTCCGCAATCAGAAAAGATGTTACCGCCAAGTGTTATGGTGGAGATATTACCCGTAAACGTAAACTTCTGGAGAAACAGAAAGAAGGTAAAAAGAAAATGAAAGCTTTCGGAAGTGTCAGTATTCCTCAAGCTGCTTTTATCAATATTCTAAAAGATCGCTAATCATAGATTTGGCTAATAATAAAATTAAATTATTTTGTTAAATGATTAAAGTGAATGTAAAGAGTAGCCTCTTGAGGGGCATGAAAGGAACATCACTTTTGATTTTATTATTGCTTGTTCAGGACTATCTATTCCCAATCTATGCCGGGCGGACTAAAACCGAAGATAAAAGTAAAATCAAATGGATTTATGGAGAGAACAAAGACAGTCGTACTATCGCCTTTATAGAATTTGAAAATTTAAGTCCACAAAGAAAAGAAATTTATGATAGTTATAAATCTTCCCTTCCCCGAATCATTGCCGAACGAATTAAAAACAATAAGAGCATTGAAAGTCCAAGCAATGATTTTATTCCCATTCTTAAAAAGGCTAGTGATAGTTACTTGGTAAAAGAGATCAGTTTTGCCGATGCCGAAAAAAATCCACAATTAATGGATGAAGTATTTCGAATAGGAACGATTCAGTCAATTGAACTTATTACCCAATTGACCAACGAAAATGAAACTAACGGTACCCTATTCTTTACAGTAACAACCAATCTTATCACTAACCAAACCAGTTTGGGGGAAATGGTCTCTACAAATATCGTAACCAATCAAACTCAAGTTAATGCTGAGGATCTGAATTTATTTTTAACATTAACCAATAAGAAAGTAGCTTATTATTCCATCAATCAAGAAAATCGAAAATATGTATTTCACATTTTCAAGGAGGATCCCAAATTGTACTTTGATCCAAGAATTTTGGTCCCTTATAAAAAATATTTCGTTAGTAATGATTTATTTCTCCCTACTACCATAGATGGACAGGACTATTACCCTATAGATAAAAATAAAAAAAAGAAATTCATTCTCTCACCAAAACTTTACCGGCTCAATGATGCCCCCTTAGGGAACATTCTCAGTCAAAAAAACATAGATTATTTTGTCTTTGGATCATTCAAGGTTATACGCAATCAGATGGAGTTAAGCCTTTATATTATTCATAGTTATGAAAAAAAGATCACTCATATCTATCATAAAAAATTTTCTAGCAGTGATGTTCGTGAAAAAATAAAACAATTGGATGTTTTGATTCTGAGTTTTCTCCAAAAAAAGAACATTGTTCTCAATACTCAATTTTCGTCCCAACCTACTGGAGGATTTCTGCGTCTCAATGATCGTTTTATTGGAGCTATGCCTCAAACCTTATCGCAATGGGTAGAGGGGAAATACGTCTATGAAGTTTGGTATCCAAATCAAAATGTTAGTCAAGCTAACTCTGACAATACCATTAATAAAAAAAATATTGAGATCAATAAATCAGATACTCAAACCAAATTTTTCTTTAAATCAGAAGAAAAAGGGATTCTAGATATCAATATCAACAATGGTATTCAAGGAGACTATTATCTCAATTCAAAATTAATAGGTAAAAATAAATCAAGTTATTCAGATGAACTTTTTCCTGGTGAATATTTTGTTAGAATTTCCAAAAGTAACTATGTAACTAGGAATTTTAAGATCAATGTAGAGCCTAGTACTCGAACTTCACTTAGCTTTGGGATAAAAAAAAATGAACCCAAGAACTCTTGGAGAAAAACTTTTCTGGACTATGGTCGTAATACCAAAATCTTTGGAGCTATTGGATTGGGTCTTGGAGCTGCCTCATTTGGTATTTTCATTCATACTTTGAGGTTGGAAGACAAGAAAAACAGTTCCCAAAAACAAATTGAAGAGTTAACAGAGAATGGTTTTGATTCTTCGGACGAGCAGGCCTTACGTGATCAATACTCCAAGGAGTATAATAAATATCTAGCCATTGGTCTGGGAGTGTTTTCGGGAGGGATTATTTCTCTCATCACAATGTTGATTTTTCATACTCTTGATGTGTTTGATAAGCATGCACCCATTGAAACCACATTCAATCATAGAGGTGATGTAGAGATCAAATATACAAAGGATTTATAATGAGTATCATGAGTTTTTTATTTGGAAAAAAGAAAAAATATTCCTCTCCAGTCTTATCTGAAAAGTCGTCGTCTTTAATGACTGAAAATAGCTTAGAAAACAGGAAAAGTTTCTGGTCGCAGCTTTTTGTTCGTAATGAAATCAATGACAATTTTTTTGAAACATTAGAGGAAACCTTTATCAAGGCCGATTTAGGAGCAATAGCTGCCATAGAAACTGTGTCTTCATTCCGAAATATTTTGAAACAAAAAAATATCAAAAACATTGAAGAAGCTATTAAAGAGTTGAAAAGCATTCTGAAAGGACTTCTCATTCCCCATAAATTAACCTTTGCTGAAAAGAAGGTACCAGTTCTTTGCCTAACCGGGATTAATGGAGTAGGGAAGACCACTACCATAGCCAAACTTTCTCATCATTACCGAGCACAAAATTATTCGGTTGTGATTGCAGCGGCAGATACTTTCCGGGCAGCTGCAATCCCTCAATTGGAGGAATGGGCAAAAAAAACTGAAGCCCAACTTGTAAATAAAGGTCATCTTTCCGATGCTGCAGCAGTGGCCTACGATGCTGTGGAAGCAACCTTAGCTAAGGGAGGAACAAAAAGCATCTGTCTTATCGATACCGCCGGAAGATTAGAAAATAAATCCCATCTTATGGAACAACTTGGCAAATTAATGCGTATCCTGGGAAGATTTTCCGAACATACTGATTTGAAAAAAATTCTGGTGGTGGATGCAACTCTAGGCCGGAATAGTGTGGATCAGGCCAAAGTATTTACAGAAAAAATTGGCTTAGATGGTATCATCCTCACCAAAGTTGATACTCAAGCTAAGGGTGGATTCCTACTCACTATTTCACATGAGCTGCAATTACCCATATTTTTTTTTACTTATGGTGAAAATATAGAAGCCCTATCTCCCTTTGATTCCAACGAATATCTTGAGGCAATGCTCCATCAGTTCTCTTAATTGTTTTTTTCAATGTATCCAGAAGAAAAAGAAACTCTTAATCGCTTATCAGAGTCAATTTATACCTCTATCTCCTCTATAGACCTTGACGAGTACTACAAAAAAATTGAAATATTAAAACAAGAGCAATGTGATCCGAATCTCTATCAAAATTTTGAAAAGATGAAAGAGATCAATATGAAAATCAGCCGACTGGAATCTATTTATGAACCTTGGGTAAAAGTTAAAAGCCATTTAACTGATGTGGTCACATTATTAGAAATAGCGGAAGAGGAGAATGATAACTCACTTATTTCTGAAATTAAAGAACAAACATCACAGCTAGAGAAGGAATTCAATCGTTTGGAAGTTCTCCGTCTGTTCAAAGATCAAAATGATCAATCCAACTGCTATCTTACTATCCATTCTGGAGCAGGTGGAACCGAATCCTGTGATTGGGCTATGATGCTCTTTCGGATGTATCAACGTTGGAGTGAGGGTAAAGGTTTTCAATGGGATGTATTGGAATATCAAGATGGGGAAGAAGCTGGAATCAAGTCGGCTACTGTTTTAGTTAAAGGAAATTATGCTTTTGGTCTTCTGAAAAACGAATCAGGTGTCCATCGTTTGGTAAGAATATCTCCATTTGATGCCAATAAACGACGACATACCTCCTTTGCCTCAATAAGTTCAGCTCCAGAAATTATCAATGATACCGAAGTTATTATTAAACCTAATGAGGTTAGAGTCGATACCTATAGGGCCAGTGGTGCAGGAGGGCAACATGTCAACACTACTGATTCTGCAGTACGGGTTACCCATATCCCTACCAATATTGTAGTTTCCTGTCAAGCTGAGAGAAGTCAACTACAAAATAAAGAAACTGCCCTTAAAATTCTTAAAGGCAGGCTTTATCAACATTATCAAGATCTTAAAGAAGCAGAGCTTTCTGCCAATCAACAGGAAAAAAAGAAAATTGAATGGGGAAGTCAGATTCGTTCCTATGTTTTTCACCCTTATAATATGGTAAAAGATCATCGAACTCAATATGAAACAACTAATGTTGCCGGAGTTATGGGTGGAGATTTAGACCCTTTCATCGATATTTTTTTAAAACAATCTGCACAAAGTAGCTAATGAAGAACAAACACATCCCCTTTCCCATCTCTAACCTTGAGGAAACTTTAACTTTACTTAAACATGGAGTGGTCGATCTCGTTTCTGAAAACGAGCTAATCGAGAAACTAAAGTTAGGTCGTCCTCTTAAAATAAAACTAGGAGCTGACCCTTCTGCACCAGATATTCATCTTGGCCATGTTGTAGTATTGAAAAAACTCAAACAGTTTCAGGACCTAGGACATGAAATTATTTTCCTAATCGGTGATTTTACTG
The DNA here is from genome assembly GCA_965224715.1 of Spirochaetota bacterium. GTDB lineage: Bacteria > Spirochaetota > UBA12135 > COTS27 > CAXSBA01. The sequence continues at coordinate 1,488,169 of OZ245054.1, read as the reverse complement.
GAATGATTGGTGATCCAACCGGAAAAACCAAAACAAGAATTCCTCTAACTCCAGAACAAGTAAAAAAAAACACCGAAACTTATCAGAAACAAATCTTTAAAATCCTTAATCCTAAAAAAACTATTATCCGTTTTAACAGTGAATGGTCGTCTTCGATGACATTCAGGGATGTGATTGCTCTTACCTCACGTTATACCTTAGCCCGCCTCTTAGAAAGAGAAGACTTTAGTAATCGATATCATAACCAGCAGTCAATTACCATTACCGAACTCCTCTATCCCTTAATCCAAGGTTATGATTCTGTTTCTTTGAATGCGGATGTGGAATTAGGCGGAACTGATCAACTCTTCAATTTATTGGTAGGACGTGAGTTGCAAAAAGAATATGGACAGCCTTCTCAAGTAGTGATGACTCTCCCTCTATTAGAAGGCCTAGATGGGAAAATGAAGATGTCTAAATCTTTAGGTAATTACATTGGAATTCAAGACAACCCTAAAGAGATGTTCGGTAAAGCCATGTCTCTTCCTGATGAAATGATTAGCCGTTATTTCTATTTAGTTACCGACATCCCAACTACTGAAATTGAAGAGATGAAAAAAAAAATAGAAAAAGGGACTAATCCCCGGGATATTAAAATTCAATTGGCACATGAGATCGTAAAGATATTTCATGATAAGGAGTCAGCTGATAAAGCGAAATTAGAATTTATCCGTATTTTTTCGCAAGGCGGAATTCCCGATAACCTACCGAGATTAGAGATTAAAGGAGAGGGTGATGTCATTGAGATTAAACTAAGTAATCTTCTTCAACTGACCGGGCTTTTTAAAAGCAATTCCGAGATCCGCCGCTTAGTTGATGGAGGTGGAGTTAGACTTAATGATGTAAAACTCACCGACCCTCAAAGTACGATTAAATTAAAAGAGGGTGATTTATTGAAAATTGGAAAACGGAATTTCTTTAGAATTACTATTAAATGAGATTATTTCAAAAGTACCAAGGGTTATATCTTAAATTTTAGCTTTTTTCTTATAGTTTTTTAATAAAAACTTATTATGTCTATAATTTTCTATAAGAAGATAACAAAAGTTTTTTTAAAAAAATAATTTACTTTAATGTTATAATTAAAGCATAATATATAAAGTGCATTACTTATATAAAAATTTATTTAATCTAAACCAAACTGACTCAAGTATGCATACCAATAATCAGTCTACCCTATCAATCTTTTGGAGAACTATTTTAGCTTCATTTATCATTCTATTTTTCTTAATTTCATGCAGTGATAATGAAAAAGTGAATATTAATTTTTCTAGAATATATATCTTTAATTTTACATCACAAGATGCTATAGATAGAATTACTAACATTATGATATTAGACTACAATGATGAAATGGCAGATACAATCACTGAAATGGATTCTGTTAACATAAATACAAAGAATACTGGATACAGTAATTTTATCAATAGAACTAATTATTTTCCATGGAATACAGTTTCCAATAATTCGACTTCGATAGACGATGGACAGAGTTATTCAATCTTTCGCAATGACTGTAATAACTCTATTATCATCCGCATTGAAAACGGCTATAACAACAACATCAATGAATATTATAAGAAATATCATTATGCCCTATTTAATCCAATTGGCTGTGGCTTCAATCATCTTGTCAATATTACAAATACGAATGCTCCCTAATCCTATGTTATAATTCAACATGGGGATGAAACGGCTTCGACATCAGAACAGACGTAAAAATGGCATGTCGCCCAACGTGACGATACACGTAACAACTGCAGATAACAATCTTGCATTAGCAGCTTAATCTTAAGTTGCCCGTTTTCTCAAGAGGGCACTGCTTGGGATAGACGGTTATTTGTGTGTCTTAGGTTAAACAGTTTAGGTTTTGATTGTTTTGCCGAAAATTTAAAAACCTAGACGAGCATAGGTTGGGTTTCTTGAACATGTGTTCGTTGAAATCAAGCAAGAAACTAAGCATGTAGATGTTTTTATGGTTGCCTGATGGACGCGGGTTCGACTCCCGCCATCTCCACTCATTCATTAACTATTTGTCGCTCCAATAAGTTGAATACAGCACTTGTTAGTAATTATGAAAAAAAAATATTTCCTAGTTCTTTGGACACTCTTTATTTTTTCCGGATACTTTCTCTACTTTTCCCCTCTTTCATTTTATCATCTTAATGAAAAGTGGTCCTTGCTCAAAGAACTCGAAAAAAAAAATCATAACTTGGAAAATATTAATTTTTCATTCATTAAAAACAAATTTATCGTAGAAAAAAAAAATTTTTTTCTCAACATGGGATATTCAGAAAAAAACCAGGTCATTATTGATATACGTCTACCGCCTATCACTCAATACCAAAACCAGAACGTGAAAAAAAAACTTTCAGAGACTTCCGTTTCAAATAATAAATTGCTGTCTTCTCTAATTTTTTTCTTCTGCTTATCACTTATTATTATTACTTATTTTATATTTTCTTACCATAAAAGGACTAAACTAAATAAAGACAACCATTATTAAATATACAAACCAACATTACCAATAACTTTCTAACTAATTGCTTAAAAAATAAAAAAATATTGTATATTCTAATAAAAAACTGGTATAGATTTTTAATTTTATTACGAAGATTTAATAAATAGAATTAATTTTTAGTTAAAGTTAATCAACTATTTGGCATAGGAGGGAAAATGTCAAACAAAATTAAAGAATTCTTTAATAAATTCAATCAAATTTTTAATAAACTAACGATTTTACAAAAAAGTATTCTCGTTGGTATTCTCTTTGCTGTTATTGGATTTATTGTCTTTTCTATAGACTATTCTACAAATAAAGAATATGTTTACCTGTTCAAAAAACCCCTAAGTACAAAAGATTACGGACTTATTACAGCTGAGTTACAGAAGAATGGAGAACTTTTTGAAACTGTTGATGACAAGTTTATCTTGGTTCAAAACGAAGAATCCGGAGCACGTATTCGAATGAGCTTAGCCCAAAATGATCTCCTCCCAAACGATATCAAGGGCTGGGAACTTTTCGATATGGAGAGTTGGACTACTACTGAATTTGACCGTAATATCAAGCTTCGTCGTGCTATTGAAGGTGAAATGAAACGACATATTGAGAGTCTAATATGGGTTGAAACTGCAGAAGTTACGATAGCCATTCCCCCCCAAACTCTCTACACAGAACGAAGCCAAGATGTCAGTGCTGCAGTAACTTTACGTCCTGCAGAAGGTTATTATGAAAGTTTAAAGAGTAAAAAAACTATTCAGGGAATACAAAATATCATCGCCCGAGGGATTGATGGAATTAACCCCAATAATATCGTAATCACCGATTTCAACGGTAATCAGATCAATAATTTCAAAGACAGTGACTATGAAAACAATATCAAACAGGCTTTAGAAGAAAGTTACATTCAAGATCGTGAAATTCGTAAAATTAAGAATAAAATCGAATCGGCACTAGATGGAGTTCTTAGCTCTGATCGATACCGAGTAGCTGTTGACGTAGAAGTGAATTTTAATCGAAAGACTATCGACCAAAAAAAAATTCTTCCTATTGTTATCAAATCTAAAACCCCTGGACTACCTTATGATGATTCAATAGTAGTCGAGAATATAAAAGTCAGTGAAAAACAAACCACAGAAAACTTTGAGGGCTTAGGATTTATTCCTGAAGGTCCACCTGGACAAGAGCCCAATATTCCTCCTGGATATAAAGAAAGTTTAGATGGAAGAAACAAATATAACAAAGATGAAAAAATCAATAATTATGTCAATGGCGAGCAAGTCATTAAACAAATTGATGATGCCATGGAAATTGAAAAAAAATCTGTTTCTATTACTGTAGATGGAACTTGGTCAAAGATTCGGGATGACGAAGGCAACTTAATCATTGAAAATGAAATGGTAAAGCGTGAATATACCCCTATGAATGAAATAGATATAAAAAAAATCGAAGAGCTCATCAAGGGGAGTATTAACTATAATTCTGCCCGGGGGGATAAGGTAGTTGTTGAAAATATTGCCTTTGACAGAAATAATCAATTTATATCTGAAGATTCAGATATCATTTTTAATGAAAAACTACAACAATACACCTTCTATGGAGGTATATCTCTGTTACTACTCATTTTCGTTATAATCTTATTTATTAAACTTAATAAACTGTATCTAGAATACAAAGAAGAAAAGCAAAAAGAAATGGAGAAGATGCGTTCTATTCAACGTGAACAGATTCTCTCTGATATTGAGTCCATGGAAACAGAAATTGATTATTCAGATACTCAAAAAAGTTTTAAGAGAATTCAAGAAGAACTAATGAATATGATTAAAAAGGACTCAAAAAATGCTGCTCAAGTTATCAAACTTTGGCTTGCTAAAGACAATGAAGCATAATATAATTTAAAAAGTATAAGGAATCAAAAAATTATGATGGTATCAGCCAATCGGACTAAAGAGAACCAAACCATATCTAAAAAAAAGAAAGCTGCAATTTTTCTTATCAGTATTGGAAATCAATTAGCTTCAGAAATCCTCAAACACCTTAAGGATGAAGAAGTTGAAAGAGTCAGCTATGAAATTGTTCGTCTTAATCAGGTGACATCCGAAGAACGTGAAATGGTATTATTAGAATTCTATGAAACTTTATCGGCATCAAAATATCTTATGGAAGGAGGGATCGACTATGCCACTTCAATCTTAGAAAAATCCTTAGGTCCAGAGAAAGCTGCCGAAATCATTGATAGTTTTACCTCTTCGATACAACTTCGACCTTTTGACTTCTTAAGAAAAATTGACCATCAGCATCTATCAAATTTTCTTCAAACTGAACATCCCCAAACTATTGCCTTAGTCTTAGCTTATTTAGAGCCTCAAAAAGCAGCTGAAATCCTTTCTCAAATACCTTCAGATTTACAAGTTCAAGTTTCCAAACGTATCGCAACCATGAACAGGATTATACCTGATGCTGTTCGTGAAGTTGAAAATGTATTAGAAAGAAAACTTGCAACAATCAATACCGAAGACTTCACCATTCCTGGAGGTGTTAGTAGTACTGCAAGAATATTGAACTTAGCTGATAGATCTACTGAGAAGTCAATTATCGATTCTCTAGAAGAGGATTATCCAGAGTTAGCAGAAGAAATCAAGAAACAAATGTTTGTATTTGAAGATATCGTGATTTTGGATGATGCATCAGTTCAAAAAATACTCCGTCGAATTGAAGATCAAGATATTACCAAAGCCGTTAAGTCAGTAGATGAAGATGTAAAAGATAAAATTTTCCGTAATATGAGCAAAAGAACCGCTGAAATCATTAAAGATGATATTGAATATTTGGGTCCCATTCGGCTCAGTGAAGTAGAAGAAGCTCAACAAAGAATCGTTTCAGTTATACGTAAAATGGAAGAAGATGGAGAAATTATTATCTCCCATTATGGACAAAACGATATTATTGTTTAAACTAAGTTTCTCATCAATAAATATTATTATTTCATTATGGCTACCAGTAAGTATATTATTTCTAAAGAAAATACAGTAATCTCGGACAATATATTTTATCCATTCGTGAATAATGAAATTGACAATGCCTCTCCCAGTCCTGAGCTACACTTAGAAGATGATAATCTATCTCATGATCAAGAACTCCTTCAACAAGAAATACAAAAGCTAGGGTTAGAAGTTGATCAGTTAAAAGCAGAAAAAGAAAATTTAAAAAAAGAGATTACTAATTGGGAAGAGAAAAAAAAACAACTTCAAACTGACTATGAAAGTACTAAAATTGAAAATGAGACTGAAGCTAGAAAAATCATTAAAGATAGTGAAAAGCAAGCTGAGGTAATTCTTACAGAAGCTCAAAAGCAAAAAGAAGCCATTGAGAGTGAAACCAACAAAAATAAACAACAAATCCTGATCGAAACCCGTAAACTCGGATACAAAGATGGTTTTACCAAAGGATATCAAAAGGGGGAAAAAGAGAGGGAAGCGATTGAGGCTTATCTTAAAAAAGTTCTCAATGAAGTCATTCATAAAAAAGATGAAGTAGTCGAGTCCATTCGTCAACATTTAGTCAATATGGTTTATACTGCGGTTGAGAAAGTAGTAAAGAAAATAGCTGCTAATGATAAAAAAATAGTTCTAAAAAATATAGCAGAGGCCTTACGCAAAATCGATGATCCAGCAAAACTGATTATCAAAGTGAACTATGATGATCTCAAAACATCAACTATGTTTAAGTCTCAATTATTGTCATCTTTAAAAAGCCTACAACAGGTTGAAGTATTAGCTGATCCCTCTGTAGAACCAGGTGGATGCATTGTAGAAACAGAATTCACTATCGTTGATTCAAGAATATCAACCCAACTCGATAAAATAGGCATGGCCCTTCATTCTTTAGATGTAACTAAAAGTCTTTCTCGATAGATTATGCTTGCAGTCAAAGAGCTAACTGAAAAGATTTACTCCATGGATACCCACTCCTATATAGGACGGGTAAAAAAAGTATCTGGAGAAATCATTGAAGCAGATGGTCCTGTATGCAAACTCAATGAGTTAGTGGAGCTAGTTCAATCCGGAAATGAGAAAAATCGAGTTATCATGGAATTAATTGGATTCGATAATCGAACAATGAAATTTATGTCCTACCAATCAACCCAAGGAATACAAGTAGGGGACTTAATCCGAAATCTTAGTCATTCATTACAAATACCAGTGAGCCCTAAACTGATCGGTAGGGTTATAAACTTTGCTGGCCATCCTCTTGATTTTGGCAATAGTATTCCTGGGACACTTCAGTCCGTTTTTAGATCACCTCCAGATCTACTCAAAAGAAAATTGATTGATACAAAACTCCACACAGGTATTAAATGTATTGATGCTCTCCTTACGGTTGGACAGGGACAAAGGATGGGCATTTTTTCTGGCCCAGGGGTAGGGAAGTCAATTCTAATGTCGATGATAGCCAAATATAGCCAAGCTGATCTTAATATAATTTCCTTGGTAGGAGAAAGAGGAAGAGAAGTAAAGGAATTTATTGAAAAGCATCTCGGACCGGAAGGAATGAGAAAAACTATCATTGTAGCTTCTACATCAGAAGAGCCTCCTCTATCACGAATCCGCAATGTATTTACGGCTAATACAATTGCCGAATACTTTAGAGATCAAGGACTCCATGTGATGTTAATGATTGACTCCATCACCCGTTTAGCTCAAGCTCAACGAGAACTATCTATTTCACTCAAAGAACCTCCGATTAGCCGAGGTTATCCTCCTAGCCTTTTTAATCTTTTACCTAAACTATTGGAAAGAGCAGGTAAGGGAGAAAAAGGAAGTATTACTGCTTTTTATTCTGTATTAGTAGAAGGAGGGGATCTTGATGAGCCTATAAGCGATGCTATGCGAGGTCTTCTAGATGGACATATCACCCTAAGTCATAGGTTAGCTAATAAAGGACATTATCCGGCGATTGACATAGGACAATCGGTAAGTCGTTTGATGGTTGACCTTGTGGATAAAAATCATTTAGAGGCTACCCAAAAAATTAGGGAATGGTTATCCTCTTATTATGAAATGGAAGATATGATCCAAGTGGGAGCTTATGTTAAGGGAAGTAATCCCATTCTTGATACAGCTATAGCTAAAAAAACTATTATAGATGACTTCCTAAGGCAAGGAATCACAGAATTTTTTCCTGCTGAAGAGTCCCTGCAAAAGTTATATGACTTAATCTCATAAACATCATAAATATATAATGAACGAAAAAGCCAAGCAAGGGAATGAAGAAGAAAACCAATTACTCAATCAATTAGACTACAAAGAAAAAGCCTATCTTATTACAACGGATCTAAAGAATTCTTCTCCTAAATCATTTGAAAAAGAAGACAGAAGTAACATTGATAAAGAAATACCCATAGCTTTTATTGATTATAAATTGAAGACTGATCCCAACTATTCTCTTAATCAAAACCAAAGTAATGAAATTGAACATGAACTATTGAATAGTTCAAATGATTCAGATAATAATGATCTTCCTAATTCGGAAGAAGTTGATGAAGAAAAAGTACTTAGTCAAGAAGCTCCATACACCGATTTAAATGAAAGTGATCCTTTCTTCAATTTAGATGAAAGACTTAATATAAAAGATAGCCTTAACTTTGACATTCCTACATCAGATTCAAATGAGGAAACCTTAATAGAAAGTAACTTTGATCATCCTAGTGATAATACGAATAATACAAATACCAATAATGTTATTAATGAACGAACAGATAAATCGCCCAGTGAAATGGATGATATCCCGACTAAAATAACTAAAGAAGAAGAAACTTATAAAGATAATTCTCAATATCTAACACCTTCTAGTATCAACACAGATGAGAATCTTGATATTACTGATAAAATATCACAACAAAAAAATTTTTCTCAAGAGGAATTATTTAAAGAAAATCCAGAATTTATTTCAGAGCCAATCCATAAAAAAGACCGGAATCACCATTCAATTGAAGAAGAAAGTCAAAATACTACAAACGTTTCATCTCAACCATACTTTACAGATGAAGAAGAGTTATATAATAACTATATAGACACAATTACTCATTCGACAGACAGAAAGTTTATTAAACAAAAAATTCAAGAAAAATTAATCAGTTTTAAAACTGAAAACAGAGAGCTCATTCAGGATCTGTTAAAAAACGATAACCTTCCAGAAGATAAGAAAGATGAAATAATCGATAGTATTTTATTTGGTAAGAATGAGGACATCATTATAGAAAATATTAGCCAACAAATTTTAAATAAAAAAGGTTATGAAATTTTCGAAAATAGAAACAAGACTATAAAGCATGAATCTAAAATTTATGAGAAAACATATAGGGAATATAAAAAGAGCCGCCAAATATTCTTTTTTATTTTTACTACAACTATTTGTTTGATATTGTTCTTTTCAATCTATTTTGCTTATAAAACCTATGCTCCTATACGACTCTATGAGAATACTATTATAGCTATTAAAGAAGACCGTCACCTTGATGCTGAATTATTGTTTAATGAAGCCTATACGTCAAAACCAGACATACACTATACTGTAAAAATAGGCATGGCATATGCTAAAAAAGGGATGATAGAGGAAGGAGAAAAAAAATTCAGCTTACTTTTAAATGATTTTCCAACTGATTTAGACTCCCTCCTAGCTAATGCTGTTTTTTTTCGAAAACTTAAGCGTTTCAATAAAGCCCAGAATATTTTAAATAAAACTCGCCAACTCTATCCAGATAATATTGCTCAGATGAATGAAGAAGTCAATCTCCTTATCACTGAGGGGAAGAATCTAAAAGATAATGATAAAGCACACAAACTTTGGGAGCAAGCAGAAAAAATAATATCAGACTTATCAGTTATTGATCCTGATAATAACTTTAGATACCTACAAAAATTAGTTGCTCTATCTGCTTTAACCCATGAATTTAACCAGGCAAAAAATTATTTTATATTGCTCAAAGACCATAAAGAACCTTATGAAATTGAGTCAATTAGCATTTATTTAGATTATCTTATGGACGTCCAAGAAGGTAACCAAAAAAAAAGTTTTATTAAACAAGAAAAGAAGATAACAGACTTAGAGCAAACATATATAGTCAGTATTGTTTATAATATCCTCGATAACTTGAAAAGAAGCTATGGTGAGCATTATGATATAGAACTTTTACAAGGTCGTTGGGAAAAAGTTATCAACAAATCGGAATTAGCTCTTAAACATGCTCAAAGAGGGTTAGGCTTGATTGAAATAGAAAACAATTATTTTTTGAATGACGATAAAATAAAGGCATTTAATCTTATTGGACAACTTTATATTAAAAAAAATGAAAATATCTTAGCTAAAGATTCCTTTAAAAAGAGCCTAGAGGTCAACTCCAAGGATCCATTGGCTAACTACTATCTTGGAAAACTCAATTTTCTTAACCTACATCAACACTTAACTTCCTACGAACAACTAACAACCGCTTATAATGAATGGAACGATCCAAACAATATCCGTTATGCAGACATCCTTTATACCTTAGGGTATATTGATTTACATATCGGGAAAAGTATTCCCAACATTTCTGATCCAGAAAAACAGAAAGCACGTCAAAAACATTTTAAAAGAAGTATTACCTTTTGGTCAGAGTTGGCAAAACTTAATATTAAAGAGAAAAATTACTTAGTTGACTTTAATCTCGGTACCGGGTACCTCTATCTCCAAGAATATGAAATGGCAGAAATTTTTTATGAAAGTAATTTAGAGTTACTTGAGCCAACTGTAAAGTACTTCAATAATAAAGATGATATTTTTATTCGAGAAACAGGATTTAAAAGAGAAGAGTTACAAATCCTCTCCGATACATACAACAATTTAGCAGTTGCCCAAATTGGAAAAAATAGTAGTGGGTCCCCTACTCCCGTCGATATCAATGGTGAAGCTATTGAATATTTTATCTCATCTATTATTCTCAAAGACAAAATCGGAGACTTTAAAGGGATACCTTATGCTAATTTCAATACTCTAAACGATTATCCTAAAAATAACCTTGCTTTTGTTAATCAACGTCCTTTCCGTATTGCTGATTCTTCCATTCCAAAAAGTATCATTCCGATCACATATTAAAGTCTCACTATCCATTATTCCAAAGTTAAGAGATTGCTTAGCGAAAAAGAAAGTCCCACCTCTTGAAGGTGTTTTACTCTATTTCTAAACAAACGAAAATCACTAGGAGTGTCAATCGTCACCCTAACTTCGGGCCGTTGATAACTTTTAGGTGCTGGAGTACTGTAAACCTTTATTTTATTTCCTGGAAATTGAATCTGACGATGAATCCAGGAAGTGACATGTTCAAGATCATAGTTGGTTTTAGCGTAACGATAACTTTTTTGGAGAATTTTTTGACTGATAATTTCCACTCCAGCGCCATAAGGTAAATCTTGATAATAAGACAGATCAGCTCCTTTCTCAATATGTTTTTTCAATAACTTCATTAAACAATAGACTGAAGTGAAAGGATTATCTCCAGTCACTCGAATATAGTTTGAAGCTGAGCACAGTTGACTAGCCTCAAAAAATCTTTTTAGGACATTGTACTTATTACCTCCAAAAAAAATTATTTCAGGATAACGATTACGAATTTTAATAAATGCCTTTTTCTCACTTCGAGGATATAATACCCAGATTGGAATATTTGTGATCATGAGTCGGTCTAAGAGATAACCGATTAAAGGTTTGTTAAAAACTTTTTTTATAATCTTATTGGGTAGTCGCGCAGAAGATATCCTGGCCTGAAGAAAAATGACTGAATTTAATTGATTCAGCTTTTCAGTCATCACTAACAATTATTTATTTGAGAAAAGTTAACTTAAACCCAAGGAGATGAAGGCTTATTAGAGAAACGCTTCTTTCGAAGAATCGGGGAGATCTCCTCTTTAATAAACCTTTCTATAAGCTCTACACTATAGCCAACATATTCTTGGGTATCCATAAGTTTTATAATCTCAGAGCTGCTTAAGGGGATGTCTTTATGTCCCCCCATGAGTTCTACCAATCGATTTTCTCCTCCTGCTTTGATCTCATTACTTACTTTCCATGAAAGTTGACGGATCACCTCATGGACCTTCTGACGGCTTGCCCCTTTCTTAACACTTTCCATCAAAACGTTTTCAGTTATTATAAAGGGCAGTTCTTCCATTAAATTTTTCCTGATCATAGCGGGATAAATTGTTAATCCTGAAACAATATTGCTAAGGAGATCCAATACCGCATCCATAGCCAAAAAAGCCTGAGGTATCGCTAAACGTTTATTAGCTGAGTCATCTAGAGTTCTTTCGAACCATTGAGTCGATGCGGTATAAGCTGTGCTCTGAGGTAGAGCCATAATAAAACGGGCCAAAGAGTGTACCCTCTCTGAACGCATGGGATTACGTTTATAGGCCATGGCAGACGAACCGATTTGGTTTTCTTCAAAGGGTTCTTCAATCTCTCGTTTATGAGAGAGAAGTCTAATATCACTAGCAAGTTTGGCTGCAGACTGAGCAGTTGAAGAAAGAAGAGAACTTACCATATAGTCAATTTTACGGGTATAGGTTTGTCCTGTAACTGTAAAAACATTTTTGAAACCAAACTGGCGGGCAATATATTGCTCTACTCTTTTGACTGCACTCGGCTTACTGGGAAAAAGTTTTCTAAAAGAGGCCTGAGTTCCGGTAGTTCCCTTGACTCCACGAAAATGGAGTTGGTGGTCTAAGAAAAAAACCCAATTATGATAATCGAGAAGGAATTCTTGAAGCCAAAGTCCGGCTCTCTTTCCCACAGTTGTCGGTTGGGCTGGTTGGAAATGAGTGTATCCTAATGTTACTACACCTTTATATCGTCTAGAAAAATTTTTCAAATAATAAATCACCAAAAGAATTTTATCTCGAATCAGAGCTCCAGCCTCCTTGATTTGAATTAAATCAGTATTATCAGCTACATAGGCGGAAGTAACTCCAAGATGAATGATGGAAGCAGCCTCAGGACATACCTTGGCATAGGTATGAACATGAGCCATTACATCATGACGAAGTTTTTTTTCCATACGACTTGCATAGCTAAAGTCGATATTATCGATATGCTTCCGCATAGCGTCGATTTGCTTTTGCGTGATAGGCAGTCCCTCGGCTTTTTCCGCTTCTGCCAGATAAAGCCATAACCTTCTCCATGTAGAAAATTTATATTGGGGTGAAAAAATTGTATTCATTTCCTGTGAAGAATATCGCTCCACTAAAGGATTAACATAGTTTTTTAAATTTTTCATATCTTAAAGCAAATCAAATAATTGAAAAAGTATAATTCATAAACGAAAATATACCATATAATTTTTACTATCTTTATTGCCCACCCAATCTTCAATTTCAATAAAAAATTTATGCATAGTTTGACTTGGAAAAAACTCCCCCAATAAATAATTAAATGAAAGTCCATAAGTATCGAAAAAATCTAAACCATTGTTAAGAGTCAATTTATTTCCACGGTGGGAGAGATAGTCAAAATGGAAATTATTTATAACTTGACCGTCAATCTTAAAAATTATTCTCCGAATATTTCTTGCATTTAACAAGTTAAGGTTTCTTGAAGAAAATCCTGGTTTGATGTCACCAGCTACTAAATAAAGTTTAATATTGTTTTTGTAATTGATGATAGATCGATTCTTAATTTTATAAATATTTGGACGTTCTTTGATAGTAAAAAATAGTGATTCAATAATCGGTTTAACTCTGTCATCCAATGGCGGAAGCAATAATTGGGGATTCAATACCCTTTGGTTATTTGAGTCGATAATGGTTAGATGAAGATGGCTACCGAATGATTTACCGGTATTTCCCATGGAGGCAAGAATATCATTTTTCGTAATTGATTTTAAAGTCTTATCCACAGATTGATCAGCTAAATGGTAATAGAAGCTACGAATCTTATTTTGATGTTCAACCACCATATGATTACCGACTCCCATAAATCCATTCAATGGATCTTCTACACGGTAAAATATAACCTCCCCCCTTTCAATTGGATAGATCACCTGCTCTCCAGCAAAGTCTAACCCATTATGAAAATGATCAACCCGAGACTCACCAAACAATGAAGTGATTCTTAAATTTTTAACAGGGTATTGCCAACCAAAAAGAGAGGAAAATGGAATTACAAGCAAAATCAAGGACAGCAAATATAACCTTATCATTATTTTTTTTCCAACTTAAATAGATAACTGTATTCCGCTTCACTTATTTTCTTATCGGGAATACTATTGAAACGGAAACTCCTCACTTGATTTTTAACCGCGTTGTCCAACTCAGGATAACCTGAACTCTTAACCAAATCTATATTATAAACCTTTCCATCAGAAGCAACTTTGAATGCTACAACTACCTCGTCATCAATTCCTTTACCTATCAGGCTATCCGGAAAAACCAGATTATCCTTTGATATTAATGTCCTCTGTCCTACATTTTTCCATTTAAAGCCGCCATTTCCTGTATCAGCCGTAGTACTTGTTGATTGATCTTTTCCTTGACCTGATGCTCCGTCATTAGGTGAATCATCTAAATTGATATTTCCAATACTTCCGGAGGCTTGATTTTTTTTGTTGGAATTGAAAGATGACTTGCTAAAAACCGAAGTTTCTCCAAATCCACTAACCTCTGATCCTGACCTTAACTTTTCTTTGGCAGATGAGGGTGATTGTTTTCGACTACTTGGGGTACTTTCTTTACTTTTATCTAAAATGATTTGTTGCTCTATTGAATCATTTTCACTTTGATCATCAGAAAAAAACTTGGAACGACGTGGTATCGGAGGAGGATTATTCCTGATTAAAGATGGAGATTTTTTTTTTTGACTAGAATTTTTTTGAGTACTAGAAGTACCACTTCTAACACTACGAACTTGATCTTCATTATGATTTTGGGTATTGACTGACTTTGCTCTATTCAAACCAGACTTATTCAACGAAGATAAACGAGAGGCACTACTCCCAAGGTCTACAGTGATAGGTTTGGGTTTTATTGTTTCGACCTTTTGAAAACTAAAAAGAAATAAGAGTAAGAGATGGATAAATAAGGAAATAAGTATAAAGCGATTCAATTTCGACTTCACATCTTCTCCCTATTCCTGTTGAACTGCCAAAGAAACCTTTTCAACTCCAACTTTTTTAGCTAAGGACATAATTTCGATAATTCTCTGATAGGAAATTCCTTGATAACCTTCTACGACAATCGCTTTTATCTCATTCTTTTCTATTTGAGTTTTCAATATACTTTCAATACTGTTTACTGAAACTTTTTTCCCTAAAACATAGAGATTCTCATCTTTATCGATGGAAACCGTAAGAGGTTCTTTAATGTTGGTATCGGTTTTTGCTGCTTTGGGAAGATCCACTTTAATAGCTTTAATTTTGACCAAACTTGAGGAGGTCATAAAGAAAATTACTAATAAAAAAACGATATCGATCATTGGAGTAAGGTCCATATATTTTTTCTGAGGAAGTCTTTTCTTAACTTTAATCATAATAGGTTTATTCTTATTATATTCTAACATATTCTAATGAATAATATAGAAGATTATAAGAAAGTAAGATTAAGAAGTTAAAGTTAAATCATTCAAAGGCAACCAAGAAATTGAAGCGCTAACAAAGAGAATGTCTTCACGCTTTTTGTAATTTTTTTCCTACCGGAATTTTCCCTTACTCTCCTTATGAAGACAGCTAAAGGAGGGTCTGGGATACTCTAAAAAAATTTAACTTCTATAGTGGAGAGGTGCCATCTGATTCTCCACAAGACAAATAAAGTCCGGCTATCAGTAGACAGATTGTAAAGTATATGACTTTTCTGCATTTATTACCCCTAAGGTTAATTTAACTACCACTTAGAATTTATTTAATAAAATTGGAGCTAGTCCCTTTAATGATGTAATTTAGGGTAAATGATTCTCCTTAACCATATTCTTAAAGTTTCCTTCATTTTTTTAATGGTTCGATAATTGAACCCCCGTTGATATATAAAGAAAAAAACATAATGAACCTTTTACCGTTGCCGAATCTGTAAATTTTCTGTATCACAATAACAAAATCTCCTTGACAAATCACAGACTATATGTTATAATAATATTATTAAAAAATTTATTAAAAGGATCATTCAATGAAAAAATTAAAAAGAAAACTACATCTAACAGAAAAATCGGAGTTGATCGCTCCCTTAATTAAAATCACCCCCCCCCCCCCCCCTCAACTCATCTAAGTAAAAACTCATACCTCAAACATCTTTCTCTTCTCAAACAATTCACTCTCATCCTACTTACAGCAATCTCGATTGCTGCTTGTAACGTTACCGAAAACAACGAAGCAAAAACAAGTAATCAAGCTAAAATCACAGAGCTGACAGTAACAATCAACAATACCGACTACTCCATTACCTTTGATACAGATAAAACAGCGACTGTTACCATTCCCTATGTAAGCACTCTGCCTGCGGCAATAACGGTCAAAAGTAGCACCATCTCCTCCAAAGCATCAGGTTTAGCAACAAACGACACCCTCAAAATATCTTCAGGAAAGGTAGATATCACAATTACTGCAGAAGACGGCTCCACTACTGTTTATATACTCAATGTTGAGATAGAAGCTCCTCTTTTTGCCACCGTTCAAACCCGTTCAGAGATAATATACCATTCTGAAGATGCACTAAAGCCGGATAACTACCGAACCCATATTCTTCCTTTTAACATTAAAGCCAGCTCTGCAGGTGCGGAGGGCGAATACCACCTGGCAGTTCGCGAAGCAAAGAGCCCCGTCCCCACGGCAACTGATATTCGGGAATCATCCGCTGTCATTGTGCGTTCTCTCACCACCGCCTCAATCAATGTCTTTCTTAGCTTCCACATGGACACCGATCTTTTTGACAGCACTACAGCATGGACAAATGCTACTAATGCCTCCATTCTCACTTATGACATGGTGGATACTGCATTACTGCAGCCCGAGACCGAGTACAAGCTCTACGCCACAGCGGCGAGTGGCAGCAACACTGTCTACACCCTGCTCACCTACAGCACCGATGCGGAACCGGAACTTTCACTGGTGACAAATATTAACAATGACTATAATATGTTTTACAGTGTGCCGATAGAGTATACCAATATAATACGCAAAGGTGATCCCTTACTTCTCTTGGTGGGAGTAGTTAATGTTAGAACTGGTGTTTCATTTAGAGATAGTCACTATCAAACTAATGGTATTGATGACACTCTCACTCTAATTTTAACAAGTGGAATTCCTGTTATAAAGATATCTTCCAAGGATCGTTCATTATTTTTTACAGCAAAAATTAAGAATAAGATCGGAAGATATGTGATGATCAGCAAAAACACCCATGCCAATACGGCAAGTGCCGTTAGCGGGGAAAATTTTGATATAACTTCAGTAAAAGGATCAAATATTGGGAAATATTACTTTAGCTGGGAATGATTGAGCACAAAGATGCAATGCTCCGCTCAAAGATCCCTGATCTAGTTCATGTGTGCGATAGCAGCATTCAAATTGCATATATTTATCACAATCACATCTTCACTGTGAAATGGACATCTGGGAATAATCACATACAAAGCGTTTTGATTAATAGTAAGCCATAATTCTTACAGAAAGTCAGTGAACAGTTTATCAAAGAAAACACGGAAAGCATGGAAATTGACTTTGCACTTAAAAACGAAATCAGTTGAAAATTAAGATTAAGTATTTAATGTACTGATCTACCGTGCTTTTCGTGCTTATTATAAAAACCTAAAAAATATTCGAGAAATCCTTGACAAATCACGGAATATATATTATAATAATATATTATAACGCAAATATACGGAGGTTAAAACCATGAAAAAAAAAACACAACCAACTGAAAAAACGGAGTTAATCACTCCTTCAAATAAAATCACCCCCCCCCCCCCCCAACTTATCTAAATAAAAACTCATACCTCAAACATCTTTCTCTTCTCAAACAATTCACTCTCATCCTACTCACGACAATCTCAATTGTTACTTGTGACATTACCGTAGACGACGAAACAGAAACAAACAATCAGGCTGAAATCACAGAACTGACGGTAACAATCAATAGTGCCGACTATCTCATTACCTTTGATACCAATAGAGCCTTTACCGTTTCGATTCCTGCCATCGAGACAATTCCAGGTAAGATAACGGTAAAAAGTTCTGTTATATCAAAAAAAGCAAGTGGCCTACAAGCAAACGATGAATTGATCGTTACAAACAATCAGGTGCTCATTACCATAACTGCCGAAGATGGAACCAGTGTAAGTTATACACTGTTCTTGAACATTATCTTGGCAGTAACCGCTGAAGAGATTCCCAAAAGGACTGCCGCCGATGTCCGGGACTCCTATGTCCTTTTCAATATTGAGGCAAACAAAAACCTATCCAACTATCATCTCGCTGTAAAAGAGAAAGGAAAAACAGCCCCCACCACTACGGAAATGACAAAAGGAGCATTAAAACGTCATCTAAGCACTAACTCCATCAATGTGCTTATCGCTCAAAGGTTGAATGCCCCCATGATTACATTTGCTAAGACTCATTTCACTAACTCTAGCCATACCATTCTAGGGCAAGGTATGACAAGCCATTTTAATAACGGTAGCGGGTTGATTTTTGACAGCAAAGATGTAAATAACGTTTGGACCCCGGCCACAGGGACAAATGCATGGGTGGCGGAGTCGGTACTCAGACCCAATACTGAATACTCAATCTACGGTATGAAAGATAGGGGAAGCCAAGTTGAAAGCCTCCTAACATTCAATACAGATAGTCCGGCATATCCATCAGCACAAACAAATGATGATGCTTCCTTGATTGACTCAACTCTCGAAGAAGGCTATATTGATATTAGCCTCAATGCTGATGAACACTACATTTTTCCCTTACAATCTAGCCAATTAAAAAAAGACTTAGAAAGAAACTATTACTATTATTCAGGTCAGAGCGCCGGTAACATAGCACATATAATAGACAGCTGGGAAATTTTTGGAGTTTCAGATTCTGGTTATAGATACCAACTGTATATGTACCGCTCTGAAACAACAGAAGAGGAAATGTTATTCAATACATATGTTCTTATAAACACAGGAAAAATGGTTTTACATGAGATTAACAATAACAATCCCATTAAATTTGGTAAGATTTTTATTTTTTTCGACCTAAGAAAGACTCCTTTAATATCCTATTCTCACCTGAAAATACAGAATTAGGGTTTCGGTTAGGCAGTTATTTGCACAGTTGCTGTCTATCCTCCTCTTATCAAGGTAAATTATATGGTAACGACAAAATCAGTTTTATGATATTGATTTTTTTTTCTAGATAAAAGGAAATTATGGTAAACTTTTTTGCCGTCGCCAAATTTACAAAATTTTTTGTTATAGTATAAAAGTTTTATGATAAAAAAACCTCTTGACAAATCACAGACTATATGCTATAATAATATTATTAAAAAAATTCATTAAAAGGATCATCCAATGAAAAAAATAAAACAAAAATTACATTTAACAAAAAAATCGGAGTTAATCACTCCCTTAAGTAAAATCACCCCCCCCCCCCCCCCAACTTATCTAAGTAAAAACTCATACCTCAAACATCTTTCTCTTCTCAAACAATTCACTCTCATCCTACTTACAGCAATCTCGATTGCTGCTTGTAACGTTACCGAAAACAACGAAGCAAAAACAAGCAGTCAGGCTGAAATCATAGTAAACAAACTAGCCCGTTCAACCAATACAGTTTCGTCTTTGAAGCCCGATAACTATTGGGCAAACATCTTCCCATTCAGCATCAAGGTGTCCGATGTGTCCTTGGCAGGAGAATATCGTTTGGCAGTCAGACTCGCATCAGCAGATAAGCCTGATGCCACAAAAATACGATCCTCTGTAGCAACCATCGTACGAAATCTTTCTACTAACTCCATCAATGTGCTTATGTCTTTTCATATGGATACGGATTTATTCGATGCAGCAACGGATTGGGGGCAAGCTTGGGGAGACGGATCTGTCCTGCTTGATAAGGCCAAAGCGGCCAGGCTGCAACCGAACACGCCCTATAAACTCTATGCCGTTAGGCTCACTAATGATGATACTGTGCATTCCTTATCAAGCTTTACCACTGATGCCGAACTAACCCCTGCCAATCTGGATACATTAGGTATTACGGGACCCGCGTTTTTCAATTTCCCTCTGGATTTCACTGACTCCCCCGGGGCTTCGGGAGATGCTTTTACAATCAGAAGCAATGAGCCCTTTCTATTTCTTGTTGGTTCTGTCAACCCTTCCACTTCTCTCACTATTATAATCAATTCCATAACAATCTCAAATTGTGATAACACGAGAAATGATTGTTTGCCCATTGTGAGTGGTACTCATAATATCTTTTCCCAAACTCTGGTTGCCGCCAGTGACAAAAGAATTTTCCCATCAATTGTGGGCGGCAGAGGTTTTAGCGATAATCTGGTTAGCAATGGAAGACTGCCTTACACAATAAAACACTTTCCAGCATCATACAGTTTCAATATGATAATAGAGACAGAATGAATAAGATATAAAAAGAGCAAGGGGGATGATCATCCCCCCTGAACTTTGCAATAATCAGACATAAACAAGGAAACCGTTTAAAAAAACCCTTGACAAATCACGGTTAGTATGTTATCATAATATAATATTATTTAAATTATACGGAGGTCATGTCCATGAAAAAATTAAAAAAAAAGCAAAAACTATATTCAACTAAAAAAACGGAGTTAATCACTCCCTTGACTAAGATTACCCCCCCCCCCCCCCAACTTATCTAAGTAAAAACTCACAGCTCAAATATCTTTCTCTTCTCAAACAATTCACTCTCATCCTACTTACAGCAATCTCGATTGCTGCTTGTAACGTTACCGAAAACAACGAAGCAAAAACAAGCAGTCAGGCTGAAATCACAGAACTGACGATAACAATCAATAGTACCGACTACTCCATTACCTTTGATACCAATAAAGCCTTTACCGTTTCGATTCCTGCCATCGAGACAATTCCAGGTAAGATAACGGTAAAAAGTTCTGTTATATCAAAAAAGGCAAGCGGCCTGCAAGCAAACGATGAATTGATCGTTACAAACAATCAGGTACTCATCACCATAACTGCCGAAGATGGAACCAGTGTGAACTATACCCTTAAACTGATAAACTTGATAATAGTAGCGGAAATGGCAAAAACTAATCCTGACAAAGATAGACGCTATCATTATGTACTATTCACCATTAAGTCAGGCGATGGCATAACTTCCCTCGGACGCCATAAACTTGCCCTGAAACTCAATACGGCCCCTCCCCCTTCTGTTCAAGATATGCGGGAGGGTGCAGGTGTTTATCGGATAATAAATTCCTCCGCAAAAAAGGTTCTTTTAAGCTACACTCTGGGATCAGGAATACGTGGTCTTGCAACAAACGCCAACTACTTGGGAAGGGCTGTCAAAGATAGGGATACCATTAACGGGGAAGTAGTCGATGTTGACTCTTATTTATTGACCCCGGATACCTCATACACCCTCTATGCCCTTAAGGACGGAGGCAACAGCATAGAAGCAATACATAGACTCGCCACCGATATCTTTGTCCAAGACACCATACCTCTGACAAGTGGCTACATCAATGATCCCGCAATGGGCGGTGAATACAGCTATGATATGTCCGACGGAATACTTGTTCTACCTATTTCTTTATTTAATGCAGGAACTACAACCTATGAATTGCTTTATCCAGGTTATAGTCCTTTCATACGTCAAAGATTCTTATCAGGAAATCTAACAAGCCTTCAGGTAAATACCTCAGCTGCCCTGCTTATACCATCTCATTTTTCAGATGGCACTCATTCTTATTTATCGATAAACGGAAAAAACATCATTGGACATTTCGTAATTATTCCTTCCAGTCAAATTATTAATAGAAACAATATCGAACTAAGAAATACGGTTCCGCAAACCGAACTGTTCATAACCCCTATACTCGATCAATGAGGGATGGTAAACAAAAATATAGTTACTTCAAACATCATAAAAATTAAGAACTGGTGGTCTCTTTAATGTAATTTACGGTAAATGATCCTCCCTTTAAGCATATTCTTATTGTCTATGTATTCCATTATATCTATCTTAGATGTCTCTTAGTTTAGTTCCAAAAGTTTTCTATGTAATTGATATAGTTTTTCTCTTTCCATAATTTTTTTTGAATGATCAATCCTGAAATATCCAGATACCATCGATTGATCGTTTTATAATTAATTTTATATAATTCATTTATTGTTCTTACCGGAGTTCCTGCTACAAAATAATCGATAAGGCACTCTATTTTCTCTCTGGCTAATTTCGATTTTCTCATCAAATGATGATATAATGACTTCATATCAAAAGAGACCAGCTAATTAAAACGAAATTAAATCCCTTTCACCATTAACAATCTATAAACAGTTTATAATTAAACTAAAAAATTCAAACGTAAGATATTAAAGTGTCCAAAATTATTGTTGTAACTAATCAAAAAGGAGGTGTTGGCAAAACAACTACAGTTATTTCATTGGCCTATGCCCTAACCAGACAATCTCAACAACAAACAAAGAAAATTCTTATTATTGATAGTGATCCTCAGGCTAACTGCACTAGTGGTATAGGGAAGTCCAATGCTTCTCCAAATCTTTATCAGGTACTCATTGGTGAGGCAACCCTCAAACAAGCGATTATCCCTACCGACTACTCTCATCTTTTTCTCATACCGGGAAATCAAGATCTCATTGGATTTAATATTGAATTTGTGAATGAAGATGATCGAGCTGAGATACTCAGGAAACATATCGCAACAATTCGGAATGACTTTGATTTCATTTTTATTGATACCCCACCTTCCCTGGAGCTTTTGACTTTAAACGCTATCGTAGCCGCAAATAGTATTCTAATTCCCATCCAATGTGAGTATTTTGCCTTAGAAGGTATTTCAAAACTACTCAAAACGATCAAGCAAATCAAGACTACTTATCACCCTAAGTTATTCATTGAAGGAATAACCCTTAATATGTATGATTCTAGAACTCGAATATCTAAGGAAGTCGTAGAAAATGTTGTCCAACATTTCGGTAAAGATGTTTACAAAACTATCATCCCACGAAATGTTAAAATAAGTGAAGCCCCATCGTTTGGACAGCCAATCGGTGTCTATGCTCCCGATAGCTTGGGGGCTAAATGCTATATAAAGTTAGCCGAAGAATTTTTAAGTAAACAAGAACAGATATGAAAGGTAAAAATAATAAGTCACAAAAAAAATCACTTGGACGTGGTTTATCTGCTTTATTTGAAGCCATTGGTCAACCCCCACTATCCACTCAAGATGAACAAACTATATCAAATAAAATTGAAGCGGATGTTAAGAAAATAGAGGGATATCAACTACTTCAGATAGAACTTATTGAGGCTCACCCCTATCAACCCAGAAACCATTTCGATGAAGAAAAACTACAGGAATTAGCGATTTCGATCAAAAACTATGGTATTATCGAACCGATTATTGTCAATCCTAAATCGTCGATCACAGGGAAAGTTACTTATGAAATCATTGCAGGGGAAAGGCGACTTAGGGCAGCCAAATTAGCTGGACTAAGCGAAATACCAGCTCTCATTAAAAATCATAATAACGAAAATTTACTCGAAATGATGCTTATCGAAAATCTTCAACGTGAGGATCTTACCCCTATGGAAGAAGCCCAAAGCTATGAGACGATTATCAATAAAAAAAATCTCACCCAGGAACAATTAGCCGACTTCTTAGGGAAAAGCCGAAGTTATATAGCCAATATGATGAGAATTCTCAAAGCCCCTTCTGAAGTGAAGCAGAAACTAGTGGAAAATCAGCTCAGTATGAGTCAGGTACGAACCTTAATGAGTTTGCCCGTAAAGGAGATGATTACCTTAGCCGATCAAGCCGTAAAAAAGAATTTGTCAGTAAGAGATTTAGAGAAATCAGTTAGCCGATTTCATAAACAGAATTCACCAATCCAAACAACTAAATTAACCAAGGCTACGAAGAAAGATCCCAATATTTATGAAATTGAAGGGATGTATCGAGATCGCCTTAAAACTAAAGTTTCCATCCACCCTCTTAAAAATAAAAAAGGAAAGATAGAAATTGAATATTATGATTATGATGAGTTACTTGAGATTTTATCCAAAATAAAAGAATAAGTACCCATTCCCTAGAAAATTTCGAAAATTCGAAAGGTTCAAAAGAATGGATACATAATCATCATTTAACAGAGATTTTTTTAGTTTCAGACTTCTTTATCACCTCTTCTTTTTTGGGCAAGCGAACTTTTAAAACCCCATCTTTCATGTCAGCTTCAATAGCTTCTTCATCCACATCATTAATTACCCAACTCCTTTCAAAGCGTCCATAACTACTTTCAAAAGAGTAATAATGCTCCTCTTCTTTTTTGGACTCCATCTTCTTCTCCCCTCGAACGGTGAGAACATTATCCTTTAAGGATAAATCAAGGTTTTCCTTCTTTACCCCTGGAACCTCTAAATGGATAAGATAATCTTTCTCTCTTTCAACGATATCAGCTTTGGGAGAGAAAATATTACTATCCCTGAAGCCAAAATCATCATCAAATAATGATGGCAAACTGTTTTTTTTGAACCAAGTTGATAGTGTCATGATAGTGCCTCCTTATAATAAACATTTTTCATCAACAATAAATATATATCAAAAACAGTGCCAAAATAATAGAAAAAAATAGATAATTTGACTGGATCATTTTTTTTTTCGCACTTTATCACGTAATTTTAAAGCAAGAACTTCATTGCCTTAAAACCCAGTAGAGAAACATTCTACTGCAAAAAAATAATTTTATGTTTTAAACAGTTACAAATAAAATCAACTAACTGAAAAAATGTGGCGTAGGGGGATGATTTATTTTTTCACCTGCCAAGAAAGTGTTTCTCCTTGCTTCAAGGGAATCAACTTTGGATGATGGCTTCGAGTTGAAATTCTAGTTTTAGGTAAACGATAATATAGAGGAACCTGCATGACTTTCTTTACCAAAGTTAGAGTTTCCCGATTAGGTTCAAGTTTATAATGTCGAGCTCCAAAAACTGAAGTAAAATTTTCAAGAAGAGAAAGAGAACCGTTTTGCTCAAAAAGTTGGGCTAGAAGTGGCATGATTATGGGTGAGGAATAAATACCGGCACAACCACAGGCTGTAAGTTTATTCTTTTCCCAATGAGGGGCACTGTCACTCCCTAAAAAGAATTTCTCATTCCCTGATAGCACAGTTTTAAGGAGATAATCACGGTGAATATTTCGTTTAACAATAGGCATACAATAATAATGGGGATTGATCCCTCCTGCTAAAAGGTCATTCCGATCTAGGAGGAGATGATGAGGAGTTACACTGGCTCGAACCTGAGGTGATGTTTTCTTAATAAAGTCCACCGCATCACGGGTGGTAATATGTTCTAAAGTTATTTTAAGGGCTGGAAAAGTCTTAATAATACGAGAAAGAGTTTTTTCAATAAAAACTTTTTCTCGATCGAAAATATCTACCGAAGTATCTTCTCCATGAACCATAAGATATACTCCCCGTTTTTCCATCTCCTCAAAAATCGGAAAGATCTTATCGATATCTCTTACTCCGAACTGGGACTGGGTGGTGGCATGAGCGGGATAGAGTTTGAAACCAATCACCGCTTCAGTTGCAGTTACCTCTCTAATTCTTAATTTGGTAGTGTTTTGAGTGAGATAAAGAGTCATAAGTGGTAGACAGGACAAATCATGAGATTTATAAAACTTATCTCTCCTACCTTTTTTATTAATAGCTATAGCTCTTAAAATACGTTTTCGATAACTCAATGCCTGTTCAACCGTTTCGATGGGTGGGTTCAAATTAGGCATTACCAGGATTCTCCCAAAGTTTCTAGCAGAATGACCGGCAACCAAGCGAAGCATATCTCCATCACGAAGATGGACATGAAAATCATCGGGTTTGAGTAAAGTAAGGGTTTGTTGAGTCATTGTTAAACTATACAATTATATCTTGATTTAAAAAGCTTTTGAGCACTACTGAAAAAAATATACTCAGTTTTTTTCCTGGACTCAGACTTCCTTGTTTTCTCCTAAAATTATTTTAATATTATTAGATTAGTGTAATTCATGATTAAATTTATTATGGACTTTATTTACCATGATACGATAACAAAATTTTTAAACCAAGAGTTTGATTGTGAAGTTAAGATTATTTCAGTTGAACCACTTTATGGGGGATCTATAAATGAAGTACTTCACCTTAAGTTAGAATCGAATAGTATAGCTTCAGGTATAAATACTTGTAAGTCCTCTTATTTACCGAATGAAATTGTTGTCAAAACAAACACAAATCGCCCATCAGGTTTCTTGGAAAAAGAATTCGAGGGTCTCAAAAAATTAAGTGAAACTATAAAAAAAAATTCCATTGGAATACGCACTCCTTATCCGATAACAACTTTAAATCTATCCACTCCCCACCCTATTCAACTCCTGATCATGGAATATATACCCCAATCTAAAAAAAAAGTCGACCAAACATCTTGGAAAAACTTTGGCTATCATCTAGCTAAACTCCATATTGAGTCTTATAAGGTTAGATCAAGTATAAAGAAAAAATATGGTTGGCATGAAAATACCTTCATTGGAAATAATATTCAATACAATACTCTTGAAGAAGATTGGATCGTTTTTTTTCGTAAACATAGGCTCATACCTCAGAGAGACTGGGGTATAAGAAATCATTATCTTTCCACAGAGATTATTAGAAAATTAGACTTTCTAATTGATCACCTGGATAAGTATATCCCCAGGAACCCTCCAGCTTCACTGCTTCATGGTGACCTGTGGACTGGTAATTTTTTTTTTAGTGATAAAGGAGAGCCGGTTATCATTGACCCTGCTGTGTATTACGGCCATGGGGAAACTGATTTAGCTATGACCGAACTTTTTGGTTCTTTTCCTCATGCATTTTATTCTGGTTACCATTCCCTAGTTTCCCAAGATCAAGGTACTGAAATAAGAAAAACCGTTTATAATCTATATCATCTCATAAATCATCTAAATCTTTTTGGAACCTCCTATCTCTCTTCAGTGAAATCTTCAATAAACTCAATTCTTAAACATTGATAATGGCTCAAATTCATTTTTTCCAAGAGGCAGGTATTCCTTATCTAAAAGAGCAGTTCAGAGGGTATGGAAAATGGTTTAAGTTTGACAGTATAAGGGAACTAGCCAAGAGAATATCTTATGAGCCCTTCGCAAGAGAAATTAAAAAATTAAATGAAGCCGTTTTCTTCATTAAAACCTCCACCCCTTTTAATGCATCCTGGAAAGTACTGGGGCCACTTTTAAATAAAATCAAAATTATCGGGACTGCTGCAGTTGGAGAAGATCACATTGACTTTAACTATCTTAAAAAAAAGAAAATTGTATTCTATAATAGCCCAGGATGCAATCGCTCTGCAGTTACTGATTATGTCTTCTTTCTTATCTTAAAGTATTGTATTTCACAAGAAAGAACGCTTTCCACTTTGTCAGTAGCTATATTGGGATTAGGTAATATTGGTTCTCGTCTGGCTAAACAATTATTAAAATTGAATATAAAGGTTGTTGCCTATGATCCCCTGTTTACACCTAACGAGACACCTTCCTGGACTACCCCAAACCAAGCTTCTTTTAAACTCTGCCATAGTGTTGAAGAAGCAATATCCCATTCTAGCTTGGATATAGTTACTCTCCATGTTCCCCTAACTTATGATGGACTAAACCCTACCTTTCATTTTATCAATAAGAGTACTCTTCCTTTATTGGCAACTAACCAAGTTGCCAATAAAAAAAAACTTTTGATAAATACTTCAAGAGGAGGGGTTGTTGATGAAAAGGCATTATTTCATTACTTTGATCACATTGATTATGCTGTAGATGTCTGGGAGAATGAACCTTATTTCCATTATAAAACTGCTCTATCTTCAATATTTATTACACCTCATATTGCCGGCTATACTTATAAGGCTAAAGAAAATGCAGCCCAAAAACTTTTTAAGCAAGTAGCTACCCATCTAATTAAACAAGGATGGATTAAAGAACAGGTTCAAACTGAAAAAAAAATAAAAGGTACCTTAACTAGATCTCTTCAAATAAAAAAAAGTAAGAGTTTAGAAATGAGTCTCTATGATACTTGTCAAAAAATAACCAGATTGGAATACATCTACCAAAAGATGCGAGAAATAGCAAAGATAGATAGAAATGAGAGAGGGAGACTTTTTAATGAAATAAGAAAAAAGTACCTTCGGAGAGAACTTACAGAGTATGACTTAGTTATGGGCAATAACAATTCATCTAAAGATAACAAACCAAACCTACCCCCTGCCTTTGAAAAAAATGACTGGAAAATTAATCAAGTATTTAAAGTTATCTCAAATAACGAAGATTAGGATGACTGTGACCATTTATCACTAATTCTTTTGAAAAAATCCAATAAGGCTTTGTTGATAGCTTCTTGATATGAAATGGACAACTTTTCAAGCTCAGATGGCTTGGAAGGATCAACAGTAAAGTCAATATAGCTATCTTTTAATTTTGCAGAAACAACTTTACCTTTATAACGTTTCCTTTCACTTTTGAGCAAATCACCTACGGTTAATACCGCTTTTCCATTTTTATCGATGAGGAGAATACGAAATGTGATTGATGGCCTTATTTTACTACCTTCCAAAAAGTCAAGTTTCTCATATCCAGCATCAATCTCGGCAATTATGACTCCATCTAATTCAAGCCCCTCTGCAAAGTTACCGATCTCTTCATAGCTAACTGAACTACTAATAGCTCCAATTTGATCTTCTGAAACATTAAACTTTTTTACAATCTTATTCAGAGGTAACAACTTTAGCCCTTGAGCCGATGTAAAATAATTATTTTCAATATTGAAACTATCATCAAAATTAAATTGGTCTGTTATATTGTTTTGACTTTTTTTAATAGAACGTTGATAGGAGTCACTATTAACATAACTAGAGGGTGTCATCCATTCGATATTTTCTGATAAACCAGAACTAATAACCTTTTCTTCAAATTTATGTATAAAGTAATCAACTAAGTTAAGGAGGAAATCATTCTCACTAGTAACTTCTTTTTTAAAGAAATCAAGCATCTCCAATCCCAAGTCTTCTTTAAAATCTTTACGGTTATAAAATTGATTATTGATATAAACGCTAAGAAAACCAACACGTTCCACCTGATTGATTTCCGGATCAATAATAAATAAGGAAGAACAACCAAAAAGAATAAAAATAAGTAGCAATAACTTTAAAAATATTTTGTTTTTCTTATTCATAGTGATACTTGTTTAGTATAATTTTGATTTGCAGTTTGACATATCGTAATAAATATATCAAAGGAATAATCATTGAAAACCTCCCCGGCTGAAGTTCGAAAACTAATTTTCCTTGAATCCATCTCCTGCTTACCTATTGTAATAACTAGGGGTATCTTTTCTGCTCTGGCATCTCTTATTTTCCTTCCCAAAGACTGCTCTTTGATATTGACCATAGAACGTATACTACTTGCCTTGAGCTTTTTGTCGAGTTCATTTACATACTCGACAACATCATGTTTAATGCTCAATATCATTACTTGAACTGGAGCCAACCAAAAGGGAAAGTCACCTCCATATTTTTCGATCAACATCGCTAATGTTCTTTCATAGCAACCCAGAGATGACCGATGGATAACCATAGGAGTTTCTTCATTATCAGCACTGTTGACATAAGTCATTTGGAATCTTTCGGGCATTCCAAAATCAATTTGAATAGTCATGACCGTATCCTCCTTGCCATGAACATTCTGCATTTGAATATCTAGTTTAGGTCCATAAAAAGCCGCTTCTCCATCAGCCTCTACATAAATCATTCCCAAAGCATCCAAAATCTCCTTCATCTGGTTTTGAGTTCTTTCCCAAGCAACTGGATTGTCAATGTACTTTATCTTATTTTTAGGGTCCCACTTTGAAAAACGAAACCAGTAATCATCAAATCCTAATCTTTTCAAATAAAATTGATTGAGCTCTAAACATCTTTTAAATTCATCGGCGATTTGATCGGGACGGCAAATAATATGTCCATCGGATAAGGTAAACTGCCTAACTCGAATGAGCCCATGCATCTCCCCCGATGATTCATTACGAAAGAGAACACTGTTCTCGGCATAGCGAATGGGAAGATCTCGGTAACTGTGTTTTTGAGAATTATATAAACAATAATGAAAAGGGCAAGTCATTGGTCGCAATGCTAACTCTTCATCTTCTTCAGAAATGACGAACATGCTATCTTTATAATGCTGCCAGTGTCCTGATATCTTGAATAGATCATTTTTACTAAGATAGGGAGTCTGGGTGAACCAATAGCCCCTTTTTGTTTCCTCATCTTCAACCATTCTTTCCAAAAGACGTTTCATTGCCGAGCCCCTTTCTGTTAGGAGAGGAAGTCCCTGTCCTACAGCCTCATGACTGGTAAATATTTTCAGGCTCCTCCCCAACTTATTATGGTCCCGAGCCTCAGCTAATTTGAGTTTTTCTATATATTCGTGGAGTTCATCTACTTTAGGAAAAGCGGTACCATAAACACGGGTAAGCATTTTATTTCTGGACTCTCCTTTCCAATAAGCCCCGGCAATCTTAATAAGCTTGTAGGCCTTTACCATACCAGTATGGGGAATATGAGGACCTCTACAAAGATCCATAAAGTTTCCCATAGTGTAAACACTGATTGTCTCATCAGATGTAAAGTCATTGATAAGTTCAATTTTATAAGGTTCATCTGCAAACATTTCCAATGCCTCTTCTCGACTTATCTCTTTACGAAAATTAGATATTTTGGCATCAATGATTTTTTTCATCTCCTTTTCAATTTTCTTAAAATCTTCATTTTTAATCTCGATATCATCAAAATCATAATAAAATCCATTTTCAATAACCGGCCCAATGGTAATCTTGACATCAGGAAACAGCTTCTTAATAGCCGAAGCCATAATATGTGCAGTGGTATGACGAATCATATTGAGACCTTCATTACTCTCAGTCCCTAAAAGGGTTACTTGCCAAACTTCATCCAACTGATCTGAATCAGACAAATCTATTTTAACATTGAGATCTCTTATCCTGTTTCCGCATTTAATTCCAACTATCTTTTCTTGATCATTAGAGAAACACTCTTGCACCAAATCATTGCCGGTAAAATCAGAACGATCCCAATATAACTCTACTTCGGGGAAAGAATCAAGATGAGCATGAACCGGTAAATTTTGAATACGATGATTTACAAATCTAACTTTAATTTTTTTCATAATTATTTTTTTTAAGATAAGAAAGTATTCGTTCAAAATCTTTCTGAGTAATAAAATTGTATTTTTTAGCCAGAGTAAAAACTTCATTCAAGGTTACTATTGGCTTTACCGGAATATCGAATTGTTTAGTGATATAAGTTAAAGCACTCATTTTTTGATTATTTAGTAGGCCATTTGTTTGTCTGCTATCTTTTAGGAGAGACTTGGCTACCAACTCAGTCCGGTCCACCGCAACAATCACCCCTACAACCTTAGATTGAAAACGTTTTCGGATCAACTGAATAGACTCAACGATAGAAAGTCCTGATGTTACCACATCATCGACAATGATCACTTGATCTTTTGGTCCCAAGGGCTTTCCTACTATTACCCCCCTATCCCCATGATCTTTTACCTCTTTTCGATTAAAAGCATAAGAGATGCCATTCCCATCTCCTCCTTTACGAATAAGATTCAATACAGTAGTGATAGCAAGAGGTATCCCTTTATACGCCGGACCGTAAATAACCGTAGGATATGGCAATTCGTTCAACTTAGCCAACTCCCAAATTTTTTCGGCATAGAACTGACCTAAACGAATAAGAGAATTCCCGGTATAAAGTTGACCAAAGTTAAAAAAGTAAGGAGTTCTTCGTTTACTTTTGGTCATGTAATTTCCTAATAAAACTACTTGATTATGAAACATGAATTCAATGAAAGATTTTTTATTCATCAACGGATAATCTCTTTTCTAAAAAAATCAGCTAAATTTTTGAAATAGTCCTCTCTAATATTTACTGCTAAATATTTGATTTTTAACTTAGTTAAATCGATTTTTAATTTTTCATGTCTTTCTCGGATCAAGATCTCATAGTCCTTAGTAAAACTACGCGAATAGGTATTGATTAAAAATGAATCACCATTTTCCAAGTCATTCATCCGAATAATTCCGAGTGTGGGAAGAGATAACTCAAAACTATCCTGGAGATGGAAAACAATAATAGAATGTTTTTGAACTAACTGTTTAAGAATTTCTTGATAATCATCTTTGAAAAGAAAATCCGACAAGATAAACAAAACTGAAGATTTCTTTTGCATTTTACTAAAAAACTGAAGAGCATTTTTTAAACTACTTTTCTTACTGCTGGGATTAAATAAAGCACTCTCTTTAATAATCTTGAAGGCATGTCCTTTCCCTCTTCGAGGTGGAAGGTAGTGCTCGGCAACATCGGTAAAAGATAGGAAACCAACTTTATCACGGTTTTTAATACTAGCCAGGGTTAAGGTTGCAAGTATTTCAGTGGCAACCTCTTTTTTAGATTTGGCTCCACTTCCAAAAAGTTGTGATCCAGAAATATCTAAAAGAATATTGAAGACCAGCTCTCTTTCTTCTTGAAAGACTTTGATATGCAGTTCATTGGTTTTAGCAGTTACTTTCCAATCAATATTTTTTGCATCATCACCTCTAACATATTTTCTTACCTCGTTAAACTCCATACCCTGCCCTTTGAATGCAGATAGGTGCTCTCCAGCAAAAGTTTGATTAACTCTCTTTCTAAGACGAATCTCTATATCATGTATAGACTTAATCGCCTGCTTCTGTTCTTCAGAAAAGAGAGATTGTGCTTCACTCCTTTGGCTCATAACCTGTGTAAAATTAAGGGGTTGGGATTTTAGTAAGAATCTGATTTACAATATCCTCTTGAGTAACATTGATTGCTTCAGCTTCATAACTCATTAAAATCCTGTGAGGCAATACTAGAGATGCCATTTCCTTAACATCATCAGGAGTAACAAAATCACGTCCTTGTAGGGAAGCATGAGCTCTAGCAGCTTTGGTTAGATAAATTGATCCTCGTGGAGAAATTCCACATTGGATAAGACTTCTATCAATCCCGATTTTCTCAGGATACCGAGTGGAATTCACTATTTTAACAATATAATTGACGATGACTTGTTCGATATGTATTTTTGAAAGTATTTTCTTAAATACTTTAATGTCTGTTGAACTAAGCATGGAAGATATTTTACTAGAGTCATTATCTAACTCTTGAATGACAATACGGCACTCTTCTTCTTCATTGGGGTATCCAACTTTAATCTTAAGCATGAAACGGTCAATTTGTGCCTCAGGAAGAGGATAAGTGCCCTCTTGCTCAATTGGGTTCTGGGTAGCCATGATTAAATAAGGTTTATTAAGAAGAAATGTACTTTCTCCAATGGTGATTTGATACTCTTGCATTGCTTCCAAAAGTGCTGACTGTACTTTAGAGGGAGCTCGATTAATCTCATCAGTGAGAATGATATTTCCAAAGAGAGGACCCTTTTTAACTGTGAAAGAAGCATTCTTAGGATTATACACTTCTGTTCCTAAGATGTCAGAAGGGAGTAGATCGGTTGTGAATTGTATTCTTCTAAAATCTAAACCTAAAATCTGAGAGAAGACTTTCACTCCAAGCGTTTTAGCTAATCCAGGAGCACCCTCTAGCAAGATATGTCCTTCACAAAGAAGCGCTATCATCATACCCTCAAGCATGACATCTTGCCCGATAACCTTATTATGAAAAGCCTCTGCTATTTTATTATAAATTGTTTGAATATCTTTTACTGATTGTAACATATTAGTAGGATAAATTAAATTCGAATATTTGGAAGACTTACAAAGTCGCCTCTTTATCAATTCTAGGAATTTGACTCTTGACTGCTTCCTTCATTTCTTTTTTAATTTTATCATAAACTTCTTTACGGTAAACTTTGATTTCTTTTCCCGCACGAATTCCGATTTTAACTTGATCGGATTTGATATCCATAATAATAATCTCCAACCCATCATCGATCATTAAACTTTGCTTTTTTTTTCTAGACAAAACCAGCATAATTAAATTTTATTATACATCTTACAAAAACCTTTATTTTTTTAACAAAAAATAACATCAAAGTTATGTCATATTCAAATAACTCAACTATCCTCTCTTTTTTCTTACATTATTATTAAATTATAGAAACTGGACGAGATCGGGGATATAAAGAAAATTCGATAATCTGTTCTAAGAATTCTGAAGGAGGAGCCTTGAGTTCAGGTGTCACAAGTGCTTGAGTAAAAAGTATAGTTGCGGCAGTGAGTCCCGGCAAGGTATTCACTTCTATAAGATAAATCTTTTCCTTATAAAGATGATAAAAAATGTCCAAACGGGCATAATCTTTTAGACCGATACAGTTAGCTAAAGAGGCTACCGAGTGACGAATAACTTCGATTTGTTTTGAATTTAATTCTCGTGGGGGAGTTAGATTCGGCCCCACTCCTTTATTAAATTTTTCATCTAGAGAAAGTATCTGTTTTTCAGCTACCGTCTTTGAAGGTAGAAGGGATACCATCTCACCCTGCCTTCCCACTACACCCACTGTAAGCTCAATAAAATTATTTCGAGTGTTAAGAAATTCTTCACAAATGAGTTTGTTTATACCAGCATTGGGAAGGCGGATTAGTTTTTCTACATTTCGATTTTGGGAATTGACCAACTGTCTTTTTTTATCAAAAAGAACTGTTGGAAGATAGCGATAGCGGGAAAAATTAAAAAGAAGATATATGGGAAAATGAAAAACAATATCATGACAGACAACCACACCGGTGGAACATCCATCAGTTGCTGGCTTAATGATCTTCTTTCCCTTTTTCCATTGATCCCATTTTGTTACTTTCAGGATTGTTCTATGATGACTCATTTGAGGGTTATGACTACCACTATCCTTAATTTGCTCTTTGACACAACGATTAACAATAGAAGCAAAGTTTTGAAAGCTTTGATTAGATATAACTCTCTTAAGTTTCTCAGGATCATCAGCTAAAGATAATATTATGGAAGCCCAAGTCTGGATTTTTTTCTGTCCCCATCCTTGTTGTTTAAGTTTATCTTTGATAAGCAATAAATCAAAAGATACCTGTTTCGGCATAGATATTCGATTATGGGTATCAGCTAAACTTTCAAGTAACTGTGAATTTTTAGTTTTATCAAAAGTAAGACGTGATACCTTGGAACCGCTTCCATTAAAAAGAAGCCCTAATTTTTCACATTTCTTCTGCAAAAAACCATTCTCACCTATTCCACCATGAAGACAACTAAAAAGATAGTTGACTTGCTCTTTAATGTCAGGTAGAGAAAATTCTTGAGGAAAAAAATTCTGTCGTTTCACATCAGGAAAAATTTGTCTTACTTTTCTATAAACAGTTTCATAAGAAGGAAAAGAATTCTTTTTAGATGAATTCTTGATGAGTTTTTCAATTTCTCCTGTAGTATGCTTTAAGGTATACGGACGAGGAACCGACCAGATTCTATTCTGTTTATCCATAAAAAAATATTTCAATTGATAGGTTTGCAAGCGATCAAGTTTTTCGATAACATTACACCAACTCATCCGAGATACCTGTTTTTCTGAACTAGAGCCCCCCCCTAAAATTCCTATCTTTTTGAGTTGGGTTTGATGTTTAGGTGAATCTTTGATAATTTTTCCTTCCTTCTTTAATACTTTAGACAATATAAACCGACAGAGACTGAAGGTATCAATTCCTAAATAAATACTCTGCTGAAAGAGAAGACCATCTTGCCCAATTCCGGGAATGCTATTTAGATCACTCCAAATCACGGAACCATCTGAAAGAAGAAAGCCATCAAAACGGGCCCAATCACTGAAACCGAACTTCTGGAAAATAGTTTCACTCTCTCTTCTAATCTTTTCAATTAATTCCTTGCTAAAGTTAGCAGGAGTAATGTGCTCAACTCCACTCCCTGGCATGTATTTTTTCTGTCGTGAATAAAAAGCATCTTTCTGATTTCTCTTTTTCAATACAATTTCGGTAGGGAAGAGAGCAAGTGGAAACTTATCATCAATTAGAATAACTGAGAACTCTTTACCCAAAATTCTCTCTTCAATTAGAACCTCATCACTGAAGAGAAAAGCATGATCCACGGCTTCTTCTATTTTTCCAGACTCAAAAACCATCGAAACTCCATCTGATGAACCACAATCATTAGGTTTTATCACAACATCTAACTTACGCTGAAAACTGTAATAATTCTTAATTTGATCAATAACCTTACCAGGAGATCGCACCCATTCTATTTTTTTAATAAGAGTATACTTACAAATTTTATAACCTAGACTTTTCAAGCGAAGATGAGAAAGGTTTTTTTTAAAAGACCGGTATAAAACCTCAGGAGAAGAACCCAAAATTGCCTTACGGCCTCTTTTTTGTAAGATGGAAGTTAACTTACCATCTTCTCCAAAAGTCCCATGAATCAATGGAAATAAACCATCCGCACTATCAATTAAATGATTTAATCCCCGGGAGGAAAGTTTATATCCTGCCCGAAACATGATTGACTTTGCAGAAATGGACTTTAAATTCTTTGCTAATATTTCTTTACCTACCTTATTTAAGAAATCTTTTTTGCTATCACTAAAAAGGTCTTCAAAGTCATTGATGGTATTAGAGTAAATCCATTCGGGACTGAGAAAATAAAACTCTTCAGTCTTTGAAATGAAGACCAAAGTTAAATTTTTAGGACATAGATAATGGCGAATAGAATCATAAAAGGTTCTGGCACTATCTAGGGAAATATTTCTTTCATTTGAGGGACCCCCAAAAAAAATGACTACCTTACTATTATTTATGCTAATTTTCAATAGAATCCCCAAAAAGATATAGAAATTCTAACATATTTACTTTATCAAAGACTAAATATATCCCTTAAAATAAATATAATAGTCACTAAATCATAAACAAAAACATATTATCTTAATTTTTTTTTATTAAAAAAATTTGATAATATGTTTTTTTTAATGAAAAATTTATAAAAATTCTAAATTATATGAATTTTTTTTAAAAAACCAAATTTTTTAATGATTTTTTCTGATAAATTTATTAAAATTATAATTATGAATAGAAACACATTAATCACTGATTGGGAAGTTATAGATACCATAGATAAATCATATCTTCTCTATTTCAAAAAAATAAAAAGATCTCTAATAGTTCAATCTATTCTAGTGTTAGTATTAAGTTTTTATTGGCCCTTCAATAATCTATATGGCCAAGACATAACAGTAGCTGAAGCACTTCAGAAAAGTAAAAATGTATCTACCATAAATGAAATAAAGAATGGTTCAAAAAATGAGAAGAAAATTTTGGCTACAATTCAATCTCAGGAATCGATTTCTGAACCTCAAAATTTAGATACAAGCTACTATAAAGAACCAACTCCCACTAGTAATAATGAAGAAAGTAGTGGATATATGATACTTTGGATTAAATTAATTTTGGTTATGAGTGTTTTTTGTGGAGGCGCCTACATTTTGCTCAGCTATCTCAAGAAAAAAGAGATTAAACAAAAAAAAGTTGCCCAGCATCTCTTTCAAAATTTAGGAGAGTTCAATCTAGGATTAAACAAGAAAATTCAAATCGTTAAAGTTCTCAATGATTATTATATTTTGGCATGTGGACAAGAAGAAGTTACCTTTCTATCTAAAATTGAAGATAGAGAATCCTTAGATATTCTAAGTCTTGAAGGGTCAAAAAAACAAGAACAAGGTTTTTTCGAAGAGTCACTGAAAAGCTATCTCAATGTCAGAGAATGGTCTCCGATATCGATAACCCAAAACTTAAAGAAAAAGGTCAAGGATATGTAAAATGTTTAATCCAATAAAAATATTTAAAAAAATATATATAAAGTTGATTTTTGGATTATGGGTTTTGATGGGCAATCTATTTGCTCAAAATCAACTCTCCATCCCTTACTTTAATTTTGGCCTTCGCTCTACCGGAAATAATGAGGAAGTTTCCCTTTCCATTCAGGTATTACTCATCCTTACTATTCTAACCATAGCACCTTCCATTATCATTATGATGACCTCTTTTATTCGGGTGGTTATCATCCTTAAATTCACTCAGAGAGCTCTTTCTCTTCAAAGTGAACCTCCTAACAATGTGATCATGGGGTTAGCTCTTT
Organism: Spirochaetota bacterium; assembly: GCA_965224715.1. Lineage (GTDB taxonomy): Bacteria > Spirochaetota > UBA12135 > COTS27 > CAXSBA01. The sequence goes on along the minus strand of OZ245054.1, from coordinate 1,450,166 downwards.
TTATCACATTCTTTATTATGACTCCTACTATTAAACAAGTATATGAAGAAAGTTATCTTCCCTATAGCCAACAACAAATTACCACTGAACAGTTTTTGGAAACAGGAGTTGTCCCCATTAAAGCTTTTATGATGAGGCAAACCCGGGAAAAAGATCTTGGCTTATTTCGCTATTTATCGAAAAAAGAACGTCCTCAGTCTGCTAACGATATCGGAATGGTAGAGTTGATTCCAGCATTTATTATTAGTGAACTGACCACTGCATTCAAAATTGGAATTTATCTATTTATCCCTTTCATTGTTATTGATATGATCGTGGCCAGTATCTTAATGGCAATGGGGATGATTATGATACCACCCATTATGATTTCTCTACCCTTTAAGATTATCCTTTTTGTATTAGTAGATGGATGGCATCTTCTCACCCTTCAAATGGTAAAGTCATTTAATTTTTAAGTAATCATGAGTGACGGACAAATCATTGATTTAGTGAGAGAAGCAGTAGTAATGATTCTGCTAATAGCTGGTCCAATCTTAATCCTTAGTGTGATAGTAGGGCTCGTGATTGCTATTTTCCAAACTGTAACCTCAATTCAGGAACAAACTTTAACTTTCATTCCAAAACTATTTGTTATTTTAGGGTCTCTCTTTTTTTTTTCTTATTATATTATCTCTCAACTAAGTGACTATACTATTGATCTTTTTAATGTTATTCCCTTATTATCTAAATAAATTATCATTATGGAAATCGCTGGACTTGCACAACATACCCTTATCACATTCATTCTGGCTTGGGCACGCCTTATAGGACTATTTGTGGTAGCTCCAATGTTCTCTTTTTCCGTTATCCTAATGCGTTTCCGAGTTTTAGCTGCCTTTACAATGACCTTATGTATCACTCCCTGGCTAGGGAAACTCGTAGTGCCAACTGAAATTAATCTTGTAGAAATCATAGTTCTACTCCTTAAAGAGTTTACTGTTGGAGTCATGCTGGGATCATTCCTTACCATTGTTTTTGCCATTCTTCGACTCACCGCACAATTTTTCTCTATCCAAATTGGGATGGGCATTGCTGAAATCTTTGATAGTATGACCAACGAAAATAGTTCTCTTTGGGGCTATTTTTTTTATATTATCGGTATTCTTATATTTATTGAGCTAGGGGGACTTCATATTCTGATTAAGTCAATCACTGAAAGCTATGAACTTTTTCCCGTATTCAACTTTTTAGAAAGAAGTGAAAGCCTGATGACTCATGGGGTGAATTATTTTACTAGGATGTTCCTGATTGCTCTAAAAATTGCTTTTCCAATTATTGCCACTGCATTAATCCTGAGCATTACTTTGGGTATTATCGGAAAAATGGCACCTCAAGCGAATATTTTTATTTTGGGTATACCTATTCAAATAGGTCTTGGTATCGTGTTTATTTTAATTACCATTCCCTTTATGGTTGTTCTGTTCTCTAATGTAATTAATAATTCAATTAGTGACACGATGAAATTCTTTATTGGTAATACAGTAAAAACTACATTGCAGTTTCAATAATGATTAAATGATACTTAACAGTACTCTGGATTGCAATAAAACTATTATGAAAATTATTGATTTGACTTTCTTTTTTTGTTACATTACTAAAGCTTGGTTTAATTATTTTTGGTCTTTCTTCATTCTTCCTTACTCTTCATCGAAAAAGCATTGCTTTATCACCACGTATAGTAATTCTTATCTATCTGACTTATATATGAAAAGCATAATCGTTCCAGAAAATATTTGGAACGATTATCCTCTAGACCTTTGTCTTCATAATGAAGAAAATGAGGGTCGAACTGAAGAGGCTACTCCTACCAGACAGAGGAAAGCTCGTGAAGAAGAAGGACAAAGTTTTCTGACCCAGGAGCTTCCACAATCCATGATGATCTTGATTGGTTTCTCCAGCATCTTCTTAATGAGTAGTTTTTATTACCGTGAGCTATCCAAATATTTGTCAAAATATTTAGAAAATAGCCAAAACTTTAATATTAATAATGACAATATCCAGCTTCTGGTATTTGATAACATTTGGTTTTTTATCCGTACCATTCTACCCTTTACTGGAATTCTTATTATTGTAGTTATTTTCTTTAGTATGATTCAGACAAAATTTCTTTTTAGTTTTAAAGCAATGAAGATTAATTTTTCTAAAATTACTCCAAGCTTCAAAAATCTAAAAGAAAAAACCATTTTTAGCAAGTCACAACTTCTTCAAGCAATAAAAATTATTTTTAAGCTTATCATAACTTTTACTATTGTTGGTCTATTCATCTTTGTTTATTATCGTGATTTTTGGAAACTAAGTCAGGTAGATATCTATTCTTCTTTCCAACAAACTAATCTTTTAATCTATGAGGTAGTGACATATTTAGGTTTTTTCCTTTTAGTTTTAGCTATTCCAGATTGGTTTATTCAAAGATACCAATTTTTAAAGAAATTAAAAATGACGAAAGAAGAGGTCAAACGTGAAATCAAAGAAATGGAAGGAGACCCTCAGATTAAACAAAAGCAGCGGGAACGTTCTCGGGCTTTGGTAATGAAAGAAAAAGAGATGAATAAAAGAGTAGCTGAAGCTGATGTAGTGATTACTAATCCAACGCATTATGCCTGTGCTATCTTCTATGATATTGGGCGTATGGATGCCCCCAAAATGGTTGCCAAGGGGGTTAATAAAGTAGCTTTTAAGATCAGAAAGGTTGCCGAAGATAATAATGTACCGATTGTGGAAAATAAACCTCTTGCCAAAGCCCTCTATGCTAAAGTAGAAATCGATGAATATATCCCAAGGGAATTTTATAAAGCTATTTCGGAGATTATAGCTACTTTAGATAGATTTAAAGAAAAGTTGAAACGACATCAACAAACGGTTTAACGGTAACAACAAGAAAAAATGGCAAATACAGAAGCAATTAAACAGCCTAATTCCTTAAGAAACTTCCTTCAGTACCTTGATATTGGCTTTATAAGTAAAAATTTATCTCTATTATTGATTTTAGCCATATTGGGTGGAGTTGCTATTCTTCTTATTCCCATTCCAGGACCTATTCTTGACTTATTTATGATCATAAATATAATATTCTCCTTACTAATTATTATTAGTGTCGTCAATACTACTAATAACCTGGAACTTTCCACCTTTCCTATTCTTTTACTATTAAGTACCGCTCTTCGTTTAATTGTAAACGTTTCTTCCACCCGGCTCATTCTATCTCAAGGAATCAACTTTAATGGACAAGTAGTTAGAGCATTTGCCGATTTTGTTACCGGTGGTAGCTATGTAATTGGAGCCGTTATTTTTATCATTATTATTGTTGTTCAGTTTATGGTCATTACCCGTGGTGCTAATAGAGCCTCTGAAGTAAGTGCACGTTTTCGCCTAGATTCCTTACCAGGTAAACAAATAGCTATTGATGCTGATCTCAGTGCTGGTATTATCGATGAGAAAATCGCTATGAAAAGAAGAGAAAGCGTCCAAAAAGAAGCTGACTTTTACGGAGCTATGGATGGTGCTACTAAATTTATCAACGGAGAAGTAATTGCTTCTATTATCATTGTTTTCATTAATATCATTGGCGGCATCATCATCGGTATGTTGATCCATAATGAAAGTTTTACCTTAGCGGCACAAAGCTATATCAGTTTTGCTATTGGAGATGGTTTAACCGCAGCTATTCCATCAGTAGTTATTGCCATCGCATCAGGTATTGTGGTCACTAGAATCACTAGTGAATCACAAGTTTCAAAAGAAATCTATGATCAAATTCTTAGCAATTACATGGTGTTTTATATTATTGGAGGATTTGTAATTCTGATTGCTTTCATTCCTGGCTTCCCAAAATTAGTTTTTTTCCCATTAGGTGGATTATTTGTATATATGGCTTATCGGATGAAAGTGCGTGAGACAGAAGCAATTACTGAAAAAGAGGAAGAGGAAAAAATTCCAAAAAATCAAGAAGAGGAATTTACTCCTGAAAAAATCGCAGAAGGGATGCAAGTGGAGAGTTTAGAAATAGAAGTAGGATATGAACTTATTCCCTTGGCTGACCGAACTCAGGGAGGGGACCTTCTTGATCGAATCAAGAAAAGTCGAAAACAATTGGCTTTGGAACTAGGATTGGTGATACCACAAATTCGTATTTCTGACAATATGGAACTAAACAGTAATGAGTATCAAATTAAAATCAATGGAGTCACTTATGACAAAGTAGAGATGGTCATCGGTAAATTAATGGCTTTGGACACTGGAGAGACCCAGGAAGTAAATGATCGTCCTTCAGCAAAAGATCCAGTGTTTGGGCTTAAGGCTTATTGGATTAATGCTGAAGAAAGAAGAGACTTTGAAAAGAAAGGTTATACCATCGTGGATGCACCTACGATTATCACTACTCATCTAGTAAAAATTATTAAAAAGAATGCCTGTGAGGTTTTAGGACGTAAGGAAACTCAAATCATTTTGGACAGCGTCAAAAAAACCAATCCAATTTTAATTCATGAAATCAATCAAAACAATATTCGTACTGGTGAAGTACAAAAAGTTCTATGTGAGCTCCTCAAAGAACAAATTACTATTCGTAATATTCAAAGTATTTTAGAAGCTATATGTGATGCTAAATCCCAAGCAGCTGATTATAATGAAACAATTGAAATGGTTAGACGAAAACTATCAAGACAAATCACAGAGCAACATGCCGACTCATCTAAAAACCTTAATGTTTTGTTATTAGGAGAAGAACTTAATCTTTTAATATTAGAGAATCTAATAGAAGTCAAAAACCAAAAAGTTATCAATATGAATGTTGAGCAATTAAACACTTTCTTGTCTAAGATCAAAGAGGCAATTTATGCAGCTACGGAAAAGGGATATAGTCCTATTTTATTAGTTGATGGTTTTATACGCTATTCTCTAAGAAAAATTCTTACATCATCATTTGATGAACTACCTATTCTTTCCAAAGAGGAAATAGCTGAAGGTTTCAATATTAATGTAGTGAGTAAAATATAATGCCAAATTATTTACGAACAGTAGCCAAAAACAGAAATGATGCCCTTATTCAAATTGAAAAAAAGTTGGGGCATAAGGACATCACGATTCTAAGAGAAGGAAATATAAGTCATAAAAAAAGACGTTGGTTCCGTATTGTAGATGAAAAAGCTTATTATATCGAATGTGTAGAATACCGTAATAGACCAAATATAAAAGAAACTCCCATAAAATCTCAGCCAACCGTAACTCTGAATGCAAATTTAGCTAATATTAATAAAGAGAAAGTTGTTAATTCATCAAATCCCTTGGATGCATTAGTAGCTTCTATTAATCAACGAGAAAAAAATATGATTTCGCCATCTTCCTCCAATCCTATTAAAGTAAATGAAGTCAATAGCTATAAATCGTTTAAACCATCTCCTACACCATCTAAAAATTTGTCAAGGGAACCCAATTTTATTTCTCACTCTATAACAAAGAAGTATGCAGAGGAAAATAGGAATATCCATGATTTTAAAATAGTCTATAATTTTTTAATAAATAGGGAATTTACCCAAAATTTTGCTAAAAAAATTACAGACTATTTTGATTTAAATGAATTAAACAACAACAATGATTACCATAGATTAGCAGATCATATTGCATCGTTTTTTAAATTTAGTGGAATTGTTAAAACAAAAAATGACCAACCCCATTTTGTCTTTGTATTAGGACCTACAGGAGTGGGTAAAACCACTACCCTTTCTAAAATCGCTTCAAGTTTCTATACCGATGAAAAACATTATCCTAAGCCCTCTATGATTAAGTTTGCAAGTTTAGATGCTAAAAGAATTATGGCTATGGAACAACTTAGAAAATTTGCCAACATTTTACGATTACCATTTAAAAGTATATACGGAGTTGATGATTTTAAAAAATTATATAAACAATCTAAAAAAAAAGAGTTAATTTTGATCGATACATCAGGCGTCAGTAAACAAGATACTGACCTTATTGATGAGATAGCGGTATTCACTAACTCTTTAAAATCATCCAAAGAAATTCACCTATGCTTGAGTGCTTCCAGCCGTTACTTTGATCTAAAAAAAATCTACCAGGTACTATCAAAAACAAAGCCTGATCGTATTCTAATAACCAAAGTTGATGAATCTTATAGCTTAGGAAGTGTTCTTAGTTTTATCAATGAGGAAGAAATTCCTATTTCCTATATTACCAACGGACAAGATGTCCCTATTGATATTTTATCTGCCAATCCTGAACAGATAAAATCTATTCTTCTGAAGGAGTGGGGGTTATGAGAAACCAAGCTTATTCCCTTAAATCAATTATGGAAAATAAATGTAAAGAACATTTTAATGATTTCAAACAAGCTCTTTCTCAATCTCAAAATATCATCACTGTAAGTTCTGGAAAAGGTGGGGTAGGCAAGAGCACTTTTGTAACCAACCTTTCAATTATGCTAACTCGACTTAAGAAAAGAGTCCTCGTTATGGATGTTGACTTAGGTTTAGCCAATCTTCATATTCTGTTCAATCAGAAAAAAACTCGTGATCTTAGCCATGTTTTTAAAGAAGACTTCACCCTTAGAGAAATTATTACTCCCACTCCTTATGGGGTTGATATTATTATGGGAGGCAATGGACTTACCCAACTTGTTGATCTTAGTGAAGAGGAGATTTGGCTCTTTCTTGATCAAATGAAAGATTTTCAGGAATACGATTTTATTATTCTCGATGTCGGCGCTGGAATTTCAAAAAATGTCCTCACTTTTCTAAGAGTGGCCAATCAAGTAATCTTGCTCACCACTCCTGAGCCCACTTCATTGACTGATGCCTACGGACTCCTAAAAGCTTTTTCAATTTCTACTCAGCAAAATTATGCTTTTAGTAACTTATTTGTGGTGGTCAATAAGTCTATCTCCTATCAACAGTCTAAAATTGCCATGACTCGTCTGGAACAAACCTGTGAGCAATATCTCAATATTAAAGTAAAAAAGTTAGGCTATTTGCCCAAAGATGATTATCTAGTGAAATCAATCTATGATCGAATACCTTTAGTAGAAAGTATGCCTGTATGTCAGTTCTCAAAATTAATTTTGGATATCAGTAAATTTTTGATAAAAGAAACCTCATTGATCAAGAATTCTAAAGATTTAGGGGCGGAATCAAAATCATTAATGTTTGAAAAATTGATAAAAGACTTAATTTCATAATCATGAATAGAAATATTTGGCTTCTCTCTCTTTCTGTTGCTGGATTTTTTTTGCTGATTTCTTTCTTATTAAGAATGATTTTTTTTATTGACTACTTCTCTTTAATCACTCATCCTCTACTTGTATTCACTGGATGGTTTATTTTAGCTTCAGGAATTCTTTTTTTTCTTAAGCATGATTTTGTTGAAATCTATAAGTTGTTGAATTTCTTTGATGAGAAAAAAGATGAAATAATGAATACGAATAACTCAAAGATACCATCTCAAACTGCTTCTAAATCTTCAAAAAAACTTGATATTCAAGATGAAATATTGGAAGACTACAGTGATATTCTTCAAAAACAAGAGTCAAATCAAGCAGATAAACAAGCTGAACTTAAAAATGTTTTTACAGACCAGCAATCTATAATGAATTACTCATCAAATGAATTTGATGTCTTACAAAGTGATGTTTCAAATAATTTTTCTAAAACTGATCCCAAACTACTGGCTAAAGTTGTAAAGAACTATCTTAATGAGTAAACAAAAATTTTATTATTGAAGAAATAGGAGAGCAATATGAATTTAAAAACGGATATCTCGGAAGAAGAAGAAATTGAAATCTGGAAAGCATATAGGAATAAACCTACCTTGAAAATTAGGGATTTTTTTCTTATTAAATACGCACCATTGGTTAAGTATGTAGCTGGAAAGATTATCAATAATGGTTCTAAAGGTAATGTCGAATTTGATGATCTAGTGAGCTATGGAACTCTGGGTCTATTGGATGCTATATCAAAGTTTGATCCCTGCAAGGATACCAAATTCAAAACCTACGCTATCACACGTATTCGAGGACAGATGTTTGATGAACTAAGGACATTAGATTGGGTACCTCGTTCAGTTAGGCAAAAGCATAAGTTGATTGAAGAAATCAGGATCAATTATAAAGAAAAACATGGAACCATGATACCAGATGAACAGATTGCCAAAGAAATAGGAATTAGTATTTCGGAAGTGGAGCGAATTTCCAATATGAGTAATGATTCCAATATTGGCTCTTTAGATGATGTTTGGAATATGAAAAAAGAAAACGAAGAAATTTCGATTATCGATACTTTGAAATCACCAGAATCTATGGATCCCTATTTCAAAATTGAGTGGAATGAAATTCAAAAGCGTATTTCTCAAGAAATCAAAAAACTTCCTCTTAAAGAGCAAGAAGTGCTTATCCTCTATTATCATGAAGATCTCACTTTAAAAGAAATCGGTGAAGTCTTGGAAGTAACAGAATCAAGAGTGTCTCAGCTCCATGGTAAGGCTATACGAACAGTAAGGTCATCATTAGAAAAACTGAACAAAATATTTTAACTTTATAGTATTAATGAGTTGATATTTAGTTCCTAGATATCTTATTTTAAGCTTCGTGGTAAATAGATATAGCAGAATTAATTTAAATTAAAAAAATAGTTATTAAAGATTGAGATTAAACAAGTATAAATCTATAGTAATATTCAATAAGTAAAAAAATGGTAGATACTTACAAAGAGAGACAAAAAAAACAAGATAATGAAAGCAACTCTACCCCCTATTTGTTTGATGTTAATAAATACTTTAATAGCTTTAAACAACATATTATTAATTTTCCTAAAAAAACTTCTAATCTAGTTGACAAACTATTTCTTACCGATTTTAAAAATTTATTCCCAAAAAAAAACAAAAGTGCAATATCTACTCTAAATCAAGGGATCACCTATCGTCTTTGGAAAAATCCATTTAAACCTTATACCATCTATCCACTTAGTCCCCATTCCCTTCTTATTGAAAATACAACTTTTATAGTTGCCCTTAAGTTAGCACTTAGTTATTTTAAAGTTAAAAAAAAAAAAAACAATCTAATTTGGAAAAAAATCTACTATAAAAAACCTAACAAAAAGACTGATGAGCAAGTTGATGCTTATAAATTTTATTATCATAAGAATGACAACAAATTCATAGAATATTTTTTAGATCAAGATAGACATGATAACAAAATGAACTATGATATCAAAGTTACTCGAAATAGCATCTATTTTAAATTAATTAATGAATTTTATACCAGATTTATTACTTATGAATTCATTAAAAAAAAGTTAAAAAGCCTGTACGTGGATCCTGATGATTTGTTGATAAAGAAAATCATAGAGGAAAAACGAAATTGGATTAGAGTGCGTCAACAACCAGATGATCCAAAAAAAAATGGAGTAGTGACTATTACACTTAGTGATGATTTACTCAAAATTTTTGCTATCAAAACTCATCCTAAGAGTTTGGGTCGAGAAGTGGATATTCAAGATATTAGAGAGGCATTAAAAAAGAAAGGTGTGGTTTATGGAATTGATGAAAAATTAGTTCAAAATTTTATTGAGAATAATATCTACGATAAAAAAGTTTTACTTGGAAATGTACAATTCGATATGACTAGCTACCTTAGTTTATATTATGAAGAATATCTCTCCACCTCTGAATCTTCAGACAATATCCATATTGAAAGCAAACTTTATTATACGGTTGATAAAGATGCTATTATTCTCAAAAGAAAATTTCCTAAAGGAAAATTTCCAAAAAAATATAACGTATTAGGCCAGCTACTTAATAATAACTTTGATGAAAGTCAACTGGTGAACAATGGAGAAAATACCTATTTTGATAAAGATGGAAATCTCCGTTCTTCACTATCCGGAACCCTGATCCATAAGGAAAACACTTTCACTGTTCATCAAATCTTGAAGCTCAAAAAAATCGATATTGAGACTGGTAATATTAAACATAAGGGAAGTTTGATGGTCGAAAAGGATATCGAAGATGGAATGACAGTTAAAGTTGATGGGAATATATTTGTTAAAGGAAATATCGGTGCAGCTAACGTTGAAGCTGTGGGAAATATTGTGGTTGGTAATGGCATCATCGGCTCTTATAAGGCTGTCATCAGAAGCACTGAAGGATCAATTTCGGCTAAGTATATTCGTAATTCAACAATCCATTGTAAAGAAGATTTAATCTTTAAAACATTACTTAATGATTGTAAGGTTTGGGTAAGTGGAAAAATAAAGGGAGATCAACACACAGGAACTGTAATCGGTGGAAATATTTTTGTTTATAAAGGAATAAGCACTTGTAACATAGGTTCAAAGTCAGCCTGGAAAACAATAATCCAAGCAGGTACTTTTATCGGAGTCATGTATGAATTTGATAAAATTAATAATGAGATTACGATTATGGAAAAAAAACTAAGTAATAAAAAGAATGAACTTGAAAGTTTTTTAGAATACCGCAAGGAAGAAACCGAAAATCTTAAAAATGAAATTAAAAATATAAATACAAAGCTTGAAGAATTTAATCAAAAACTAATGAAGTTAGAGAAAAAGAAAAATAAGATTTATGATAAAGTTGAAGTAAGAGTTTTTGGTAAGCTTTATCCTAGAGTGATTATCCATATTGGTAATATCCAATGGGAAAATAAATTTGACCGTAATGCCACTACAGTTTCAATAAATAAAGAGATAAATAAATTAGAAATAAAAAAAAAATAATGAGTATAACTCCACTAGAAATAAATCAAATCATCGGTCAGTCTTCTGAAGTGGCAAAGAATAAAAAACGACAACTGGATAAAAAAAAATTGATTGAAATAGAAGAAGAAAAGCATATGACCCAAGATGAGGACAAGGTGCTCATAAGTCAAGTTAATAAAAAAGACTCGGAAATTGGTCTTTACAAAAAAGAGTATCCAACTCCAACCCATCATCCTAAAAGAAAAGATAATACAGATATTTCAGAAGCAAAGAAAATTATTCGTGAAAAATATAAGGGAAATTTTCTGGATATCAGTGAATGAATGAATCAAGTTTGAATGTTTTCTCTGATTACTCTTTTACTTATACAATTTTTTTTCTGTCTTTTTTTCTTTCTCTACTTTCGCCATAAAATTAGCGAACAATTAAAACTGAAAGATTCTAGACAGGAAATCAACGAATTGATTATTTCTTTCAATCGCCAAGCCGAAAGACATATTTCCTATTTGGAAAATCTATTAGATAATGATGTTTTTAAGAATAACACTGATGTAAAAGTAAAACCAACAACTCATCTTAACATTCCATCAAAATCTAAATTTGATGAGAGAATTTCTAACATAGATTTTAATTCATCCGAGATCAAATCAAGTCCTGTCAGTCAAAAGTCACTTTCTTCTAAAGTGAAAATACCTATCCCCCCACAAGTAGCTCATTCCTTTTATGCTAAATTTAGTGGATCTACCTCCACAAGATTTCCAGAGCCTTCAACATCAATAACAAATAAATCAGAAAAAACAGAAAAGAGTTTCATCAATGAATTACAAAAGAAAATTATTCATCTTAACAACAAAGGTTTTGATAGCATTCAAATTGCAAAAGAACTTTCTATTTCAATTGCTGAGGTAAAACTAATATTAGAATTGAAGGATAGAAATTAATAAGAACTAATATCGGAGGTCATATGAATAAATATCGAAATGAGAAGGACACTATGGGAACCATCAAAGTTCCTGCTGAAAAGTATTGGGGAGCTCAAACTCAAAGGTCATTAATTAACTTTGCCATTGGTGGGGAAAAGATGACCATGCCTCTTGAAGTGATTCGAGCCTTTGCAATTTTAAAAAAGTCTGCTGCCTTAGCTAATCTTCGCCTAAAAAAATTGAGTAAGGAGAAATGTAAGCTTATCGGCAAAGTATGTGATGAAATTATCTTAGGGAAATGGGATGATCATTTTCCCCTAAAGGTATGGCAAACCGGATCTGGGACTCAAAGTAACATGAATATGAATGAAGTGATTGCCAATCGCTCTCATGTCTTAAAAGGTGGAAAGTTGACTGATGTTAAAAAAATCTGTCATCCCAATGACGATGTCAACAAGTCCCAGTCTTCTAATGATACTTTCCCTACTGCTATGCACATTGCCGCATATGCTTCCACTGTAAAAAAACTTATTCCTGCTTTGAAAAAGTTGATCACTTCTTTTGAAAAGAAAACTAGAGAATTTTATAAAATTATAAAAATCGGCCGTACTCACTTTATGGATGCCACACCATTAACTTTAGGTAATGAATTCTCTGGCTATCTAAATCAATTAAAAAATGCTCTTCATTCCATTGACACAACAATTAAAAAAGTATCCCATTTGGCCATTGGAGGGACAGCAGTTGGAACTGGGCTTAATGCTCCTATCGATTTTGATAAATTAACTGCTCAGTTTATCGCCAAGGAAACAAAATTTCCCTTCACTACTGCTAAGAATAAATTTGAAGCTTTAGCTAGTCATGACAGTCTAGTCTTTGCCTCTGGAGCCATCAAACAGCTAGCCGTAGCTCTTATGAAAATAGCTAATGATATTAGGATGCTAGGATCTGGACCTCGATCAGGGATTGGAGAGTTGAAGTTGCCAGCCAATGAACCTGGGTCTTCAATTATGCCTGGCAAAGTGAATCCCACTCAATGTGAAGCTATGACTATGGTTTGTTGCCAAGTGATTGGCAATGATAGTGCTCTCACCCTGGGAGCCATGAACGGACATTTTGAACTCAATGTCTATAAACCTCTCATTATCAATAATTACTTGAACTCAGCAAATATTCTTAGTGATGCCATGGATTCATTTCGTCTTTACTGTGTCAATGGTATAAAAGCTAATCAAAGAAACATAAAAAAACATTTAGATAAGTCATTGATGTTAGTTACAGCACTAAATCCCCATATCGGTTATGAGAAAGCAGCCGAGATTGCCAAAAAAGCTCATAAAGAAAATACCACCCTTAAAAAGGCTGCTTTATCTCTTGGCTATCTAAGCGAGAAAGAATTTGATATTTGGGTGAACCCTACTTTAATGATTAAGCCTTTAAAGTGATTTGCTAGATAACCAATAACCAACCATTATATTAAAGTTTTTTCTATCTTTCCGATATTTGAAATAACGGTATCAATAATGATTCAAATATATCAATGACCCTAAATACAACTTCATATTTTGATAAAGTAAGTCATCTCTCTTCAATGCTTCTTAGTAACAGTATAGTAAGGGGAGAAGCTATTTCTGATAATATCGCCAATGTGGATACTCCACACTATAAAAAAAAAAAGGTTTCTTTTGAATCAGAGTTAGCCCGAGTCCTTAATCAAAAAGAAATCCAAAAGCTATCCCTTCATACTACCCATCCTCGTCATATTAGTTTTGGGGAAATAAAAGATTATCGGGAAGTTAAGAGTCGTATCACTGAAGAATACGATACCAACTATCGTAATGACAAAAACAATGTAGATGTAGAAAAAGAAATAAGTGATCTTACCAAAAACTACCTCCACTTCAACGCAATTGTGAATAGCGTTAGTCAGAGATTTACTCGAATCAAAAGTGTTATCGTTTAGTTGAAATATTTAAGTAATTATCATGAGTTTTTTTAAAGCTATTAATACTGCTTCCACTGGCCTTACTGCCCAGAGATTGAGAATGGATATCATAAGCGATAATATTGCTAATGCCAATACTACCCGTACTTCCGATGGCGAATCATTTCGTCGATCTCGAGTTATTCTTCGTCCCCGTGATGATCAGCCGATATTTAAAAGCCACTTTAAGCCAGAAGCCATGCAAGTTAAAACTGGGAATGGGGTTCGGGTAGTAAAAATTGAAAAAGACGACACTCCACTTCGCCTGGTATATGACCCTTTTCATCCTGATGCCATTCAATCTGGACCCAAAAAAGGTTATGTGGAAATGCCAAATATAACCTTAGTAAAGGAAATGGTAGACATGATCTCCGCATCCCGATCTTATGAGGCTAATGTTACTATTGTCAATACTTCCAAAGCAATGTTCAAAACTGCCTTAGAAATCGGTCGAGCTTAACATTAAAAGAATGAGAATTAAATAATGATTTACCCAACCCCTACTCTTTCCAGTAGCCTTTCTTCAGTACAGGGAAATCAAATTTCTGTCAAAACCTCTAAACCTCAACACTTTATTGATTTCGATTTAACCCTGGGCCAAACATCCCTGAAAACTGACAAGACTACAACTCAAAGTGAGTTTTATCGTAATCTAATTGGAACATTCAATACACTTAATAATGAAATTGTGGATGCTGATAGACTTACTGAAAGATTTTTGGTTGAACCTGAAAAAATAAATGTCCATGATGTCATGATCACTCTTCAAAAATCGAAATTAAATCTTGATCTTACACGAACCATTATTCAAAAATCAATTGAGGGTTATAAAACTCTCATTAATCTCCGCTAGATCAATTTTTTAGTAGCCCGAGTCATTTCTCGTTTGGGTGGAGGTCCAGAGATAATCTCAACGTCTAACTTCTGTCTTTCTAAACTTTCTCTCAAAAAACGATTGGAAGCGTAAGTTACCAGTATCCCATCTTTTGCCATCATTTCACTTAAGCGAATGAAATTATCTTCACTCCAAGGTTCTCTTTGTTTGCTTATTCCAAAGGCATCAAAGTAAACAAGGTTAAATCTACCATATTTTTTGATATATTCAGAAATACTATTTTTCGGCCACTCTAATAACCGAGAATGTATTATTTGCAAAGAAAACAATGGATTCAGCTGATGAGTAATATTTTCTCCTAAACTATGAATAAGGGGAAAAAAAACTTTCACTTGATCGCTAAAAAATTGAGGATAATTAAGACGGCTGTATATCGCCTCGGAGAGTGGATAGGGCTCTAAGCCAAGATAGCGAACAGTAACTCCATAACCTGCTGCCTTCTCCATGGTGAGGATAGAATTCAATCCAGTCCCCCAGCCTAATTCCAGAATGTTGATCGGAGTTGATTTACTAAGATGCTTTTTTAAATTATGGAATAATCCAGCCCTGATAAAAACATGAAGAGATTCATTTAAAGCTCCAAAAAGGGAATGGTAGGTCTCATCAAACTTCCGATGATAAAGAGTATGAGATCCGTCATCAGTTTTGATTAGGGATAAATCACCATGGGTGAAGTCAATTTTACGGCCTCTAATTGTTTCATTCATTTTTTGTGCTGAGTTTCCAGAAGCCAATACCAGCGTCGTTGATGAAATAATTTTCTCCTTCCCGACCGTTATTTGATAACATTTGATATGTGTAAATATCTTCTAGTGATTTTTTGGGAAAACTATTTAATAGTAATTCCTTGTATTTATTAGGTGGAATGGAATCAAAACCCACTTTGTGATAAAAATCTTTTTCCACTTTACCGATATGAGAATAATCAACAAACATTATCTTATTGGAACTATAACCATGTATAAGATGAGCGGCTATGGCGAGATTGAATAATAGCTTATTTGCTCCCGAAGCACTGTTCAAAATATCCTTTCTTAGAAATTCTAGTATCTTTGAGGAAGAAGTATAACCATAGGTGGAGATAATTTTATCCATTAACTTATTCTCTCCCCAACTTCTTATTCCTGGGGCATCAATAATAAGTCCTCCTCCATCTTTAATAATTTCAAATGTCCGATAAATTGCTTTGTTAGCTAGCCACAAAGAATGGTACTTTTCATCAGGCATATAAACCCATACCCGATCATAGGAGCGGGGTACATAGATTATATTTCTTTTTTGACTGAGATCGCAGGCTTGATAGAATACTTCATCGGTATTACCATAGAAAAGTCCATATAAAGTTGAATTAAATAATTTCTCTTCATCACACTTATCTGACTGATCTTTTTTTTTATTACCAATAACGGTAAAAAGAAAATTGACATTGAGTTGTGAACGAATGAAACGATCATAAGCAAGTTTAAGAAAATTTCTTATTGGATTATCCGCCTTACCGATAATTTCAGGAATACCAACTACCGCTCCCATAAAATGAGACTTACTGATGAAGTCCTCACCCCCTACCCCAACTAAAATATTTTTATGGTAATTGGCCATACCAGCGATTTCATGAGGTAATACTTGACCGATTGAGAGAATCATATCATAATCAAAAAGATACTTATTCACAGATACTACAACTTCATTCCATAGAAACCCCCACTCCTGTTGTTTATTCCCAAAAATCCTTCCATACTCATTAACATCTATTTTCCCCAATATAATATTATTCTCCTGAGAGTATGGGTTATGGGTAAGGAAATCCATTATTTCTGCTCCTTCATGGAACATTAACTTTTTTTCATCTGGAGTCATATGGCGATGCAAACCAGTTGCTGGGAGAACAGTTTTTTTTATCGAAGACGGAAGTTTTTGATAGAGGTAAGTTGTAATGGTACCAGCTTGAGAATTCTTTCGAGTTATATCGGGAGGAATAAAGAGTATTGATCTAGGAGATTTTTTTAAAATAGATTCGACTATTTGATTTAAAGTATCCTTGATCTCATTTTCAGTAAGCGGATCACCGATACAAGATAGGATTGATGACACAAAGATTATTTTTTATTAATGGAAATAAGTGACTGAATCATAAAAACGATAGTATCATAGATTAGCTATCACGGCATCTCCCATTTCAGAAGTTCCTACAACTTTATATTTATTCTCAACTCCCAACTCAGCAGAAAGGAGGTCTCGGGTACGGTAGCCTTGATTTAAAGTTTTCTTTATAGATTGTTCAATCTTATTCGCCCAGTCATCTTGTCCTAAACTGTGACGAAAAAGTAAAGCTAAACAAAGAATTTGGGCGATCGGATTTGCTAAGTTCTTTCCAGCAATATCGGGAGCCGATCCTCCGATTGGTTCATAAAGACCGAAACCACTTTCCGATAAACTAGAAGAAGGCAGCATACCCAGGGAACCGGCAATTACTGCTCCTTCATCGGATAGAATATCTCCAAACATATTGGGACAAAGAATAACATCATAGGCTTTAGGATTTTTTACAAGTTGCATGGACATATTGTCAACATAGATATGCTGGAGTTCAACATCTTGATACTCCTTTCCCACTTCACTAATGACTTCCCTCCAAAAAACCATACTACTTAAAACATTAGCCTTATCAACGGAAGTAAGTTTTTTCTTCCTTTTCCTAGCTATGTTAAATCCCAACCGAGCAATCCTTTCTACTTCCTTGCGATAGTAAACCATAGTGTCGAGCCCATAAGTATTATCTTTCGCTTTAGGTTGACCGAAGTAGACATCACCAGTCAATTCTCGGATAATAAGAAAATCCACCCCTCCATCAATGATCTCGTTTTTTAAGGGAGAAATATCGGTCATATTTCCATCTATCTTAACATAACGAAGATTGGCATAGAGGTCAAAATATTTGCGAAGTGGGAGTAATGCGCCTCTTTCTGGCTGTTCAGCAGGAGGAAGGTGCTCCCACTTAGGACCACCCACAGAGCCAAAGAGAATAGCGTCACTTTTTTCGCAAAGCTGGAGGGTTGCCTCCGGAAGAGGCTTTCCATGTCGGTCAATAGCATGCCCCCCAATATCAGCTTCCTCATAGCTGAGACTGAGTCCAGAAAGTTCACAAACTCGCATTAAAACCTTTAGAGCCTCCGACATTACTTCAGGACCAATTCCATCACCCGGCAATACTGCAATTTTCTTATGATTCATGATGCTTTCCTTGTAACACTTTTTTCATTAATAGCTTATTGTCGATTTCCATTAAAAAATCTTTTAGAGTAACTGGAGAAGTTCCAAAATAAGAGACTACAATTCCAGCACTGATATTGGAAATGAGAGCCGAAAGATAAGCGTCTCGGGAGACTAAATAGGAAGCAGTGTAAAGTGCAATAACAGTATCCCCCGCACCTGATACATCGAATAAGGAGCGGTTAAATGTCGGAAGATTATAAATCCTAGGTTTCTTAGATTGGATTTTTCTCTTTGTTTTTATTTTATGAACTAATGATTTTAATGAAAAAGATGAGTTGTCAAAAAGGGTCATTCCTTTTTCCCCTCTTGTGATGAGGAGATGACGAAGATTATATTTATTTGTCATCTCCAAACCGACTGACTTTACTTCATTTAAAGTTTCACACCTTCTCCCAATATCTTCTGCAGCTTCAAAGTGATTAGGAGTCATAACATCGACATCTTTATAAAAACTGAAATTATTCTGTTTAGGATCCAAAGCCAAAAAAATATTTTGAGTACGAGCAAACTCTAATAACCGTTTAAAACTCCGATGGTTAACAACTCCCTTACCATAGTCTGAAATAATAATCCCATTGATCGGCTGTGGAATTTTTTTTATTCTATCGATAACATTTTTGTTTATAGAATCTTGTATTTCATTAGTATCTTCTTCATCAATTCTAACGATTTGCTGACTTTGGGCGATTATTCGAGTTTTTACCGATGTTCTTCGTTTAGAAGTGACTAATACCCCTACTGCTGATATTTTATCTTTTTTTAAATGATCAAGAACAATTCGTCCATTTTTGTCCTTCCCAATAACACTTGATAAAGTGACTTTCACTCCCATTTTGACTAGATTATAAGCCACATTTCCTCCACCTCCAAGTCGATAGTCGTCTTTTTCGGTTCTTAGTAATATTGGTACCGGTGCTTCTGGAGAGACCCTTTTTACTTCTCCTCTATGGTAAGCATCAAGAATCACATCACCAAAAACAACGATATGGAGTTTTTTGAACCGAGAAATACATGTCTTTATCGGTTTGGTAATATAAGAAATGGTATTCAAGATTATGTAACAGCCTTTTCTTTAAGCCGACCTCTAACCCCAAAGATAAGATAGGTAATTATAGAGATAAGAATTGTATATCGAAAGAAAAACAATAAAAAAAACAGAAAGAGTAAATGAATCCAAATAAATTTCTTCTTAGCGAGAAATTTCAAAATCAAATTAAATTTTCGATAGGGAATTGTGGATACCATCATAAAACATATAAACAAATAGGCAATCAAAAGAAAATAGTAGTTATGAAACAAAAGATGAAAATAACCGTTAATATTTTCCATAAACTGCCACCTAATCCCAAATAAAGATAATAAATAGATAGCAGGAGCATTAATAAAGTTAAAAGTAAAAATAAGAGCGATGAATCCACCACCAAGAGTTGAAGTAATACCTTCAAAATAAAAACTAGATCTATTATCTTTAATGGTATTAAATCGGGCTAAACGAATAATGACAACTGAGGGACAAACAAATGCTAATATTTTTAAAAAAATTATATGGGGCAGAAGAGAATGAGATATGAAATGATTCATTCGATAATAAATATTGGTTCCTGGTATATGATCACCAGCAATCATAGTTACAGTAAAAAAAAGTACTCCTGGAGCAACCCCAAAAGAGACTAAATCTGCAAAAGAATCCATTTGTTTTCCAATTTTGGAACTTACATTAAGAAGACGGGCAAAAAATCCATCAAAAAAGTCAAAAAAAGCAGCAAGTATAATAAAAAGTCCCGCCAATGCTAAATAAGTTGATGGATCAACTTCAGACTTTCCAATTACAGATAAATAAAACTCAATAACCGCCTGGAAGGAAGCTAAAATAGAACAAAACCCAAGAAAACTATTAATGATAGTAATAACGTTAGGAAAATTATTAACCAGAAGCCTAAACATAAAAAAATTATAACATAAAAAATAATTAAAATTCTCTCTCAATAATAAGGTACTGGTTTTATAATATAATTAATAATACTCATTAAATATATATTTTTATTAACTATATTAATCTAAAGACAAAATGGATCCAAAAATAAAATGGCTGCAGTCTGGTAATTTTCAAGACATCCTCTACCATAAATATAGAGGTATTGCTAAAATAACGATCAATCGTCCTGAAATTCGCAATGCGTTTAGACCACTTACCGTTGACGAAATGGGACAGGCACTTCATGATGCTCGCTTTGATGAAGAAATCGGGGTGATCATTTTAACAGGTCAGGGGAAGGAAGCTTTTTGTTCTGGAGGTGATCAAAAAATTCGTGGCGATTCCGGCTATAGTGATCATGTTTCCAAAGGTATTAATCGACTCAATGTTTTAGACTTTCAAAGGCAGATCCGTACCTGTCCTAAGCCAGTCATTGCCATGGTTGCCGGCTATGCAATAGGTGGTGGCCATGTTCTCCACATGGTATGCGATCTTACTATTGCTGCAGACAATGCCATTTTCGGTCAAACCGGTCCCAAAGTAGGGTCTTTTGATGGAGGTTATGGGGCATCCTATATGGCACGCATAATAGGACAGAAGAAGGCCAGAGAGATGTGGTATCTTTGCCGCCAATATAAGGCAAAAGAAGCTCTGGATATGGGACTGGTAAATACAGTGGTTCCCTATAATAGACTGGAAAGTGAAACCCTGTCCTGGTGTGAGAAGATATTAGAGCATTCCCCACTTGCTGTCCGTTGCCTCAAATCCGCCTTTAACGCTGATTGTGATGGGCAAACCGGTTTGCAAGAATTAGCCGGCAATGCTACCCTTTTATATTATATGAGCGAAGAAGCCCAAGAAGGTAAAAAAGCATTTCTAGAAAAAAGAAAACCAGATTTTACCCAATTTAAACGTAATCCTTAATTACAGTTAATTTTTTTTCTTGTATATAAGATACTCTTTTATATTAAACTAATAATGGTGATTTCAAAATTCGTCAATTTTATTACATTTTTTTTTTTAATTACTTTTCTATTAATAAGTCATCATTTACTTGCTAATGATCTTAGTGAGAGGGAAATAAAGCAAGCTAAGCAGTACTATTCTCGAATGAGTGTTATTCATAAAGAAGACATTCTTGAAGTACTTGGTAATTATCCGATCTATACCAATATAAAATTTCGGATCAGTTCTACCTCAGATTTTATCCTGGACAAAATGTTCATTGATCTGGAATACACTGGCCAAGTTGGGAAAACCTATGCCAATAGCCCCTATATTATCACAAAGCAAGGAGATCATTACCGAGCTCGCATAAGAGATATCGTTGATGGGACAGTCCATCTTATAAAAAAAGACAAAAGAAAAAACAACTATGTTTACCTAGTGAAGGGGTTTTATGATAGCTTTATTACTTTAAGAGGAAAAATGATCGTTGATATAAGATATGATATCCACTCAAACTATGTTGCTTTTGATATCAAAGCTTATGTCATCATAGACAATACCCATATGTGGCGGCTTGCCCGCTATGTTAAATCTCTTCCTACCTTTAAGGCAAAAATAGACAGACTGATCTATCTTAATGTTAGAGCTACCATTCGCTTAGGTATGCGAACAGTAAAAGGGATTAAGAAAGATTTAAAAAGCAAGAGGTTTTAGAAAAAAGATTATTGAAGA
Organism: Spirochaetota bacterium; assembly: GCA_965224715.1. Classification (GTDB taxonomy): domain Bacteria; phylum Spirochaetota; class UBA12135; order COTS27; family CAXSBA01. Next base: position 1,428,676 of record OZ245054.1, on the reverse strand, counting down.
GAGAGCTTGTGATCTTGTTCTGATCCTGACGCATGGCTTCTTCAGCGTTTCTCTTATTATGAAATTTTCAATCATAAAATAACATTCTCCGACATTTCTATAATCTTCTATAGATAGTTCCCAGATACTATTGTTTATGTTTATCGTACCGATGGCAGTAGAACTATACTCATGGCAGCCCAGCAGTATTATTAATAATTACACTGTTTGCATAGCCTATCGGTGCCCCATTCGCTATTAGCGCAATGCTTGCTGCCGCACTAGCCTATATCCGCAGATAGTCCTGCTGTAGTGAGTTTAACCTAGAGTAGTAGTGAAGGATGAATTGGTTAAAAAGTAGTTTCAAAGTTCTTGTTATCTTGAACGATACTTTTTGATCAAATAATACGTAACAAAGCCCAAACTTAAGATCAGGGTTTCCATCCATTTTTTTTCAAAGAAGGTATAACCAACCCCCAATATTACAGCAGTTTCAACCAAATAGGAAAGACCTTTTAAAAGGTGATCCTTCCATATCATAGATGCGGATAACCAAACAAAAAGAATCAATATGGAGAAAAAAGGATTTTGGGTATAATAGTAGAACATCCCCCCCCCGAGAATTCCGACTAACGCTAAAATCAACCATTCAATGATTCCTCCTTGATGAACAGTCTCCTTTTCTGAGAAGGGAGTATCTCCATCCTCAATAAAATTTTTTAATAAAATAAGCTCATGATCATATATTTCCTTCTCGGTCTCATCACTTAAAATCTCATAACCTTTACGAATGGTGATAAAGTCATCACTCATCTTACTTTTACTTTGATCGGGATGATACTTTAATGAAAGCCTTTTATATCTCTCCTTTAAGTCAGTTAGAGTGAATTTATGCTCTAAGCCAAATATCTCATAATAATCAAAAATTGGACGAGTAGTATATTTACACTTTGGGCAAAAATACTGACCCCATGTAACTTTTTGGACGAAATAAAAACCACATTCCGAACTCTGGCATTTATAAGCTAAGAGAGATTCTTTAGGAGTTTGCATTAAGTATAAATTAGGCTATAAAAAAATACAACACTATTAAACGATAGCACTTTCTAGCCCATCTCCAGAATCTTTTACAAAAAGGCAAGAACCTTTTACCAAACCGTTTATCCGCTTTAACCTAGCTTCATTTACTTCATCACGAAAGCCGAAAATATTAAGATCTGCTTTTTCATTCTCAATTGACTCCTCAAAATCACCACAATGAACCTCAATGGAAACATAATTTCCAAGGCGAGCTAATTCCACAACATTCTCCAAAAAGGCTATAGCTTTTTCGTTGTTTTTTTCAGTTTGAGTAACACAAATAAAACGAATTCGTGCCTGCCAATTTTTTCCTAACATATAAGAAATAAGAATTCCATAATCAAGATTACTCAAATTCAGACTAATTTTCCAATTAGGGCTCTGATCTCTGACCCAAAGAATAATTTCTCTTTTCCGACCTCTACTTCGATCTTTAAATCCATCTTGCTTGGGAAAAAAGAGAAGCATAGCAATCTTATTTTCCGTAGTAATAGCTCCAATTTTTCTTACCTGCTTAATATTTTTATCATCAACTACAAAAAAAACACTGTTGGGATTGAAAAATGAATTCTTTAAAATGTTAAGAGTTGATTGAAGTTCTTGAAATAAATTGATAGTTTTAATGTTTGAAGAAGTAACAAATAGGTTACGTCGACGAAAAAAATTTTCAAACTGCTGAATCTGCCCATCATCTTTTTTTAAAAGTGACTTCATAAAATAAGCAAAGTGAAGAGAACCCTGGGGAGAACAGATCGAATATAAAAATTGGCTCCACTTAGATATTTTTTGGATCCCTTCTTGATCGTCATAATATATGGGAATTAAAATATCCGGTTGCCATAGCCTCCTATTGGTATTGTTGGTAATATTAGCTTGACTACCCTTCTCCTTCTGCATAATAATTTTACGAGCACTCCAAACCGCAAAGGCTTTAAATATACCACTTTGAACGGTTTCCCAAGGACTTGTTAATCTCTTTCTGTTAATATAAACATAAAGAGTAACAATAAAAACAATAGAAATAAAACCCACTATGGGAGAAATTAAAAACATGGTAAATAAAGCTAATACACTTCCAAAAAGGGGAATGATTCTGGGAAGTTTTAATTCTGGACGGAAACTCACCAGATTAAGAGCTTGCTCTATAGCTAAAACTCCATTGACAATGAAATAGATAATAATAAAGAAAATAGTAACAAAGGGAGCTATCAGATTGATATCTTGAAAAATAATCAAGAGAGTAAATGAAAGCATTGCAGTAAAAAAAATAGCATTACGGGGTTCGTTGCAGGTGAGTTTTTTAAAAAATTGAGAATGAGGTAAAATCCCATATCCTCCCATCGACTGAAGGATTCTGGGGGCAGCCACCATACAACTAAGGGAAGCAGTGAAACAGGATGCCATCACCCCCGCCAGGGTAACCTGTGGTATAACTGAATTTTCAATAGAAAAATAATAATTATCTCTTAATGACTCAGGAGAGCCTACCAAACCATACCAAATTGCCAATGACAGGAAAACCACAAGAGCAGTTCCCCAGGCAAACAAAGTTCCTTTAGGGATACTTTTCCGAGGTGATCTTAGATTTCCTGACATGGAAGATCCCACAAGTACTCCAGTAGCTGCTGGAAAATAAATAGAAAAAATTTTCCAATAGTTTCCATCTTCAAATTTTCCCCACCAATGAATTCCTTCATTAATATTTTGATAATTTCCCCCATGGAAAATGGCTCCGAAAAGAATGGATCCCACTGCCAACATAACAATAGTCAAAACTAGAAATTGAACTTTAAAGGCTACCTTAGCTCCAACATAGGAAATAACAAAAACTACAAAATAACTTACAATGGATACATAGAAGGAATTATGATCGGGGAAAATATAATTCCATCCCTCTACAAAGCCATATAGATACATTGGAGCTGACAAACCCTGAGCTAAATATAGGGGAACACCGATGCTCCCTCCGATTTCTAAACCCAAACTTTGACTTACCAAGGTAAACACGCCTCCTGCTCCTAAACGAACATTAGTAACGATAGAAGACATTGCTAAAGCAGTACAACCTGTTAAGGAAAAAGCGATCATTATCATAGAGATGGAGCCGAATATTCCAGCGTTACCAACCACCCAGCCTAGACGAAGATACATCATTAAACCAAGAATAGTTAGGAGAGAAGGGATATATACACCTGTAAAAGTGGTGAAGTATTGATTGTCTACGGGGGAAAGCTCATTGCCAGCTTTTTTTCGAAATCCTGCTATAAAAGGAAGAACTGGTTTCACGAGAAATATAATTATAACATTGGCTCAATAAAAAAATAAGCAATCTTTAATAGGTAATTGATGAAGGTATTACTTAACTATTATCTTTCCATCAGTTCCAACCCGGTTTTCCATGCGGATATGAAAGAATAAGGTTGGGCTAGATTTTTCCCTGCAATATCAAAGGCAGTTCCATGATTTACAGAAATTCTGACAAAGGGAAGCCCCCAAGTAACATTGACACTGTTTCTTATATTATCCCCAGTTGACTTGAGGGGGATAAGTCCCTGGTCATGATAACCTGCAATCACCACTCTGTAATCACCTCGGTGTACCTTAATGAAAGCGGTATCAGCAGGTACCGGACCTTCAATGTATTTGCCATATTTATGTTTTTTGATGATAGCTTGAATAAGTTTGTCTTTTTCCCCAATTTTACCACCTTCTCCAGCATGGGGATTTAATCCCAAGAAAAGGATTTTTCTTCTATCCCTTAAATATCTCCTAATCTCCATAGCATGATCAATGCCCCGATTTATCACCGATGGGGTAATACTCTTGCTGACTTGCGAGAGAGGGAGATGAGTGGTAAGCAGGACCAAATTAAATAATGGAGAAAGAAAAGTCATAGAAAATTTTTGGGTATGAAAAATCTGAGCATAAAATTCGGTTTGACCTTTAAAGTCAGATAGCTTATTATAATGGGAGATCGACTCCTTGCTTACTGGGGCATTCACTATCCCTTCTACTTGTCTGGACATTAATAGCCGCTTACTAGCCCCCAGTACTCTAAAGGCATGTTTGCCCATTCTGGCTTGAGCATCTCGATATTTGTTTCGCTCTTTTCCCCCTTTTATCTTGGCTAAGTTAGAAGGAATAGCCCATTTCATAAATTCGTTAAAATGAGAGTATGTCGATACATCAATAGGAATATCGATTAATAATATCCTTTGAGAATCAGGAATTGATGATAAAGATTTTTTAGTTCGTTCTCTATTCCCTATAGACATTATTCTATAAATATTGGTTTCAGAGAATAAGCTATCCAAATTAGAATTCGGTTCTTCCATCACTGAAAAAGATATTCTTATTTTCTTTGCATGCCATTTAAAAGCAGCAAAAGAACCAATGATAAGGAATTCTTTCTTTTCTCCAGTTAATAGTTTATGTTTAAATTCTTTAAGGAAGTGGAGATCTGATTTAGATGAATGGTGCAGTGGTTTGTGGAAAATTTCTGAAAGTGATTTTAAAATGATCTCAGGTCCAATCCCATTAAGATGACCAGAAGTGATAGCCAAACGGACTATTTTAATCAAATTATTTTTGGGAAGGTTTATTCCAGAAGAACTCTACTTAAGGAGATTTATTCAGATTTATATTTTTGACTGAATACGTCTTGAATATGTTTTCCAATATCTTTTATATCTTCATTAGACACCTTACAGTTGCCCTGAAATGTAACCCCTTCTGAAGTCACCAATTCTTTAGTAGAAATATTGCTTAATACTGTAGCCGTTCGCGAAAGGACAACTCTAACTTCAGCCTTAATATCACCGATATGGATCCCCTCCACAAAAAGATTATTTACTTCCAAATTGGCTTTAACTTTACCATTGGGTTTGATATAAACCTTATCAGCCTTAATATGCGTCCCGGTAACTTCACCTAAAACCCTAATACTACCTTCAGTAACAATAGTACCATTAAAACTACTACCTTCAAGGATAATATTTTCTTCTGTATTATTATTGAATATTCTCTTTGTTTTTTCTAACATAATAAACTTTGACAATCTTTAATATATAATTATATAATATTTTGTTCAAAAGAACAAGAAAGGTGTAAATTATTCAAATTTAGAAATTTCATCAAACAATAAAATTTTTTCTATAAACATCGATTTTTTAAAAAAAATGAAAAATTTCTTAAGTTAAAATTAAAATGTCCTACTTAAAATAGAGTCAGAAAATCCGATCAGACAATCCACCGTTCGGCGAGAAAGTCCCCAATCATTTACTTGAAGTGGTTTAAGAGCATCATAAGCCTCCTGATTAAGTTTTTTTGCGTAATCTCTAGCTTTATCTAAACCCATAAGTTTAATGAAGGTGGTTTTATCATTGATAAGATCGGTACCACTTTTACCCAATACTTCAGGAGTGGAAATCGCATCCAAAATGTCATCAACCACTTGATAAAGTAAACCGATAGTCTCTCCATACTTTTCCAGAGCCTTAACCAATTTATTATCACCGTAGAAAGCCGGAACGAGATTGAGTGAGGCTTGGATTAACTTCCCAGTTTTATGAGAATGTATTTTTCTTAATCCTTCAAGATTAACTTTCTTATTCTCTGCTTCCATATCAAGAACTTGCCCTCCAATCATTCCTTCCGCCCCCGCTGCCACTGATAGAATTCTCATAGTGCGAAAATATCCGGACAATATCTCCCCTACCCTCATCTTTTTCACCTGACTTAGCAATTCACTCGGGATCATTGGTTCAGCTAACAATACTTCAAAACTGTGATTAAGCAGAGCATCGCCAATCAAAATTGCAGTAGCCTCATCATAACGAACATGACAGGTGGGACGACCACGCCTGAGAGGGTCATTGTCCATAGCTGGAAGATCATCATGAACTAATGAGTAGGTGTGAATGAGCTCCACAGCTAAAGCTGATCTACGAAAAATTTCTGGAGCCAAAATATTAAAATGCTCCTTACTAGGATCATTCCTAAAAAAGTCTTTGGCAGCCTCCCATCCTAATAGGGTCAAGGCTGGACGAAGTCTTTTCCCTCCTCCTTCGGCAGCATAGATGAGCCCTTCATTAAGAGGCTGAGGAATCCGGGAATTAATCCTAACTCCCTCAATATAATCTGAAATTATTTTGTTGATCTCTGGCTTTCTTTGAGACAAAAAATCAAGAAAAGGATTCAAAGTTGTTTCTTATTTTAATTTTTTTTGGTTGTCCGATAGTCTAATCTCAAGAGCATATTTATGGGCAGTAAGTTGCTCCAACTCGGAAAGAATAGCTGCGGAATGCGAATATGCTTTAAAAGCTACGTCATTATATTCTATCAAATTGCTTCTTTTGAGAAAAGTATAGACACCTAAAGGTGAAGAAAACCTGGCCGAGCGATTGGTGGGAAGGACATGGTTGGTTCCACAGATATAATCACCAATAGGTTCAGAGGCATATTCTCCGATGAAAATTGCTCCAGCATGTTTAATTTTCTTGACATATTTTTTCCCTTGAGGGTGGAGAACTTCAATGTGTTCAGGAGCAATATAATTGATCACCTCCACTGCTTGATCAGGACTATTCACTAGAACCACTGCTCCTCTTTTTGAGATGGAGGAATGAATCAGGTTTTTTCTTTCCCTGACTTCGGCTTGCTTTTCAACTTCAGTGATAACTTTTTTGGCATAGTCCTCATCCTGGGTAACCAAAACTACAAGTTCCCCACCGGCATGCTCTGCTTGAGAAAGAAGGTCAGCGGCGACCCAATCTGGACGAGCCCCATTCTCTGCCCAAATAACAATTTCACTATGTCCAGACAATGCATCAATCATCACCTTACCGAAAACCCATTTCTTAGCCGTATTGACATAGCGGTTTCCCGGTCCTACGATCAAATCCACTTCTGGAATGGTTTCTGTACCATACGCCATAGCTGCAATCGCCTGAGCACCTCCACTTAAATAAATCTCATTTATACCTAATCGCTTTAACGTATAACCAAGATAGGGATTAATATCACCTTTATCGGATGAATCATGGGGGGGGGTTGTGATAACGATTTGTTCAACTCCGGCAATTTGAGCGGGGATCACATTCATAAGAAGGGTTGATACAAGCGGAGTTTTTCCTCCAGTTCCACCTGGAACATAGATGCCTACTTTATCTATCGAGGTAAACCTTTGACCCAACTTTTCCCCATATTTTCCCCGATAATCAATATCTTGGGGTAATTGGAGTTTATGAAAGGTGGTAATATTCTCTATCGCTTTATCTAGAGCTTCAATCAATTCTGGGCGAAGTACATTTTCTGAGAAATGTTTCTCCTTAATGGAAAAACGAATTTGATCTGGGGTTAAATTAATTCCATCAAACTCACGAGCAAATTTACATAGAACGGAATCTCCCCCCATTTTGACTTTTCGGATAATGTCAGCCACTTTTTTCAAAAGGGAGTCGTCATTACTGTCATAAAAGAAGATCTTTTCATCAAGAATTTTCTTATCTGATGGATAATGAAGGATTACCATAATAGTGTTCAGTATTAATTATTAAAACGGAACAAGCAAACATCTCCATCTTGAACCTCGTATCCTTTGCCTTCAATACGTAGCTTGCCAGCCTTACGACATTCATTCATACTACCCAATTCTATCAAAGTCTGAGATGGAACCACTTCTACCTTAATGAAACCCTTTTCAAAATCACTGTGAATAACTCCAGCTGCTTGTGGGGCTAAAGTACCCTGGGGAATAGTCCATGCTTTAGTTTCTTGTTCCCCTGAAGTAAGAAAGGTAATAAGACTTAATATCTTATAACTTTTTTTGATAAGTTCACTCAAACCACTTCCATCGAAACCCAATAACTCCTGATATTCCTTAGCCATTTTTTCATCCATTTGGCTAATCTCATCCTCAGTACGGGCACATAAAGGCACTACTTCCCAGCCCTTTTCCTTCGCATATTGAATGATCTTTTTATAGAGGTCATTATCTTTAAAGCTCGTTAAGTCATTCTCATCCACATTTATCGCTAAGAGCATAGGTTTTATGGTAAGGAGATGAATCTGTTTAACTATTTTCTTGTCCTCTGCCGACCATTCCATTCCATAAATCATCTTCTCTTCCAATAATCGTTTTTGACATTTCTCATAAACCCTTTGTAAGGCAATTGCCCCCCTATCTTTATTTCTTTCTACTAATTTTTGATTAGCCTGAATCCGCTTTTCTACTGTTTCCAAATCCGCTAAAATTAGTTCAGTATTGATAATTCCAATATCTTCAATTGGGGACAAGGGATTTTCTCTAACGATAACTGGATCACGGAATAACCTAACCACTTGAATAATGGCATCCACCTGCCGAACATGACTGAGAAATTTATTTCCCAGACCTTCACCTTGAGATGCACCCTTTACTAGCCCAGCAATATCGACGATTTCGATAGTTGTAGGGATAACTTTCTCACTATTATTAATCTTAGCAAGACTTTCCAAACGAGGATCAGGTACAGTCACCACCCCTTTATTAGGCTCTATAGTACAAAAAGGATAATTACTAGACTCCACTTGAAGATTAGTAATCGCATTGAATAAAGTGGACTTACCAATATTAGGTAGCCCTACAATTCCGCAAGAGAAAGACATTAGAAATCTGATAGTTAATTATAAAATGAATGAATCGACTATCCCCATAGTTTATCCTTAGTTCAACCAATCTATATTAGATCAGAGCTTGAAAAATAAGTGGTTGTGAATTCAAAAGCTTGACAGTTACACATAACCCCCGATACCGATCACTGGATAATTGCTTTTTCCCTATTTTTAATTGATTTTCTATAGAGACAATTCCTTTAAGATTATATTCAGTGGTTCCACTATACCAAAGCTTATCCCTACCAACAGTTAATACTTTCTTTGATAATTCCTTTTCTTGAACTTTTGATTCTCTTCTGATGGGATTCTCTAATATCATTTTCTGTTCCCTATTGGCCACATTCTTGATAAATCTGTTTTCTATTTTTTCAGAAAAATTACGTAAATCTTGGGATCGATATTTTTTTACTTTCACCGGCAAATCATCTTTATTTTCTTGGATAGAAGAATCCTTGGTGAAAGGACGAGACGAGAAAGGAAAAACATGTATCTTGCTAATGCCACATTTCCACAAGAATTTTTTTCCCTGTTCATAGATTTCCTCAGTTTCACCGGGATAGCCAACAATAACATCCGTAGCTATACTAAAATCGGGTCGTATATCATAAATTCGATTAACAATTCTTTGAAAGTCAATGAGACAATAGCGACGATTCATCCGATGAAGAATTTCATCACTAAGTCCCTGAAGAGGAAGATGAATATGAGGAGCAATATTAGGATGAGAGATACAGGAAAAAAAGTCCTCATCAAGAGAAAAGGGCTCAAGTGAAGATATTTTAACTCGAATATCGTATCCCTCCAGACAATGGAGTATGTCTCTTAGAAGTAGGGAAAACCCCACCTTAGCTTTAGCATCATAATATTTTCCGATATTGATCCCACTTAATACAATTTCTTTGGTTCCTGCTAGCCGGAGATGATTCACATGTTTAAGGATATTGACATAACTTCGAGATACTGGAGCTCCCCGAGCATACGGGATTCGGCAATAGGAACAAAAAGCATTGCAACCATCTTGGATTTTTAGAAAAGCACGGATATGTTTAAAAAACTTAACCTGTTTATTACCCATTGATTTTGAGGATATCTTAGCTAGTTTGAATGCTGAGAATTTATCTTTTGCCGGGATATGGGAAGGAGGCAATATTATATTCCCGTACTCTTTTTTAAGTAAGGAATGAATAATTTCTGGCATTCGATGTTTATCTTTTTGAGCAACAATAAAATTTTTAGGATGGACTTTGGCGGCTAATTCTGTTTCCAATTCACTATAACATCCGGTAACGAAAATATGCTTTAATTTTTCTTGACGAGAATATTTTTTTATAGCCTGAAAAGATTTCTTATCCGCTTTAGCAGTTACGGTACAAGTGTTAATAAGTATAAAATCACTCTTTTTTATTTCATTAGTGAATTGATAACCCAAGGATACCAAACTTTGGGAGGCTTGCTCCATTTCGATTTGGTTTATTTTGCAGCCTAAATTGATAAAAGAAAATTTCATTCAAATTTATTTTCAATAAAACGTTTTTGATAAATTTGTTTAAATGAATACCAAAAACGAATACGGAGGAGATCGATAAACATATTGAATATGGTCTTAGCCTGAATAGTTGAGGAGCCTTGATAATTGATATATATAGGTGCTTCCACTACCCTAAATCCATGTTTGGAGGCCAGAAAACAGAGCTCCACATCAAAAGCAAATCGGTTGATCTTGATTAAATGAGAGAGAACATCAAGAGCTTCTCGTTTTATCACCTTAAGACCTGATTGAGTATCCCTAAGTCTACTTCCCAAAATAATATAGGAAAGAATTTGAAATCCCTTACTCATTATCATACGAGTAAAAGGATAATTTACCTTAGAGAAGGGATGACGTTTACTTCCAATCACAATATCCGCGGTAGCTAAATAGGGGAAAAAGTTAAAAATCTGTTGAAAAGGGATATCCCCATCACTGTCAATAAAAGTAATATAGTTTCCTTGTGACTTTTTAAACCCATAAAGAAGGGCATATCCTTTACCTTGATTATGTTCATACTGATAAACGGAAAAGCGTTTATCTTTAATCGAATTTAATTCTCGGTAACTATCTTTATCTTCCCCATCAATAACCGCAATTACCTCCCAGTCATGAATATAGTAACTTTTGCTACTTTTTAGAGAAGCAAATATTTTTTTCATATTCTCCTTTAGTTGGGGCTTCTTTCCGTAAATAGGAATGATCACTGAAAAAAGATTTTTTTGATACGGGTTCACTATTTCTAAATTTTAAAATGAAAGGATATTTAAATTAAGTATAATTACATTAAAGTTAATAAAAAAAGTTATTATCTAGAATTTAGATTATGTGATTGTGTTGAAAACAAATCGTATTGAATTAAAAATCTTTTACCATATCTCTATGTCCATCGGTCACTTGAAAGATATAAGTTTTAGAGGAAAGGAGACCTTAGAAAATATCTCCACGATTATTGTTAAAGACTATCGAACTGGAAAAAAAAATTGAAACAACTCGGCATCAACTTTGAGAAAAAAAGTCCTAGTACTGAATGAACATATTAGAACGATCCGGCAAATTAAGCAATCGCTATAGCCTTGGAGTTAATAAAAAAAACAAAATCAACTTTAAGAAATTACGAACTGATTCTAAGGACAAACAATTTATGAATATATTCAAAGAATTACTGGGGTCCAGTCCAACAGCACTTATTTGTGATGCGAAAGCCTCTATTCTTGCAGGTCCAAGATTTCGACTTTTGAAGAAACTTCGCTGTTATAATGTTCGTATAACTTATATTTCCGGGGCTAGCTCTCTGATTTCGAGCCTACTTTTTAGAAGCTAAAGATAAGTATTTATACTCTAGCAAAAATCGTCAGTCTTTTAATTCTTTTCCTAAACAATAAAAGCAATAAAATGAAATTTTAAGGATTAAATTCCATTATTATCGGACAATGGTCAGACCCAAACTCTTGGTTCAGGTAATCAACTTTAATGACATTTTTAAAAAAAGTTTGATAGCAAAAGAAATAGTCAATTCTCCATCCAATATTTTTGTTCCGAGCCCGGGTTACCATACTCCACCATGAATAAACATTTGTAGTATCGGGATTTATTTTTCTCCAAACATCTACCCAACCCGCTTCAATAACTTGATTCATCCAAGCTCTTTCCCGTGGGTGAAATCCAATAGCTCCATCATTTTCTTTGGGTCGGGCTAGGTCAATTTCATTGTGGGCACAGTTTACATCCCCACTCCAAATACACTCTACCCCAGATTTTTGTAGACGATTTACCTCTTTGAGGAAATCATTGTAAAAAACCAATTTATCCTCCCAGGCTTGTTCTGACTTACCTCCATTGGGAAAATATATTCCCATCAAGCAGTATTTTTTAGGACCTTCCTTTTTGTGAAGGTATTTGAAAAATACTTTGGCTACCCTTCCTTCTTCATCATGATGTTTGGCATGAATTCCTTTATCAAATTTGAAATCTATGAGCAGGTTGGAATTGAGCATTTTCTTTTTAATCCAAACACCTGTTCCGGAATATCCTTTTTTTTCTGCAGAATTATAATAAACCTGATAGTCGGGAGGATCGTTTAAATAAGTGGAAAAGTTAGTTATATTTCCTTTAATCTCTTGAATAAAAAAAAAATCTGGATCATATTTTGTTAGAAAACCCGGCAAGATATCCTTTCTCTCAACAGCTCTAATCCCGTTGACATTCCAGGACAAAATTTTAATGGCTTTTACCATTTGTTTAAATTGTAACATTAAAGCTTAAATCATATTATACTTAGCTATAAATATTGGAATATAAATGTTAATAGCGAACTCAGTTCAAAGTATATCTTCTTCTGAAGACATATTAGAAGATAGTTTTAAAAGTATATTTAACTTGATATATCGCGACCAATTTAACGAAGCCTATAAAAGATTGGATGAATGGAGTGTCCGTGTAATACAGAAACAAGCAAATAATTTTAAGAGAACTTCAAAAGAAGAAAGAATATTTAATCTCATGAAGATAATAAAATATCTCCAAGAATCTATTCCCTCACCCACTACATTAAAAATACCTTCAGGTGAAGAGCGTTATCATTTTTGGCAGAAGCATTGGGCATTGTTTGAAGATTTTATTAAGTTCCAGTCAATCTATCACGAAGCCAATTATCATGGAATAAAAAACTTTTTTTACCAAAAAATGATAGATAATCTTATCGTAGAATATAATTCTCAAAGTTATTATAATCCGATCATGTTAGAAACCTGTAAAAGATTGTTAGAGATAGGTAGCTGGGATAAAGTAGAAGAGGGACTAAATTATCTTGAGGCAAAAGCTCCCAAACTTCTAATGGAAATACACCTAGAAAAAATTAAGCTTTATCATTATCAGAATAAAAAACTACAAGCAATGCAAAATCTTAAGGATCTTTTGTTTACTTACCCCAACGTTGACTTATCTGAACTAAACATTCCGGTGGTAAAAAGCCTTGTCCGAGAGCTTTTTCTTAATGGATTTAAACCTAAGGAGATTCAAATTTGGTTGGGAGTATTCCTCCGGATAAGAAGAGTCCTGCCGATATTGTATTCCCTGAATAGTGATGATTATAAACGGGCAGTGTTTCTTCTTCATGAATGGGAGAAGTCTGAATCTGATAAAGAAGAAACTTATAATGCAATTTTAGTATATCGCTATCTTTATGTCATGGATCAGTTATACACCCGAATCGTAAAGGGGAAAACTTATCTTAAAAGCGACCTCAATAATTATTTAATAAAACTTAAACAAGTCAACAATTATATTTATCAACAAGTCCAAGACAATTATGAAACTCGATAAAAAAGTCATTGAACGAGTCAATGACCTGAAAATTTTAAAAACTACTCTAAAAGAGTTGACCTATAACAATATTGAGGAGAGTCTAAAATTAATAAGGGAAAAAGTAACTTATGATAGTTTTGAAGAAGCTGAAAAACTTTTTCTGGAGACTTTATCAACAAATCCTGAAATAAAGATACTCCATCTATTTATAGCTATTATCAAATTTCACTTCAATCAAGGAGATCAGCTTAGTGCCGAAGATTCCTTAGAAAAATTTATTGTGGATTTGGAGAAATACAACAAAGCCGATCTAATCATTCAAACCTGTGAGTTATTGAATAGACATTATTCTTCGTTGTTCCTTTTGGAGTACATGGCTCAATCACTAAAACAAAAACTGAAACAAACGGGTTATAATTCCCAAAACGAACCAATACGACAAAAATTATTATCATTACTTATAAAAATCCATCATCATAGAGTTGATAATAATGAAAATACGGAAATTATCGCAGACCTCATATGCCAATCCCCTCAATCAGGAGATTGGAAGGAAGCATTATTCTATTATCAAGTCGCTTTTGAAAATTTAATTAAAGATCACAATGAACAGGACGCTTTAAGACTCTGGAAAAAAGTTATCCAATCTAAAGCGATTTTAGAACTCCTTAACTCCCAGGAAGGGTTTAATAAATTCATTTATATCCTCAATCATATAACTTCAGTTGGAAATGAAAAGATTAAACAGGAAATATTTAGATTAGCTATAACACTTAAAATTACAAATAAAATTGAGAACCTTAGTCGAATTTTCAAAATGGCTTTAAGATCAAATATTTTCTTAGGTGAAAGTTTTAATCTACTCGGGGACAAATGGCATCAACTTTATCAATCTCATCCCGGATATTACCTGTTCTTAAAGCTCTCCGGAATCAAGAAAAGTTTTACTCAATGGAAAAATGGTGAGAATATTAACTGTCAAAAACTCCATAAAGAAATTGAAGAATTTGAAAAACTTATAACCCTACAGAAGAACACTTTAATAATACATCGCAACTTTGGGATTGGGGTAATTAAAGAAATTAACTTAACTTCCAAACAAGCTGATGAAAGCAATATCTTTTTTATAATAGATTTTGAAGAGAAAAAAAAACATTCTATGTCCCTTAGAATTGCAAGAAATTCTCTAGAGATAGCCTATCCCTATCATCTTAGAGGTATAAAATTCTTCTTCCCTGAAAGACTTACAGAAATACTAAATAGTAATAATGCTATTCTTTTTAAACATATACTGCTGTCTTTAAATGAACCAGTAAATACCAAACAAATCAAAACCTTCATGGTACCGGATATTTTAGATGAAAATTCCTGGAAAGCAAGATGGAAGAATATAAAAAGTGAAATATCCAACTTCAATTTCGTCCGAAGTAAGAATAACTTTTTTTATTATGACGAACATACCTCAGCTAATCAAGTATCAGAAAACAATAGTTTCACCACAATTTATCCAAAACTCGATACCGTCAATGATAAATTAAGTTATATCAGTGAAAGCCTGCATCAACACAACCAAGCTGAATTAATCTCCATCAAAACTGAAGTAAAAAAGCTTTTGAATGAATTTAAAGAAGCCTCACAGCAAAATAGTGAAATCAATGAATATTTCCCAGCACTCTTAGCAATCGCTCAAAGAATTGATTGTCCCATTGATGAACAAATTTGGGACAAAGGAAAAAGTCTTCTAAAAATCGCTTCAAACTTTCCAAATTCAACTCAACAAATTACTGGCACACAAATATTAGCCCAATCTCTGAATTTGATTCCACAAGCAGCTACCCGAATTGAATTCATAAAAAATTTTAAATATCTTGCCTCACCAGAAGATAGAGTTCTATTAGGTGCATCTTTATTCAATATAGTTAGTGGAGTTTTTAAAGAAAGTATTTTTGAGTATTGGAGGCAGAATTTTGGTGAAGATTCATTAAAAAAGATTTTTGAAGTTATTGACAAAGAATATCTTACTTCAATCGACACTTTTATTCTTTTAGCTAAATTCGATATCGATAAGAAAGTGAAAATCTACCCTGGAGATCGTACCCAATTTTATACTAAACTGATTCGGGCACTACATGAATCTCATCTCAATATAAAAATGGATAAGGACCGCGGAGGATCAAAGAAAAACTTTAATACATTATATAGAATCCTGTTTGAAGAGGAGCATCTTTTTAATCACTTAAAAAATGATCCTAAAATATGCCAAAAAGATCGTATAGCAATCTTACAAAAGTTAGAACAGAAGTCTTATTTAGATAACAAAGTCAAACGAGAAGTACGTGCCTTACACACTTCCTTTGGGCATTTGGATTCATATTCTTGAATTACCATATTCTCATTGATCGTCTTATTGTAGATGCTTGGGTAGGTATCCATCCTCATGAACAGAGGATGCAAGCTATCATCCTCTCACTTAAACTTTTGGTTTCAGCAAACCTCGGAGAGTCTTATGATGCCATAGAGCATACTGTAAACTATGAAGAGGTTATAACCCAAATAAAAGATTTTCTCAAAAAAAAAAGATTTAAACTTATTGAAACTCTTGCGGATGGCATTGCTGACCTTATTCTCAACTACCCTAATGTTAGGAAAATTGAAGTCACTGCTGGAAAACCTCAGATTCTTAATAGTCGGCATATCTCCGTATCTATCAGTAAAGATCAAAATGCAAGAAAAAAACTTCCAGAGATATTTTAATTAAACGATATTGAAAAACCCTAAACTGATTGTAAAGCCTGCTAAAACAAGAGGTTATTGTTTTTCTCTTAATTCGAAAAAACTCTCCTCAAGTTATGATCCCATAAAGGAATCAGAGAATATCTTAGCTAAATACAGAGACCTATTAAATCAAATTGACGGAGAAGGAGAAGTGATCGCCCTAGGGTTTTTTCCTATCTATCACCTTAGGTTAGTGAATAAGATTAATCCACAATTAAAATTAAGGATAGTTGAGGAAAACATTGATCAAGAATGCCTTGAGAGAGCCTGGGAAATAGTAAATAAGGATTCTTCAATTCCTATAAATAAGAATAAGCATCAATCGAATATATACCAACCCCAAAAAAAATACTCACTCTCCATTACATTTCATCAGAATGTTGAAACGGTTATCAATTACCTAAATAAAATGAACTCAAAAATGTTCAAAAGAATCATATTACTTCCCTCTCCTTACTGTTCAAAGGAAGTCGTTTCAAGGGTATTCAAGGTTTACCAGGAGTTACACCAGAAAGCTCTCATTGAAGAGAAAACCACTGATCATTTTAATATACTATGGAACCTACACACTCTTTCTAACCTTAAACAGAATAAGGGATATATGATAAATTCTCATAAGTGGATTGATAGAGGTAATTTTAATAGAGTTGCTTTTTTGGTCAGTAGTGGACCTAGTTTGGACAATACCCTAAAACAACACCAATATAAGATCATTCAATTAGCTAAGAACTATCCTTTTATCGCAGTGCCAGGAATTGCTTGTCGTCTTATTGATATTGGAGTCTCTCTTACTGCCATTTTTTCAACTGATGCAGGCTTTCTCAATACTTATCATTTCAATAAACTATTTAATCAGCATGATACTTTACCTTTGATCATTCCTTTAAGTATCCATCCTAGTATCATAAGAAATTGGAAGAATATCTTTTTTTATTGGGATTTAGAAGAGCATGGAGACTTCTTCACACAAACAATAGGGGAAGAAAATTTTATTCCTACCGATGCTTCAGTGGTTTTATCTGCAATACGTCTTCTAACCCATTTAGGTTGCCGTCAAATATACACTATTGGTATTGATTTTGCGATAACCCCTTTCAAAGAACATGCACTTTCCAACACCACCCAAGAAATCCTATTTAATCAAAATCGACGACTTTCCAATTACACTACAGCTATCTATAAACTCTTTCACAAACAATCCATAATTAAGCCATTTATCCACCATAATTCAGGCGATCAATTATGGTATCAAAACCAATCGTTACGACTATATTATAAACAATTTAATAAGATAAAAAATTATTTTGAACAAAAAGGAATAGAAATAAAATCAATCAATACTCTATCATGGCAAGACTATTTAAATAATTCAGGATCTTCTTTGATTTTCTGCAATCAATCATATGCATCAAAACAAATAAATTTAAGAAAAATATATGAAGATATTCATAATCATTTTAAAAATCGAATGTTTCCAGATCCGATTAAGGGTATTTTGAATAACAACTCTGATCCTTCTCCTAAAGAAACTTGGCTAAATAGAAGATGGGCTAACCTTTAAGCCATATTTAGTTTAACTTTGCGTTTTTCTTAAATCTCTCATTTCCGAATAGAGTTAAAAAGAAATGGAAACTTACGGCGAAATACCCCCCTCTTCATAGGCTCCCATATCTGGGCGACCTACCCGACTATATCCGCGGGCATCGGTGGCGGTGAGATCATCCGCGTCGCTCGGAAGATTACTTGGTATTGTTAAGTCGGGATCGCTATACCAATCAGTGTTATTTTTGCTATAATAAAGATTGGTCACCGAATAAATACTCTCTACCTTCATCCCCCTTACATAGATTCCCTCATCCTTGGCCGGGCTATTATTGCCGATAGAAATGCTATTAACCTCACCTCCATTATCAATTAAGACACCTAACCCAGGATCTTCGTTAATAGCCCCCTCACGATTAATGTTAATAAGATCATCAGCAATGCTATTAGTATACAAACGAATTCCTTCTGCAGTACTGGAAGCATCAGTTCCCCCTTCAATAAGAGAGTAATACAGATTTACAGTGTTTGTATAGTCACCTCCACCTCTATCATTGTCTAAATAGATATTTCCATTGTTATTATTCCACAAGATCGTATTTATTAATGTACATTCCATACTATCATGAAAGTAGTAGACGCTTTTATGATAAATTCCACCTCCTCTACTAGTAGCCTTATTGCCCGAAAAGGTGGCGTTGATCAAGGTGGGAGAGGAATGATAACTATTCATCCCGCCTCCATCTAGAGCCTTATTACCTGAAAAGGTAACATTGATCAAGGTGGGGGAGGAGGTCCAATTAAACATCCCACCACCTCCATCATCAGCCGTATTACCCGAGAAAGCAACATTGATCAAGGTGGGGGAGGAATAATTATTATACATCCCGCCTCCATCATTAGCCGTATTACCCGAGAAGGTAACATTGATTATGGTGGAAGAGGAATTTTCATCATTATACATCCCGCCTCCTCCATTCCAAGCTGTATTACCCGAAAAGATAACCTTATTCAAGGTGGAGGAGGAATTATTATTATACATCCCGCCTCCAAAACCCCTATCAACCGTATTATTCGAAAAGACAACATTAATAAAGGTGGGAAAGAGAGAAGACTCATTATACATCCCGCCTCCATAACCCCCATCAACCGTATTATTCGAAAAGGTAACATTGTTCAGGGTGGGAGAAGATTTATAATTAAACATCCCACCTCCATAACTATGATAACCTAAATTTAGAATAGTTTTATTACCTGAAAAGATAACATCAATCAAGGTAGGGGAGGATTCCCAATTAACCATCCCACCTCCATAAACATGCCAGTAGCCTCCAGCAACTGTATTGTCCGAGAAGGTAACATTGATCAAGGTAGGAGAGGAATTATTATTATACATCCCGCCTCCAAAAATATCTATACCATTGGCAATGACCACTCCATAGAGAAGAGCTGTGCTGTCAAGGCCATTATTGTCATTATTAAATACCCTCTTATTGTTATTACCATCAAGATAGGCTTCTTCTGATCGTTCATAACTTCCAACAGTAAAACCACCTATCAGGGCTACATAATTCTTCATAACATAACTATCACTAGGTTTATAAGTCCCAGATGCTATCAACACCACATAGACATTATTCGCGTTAGCATCACCATCTATCATCGCCTGTATATCTCCACTGGCATTACCCCAAGAACTCCCGTCACCTGTACCAGATGCGACTTCCTTAACATAACGGGTTATCACATCAGCTCCTGCTATATAATTAGAAAAGATCATTCTACTCATATTATCATAGTTAGCAAGATCGGAGGGAACAACTTCTTCTTCAAGAATACTCCTAAATGTACCATCTGTAATAAGAACCTTAGCATAAAGATCTAGATTGCCGACTACAAAAGAATGCTTATCGTAAACATTTATTAAACCACTATCGCTATACCACTTATACAATTGTTTTGCAGTAGAAGAAGTAGGATAA
This sequence comes from Spirochaetota bacterium, assembly GCA_965224715.1. GTDB lineage: Bacteria > Spirochaetota > UBA12135 > COTS27 > CAXSBA01. The sequence goes on along the minus strand of OZ245054.1, from coordinate 1,408,828 downwards.
TTCGATGCGGAAATCGCAGTCAAACCAGCAACAAAGATAGTCTCCAGAGGATTCCCTCCCTGATAAAACCTAACCCGATATTGTTTATTGGTGTATTTTGCATACAGGGTAAGATTATTGCTCACCTCCCAACTAAAATCATATTCAATAGTAAAACTATTATTCATATACCAACCATTGAAAACATAATGCTCTTTGCTGGGATCAGTAGGCCTGTTTACAGGAGTCAAGCTATTCACAATTTCAGATGCAATAGTACTACCTTCATCTGTATCAAAATTTACTTTGTATTGCTTATTGGTATACTTCGCATATAGAGATAGACTATTGCTCACCGTCCAATTAAAGTCATATTTATTGGTCAAATGATTATTCATATACCAACCGTCCAAAACATAATGCTCTTTGGAAGCATAAATAGGTCCTCTACTAATGGGAGTTAAGCTCTTCACCGTTACAAAATCAATAGCACCCCCTCCATCTATACTAAAACTTACAGTGTATTGCTTATTAGTCCACTGGGCATAGACTATAGTTTGGGTGGTGACGGGAGTATCGAAGTCAAAAATATTCCCTCCCATAAAAGCATCATACCATCCTTTGAATCCATAGTGTTCTTGGGATGGATCTGATGGAGGGGAAGCTTTCTCTTCATAAAGGATATATTCGGTGGTAGTAGGAGCTCCGGCTATGAGTCCCCCATTAGTATTAATAGTTACCCCATAATAACTGGTTAGGGTTACCGTATAGGAGGATGTAGTCTTATCAATCGCGGTTACCGTATAGGTATTATTAGTGGAAAAGTCCTGAGCTACTCTTGAGGCCGGAGAAATATTTGAGCCACTATGGAAAATATATGGAATTAAACCGGTAATCTTTTCCACATTGGTAACCGTTTTAGTTATAGCCCGACTGTTGGTATTAACATCCATCACAATATTCGCTTTCAAGTGTGTATGATCTCTTTCTAGAAAAATAAATGAGAGAATCTCTTTGCTATCTGCCTGTTTCTGTGACACTCCTATGATATAGGTGACAGGAATACTTCCATCCTGGGCTGTTACGATAAAACTATGGGTAGCTCTACTACTGAAGTCCATATTGGTGGTGTATTGATTACTTTCATTCAATGGCAAATTATTATTACCATTTTGGAGAGTAGCTCCCTCACCTACTTCTAAGGTAAACATAACACTGCCAGGATCAGACCCTACCAAGAGTATAGTAATGTAGTTTCTGTCAGGAAAAATCTCTTTACTGTCATAAATAACAATAAGGGAACTGTCAGAGTTCTTTTCAGTGGCGATGGGATAGACTATGTCATCAATGACCCGATAGTCACCGATGATTAAACCTTCCTTTACAATTAGTTGATAGGTGGTACCATAGCTTAGATCAGTTGTTGGAATTATTTTTATTTGATTAATTATTTGAGTAGGTTCAACTTTTAAAGTAATGGGATTGTTGTCCACGTCTAGGAGTTTTATTTGACCGGTTAAAGAGTTGACAAGATTAGCCATATTCTCTAGTGACTGAGCGAATGTCAATAAAAATGAGGCATCCACCGGTATGGCATTGGTATCGTTAATTGGATTTTCATTGCCATCCACAACGGAAAAAGACGAGAGCCCTAGAAGATCATAATTTATTTCAGTGGCGATAAGATAGGCTATATCTTCAGCAACCTGGTAGTTATTGATGGTTAAGCCTTTCTTTACAATTAGTTGATAGATGATACTGTAACCTAGATCAGTCGTTGGAGTTATTTTTATTTGATTAGGTGTTGAGGTAGCTTCAACTTTTAAAGTAATGGGATTGTTGTCCACGTCTAGGAGTTTTATTTGACCGGTTAAAGAGTTGACGTATTTAACCATATCTCCTAGTGATTGTTCGAATGTCAATAAAAATGAGGCATCCACCGATATGGCATTGGTATCGTTAATTGGACTTCCATTGCCATCCACAACGGAAAAAGACGATATCCTCAAAAGATCATAGTTTATGCTCGGAGAGGTGCTCCCGTCATCTGCCGTTCCACAGGATAAGTAAAGTCCAATCAACAGTAAACAGATTATAGAATAGATGGCTCTAGGCATGCTATTTTTTATATTATTAATGCTGTACTCCCGAAAAATTTATTTCATTTTGAATCTTGGCATTCACTTAAATTATACTATATTTCTAATATTTTCACAAGCAAAATACGAAATTAATTCAAAATTTTTATAGACTATAAAGTTTAATTAGCCTTATTTCCCGAAAAGGTAGCATTGATCAAGGTCATTATTATCAAACACTCTCTCGTCATTATTGCCATCAAGGCGAGTTTCTCCTGCCCAATCATAACTTCCAGCGAAAAAACCACCTACTAAAGCTACATGCTTCTTCATAACATAACTATCATTAGGTTTATAAGTTCCCGATGCCACCATTATCACATAAACCTTATTCTCGCTAGCATCATTGATCCCATCTATCATCGCTTTTATATCATTAGCCGCATTAGCCCAAGAACTCCCATCGCCAGTACCAGTTTCCTTAACATAACGATCTACCACCATCGCTCCCGGAGTATAATTAGAAAAGATTTCCTCGCTCATATCATCATAATTAACAAGATCGGAGGGAATAGTTCCTGTCTTGATGATACTCTGAAAAGATTTAACTTTCTCTAGTGGGGAAGGGGCGGTTCCTCCGTCATCTTCATCTGTCTTTGAACAGGAAAATAGGTATGATCCAATCAATAGTAAACAGACCATAGAATATATGATTCTATGCATTCTATTATTTTTGTATAATTTGAGACTTGATTTGTTTTTTATACTATTCATATTCATACTACAACCTTCGGGAGATTCGTTCAGTTTTCCTTTATTGGATTTTGCTTAGATTATATATATTTTAAATATTTTGTTAAATAATATTCCCTGAAATATGGAGTTGGAAAAATTTGGGAAAAGGAGAAATAAGTGGTAAAAAAAACAAAATTATACTAAAGGTTTAGTCGGTTAAATTATTTTTTTAGATAATAATCTTATATTTTGATATATAATTAAAATATGATTTTGGTTTTTGAAGGAATTGATGGAAGTGGAAAGGATACTCAAATGGGTTTGGCTGTGGATTGGATTAAAACTCAAACTTCATTAACTATAGGTGAGGTTTTTGTTGAGAGCGAACCTACTCGTGATTCAGAAGCTGGTCGAGAACTTCACCGATTACTGGAACAAAGTGGAGAGAGCAGCATAGATATTTTGGATCAAAAATTAATTCTAGACCTTTATTTGAAAGATCGTTTTATCCATTCTCATAAACTCCGATATCTTACTGAACGGGGTTTAGTATTCCTATCCCGTTATGATCTTTCCTCTTATGCTTATCAGTCTCTTCATCTTAATGATAAAGAAGTGAAAGATTTTTTTGAAGAAATCTATTTAAAGCATCGCTATCTAGATGCCAATGGTTGTTTGATACCGGACCTTACCTTGTTTTTTATTCTTAAGCCAAAGGTAGCCATATCCCGAATAGAGAAAAGAGGTGAAACCAAAATTAAGGGTTATGAAAAACTTAAAGTGTTGGATAAAGTAGAGAAGAGTTATGAACGAGCTATAGATTACCTTAGAAAAAAAGATGGTCGTAAAATTGTGGCTTTAAATGCATCTGTATCATTAGAAGAGGTTTTTCACCAAGTAAGGAAAATTATTATCCAAAAACTGAAAAGTGTTTCAATGACTCCAAATTTTAAAAGAACTTAAGTGATTCGATAATTATCATGGATAACCGTCAATTTAACTCTGATCATAAACAAAGTTTCTTTTGTTTCCCAATTTTTCTTATCATTTCCTTGGGAATACATTTGGGTTTATTCTCTTATTTAGTTTATAGTTATCAAGATATTCTTTCAGATTTTTTTTTTGCAACCCGTTCGCCTAAAATACTGGTAGATCTCACAGATCCCCGTGATGACCTTTTTGATCCTAACAAGAAAGTGATATCCCGTTACAACTATGCCGGAAAGGGAAAACTGTCTCCCAAACCAGGCCAACACCTTTCTGGAGACTTCAACCCTATCACTCTTCCAGAATCTTCCAGCTTAGAGAAACCAAAAAATAAGCCTTCAACTCAGAAAGGAAAAAAAGATAAAAAAATAAAACTCCCTATTAGCGACAAGGAGGAATTATTTAAGTCCAAAAAGGGAGTGCGAAAGGTTTTTTCTCAGTTCCAGACTATCGATAACAGGAAGAAGTCAGATGAGAAAAGAAAAATGGCGATAGATACGGAAGATAGCCTGGAAAATCGATTTTGGTTTAATGAATCTGAGTTGCTTCAGTTAAGCAGTAGAAGTCACCCCGATGCAGAATTCAGTTTAGAACTTGCTAGTCTCTTAAAGAAGAGATTTTCCACTTATGTGCTGGGAGGAGGTCATTTTAACTTTTATCATGTAAAAAAGGACCAAGCGACAGTTTTAGCATCGATAAACTCAATTGGAAAAATTTCTTTTGAAAAAATAGTCAAGCCTTCCGAAACTCAACCTTATATGAATTATTTGGTAAGTCGGGTAGTAGATGATCCTGGGATTGTGAAACATCTTCCTAATGAGCTTAGGGATAAGGACTTTGATATTCTCTATTTTTTATTCGATATTAGGTTTACTGGAGAACCTCTACGTAAATGGTGGATGGGTTTTGAATTTCTCCCAAAAAATATATCTAAATGAATTATAATCCTTTGAATTACCTTAATCTCAAATTAAATGATTTTTATAATACTTATTGTTATATTATAATTAATTATACTAACAACTTTTGGTGATCATATTTTTTTAGGAGGTTTTTATGACAGCTACAGTAACACATTCTACTCTAATCGAAAATTGGGGAATTAATTCCTTTGCTCGCAAATTGCTTATTGCATTAGCCGGTTCGATATTGATTGCGATATCATCCAAAATTCAAATACCCTTTTATCCAGTTCCCTTAACCATGCAGACCTTTGTTATTTTGGTTATAGGTATGATTTTGGGATGGAAATGGGGAGGCTTTACTGTTATTCTTCATCTTCTCCAAGGGATGAGTGGGATGCCAGTATTTGCCGGTACTCCCGTTAAAGGGATAGGCATTACTTATATGATGGGGCCTACCGGGGGCTATCTCCTCGGTTTTTTAGTAGCAGTTATCGTGGTGGGATATTTGGCTGAAAAAAAGGGATGGGATCATAGCTCAATTCTTACTTTCCTAGCTATGGTTATTGGAAATCTCGTTATTTATGCTTTGGGGATTCTTTGGTTGGGTAATCTTATCGGTTGGGATAAACCAGTAATGGAATTAGGGGTCTATCCCTTTCTTCTTGGCGACTTACTCAAGATATTGTTAGCAACTTTTCTAATCCCTTTTCTATGGAGAATATCCCCTAGAAAATCATTATTTTAAGGTTTTATTATTACCATTATTTTTTCGCCACTGTTGAAACTTCTTTATTAGTTCAGCAGTGGCTGGGTGAGCATTGCCTCCCTTGCGACGTATCATTTTCAAGATACTCTTAGCTGTTCTTTTTCCTAATTCCACCCCCCACTGATCATAACTATTAATTCCCCAGATGATCCCTTGAACAAAAACCTTATGTTCATAAAGAGCGATAAGTTTACCTAGGTTATTTGGGGTCAATTTATCTATGAGAAGAGTATTGCTAGATCTATTCCCAGGAAATACTCGGTGGGGGATGAGTTTACAAACTTTATCTTGAGCCCAGAATTGCTTACGAGTCCAATCAGCATAATTTAAACTTCTCTCCTCAAAAAGCACTTCTCGGATTTCTTCCGGAGTGAGGCCAAAGGCAAAACTCTCGCTTTGAGCCATCAGGTTAGCAAAAAGGTGATCATGACTATCACCATAGGGATGTTCACTTTGGACTGTAGCAATAAAGTCAATGGTAGAGATGTGGCTACCTTGATGAAGGAGTTGAAAAAAAGAGTGCTGGCTGTCGGTTCCTACTTCTCCCCAGAGGATGTTCCCGGTATCATAATTCACTATTTTGCCTTTTCGGTCAATTCTTTTTCCATTGGATTCCATATCCATTTGTTGGAGGTAGCCGGGGAAATAAATCAGATCACTGTTATAGGGAATGACAAGATGACTTGAAGCTCCTAAAAAATTATTATGCCATATTCCGATCAATGCGAGGAGGATAGGAATATTCCTTTCTATGGGAGTTTTGCGGAAATGAACATCCATCTCATAGCCTCCAGACAGGAATTCTTTAAATTGATTGGGGCCAATACTGATCATAAGAGGAAGTCCGATGGCCGACCATATGGAATAACGCCCTCCCACGAAGTCCCAAAATTCAAACATATGGGTGGGATCGATCCCAAATTCTTGAACTGCAGACTTATTGGTGGACATACAAGCGAAATGACGGGAAACCGCTTTTTCTCCCAACTTAGTGGTGATCCATTTCTTAGCAATTCGGGCATTGGCTAGGGTTTCCTCGGTAGTGAAAGTTTTGCTGGCGATGAGGAAAAGAGTGGTATCCGCCTCAAGTTCTCGCAAAACATAATCGATATCATTACCATCAATATTGGAGACAAAGTGAATCCGAGGACCATTTCCATAACGATGTAAAGCTCGTACTGCCATCTTGGGTCCCAGATAAGAACCCCCGATCCCAATATTAACGACATCAGTTATGGGCTTCCCAGTTTTACCTTTCCATTTCCCTTTTCTTATTGCACTGGCGAAATTTCCCATTCGTGAAAGGACATTGTGGATTTTTGGGATAATGTTTTTCCCATTTAAGAGAAATCTCTTACTTTTTTGGTCACGAAGGAGAGAATGGAGGACACTTCGTTCCTCAGTCCAATTGATTAGACTTCCGGCGAACATTTTTTCCCGATATTCTTCAACATACATTTCCTGAGCTAGTTTTATCAGGAGTTTCATAGTTTTCTGGTTCAACTGATTTTTTGAATAATCTAAGAAAAATGATCCCGATTTTAACGATAGATCTTTAAACCGTTGAATAGATTTCTTTTTATTTCCAAATAAATCACGCAGATGGACTTTCCCTATCTTTATCCTATGTTCTTGAAGTTTTTTCCAAGCCAAAGTTTTATGACAAGGAATAAATATGTTCTTTTTCGATTGATTTGAAAATTCAGATTTGAAACTATTTTGGTAACTTTTTTTCATGATTAAATTTTTTTCTTATTGTTTTAAGTTAAGGGAAACTTGAGTAGCAAGGGTTAGTAAATAGATAAACCTATTTTAGCATGAAATTTATTATAAAAATTTAATGATTAGCTTTTTAGGGGGTTTCTCTTGATTTGGATTTTCTCTGTTTAAGTATTCCTATAAGCATAAACTGAGCACTTGCGGGATTGGTAGCTAAAGGGATGTTGTGAACGTCACATAATCTCATCAGCATTTGAATATCTGGCTCATGAGGATGTTTACCCAGGGGATCGCGAAAAAAGAAAACTAAATCAATTTTTTTCATTGCTACCATCGCTGCAATTTGAGCATCACCACCAAGAGGACCTGACAACTTAGAAGTGACATTCAATCTTGACTTTTTAGCTAATTTCCCAGTTGTTCCTGTAGAAATAATAGTGAAGTTTTTTAAGAGATCCTGATTCTTGGTTAGAAACTCAACCATTTCAAGTTTTTTGCCATCATGGGCGATAACCGCAAAGGTAAATTTTTTATTGGATTTTATTTTGTTCATGATGTTTGATTACAATATAACAATTAAAATAAGGTTTGACAAGTAATCTTTTCTCATTAATAAACTAAATAATGCAGAATAATAATTTTTGATTTGGTATGGGGAACATAAATCTAAAGAAATTATTAAAGTTAATGGAAATTGACTCAGGATAAGGTGAGGCTATTTTTTCATTATCTTATTATAAATAAAGTAAAGAGAAAAAAGTTTACTATCTGACTTCTTAACAATCTCCTATTGATATGATTGCAATTAACTTGGTAGCCTCCAAAACAATTTGGATGATTTTATGAACTGGGTTTTAATGTGATATATAGACAATCGTATCTTTTTCCATTGATGGGTATGATGAGTCTCATAATTGTTTATATTCATTTTTTTGAATTGGGAATTATATTCTTTTATCTCGGTGATTTTTCCAATAATAAATATAGGATTTTTTAATTAGATCAGATAATTGGTATGGACCACCTTATACCTCTCATTTTTTTGCTTGCAAAACACTTAAAAGAAATAATGATAAATAAATTGTGAAAAATGAATGGTGTTTAAAAAACTTATACATAAAGCGAACTAAAGACCAACATAATAACCCAATGTGTTATTTAAAAGAGGAAGAGACATAAATATATAATTAAAGGGGCTACTATGTTGGCCGTTAAAAATTATAACATATATTAAAGAAAATATTGAGAAGTTTTATATCAAAGTGAGCAATATTCTAGACTTGTGCTTAAACGATAAATTATTAATGAAAATTTAATTTTATTCGAAAATCAATAAGATTGAATAAAAAATTTCATTCTATGAAGTATATATTATACACTTCGATAATATTTATTCTAATTCTTTTTATTATTCTGAATTTAGAATGGATTACAATTACTCCAAAAGGTAAGGTAGCTTATGAGGCTTTTAAATCATTTCTTTCTAGTACTATAAGTTTTCTTGCTGATTTTATGTTTGATACTTATGAAAAAATTAGAAAAATTATTTAATTAAAATGCGTAAAATCAATTCTGCCCCCCTTTTTATGGTAGCCCAACTTCCCTTCAATACTGAAGATACTGTCATCCTTAATACTCCAATGACCGAAATTATGAATGATAAAGGTAATCTTCAAGTTAATATCACTAATCTTAAAGAACTTGGAATATGGGACCATTTACTCAATTCTAAAACACGTTTTTTAGAAATTGGTTGTGGGCGTGGATACCTACTAAATCATCTTTATAAAGAAGGTTGTGGAAATTACTATGGAACTGAACCCATTATTAGTCAATCTCAAATTGCCATGGAAAGTCTTTTAAAGTTGGGGCAGGATAGGATCAATAAGCAAACAGTAAAAGAAATAATTAAAACCAATATTTTGGAACAAACCAAATTTAAAAATGAATATTTTGATTATATTTATTCCTATCATGTCTTTGAACACCTTGAAAATCCCTTAGTTTTATTAGAATATGGAAAAAAATGGTTAAAGCCAGGAGGTAAAATGATCATAATTTGTCCAAATGTGGAAGGTTTTTTTCCATCACGTGATCTTCCTTCTTGGCGATGTTCTATTCCAACTCACAGGTGGCTTCCAGGCTTATCTACAATAAAAAGAGCTTTAGAGCATAAAGGTTATAGTGTTGAGAAACACTTTACTTATGGAGGTTATTCAGCCAAACGAAATTGGATCAATAATCTATTTAACCGTTGGTTGAAAATAATAAACAAAGGGGATGTCATGTGCATAATGGCAAAAAAGCTTAAAAGTTAAAAAAAGATGATAGTGGTTACTCGAAGAAATCGGGAAAAAATATTTATCAACCCTACCCAAATCGAAATGCTGGAGCAACATGAAGATACTCTTATAACTTTAACCAGTGGTAAAAAATTAATTGTTATAGAAAATTCTCAAGAGATCAATCGTCAACTCTTAGATTGGTGGCGTTCAGTGTTTCGGGTTAACTATTTTCCAAAAAATAACGATAATCAATATAATTAGGATAGAAATATTATGGAAAAGATGCCAGTTGTTGGATTTGTAATCCTCCTCTTAACAGTTATTTTGGGAATTGGTTTTACTACAGGGGGCTCTTATTTACCTTATTTAAGTTTATCAGCCTTATTAATTACTGTAGGAGGATCATTTGGTGCAGCTGTAGTGATACAAAGAGTGGGAAATGTTAAAAATTTTTTTTTATTAATTAGTAAGGTTTTTAGCCGTAATGAAATCCAAAGCGAAATTCTGATCCCTAAACTATTAACATTATCAGAAAAATCCCGTCGGGAAGGACTTCTTTCTTTAGAGGAAGATGTTGATGAACTCAATGATCCCTTTTTGAGATTTTCACTTCAACTTGTGATTGATGGAACTGACCCTGAGGTTATCAAGGGAATCCTGAATAAAAAAATAGACAGCCTTAAACTTAGGCATCAAGACAATCGCCGTATATTTGAAAATCTTGGTGAATTTTCTCCTGCTTTCGGTTTATTTGGTACTGTAGTTGGTTTGATTTATATGTTGGGGTCTTTAGGTGGAGACTTTACAGTCATAGGACGTGGTATGTCCACAGCCTTATTAACTACACTCTATGGAGTATTCCTTTCTAATGGAGTTTGGATTCCTATCGCTAATAAATTGGCTCAAAAAACTGAACAGGAAGTGATTCAAAAAACAATTATATTGGAAGGAGTCATTTCTATTCAATTTGGCGACAACCCCCGTATTCTACGTCAGAAATTAAAATCATATTCTTCTGATAAGGGTAACAAGCAAATAGAAGACATATCTTTTAAGGGTTATGAGTAGTAAGAAAAAGGAAAAAGGTAGTAAATGGCTGCTTACCTATTCAGATATGATTACATTACTTCTAGTCTATTTCATTATTTTCTTATCTATTAGTTCTGGAGAAAACGCTAATATTAAGATTTTTATTTCCAGCCTCTTAGGCAACATTGGTTTCCATAATAGTGGTAGTTCAATTATTGAAATTGATAAAAGTTTTGTTACTTTAGGCAATCAGATTCAGAACTTGCCTGCTGAAAATGTGGCTGGGTACAAACTCAATAAAGATAGTAAAACAGATGCCTTTATTTTAAATAATTTGAACATTACTCGTAAGGTTAGAGCGGTTGAAAATCGCGAAGGTGTAGTAATTTCGTTGTTCAGTGATATTTTTTTTGAACCTGATAGTAACCAATTAAACTATGATTCGGCAAAGGATATCTTAGAGAATATCCGTCAATTGATTGATGTGCAAAATTTTCAGGGTGAAATTTTAATCAATGGCCATACTGATAATATCCCATACACTGGTACCCAGTTTCAAGATAATTGGGAATTATCCATGGCACGTGCTTTAACAGTTTTCAATGCTTTGAGACAAATACCTTTTATCTATCCCTTGAATACTGAAAAGGTCTCTGTCCATGCTTATGGAGAAAATCGTCCTATCGAATCCAATGACACTCCTGAAGGAAGATCATATAATCGTAGAGTAGATATAATTTTGAAACGTTAAGCGGAAGATGAAGAAAGAGATTATGTTATTATGTTACAATATTAATAGTTGATTTGTGAAATAAATTTAAAATAGAGTTTAAACTATGGGCGATAGAATAGATAGAGAAGACGAAGAAATACCATCGGTTGATAATTCCAAGAAACCTTTTTTTAGTTTTTTTGATTTTAATAAGATACTTGGTGAATTACTAAGGTTCATTATCTATGCAGTTATTTTTATTATCATATTTTTTCTTTTTTTTGATAATTATAAAACTGTTGACCCTATATCTCTTATCAACCAGATAGATGAAGAAAATCAAACCTTGGGAGAGATTACTATAGTTGGCCATGAAGTTACTTTAGATGACATGCTAATTAATACTTCTGATGAATTGGAAAATCACTTTGTTAAAGCTAGGATTGTGATTTCCTATGGAGAAGCTGAAACAGGATTAGAAATAAATCGTCGCATGAATCAAATTTACGATCGTATCCGTAAAGTTATAAGTAGCAAAAAAATTAATGAATTAAAATACGTAGATGGTCAAGAACTTCTTAGTTTAGAAATCAAAACTGAAATTCAAAAAATTACTGGCAAAGTAGATATTTATAATATTTTTTTAAGGGATTTCACAGTATACTAATAGGGAAACAATAAGATATTTTTTTCATGACTGAAACATTTTCTACCGATGATATCGATTCCATGATAAACGATATTTCAACAAATGATCAAGGGGAATCTTTGAGGCATGATGATGTTCTTGATCTAGTTCAAAAAAATTTTTCCAAAGATCCCAAAACATTTTTTAATGAAGAAACAGAACAATCAAATGTAGATGATCAAATCTCTAATAAGAATTATAATATTAAAATATTTGACTTTAAAGGACCTGATAAATTTTCTAAAGATCAACTTCGAAGCATTCGAGTTATTCATGAAAACTTTTCTCGTTCGACAGCCAATTTCTTATCTGGATATTTACGAAAATCAGTCTCAATAAATCTTTCTTCAGTTGATCAAATTACTTATGAGCAGTTTGTTAAGGCAGTGAGTAACCCTTCTACCATAGCTATTATCGATATGTATCCACTGAGTAACTCAATTCTCTTGGAATTATCTCCTACTATTACTTTTGTTATTATTGATCGTATCTTTGGCGGAGAAGGAGATATTTTTAAACATATGCGTGAACTCTCTGATATTGAGTTGTCTGTCATTAACAGTTTATTGGTTCGTCTTCTCTCTGGCCTTAGGGAATCTTGGAGTAGTATCATGGACATACGCCCTCGTCTAGAAAAGATTGAGTCAGATATTCAATTTATTCAAATTGTACCTTATAATGATATTGTGATTTTAGTTAATTTTGATGTTCAAATTGGGGAAATTGATGGAAGTATGATGTTTTGTATCCCCTATCTCTCTTTAGATTTGGTGATGGGCAAACTTTCTGCTAAGAGTATTTATGGTACTTATAAACAAGATCGAACTGAAGATAAGGAAAATGTCTTCCGTCATGTCATGAATCTTCCTTTGGATGTTGCAGTATCAATGGGTAAAGTAAAGATGAATCTAGATGAAATTATGGGTTTAAATGAAGGAGACTATTTATCTCTTGATCGTAAAAAAGATAGTTATTTTGATATTCTGGTTGGAAATGATATCAAATTTAAAGGTACAGTGGGTAAGAAAGACAAAAAAATGGTAAGTAAAATATTATCTATAAAAAAAGAAATAAGCAAGAGTAGACGCATGAATAATTTTGATATGGATAATATAGGAGAATAGTATAAATGGGTAGTAATGATTTGACTGATGACGAAATAGAAGCGTTATTGCATGGCAATGAAACAGCTTCAAATCAAGATACAAAAGATCAAACCAACCTAAACCTTAGCGAAGGAGGTATTGGAGATCTGAAAAGTAAGAAAAAAGTTCAGCAAGTATCTTTTGGTGATATTAATGAGTCTAGGAGTATTCAGGGAAATGGTTCTAATCTTGATTTACTTATGGATGTTTCTTTGGATGTATCCGTTGAAATCGGAAGAACTCAGAAGAGTGTCCAAGAAGTACTTTCATTAAATATAGGTTCAGTTATTGAGCTCAACAAACTTTCTGGTGAGCCGGTTGATCTCCTGGTTAATGGCAAGATGATAGCTAAGGCTGAGGTCGTCATTATTGATGAGAATTTTGGTATCAGGATTACTGAAATCGTTAAACCCCAAAATAGGGTTACCTTCAACTGAATTTCATTCCCTTTATTATTTTTTCAGTATTTAAAATAACTTCTAATGTAATTCCTTTATGGTAGTGGCCTTACCCACTGTTGAGGATGTTCCAGAGCTATTTCAGCTTATCGAAATATATTCACAAACTGGAATTATTATTAAACGTAGCTCAGAAGAAATCACAAAAAATATTAATAACTTTCGAGTAGTTAAAGATAGTTCAAAGGTGGTAGGGTGTGTCTCTTTGTTCATCTATAGTTCTGACTTAGCAGAGTTACGTACTTTGATTGTTGCTCCAGATTATCACGGCAGGGGAATTGGGAGCTTGCTAGTTGAAAGAGTAAAAAAATGGTCTCAAGAACTTAAAGTCAGCAAACTGTTCACCTTAACTACTCAAGTTACTTTCTTTCAACGTCATGGTTTTCATATAATCGAAAAGAGCTTACTCCCTGAGAAAATATTCAAGGACTGTCAACATTGCCATTACCAAAATGATTGTCAGGAAACTGCTTTGTGGATGACAGAGTAGAAAAATAGATTCATTATGAAAATTATAAAAACTAAGTCTAGTTTAAAAGAATTTATCAAGGATAAAAAAATTGGTTTTGTTCCCACTATGGGTTCTCTGCACGAAGGCCATATCTCTTTGATAAAAAAATCACTTAAACAAAACCCGTTTACCTTGGTAAGTATTTTCGTTAATCCTAAACAGTTCGGTCATAATGAGGATTATCTTACCTATCCAAGGGCTTTTGAGAAAGATAAAAAGATATTATCACAACTCAATATCGATGCGGTCTTTTATCCAGATGTGAAAATAATGTATGGTCACTTAAAATCTCCACAGGAAAATTTACATACTTATGTGGGATATCAGAAATTGGAGAATCTTTACTGTGGACAATATCGCCCAGGTTTCTTTAATGGAATAATGTTTGTTGTTTTAAAGTTGCTTAATTTGGTTAAACCGATGAGAATCTATTTAGGAAAGAAGGACTATCAACAATATTACTTAATAAAAAAAATGGTCAAGGATATTGACTTAGATGTTCAGGTTATCGGTTTACCTATTGTTAGAGGAAGTGGAGGACTAGCACTTTCTAGTCGGAATCAATATTTGAGCCACAATGAAATGATTGTTGCTGAAAGTATATACCGACTATTAAAACGATCTAAGTTCTGGGTAGCTAGTGGGAGAATGTTTTCTTCTCATACTTTAAAAAGGAAAATGATGAGTGAATTTAAAAAACAAAAATTACTTCAAATTCAATATATTGAAGTAGTTGATAAAAAAACTCTACTCAGATCAGAAAAACTAAAAAATGTAGTTATCTTAGTAGCAGGGTTTGTTAATCAAGTACGTTTAATTGACAATATCGAAATCAATTAGATTCATCAAGTAAAAAGTTTTTCATTATATTCTCGAATTGGTCTAAATGTTTTTCTATGAAGGGAGCAGGGACCAAATTGCTTCAAGGCTTCACGATGAAGTTTTACCCCATACCCTTTATGACGTTCAAACCCATAAACAGGATATTTCTTACTCAAAGAGATCATTAGTTTGTCTCGAGTGGTTTTTGCCAAGATAGAAGCAGCCGCTATGGAATAAGAAATCTCATCACCTTTGATAAGTTTAGTTTGAGCTATCTGTAACTCAGGTAATAATAATGCATCAAGAAGAAGGTGTCCTGGATATGGAGATATATGATAGAAACATCGACTGACACCGATCAAGGTAGCCTTGAGAATATTTTCCCTTTCGATAATACGTTCAGAAATAATACTAATAGAATAGCCCAGTGCCGATTTCTTGATTTTTTTAGCTAAAACCTCTCGTTTAATTGGAGATAGTTTTTTAGAATCTTTTATCTCGCTAGAAAAATTCTTAGGATTAAGTATCACCATCGCCACTACTACCGGACCTGCCCAGGCTCCACGTCCAGCTTCATCCACTCCAGCAACACTTCCTTTATTTTTCTTATCATTGAGAATTTTTTTTTCCCAATTAAAACTGGGCATGATGGCAACAATTTTCCTTGTTCATTGGAGTTTAATGTCGTTTGGGTGATGCTATTAGATTTTTTTCAACCCCAAACAGATAGGACATTCCTCAATCAAATGATACCTAGCAGGACAGTATTCCCTTCCATAGTAAATGATTTGAAGATGAAGTCTTCCCCAGTTTTTATAGGGAAATACTTTTTTAAAATCAACTTCGGTTTGTTTAACGTTTTTACCATTACTGATTCCCCAACGAGTCCCCAAGCGGTGGATATGGGTATCTACCGGAAAAGCTGGAATATTAAAACCTTGAACAAGTACTACCGAAGCAGTTTTATGCCCAACTCCAGGGAGTTGTTCCAAGTCATCAAGATCGGCTGGGACCTCTCCATTATGTTTATTGATCAGGATCCGGGAAAGCTCTTTTATCGCCTCTGCTTTTTGAATATAGAGCCCACAAGGCTTTATGATTGATTTGATGGTGGAAAGATTGAGTCGAGCCATTACTTTAGGCTGGGAAGCTCGTTTGAATAGTAAGGGAGTTATTCTGTTTACGGTTTTATCAGTACACTGAGCTGAAAGTAATACTGCGATTAAAAGTTCAAAATGGTTAGTGTAATTAAGCGGGGGTGTTGGTTGAGGATATAACTTGTTTAAAGTTTTCTGAATGTAATCCCTTTTTTTTCTTAATTTATCAGTGATTTTATCCAGGCTCTCTAAATCAGTTTTCATTGATAGAGATTTTTCCAAAGGTTATGGCACCATCTTCTATTTTCAAATTAGGACTAGTGATATTGCCGGTTACCTTACCGGTAGCAGAGATAATGACCGAATGATAAGCTTTGATGTCACCCACCAACTCCCCACTTACAATGACCTTGTTTGCTGAGAGATTACTCTTCACTACTCCACTAGGAGCAATAATGATATTATGATCGGTTTGAATTTCTCCCTCAAAACTACCATTGATTTGTATGGAGCCCTTGAGAGTGAATGTTCCTTTGAATGTTGAGTTTTCAGCGATAATATTTAGATTTTTATTTAACATATTTGCCTCATATTATTTAAAAGATTCTTTCTGAAAAGGATTGAGTATTTTTAAGATGTTCCTTTCTTTCTTCACTAAGAAGACTATAGTTGATATTGATGGCTAAATCATCCAATTGTTGTTGCGATGCTATCGAGGGGGAAGACATAAGAAGATCTTGCCCTCTCTGAGTTTTGGGAAATGCAATAACATCTCTGATATTTTCAGTACCTGTAAGGACCATTACTAATCGATCTAAGCCTGGGGCTGCTCCTCCGTGAGGTGGGGCTCCATAGGTCAAAGCCTCCAAAAGATGAGAGAATTTGTTATTGATTTCTTCATCACTCAATCCAATGATATTCATGATTTTTCTTTGCAATTCCGACTGATAAATCCTTAGACTACCACTACATAGTTCGTGACCATTGCAGACCATATCGAACTGGGTACTCATAACTTTAAGAGGATCATTGTCTAAAAGGTGGACATCCTCTTCTTTAGGTCGAACAAACATATGATGGCTAGGATCATAACGTTTCTCAGTTTCATTCCAAGTAAGGAGCGGATAATCGGTAACAAAAATAAAAGCCATAGTATCTTTTTCGATAAGATCAAACCGTTTCCCCAATTCAACCCGTAATTTACCAAGACCATTTAAAAGGACAGATGGGTGATCTCCGGCTAGAACAAAAAGATCACCTTTCTCTGCTTTGATTTCATTAGCCACCCCTTTTAGTTCATTTTCGGTTATAGCTTTACCGGCAGAGGATTTAATTATATCTTCCAGAGTAACCCATACCAATCCTCCCAGCCCAGAGATCGTGGCCATATCAATAAGTTCATCAAGATGTTTCCTTGAAAGAGAGGCCTGCCCTGGTATTCGAATGGCTTTGATTTGTCCTCTTTTTTCTAAAACTCGTGAAAAAATCTTAAAGCCGGTATTGGAAAAAGTACTTGTAACATCTTCAATTGGAAGACCAAAGCGGAGGTCTGGTTTGTCGGAACCATAACAGGATATAGCTTCATTGAAAGAGATTCGCTTAAAAGGCTGAAAAAGAATTTTCTTTTGAGGAAAAATTTCATTAACAATTCGAATGACCATGTTTTCCAGAAGCTCAATTATTTCATCACGCTCTACAAAACACATTTCCATATCGATTTGAGTGTGTTCCGGTTGACGATCAGCACGGGAATCTTCATCACGCAAAGCTCGTGCGATTTGAAAGTAACGATCAAATCCAGCTACCATAAGTAATTGTTTGTATTGTTGGGGAGATTGAGGAAGAGCATAGAACTCGCCAGGAAAAACTCTAGAAGGCACCAAGAAATCCCTAGCTCCTTCCGGAGTTGTCTTGGTAAGAAGAGGGGTCTCTATTTCAGTGAAATTATGTTCATGAAGAAAATCTCTCACTGTTTTGGTTATTTTATATCGCTTTAAAATAAAATCTTTTACCTCTGGACGACGAAGATGAAGATAGCGGTAACGAAGTGCTTCATCTTTAACCAAGGTGTTACGATCAATTTCAAAAGGTGGAGTTTTGGTTGTGCTTAGGATTTCAATATGTTGGGATATGACTTCAATTTCTCCGCTAGCCAAATCTGGATTAACATTATCTTTATTACGTGGGGAAACCTCACCTTTAACCCGAATAACGTATTCACTGCGTAACTTTTCTGCTATCTCAAATGCTTTATGATTAATTTTAGGAGAAGCTACCACTTGCACCATCCCATATTGATCGCGAAGCATAAGGAAAATAACCCCCCCATGATCACGAATGCTATTAACCCATCCTGAAAGAACGGTTTTTTTATTGATATCAGCTTTTCGGAGTTGCCCACAATGGTGAATTCGGTAATAATTCATGTCAGGAAAAATAATAATTAGAATTTTACAATGAAGAATAATAGATATTTATAGAAAAATGAATTATATATTATAATAGTTCTCTGAAACTATAGGTTGGGAGAAAATAAAATTTAACTTTTAATTCTTGAACCCAGGAACTATATACTAAAAAGTATAATATAATTATGTGTAATAATCCCAGAATGTAAAAAAAATAGTTTTGGATATAACAATTGGAATTAAAAAAAATCAGAAAACAAAAAAAGTCAAAGTCATTCACCATAACTCCTACACTTGATCAATTAGGGGAAGATTCCGATGAAATTTATAATCATCGAGCATAAAGCAAGGAAACCGTAAAAAAAACCCTTGACAAATCATGGTCAATATGTTATTATAATATATTATTACGCAAATCGCAAATATACGGAGGCCAAAATTATGGAAAAATTAAAAATAAAACAAAAACCACATCCAACAAAAACTTCAGAGCTGATCACTCCCACAAGTAAGATTACCCCCCCCCCCCCCCCCCAACTTATCTAAATAAAAAATCACACCTCAAATATCTTCTTAGAGTTTCAATCAGCCACTTAACGTTTTATCAACGTTTACTGGCAAAAACAAGCATCTGGATACAGCAATATCTGGTACATCATCTCAATATATATCTCATAAAGACAAAACTTATACCTAACTCTTGGAAACAGAATACATTGTTCCTTCTCGGTCTCACGGCAAGCCTGTTCTTCACGGCTTGCCCGAACTCCGAGTCTTCCCAAGTCTCCGATCCAACACCTTCTGATCCACCGCCTATGAAAATGACGAATCAAGAGCTTGGCGATAGGTGGGGATTGTTTCAGGTTGTCCTCAATAAAGAAGATACACTGTACTATTTCGGAGTTAAACCGGCGAAAGAGCAGGAGCCGAAAAAAAGCGAAATGGAAAGCGACCTAAATGTAAAAAAATACATCGTCGGAAGCAATTCCATCAACATCATCCTGGCAACCACAATGGGATCGCCATTGCTTCCCTTCTTTGATGCGGCAACAAACGACGCATCGGCACAAGCCATATGGACTGACACGGATGTGAGCTTTAATGGCGCCAATATCATGAAGGGGGACAATGAATTTGCCGCGAAAAGATCGCTGCTGGCTCCAGAAACCGCGCATAAAGTCTACGTCCTCGAAGACGGGGGAAACTCTGTTCATATAATACATGAATTTATAACGGCCGCCGTCGATCTGACGAGTGGCAGTCCGGATTCCCCTCCGTACTTAGCCGTCTTATCGAGTACACTGCAAACAAAAACACTGACATTTCATATCAATAACTACGAGATATTCCCTCTGCAGATGAAGGCTTCTTTAGCCAACGATACCCCGCTGTTGCTGATTGGGACAGCGGCCGCAGCAGCATGGCAGCAGGCACCCAGCAAATACTGGGATGAAGGTAGCCTTGCTCTGAATCCCTTTGTTTTCCCCAAAGATAACCGCCCCGAGCTTTATTTTTACGCAGGAGAGACGGCCGACTACGGCAACTCTCCCCGCCTGTTGAGTTTAAGGGGCTTTTTCATGACAGTAAAAGGATGGACAAACGCCGACCCCGTTTTTCCCATGTCTCAGGATCATACTACAGAAGGTTCAACCCGATTCACTCCAACGATAAATTATCAGCAATGAGCATCCCTTTAATGCGTTCGCGGCATTGACGGAAGATTCAGACAGTCAGGGCTGTCTGAATCTTCATATAAATCTACAATCATCAAATATAAATAAGTAAACTGTCTTAAAAACTCCTTGACAAATCATGGTTAATATGTTACAATAATATATTATTACGCAAATCGCAAATATACGGAGGCCAAAATTATGGAAAAATTAAAAATAAAACAAAAACCACATCCAACAAAAACTTCAGAGCTGATCACTCCCACAAGTAAGATTACCCCCCCCCCCCCCCCAACTTATCTAAATAAAAACTCACACCTCAAATATCTTTTCAAAGCTTCAGTCTGCCGCTTAGTACTGCTTGTCATTGCCGCAATGCTAGTAATCGCTTCGTGCGAGAATGAAGGTACATCATCGATATCCTTATCATCCCTGACATATTTCGCTTCTATAATCGATGCATTCAAAGGGAAGGCAATCACCGCTGTTACGCCCACCATAGTTCCGCAGAACGCGACAGTCGAGTACACCGTCAGCCCGCAGCTCCCTGCCGGTCTGGAGCTTAACCCGAAATCGGGAACCATAAGCGGCACGCCAACGGATGCCTATGCGGCGGAAGCGGTATATACCGTAACGGCAACAGGAACGGGAAACTACACAGGTTCGGCAACGGCGGCTATCACCATTACGGTGGGAATCAGCAAAAACATCGTGGTCACAGAAACAGCCAAAACGGATCCCGAAAAAGACCGAAGGTATCACTATGTCGTGTTTACTGTTAAAGCTGATGGGACAACTTCTATGGGCCGCCATAAGTTCGCCCTGAAACTCAATACAGATACAGCCCCCACGGCACAAGAAATGAACGAGGGCGCGGGCGTCTACAGAATCGTCAACGATACTAAGAAAAAGGCAATTCTAAGCTATTCCCTGAGTTCAAAAATTCGTGCGGTTGCGACAGACAGCAACTACTTGGGAAATCCTGTCAAAAACGGAGACACCGTTGGCGGAGAGGAAGCCGATGTTGACTCTTATTTATTGACCCCGAACACCTCATACACCCTCTATGCCCTGAAGGACGGAGGCAGCAGCGTAGAGACAGTGCACAGCTTTACCACCGACGCTTTTGTCTCAAATGCCATACCTCTGACAAGCGGCTACTTCAATGATCCCGCAATGGGCGGTGAATACAGCTATGATATGTTCGATGAGATACTTGTTCTGCCTTTTTCCGTCTTTAATACACACACTGAGACCTATGAAATAACGAAAGAAACCACTTTCGCACGTGTAACAATTGTTTCAGGAAGCAGCCTCTGGTCGGCTCCTCAAGTGACCAGTAGAGCTGCCATACTCACACCATCCCATTTTTCAGATGACACTCATCATTATTTATCAATAAACGGAAAGCATATCTTTGGGTTTTTCATAGTTATTCCTTCCAGCGAAATTGATTATGATACCGGGTTCCATTTCCAGGATAGCAGTACAACACGATTATTCACCATAACCCCCACACTCGATCAATAAAAGGTAATGGGAAGGCGGCATCCGATCCGGGGAATCTACCCGGGTTGGATGCCATACGATGAAATTTATGTAATAAAAATACTGGCTAAAATTAGAATAGATTTGATTGTGGCGTACTCTACAGCTCTCTAGGCAATGTAATTAGGCCATTTATAAAATATTCCGGTTTTAAGCAAAACAACAATAATGCTACTGCAGATCATGTAGTTACTTCAAATATCATAAATTATATTGAATTCATACTACCCCCCACATATTTTCATAAAAGGCAATATTTCATGATATTACAATCATCAAATATAAATAAGTAAACTATCTTAAAAACTCCTTGACAAATCATGGTCAATATGTTATAGTAATGTATTATTACGCAAATATATGGAGGTCAAAATTATGAAAAAATTAAAAACAAAACAAAAACCACATCCAACAAAAACTTCAAAGTTGATCGCTCTCCCAAATAAGATCACCCCCCCCCCCCCCCCAACTTATCTAAATAAAAAATCACACCTCAAATATCTTTTTCTTCTCAAGCAATTCATTCTCATTCTGTTCACGGCAATCTCGATTGCTGCTTGTAACGTTACCGAAAACAATGAAGCAAAAACAAGTAGTCAGGCTGAAATCATAGTAAATAAACCAGCCCGTTCAACCAATACAGTTTCGTCATTGAAGCCCGATAACTATTGGGCAAACATCTTCCCATTCAGCATCAAGGTGTCCGATACGTCTTTGGCAAGAGAATATCGTTTGGCAGTCAGACTGGCATCAGCAGATGAACCTAATGCCACAGAAATACGATCCTCTGTGGCAAGCATCGTGCGAAATCTTTCTACCAACCCCATCAATGTGCTTATGTCTTTTCATATGGATACGGATTTATTCGATGCAGCGACAGATTGGAAGCAGGGTCTTGTCGAAGGATCTACCCTGCTTGATAAGGCAAAAGCGGCTAGGCTGCAGCCGAATACGGCCTATAAACTTTACGCCGTTAAGCTCACTGGTGATGATACTGTGCATTCCTTATCAAGCTTTACCACTGATGCTGAACTGACCCCTGCCGATCTGGATACATTAGGTATTACGGGTCAGGCATTTTTCAACTTTCCTCTGGATTTCACTGACTCCAATGGGGCTTCGGGACATGCCTTCACAATCAGACAAAATGAACCCTTTCTCTTTCTTGTTGGCATTGTCAATCCTACCACTGCTTTCGAATATACGATTGATTCCATATCTTTTACAACTTGTGATAACATGGCGAATGATTGTTTCCCTACTTAGTAGTGCTCATAATTTTTATTTTCAATCGCTTGCTAGTCCCAGTGATACAAGAATCCTGCCATTCATTGCGATCGGCAGGAGTGTTAGCGATAGTCTGGTTAACAATGGAAGACTGACTCATATCATTAAAGGGGGCGGGAGAGTATACCGTTTCAATACTGTAATAGAATGAATTAAGATATAGAAAAAACTCAGCGGAATGATTTATTCCCCTGAGCAATATTAGAGTCATCGAGCATTAAGCAAGGAAACCGTAAAAAAAATCCCTTGACAAATCACGGTCAAATGTGTTATAATAATACATTATTATGCAAACATACGGAAGTCAAACTATAAAAGTACAAAAGCTACACTTAACAAACAAAGGCCTCGGAGTCGATCACTCCTTCCAATAAAATCCCAACCACCATACCCTCTTCTAGCATAGAACCTACAATTTAAATAATTCCGCTTATAATCATGGAGGCGGGATGTTAAGTAAGAAACTCCTCTCCCACCTTGATCAACGCTACCTTCTCAGGTAATACGGCTAATATTGAAGCAGGTAGAATCTATCATAATAGCAAACAACCACTTACCCTGATAAATACGATCTTGTGGAGGAATAATCAAGGGAACATCTATTTAGCCAATGATAACTCCAATATAGAAACTGTGAATTTGTATTACTCCCTTATTGAAGGAGGTATTATTCCTTCCACCACTGCAACAGGTATTCGTTTGTTTAACGATAATACTAACACCAATCCTATTGAAATTAATAACGAGGAGGTTATCATTGATAATCCCGGATTAGGCATCTTAGCTGATAAATGAGGCAGGGTCAATACCATTCCCTTCCACAGCAGTAGCCCGGCCAAGGATAAGGGAGTCTATGTAAGGGGGATGAAGGTAGAGAGTATTTATTCGACGACCAATCTCTATTATAGCAAAAATAACACTGACTGGTACAGTAATCCCGGTTTGACCACACAAGAGAGTCCTCTGAACGATGCGGATGATTTCACCTCCACCGATGCCCGCGGATATGGGAACCTATGAAGAGGGAGGGACGCAGTAAATTCTTCCCCCAACAAGATTCTCTCTTGAAATGGGGATAGGCAGGGATAAAAATTATCATTTTGGCCAACTTTTAGCTTCTAAAAATCTTTAAATACTGACTTTTTGGTGTAAAATTTGTTAAATTAGTAAAGTTCAAGAATCAAAAATCATCATTTTTTCCAATTTTTAGCATCTGAAAACCTTTAAAAATCGGCTTTTTAATATAAAAGTTGTCAATTTAGCAAAATATGAATTTTTAAACCTGATTAATATCAATTTAATAATATAATACAAATAGTAATAAAAAGTTGTTTATCATAATGATAATTCTAAGACCTAAATTTTCAATATTAGGCTAATTCATAAAACAAAAAATTATTGAACAAGAGGAATCACAATGCATGACCCTAATGATATTGATCCGATAGAAACTAAGGAATGGATTGAATCCCTTGAAGCGGTTTTCAAAAACGACGGTAAAGAGAGAACAGAATACATCATGAGCCGCCTTAACCGTATCCTTTACAATAAGCAAGGGTATTTCACGACCACAGAAGGCATCCTCAATACCCCTTACGTCAACACCATCAGTAAAGAGAAAGAGCCCCCTTATCCCGGTATAGCCGATATAGAGGAAAGGATTACCAATATTGTTCGCTGGAATGCAATGGCCATGGTACTTAAAGCTAATAATAAATCAAAAGGTATCGGAGGACATATCGCTACTTATCTGTCTTGCTCCTATCTCTATGAGGTAGGCTATAATCATTTTTTTAAAGGACCAAATGACAAAGAAGATTTCACCGGTGATGCCATCTTTTTCCAAGGACATTCTTCGCCGGGAATTTATGCTCGTGCGTATTTAGAAGGTATTCTTTCAGAAGAACAGCTCAATAATTTTCGCCGAGAACTATTACCAGGAGGTGGATTACCATCCTACCCTCACCCCCGTCTTCTTCCAGGCTTCTGGCAATACCCAACCGTTTCGATGGGATTAGGCCCCTTAATGGCTATTTATCTAGCTCGTTTTTACAAGTACCTTACCGACCGAAGGATTAAGGATGCTTCCAAAAATCATATTTTCGCATTTATTGGAGATGGGGAAACCGATGAAGTGGAAACTTTGGGAGCTATCGATCAGGCCGCTTACCATAAATTGGATAACTTAATATTTGTTATCAACTGTAATCTCCAACGACTTGATGGTCCGGTTAGGGGAAATGGCAAGATTATTCAAGAACTGGAGAGGATATTTAAAGGAGCAGGATGGAATGTAATTAAAGTGATCTGGGGATCTAATTGGGATCCCATCTTTGCCCAAGATGTTACCAGTGCTCTTTCTCGGCTTATGGAGAGGACCGTTGATGGGAAATTTCAAATGATCTCCACTCTTGAGGGATCGGAACGACGAAAAATATTTTTTGATAAAGACCCTGAAGTAAAGAAGTTATTTAGCAAGTATTCCGATGAAGATTTAGAAAAGCTCAAACGGGGAGGCTTCGATATCAATAAAATATATGCAGCCTATGACCAAGCTGTAAATCATAGGAATGGCAAGCCTACCGTAATACTAGCCAAAACTGTAAAGGGTTATGGCATGGGTGAAAGTGGTGAGGGACGTAACATTGCTCATCAACAAAAGAACATGTCCGATGATTCCCTTCATGATTTTGTTAAAAGATTCAATATTCCTATTCCGGAAAAAGAAATAGATGATCTCCCTTATTACAGATTTCCAGAGAACTCTGAAGAGATGGCTTATATCAGAAATGTTCGAAAACGAATGGGGGGTTTCCTACCCCAACGAAACACCGACTTCCCCAAACTGAAATCACCTCCTATAAAAGAATTTGAGCGTATTTTAAAAGGTACGGAAAGTAGGGAAATATCCACCACTATGGCTTTTGTTCAAATTTTAAGTACTCTTTTAAAAAACAAGAATATTTCAAAACATCTTGTTCCTATCATCCCTGATGAAAGTAGAACCTTTGGAATGGAAGGACTTTTTCGCCAATATGGAATTTACTCTTTTTTGGGTCAACTCTATACTCCGGTGGATCAAGGTTCTCTTATGCCCTACATTGAATCTAAAGATGGACAGATTTTCCAAGAAGGGATCAATGAAGCGGGAGCTATGTGTACTTTCATCGCTGCGGGAACATGTTATTCTCACCAGAAAATTGCTATGATTCCGTTTTTTATTTTCTATTCTATGTTTGGATTCCAAAGAATTGGTGACTTAATATGGGCTGCAGCCGATATGAAAACCAAAGGATTTCTTATCGGAGGTACCGCAGGGCGTACCACATTGAATGGGGAAGGACTTCAACATGAAGATGGGCATTCTCTTATTTTAAGCTCCGTAGTCCCCACAATCCTTTCCTATGACCCAGCCTTTGCCTATGAACTTTCCATAATAATTCAAAATGGAATACATAGGATGTATCAACAGGATGAAGATATCTTCTATTATATTACTGTATATAATGAAAATTATGCTCACCCTCCCCTTCCTAAGATAAAGAACATTGAAGAAAAGATTATTAAGGGAATGTATAAATTTCAAGAAGGCAATAAAAAATATAAACTTCAAGCTAATATTCTTTCTTCTGGGGTGAGTGTAAATTGGGCATTGGAAGCATCAGAAATATTGGAGAAAAAGTACGATGTTGGCACTGATGTTTGGTCAGTTACCTCTTATAAATGTCTTCGAGATGACTGTCTAAGGAATGAAAGATGGAATATGCTTCATCCGGGAGAAAATAAAAAGTCATTTTTAGAAGAGGAGATAAGTAATGAAAAAGGAGTTTTTGTTGGAGTCAGTGACTATCAGCGACTCGTTCCGGAAATGATCGCTAGGTTTATTCCTGATGGGATGATCTGCCTAGGTACCGATGGTTTTGGAAGGTCTTCTTCTCGTAAAGAGCTTCGTGCATATTTTGAAGTTGATGCCCATCACATCGTTATTGCTGTACTCTACCGACTCTACATCAAGGGAGAAGTCGACAAAAAGGTTGTATCTCAAGCTATTAAAGATCTCAAAATTGAAACTGAAGATTTACCTGTTTTTTAAGGAAAACGTATGTCAACTGAACAAGTAATCAATTTACCAGAATTAGGAGAAGGAATCAATGAAGGAACCGTGATTTCTCTTCAAGTTAAGGAAGGAGATAGAATCAGCGAAGGTGAAACTGTTTTGGAAATCGAAACAGATAAAGCAGTTCTGGGAGTTCCGTCTAACTCTAGTGGTACTTTAAAAAAATGGCATGTAAAAGAAGGGGATACCCTTAAAATCGGAGATAAATTACTATCCATCAATGTAGAGAATAATCAAACATCTCGAAAGAGCGATACCCAAAAACCAGACAAAACAAGAAACAAAAGTAAGCAGTCAACTCCAAGCAAAAAAACAGTACCATCATCTGTTATGGAAAAAAAAATTGAAGTGAATTTCGATGGATTGGGAAAAGATGAAAAGGGCACTATTATTTCCTTATCAGTGAAAGAAGGTGATAAAGTTGATAAGGATAATACCTTATTAGAATTGGAAACCGATAAAGCAATAGTGCCTTTCCCTGCTCCAGAAAGTGGGGTTATCACTAATGTATGGGTCAAAGAAGGTCAAGAAGTCAAGGGAGGAGATAAGGGATTTCTTCTAACTACCTCTGGAGACACTGAATCAGTTACAGAAAGTCAATCATCATCGGAGAAAAGTAACATATCATTAATTGAAACACCTAAACCTGTAGAGTCTCTTAATAATCAGCCTTCTCCATCAATATCAATGTCTCAGTCTTCTTCAGAAATAGATTATACCCAAGTTAATTATTCAGACATTCCTGCTGGGCCAGCTAGTCGAAAAATGGCTAGAGAGTTGGGAGTCGATCTAGCCAAGGTAAAGGGGAGTGGTAGAAATGAAAGAATTTCCGTGGATGATATTAAGGCTTTTGCTAAATCAGCCATTGTTTCATCCATGTCCCCAGGCTCATCAATAGTTTCCAAAGAGTTACCCAACTTCAGTCAATGGGGAAAGATCCGTAATGAAAAAACTAGCAAACTAAGAGACACCATAGCCCAGTCCATCACTTATTCTTGGCAGACCATCCCGCATGTTCATCAAAATGATAACATCAATATCGATGGAATACTTGCTCTTCAGAAGAAATGGAAAAATTCCTTTGAAGAAAAAGGCAGTACTCTTTCAGTTACTCCATTTATTGTGAAAGCTCTTGCTCAATGCCTTAAAGACTTTCCACAATTCAATAGCTCTTATGACCCTGCCCGTAAGGAGATCATCTTTAAGGAATATTTTAACATTGGGGTAGCAGTGGATACTCCTCAAGGTCTAATTGTCCCAGTAATCAAGCAAGTTGATCAACTAAGCATATTCGATATCGGGGCTCGCCTTAAAACAATAGCTGCGGAAACCCGAGAACGTAAGGTAAAACCTGAAGACCTCCGAGGTGCTTGCATCACTTTATCCAATCTAGGAGGGATTGGTGGTGCTCATTTTAACCCCATTATCAATTGGCCAGAAGTTGCTATATTGGGAGTTGGACGGGGTAAAGTTGATTCAATCTATTATAAAGATAAAGAAAAATTCTATCCTACAATGATGCTCCCAGCATGCCTAGCTTATGATCATCGGGTCATTGATGGAGCAGACGGTGCTCGGTTCATGGTAAAATTAAAACAATACTTAGAGAACCCTGATCTCCTTTTAATGGGAATGCAATAACCTATAATATAACCAAAAAAATGACTAATTATTCTGGAGTTGTTCATGAAAGTTATCGAATATGATCTAGCTGTTATCGGAGCTGGCCCTGGTGGTTATGCTGCTGCTTTTAGAGCTGCTGATAAAGGACTTAACACTATTCTCATAGAAAAGTATCCCAAATTAGGTGGGGTTTGCCTTAACGTGGGTTGTATTCCATCTAAAGCACTTCTCCATCTCGTTGCTCTTAAAGAAGAGATCGAAATGGCAAAAGACCATGGTTTGGAATACAGTGGAATTAAAATTAACATCAACAAAATGAGAGATTTCAAAAATTCTGTGGTTGATAAAATGACCGGAGGACTTAAACAATTATCTCGTGCTCGTAAATTAACAGTGGTCCAAGGAATTGCCGAGTTTATCGATACCAACAATCTTTTGGTAAAAGGAGAGAGTGAGCAACGAATAATATTTAAAAATGTCATCATTGCGGTGGGATCAAAACCAATCATTCCCCCTAATATGGATATTAAAAGTAATCTTGTTATGGATAGCACTGATGCCCTAGAATTAAAAGATGTTCCTCCCACCCTATTGGTTGTTGGAGGAGGAGTCATCGGCCTCGAAATGGGTACAGTGTATGCTGGCCTCGGTTCAGAAGTTACTGTGGTGGAAGCCTTGGATAAAATAGCCGGAGGTGCTGATGCTGATCTTACAAAAATTCTTCAAAAAAAATTGAATAAATCTTTTAGATCAATAAAACTAAATTGTCGAGTAGAGAAAATGGAGATTAAAAGCAAAAAAGTGTTGGTATCCTATACTGAAAATAATAAAACTCATAAAGAAAGTTTTGACAAGGTATTAGTTTCCATTGGCCGTAAACCTAATAGTGACTCTCTGCGTCTTGATAAGGTTGGCGTAGAAATAGATGAGAGAGGTTTCGTTAAAGTGGACAATCAACTTCGTACCAATGTTCCACATATTTTTGCTATTGGAGACGCCGTCGGTGGTGCTATGCTAGCACATAAAGCTTCCCATGAAGGACTTACCGCCATTGAAGTGATATTGGGGAAAAAAGCAATCTTTGATAAACGTGGTATTCCCAGTGTCATCTATACCGATCCAGAAGTTGCATGGGTGGGTCTAACAGAGACAGAAGCCAAAGCAAAAGGCATTAACTACAAAGTAGGGAGTTTCCCTTGGGGAGCTTCAGGCCGTGCTGTTTCCATGGGAAAAAAAGATGGAATGAGCAAAATCCTATTTGATCCCAAAACCGAAAGAGTATTAGGAGTGGGTATGGTAGGAACCAATGCCGGAGAACTTATCGCAGAAGGTTGTTTGGCCCTAGAAATGGGAGCCGTAATGGAGGATATCGCTTTGACTGTTCATGCTCATCCTACAATATCTGAAACCTTTATGGAAGCTGCGGAAGATCTTCATGGTATGTCGGTGCATATTTATTCTCCTAAAAAATAAACTTATTGATTATGATTAAATCAAAAGTATAAAAAAATCAGAGGTCATTCTTTACTTGGGAAAACTACCTTAACGATTTTTTTTACTTGTTCCGCTTTTCCCATTGTATAATAATGGATCACTGGCACTCCATAGGCTTTGAGTTCTTGCGATTGACGAACACACCATTCATAACCTATAGTTTCTTCTTCTTCCCGGGTATCTTTGCCTGATTTTTTTTTCTCCACAACTTCTTTATAGCTTTCCTTTAGTTCTTCAGGAATGGATGCTCCGAAAGTCTTACTTATTAATTCCACCTGACTAGCTCGAGTCAGGTTCTTCAAGCCAGGGATAATAGGTACTTCAATACCTCTTTTTCGACAATCATTGACAAATTGAAAATATACCTGATTATCAAAAAACATCTGCGTCACTACATAATCAGCCCCGGCATCTACTTTTTCTTTAAGATAACGTAAATCTTCTTCATAACTGGGAGCTTCCAAATGTTTTTCTGGGTAGCCTGCAACTCCAATACAAAAGTTGGTTTTATCATGAATTCCTGGATGCTCATCAATATAGTGTCCCTCATTCATCCTCTTCACTTGCCTGACTAGATCTACTGCATATCGATGCCCACCCGGTTTCGGATTAAATCCAACCTCATGCTTAAGTTTGTCTCCTCGAAGAGCTAAGATATTGTCAATTCCCAAATAATTTAGTTCAATGAGTTTGTCTTCAATTTCATTTACATCATGATCAGTACAGATAAGATGGGGAATGGTATCAACATGGAATCGGGTTTTGATAGAGGAACAGATACCTACCGTACCTGGACGTTTCTTTACTGGAACTAAGACAAATTCATCACCGCTTTTAATGATCCTTTTTTGTAAACGACTATGATAGGTGATATTGATAAACGCTGGCTCCATAACCATAAGTTCACCGACAAGGTCATAGTGTGATTTTAAATTATCGCGTCCAATCGCCGGAGGGAGGATTTCAAATGAAAGCAGAGTTTTCCCTCTTGCCTGAGTAATTTTGTCAATTACGTGCATCTCCAGTCAAGAAAAAGGCTATTACCTCATTGACTTGGCTGCTATAACCATATTTTTAAGTGCAGGCTTTACTTCATCCCATTGGCGAGTTTTAAGTCCACAATCAGGATTTACCCATAACTGTTTGGGATCAATTACTTTAGCAGCTTTTTTAAGAAGGTCCTTCATTTCTTTTACAGTAGGTACCCGAGGTGAATGAATATCATAAACCCCAGGTCCGATTGAGTTTGGATATTTAAAGTCCTTGAAACATTGGAGAAGCTCCATTTGAGAACGTGAGGTTTCTATCGATATTACATCGGCATCCAAAGCTGCAATGGAATCAATAATATCGTTAAAGTCAGAATAGCACATATGAGTGTGTATCTGAGTTCGATTCTTAACTCCAGCTGTGGAAAGACGGAAGGCATTGACCGCCCACTTAAGATAGGACTTATGCTCTTCAACTCGAAGAGGAAGTCCCTCACGAATAGCTGGTTCATCCATTTGAATAATTGAAATACCCATCTTTTCAAGATCGACTACCTCATCACGGAGTGCCAATGCAATCTCAAAGGCAGTCTTGGATCGCGGCTGATCATTACGGACAAAACTCCATTGTAGCATGGTAATAGGGCCAGTTAACATTCCCTTCATGGGTCGACGAGTCTGGTTTTTGGCATAGACTGACCACAATACCGTCATCGGTTTCGGCCGGCTAACACTTCCATAAATAATAGGTGGTTTAACATAACGACTACCATAACTTTGTACCCAACCATTATTGGTAAAAACATAGCCATTCATCTTTTCCCCAAAGTATTCCACCATATCATTTCTTTCCGGTTCCCCATGAACCAAAACATCAAGATCAAGTTTTTCTTGAATAGCCACTACTTCACGGATCTCTTTCTTGAGAAAATCTTCATAAGTTTTCTGCTTGATCTTCCTTTTTTTGAAACCCAAACGCATCTTACGAATTTCTAAGGTCTGAGGGAAGGAACCGATTGTAGTGGTAGGGAATTCCGGTAAATTAAGATGAGACTGTTCACGAATTCTCTTTCTAAAAACAGAAATTCTTTTATAATCTTTGACGGTTATTTTTTGGTATCGTTTTTCAACCCGTGGGTCATGTACCCGTGAATCTTTCTGCCTTTTTTCTATCACCAACTTATTGGCTAATAATTCTTTTTTAAATGAGATCCTATGGCTTTCTACATCTACTTTTGAAAGAAAAAAAATTTCATTAAGTTTTTCTTCAGCAAAACTAAACCAACTTTTGATACTCCTATTCATTTTTACCTCATGGCGTAGAGTTACCGGAGAATGAATCAAGGAACAGGATGGGGCTATCATAAGCCAGTCAGCTCCTATTATCTTGATCGCCTTCTTAATAATTTTAAGGGAAGTATCATAATTGTTTTTCCAAATATTCCTTCCATCCACCAATCCCAGAGAGAGAAGCTTCTTTGTATCTTTAAAATTCTTGATAATGCTATCTGACTCAGAAATTCCTCTTACCAAATCAACATGAATGGCATCGACCGGGAGACTTTTTGCTACTTTAAGGTTATCTTTAAATTTCCCAAAATAATTTGCCAATAGAATTTTCATTCCACCTGTTTTAAGCACAGAATGAAATTGTTTATAGGATTGTTGAAAAGCCTTCTTTTCCCCTGAAGTAAGATCAAGGGAAAGAACTGGTTCATCTATCTGAAGCCACTTAACCCCCTTTTTTTGTATTTGATCAATTAGTTCTTGATAACATTTGATCAGTTTAGGGAGAAGTTTTAATCGACTGCCCACTGTATTTTGTTGATGGTAAAATTTTGAGATACGGAGGAAAGTGATCGGACCGATAATGACTGGTTTTGGATTGATTCCTAACTTCTTTGCTTCCGTGATTTCATTAAAAAGTTTTTTGGAGCTAATACTAAAATTTTTAATCCCGTCCAATTCCGGAACAATATAGTGGTAGTTGGTATCAAACCACTTGGTCATTTCTCCAGCTTTTTGATCTGAGGTGTTCCCTCCCCGGGCAATAAGAAAACGAAGAGTCATCTCACCTTTCTTAATTTGACCTTTAAAACGTTTTGGAATAATTCCTAGAAGTAAGCTCATATCGAGAACTTGATCATAGAAACTAAAGTCATTGACAGGAATCAAATCGATACCAGCCTTTTTCTGCGTTTTCCAATTGGCTATTCGAATTTCCTTACCAACTTTTTCTAAGTCAGTTAATGTTATTTCTTTTTTCCAGTATCTTTCCGTTGCTTTTTTAAGCTCTCTTTTTTCCCCAATTCTTGGGTATCCTAAATTGTGACTGATCATTTACTATCCTTATACCAACTAAATATATATAATCTTACAATTAACAAACTAATAATTGTTGATAACCAATATATTATATCATTATATTTCAATATACCAATATATTTTTTTAATATTAGAAAAAATATATTTATCATAATTGTTTTTCAATCATGTGATATAATATTTATATAAATATTTCTTTATCAAACCAAAATATGAACAAAAAAATTAAAGTTCTTATAGCAGACAAAATGAGTAATGACGCTCAAACTATTTTAGAGAAAAATGGAATTGAGACAACCATTAAAGTTGGACTTAAAGAAGATGCTCTAACCAAGGAGCTTATCGACTATGATGGTCTCCTCATTCGCTCAGCCACCAAAGTAACCGCTCAAACCTTATCGGCAACAAAAAGAATAAAAGTAATTGGCCGAGCTGGAATCGGTGTAGATAATGTTGATATCAAAGAGGCCACTCAAAAAGGGATTATCGTAATGAATACCCCTACAGGTAATACAGTAACTACGGCTGAACATGCTATCTCTATGATGTTTGCCGCAGCCAGGCAAATTCCTTATGCTAGTGAAGCTCTTCATCGTGGAGAATGGGTGAAGTCGGGAATCAAAGGTAGTGAGATCACTGGAAAAACTTTAGGGGTAATCGGTTCTGGTAACATCGGAAGTATTGTAGTTAGCCGAGCAATCGCTCTTAAAATGAAAGTAATTATCTATGATCCTTTTCTCTCTTCTAATAGTGCCGAAGAGAAAGGAGCTAGTTTGGTTACCTTGGATAAGCTTTTGGCTGAATCCGACTTTATTACTATCCACACCCCTCTAAATAACAATACTAAAAATTTAATCAATCAAGAGACCATTCAAAAAATGAAGAAAGGATGTATTTTGGTAAACTGTGCTCGGGGAGGTATCGTGAATGAAGATGACTTGGCTTTTGCATTAAAAGAAGGCTATATCGCCGCCGCGGCGCTTGACGTTTTTACCCAGGAACCGCTTCAAGAGGGTTCACCTCTTCGAGGAATCAATAATTTAATCCTTACTCCCCATCTGGGAGCTTCCACGGTAGAAGCACAAGAGAGGGTTGCTTCTGAAATTGCCCAACAAATAAGCGATTATCTATTACAAGGAATGGTATCCAATGCTATCAATTTTATTTCTTTGGATGCTCAAACCAGCAAGGAACTTCCCCCCTATCAAAACATGTGTTTCCAATTAGGGAACTTTATCGCCCAAATTGTTGAGTCTGGATTCAACAAAGTTGTAGTTGAATATGAGGGGAAGATCAACCAATTCCCCCATCGACTCCTAAATCAATGGGTGGTTTATGGATTATTAAAGCCCAGTGTGGAAAATGTCAATTTCATTAATTCATTGATGGTTGCAAAAAGTAGGGATATTGATTTAAAAGAAACAGTCAATAATAGTGATAGTGGAGAATACCAAACCTTAGTTACTGTTCAGGTAGTTACCGATAAACGTCAATATTCGGTATCGGGAACTCTGCTGGGTCATAATATTCGGATAGTCGCTATAAATAAAATCGCCATTGAAAGTGACTTAAGCAATGAAAACATTTATATTGAAAATCAGGATAAACCTGGACTCATAAGAAATCTATCAGGGCTATTATTTGATAACAAGATTAATATTGGAACCTTTCACCTAGGGAGAGATATAGAAAATGATGTTGCTATAGCTCTGGTGGGGATTGATACCTCTATTACTGACTCTCTTTTAAATGAGATACAAAATCTTCCATTGGTTATTAAGGCTAAACATATCCGGTTTTGACTTTTAATAAAAACACTGAACCATTAGTTCTTACTGCGGTTATCAATGCCGAGCGATCATCCCAACTTCCAATAGCTGATTTAAAACAGTTATTAATCAACTTTGGCAAAGAACATTCCATAGAATTGGGGGGGGAAAAATTATTAGATAAGTCAAAAATTGCAATAGATTTTTATATATTATATAGTAAACCCAATGAACCTACAAAAAATTGGAGTATAGATAGTGTAATCAACTCTCTCTATCAAAAGCTTCGTTCTCCTTTTTATGAAAAGGAATGTGATTTTTGCATTCAAAAATATAACCCTGTTACTCGTCGAAAAAAAGTAATTTTTTCAGATATGGACTCAACCTTGATAGAAAATGAAACTTTAGATGATATCGCAGAAAAAGCTGGAATTGGAAAGGAGGTAGCTTCAATCACCCAAGAGGGTATTAATGGAAAAATAGATTTTCAGAAATCCATGAAAAAACGACTGTCTCTTCTTAAAGGAATAGATGTTGAGCCTTTTATTACTGAAACTCTTAAACAAATACGTTATAGGCCCGGTGCAGAAATTCTTATGCGAACCTTAAATTATTATGGGGTCATTACCTATATGGTTACCGGCGGCTTTGACCCTATAGCCTCTTTAGTCAAAAAAAAATTGAAAATAAAGAAAATTGTATGTAATCAATTTAAAATAATCAACAAACAACTACAGGGTACCTGGGAAGGTGATTTAGTAACTGGAGAAAAAAAACTCCAAGTGATGGAAACCTATTTAAAAATTAAAGGGATGGTCATGGAACAGTCCTTGGCTGTAGGGGATGGCTCCAATGATATTGCCATGCTTCAATCTGCCGGACTCGGAATATCTTTTCGAGGAACAGAAAAAGTAAAGCAATCTATCCCCCATCAAATTCAATTCACTCCCCTTACCACCCTACTCTACTATCAGGGGTATTCAACTAAAGAATTTATACATGAATAATGAGCTCTCTACCCCATCGCCAAGTTCAGAGATGTCCTTTCTGGACCATGTAGCCGAACTCCGGCGTCTATTTATTAGATCGTTTTCAGTTCTCTTCATCGGGTTTATTCTTTCCTATATTTTCTACGACAAAATTGTAGACTTCCTTTCTTATCCTTTCCAAAAAATAAGTGAGGATAACCCCGACCTTTTTATAAACAGTGTAGTTGAGGCCTTTTTCGTAAAAATGAAGATCAGTTTCTTATTTTCCCTCATCCTCACTTTTCCCATACATATCTATCATATTCTCAAGTTCATTTTTCCAGCTCTCCACTCCAAAGAAAAAAGAATAGTAACTCTATTCTTAGGAGCCAGTTCATCCCTTATTATCTTCGGAGTCTATTATAGTTATAACACCATTATTCCAATCAGTATCTCTTTCCTTACCGGAACTGGATTTATTCCCAATGATGTTGGGCTTCTCCTTAGCTATGAGAAAAACATCATGTTTATTTTTCAGTTCCTTCTTGCAGGACTTATTCTATTTCAGTTTCCTCTTATCCTCAATATCCTTTTATTGCTGAATATCCTTAAAGTAGAAACCTTAATCCGATATCATCGTTATATCGCTATTATTATTCTGATCATTTCTGGGATCATCACCCCCCCTGATCCGGCTAGTTTGGCTATGATGGCATTACCGCTTATGGTCTTATTTTACATGAGTATTTTTGTTGCTAAAATATTAAAATCTGGTAGATAATGTTTGGATTAGGTTTCTTTGAAATTCTCATGATCCTAGTGGGAATCCTCATCTTTGTTCACCCTCAAGATCTCCCCACATTCGTCTATCGAGTAGGGAAAATTTATGGGCAAATCAAAGAATCTTATAATAAATTTTATCGTGAGATTAACTTAATCAAAAATCAAATGGATGAGATAGCGGAAAAACAAAATGATTTAATTCATAAAAATAAAAATAACGAAATAAAAAATCCTCTAGAAAATGAAGACAAAAAACATTCAACTTCAACTAATTCCCCTTCCCAATCGGATATACCAATAAAGACAACTGCTTTTAATTCCATGAAGCTAAATGACAAAATTAAAACATCTTCAAAAATAACTAAATTCAAGACTCAAGCCAAGTCTTCAAATAAAAAAACTGGCAAAACCTTCCCTAAAGAAATCAAACAAAGATTAACGACAAAAGTTAAACTCAAAAATACCTCTACCCAAAAAAGCAAAAGAAATAAAAAAGTTAAGAATAAAACCTAATCTCCCATTTTCTTCCGGGCTGAGTCGAAAAGAAAGGTAATAGTTGTGCCGACTTGCTCCTCTCTTAGACGAGTATTAAGGGCATTTAAACGGTTATAAAACAATAAACTATTGAACATAACGTACTTAAAAATCTCCGAGTAAAATTATGAGATAAAATCAAAATCTTATTAATTAATTTAATTTAGCCTAAGAAATTTATAGATACAAAATAATTAATTGATGCTATAATTAAGAAGGAGGTAGTTATGTTGGGAACAACTGAAATTATTATTATCGCCTTGGTAGTAGTTCTTCTTTTTGGGGCATCATCCATTCCTAAAATTGCAAAATCACTGGGTCAGGCCAAAAATGAATTTGAAAAGGGATTTAAAAATGGTTCATCCAGAAAGGAAATAAACCAAGAAAAGAAAACCGATATCGAAAATAAAAATTAAACATCTTTAAATCTTTGATTATGAAGATTTACAAAGTCATTATCATAGGGTCAGGTCCTGCTGCCCATACAGCAGCTATCTATGGAGGGAGAGGACAACTTGCACCTTTAATGTTTGAAGGTCTCATGGCTGGTGGTATTGCTCCTGGAGGTCAACTAACCACAACCACTGAGGTAGAAAATTTTCCTGGTTTCCCTGAGGGTATTCACGGAATTGAACTCATGGATATGATGAGAAGACAATCGGTTAAATATGGTTGTAAAATTCTCACCCAAACCATTGACCGTACTGACATTAGCAAGAATCCCATTACAGTATTTTCACAAGATAAGGAATACCAAACTCATACTCTCATTATTGCTACCGGTGCTACTGCTAAACGACTCCGAGTTCCCCAAGAGGATAAATTTTGGCAGAAAGGAATTTCTGCCTGTGCTGTATGTGATGGAGCGCTTCCTATTTTTCGTAATCAAAAACTCTTCGTTATTGGCGGAGGTGATAGCGCCTGTGAAGAAGCGGTTTTTCTTACTAAATATGCTGAAAAGGTCTTTCTGGTTCATAGAAGAGATTCTCTTAGGGCATCTAAGATAATGGTGGAAAGGGTTAAAAATCATCCTCAAATCGATATTATTTGGAATCATATCTTAGTGGATATTGATGGAGATGAAACTCTAAAAATGGTTAAATTAAAAAATACTGTTGATGGAAAAGAGAAGGATTTTCCTGCCGGAGGTTTGTTTTATGCTATTGGGCATAAGCCAAATACCGACTTCTTAGAAAATCAAGTCCCTACCGATGAGAGTGGATATATTTTAACTAAACCCAACTCTATGGCCACGGATATCCCCGGAATATTCGCCGCCGGTGATGTTCAAGACAAAAAATATCGCCAAGCTATAACCGCAGCTGGTTCAGGATGCATGGCACTTTTAGAAGCAGAGGCTTATTTAGGGTATAAAGGTTTACTCTAGAGCTTACTTTTATGAAACTTGTTTTAGATATTATAGAAGATAGGGAAAAATGAAACTTATTCTACAGGGACTTATTCGCATTCTTATTCAACCGTAGTTTATATTGCTTACCTCACCTCATTCTCTCCATATAGAAATGATCTCCGGGGTCGCTGGAGATATGCTTGTCGCATCTTTGTTGGCCTTTGAAGACAAACTATCTAAAAAAAGAATATCTTCAGAAAGAAATAACCTTCTAACTACAACAGAGTCAAACAAAGATTGGCTTATCAAGAAATTGGCATGTCTAGTTCCAAATGAGGAAATCATACTAAACATAAAAAAGGTAAAACCAGGGGGTCTTCTCTCCCTTCAAATCGACTTTAAAACTCGTGAAGACGATTGGTATAAATCAAATGACAAATCTGATAAAAATAATCATGATTGTCACCGAAGTTATTCTGATATCAAAGACATGATAGAAAAGTCTTCCTTCAGCGATCAGATTAAAGCACATTCAATTAAAACCTTTAAAATACTAGCTAAGGCAGAGGGAAATGTTCATGGTATCGACTATCGCAAAGTTCATTTCCATGAAGTAGGATCACTAGATGCTATTATTGAAGTCTGTGGCTTTTTTCTTTTACTTGAAAAGTGGAATATTACAAAAGTTACCTCAACCCCTTTAATGATTGGAAGTGGCACAGTGAAGTGTGCCCATGGGTTGATGCCAGTTCCAGTCCCTGCAGTTTTGAATATGATCACTACCCATCAAATCCCTTATAAGAAACTGTCTTGGGAGACAGGGGAGCTCACAACTCCTACTGGACTTGCCATTCTCCTTGGAAGTGATTGCCGGTTTGAATCAAAATCTAAAAGAACATCAATCCCGCCACAACAAATCGGATATGGTGCAGGTCATAAAAAGATACCTGGATTGGTCAATCTTCTCCGGACTACCCTATATCCCCGACCCATCCAATCAAAAGAAAATAATAAACAAATTATTCATAATGAGATTATCTATGAAATCAAGGTTAACTTGGATGATATGACCGGAGAAGAAATTGCCTCCTTAGTAGAGGATATATTTTCTTTAGGAGCTTTAGATGTATGCCAATATCCGGTTTACATGAAAAAGAACCGTCCTGGAATAGTTATGGAAATACTTTGTGACGAAGAAGTTCATCCCAAAATCGGAAAACATCTTCTTACTATATCTTCTACCCTTGGCTACCGTTTCAGTCGTTGGAAAAGAAAAAGCCTTTCTAGAAGGCAAATTGTATTAGAGCATCGGGGACATCGTTTTATTGCAAAGGAAGTAACCCTCCTTAATGGTCAAACAAGGATTAAAGTTGAAAATGATTCTCTTAGATCAGGTTTAGCAAAACTTACTCCAAAAATCGCCATCAGCCGGCAGGAACTTATTGAAGAACTCAACAAACTTTATCTTAAAACCGTTAAAAAAACTAGCCAATGACTAAGATTGGACTCCTTTTCGGATCATTCAATCCCACTCATATCGGTCATCTCCGTATTGGGAAATACTTTTATACCCAAAAAAAATTGAAAGAGATATGGTATGTCCTATCACCCCAAAACCCATTTAAAAACATTGAGAGTTTGGCACCGACCCCCATTCGATTAAAGATGCTCCAGGCGGCGGTTAATTCTTCTCCTTATAAAGACTTTTTCCAAGTGATCACTACAGAAATGGATATGCAATCACCTCATTATACTTATAACACTCTCCAATTTTTAAAGAAAGAATATCCTATCCATAAATTTTATCTTATTATGGGAGAAGATAATTTTCTAACTCTAGATAAATGGTATCAAGGTCATTGGATCAAGAAACATTACCTGATTTTGATATATCCCCGCCACCCCCATAATTTAGATATTCAGAAAAAAATTAAAAGTGCTAAAAAAATAGAACTACCACTTTTTATTGATATTTCCTCCAGTGAAATCAGAGAAAGAATCAAAAATAGAAAATCAATTTCAGGATTAGTGGCTACCGAAGTAGAAAAAATTATTTTTGCAGAAAAACTTTATTTGACATAAAGTATGATCTTACTTTGATCATAACTTTTTAATTCCAAGTCTATTTCCGGCTCTAACTTAACTAAAAGAGACCTGACTAATTCTTCAGCTGGCCCTTGAAAACGAATGAGAAGGTTCATAAGATTTTTTTCATAACCACGATCAAAGACTGCTTTAATTCCCTGAAGGCGACGAGGAATTTGGTTTTTAATGAAGGTGGTTTCTTTATATTTAACTCCAGAAATAATTACCATATATTCAAAACCATTATTAATGTGAATGTCCCATTTCTTGATCAAGTCATCGATAAGCTTATCACCAAGTTTATCAACTATCTTCTCCAAACCATTTTTAAGAGCTGTAGCTTCATCAAGACCAATCCCGTTATCCCTCATCTGCCTCACCGATAAAAGTCGAGCATCTCCTAAATTATATCCCTCCACTCCTACCGATACATTGACCGACTTTAGATTTTTATCTTTAAATAAAGGGTTTTTACTAAGGTCATTTTTGACCGCATCTACCTTTCCTCGGATGATAATTTGAGCGCCAGACTCTATGCCCGCTTCAATTCCTGATTTCGAATCACGAGATATCTCTTCCAAATTGGAGTTGATTTTTTTCAAGACCACCGACATCTGCTCTTGATGGATAATCTCAAATTGTTTGTTGATCAATTTCTCTTCCAAAGCAGTCTTAAAATAAGAGGTAAACTGACCATCCATATTTTCATTCACTAACACTGCTATGATCGGTCTTTGAGCTCGGTCTTGAAGAATCCCCAAAGCCATAGCATCATCACGAACATCTCCAATTACAACAGCAGCCCGAACCTTGAGAAAAAAGGTATCAGCTTTCTTATTTTCTGATAAAATTTCATAGGTTTTCACAAAACCATAAGATCGGGAATAAATTTTATCTTCTATAAGAACTCCATTATTTACCAAAGTTCGATTATCGACCATACTGCCAAGAACAATTTCCACGGCATTTCTTAAGGCATGATTTAGTGCTGATTCAAAAGCTGATTGTTCTCCAGAAGCAAATATCTGCGATCTCCCTTCAACCACTATCTCCTCAACCGGGGTATCGTCTGAAAACTGTTTTCCAAAATAACGAGGATTATTGATTGGACCAACTTGAGTTATAGGTTTATCTTGAAATTCAGTCGGTATTGAAGTTTTCTTTTGACTGCTGGCACAGGAAAATAAAATGAGTAGCAACAAAAGTGCTAAAAAAGAAACAACAGAATCCCTAATAGTTTTATAGTTAAAGTATTTATTCATAATTAATTTACTATACATTATTAAAAAATTAATAGAAATAGACCTCATAGTCAACTAGATAGTCACCCTTATAATTAATTTTAGCTGAAAAGATTTTTTCTCTTTTCATCCAGTTAAAAAAAAGATAATCCCCTTCCCAAAGATTAAGATCGTGAATTTTATTATCTTCAATCCAGTGAAGCTCCCCTTCAGGGGAGTCTTTAATGGTTCCTGAGAATTCTATACCTTCGAAAAGATAAATATACCAATTAAAATTATCTTTAAAATTAGGGAAGGTAATATGTCCTTTAAGTTTAGGTTGATAAAGATCAAAATTGGATTCCTCTTTGACTTCACGGCAAACTGCATCCTCGGGAGACTCACCAGGTTCAATTTTTCCACCAAGACCATTCCACTTTCCTTTATGAACATCATTGGGTTTTTTGTTTCGATAGAGCATTAAGGTTTTTCCTTCCCTC
The DNA here is from genome assembly GCA_965224715.1 of Spirochaetota bacterium. Classification (GTDB taxonomy): domain Bacteria; phylum Spirochaetota; class UBA12135; order COTS27; family CAXSBA01. Next base: position 1,366,238 of record OZ245054.1, on the reverse strand, counting down.
TTTAAATAACATAATACCCCAAGTTTCACAGAATTCATTTTTGTCTCTTTATCCATTTACGGGGCTTATAGTACTTTTTCATTTCCTGTTCAAAACCATTTGTGGAATAAAAAGGGTTAATTGGAAAATAAGCGATGGTTGGAAGTGACATCAAGATAGAGTCAACCCTACCTCCAGTCTTAAGTCCAAATGAGGTGCCACGGTCATAAAGAAGATTAAACTCTATATAACGACCTCTTCGATAAAGTTGAAATAATCTTTCTCTATTATTGATTCTTTTTTTAAGATTTTTTTTAACAATAGGAAGATAACAATCCAAGAATGCATCCCCTAAAGAACGGATCAAATCAAAATCGCGTTCATAATTGTTTTTAAGATAGTCAAAAAAAACTCCTCCAATTCCCCGCATCTCATCACGATGGGGTAAGGTGAAGTAAGCATCACAGTTTTCTTTAAACTCTTGATAACGATCGGGATAAACATCAAAAATTGCTTTAAAAACGGTATGGTGAAAATGATAAAAACTATCTAGATCTGGATAGTAAGGGGTAAGATCAACACCGCCACCAAACCAGGAATCTCCATTTGACATTTCAAAGTACCTAACATTCATATGGATTGTAGGAATACGTGGTGAGTAAGGATGAATAACTAAAGAAAGTCCACAAGCAGAAAACATTTTCGACCGGGATTTAAGAACTTTAGCCATACTTTGGGGCAGACAGCCCCCCACTGCTGAAATATTCACTCCCCCTTTTTCAAAAATAGGAATATTCGATTTGGATGTAGTTGTACGATGTGGATATCTAATCAATGGATCCGTCTCAACTAGAAGACTCGTTCCCCCACCCTTTTCCCGATGTTTCCATTTTATTTCGTTAAAGGAAACGTCTGCTACATTCTCTAATCCATGGCAGATAACCTTTTGCAGTCTACTGATATATCGCTTTACTCTTAGAAATCTTTTTGAAAATGTTTGATCAGAATGTAACATACTATGCTTGATAAATTCTTTCATAACTATCAATAATCTTTTTAGAAGAGAAATGACTCCTTACTTTATTGAATGCAAACTGAGACATTGACATATAACTATCATAATTATGGATAAGATATAGAATTCGTTTCACCGCACCATCAATATCACCCAACTCAAAAAGGATCCCGTCAACTCCATCTGTGATAATTTCTTTAAGACCACCCATATTTACTCCTACTACTGGTATTCCAAAAGCCATAGCTTCAAGAGCAGCCAGACCAAAGGCTTCTCCCCGACTAGGAAAAAGAAAAAAATTTCCATGTTCAATTATGGTTTCAATATTGTCATGCTCACCCCAAAAACGAACCTGAGAATCGATTCCCAACTGCTTGGCTCGTTCAGTCATGATATACAACAGAGGACCATCACCAACGATCCATAATTGATAATATTGGCTTTCATTTTTTATTGTCTCATCCTTTATAATTCGATTAAAAATTTCAATCACATCTAAAGGGGCTTTGATAGGTCTAAGATTAGAAGCATGAACAAATATCTTCTCTTTAATCTTAGCTTTAGGAACAAACTCATTTTTTAAGTTATCCTCATCAATAAAGTTATGTAAAACATCGATATGATTCGGATCAATACATAATTTTTCACAAGTATGCTCTTTTAAATAATGAGAAACCGAGACTACTTTATCAGATTTTTCGATGGAATACTTAGTAATTTTTTTCATAGATGAGGAGGTTCCCACTATAGTTATATCAGTACCATGAAGGGTAGTTACGCAATGGACAGATCGAGAAACCATATCCCGAGCCAAAATTGCAGAAATTGCATGAGGAATAGCATAATGGCTATGGATGACATCTATTTTATGAGTCATAATAATTTCAGCTAGTTGAGATGCCAAGGTTAATACATAAGGCTGATAATCAAATACAGGATATTCAAACATATTGACTTTATGAAAAAACATACAGATCTGTTTTTCCGGATCAAAACTTTCATTAATAAGTCGAAAAGGTTTATCCAAACCTACAAAGTGAATACTATGCCCTCTTTTAACCATCTGTTTTGCAATTTCATAGGCAACTATACCTGATCCACCGATTCGGTGAAAATGGAGAACCGCGATATTCATATTAGATTATTATCAATTAACAGCTTTTTTAAAATGTAGAATCGGATCACTAATTTTAGGACGACTATCACTCCAAAATCCTTCTGCATACTTATTACCAATTAATGATCCGTACCAACTTTCTCTACCTTGAAGGGCATTCCAAAAAAAATCGGATCCAAGAAGGGTCTTATGTTGGGGACTAATACGCCCTACCTTAACTTGACTACTATAACAATTGATCAATTGAATTTTTTTATTGTAAAAAAGAGTCACATCAACAAAAAAATCTGGACGGTCATGAAGGTAATAAGGCTCACCAAAAAAAATAAGGGCTGATGGACGAAAAACGCATTTGGAACTATCAGTATGGTATTTTGTCAATCCTGAAAGGAAAGCTGCCTGTTTAACCAAATAATGTGTAGCCTCATGGTCGGGATGACGGTTATTAGCCTTGAATGTAAAAATAATATCGGGTTGAGATTTTCTAATAATCCTTACAACTTTTATTATATTTGTATCTGTTAAAGACAAACTACCATCCTTTAATCCTAAACAACCACGGTAATCAATACCAGCAATTTTGGTTGCCTGCTTAGCCTCCTTCTTACGAGTTGTTATGTTTCCATTGGAACCTAATTCCCCGTAGGTTAAATCCAAAATTCCTACACGCTTTTTTTGAGCTACTAAAGACAATAAAGTCCCTCCTGCCATAATTTCACAATCATCGGGATGAGCACCAATAAAAAGGTAATCAAGTTTATCTTTTAAGGATATCATTAATCTGGTGAATCTTGAAAAAGAATTTATTTAAAAATACTAAACAAAAACTTACTATATTTTATAATAAAATATACATATGGGTTTTAATAAAGACAAAAACTCTATTTTTGTTCCGATTAAAGTATCATCTCAAAAACATTTCTCTCGAAGAAAAAGTACTTTCCTGATATTATTTTTTTTACTTTTCTTTGCTTTACTTCCCTTTTTTACTTATACAGTCTTTTTAAAAACAGTTGGAGTTCTTCATCTATCTGATATAGAGAAAAATATAGATATTGTTCCACCTGCACAAACACTCATACAAATAAGTAATTTCTATGAAAATTATTTTCCTAGATCAAGACTCCTAAAAGTAAAGCTCAATACCCTTGACAGACTATCTGAAAGTACATTTGAAATTCAGATACAAAAGATTCGAATTGTTAAAATTCTTCTTAACTCTTCATGGACACCAGAACCATCTCTTTATAAAAGATTAGCTAAAATTTTTTATGAAATGAACTATAATCATGAATCACTTCGAAATATGGAAATATATATGGCAAATAACAAAGAAACTTCTACTAATGAAATAGTAGAAAGTTATACCCTGTTGTATAACATTACAATGAAAACAGGGGACTATAAGAAAAGTATTATAAGTGCCCAAAACATTTTGAAAGTTATTCCTAACGATCTTGGTTGGTCTTTCAAATTGACACAAAGTTATATCTTAAATAAACAATTTACCTTAGCTCGTCTAAAGTTAGAAAAACTTATCTATTCTTCTTTTAAGCATATACTAAAGCATGAAGTTTTTTTTAATCTTATTGATGTCTTAAACGAACTGAGATTATATGATAAAATTGATTTTTATTTAAAGTATATGGCAACAATTCATTCAAGTCAAGAGGAAAAGGATATTCTTCTCTCAACCTATGCCAAATACTTAATTGAAAAAAAGGAAATGGAAGAGGCTGTAGATTTATGGAAGTCATCATATCTTATTTTTAATGCTAAAAGAAAAGTTAAAGATGCCAAATATCATTTTGAACAGTATCTGAAATCTTAAAATCTAATTAAAGGAACCTTATGAGTTTATTTTCAATTTTTTCTAAGAATATCGGAATCGACTTAGGAACAACTAACACTGTTATATATGTAGAAAATGAAGGTATCGTTCTTAACGAACCTAGTGTAGTAGCAGTAAATAAAAAAACCGGTGAAATTTTATCAATCGGTAACGAAGCCAGAGAAATGTTAGGAAGAACCCCTAGTAATATTATTGCAGTTAAACCAATGCGAGATGGAGTCATTGCTGACTTTGAAATTGTTGAAAAGATGATTCGCTTTTTTATTCAAAAAGTTAATAAAACCCCCACTCTATTCAAACCCAAAGTAGCTATAGGTGTGCCTACTGGAATCACTGAAGTTGAAAGAAGAGCCGTAAATGAGTCTTGTGAACAAGCAGGAGCCAGAGATATTTTTTTAATTGAAGAACCTTTAGCAGCAGCTATAGGTGCCAATATGCCTACCTCTCAGCCCATCGGTAATATGATTGTTGATATTGGCGGTGGAACAACTGAAATCGCTATTATTTCCTTGGGTAGTATTGTTTTGGAAAATAGTATTCGTGTTGGTGGTAATGAGATAGACAGTTCTATCATTGAACATATAAAAAATGAACATAATATTATTCTTGGAGAAAGAACGGTAGAGAATATTAAAATTAATTTTGCCGATGTTTGGTATGTCAATAGTAAGGAAACCTATGTAACTAAAGGACGTGATTCCATCACTGGTCTTCCCCGGAGCCAAGAGATAACTAAAATTGACCTTTACAATGCCATAAAAAGCCCAATAGAGAAAATAGTCAATGGAATTAAGCTAATTTTAGATCGCACTCCTCCTGAACTTGCTTCTGATATCATTGACCAAGGAATCATGTTAAGTGGTGGGGGTGCCATGATCAAAGGCTTAAAAGAATATCTCAGCAAGTATACCGGAGTGCCGGTTATTATTGCTGAGGATCCCCTTTTCTGTGTTGTAAAAGGAGTAGGTACTTACCTTAAGGAACTTAGAAATTTTAAAAACAAAAAAAAGATTGTGTGATCGGTGACAAAACAAAAAGGCAGATGGAATAAATATTATCTTATCAGTATAGGTATATTACTTCTTGCTCTAATCTATTTTGTCTTTCCACTTATTCGTGAAGATAAGTTTTTTGATTCGTTTATCAATATTACTAAAAGGTATAGTATTGATGCTATATTAGACTATATTATTTTACCAGTAAATAAAAAATTCAATAGTATAGAAAAAACATTAACTGATTCCCAAGATAATCAAGGAATGGAAGAACTGCAAAATCAAGTGATTAATCTTAAAAGACAATTAAAAATAAAAAATTATCTCATCCAACAACTTAATCATATAAAGGATGAAAATAAAATGTTGAGATCTCTACTGAATTATCGTTCTAATTTGACCTTTACTATTATCCCTGCAGAGATAATTTCTTATCAACCACAGAACCATTTTTATTTTTTTTGGATTGATGTTGGGCAAAAACAATCGTTGACAAATAAATTACCAGTCATTGCTTTTAATCATAATGGCGAGCAAGGACTTGTTGGTTTTATTATAGAAATTCTTAAAGATAGTAGCCTGGTTCAAAGTATCCTTGATCCTCAAACCTACGTAGGAGTCTCAATTGAAGGCTATGAAACAAAAGCTATAATGAGGGGAGACATTAATTTAAAACGTCTTTTATTTATGGACTTCATTAACAATGACTTCACAAATTTGGAAGGGAAATATGTTTATACCCTGGGGCTTGGAGAACGGTACCCTTCAGGAATTCAGGTCGGAAAAATCATGGTTGTTGACGACTCACTCTATGGTACATTTAAAAACGCTACAATCAAACCCACCATTGATTTTACTTCATTGAGGCATGTTTTTGTCATTATTCCTGAAACGACTCATTAACAATTCAATCATGCTGTCTCAATTCAAATTAATCTCCTCATTTAATTTTTTTGCTATATTCCTTTTAGGATTTTCATTAGCCTTATCCACTACTCCACATCCTCTAACAATAAACGAAGTAAAGTTGGATGTCCTATTTCTAGTATTTCAATTTATTTCCTTTCGTATAAAATTCGTAATCTATCTAACATTAGTGTCAATTTTTTCCATCTTTCAAGAAATGATTGCGGGAGCTCCATTGGGTTTTTATATCATTATTTATACTCTGTCATTAATTGGACCTGTTTACCTTATTCGGAAACATATTTATCAAATAAATTTTTCTGTTTTTATCACTTTTATTATGACAACTGGATTACTGAAATTAACTCTTAGTACTCTACTTCTAACCAATATTTATGATAGTGATTACCTCTATGCATTTTTTCCAAAAATAGGTCTAATAGAGTTTGCCATGAATTTTTTGTCAGTTATTATTATTATCATTATTATTTATTTAGTAAAAAATACTTTCAATTTACTACACATTTTAGCAATTAAAATAAATAAATTATAAACCATGTCATCACACTTTGATCCAATACTTTGGAGTATCGGCTTAGCTCTCGGCTTGGGATTATTATCCCATCTCTTGGCTAAAAAGTTGCATCTGACTCCAATTTTATTTTTTCTTTTCTTCGGTTATATCTTTGGACCTGAGGGTCTTCACTGGATATATACTGAAGAGTTTGGCAGTTCATTCAAAACAATTATTTCCCTAGGTATAGCTATTATCCTTTTCGAAGCTGGACTCACATTAGATTATTCGGTCTACCGTAAAACTAGTAAAATAATCTGGAAACTTCTTACTCTTGGTGTGGCAATTACTTGGATAGGCAATGCATTAGCAATATATTTCATTTTCGATCTTCCTTTCAGTTTTTCCATTTTTGCCAGCAGCCTTATAATTGTAACCGGACCAACTGTGATTATACCAATTTTAAGAAGGATCCAAGTCAATAAAAAGATATTCAATATTTTACATTGGGAAGGAGTCTTGATTGATCCTATAGGAGTATTTATTGCTACCCTTTCTTTTGAAGTACTTCTTTATTGGCCCAGTGGAGGAGGTATTACAGTTGGAGCAAACCTATTATTGAGAATATTTTTTGGTACTATTTTTGGGATCAGTTCTGGTTTTTTAGCTAGTCAATGTATAAAAAGAAAATGGATACCTACAGATTACATAAATATTTTTGTCCTAGTTATGGCCATTTTCACTTTCAGCATTTGTGATTTTTTTGTTTCTGAATCAGGTCTTCTATCTACAGTTATTGCGGGAACTATCACTGGCTATCAGAAAAATATTGTTACAGAAGAAGTGAAAAGATTCAAATTAGAAATCACCCATCTTTCAGTTGCCCTACTGTTCATCTTGATTGTCTCAAGCTTAGATTTTAGTAAAATTATTGTACTTGGAGGAAAGGGAATATTACTTTTAGTGATCATTATCCTAGTCATTCGTCCCATCAATGTTTTCTGCAGCAGCATAAACAGTGGTTTAAATTTAAGAGAAAAACTATTTATTTCTTGGGTGGCACCACGTGGTATTGTAGCTGCTTCTATGTCCACACTTTTTGCATTTTACCTTTCTAATGAAAGTCAATACAATAATATAGCTTGGTTTGCGGAAGCTCTTACTTTTTCAGTTATTTTTACAACTGTCCTTATCCAGGGACTAACAGTTGGGCCAGTCGCTCGTATTCTTCAAGTTAAGCAACAACAAAACAGAGAATGGATTATTATTGGGGCTCATGAGTTCAGCGAAGTATTATATCGATACCTTATCACTAAAGGTTATGAGGTCATTATTGTGGATAACAACATTAATCGTGTGGATTGGCTAAAACGAAAAGGTCTTAATGCCATTAATCGTGATGTCCTCTCCTCAAATGTTTATAGTGATGAGAGATTTTTTAATTCCTCAACCTTAATAAGTTTAACTGATAACCAAGATCTTAATGCTCTTATTTGTCAGCATTGGCGAAATCTAATTCACCGTGAAAATCTTTTCCGCTGGGAAAAAGGAAATAGTCAGGATGGGGAAGAAAGTTTAATCGGTCAGCCTATTTGGGATACTCTTCCTAGTCCTTCAATTATATCTTCAGAAATCATCGAAAGTAAGGTGCAGTTGATAGAAAAACCATACTCCGAACGAGATGAAAAAAACATCTCTTTATTATATTTTTATAATAATCAAGTGGAATTAAAGCTTGATCAAGATATCCTAGATAATCCTGAAGAAGCTAAAAAAGTCCAATGTTTATTCTTCTGTCGTGAAGGATTTAAGCTTCATCATTTTTTTAAAACTCATTTAGTTATTTTTAATGAATCCACCCATCCTCACCACCTTTATAGTCATTTAGCTAATCAATTAGAACAGTTCGAAAAAATTGATTCTCAAAGTTTATTAAAAGGGATGATAGCCAAACATGAAGATGGCTCCATAGCTCTAGGCAAAGAAGCAGGTATTATGCATTTACTGGATAGTAAAGTCACAAAACCGATCTTAGGAGTAGTCATTTCAAAAAATGGTTTTGATATCAACAGTTATGATAAACTTTTCTGTAAAATATTATTTGTATTAATAAGTCCCAGCGGTGACCCAGATAGACATGTCTGGATTATTTCTACAATCTCTCAGTTATTTATGAGCACTAATATCAAAAATCGATTAATCGAATCAAAGTCTCAAGAAGAAGTAGCAAACATTATCTCTCAACATTCATGATCTATATTAAAAGTCCATCAGAAATACAAAAAATAAGAATAGCGGGTAGTTATGTAGCCCAGTTGTTTGAGGCATTACCACCTCTTCTTATTCCTGGACAGAATACCTTAGAGTTAGATAAATTCTGTCATGATTGGATGGTTAGTCATGGACTTAAACCAGCCACTCTCAACTATCGTGGTTATCCCAAAAGCATTTGTACTTCTATTAACAATGTAGTTTGTCATGGTATCCCCAAAAAAGAGGATGTTCTTCAAGATGGAGATATTATCAGTATAGATATTGCTCTTATAAAAAATGGCTATTATGCTGATTCTTGTAGAACATTCTTGATAGGTAGACCATCTCTTGAAGCCCAACTACTAGTAGAAAGAACTAAGCAAGCTATGGAATATGGAATTTCCGTTCTTGAAAAATCCCACAATTTAAATTCGATAGGTAAAACTATTGAATCTTATGCAAATAAATTTTCCTATGGAGTGGTAAAAGAGCTGGGAGGACATGGTACAGGTCGTTTTTTTCACGAAGATCCATTTGTACCCCATTATTACGACCCTCATCTAAAAACCAAACTCAAGCCAGGAATGGTATTCACTATTGAACCAATGATCAATGCTGGCTCCTATGGAATTTTTGTTGATAAGGATGATAAATGGACGGTCAGAACTGAAGATAATTCTCTTTCAGCCCAATTCGAACACACAGTATTAATTACTGAGACAGGAGTTGAGATATTAACTCTGTCTTTATAAAGCTATTTTTTTATAAATAAAATAAAAATAAAACTATTTATTCTTCACCGAAGAATGATTATAAATGAGAACTCCCACAATATCTTCTATACTGACCTCACCAAACAATCTAGAGTCACCAAGCCGATCCCAATTATCATTGATAACAAAAATATGATTATTATCGATGTATCTAACTTCCAAATTATCTCGAGGGGTAACTTTTGAGGGAAAAATTTCTACATCAGTATACTTTATAATCCATTCCGGCATAAAAATTTTATCATTAATATATATCACCTTATTCTTAATCTCTAATTTATCTCCAGGATAAGCTAATAAACGACGAGCAATAATTTTATGATGGTTAAGTTTAACCCAACCCAAAGTGAGGAAAAAAACTGGAAAATCAAATATTTTCTTTAAAATCATTGATTCTGTAACACCTGGTTTCTTAATCGCAATAATAGCTCCTCTGTCTAAATTAGCAATCAAATCTGACTTTATGTTATCATCAACTTTTTTAAACCATAATAAATCTCCAATAGATACATTGGGACTCATACTTTCATCTGGAATATGAACAGAAAACAGAAAACGCTCATAAATGACATAGGTGAACACTAATATTAGTATAAAGAAAATAATAAAGAACCTTTTATGAAATACAGTTTTTATCTTTTCACGAAAAAAAATACTTTTCTTTTTTTTAATATTCAGCATAGTTATTTAAATTCGAAAAAAAGAATAAGTGATTCCAATATTAAAGTTCAAAACAGGAGATTCAAAGCTAGAATAAATTAAATTCCCTATTCCAATTCGAAGAGCTACTTCTTTAAGAATCTGATGGGTAAAGGAATAGTCAATATAGTAACGGGCTAAAAAATCTCTGGGAATTGCAGAGTAATCAGAATCATTTTTAACCTTATATAATGTGACTTGCGACTCCGATCGTTGATATGTGAACATAATCTGGAATTGACTCAAATAGTTAAAGTTGATATGAAAACTAAACGCAGCATTATGGAAAAGATGATTGGGAATTTCTCCAAAGGAATATTTTGGATTAAATGATAATTCATAATAGGCACCTAGTCCAATCGGAGAACGATACCATAGCTCCGGAAAATGGATATGAAAATAAAATGAGAGAACATCATAAGGACGTATACTTTGTCGTTGTTTGTTGGCTATAGGTTTACTGCGAATGTCAAAACGGTACCCCATTCCCAATCGGAAAGGTTTCCATTGAAAAAACACTATAGGATTTAATTGATGACTTAGTATTTTTTTATTCAATGTCTCGAGGTTGCTATCAATATGATTATAACGTTTCTCTGTTTCAATAGCTAAAACATATTCAAACAATAAAGCGAAATACCTATGATGAAAGCCTGTTTTTGATTTTATCAAATAATTCATGCCATATTCTGAGTGATCGTTACTAATAGTAGAATTCTCTAATTCATTATTGAGGTATCCATCATAGTAATAAATATTTTCTTCAACCAACTGATAGTCAAAATCTAAAGTTTGACTAAAAAAACCTACCGCAGAATAAACAGGGGAATATATAGCAACCACCATTTGGAAGAAAATAAAAATACTGATTTTATTCACGTGGAACCCTTACAGGAGAACGTACTACCACCAAAGTGAATACCAAATATTTTTTTTCTTGGATTTCAAGTTGGATAATGGCTTCATAACTATTTCCAACTTCTAAACTACTATCATTATCTTCGATAATAAGAATAGCTCGATTAGCAGAGAATGCTCTACGAGTTTCACTTCCATTTTTTGTTTTTTGTACATCATTTAACAATTCAATCAAGAATTTATTTGAATTAATTGAATTCATCTGTAATACCCGAAATGCAATCTTATAATAGAGTCCTATTGGATGATTGGAATTTTTGTAATTATCAAGCTCACTTTGACTGATGTCATGAAAAGATAAGATAGGAACCAATTCATCAAAATGAGGTGGAGAAATAAAAGTGGACAATATATAAAATTTATTTTTTACCTCAATCGGGTAATCTTCTCTAGTATTAATTGTATTATATAATTTAAGGGCTTGATTGAATTGTCGTCGCTTGATTAGCTGTTCCATATCTCGATAAATACCTAACCACCTTGTGGCATCTTTCCCATATTTATCCATAATAACTTGGGAGAATATTTGTGAATCATTTTTTCTAATATCAAAATAGCTTTCACTTGAAAGCCAATGGATAATTTCCTGCTTCCAAAAAAACAATAATCCGAAAAATATTAATAATAGAATCAATTGTGTCGAACGTTTTAAAAAAAAAGTAATTAATCGATTTTTATATGGAACAGAAAAAAGGCTTAAGATATTGAATCTATAAAAATATTTAAATAAGCTGAAACAAAAAAATAAACACTTCCATGTATATCCTTTTAACTTTTGCAATATTTCAATACCTAACAATTTCCACTCCTCGTATATGAAATTAGGAAATTGATGTCGATAGAAAAATCTAATGGGTCTCTCACCCAATAATGCGATTATAGATTCGGAATGACGAATACTATTTAAAATTTCTTTGGACTTAGAACGATAAAATGGATTCTCTAATAAGATCGTATAACGATGAATCGCTTCAGTCTTACTGCCCTCTAGTAGGTAGATATAAGCTAAAAATAAATTTGTCTGACCATCAAGAGGTTGCTGATGAAGAATATTCTCCAAACATCTTTTTGCTTCGGTATGCTGATTAAGAAGAAAATAAGCATAAGCACTATGGATATGAACAAAGTATTCCCCTATTGAACCCTCAATATCATCTTTTAATATTGTCTTTTGCTTGGGATAATGGGATAAAGTCTTTAGGGCGGATGTATACCTACCTTTTTTTAAATCCTTAATAACTCTGATTTGATCACTACGTTCCTCATTTTGCCAGTAGGATTGATTATTGGAAGGATATTGCAAGTCAAACGATCTTATTTTTTAAATGAAAACTTATTTAAAAAATTTGTAGAAAACTTACCAGTCTTAAAATCATTACTTGTGATTATCTGGAAATGCAGAGGGATAGTTGTTTTAACCCCACTGATAACAATTTCATCCAAAGAACGTTTCATTCGGCTTATCGCTTCTTCACGATTCAAACCCCAAACAATAAGTTTAGCAATCATGGAATCGTAATTGGATGGTATTTCATAGCCATCAAAGACGTGAGAATCAACTCTAACCCCTAAACCTTGTGGTATATGATAACGGTTAATCTTACCGGGGCTAGGAATAAATCCATTTTCAGGATCTTCAGCATTGATACGACATTCAATAACATGTCCACGATAAATAATCTGATCTTGTTGATAGGATAACTTTTCTCCCATCGCAACTCGGATTTGTTCTTTAATAATATCGATTCCAGTGTAAAGCTCACTAATGGTATGTTCCACCTGGATGCGAGTATTCATTTCCATAAAATAATAATTATTCTTATCGACTAAAAACTCAAGGGTACCAGTGCCCTCATAATTCACCAATTTAACCGCCCGTAAAGAAGCAGAGAAAATCTCCTCACGAAGTTTTTGGTCAACATGAATAGATGGAGTCTCTTCAATCAATTTTTGATGATTCCTTTGTATGGAACAATCTCTTTCTCCTAAATGAATATAGTTTCCATGGGAATCCCCTATCACTTGAATTTCCACATGATAAGGATCCTTCAAATATTTTTCCATATAAACATCTGGATTCCCAAAGGATACCATCGCTTCGGTTTTGGTAACTTCAAAATATTTGAGGATATCCTTCTTATTTTCACAAATTCTCATTCCCTTACCTCCACCTCCTGCAGTGGCTTTAAGTATTACAGGATAACCAATTCTTTTAGCTTCTTTAAGCGCTTCTTCCCGATTGGATAGATTACCACTACTAGGTAGTTGATTAACTCCTGCTTTCTTCATAGTCTCTTTAGCAGTAATTTTGTCACCCATCATTTCCATGGTTTTTTTATCAGGGCCAATAAAAATAATATTGTTTTGCTCACAGACCTCTGCAAAAATAGGATTTTCAGATAAAAATCCATAACCAGGATAGATAGCATTCGCCCCAGTAATCTGAGCAGCAGCGATAATACGCGGAATATTGAGATAGGAAGATATGGATGGAGCCTCTCCAATACAAACACTTTCATCAGCAAAATTTTTATGAAGAGATTTTTCATCAACTTTAGAGTAAACCGATACAGTTTGAATACCCATCTCCTTACACGCTCGAATAACGCGAAGGGCGATTTCCCCACGATTTGCTATTAAAATCTTTTTAATAACTTTCTTACCCATATCAGTTCCCCGAATCTATTTTTTCTAAACGAATTAGAGGCTGACCATAAGCCACTGGTTGGTCTTGCTCCACTAAAAACTCAATAATCTTACCCGTCTTATCTGCAACAATATTGTGATGAGTATGTAAGGAGACAACGGTAGCTACAATTTCTCCCTTTTCTACTATATCTCGAAGTTTCTGATATTGTTGTTTTGTCTTGGGATCAAACCGATTAAAAAAACCAACTTCTGGAGAAATAATATCAAATTGATTGGATGTAGAAGAATCCTCTACTAATTTATCTGACTTAAAAGTCAAATTATTATTTTTACGGGCAACATTCTGAACAGAGTCAGAACTTCTGGTAATCTTAATTTCCGTACCTTTCCCAGTTTTAATATAAATCTCTTTAATATTTGTTTTATCAATACATCTGTAAATCGCTTCTAAACCTTCTTCATTCATAGCTTTACTCACATAATTAGATAAATACAGTAAATTCCAGTCTCAGTCAAAAAATAATGCTAACTCGGATAATATTATAATCAATTATTTAAAATATTAAAAATGATTATATTATTAATCTTTAAGGAATCTATGTTAAAATTATACTATATTTTGATAGGAAAGTTTTGAAATGAAAAAAAAGATTCATCCTACTTATAGAGAAGTGGTTTTTAAAGATATCTCCTGTGATTTCTCATTTAAAGAATTTTCTAGTGTAAAAACTAATGAAACAATTAAATGGGATGATGGAAAGGAGTATCCCCTTTTTAAGATGGAGATATCTAGTGCCTCACATCCATTTTTTACTGGAGATGATAAAATTATAGACATTGAGGGTAGAGTCGAAAAATTCAAAAAGAAATTCAAGCTTAAATAAATTGATTATCTACTGATCAAAATCAATTAATTTTGTAATGAAATTGATATTAACTTTTTTATCATGAATGAATGATATTATTCTTTCATTTTCTTTGCTAATTTTTTTAAGTGACTCACTTTTATAGGACTCATGAATGTCACAAAAACACCACCTACTTGTCATTGATGATGAAGAAAACATTGGTAAGGCTATAAAAAACGCCTTAAAAGATAAATTTAATATTCATATTTGCTTGGATCAGAATTCCTGGCAATCATATTTCAGCAAATCAATAGATTTAATTCTACTTGATATATGGATGCCAGGAAAAGATGGTTTTACAATATTAAAAGAAATCCGTGAACTTAATACTGACACCCCTATCATTATCATGTCTGGACATGCAAATATTGCTACTTCAGTTGAAATGCTAAAAAAAGGGGCTAGTGATTTTATTGAAAAACCCTTTCAAATTGATCAGCTAATTCAAAAGATTGCTATCCTTCTTAACCAAGAAGAGAAATATAAACATTTCTCAGAGATAAACACTTCAAAATTTATTCATGAAATTGATGAGAAACAAAAAACTATTGCCAGTAGTACTGTGTTAACTGGGAAAGGATTACATAAGGGAAAAAATACTGGGATTATTCTCCTTCCAGCCCCTGCTAATACTGGAATTATTTTTGAAGATATTGCATCTGAACAAAGACTAGAAGCTCATATAGATAATCTAGTTGAAGCTAACTTTTATGCAACTACTCTTAGAAAAAAAAATTTCAGTTTAACGGTAGTAGAACATCTCCTTTCAGTTCTCCATATGTATGGAGTAGATAATCTTCATATCAAAGTTAGCGAAGAAATTCCAATTTTTGATGGATCCGCTATCGCTTTTTGTCGGACTATCGATAAAGTTGGTCTAGTAACACAAGATAGCCCAAAGAAAATATTAAAAATCAATCAAGAATATATCTTTCATGACCAAGAAAATTCAGATATCTGGATCAAATTTATCCCCTATGATGGGTTATCGATATCTTATACTCTCAACTTTCCTGAACAGTTTGGAGAACAGAAATATGATATTGATTTCAAAAATAATCCTAAGGAAACATTTATTAAAGAAATTGCTCCCTGCCGAACTTTTGGTTTTCTTGATGAAATAAAGCAATTATATGATCACGGACTTGCACAAGGGACTGACCTAAAAACTGGTATCCTTATCGATAAAGGTCAAGTTATTAATACTGAGCTTCTCTATCCCAATGAATTTGCCCGGCACAAAATTCTAGACATCATCGGTGACTTGTATCTCTGTGGATGTACCTTCCATGGTCGAGTAATTGGTCATTATTCTGGACATCATCATACGACACAATTACAGAAGCAAATTCTCAATCAATCATGCTAAAACAATTGATTATTAAAAATTTCATTTTCATCAATGATGCTAGCTTGAAATTTTCACCAAGTTTCAATGTAATCACTGGTGAAACTGGAGCTGGAAAATCAATCCTACTCAATGCCCTAGGCATTACTCTAGGAAATAAAATTGATTTAAATTTGATTGGTCCTAGTAAAAACAAAATTGAAGTTACCTCCATCTTCGATATCCACAAAAATACTATGATTAAGAAAAAATATTCACATCTGGGTATTGGAGAAGAAGAGGAAATTATACTCAAGCGCGAGATTTCCAAGGATGGCAAAAGCCGATGTTTAATCAATGGGCAACCTACTAATCTCTCACTATTAAAAGAAATTTCTGAAAAACTTATAGATATTCATTCTCAACACCAAAACCAACATCTTTTCAATAGTGATTATCACCTATTCTTTTTTGATCAGACCCTTAATCTTAAAGAAGAATTAACTCATTACAAAAAGTGTTTTTTTCAGTTAAAAGAACTCCGAAAACTTTTCAATGAAGTTGACATTGAAGAAGCCCAACTTAAAGAAGAGAAAGAATTTATTCTCTACTCTATGAAGGAATTTGAAGGAAAGTTTTTGAATGAAAAAGAATATAGTGAACTCAAAAATCGTCTTAAAGAAGTCGAAACCTCTGAAAAAAACTATCATACTCTTACTGAATTCAAGGAATCGATTGATAAAACAGTTGCCGGTATGGAAAAAGCTTCTTCAACCCTACTAAAACTTTCATTATCAGAAACTCTTAAAATAAAATCAAAAGAACTTTTATCTCTTATCGATCAAATCCAGGAACTTGGCGAGACTATACTTCAAAATTATGATTATCAATACAATCACAACTATCTCTATGAAATCGACCAACTCAATCAAAAACTATCAGGTACCGAAAAACTACTTCGCAAATATAATACCAATCACTCTACCTTAATCAATAAATATGAATCACTCAAAACTAAACTAAATCGATTGGAAAATGCTGAATATGAAAAAAAGAAAATACTCACCAATCTAAAACAGGTAGAAATACAATGCTGGGAAGCCGCTTTAATGTTACATCGTATCCGCCAAGACGGAATCAAGTCTTTTGAAGATAGCATCAATAAAGAAATTAAAGATCTCGAAATTAAAAATGCCAATTTTCTTGTAGCATTAACCCCTGAATTAAAAGACAGTATATCTCATGACTCTTGGATAGAGTATTTTAATGATAGAGGACTCAATAAATTGGAATTCCTTTATTCGCCTGGCAAAGGAATAGATGCCAAACCTCTAAAGAAGATCGCATCTGGAGGGGAATTATCTCGAATTATGTTGGCTATCAAACATCTCCTCAATCAATCTCTTCCTAATGAAACAATCATCTTTGATGAAATCGATACTGGTGTAGGGGGAATAGCTGCAGTAAAAATCGGAAAAAAGATCAAAGAAATCAGTAATACTAAACAAGTTATCGTTGTCACTCATCTTCCTCAAATCGCTAAATTTGCTAACCGTCATTTTCGTATCGAAAAAATAACAAATACAACCGGCAAGTCTCAGACAAAAATAAACTTATTGGATAAGAAAGAACTCCTTACTGAGTTTACTCGGATGATGGGAAAAGAGGCTTCAGCTGAAAATCTAAAACTTACTGAGAAATTAATTTACGAAAAATAGTACAATCTCAAATTTTAGTTTTTCATTTCCAACTTTATAAATTCCTAAAATTTATCAGAGATTAGTTGCCAGTACAGTTTATCTGGCTTTAGCCCACGGATAGATTAGGTCAAAAAAAATTTAAGAGAAATTATAAAAAAACCTCCCGCTAAAGGAGTTATGCGGGAGGCTGTGGAACGGGTTCAACAAATCTTCATAAATTATAATAAAGACTAAATTCATATGGATTGGGTCTTAACTTCAATGGCTCAATTTCATTTTCCATTTTATATTCGATATAAGAAGAAATTAAGCTATCAGTAAAAACACCACCTTTCTTAATCCACTCATTGTCTTTTTCAAATTCACGAATAGCATGTTCTAAACTTTCACTGGTTGATTCAAGATTATTCAACTCCTCAGGTGGAAGATCGTAAATATTTTTATCCATCGGGTCACCTGGATCAATCTGATTGGTAATCCCATCAATACAAGCCATAAGGATAGCCGCAACTCCTAAATAAGGCGAACCGGAAGAGTCAGGACATCTAAATTCAATTCGTTTTGAATTTTCACCTTCAGAATAAGGGATTCTGATTGTTGCAGAACGATTAGTAGAAGAATATGCCAAACGAACTGGTGCTTCATAACCAGGGACT
The DNA here is from genome assembly GCA_965224715.1 of Spirochaetota bacterium. Lineage (GTDB taxonomy): Bacteria > Spirochaetota > UBA12135 > COTS27 > CAXSBA01. The sequence continues at coordinate 1,347,977 of OZ245054.1, read as the reverse complement.
AGTCGTCTATAAGAGTTACAAGTCGGATTTGTAAAAATTTGAATAGATCTCCCATGCTTGAGTATTCCACCAATAGCATATAATGCATTTTTACTGAGTGAAGCATATTCATCACCATAGAAAGTATTTTTCCCATTATTCCAAATCGATACATGGACATGCATCCCACTCCCATTATCCTCAAAAATCGGTTTTGGCATAAAGGTAGCTGTCTTACCATATTTGTGAGCAGTATTTTTAACCGCATATTTCAACTTATAAATATTGTCACAACTTTGAATAGCACTATCGAATTTAAAATCAATCTCACATTGCCCAGCAGTTGCCACTTCATGATGATGAACTTCACAAACCATCCCCATATTATCGATATGGGAAGCAATTTCATTCCGAATATCCATCAAACTATCCGCAGGTGTAACAGGAAAATATCCACCTTTATACTCTATCTTATTTCCAAGGCTTCCCTCATCCATACTAGTCCAAGGACCTTCATTGCTTTCGATTTGATAAAAAGACATATTTTTTTCAGAGGAATATCGAATTGAATCAAAAATAAAGAATTCTGGCTCTGGTCCACAAAAAAAAGTATCTCCAATACCCAATGATTTCATATACTCAATAGCATTGCCAAGGACTGATCGGGGGTCCTTATCATACTTTTGCCTAGTTCTAGGATCCAATACATTTCCAAAAAGACAAGCGGTTGGTACTTCCCTAAAAGGATCAGTATAGATAGATGATGGATCAGGAACAAGAAGCATATCTGACTTTTCTATTCCCTTCCATGAACGAATAGAGGAGCCATCAAAAGGAATACCATTCTCAATAACTTCTTTACTAAATTGACTAGCTGGTATTGTAAAATGATGTAATCTACCATAGAGATCTCCAAACTGGATATCAACAAACATGATATTGTTTTGCTTAATTAAAGCAAGACAGTCAGAATGAGTTTTAATTTTCATTTTCTTTTAAGTTTACCTCTCATATAATCTATTTAATATTATTAAAGGCTTCCAATATTTAGATATATATAGCTAAAATACAAAAATTAAATTTCATAAAAATCTTCAACCTTTTATATCATTATAACATAAAATAAATAAACTCTGAGTTCAAAAAACAAATTGAATAGATTTTTTAAGATAAATCTTTAAAAAAGTAAAAAGTTAAAGTTATTTAAGATTTTTCCAAGTAAAAAGTTTAATGTTGATTTCTCTAAGTAAACGGAAGAATATTTATCATAATTATTATCTTTTTAGAAAAAAATTCTTTAAAAATACGATTAATATTTCACTTCTCTGAAAGATATTGATTTAGCTAATATTTAAAAGATAAAAGAAGTTTTTCTCTGATTTCCTTTTTTGAAACAGGAAAAAGGTATTTTTCTATTCAGATTTATATAAATAAATTTTACTCTAATCTATTTAGAACTATGATTTTCTTTATTTTTAAACGTTAATTTTTCTTTACGGATCATTTCATTCTTTGAATTTACAATTCAAAATAACTTCAAATATCAACTTTTTTGTCAGAGAGTTGTGAGTAAATCACTGATAAAAATAATAAAAAACATCCAAAAACTTCTATCCACGAAAGAAAAGCTTTCAGTATAATCATTTCAAAAAAAGTTGCAAAAATTGCTTCTAGACTAACAATTAAAGCTGCCATATGTGGGGCTACCTTTTGTTGACCAAAAACTTGTAAAGTATATCCAATACCTACAGAAACTATTCCACCATATAAAATTTCCGTACTAGCCGCATTAATTTGGTTCCAAGATATTTCAATACCAGATGTAATCACAAAAGTTAGAGTAAGAAGCCCGCAGAAAAAGAACTGTAGAAAAGAAAAAATAAAATTATCCAATTTCTTGGAACATGTATCGATATAAACGATATGTAGAGCCCAGAAAAAAGAGGAAATCAATGTTATAACATCACCTCTTTGAAAACTAGCTAAAAATCCTCCTAATCCACTATAACCTGTATCCTTATGGCTGAGAAAATAAAAGCCCATGACAGCTACTATAGCAGCGATAAAGATATTTTTAGATAGACTTCTACCTAAAAATATTCCAATGAAAGGGACAAAAAGAATATAAAAACTAGTAATAAAACTCACCTTAGCAACCTGAGTATAATATAGAGCCACTTGTTGAAGATTCACTCCTAAGGTAAGAATAATCCCAGCTATAAATCCACTTCTAAGTATATTCCTTTTTAAAAATAAATTTTTTAAATATGCCCATTTAACTCTTAATTTTGGTGTAGATTTTTTTTTTACAGTTACTCTGAAAAAAAGATCTCTTCGTTGGACAAATAGAGTAATCGGGATGAGAGAAAAAGCTCCAGCAAAAAAACGGAGTGAAGAATATAAATAGGGATCAATGTTGTCCATAGCGGTTTTTTGAAAAATAAAGGCACTCCCCCAAATTATGGAAGTTATTAGAAGTAAAAAGTGATTAATGGATACATGCCCCATTCTAATTAAAAACAATGATAAAAAAAATTAGAAATAAAACTAGTTACATTATAACTGAAATTACTATGATATAATTATTAAAACACTCTAAAATGTTTTGAGATTGAATTTGAACATTCCTTATCTTTTTTTTACAAGTAAACTGACTAATCCTCGGCTACTTAACATTAAGAAAAATAATACTTGGATAAGTTACTCTGGAAGTGAATTCCTTAGTATCGTAAAAGAAGCTACTTTAGGATTGGACAAACTTCATTCACAAAGAAAAATGACTTTCAAAAAACAAGAGCCAATTGGGCTCATCTCTCCTTCTAACCCTACTTGGCTATTCTATTCCCAAAGTATTATGGCAAGTGGATTAATTCCAGTGCCTGCATTTGTTAATATTTCTCAAACCAATCTCCGATATCAGATCAAAGAAACTGGCATGCGATATATTTTCATTTGTAGCCAAGAGGCGTTAATCACCATAAAACCGTTTCTAGAAAAACTTAAAAGGATTGTTTACGACGATATCAAAGTCAGCAATATTCCAAAAAAATATAAAAAAAAGTTTATTTCATTTACAGAAATTATCGAATTAGGAAAGAAGTCACTTCAATCAAAAAAAACTAAAAGAGATAGTTTTATTACTGATTTAAAAAAAATTCCAAGAAAACAAATAGCAATAATCATCTATACCAGTGGTTCTACGGGTGAACCTAAGGGAGTCATGCTTACCCACCACAATCTTCTTCATCAAACCAATGGAATCCCCAAAAGGTTTCCGTTAATATCTGGTCAGGATTATGCTGTGAGCTGTCTTCCTCTTGCTCATATCTTTGAGCATACTATTATCAACTTTTTTTTGGCTCAAAATATTTCTATTTATTTTTCTCCCAATCTCAATCAATTAGGAGACAACATTAGAGAGATCCGTCCCACAATAATGACCGTTGTTCCCAGAATCTTAGGCAAAGTATATGAAAGGATGAGTTCTGCCTCTAAACAACAAAAAGGAATCAAAAAGATACTGATAACAAAAGCAATAGAGTATGCAGAGAGCCATTCACTTCCCAAATCGTCTAAAGACAACCCTCAACATAGTATTCTTTACCCTATTTTTGAAAAATTAGTTTATAAAAAATTCCGTCAAGCCCTAGGAGATAATTTTAAGGTAATCGTCAATGGAGGAGCAGCTTTACCTCATCAAATTCTGAGATTTTTTATAAACATTGGAGTCAATGTGGTAGAAGGTTATGGACTTACTGAAACCTCTCCCATCATTTCCACCAATCATCTAACCTATAATAAACCTTATACCGTAGGGCCACTCTTTCCCGGAATTAAGGTAAAAATTGAAGATGAAGAAATTCTAACTAAAAGTCCTTCAGTAATGGAAGGTTATTATAAAAAGCCCAAATTGACCAAAGAAGTTATAACCCGGGATGGTTGGTTTAAAACTGGTGATCAGGGAAAACTGGATAATGAAGGTAATTTGATAATCACCGGAAGAATAAAAGACCTCTATAAACTCTCTAATGGAAAATATATTGCCCCTCTACCCTTGGAGCAGAAATTAGAATTAAATCTCTATGTGGATACTGCCCTAATCGTAGCAGATAATAAGAAATATGTCAGTGCTCTTTTTTTTATGAATACCGAACAGGAAAATCGAGATAGCTGTGAAGAAAATCTAAAAGAATACATCAAAAAGATTAATGACGAGTTGAATTCATGGGAAAAGATCGTCAAATTCAAACCTATTTGGAAACGGCTTTCTATTGAAGAAGGTGAGATTACCCCAAAAATGAACATTCGCCGTAAATTTTTATTAGAAAAGTATTCCCATGAAATAAAGAAGATGTATTAAATGTGATTCCAGAAATAGTTGTTATCGCCGGTTCATTACTGATCTTTATCGCTTTAATTAGCATAATAATCCCTGTCATACCTGGCGGTCCGATCTTATCCTATATTAGTATTTTGCTTTGGTATCTATTAGTTCCTAATAAAATTTCCAACTTACCGGGTGATGAAGATCCCTTTACTATCACTATAACATTATTAATTGTCTTAGGTAGTATTCATCTACTATCCCTGATCAGCGACTTTATTCTCCCGGTCATTGGTAGCAAAGTTTTCAAATTTTCATCCTCAGGAGTTTGGGGGGCGTTTATCGGGATATTCATCGGTCTTTTTTTCTTCCCGCCAATCGGAGTTATTATCGGTGGAATCATTGGTACATTCACTGGCGAACTATATCATAGAAAAACCCTCAACCTCTCCTCTATTGGCTATTCTCTTAAAGCTACGGGATATGCTACTCTCCTAAACATAGCCATGTTTTTATTCAAAATAATATTGACCATGATAACTATCTATTACTTTATCTCTGCAGTTTGGGACTATTACTTTTAGTTTTGAAGTTATGAGTTTCTGTATAGAACTATACAAAAAAATATCACATAGAGAAATAATATGTTTTAATTGTAATTAGCTTGTAATAATCCTCATGGAAATACTTCCATGACTTCAATAGATACTTGATTATTATAAATTATTGACAGTTCTCAAATACAAAATAATTTAGAATTTTTCTAGATAATAAAGTTTATCTTGTGATACAGTAAAAAAAATCAACAACCTCTGCGGTTAATAAAAATTACTAAAAAATAGAAAAATTTTGAATGGAGATAGAACTGCAGAGATACACAAAAATTTACATATCATATATAAATCTGGCTTTCTATTTCTTTATTTTTAGTAAATATTAATAATTTATATCATTCATAGACTTCGGCCAACATATTTGTGATTTGTGATTTGTGATTTGTGATTTGTGATTTGTGATTTGTGATTTGTGATTTGTGATTTGTGATTTGTGATTTGTGATTTGTGATTTGTGATTTGTGATTTCCTCCCCCAATCCCCCAAGTGAAATTGAAGGGTCAGGGGGAGGCGATAAACTGAACAAATGAAAATATCTATTCTTACGATTGAAAACTAGTCCTCTATTCGTCTGCCAATCATTAACATAAACTCAATACCATGCTCCAACGTAAGCGAAACCTACATGGGAAATCCCTGTAACAACTAGAACCATTCTTTATGCTATAAGCGAGACACAAATATTTAGGATACCTAGCGAAACTAACCTTAGGGAAAATTCTTGAATTCTCCCTAAGGTACATCAAAGGAAACATCAATTTTGTTTTCTACATAAAATATATCATGAAAAAATAATTTTGTCAAGTTTAAACAATCATTATAAAACTTGAATTTAATTGTATGCAAAAGATTTCCCCTTTTTCTTAAAGGGGAAATCCAGGATTAAAAGCTATTACGGTGCAGTCCCCCCCTCTTCATAGGCCCCCATGTCCGGGCGACCTACCCGACCATATCTGCGGGCATCAGTGGTGGTAAGATCATCCGCATTGTTCGGAAGACTCTCTTGTGTGGTCAAATCGGGATCGCTATACCAATCGGTATTGTCTATGCTGTAATAGAGATTGGCTTCCGGATAAGGATTTCCTATTTCGTTTTTCACTCCCCTCACATAGACTCCCTTATCCTTGGCCGGGCTATTGTTACCGATAGAGATGGTGTTGATTCCACCTCCATGATTGGCTAAGGGGCCTAGTCCGGGATCATCGTCAATAGCCTCCTTACTGTTAATCTCAATAGGATAGGTGCTAGTATTAGCTCTTTCTAAACGAATTCCTGTTGCAGCGGTGGAAGGAGTAGTCCATCCCTCAATAACGGAGTAATACAAATTCACAGTTTCTGTATCGGAAGTATCATTCAATAAATAGATATTCCCATTATTATTACCCCACAAGATCGTATTGATTAGGGTAAGTGGTTGTCCATTACCATCATGAGATATCCCGCCTCCTTCTCTATCAGCAGTATTACCCGAGAAGGTAACATTGATCAAGGTGAGGGAAGAATCCCGATTAAACATCCCGCCTCCCCAATCAGCCTCATTATCTGAGAAGGTAACATTGATCAAGGTGGAGGAGAAAAAACCATTATTATACATCCCGCCTCCAACAGAGTTAGCCTCATTATCCGAGAAGGTAACATCGATCAAAGTAGAGGAAGAATTTTCATTATAGATCCCGCCTCCCTCACTAGCTGTATTTTCTGAGAAGGTAACATTGATCAAGGTGGGGGAGGAAAAATAATTATACATCCCGCCTCCAACAGAGTTAGCCTCATTATCCGAGAAGGTAACATTGATCAAGGTGGGGGAGGAAAAATAATTATACATCCCGCCTCCAAAAATACTATTACCATTGGTAATGACCACTCCATAGAGAAGAGCGTTGTCAAGGTCATTACGATTATTATTAAACACCCTCTTGTCATTATTACCATCAAGGCGGGTTTCTTTCAATCGGCCATAGTCTCCAGAACTTCCAGCAGTGAAACCACCTACCAGAGCTACATGGTTCTTCATAGCATAACTACTACTAGGTTTATAAGTCCCCGATGCCACCAATACCACATAAATCTTACTATCGATAGCATTACCAATCCCATCAACCACCGCCTGTATATCTCCACTGGCATTAGCCCAAGAGCTCCCGTCACTGTTACCAGTACCAGTTTCCTTAACATAACGGGCCATCACATCAGCTCCTGCTATATAATTAGAAAAGATCATCTTACTTATATCATCATAGTTAGCAAGATCAGAGGGGATAACTCCATTTTCAATAATACTCTTAAATGTACCATCTGTAGTAAGAACCTTAGCATAGAGATCAAGATTGCCGACTACCGGGGAACTCTTATCGTAAACATTTGCTAAACCACTATCGCTATACCACTTATACAATTGTTTTGCAGTAGTAGAAGTAGGATAGTTCGATGCAGGGATCGTAGTTACACCGTCAACTGAGACAGTGTCTAAGAGATCAGTTCCTTGGTAAAACCTAACCTGATATTGTTTGTGGATATATTTCGCATACAAGGTAAAGTTATTGCTTACCACCCAGTTAAAATCATATCGGTCAGTGAAAGCTCTGTTATACCAACCCTCCAAAGAATAATAATGCTCACTGGTAGGATCAACAGGCCTGTCTACAGGGGTTAAGCTATTCACCGTTACGGAGGGGATAGGAGTTCCTGCATATGTTTCAAAGCTCACCTTGTATTGCTCATTAGTCCATTGAGCATAGATTATGGTTTGGGTGGTAATGGGAGTATCGAAGTCAAAAACATTGCCTCCACTAGGAGCATCATACCATCCTTTGAATCCATAGTGTCGCTGAGATGGATCTGATGGAGGGGAAGCTTTCTCTCCATAAAGGATATATTCTGTGGTAGGAGCTGCGTTTATAATTTCCCCCCCGTTAAGATAGAAGGTTGCCCCATAGTAACCGGTTAGGGTTACCGTGTAGTCGGATGTAGTATTATCAGTTGCGGTTACTGTATAGGTTTTAGCCGTGGAGAAGTTCTGAGCCACTCCCGATGCCGGAGAGATATTCGATCCACTATGAACAATAGTTGGAATTAAACCGGTAATCCCTTCCACATTGGTAACCGTCTTAGTTATAGCCCGATTATTAGAATCAATATCCATTGCAATATTCTCTTTCAGGAGTGGATTATCTGTTTCTCGAAAAGCAAACGAGATAATCTCTTTGCTGCCCATCTGTTGCTCTAATACTCCTACGGTATAAGTGGCAGAGGTAGTTCCATCCTGGGCTGTTACGGTAAAATTATGGGTAGCATTACCACTGAAATCCATATTGGTAGTGTATTGTCTGTTTTCATTTAATGATAGATCTTTGTTATTACCATCCTGGAGGGTAGCTCCCTTACCTACTTCCAGAGTGAACATAACACTACTTACATCAGCTCCTTTAAAGAGCATGGTAATGTTGTTTCCGTTAGGAAAGAACTCTTGATTGCTATGAAGGACAATAAGAGAACTGTCGGAGTTCTTTTCAGTGGTGATGGAGTAGGTTATATCATTAGTAGCCCGATAGTTACCGATAGTTAAACCTTTTTTTGCAGTTAGTTGATAGGTGGTGTGGTAGCTTAGATCAGTTATTGGAGTTATTTTTATTTGATTAGCTGTTTGAGTAGGTTCAATCTTTAAAGTGATGGGATTACCCCCCCCCCCCCCCATGTCCAGTAGCTCTATTTGGCTGGTTAAAGAATTGACATAACTATCCATATTTCCTAGTGATTGATCGAATGTCAATAAAAATGAAGCATCCACCGGTATGGCATTGGTGTCGTTTTCACTAATTAGATTTTGAGTTCCATCCAAAACAAAAAAAGATGAGATCCCCAGAGGATCATAACTTATACTGGGAGCAGTGCCTCCGTCATCTGTTACTCCACAGGACAAGTAAAGTCCGATCAACAGTAAACAGAGCATAGAATAAATGACTTTAGACATATTATTTTTATATAATTTGATTGGATTGCTTTTTATATACATGTTTTTCCTTCAAAAAAATTGTTTCATTTATTTAAATTTTGATATTTACTTAAATAATACTATGCTTTTAACATTTTTACAAGTAAAATATGAAATTAATTCAGATCTTTTCTAAGTAGTAAAATTTATCTTGTGATACGGTAAAAACTCAGAGAGCCCTGCGGTTAATGAAAATTACTAAAAAAATAGAAATAGAAAAAATAATGAAAGGAATAGCTCATACTAAACCCTCCTTCAAATTATATCCTTTAGAAAAAGGTAATTCTCCAAATCTTTTAACTTTTACATCTTTCTTTTTTATGTAGTCATTAGCCGCCTAAATACACCTTTTTAATCATAGGATTTTCTAAAATATCCTTACTGCCCTCAAGAGCAACAATCCCATTTTCCAATAGATAAGTACGGTCAGAAATGTTTACCGCTGTCCGGGTATTCTGTTCCACCATTAAACAAGCTACATTTCGCTTACGAAGTAAAACGATATTGTCAAATAATTCCTTCTGTAACATTGGACTTAACCCTAGGGTAGGTTCATCAAGTAACAGTATCTTCGGACATTGAATCAATGCCCGTGCTAATGCCAACTGTTGACGTTGCCCCCCACTTAAAAACAATGCGAATTGATCTAACTTAGGCTTAAGCGTTGGAAACGTTTCCAGAACATCCTCTATTTTTTTTTTGATTTCTTCTGTCGGAAAAAGAATTTCACCGGCTAACATCAAATTTTCTTTGACAGTTAAGTTGCCAAATATTACCCGGCCTTGATTAAGATAAATCAAACGTCGTTTAACTAAAGAAAAAGAATCAAGTCCCAAAATTGACTCACCCTGATAAAAGATATCACCGGATTCAACCTTAGTTATTCCAAAAATCGATTTAATCACAGTACTTTTTCCTGCACCATTAGGTCCGATAAGCGAAACGATTTCCCCAACATAAAGATCAATAGAAACATCTCTAATAATGATCGCCTCTCCATATCCAGCAGTAAGACTATTGATCGAAAGAAGTTTTTTTGAACTCATATTCTACCTTCCTAAATAGGCCTGTAGTACATCATGATTATTAAGGATTTCATCAACTGTACCCTCAGTAATGATATTACCTGAATCCATCACCACAATCCAATCAGAGATAGCAGTAACAAAATTCATATCATGCTCAATGATAAGGATATTCTCCGACTCATCACGAAGTTTAAGTAAAATGCTCTTTATTTGCTTCCTAAGAAGTGGATTAACACCGGCTACCGGTTCATCAAGAAGAATGACCTCATGTCTCGTGACAAGACACATGGCTAGATTAAGGAGTTTACTCTGCCCATAACTCAAATTACTACCAAGAGTATCCAGATCAACTTCAAGTCCTACTCTTTTTAATTGATCTTTATAAAAGTCATCTCGGTCATTATTTACTTTTATCAACAAATTCTTCATAAGCTTTTCATTATCGATATCACAAACAATGTCAAAATGTTGACGAACAGTAAGATAAGTGAAGGTACGAATTTCCTGAAAAGTCCTTGCTAATCCTTTTCGTGCAGTTTGAAAGTCTTTGAGTCCTGTTATATCTAACCCTTGAAGCTTAACTTGGCCAGAGTCAGAATTGAGGAAACCTGCAACAATATTAAATAATGTGGATTTTCCAGATCCATTAGGACCAATGATTGAGGTGATCCTTCCCAACTCTACTCCAAGAGATACATTTCCCACCGCAACATTGCCTCCAAATTGTTTGTGAATATTCTTAATCTCAATAATCATGGAGGTCTACTTTACCAAATAATCCCCGTGAATAAAAACGTAGAATAATAAGCAGAAGAAGCCCATAGATCACCTGTCTAGTAGGGCCCATAATGTTTTGGGGAATATCTAAAAGACGAATCATTTCTGGAAGTAATACAACAATGAATCCTGCCACTACCGTACCTTTAATTGAAGCCAATCCTCCAATAATAACAATAGTGAGAACAATGATAATTTCGTTTAGATTAAAAAAATCGGGATGAATATAGCTGATATAATATGAAAAAAGAGCCCCTGCCACACCAGCAAAGAATGCGGAGATTCCCATAACCTTGATTTTTAATAGAAAACTATCCTTTCCATAACTTCGTAAAAGTACTTCATCATCCCTCACCGCTTGAATGAGATTACCGAAAGGAGAATCGACTATCTTCTTTATAAAAACAAAACAGAATACTGTAATCAAAGTTACAAATAATAAAAAAACTAAATTATTTTTAAATAAGGGTGGACGGGTTATATTGGTAACTCCCAAAGTTCCATAAGTAAGAAAGTCAAATGTAAGAAGGGTGTTATGAAGAGCCAAAGCAAAGCTCAAAGTAGCCATAGCAAGATAGTCTCCTTTAAGTTTACGAATAAAATAAGTAAGAGCATAGCTGACCAACATCGCAAAAATACCACCCAAAAAAATAGTAAGGAGAAGAAATATTTCTTGAGGATAATCCTTCCAGCCCCCTTCCATTAAAAGAGGAACAACATCTTTGGTAAGTAGAGCTGAAGTATAGGCACCCAAAGCATAAAATGCGATATGACCTAGGTTAATAAGCCCAGTATATCCTAAAGTTAGATTGAAACTCACCGAAAGAATGCAATAAATATTGATGAGGATAGCGAGGTTAATCAAGAAACCACTGCTCATCGTCTTCCTCCGGCATTAAAGCCCATAAACCCATGAGGACGGAAGATAAGAAAAATAAAAAGAAGCAAAAAGGAAACCGTCAGCTTCTGTTCCGAAGGGAGATAGATGATAGAAAGATTTTCCACCAAACCAAGAAAATAAGATCCTAGAATAGCAGCGGGAACAAATTCTAGACCTCCGATAATCGCTCCAGTGAATCCTTTTAAAATAAAAAAGGCTCCCTTAGTTGGAGTAAGGCTTTGGTCTAAAGCGATCAAAACCCCACCTAACCCACCTATAAAGGAGCCGACAAAGAAGGAAAAACTTTTTATCAACTCAACATTTATCCCTATGATACTAGCCAATTCTTCATTACTAGCAACTGCTCGCATAGATCGTCCAAATCTGGTTTTATTTACTAAAAAATAAAGACCAATAAACAATACAACACAAATAAAGATAATTATTATTTGAACGGTTGTAATCACTCCAGAAAGCACATCATAGGATCGGTTGAATGCAGTCACATCGATAACCTTAACCTGCTCTCCATAGATCAACTGAATCAAATTCTGCAAAACGATGAGAAGAGCGATACTGGAAAGAAGCATAATAACATTACTTGCATTTTTCCGTCTAAGGGGAAGGTAAATAACCCTAAAAAGCACTACTCCAATACCTCCAGTTATCAGTGATGCCATTAATCCAGATAATCCATAATGCCAACCTAATCCCTGACTAAGTGAATAGAAGAAATATCCCCCAAGGATAGATACCACTCCATGGGCAAAGTGAATGAATTTATTTGTATTATAAATAACTGAGAACCCGGTAGCGATCAAGGCATAAAGAGAACCCGCTATAACACCATTAATGATAAATTGAAATAAGTATTCCAAAGTAAAGGTATCTTATTCCCTAAATTATTTAGGGAATAAGAAAACAAATTATAAAAAGTAAACTAAATTTATAACTTCTCAAATTGTCCATCTATGACTTTATAAATATCATAGGAACCGCCTACATCTCCGTTTTCGTCGAATTCGACTTCACCGGTTACCCCGGTAAATGACATTTCGTAAAGTTTGTTTTTAATTTCTTCACCGGTAGTAGCCCCATCTTCAATCGCTTTTGCTAAAGCCATATAGGCATCATAACCCTGAGCTGCAAATGGTCCCGGATCTCTACCAAACTCTGCATTATGATTATCGCTAAATTCGATACTACCTGGATTCACTGAAGTGATAATAAGGCCTTCGGCTCCATCAGCTTGGGCAATACTATCTGCTTTAAGTCCTTCCGAACCATAAATCGCCGCAGTTATTCCGAGTTCTTTGATTTGCCTTAAAGCCGCAATAGCAGCATCCGGGGAATTCGAGATCAAGAAAAGAACATCCGGATTAGATTTTTTGATCTTGGTAAGCTGGGAACGAACATCGGTAGACCCTCTTTCAAAAGACTCGGAACGAACAACCTCCCCCCCCATTTCAATGAAAGACTTTTCAATCACTTCACTAAATCCCTTACCATAATCTTCGTTGGGATATAGGGTAGCAAGTTTATCATAACCCTCATCACTTATAAGTTCAGCTGCAAAAACCCCTTGACGAGCATCAGTGGGAATGGTTCGAAAAATATAATCACCTGCTTCTGTAATTTTAGGACTCGTAGAAGCGGGAGAAACAAGCACCACATGATTTTCTTCTGCTACGGGAGCCGCAGCCAAAGTTGCACTAGAACAAAGCTCACCAATAATAGCCACAACATTTTCAACAGAAATCAACTTATTGATTGAGTTAACTGCAGCTTTTCCATCACATTGGGAATCTTCTAAAACGAGCTCAATATTATCCATATTAATCAGTTTATGAGCAAGTTCAACACCACCTAAGGCACCTTTACCGTATTCAGCAACATCACCAGATGTCGGCAACATTACTCCAATTTTGTTTTTTTTAGAACTTCCGCATCCAGCAATTAATAATATTATTACCAACGCAAAAATTAAATAATGTTTTTTCATTTTTTCCTCCAAAATAAAGTCGAAAATATATTCAAAAAATTTGGTCTAAATTATATCATAAAATGAATAACATGTAAATGATAAAAATAAAGTCCTGATTCCAAAAAACAAATTAGACAAATTTATTGGAATAAAATTTTAAAAAATAAAAAAATAAAATAATTTAGAATTTTTCTAGGAAATAAATATTATCTTGTGGTATAACGAAAACTCAACGATCTCTGCGATTAATGAAAATCACTAAAGGAAAGAAGAAATAAAAAAATTTTGAGGTACTGGAGGTATAACTGTAAAGAATGCGGAAGATACGCAGAGAATTGACATATTATATAAATCTGACTTTCTGTTTCTTGATTTTTAAGTAAATGCCAATTATTATACAATTATGGCTCCAGTCAAAATATTCGCAGATTTCCCTCTAACTCCCCAATGAAGTCAAAGGGGGTCAGAGAAGACTACAAATTGAATAAAAATATCACTCCCGCCACTCCCGTAATTGAGAGCTAATCCCCTATCCTTCTCCTACTTCTCTCAAAGAACAAGAGAAAATTTACTGTGTACCCCGCTTCATAGGCTCCCATATCTGGGCGACCTACCCGACCATATCCACGGGCATCGGTGGAGGTAAGATCATCGGCATTGTTTGGCGGACTCTCTTGTGTCGTCAAACCGGGATCGCTATGCCAGTCAGCATTGTCTATACTGTAATAAAGATTGGCTTCCGGATAAGGATTTTCAGCCCCCCCCCCCCCCCCCCTCCTACTCACATAGACTCCCTTATCCTTGGCCGGGCTATTGTTGCCGATGGAGATGATGTTGATTTCACCTCCATTATCAGCCAAGATACCTAGTATGGGACCTTCACCAATAACCTACTCACTATTGATGATAACCGGATGGGAACCTCTACTAGCATGCAAACGAATTCCTCTTATAGTGACAGAAGCATTAACCCCTCCAGAAATACGGGAGTAATACAAATTCAAAGTTTCTTTATCGACGGTACCATTTTTCAAATAAATCTGTCCATTATTATTCCACAAGATCGCATTTATCAGGGTAAGTGGCCGTCCGTTACCATCATGATAGATCCCTCCTCCACCATTATTGGCCTTATTGCCTGAGAAAGTAACATTGATCAAGGTGGGGGAAAAGTTATAAGTATTCATTCCAGCTCCTCTCCCAATACCATTGACAATGGACACTCCATAGAGAAGAACTGTGCTATTCAAACTACTGTTGTTACCGTACTCTACATGTCTGAACACGCTCCCGTGAGTTCCACTACCATCAAGCCGAGTTTCTTCTGCTTGATGGTAGCTATCAGCCATGAAGCCACCTACTAAGGCTACATGGTTCTTCATAGGATAACTAGTATCCGGCTTATAAGTTCCTGATGCCACCAGTACCACATAAACTTTATTTGCTCCAGCATCATTGATCCCATTTATCATCGCCTTTATATCGTTAGCAGCATTAGCCCAAGAACTTCCATTGCCAATTACCAGATGTAGTTTCCTTAACATAACGGGCGATCACACTAGCTCCTTCAGTATATCTAGAGAAAATCAGCTCACTCATTTCTCCATAATTAGCGAGATCAGAGGGAATGGTTCCATCTTCGATGATTTTCTGGAAACCTGAAATAATCTTAGCATAAAGATCAAGATTACTAGTCACTTGGGCACTTATATCGTAGACTTGAGTTAAAGCATCATCACTATACCACCTATACGCCTTTCCTGATATAGAGGAAACAGGATAGTTCGATGCGGGGATCGTAGTCAAATTATCAATCGGAACAGTTCCCGGGAGACTGTTTCCCTGGTAAAATCTAACCTGATACTGCTTGCCAATGCCAGTGGTGACGGAGTAGGTTATATCATTAGTAATCTGAAAGTTACCGATGATTAAGCCTTTCTTTAAAGTTAATTGATAGGTAGTATTGCCTCTTAAATAACCGTCTGGAACTATTCTTACCTGATTAGATATTTCAGTAGGTACAACCTTTAAAAAGTAATGGGGGTACTCTCTCTTCTCTCATGATTCCGGTGTTTGTCATTTACGGGTTCTGCTTGATAAGCTAAAAACGAAACAGTGTCCCTTTCTCCTCCTCCTTCAATGCCTAGGAGTTCTATTTGATTAGCTAAAGAGTTGACATGATTAGCCATATTCCCTAGTGATTGTTCAAATGCTAATAAAAATGAGGCATCCACCGGTATGGCATCGGTGTCACTTTCATTAATTTGACTTTAACTTCCATCTAAAACAGAAAAAGACGGGACCTCCAGAGAATCATAATCTCTGCTGGGAGAATAGTGCCTACATTATTTGATTCCCCACAGGATAGGAGAAGCCCGATCAGCAGTAAACAGATCATAGAGTAGAGGGCTCTATGCTGTTTTTATGCAACTTTCTATATAATTTTACTTGATTTGTTTTCTTCATTATACTGAATCCTTATTTAGATTAGTAGAGCAATAAAAAAAATTTTCTTTTATCAAAAAAACTCTACAACTAGATTATATATAACAACAAAAACAAGTGATTTTATTAAAAGTAAGGGGTTTTGGATGGGATAATCAGTCTTTTTGTTCATAAATTTTAATAATTTTATTATTCGTTATCCGCTTTATCCGCTGCTAGGACTTTGAATTTATCAATCTGTTTAAAATATTCTTACCTATTTATTTCTAGTTTTAAATGCTAAAAAACTGCATAATCTAGTTCTAAATATCTTCTTATTTCTTATAATAGTATTTATTTGTGTTATAATTGATTTGCATTCAAGATTTAATCGCTAAAGAGGAACAATGAAAACAATCACAACTTTTTTTCTAATAATCATCTGTCTAGCTACTACAGAACTCGTTGGTCAAAAATCTATCAATAGTTTAATGGGTAAGGAAAAACATTATGTTACTATCGATACCAAAACCAAACCAAAATACTCTAAAAATTTCACTCACTTTAAATATACCAACCCAAACTCTCCAAAATACGGGAAAGTCTTTTTAGCTGCTCTGGACACTTTCAACAGTTTAAACCCTTTCATTGATAAAGGAAGCCCTGCTGATAACATGGCTCTCATCTATGACAGTTTAATGGTTCCTTCACTAGATGAGGAGAATGTCTCATATACCCGATTGGCAGAAAAAATATACTATGATGATAAGCGAACTTGGACAGCTTTCAAAATCCATTCACAAGCAAGATGGCATGACGGCAAACCTGTAACCGCTGATGATCTTATCTGGACTTTCAATACTTTGATTGAAAAAGGGACACCTTTTTATCGTTATTACTATCAGGATATTAAGAAGGTAACAAAACTAACCTCCCATATTGTAAAGTTTGATTTCAAGAAGGCTAATCAAGAGATGCCCTATATTTTGGGTCAAATCTATGTCCTTCCTAAGCATTATTGGGAAAAAAATAACTTTTATAAAACTGATCTTATTCCACCCCTAGGGAGTGGTCCATATAAAATAGGAAAGATCGTCCCTGGCTCCCAAATCGTCTTTGAGAGAGTTAAAAATTATTGGGGAAAGAATATTCCCGTCAATGCTGGTACCTATAATTTCGATGCAATATCCTATGAATATTACCGCGATCAAAATATTATCCGTGAAGCACTCAAAGGTGGAAAGATCGATTTTTTTAGTGAGAATACTGCTAAAGAATGGGCTAACTCCTATGATATCAAACCAGTAAAAAAAGGCCAGCTCATTAAGGCATTGATACCACACAAAAATCCTCAAGGACTTCAAGCTCTAATTTTTAATACACGTAAAAAGATCTTTCAAAATCCACAAGTGAGATGGGCTATCATCCATGCCTTTGACTTTGAATGGTTGAATAAGAATTTTTTCTTCGGTAGCTATATCCGTTCCAGTAGTTATTTCAACAATTCCGAAATGGCAGCCAATAAACTTCCAGATAAAAAGGAATTGAAAGTCCTTAACCGGTTTAAAGGAAAACTTCCTCCAGAGGTTTTTACTAAGATTTATGCTCCACCCAAAAATGATGGCAGCGGTAATGCCCGAAAAAACCTTCGTCTTGCTCAGCAAATTCTTTTTCGTGAAGGATGGAAAGTGAAAGATCAAATTTTAACTCATGAGAAAACCGGAGAGAGAATGAAATTTACCATTTTGGTAAATAGTTCACAATTTGAAAGCATCTTGACTTCCTTCGTTCGTAACCTCAAAATTCTCGGTATCCATGCCAATATTCAAGTGTTAAACCCTTCCCAATTTGAAAATAAAGTAAGAAACTTCGATTATGATATGCTTCAAGGGGCCTTCGGGCAATCCTCTTCCCCTGGAAATGAGCAATATGACTTTTGGGGTTCCAAGGCAGCAGATAAACCTGATTCTCATAATTTTATCGGTATTAAAGAACCCGTCATCGACTCTCTAATTGATCTTGTCGTTAAGGCCCAAACTCGTGAAGATCTAATTGCCCGAGTGAGATCCTTAGATCGAGCATTGATTTGGGCACACTATGTTATTCCTCAATGGTATTATCCCTATTATCGAATCCTCTATTGGAATAAATTCTCTATCCCGAAAATTCGTCCAGAGTATGGTTTTAAACTTGAAACTTGGTCCATCGATAAAAATTTAGAAAAAAAATTAAAATAGTCAAAAAGAAGGTATGCTTGCCTACCTAATTAAGAGAATACTTCTTATTTTTCCAACTCTGATCGGAATCATGCTGATCAATTTTATTATCATTCAATTCGTTCCCGGAGGACCAGTGGAGCAATTTATGGCTCAACTCAATCATACCGGCGGCGGAAATTTAGAGAGACTCAGTAACAGTTTCGATGAATTAGGGAATACATCCGATTCAAGTTATAAAGGTGGGGCTGGCTTAGAACAGGAAATCTTGGAAGAGGTTACTAAACGTTTCAGATTAGATCAACCCGCCCATATAAGATTCCTTAATATGATTAAAGATTATTTCTTTTTTGATTTCGGTACCAGTTTTTTTAGCGATTATACGGTGGCCTCCTTAGTAATTTCCAAGCTTCCGGTATCAATCTCACTGGGACTATGGACTACCTTACTTATTTACTTGATAAGCATCCCCTTGGGTATAAGCAAAGCGATTCGGGATGGAAGTCACTTTGATGTTTATACCAGTACTATCCTTACTATCGGTTATGCCATTCCCAATTTCCTTTTTGCAGTATTATTGATTGTCTTCTTTGCCGGAGGAGAATACTTTAGTTGGTTTCCCCTTCGTGGTCTTTTCTCGGAAAATTACATGGAACTTCCTTGGTATGGAAAAATTTTCGACTATTTTCACCATCTAACTCTTCCCATCATAGCTATGGTTGTTTCTGGTTTTGCTTCCCTCACCATGCTCACCAAGAATTCCTTCATCGATCAAATTTCTCAACAATATGTCATTACAGCTAGAGCTAAAGGACTCACAGAAAAACGGATCCTTTACGGACATGTTTTTAGAAACGCAATGCTTATTGTTATTGCCGGTTTTCCTGGAGCTCTAGTCTCCATCCTCTTTACAGGATCCCTTATCATTGAAGTAATCTTCTCTCTAGACGGATTAGGCCTATTAGGTTATAAATCTGCCTTAAAACATGACTATCCCGTCGTTTTTGGCAGTCTCTTCTTTTTTTCACTATTGGGTCTATCTCTCCGAATCATTACCGATTTAACCTATACCCTAGTCGATCCTCGAATCCACTTTGACAAAACCCCCTGATATGATTAAATTTATATTCACCCGACTCCTTACCCCCACCCAATGGAAAAACTTTAGGAGTAATCGAAGAGCCTATTTCTCTCTTTATATCTTCACCAGCCTATTTGTTTTCAGTTGGGGAGCAGAATTTATTTTCAACGAAAAACCCCTTTTGATCAAATATAAAAATAACTATTATTTCCCTGTAGTAAAGGCCTATTCCGAAACTACCTTCGATGGTTTTTTTGAAACTGAGGCTGTTTACAAAGACCCTTTCGTTAAGGATCAAATCGAACAACATGGGTATATTGTCTGGGCTCCATTTCCCTATTACTATGATACGATTATCAAAAATCCAGATTCTCAAATTCCCTCCCCCCCTTCCTGGAAACATTGGTTAGGGATTGACGATCAGTCTCGTGATATCCTTTCCAGAGTAGTCTATGGATTCCGTCTTTCAGTATTCTTTGCCCTAATTCTAAGTACTATATCTTTAATTGTTGGTATTACAGCCGGCTTGATTCAAGGCTATTTTGGGGGTTTGGCTGATATTATCCTCCAAAGATTCTTGGAAATTTGGGACTCCATTCCCATTCTCTATCTCCTAATTATTTTAACAACAGTGATAATTCCAGACTTCTGGTGGCTGTTGCTTATTACTAGTTGTTTCGGATGGATGAGCTATGTTGGTATAGTTCGAGCTGAAGTGCTCCGAGTGAGAAATTTCGATTATGTTCGCTCGGCTCGAGCCCTGGGAGCTTCAAATATTCGAATTATGATGAAACACATCCTTCCTAATGCCTTGGTTGCAACCCTAACCTTCCTCCCTTTTAACATGAGTGGAGCTATTATAACCCTGGCTAGTTTGGACTTTCTTGGACTGGGCCTTCCCGCTTCTTCCCCCTCCCTTGGCGAGCTAATTTTTCAAGGTAAAAAAAATCTTCATGCCCCATGGCTTGGTATTATCGGATTCACAGTAACCGCCTCTATTTTAATTATGTTGATTTTTATTGGTGAGGGGATTAGAGATTGTCTTGACCCGCATAAAAGAAACTTTCTAAAAAGCCCTTTGAAAAAAAAATTATGACTACTGATTCTTCTTCTCCTTTGTTAGAAATAAGCAAACTCTGCCTCAGCTTTAATAATACTCAACAATCAAATAATTGGCAGTTGAAAAATATCAGTTTTAACATTTTCCCCTATCAGACTGTAGGTATCGTGGGAGAATCCGGTTCTGGAAAATCTGTGACTGCCCTCTCGATCCTTCGACTTATTAACTCTAATCAACTATTAAATTTTTCTGGAAAAATACTATTCCAGGGAAAGGATATTATCGACCTTTCTGAAAAGGAACTACGTAAAATCCGTAGTCAGGAAATAGGGATGATTTTCCAAGATCCTATGACATCACTAAATCCCACTCATACCATCTTAAAACAGATAAGTGAGAATATCCGTAATGGGAAAAAAAGTTCAGTCACTAATTCTCAAAAAGTGAAGAAAACTATTGATATTTTAACCAAGGTTGGCATGAAGAGTTCAGAGAATTTCTTAAGTCGTTTCCCCCATGAACTCTCTGGAGGTGAAAGACAAAGGGTCATGATAGCGATGGCTTTGGTCAATCGCCCTCGTCTCCTTATAGCCGATGAGCCTACAACCGCCTTGGATGCCACTGTAGAAAGTCGAATCATTGACCTTCTTAAGGAGTTGAAGCAAACCTTTAAACTTTCTTTGCTTTTTGTTACTCATGATTTAACCTTGATTCGAAAAATTGCTGATTATATTGTGGTGATGAAGGATGGAATAATCATTGAGCAAGGTAAGACTAAGGAAATTATCGAAAGACCACTGGATGCTTATACTCGAAAACTATTTCACAATATGCCATTTCCCCTTCCTCAGAGAAGCTATGATGGTGAACCCATTCTTAAAGTAGATCAGCTCACCGCAACCTATCCTGTGAAGTCTCCATTTCTTAAAAGGATTATACGTGAAAATCCCGGAGTGACAAGTGCATCTTTCACCCTGATTAAAGGAAGAACCTTAGGTATTATCGGTGAATCGGGATCTGGGAAAAGTACTCTTTTAATGGCCATTCTTAGACTAATCCGTTCTCGTGGCGACATTCTTTACCATGGAGTAAAAATCAATTCATTGAACAAATCTGAACTCAAGAAAATCAGGAAAAATATCCAGGTAGTATTTCAAGACTCTTATTCTTCACTGAATCCTCGTTTGAAGATAGAAGAGATTATCGGTGAGGGGTTAGAAATTCATTATCCAAACATGAACTCTGAAAAAAAACGTTTAAAAGTTGAAGCGGTAATGACAGAAGTTGAATTGCCCCTTAGTGCCCGGAAACGTTATCCTCATGAATTTTCTGGAGGGCAACGCCAAAGGATCCATCTTGCCCGGACTTTGATCTTGAAACCAGACATTGTTCTTCTTGACGAACCCACTTCCTCATTAGATGTGGCCTTACAAAAACAAGTAATAGAATTTCTTCTCCAACTTCAGGAAAAAAGAGGACTGTCTTATATTTTTATTAGCCATGACCTTCGAGTTATTAAAGCTATCTCTGATTGGGTAATCGTGATAAAGAAATCCAAAATTATTGAAAGTGGTTTTAAAGAGGACATTTTCCAGAATCCTCAAAGTCCCTATACCCGTGGTTTAATAGCTACCTGTTTCTAAGCATAAAAAGTACGGCATTTGAATTAAAGCGATCTTTCTAAAGATAACTCAATAGCATGGATTTATTTTACGAATACTTGCCCGCAGAACTCTCAAAGCAAAGTCCAGGGAAGAATTTAGCTACCTTAGTATGTAATAAAATAGTTTTTCTTCATGGGTTTCTAGGCTCTGGCACCAACTTAAAGTTATTTGCTAGGAAATTCACAAAAATAGGATACAATGTCTTTCTCCCTGATCTCAGAAACCACGGGCAATCTCCACATAGTGAAGAGATAAGTTACTCTATTATGGCCAGTGATATTTATCAAATGCTTGAAACAAGGGGTATTGATAAAGTCATACTCTGTGGACATTCAATGGGAGGAAAGACCGCCATACAATTCACTGTCAACTATCCTGAAAAAGTGAAGAAACTGATCATCTTAGATATGACTCCCAGTCATCGAGATATAAAAGAAGCCCACAAAATAATTAAAATTTTGTCTCAAATCAATCTACAGGATTATAAGTCGCGTGAAGAAGTAAAGCATGAAGTTCTACCCCATTTAAATCATCCTCTTTTAGTTGACTTCTTGCTAAAGAATTTGATCATATTCCCAAAAATGAAGTGGCGATGCAACATGAAAATTTTAAAAGAAAAAATAAACTTTCTAGGTAAAAAAATAGATCTAATATCAAAAGTAGATATCAACACCCTCTTTGTTGGTGGTGAAAATAGTGTATATATTAGCGATGCTGATAAAAAAAAGATTTTTGAAAATTTTTCTAAGGTTAATATAAAAATGATTCCAAATTCAGGGCATTGGCTTCACTATGAACAACCAGAATACCTATTTAAAGTATTAACATATTTTATAATAAACAAAAAACACTAATTTAAAAAAAAATCATGTCGATAAAATAACAATGCTAAAAGTATCAATAAAATATTTATTAATATCATTATTTATTTTAGCATCAACTTTATGGTCACAAATCCCCACCCAAGAAGTCACTGTTGATCTTTTCCCATATTTACAGATTCTAATTAAAAGAGCAAAAAAAGATATCAAAGAAGTTATATTGGATAACAAACTCAATGAACGAGTGGCTATCACTCGTTTTGAATCAACCGGAATTACAGTTGACGATAAGTACCGAACTCTAATTCTCAAAAGTTTTGAAGAGATAAGACTAGAGAACAAATTTTTTCATCTAGTTGGTTCAATTGAAGCTTTAAATAAGACTATCCCCGTAGATTCCGGATTAGAGTTGTACACTCCTGAACAATTAGCAGAAATGGAAAGATTCAGCACCGAACTCTATTCCGACTACTATGCCATTATCAACTTATCTGTAGTGGGAAAAACCATAGCTTTAACTCTAATTATAAAAAATGCTAAAGAACATAATATTATATGGGGTAAAAAATGGTCAACAATTTTAAGGAAGGGAACAACATCATTTAATTTGGGATTTTATCAAGGTATCACCTTTGGTGGGACATCGGTTCAAAATAATATGTATCCACTTAACATCCATCTTGGCTTTGACTGGAAAATTTTTAACTTTGTTGATTTTGGTTTTTATGCTGATCCCAGTGCTAATATATTATATCCAAACGATTCAACTGACAACATTCTTGGCTTTGGTTTGGCTGGAGGAATAAAGATTGCTATTGACTTGATTAACATATTTAATGTATTATATAAAAACGTTGAACTACCTTTATATGTTCGAACCGGAATAAATTTTAACTACAACATTAATCATATTCTAAGTTATGCGGCCAATACTCCTCTCATTAGTATGACTGGTCGACCCGGTATTGCTGTGATTATCAATAGAGACTACGCAATATTCACAGAATTCGATTTTACTGGATTAGGAACAGACGAGAAAGCTATCTATTGTGGTTTTTTCTATCGATTTGAATTTTAAGAAAAAAAGTCATTTACTATGAAATCAAAACATAATATAAAAAATTATTTACTATTGCTACTTTTTATTAGTCTAGTTTTTGCCCAAACCCTTCAAAGGAATGGGAATTTAATTAAACCTAGTGATGAGAAGATTATTAAATACAATAAACTGTCAAAAGTATCTCAAAATCAAAACGACTTTACATTTAAATTTAAGGCTGACAAAAGATTTAAGGCCAATAAAAATCATCAAAAGAATGATAATTTATTTCACAATAAATCAAATAAAAACAATAATGAAAAGGAATCTATTAATTTAAATAATAGTATTGAAGAAGAAAGAAATATAGGGTACTACAATCAATATTCAAGAGGAATTCCTAATAACCAAAACCTCCGCAATACTTCCACTTCTTTATTTCTAAGAGATAATAGTGATTCTCTATCATTCCGTGAAACTCCCATTAATCAGACTCTAAAAAGTTTTCCTATTAATATTATTATTTATGAGCAATCTCAAGCATACATTCCTTCACCTATTCCAGTCAATCAATCATTACGTACTCCAACTGACAGTTCATTGAGAGGTAGTTATAGCTCAAAGTCCAATCGTTTAGAAATAGACGATATTTCAAAAAAACCACCACTTTATTATGATAATAATCCCCACAAACAGTCACCAAAAAGTGATACCCAAGCTTTTGATATTGATTCCCTAAAGACAGACCAGAACCCCAACAATAATTTCAATCCTCAAGATAGTGCTCCAAGTAGCAGACTGAATACACAAGATACTAGTAACATCAATAACAACAATATCAATCTTAATCTTTACAATTTAACCAATCTTTTAGATCAGTTCTTTTCTAAAGAAAGAAATAATTCTAAAAAAAGGGAAATAAAAAAAAATGAGATAAAAACCGATGACTGGGAAGATACTTATAGAAGTATTCTCAATCAAGAAGCACTTCGTATTATTAAAAAACCGTCTAATAACTATATAACTAATAAAAATTCAGACTTTTTTCATGATTTTATTATCAAGCTCCCTTTACTTTATGATTTAATTTATGGCGATAGAAAGATTCGTCCACCCGATAAACCTGTAGAAAGTCAACCATATGACAGCCAAAAAGATGATGAGGGATACTATAAAAAATCTGTAGGATTACTGAAAAGTATTTTAAAGTCCTTTCCTGACATTAATAAGAATACTGTTAATGTAATCATCATTACTAATATCGGGGAGAAAATTTCCCCTCGTAAAAATGAAGAGACATCTAAAGACAGTAATAATAATAAAGGACTGACTGACTATTATAATGGAATAGATTCACGATATCAAAAGGAGTTTGAGAAAATTAGAAAAAAATATAACTACAATATTGGTTTAGAGTTAGCTCAAATTCGAAAACTATTTTTGAAAAAAGAATACAGCTTGGTATTGAAAAAATTACATCAGTTAGAGGAAATTGATCCTTACAATACTAGAATTAAAATATTATCGGTAGCACTTATTATAAGATTGGTTTTTATGAATTCGCTCAACGCTATTGGCAAGAGTCTATATATCTTGATCCCAATCAACCCCTAGTGGAAGCCTATTTAGATAGAATTAGCCAATATGGTAGTAATGATGAATATGATCTTGATACAGATATCATAGATCCTTAAAATAAATAAACTTAAGATTCAAAAATTATCGAACATCATCATTACATGACGTTATTTTAAACCAAAAAAGTTTTTTTTTACTAAAAAAATATCTTTTATAAAGATAATAGCTAAACCCAAACCCATAGCATGTATGTAGTAGAAATAACAAAATAGGAACATGATATAAAATTTTCTTTTTTATAGCAGAAGTACGAGTCGTTACCCAGACTAAATAAATAAAATACCATAAAACAATATGCTGCAACCATTCCCCGACGTTGCCAACAAATATTCCTATATCATCTTTTTTATAAGAGATTATATCTAAATTCATCAAAAAACTAACTAACAAAGTCAGTAATAAAATTAAAAATAATAAACAAAATACACGTAAACCAAATAATTGGATTTGAGACCATTTAATTTTTAGTTCTTCTGCTTTTCCTCTCCCATAATTGATCATCTGCTGAATAAAAGCTATATAGCTTTTTCGCTGATGTCGTTCAACATTAATCATAGGTGAATAAAGGATGCGTCCCTGAGATTTATACACTCTAGATATAAATTCGTTTTCTTCATTAGGATAAAGGCGGTAGTCGAAACGTCCAATTTCAATGAAACATCTTTTATTAACAACCATATTGCATAAAATCAGTTCACTTCCACTTGTAATAATCTCTTTCCCTTTTCGAGAGTAACGAGCTGAGCGTCGACCTACTACAGGATAGCTTCCTAATAATCCATCAATACAAAATTCAAAGTTGCTAGCTTGACTAGGAAGGAGTGCCGGCCCTCCTATAATAGCTATTTTCTTTCCCTCTGAAGAATTTAATTTTAAAATGATACATTCTAAACTTTCATGATTGATGATCGAATCATTATCTAGAAAATACAAGTGTGAGTAACGAGCAAAATTAACCGCATTATTTCTCTGTAATGAAGGATGATTTCCGCTAACTGTTATGATCTCATAATTAACATTATTTGTATTTAGCTTTGCAAAACTCTCACGAATAGACGACAAGGTTGGCCTTATATCATCCTTATTACGATAACAAATAATAAAACTTAAACCAGTAAAATAATCCATTGAAATAAATAATACTCAATTCATGTTTTCTTACCACTTAAATATACTTTATATGGAATACTTCATTACAGATGTTTCCGATAATAAACTAAGAAACTAATTTCTTCTTTTCTTGATAGATTTCTTGGAGAGTGTGATTAAGAATATGTAATCGTTTTTTCTTAATCTCTTCAGAAACCTGCCCACTCATTTGTGCTGCTTTTGTTCCTGGCCTGGGAGAAAAAGCGGCAGTATTGGCAAAATCAAATTGTATAACTCTTAATATTTTTATTAGGTTCTTAAAATGTTTTTCTGTTTCTCCGGGAAAACCAACTATAAGATCAGTTCCTAAACGAACTCCAGGTATCCTATTACGAAGCTTTTCAACCTTCATCAAATATTCATCTACAGTATAATGTCGATCCATCTTTTTTAATATTTCATCATCCCCATGTTGGATAGGGAAATGGATTTCCTTGGTAATATTGTCATAGTTATAAATCACGTCAATAAGATTATCTGTCACATCACTAGGATAAGAAGTAAGGAAATCAATCTTCCGAAGCCAAGGGAACATCGTTGCTATATCTTCCAAAAGATTAGCAAAACTATAATTTTCGTAAATTGTAAGTCCATAGGAATTAACATTCTGTCCCAGAAGGACAACCTGGTCATAGCCCTTTTCCTTTAAGTTGGCAATCTCAGTAAAAATTGCTTCCCTCTTCCTAGATATTTCTCTTCCCCTAGTGAAAGGAACGATACAATAACTACAAACTTTATTACAACCGAACTGGACCGACACCCAGGCCTTTTTTCCAGGGCTCCTTACTTGATACTCCATTTTTTTTTCAAAAGATGAAATATCTTTTTCTCTTCTTTTAATTCGTAACAACTTTAATTGTTCATTCAAAGTTTTTCTCCCTTCTCCAATTAAGTTGGGGAGATCTTCCATATTGTTTACTCCTACTACATAGTCAAGAAAAGACAGTTTTTCCAAAATAAATTTTTTTGCATGTTGGGGCATACATCCCATGATACCCAACTTCATATCTCTGTTATGGCTTCTGCGATAATGATTGAGTTGATGAAATTTTCCAGAAACTCTCCTTTCAGCCTTATCACGGATAGAACATGTATTGATAAGAACTAAATCTGCATTCTCCCAAATATCACTAGGATCAAACCCAATATTCTCCAATAGGCCTGCCATACGCTCACTGTCATTCTTATTCATCTGGCAACCGTACGTGATGATGTGATAGGATTTCATATTAACCTTGTTCAGCCTTTAATTATTATAACATATAGTAAATTTATTTACTGAACATCAACAGATAGATTTATTATATAATTAAATTTCATTAAATCATATGAGTCTTGGTGATTTATTTAAACCAATTTGGAAAAATAGTAATTCTGAAGTTCGTCTTGACCACCTTATCTTTCTTTCTCAAACAGAAAAATATAAACAAGGTGACACTAAAGTCATTACTATAATTAAAAAACTGGCAATTAATGATAGTGATGAGCGAATTATAACTAAGGCTCTATCCCTTATCCGCAAACCTGAAGATTTTAAAGAAATACTATTATTTTCTAAATCAGCCTCAGCTAAGAATTTTATATTAAAAGAAATTGAAAAAAATTTTAATGAATGGGGTTGGGATTTAAATGTCAATGACAAAGTAAAATTTCTAAAAATCCTTAAAGATGAGAAGTTGATAAAAGAACTGATCCTTAGAGAACCAGAACTATGGGAACAAGGTATAGAAAAAATTAAAAATGAAGATATTCTCTGTGATATTTTCAAATTGTCATTAAATAGACAAGATAAAAACCAGCTTCAATTTTTAGTTGATTATGTTCAAGGATATTCTGTTCTTAAATCTATCTTTATAGCCTACCAAAGCTCTCCCTATATTTTCCCCGACCTCTTACTAAATATTCAAAATAAACTATCATCTCTCCCAGAGTACAAAAGTGATTTAGAAGTCCGAAAACAAACAGAGAAATGGAGTAAACTTTTCACTACTTTAGAAACAACTGTTAATGAATTTAAGAATAGATTACATCAAAATGACTTTGCTATGAGCTCTTCTCTTACCCCTGAGTTTTTTTCTGAAAACTATGATTCTTTAAAGTCCTCCCCGGCAATTACTGAGGAGATGGTTAAAGCTTTTGAACAAAAGTTGATCGACTTAAAAAATGTTTTCCATGAATGGCAAAGAAAAAAGTTAAATTATGATCACAGCTATTCCTTGGCTACCCAGCTTATAAAAATCATCGATAATATTGAATCTTTAGCAGTCCCCCCCAACACTATAGAACTCACTGAAGAGAATATTAATGATTTTTCTAAACAGCTACAACATAAGATTGAAACTCTTCTTACCCAGGCAGAAGAACTCATTGCCAGTATTCCAAAAGATATGTATTCCATACCAGTTATCAGTCATAGCCGAGAGAAATATATTGCAAAAAAAAATCGTGCATTTCATCAAATCCAAGAGATCAAAAATAATCTCTTAAAACAAAAAGAGTATTTTGAAAAAAACCAAAAAGAGCTAAACGTGCTTTTAGCTAAATTAAGTAAGTTTTTCGATAATATTGATCAGGTATTAGCCATAGAATCACTTAATTCTCAACTAAATACCCTTAAGGATGAATGGGATACCTTACAGAAGTATATATCCAATAATTTTTCAAGCAACCTTTTTCATGAACAGGAAAAGCAATTTATTGATTTAATTTCTCAATGTAAGAAAAAAATTAACAAACGCGTTCAAAAAAAAGTGATAGAGCATAAAAAATTTATCAGCCAACTCAATCAAGAAATCAAGAGCAAAATTGGAGAGCTAGAAAATGAAGTCATCCTACTCAAAAAAGATCCTAACCATATTTCCAATCGCAGACAATTACTCTATATAGACTTCCAAAAAAAAATCGCTCAATATCGTGATGAACTCAATCCTGAACTATTTGATAATTACCTTAAACGGTTAGATGAATTAAACAATAAAACACTGGAAATTCAAGAAAATATCAATCGCGAACAATCCATCAATTTAGATAAAAGAATAAAACTTTGTAAAGCTTTAGAAGAGTCTGCCGTTGTTGAAGAAAATAAGGAAAAGCTAGTTGAGTTAGTCAAGGAGTCCCAATTAAAATGGTCAATAATCGGATTTGTATCAAAAAGAGATTTTCTCGAAAGTAATGAGAAATTTAAAAAGATTTGTCAAAAAATTTTAAGTGATAACAGTGCCGCTGTTAAGGTAGTAGAAGATAAAATTCAAAATCAAATACAACAAAAACAAAACCTTATTGATCAGGTAAAAGAAATTATTGATCGTTCCATTAATTCCCAAAACTTTAAAGAGTCAGATTGGAAAAAACTGACCTCTAAGATTAAAACTATTATCGATGAATGGAAGGAAATTAAAATTCTCTCTGATAAAGATAATCGGCAACTCAATTCAGATTTCAAAAACCAATTAGACAGCTTTTATGATCATCGTGATCAATACTACCACGAACTCAATAAAGAAAGAAGTAATAAACTTAATAAAAAAAAAACTTTATTAGAAGAACTCTTATCTTTCAAGGAACTTAGTGGAGAGGATACCAGTGATTCTAAAAATAAAGATAAATCAAACAAAAAAACCAATTGGATTTCATTAAGAAAAAAGCTTCTAAGCTTTGTTAATCAATGGCAAAAATTTGGAGTGGCATTCCCTTTTTCCGAAAATAGATCTTTAGATATGCAGTTCTATGATACCGTTGAAAATTTTCTCAACCACCATGGTGAATCTTTGGAAAATCGTAAACAGCAAAAAGAAAGCCTCTTAGTTGAACTTCATACAATTAATAAATTATTACAAGAAAATAAAGATCCTGCCTATTCCCAAACCCAGATTAGAAAATTATTTGATATTAAACAGAAATGGGATAAGATTTTTCCTATTTTTTCCAAGAATAATCGTAAGATCAACGATAACTTTTTTTTACATTATAAAAAAATACTTGATGAACATCAATCAGAGATTAATACTTTTCGGGAAGAAAGAAAACGTAGTCTAGAAGAAAAAAAAGACTTACTTAAACAACTGGAAAATATTTTAGACCAAGAAATTGTTTCAGAAACTGCTAAAAAGGTTATTGATCTCCAACAGAAATGGAAAAATATTGGCCATATCCCTTTCAAAGGGTACTCAGTTATTGAAAAATCTTTTTATCAAAAAATTCACTGGTTTTTTAAACAAAGACGTGAAAATTACAAGAAAGTTAAAGATATACGACAGAAAAATTATGACAAAAAACAAGAAATTCTTACTCGTGTTCGTTATTTAATGAAAAATCTAGGTAAATATAAAACAGATAAAGCAATCTTTGACTCTCATGAAAAATTGAAAATTATTTGGGAAATGAATAGACAATTAAGTAGTCAAGGAGAAAAGACAATAAGTAAGAAAATCCGAGATGAGATTAAAATCCTTAAGACTCAATGGAGTGAAATCGGATACGCATTTTCAGATAAAAAATTAAATGATGAATTCTACGGATTAATCCGTAGTATAAAGAAATAATTTAATAAAACCTTTCATACTTAAATTAACATTGTCTGGATAATCCATGATACGGGTAATCATTCCGACAATTCATTTTTATAAACTATAAGAAAGTTATTGATTTAAGCACCATTAGTATAATCTTGAAATATTTTACTGGTTTCTGGTTTCTTCAAACAAGTCAGAGCTTTATTTTCGATTTGTCGTATCCTTTCACGGGTCACATTGAAAATATAACCAGTTTCTTCTAAGGTATGCGGACATCCGTCAACCAAACCATATCGCATTTTGATCACTTCTCTTTCTCGCTCTGGGAGTTTGTCTAAGGTCTGGAGCATTTTCTGTCGGAACATGTTATAACTGGCAACCTTCCTAGGATTAACCGCCTCTTTACTTTCGACAAAATCTCCTAAATAACTTTCTCCTTTTTCTCCGATTGGAGTTTCTAGAGATATTGGATCACGACAAACCCCTCTGACCAAATTAATTTTTTTAATCTTCCAACCGATAATCTTAGACAGTTCCTCGTTAGTAGGCTCTCGTCCATTTTTTTGCATATAGGCCACAATTTCTTTGGACATTTTATTGATTTGTTCAATCATATGA
The DNA here is from genome assembly GCA_965224715.1 of Spirochaetota bacterium. GTDB lineage: Bacteria > Spirochaetota > UBA12135 > COTS27 > CAXSBA01. The sequence continues at coordinate 1,316,179 of OZ245054.1, read as the reverse complement.
ACTGGTATCCTAATATTTCTAGATTTATCAGAAATACTTCGCATAATTGCTTGCCTAATCCACCAAGTTGAATAAGTTGAAAATTTGAAACCTTTACGATAATCATATTTCTTAACCGCATTCATCAAACCGATATTTCCCTCTTGAATTAAATCAAAGAAATGAAGCCCCCGATACATATACTTTTTAGCAATACTGATAACTAAACGAAGATTGGACCGGATAATAGCATCTCGACACTCGTGGATTAAATGGTTCGCTTTTTCAATACGAGCAATATAATCACAGAGTTCTTGTTCAGTAAGCTTAATTTTTTTAAGAGCTAATTTAAGTGCATTGACTGAATTTTGATAATCGCCAGCAACACGTAATAAGTTATGCCAATTTTTTACTTTACTTTTCTTCTTAATTTTATCTATAAAATCCTTATCATAACTTTCTGACGCTATTTGTTTGAAGTCTTTCTTATTAAGTTTGTAATTATTTTCACAATTATTAATTTTTTTTCGATACCTTTCAACTTCCCGAAAGCTTTCAAACAATTTATCTGAAATGTCCTTGTAAATTCCTTCATATACCCTTTCTTTGACAAAAAGTTTGACAATTCTTTTTCGATACTCATAATAGCGATTAGATTGTTTAATCTTCTTAGTATTACTACTACTTGGTGATTTATAGCTTTTTTTGAGTTTACTATATAACTCTTTATATACTTTGGAAAACTTAATATAACGTTTTTTTAATTTAACTTTCTCCACAGCAGCCATATTGTAAAACCTTAGTGGAGTTAAAACCTGGAATATAGTCTCATCATTTTCCAAGTAAGTCTCATCAGCAATATTAACCCTCCTAGCCATTTCATCATAGAGAATCTGATTTTCATGGACTACATTAATAATATCTTTTTCTCCAGACTCCATCTCCATAGCTAGTTTTTTTTCATCTACCTTGGACAGTAATTTAATTTTTCCTAAGTCTCGAAGATAGATACGGATGGGGTCATTAAGAACACGATTGCTTTCGATATATTTCTCTAAAATTTGGTTATACTTTTTGATATCTTTTTCTTCTCCTTCATTATAGTCATCAATAATCTCTACACCATTATCATTGAGCAAGATAAAAATATTATCCAATAACTCCTCATCTTCTTGTATCTTAGGAGGAAGGGTCTTTAAAATGATAGCAAAGTTAATTTTCTTCTTTTTCTGACCGTACTTAAAAAGTTTTATCACATCGGGATGTTTTCTGATATCTACAACATTCTTTAATGAATCAGCCATAAATTACCTCTTACAAAATTATATATGTTTGGCTACTATAAATAAAATAGACAAAATTAAACGAAAAAAATAAAAGTTTATTAAAAATTTTAATGAATCTAGAATTTACAACAACTGCCTGTACTATCTATTATAGCATATATAGTTAAAAAAATCAAGTCTAAATTCAACGTTCTAACCGGATAATTAAAAAATTTACTAAAGTTCATAAGTAAAAATATCTAGATCAAAGTTATTAGTTTAAATAAAGAAAAGAAATCTATTTAAGTTTACTTCTTAAACTCAGACGTTAAAATCATAGTTTTCAAAAAAATATACTTGAAAATATTTGTATTTATATTATAATTATCATAACATTCTTAAATGATGTAAATTTATTATTATAAGGATTCGGAATTCCCCGAAATGAATGAGAACAAGATTTAACTTTAGAGGCAGATTTAGAAGAAACAAGCAGCCACCTAAAAGAAAACACAAGATTAACAATGAAATTACAGCTCAAAAAGTTAGGGTTATCGATGAAGGAGGAAAAGTTCTTGGAGTCATGTCAATTGCTGAAGGGATGGAAAAGGCATCGATTTTGGAAGTAGATCTTGTAGAGATTGTTCCCGAATCCAATCCTCCAGTATGTAAACTAGTAAAATATGGTAAATTTATTTATCAATTAGATAAGAAAAATAAAGAAAATAAGAAGAATCGTAAAAATGTCCAACTTAAAGAAATCAAGATGAGACCAAAAACCGATGTTCATGACTACAACTTCAAAATTAAACATGTTAAAGAATTTATTGCCAAAGGAAATAAAGTTAAAATTACTATCCAATTCAAAGGGCGAGAAATGGCTTTTATTAATCTAGGTAAAGAAAGGATGGAAAAAATAATAAATGATACCCAGGATGTAGCTAAGGTAGAAATTCCCTCTCGCTTGGAAGGAAGGAACATTCATGTTACTCTTTCTCCCTTAAAAAAAGTTAAACCAAAAGAACAATCCAAAAATACTTCTTCTAATATGGAGAAATAATATTTAAAAAAATATTATTTAAAGGGAACATATATTAATGCCAAATGCTAGAACAAAGCTTAAAAGCCATCGTGGAGCTGCCAAAAGGTTTAAATTAACTGCTAAAGGAAAAGTTAAAGCAAAACGTGCTGGCAATCGCCATCTTCTTACTAAAAAAAGCAGTAAGGGAAAACGTCAGAAACGAGAGCTAACCACTCTGAACAAAACCAATAGCGATCGAATTGCCAAAGTTATTGATATATAATTTAAATATTATTTTAAGGATTTATCATGCCAAGAAGTAAAAGCAGTGTCACTCACCGAGCTCGCACTAAGAAGATATTAAAACAATCTAAGGGATATTATGGGCATAGAAAAAATATCTTAAGTGTCGCCAAACAAAGTGTTCTTCGTTCGGGGATGTATGCCTTTGCTCATCGACGTAAAAAAAAGGGTGATTATCGTGTCCTATGGCAGATTCGAATTAATGCAGCCTTGAGAGAATTAGAACTTTATCCCTATTCCAAACTGATTCAATACATGAAACTCGCTAACATTCAATTGGATCGTAAGGTTCTTGCTTTTTTAGCTGTAAATGACCTTGATGGTTTTAAGCAAGTAGCTATAGAAGCAAAAAATATAGCAGAAAAAAATAAGAAATAATCTTGTAAATGGATGCTGAAATAAACTTACAATAACTCAATTTAAATATAGGAACTTTATGAAAAATCATTGGTTAAACCCCGATATTACAATTTATTTAGCCCAAGCAGACCCCTCCCCTCTAACTTCATTTCTACCTATAATTTTCATTATTTTTATATTTTATTTTCTCTTGATTCGTCCTCAAAGTAAGAAACAAAAGTTAATTGAAAAAAAGCGACGTCTTATGGAAAAAGGAGATAAGATTCTTACCTCAGGTGGTATTTATGGTAAAGTTGTTAGTATTGACCGTGAACAGGGAGTGGTTACTATAACCATAGACGGACAAGTCAAGATGGAAATATCACTTAATGCTATTACTGAAGTCCTAGTTACCGAAGAGGCTTTCAAAAAAAGAGAGGAAAAAAAGAAATAATACATTATTGTAGTATAATAATAAAATAAATACTTTAAATCATTATTACTTAAATCCCTAATGTCAAATTCTTTTCGCGGTTTTATCATTATATGTATTATAGGGTTTACTTATTACCTCCTTCATCCTTCTATCATTTATTATTTTTTCTATAACGATACTATTCGTAAAATCTCTGAAACCGAAATAGCGTTTCGCTCAGATACCGAATATAGCGAAGAAGAATTAACTTTAGCTTTAGAAGCGGACAAATACCGTGAAAAGAGTATCAAGTTAGGATTGGATCTCAAGGGAGGCCTCAATATTTTTATCGAAGCAGATTTTGATAAACTAGCTGAACTTACCGCTCGTAATGCTAATCAAATTACTACAGAAGAACGTACTGAAGGGATTGATAGAATTATTAATCAGCTTAATAATCGTTTAGACACTCTGGGGGTTTCTGAAGTGGTGATACGAAAATTAGAGAACTACCGAATTAATATCCAACTTCCTGGAGAAACCTCATCCAAACGCATTGAGGATATCGTTTCAACCACTGGCAATCTCGAATTTAAAATAGTAGATGAAGAAAACACTGATCTTATCGACTATGATACAGAAACCAAAAAAATAAATAATATTGATGAATTTACTAACTATGATATTTCTTTCCTCTATGTCAAAGACATACTGGGCAAACGTAAAGAAAGTTATCCTTTGGCTATGATTAAGGAACCTCTCCTGGATGGATCAGTAGTAACTACGGCTCAACAAATTTTCGGACAATATGGGGAACCAGTGGTTACTTTTCAATTAGATGGGAATGGAACTCCAGCATTTGCTGAGATTACCAGAACCAACCAAGGAAAACGTTTGGCTATTGTCTTGGATGGACAAGTAATGTCTGCACCAAATATCAATCAACCTATTCCAGGGGGTCGAGGAGAAATCAGTGGTAGTTTTACTGTTGAAGAAGCGAAAGACCTTGCCTTGATTTTGAAGTCAGGAAGTTTGCCAGTTCCGATTAAGATCATCTCTAAAGAGCTAATTGGTCCTAAGATTGGAGAAGATCTAAGACAAAAGGGGGTCAACTCACTTACCTTAGGTTTAGTGCTTATTTTTCTCTTCCTGCTTATCCGTTATCGAGCCAGTGGCATTATCGCTTCGACAGCTATGCTTTTTAACGGCTTCATTGTCGTTGCCTTCCTTTCCTCTTTTGGATTGACTATTTCGTTGCCAGGTCTAGCTGGTCTTCTCCTCACCGCGGGTATGGCAGTAGACGCAAATGTGATTATCAACGAGAGAATCAAGGATGAACTCAAAAAAGGAAAATCCTTGGTGGAAGCTATCAACATTGGCTATGATAAGGCTTTTTGGACAATCTTTGATGCTAATACCACCACTCTTATTTCTACCTTTGTATTGTTTTACTATGGCTTCGGGTTTATCCAAGGATTTGCTACCACTTTATTGGTTGGAATTATCGTTAGTATGTTTACCTCTCTTTTTTGTACTAGATTTGTTTATAATGTTCTTCTTGCTAAATCAAAAAAATATTCAAAACTTCATAAAATCTTTATTTAATGAAAATCAATTTTTATAAATTCAATATTCCTGCCATTATTTTTTCTGTTTTAATTATTCTATTTGCCTTAATTTTAATCTTTATCCGTGGTTTCAATTTCGGGACAGAGTTTACAGGAGGTATTGAAGTGCGAGTCAATTTAAACCAAAACCTTAACACAAGTGCTATCATTTCTCAAATCAATGATGGGTCTAACTTGAACATAAGTGCTGAAGCTATCACCAGTAGCGATAAAAACACATTTGTGATTCGTCATCCTCTTATTGAAGACAATGCAGTTGAAACTGAAGAAACTATCATTACTAGATTAAACGAAGTCTTTCCAGATACTCATGAAATCACTCAAACTACATTAATTGGAGCGACCGTAGGTGAAGAAAATAAAATTAACGCTATCCTCCTATCTCTCACAGTGATCATTGCTATTATCCTTTATCTTACTTTTCGCTTTAAATTCCTTTATGGGTTTTCAGCGGTAATAGCAGTGATCCACGATGTCATGATAATGCTCTGTACCGTTCTCCTATTTGAAATGGAAATGAATGTACTGGTGATCGTTGCCATTATGACCACCTTTGGTTATTCAGTAAACGACACTATTATTTTCTTTGATCGAGTTCGTGATGAATCTCGTTACTTTCATAACGATGACTACCGTCAACTTCTCACTCTCTCTTTAAACAACGTCTTTGTTCGTACTCTAATTACAAGTGCCACTACCTTCATTGTAGTTCTAGCCTTGTTTCTTAGCACTGAAGGAGCTTATCGTGACTTTGCTCTCTTACTCATAATTGGAATTATTACTGGAACTTATTCCTCTATCTATATTGTCGGCCCGTTAATGCTTTTTTGGAACAAAAGGGTTAGAAAACAGTTATAATACATCTACCGATATTGGCTTATATATTGGATAGTACTATACTGGCAAATAACTATTTTATTAAGTCTAAAAATAATTTAAATTCCATGAGGTAGCAATCTAAAATGAATCCCAAAAAAGAAACTAAAGAAATAGCCCGAGATAAAAAAGAAGCTCAGAGAGTAATGGATTCTGATTACAAATTCGGTTTTTCTACCAACGTTGAAACCGAAATTTTTTCTCCAGGTTTGGATGAAGGTGTTATTCGCCGATTATCAGAAATCAAAAAGGAACCTTCATTTATGTTAGGTTTTCGACTCAAAGCCTACGAAATTTGGAAAAAAATGGAGATGCCAACATGGTCAGGACTTACCTTTCCTCCAATTGATTTTCAAAAAATTTCTTATTTCTCTGCTCCCAAAAAAAGGAAACAATTAAATAGTTTAGATGAAGTTGACAAAGAAGTTCTTAAAACTTTTGATCGACTGGGAATACCTCTTCAAGAACAAAAACGAATCTCCGGTGTTGCGGTGGATGCGATATTTGACTCAGTATCAGTGGCTAGCACATTTAAAGAAGAATTAAAAAAACATGGAGTGATCTTCTGTCCCATGAGTGAAGCACTTATCAAATATCCAGATCTGATTGAAAAATATTTAGGTACAGTAGTTCCTCCTACAGATAATTTTTACGCTGCTCTTAATTCCGCTGTGTTTTCAGATGGATCTTTCTGTTATATTCCCAAGGGAGTGAAGTGCCCATTAGACCTTTCTACTTACTTTCGTATCAACTCCGCCGGTACTGGACAATTTGAAAGAACATTGATCATTGCTGATGAAGGTAGCTCTGTCAACTACCTAGAAGGGTGTACTGCACCCATGAGAGATGAAAATCAACTTCATGCTGCTGTCGTAGAACTAGTAGCTCTTGATAACGCTTCGATCAATTATTCCACTGTTCAAAACTGGTATTCCGGGGACAAAGATGGAAAGGGAGGAATATATAACTTTGTCACTAAACGGGGTTTATGTAAAGGGAAGTACTCCAAAATTTCTTGGGTACAAGTAGAAGCTGGGTCTGTACTCACTTGGAAATATCCTTCAGTCATTCTGCGTGGGGACAATACCACCGGAGAATTCTATTCTGTTGCACTTACCAACAAGAAGATGCAGGCTGATACAGGTACCAAAATGATTCATATCGGCAAAAACAGCCGGTCAAAGATCATTTCAAAGGGAATCTCTGCCGATGAAGGGAAGAACATTTATCGAGGATTGGTTAGGATTGGGCGGGGAGCAGAGAATGCTAAAAATTTCACCCAATGCGACTCACTTATCATTCGCGATCAATGTACTGCTATGACCTATCCTGAGATTGAAGTCAAGAATAGCTTTAGTGAAGTTGAGCACGAGGCTTCTACTTCTAAAGTTTCCGATGAACAACTTTTTTACTTCAAGTCACGTGGAATTGAGCAGGAAAAAGCTATCTCTCTACTTTTAAACGGTTTTTGTAATGAAATATTTCAAAAACTACCCTTAGAGTTTTCGGTTGAGGCTGTTAAATTACTTGAACTCAAAATGGAAAGTAGTGTCGGATAATCACAAACTTTATTCTTACTTATATTAAAATCATTATGTTTACAATCAAAAATCTTAAAGCTCAAACTATTGATGGAATATCCATTTTAAATGGTATAAACCTTGAAGTTAGACCTGGAGAAGTTCATGCGATCATGGGACCCAACGGTTCAGGAAAAAGTACCTTAGCTAAAACAATAGCCGGACATCCAAATTATGAAGTTATTGAAGGTAGTGTTGAATATGAAATAAATCTTAAGAAAAGAAATATCCTAGAAATGGAACCTCATGAACGCTCCGGGTTGGGAGTTATGATAAGTTTTCAGTATCCTATTGAAATACCTGGTGTTTCCAATCTTGAATTCCTTAAACTTGCCTATAACTCCATTTGTGAAGCTCAAGGTCTTCCGCAAATGGACTCCTACGATTTCAAGAGTTTTGCAGAAGAAAAGGCTCAATTACTCAATATTCCAGAATCGTTTTTAGCACGAGAAGTCAATGTAGGTTTTTCGGGAGGTGAGAAAAAACGCAATGAAATATTACAGATCGCTCTCTTAACTCCAAAGGTTGCTCTTCTTGATGAAACCGACTCAGGACTTGATATCGATGCTTTGAAAACTGTAGCGGATGGTATTAATAAAATTAGATCCAAAGATAATGCCTTTATTCTCATTACTCATTACCACCGTCTCCTACAATATGTTGAACCAGACTATATCCACATCTTATTTAAAGGGAAAATTGTTAAGACCGGTGGTCCAGAACTGGCTTTAAAAATTGAGGCAAAAGGTTATGAAGAAAACTTATGATATCCTTCAAAGACTTTATTTTAAAAGAATTTTCTTCTATAGAAAAAGACTACAGTCAAAATTATCGAAAATATAAGAGAAAATTAATAGCGGAATTAGATCTGATATCTTCACCCTCATATCGTAGGGATTATTGGAAGAATATTAAACTAGATTTTTTAAAACAGGAATGGAAATGTCTTCATAGTAGTTCTAATTTTCACGAAAGATTAACTCAAAACTACCTCAAAGAATTAGTCGGAAAGAATAATTATATCAACATCGTCTTTTTTAATGGATTTCTTTATTCCTTTGATGATATTTCCATCTCTCATTTTCTAAAATTAGAGCGAATACATGGTGATTATGACAAACTCTTAGAAAAGAAAAAAGAAATTTTTTCCTATTTTCAAAGAAAAAATCTCCTCAAAAATTGGCTCTTAAGTTTCAATGAAATCATTAACGATGAGATAGTAAGCATAAAGTTAGCTAAAGGAAAAAAGTTAGCTCAAACAGTGCGATTAATATTCATAACAGATAATGACACTAGCACCCCGCTCATTTGTCCTCAAATATTCTTCAATATAGAAGATGGAGCAGAGTTAAATCTTATAGAAGAACATTTTTCCATGGGAAGAGTTTTTAATAATTACTCCCTTAAATTCATTATAGGTGAGAATGCCACTGTTCATCATTTCTTATTCCAAAATGAATCCCAAAATTCTATCCATATCAATCACACCTATGTAGAACAAAAAAAGGAATCAAATTATATCTCCTACGTCCTTCAAAAGGGATCTCAAACTTCTATTGTCCAAAAAACTATTAACTTGATTGAAGAACATAGTCATTGTAAACTCTATGGACTAAGTCTCCCAAAAAATAAACAGGCATTCAATAATTTGACAACTATCGCCCATTCAGCTCCAGAAACCACCAGTGATCAACTATATCGAGGAATTTTAGAAGATGAGACTTTTCTTAATTTTACTGGAATTGTTAGGGTTGATCATAAATCCCCATTTACTAATTCTGGACAACTCAATCAAAACTTGATTTTAAGTGAGAATGCTACCTCAATATCTCGCCCCCGTCTGGAAATACTTAATGATAATGTTAAATGCACCCATGGAGCTACTTGTAGAAATATCAATCCTGAAGAATTTTTCTATCTTAAAAGTCGAGGAATCCATCCTAAAGACTGTAAGAGACTACTCATAACTGGTTTTGCTCAAGATTTCTATAACCACATTAAAAAATCTTTTCCAGAATGGAAACCTTAATTTCTCGCCATCCCTTATTAGCTTACTTGAACTTCAAACAACTTTTCCGGAAAAGATTGAGTAAGTAGGTATGCTAATTTAATCTGATATTTTATAAGTAAAATAGAGACGGCAACATAACCAAAATCAAACACTAATCAAAAACAAATTAAACCCCCTAAAAAACTAACAAAAAAGTTAGGTAATGTATGAGACCTATATAGTATTTGGCATGTAGTAGACAATTTACTTCTATCTACTTCGGAAGTTATAAGAGAAAAGAAGTTAAAGGTACCTAGTAAACTTAAGAAAAAAGGAATTCAAAAACTTTTTACTTTGATTTTTCGACAAATAACAAAAAGTCTGTGTTACAATTATTATAATCACTATGAAAAAAATTACCATTATTAATGGGCCGAATTTAAATCTTCTGGGACAAAGAGAGACTACTATCTATGGTATACAAGCAAAATTTTTAGACTAATAATGAAAATATTATTAGAGATTATATACACCCCACTGATTTGTTTACTTTAATAGAAAAATGTATTAACAACAAAAACTTAAATACAACATTTGATGTTATTAATGCAAATCCGATTAGTAAATTTGAAATACTTGAATAGTTTTACTGAAAACTATAACTTGAAGTTGAAAATAGATGAGGATTTAACCTTTGCAAATCTAAATGGAACAAAAAAATTTATACTACTCAACCTACAATAAAGCAGAACAAATTTTAAATTTCAAGCCCTCTTAAAACTCGCTTGAAACTATTCGGGCAGAAGCAAAATATATTTTGAAATAAAAATAATGAATAGTTGTAAAAATATCCTATTTGTAGACGATAAACCAATTTTTGGAGGTGGACAAAAAGTTGTATTAACTTATATAAACCAATTAAAAGAGCAATACAACTGTACAATTATACGACCGAAATTAGCTCCAGAATATGACTCTTTATACGAGGATTGTAAGTTATACAAAATAAAATTTCCAGAATACCCTAAAAAGTTGTCAAGTAAATTTGTTCAATTAAAAACTATGCCCAAAGTTATACTGACGATTTTTAAGATACTTAATATCATTAGAAAAGAAAAACCTGACTATTTAGTTGCGACAACTCTTTACGCCTTAATACCGCTTATTCCTTTAACGAAATTACTTAAAATCCCGGTGATATTTGTTATCCAGAACAACTCTTTACCTACAAATTCTTACAGTAATTTTTTAATAAGAAACTGTAAAGCCCTTATCGGAGTTAGCGAAAAAACAGTTAAACCATTTAAAAATTTTACTCATCAGAAACATTACATCATTCATAATAGTACTTGTGCCAAAACAATAAATAAAACTCCAATAAATGAAGATTTTATAAAAAAGTATGACTTAACTGAAAAAAAGGTGTTTGGATATTTAGGGCGACTTTCACAAGAAAAAAACCTCCCCAACTTGATTAAAGCTTTTATTGAATTTCATTCTCGATATAAAGATTCTATACTAATTCTTGTCGGAAGTGGAGAAGAAAAAGTTGCTCTTGAAAATTTGATTGCTGGAAATAAGGCAAGCGAATATATCAAACTTCACGGTTATTCAAATTCTCCTATTTCTATCTTAAAGTGCTTTAACATATTATGTTTAACTTCTCTGGAAGAAGCTGCTCCTTTAGTTATTGCAGAAGCTTTTTTGGCAAAAATTCCGGTCATTGGAACTAATGTTAATGGAATAAATAACTTTGTGAGTCATCAACAAACAGGTTTTTTAGCTTCAGGTACAACCTCAGAGGCAATATTTAGTTCAATGTTAGATGTATATAAATCAAATAAAATAGAAACTATTACCTCAAATGCTTATGATTTTGCAGAAAAAAATTTTTCTGAAGCTAAACAAAAAAAAGAGTTAAATAATTGTTTCAATGAAATTTTAACACATCCCTAAAATTACGAAAAAAGAGAGAAAATAAAATGAAAATTACCATAGTATCACCTGAACATCCTCTATCTCCACTGCATGGAGGAATTGGCAGATACCTCAGAGATTATATCCCGGAACTTGCAAAATATCATGATGTACTTATGATATCTATCGAAGACGGTGAAGAGATGAATGGAGTCAAACAAGTTATTATTCCAAAATCAAATTTGCCATCTCCCCTAAAACCTTTTGCTCTCTCTAAAGCCATAAATAAAGTTTTAAAAAATTTTCAGCCTGATTGTGTAGAGTATGCAAACTGGCTTGGGCTTGGATGTTGTGATAAAGGAAGTTGGGCAAAAATTGTCAGATTGTCAACTCCTGTTATTCATGGAACTTTAAAACCCGGTTTACTCCCAAAAATTGCTCGCCCTTTTCATCACCACTGGGAACTTCATACAGTAAAAAATGCCGATATTTGGATAAGTAATACGCATCAAAATCTTGCGACCTGTGAAACAGTCTATAAAATAAAAAAAGACAACTTTATAATCAATCATGGCTTAAATTTGCCCATAAACAAAATAGAGCCCACTAATAAAGATATCCTTTTTGTCGGTCGGTTTGAAAGTCGAAAAGGAGTAGATATTTTACTTGAAGCGTGGGAAATTGTGTGTAAAGACTCCTCTTATGATGAAAGAAAACTGCATCTAGTTGGCAGAGATATGCCGGGTGCTTCCGGGTCTTATTTACAGGATTGCTTACAAAAATTTTCCCCGCCTGAAAAATCATATATCGTTCATGGTGGAATAGATGAAAGCGATTTGATGAAATTAAGAAAAGAGTGTTTAATTGCTTTAATTCCAAGTCGATATGAGTCTTTTGGTATGGTTGCTCTTGAAGCTTTTGCCTCAGGACATGCTGTCATTTCAAGTAGAACCGGAGGGCTGACTGAAATTGTTACAGATGAAAATAATGGATTGTTATTTGAAAATGAAAATTCACAGGATTTGGCTGATACAATTCTTAAACTTATAAAAAATAGAAACCTTACAATTAAATTGGCTGAACATGGACAACTTTCGTTAATAGAGAATTTTTCAATGAAAACAATGGTAGAGAAATCTATTAAAGCTTATGAATATGCTATAAATCTAAAATCAAAATCTTAAATATAATAGTGAAATGTCAAATACAATTAACAAAATAATTAAACGTGTTCAATGGTTTGCAAATTCAACCAAACAAACTGTTCAAAACGAAATTGAATATAACAAAAAACTAGTTGAAACTTATCAAACCATTTCATTCGATAGCATAAAAAGTGCTGATGTATTAGAAATTGGACATGGAACGATTCCTTGTCAGGGAGTATTAATAAATTCAAGATGTAACAGTTATACCGGCATTGATGTTGACCTTTCACTTGAAACTTTTTTTACAGATTTGGTAAAGCTAATTAAAGATCAGGGTATTGAACGAGCATTAAAACGTTATTTGAGACATATTTTAATTGATAATAAAATTAAAAAGAAAATCACAAGGCATATTAAAGATAAAAAGGCTTTTCATAATTTAAACACTATATCTATGGATGCAACAGCTACGACTTTTAAAAACAGTAGTTTTGACCTTATTTTTTCAAGAGCGGTCTTTGAGCATATAGATGGCGTCGAAAAGTGCGTAAAGGAGATAAATCGACTACTTAAAAAAGATGGAATTGCAATAATCGAAATTCATCTATTTCCATCTTTATCGGGAGGTCATAATGTTGAGTGGCAATTTCCGGATACAAACCCGGATAAAATTATTCCCCCTTGGGATCATTTAAGAGAGCAAAAATTTATTCCTCCTGGCGTCTTCTTGAACAAGCTAAAAATGGAAGATTATAATAAAATCTTCAAATCTATGTTAAACATAATTGAAACAAAAACAACCTCTGAAGGATTAAATATCCTTACAGAAAACTTGTTGGAAGAGTTAAGTAAAAAAGGTTACTCGAAAGAAGATTTAACGACTAGAACCGTCACAATTATTTCAAGGAAAAGTAATAAAAAATGAATAACTCAGCAAATCCTTTAGTTACTATTATTCTCCCATGTTATAATGCTGAAAAAACAATTATTGACACTATAAAATCGGTTCAAGCTCAATCATACAAAAATTGGAAACTTATAATTATTGATGATGGCTCAACAGATAATAGTATTGAAAAAATAAAAAGCGTTGAAGATAAAAGAATTAAACTTTATACCGACAATCAAAACAAAGGCTGCCCTGCAAGATTAAAAGAGGGTGTTTCTTATACTCAAGGCAAATTTATTGCCAGAATAGATTCAGACGACTTGATGTTTCCAGATCGTCTTGAAAAACAAGTTAATTTTTTATTATACAATCAAGATGTCGATATTGTTGGTGGTGGACTGGTTTCAATAAATAATAGTCTTGATGTCAAAGGTCTACGCACCCCTCCAGAAAAAGTTGATTCTGCTTATCAAATTTTTAGAGGAGAAGTTTTATATCATCCTGCTATAATGGGTAGAAGAGAGTGGTTTATAAAACACTCATATTTACCTGAATATAAGTATAGTGATGATTATGCACTGTGGTGCAGCGCCTCAAAAAATCTTAAAATAGCCAACTTACAGGAGCCGGTAATATTTTATCGGGAACATGAAGTTTTTACTTATAAGAAATATCGAGGGCGTAGAACTGATGTAAAAAGTATCATTAAACGTTTTGCTCCGGATATAATCGGAACAGCAAATACCAGAAAACTACTATTGAGACGTTATATAAAAGATTTTATTTATACTCTATTTTATTTTAGTGGTTTATGGAAATACACCAGCAAATTATCCAATAGAAAATTAACATATAAACAAATAGAAACCTATTCAAGAATACTTAAAAGTATTCTTGAATAATTTCTTGAAACCGTAAAAAAACATGGTTAAGTTGTAGTAATACTTTATGCTTAAACTTTTCTAAAAAAGCATAGGTATGCCCACTGGATATATTATACATTTTTCGTAAATATATGAAGATGAATGATTGTTGCAAAATATTGTATATCTTTTAAAGATTTAAAATAAACTAAAACTATAGAAATAAATATGTTTAGATATAGGTGAGAATGCCACTGTTCATCATTTCTTATTCCAAAATGAATCCCAAAATTCTATCCATATCAATCACACCTATGTAGAACAAAAAAAGGAATCAAATTATATCTCCTACGTCCTTCAAAAGGGATCTCAAACTTCTATTGTCCAAAAAACTATTAACTTGATTGAAGAACATAGTCATTGTAAACTCTATGGACTAAGTCTCCCAAAAAATAAACAGGCATTCAATAATTTGACAACTATCGCCCATTCAGCTCCAGAAACCACCAGTGATCAACTATATCGAGGAATTTTAGAAGATGAGACTTTTCTTAATTTTACTGGAATTGTTAGGGTTGATCATAAATCCCCATTTACTAATTCTGGACAACTCAATCAAAACTTGATTTTAAGTGAGAATGCTACCTCAATATCTCGCCCCCGTCTGGAAATACTTAATGATAATGTTAAATGCACCCATGGAGCTACTTGTAGAAATATCAATCCTGAAGAATTTTTCTATCTTAAAAGTCGAGGAATCCATCCTAAAGACTGTAAGAGACTACTCATAACTGGTTTTGCTCAAGATTTCTATAACCACATTAAAAAATCTTTTCCAGAGTGGAAACCTTAATTTCTCACATCCTTTATTAGCTTACTTGAATTTCAAACAACTTTTCCGGAAAAGATTGAGTAAGTAGGTATGCTAATTTAATCTGATATTTTATAAGTAAAATAGAGACGGCAACATAACCAAAATCAAACACTAATCAAAAACAAATTAAACTCCCTAAAAAACTAACAAAAAAGTTAGGTAATGTATGAGACCTATATAGTATTTGGCATGTAGTAGACAATTTACTTCTATCTACTTCGGAAGTTATAAGAGAAAAGAAGTTAAAGGTACCTAGTAAACTTAAGAAAAAAGGAATTCAAAAACTTTTTACTTTGATTTTTCGACAAATAACAAAAAGTCTGTGTTACAATTATTATAATCACTATGAAAAAAATTACCATTATTAATGGGCCGAATTTAAATCTTCTGGGACAAAGAGAGACTACTATCTATGGTATGGGAACTCTGGAAGATATCGAAAACAGATTGGCTACTGCCGCTAATAAAGTGGGTTTTGAAATCGATTTTTTTCAGAGCAACTGTGAAGGAAAAATCGTTGACTTTCTTCATACAATTTTTAAGAACCAACTAAATAACTCTAATTTGTCATCGGGAATTATCATTAACGCCGGAGCCTTTACTCATACTTCAGTGGCAATACGAGATGCTCTTTCCGCTTTGACTTCCATACCCATCATCGAACTTCATATCAGTAATGTTTATAAACGAGAATCGTTTCGTCATCACTCCTATATAAGCAACATTGCCACTGGAGTGATTGCGGGTTTGGGAACACAGGGCTATGATCTAGCTCTAGCTTACCTTATCGAATTTTATAACCATTCAGATCGGTGACCTCTTCAAAACTAACTTTCAAAGCAGGTCAATTAATTGCTAATCCCAATACATTGGGATTAATCATTGGACTAGTTCCTACCACTATCATCCCCCACTCCCTCTTGCTTATACCCAGAAAAACCCCTCAATCTTTTAAACTATATCTGCCCTTTTCAAACCCATTATTCTCAACCGAAAAAAAAATTATTAGAGATGATATTACCATTGAAGTTATCAGGCAGCTAGATTTATTCGCATACCATGTTAAAAAAGAAAATACTTTAGAAGTAGATAGTTTCGTTCAACAATACAACTGGGAACAAATTTATCAACGTTTAGTAAAAAAGAAAAAATCAAATTTGCATCTTACCGATAGCATTACATTGCCGAACTATCTAACTGACAAAGTTATAGATCAATATAAAGAAAACCACTCCCAGGTGGAGATGGGGTTTATCTATGCTTGTAGCTATATTAAAGCCGGAGTTGGAATTGAGGAAATCCGTTTTCAGATACATGATTACCTCCAAGCTAAAACTCAGTTGAAGGGCGAAGTAACTAGCCAAGTAATCTGTCAAAAAATATTTAGAGACAAGGAAGGTAAGGGTCAATCTATACTCGTCCCTCCTTCCCTTATTCATTTAGAAATCGAACTTAGAATGAATGGATTGTCCTCTCATTTCTTTAAAACCATGGGATTGGTAGATCCACTTAAAAAAAAAGCCATTTCTTCAGCAATAAAACGTTATCGCAAGACCCTTAATTTATTTAACTCTATCGTCATGGAAATAACCACCGCTAAATTACCTCTGAGAATTCAATGGAAAAATTTCTCTTGGTTAATTCAGTCGAAACAAAATAAGGAATGGCAACTCATGACCCGTCGAGTATTTCTTGAGCCCAGTTTTACCATAGTAACCGATAAAAGTTTCATGGTACTCAATAATGGAGAAATCTATTCACTAGTCTTACGGGACCTAAAGTGTGGTATAATTATGGGACTTACCATAATCGTTAATAATAACCGGATCGAAATTCTAGAAAAATATGGTTGGGAGTATTTACAATTTCCATGGTAGAAAATCAAAGTACGAACCAAGTCAATAAGGCTCTCTTCCCCTTATCTGGTGACCCTATTACTAATGGACATCTTAACATTATCGAAAGGGCCAGTAAGTGGGTAAAGGAAATCGTGGTAGTGGTATTAAAAAATGATTCCAAGCCCTCAATTTTAACTCTTAAAGAGAGAGTGGAAATTGTCGAATTATGCCTTAAATCCCGGGGATTGAAAAATATATCGGTCGATGCCTATAATGGTCTTCTCTCCGATTATGCCACTAGAACCGGAATACTGCATATCATTCGTGGTATCCGTAATGCCAATGACTTAGAATATGAAATATTTTTGGAGTCTGGTCATAAAAGACAGAATCCCAAATTGGAGATTATCTACTTTCTCTCAGACTCTCAGCACCGTACCACCAGTTCCTCAATCGCTCGAGCGATTTTAAATCGGGGTGGACAAATCAAAGACTATGTCCCTCTCCAAGCTAAGCAAGCCATGGAAGAAAGACTCATGGGACAACATAAACTTATTGTCACCGGGGGGATCGCTTGTGGCAAAAGCTACATTACCGAAAAACTTGCCGCCAGTCTTACCCAGGATGGTTATCAAACCCAAAATATTGACTTCGATGCTCTAGTAAGACATATCTATCAAGGATTAGCAAAAGGTGAATATTTCAGTTTAGCTAGAGAAATGGTAGACTATCTTGGTCAGTCAATTCTGGACGGAAAATATATTTCACAAAAAAAAGTAAGTCAGGAGGTATTTAGTCCCAGTGATCATCAAAATCAAAAAATCAACAGCGAGGAGAAACTTCAAGTACTTCTCAACCTGCTACGTCCTTACATTAATTCCCTCTATCATGAAGAATTGGCCACTCAACGGGGACTTATCTTCCTCAATATTCCTTTAGCAGGAGAAAGCCAGATTCTCTATGAAAGTAATAATAATGTTTTATTAGTTACCAGTAACCTAGAAATGCAAGAAAAACGGCTTGCTGAAAAAAGAGGAATCAGTAAAAAGGAGGCTAGATTGCGGATAGAGAGGGCTGGTACCAGTGAAGTTAAGAAGAAATTTATTAAGGCAATCCTCAATAGAGAGAAGGTAGGAAAACTAATCATTTTTGAGAATGACCAGGATGATGATTCAAATCAGGAAAGAATTGAGGAACTCAAAGAAAAAATCTTAAAGTTATTTCCTATTTTGAAGTCGGGAACGAAAGAATAACTCTTTAAGTATTTTCTATTCTCCAAACTATTCCTCTTTAAGTTTATCAATAATACTTTTGATAGCCCGGGTCCGATGGGAAATAGCATTCTTTTCCACAGTTTCCATCTCGGAAAAGGTAAGGCCGTTCTTACTTTCATTGGGAATAAACACCGGATCATAACCAAATCCATTCACTCCCCGCAATTCACTGATCACTTCACCCCAACATCTCCCCTCCCCTACGATTTCACGTCTTTCTCCACTTTTTGAAATCAATAAGACAATTACGGTAATAAAATAAGCTGGAGTTTTCCCATGGTATTCCGAATGACGGCAAAGCTCAAAATGAAGTTTATCAATATTAGCCCGGTGGATAATTTTATCATCGCCATCTACTCCGGCATAGCGAGCGGAATAAACTCCTGGCTTACCTTTTAAAAGGGGTACAACCAGACCAGAGTCATCGGCAATAACTCCAATACTTGAGTCACTGCAATATTTGAAGAGAGCTTCCGCTTTTAGCAAGGCATTTCCGTAAAAACTGTTGGCAATTTCTTCTACTTCAGGGACAGTAATACCTTTTTCGATTTCATAAGTCTCTAGTGGGATAAGTTCATGTCCAATTTTATTCAACACCGACCTCAATTCTTCAACTTTTTTGGTATTACGGGTGGATAGAATGAATTTCACTGTTACCTTAGTTTATTGTTTTAGCTAATTTATTCCCAAAAGACATTTTTCTGTACAACCGAAACGATGACACTGCATTGGGAGAACAATAGTTCTTTTTTCTATTTGGCTTCTGGACTTCAGTCAAAACACTTTCTGGAATATTTTGTATATCAATCATAGATTTATTTTATAATAATTTCAAACAGGATGTAACCTATCAAAAAGATATTGAGATGATAAAACTTAATTTGAATAAAAGACTATTAGGGTGAGGCTCTTTTCTTTTCTAAAATTTTCTTGGCCGCTTTTCTTACCGAAGCATTACTGTCTTTTGTACTTTTATATTCCAAAACTTCTTCGACATCTTCTAAGGAAAAGCGAGAGAAAGCTTGAACAGCTTGCAAACGAATACCTTCATCATTATTTTTAGAGGCCTCAAGAAAAAAGTCTAAGTCCACATCATAGAAAGAGAGAACATAGTAGGCTCTAGATGCGATCTCTGGCAATGACATTTTTGCATACTCTTTAACTTTTAAAAGGGCAATAGGGTTTGGGGCATAGTTAGTGAATGCAACTACTGCCACCCACCGTTGAAAACTGCCCGCTTCTTCATCTTCAATAATTTGATGAAGAAAATTTATATCATCTTTATCTTGATATAAGCCTATAATTTCTATAGCTCTATTCTTAAGATCAATATTTTTTTCTTTAGAATACTCTCTTTTAAGATACTTGTTAAAATCTTTTGGTCGATATTTACCTGCTGCTAATAACACTTCCATTTTAATTCCTAAGTTATTCTGATGAAATCGCTCATAACGATAATATTGGTCAATCATTTTACTATAGTTCTCCTTTTCATTTTCATTCATTTGATGATAGAATTTATTTACTATAGAGAATGCTTTCACTTTCATTTCTGTCTTAACCTTATTAGGGTATTTACGATATTTAATTTCTTCGGTTAATACCTTTTGAATCAAATTACGTTTATCATACAAATTGCAATTTTTGACTATATCTATTAAAGCCAAAACTAAACCCGAATCATACTCAAAAGGATTATCAAAAAGCCCCTCTTTTTCCAAAAAAGCTACCGCTAGATCTAATCCATCTTTAGTTGTTTCTTGCTTGCAATTATTCCCAAGACGACTAATCATTTTGGCTTGATCCTGATAAGTACCATAGACAAGAACCTTTCTTATTTCGTTCTCAAGCGTTTTCTTTTTATCTAAAGTTATTTCATTAGAAAGATTAACTATATTGGTACCATTATCCCTAGAATTTGGGCTATATGATTTCAAATTTGAATTTGAAAAAATATCATTGTCGCCATCAAACTTATCCAATAGTGGATATTCAACCTCTTGACTTTCTTGATTCCTCTCAGTTCTCTGAGAAGCTTTATTGGCATAAAGCATATTTTGATTTAGGATGAATAATAATGCGAAAATAAAAATAATGAAAGTTGAATTATTTAACATCATAATCTAAATATATACAGTAAATTATAGTTATAATATCGGTTATTAATAATTTTCATTAGTATTTCATAAGTTTTATAAACAACAAATATGTTTCATGTTATAATATTGATCAATTCAATTTTGAGAGGTGATTTTTTTGAAACGTCGAAAAAGTAAAGCTAAACTTAATAAGAAAAAAGTTAGAAGAAAAAGAAGGCTTAAGAAGTTTAGAACTGGAAAGAAATAAACCTCACTTTTTAATCAGTTACTTCTTTTATTAATCAAAGAATCTTTTTCCTGAATAGACAGGGCTGATAAAGTAAGTTGTCTTATATTTAAAAATTGAGATTAGATTGTTGATCAAATAATAATATAGGGTAAAATTTTTGATCTTAACCGCAATCCGAGTTTTAAAGTAGTATTCCTTATTGGGATCAAGGATTTTACTTTCAATCAATCTCACTTTTTTAAGGTTAATCATACTGTTTCTTAATTGAGTTAAATTTCGATAGCGATAATATTTATCTCCCTCTGCAACAAAGAATTGACCTGACCAATGATCATAAGAAATCCGTCTCACTAAAGCCAAGTTGAGTAGTTGTTTATCAAAAATTAATTTGTTCTCATACAATTCAATATAATAGGTAATTGTGATCGGAATATCATAATTAAGGTTTTGGATATTGTCTCCACTAAGAAGGGTTTCGGTAGAGCTAAGATCAATGAAAATAATTCCATCAATATTATAAAATCGTGTAGGCGGAAATAAGCGAATCTCAAGTGCACAAAGGTGTCCAATTACTAAGATAGCTCCCATCATCAAAAGTCTAATAGATTTCATTATCTATCCTTTTTTGAAACTATAAAATTTTTTAATCTGAGACAATAATTTAAGTAAGTCTTTTTTACTTCCTATGGTTATCCGAATATATTTGGCAAGAATAGGATTTGTAAAATAACGAACAAATATCTTATTTTTTTTCAGAAACTCAAATAATAATTTAGCTGTATTCTGATTATTATCAACCTGAAATGGTTTAACTAGAAGAAAGTTGGCCTTACTGGGAA
The DNA here is from genome assembly GCA_965224715.1 of Spirochaetota bacterium. Classification (GTDB taxonomy): domain Bacteria; phylum Spirochaetota; class UBA12135; order COTS27; family CAXSBA01. The sequence goes on along the minus strand of OZ245054.1, from coordinate 1,294,813 downwards.
ATATAAAAAAGTTGAGTTTTTCTAGCTCGTTATGAAACCATTCTCGTATTTTAACTACCTTCTCAGAATTTTTTTTCATATAAGTTAAGTTGGAAAAAATGATTTTACCCAAATTCAAAGTAATAATATTCAAGTTATACGGGTCTAATACCTTTCGAATACAATGGGCGTGATCAAGGTTGGCTGCTCCAAAACCCAGACGTAATCCACAGGCAGAAAAAGATTTTGAGGCAGTTCTGATTACAATCAAATTGGGCTGGGGGAGAAGACTCAAACAACTATCACCGGAAAAAGCCACATAGGCCTCATCAATCACGAATAATTTATTGGGATGATCCTGAATCATATTCATAATAACTTTCGATTCTATCATCATTCCCGTGGGATTATTAGGATTGGTAAGAAAAAAAACTTGACTCCGACTCTTCTTTAATCCTTTAAACGAAACTGAGAAATCCTTGTTAACTGGAAGATACTCCAGTGCAATGCCCTCTAACTCCGCATAGGTCTTATAACCTGGATAAGTGACCTCAGTTAATAAAACTGAATCCTTATGAGGAATAAAGAACGTTTTGAAAATTCCCCGAATAATTTCATCGGCACCATTGCCGAAGACAAGACCAATGTCTTTTTTAAGGCGATAGCTTTTTCTTACCACAATTTCCAATTCACGACAGTTGGGGTCCGGATAATAATTGAGCTTCTTTATCGAAAATTTCTTTAAGTATTCCTTTATCCTCGGATGAGGAGGTAGATGGTTCTCATTAGCATTGAGTTTGATAATTTTTTGGCGGGACTGTTCACCAGGAATATACTCATGGTATTGACGAATATGTGAGGTAACAAAGTCCTTCATAAAAAATATTTAAATTATCTTAAATTAATACTGGAAAGAAATTGTTTAAACCGCTGTGAACGGGTATTGGCAAAAACTTCGTTACTTTTCCCTTCCTCTTCGATAATCCCATCATAAAGAAAAAGAGTACGGTCAGAAACATCCTTTGAAAACTGAATTTCATGAGAAACAATGAGCATAGTAAGATTTTCCTCAGCTAAACTTCTGATTACTTTCAAAACCCCTTGCACCAGTTCAGGATCCAATGAAGATGTAGGTTCGTCAAAGAGAATCACTTCAGGTTTCATCGCCAAGGCCCGAGCAATGGCTACTCGTTGTTTCTGTCCTCCAGAAAGTTGGTCGGGATACTTGTCATGAAATGCCTCTAATCCCACCTTAGCAAGTTGTCTCATCCCACTTTCATATGCTTCCTGCTTAGAAACTTTCAATACCTGTATCGGTGCTTCACAGACATTTTCAATGACTGTCATATGGCTCCATAAATTGAAATGTTGAAACACCATCGACACTTTCTTCCTTAAAGACAATATCTTATTTTTACCTTCTTTTTTCTCAATCTGATCTGTAGAAATTGAAATACCTTTAAACGATATGGTTCCCTGAGTAGGAATTTCCAAAAAGTTTATACAACGTAGCATAGTGCTTTTTCCCGAACCACTGGGACCCAATATAGAAACAATCTCACCTTTTTCAGCAGAAAAAGAAATTCCTCTAAGAATTTTCTTATCATCATAACTTTTATGCAAGTTGCTTACCTGTAGATAACTCATAGTTAAAAAATTATACTATTAAAAACGAAGAATAAATATTTATTTTATTAATCCATTGTATAATTATTGGAAACGGAGGTTTAAAATGAAAAAAACACTAATCCTTTTAGTAGGAATAATACTATTACTAGCACCTTTATCATCCTGCTCATCGTCTAAGAAAATTAAAATTGGAGTGGAAGGAGCTTATCCTCCTTTCAGTCAAATTGAATCTGATGGGTCACTCACTGGCTTTGATATTGATTTTGCCAATGCTATATGTGAAGAGATGCAGGCTGAATGTGAGTTAGTAGTGCAAGATTGGGATGGAATGATCCCCGCTCTATTAGCAAAAAAATTTGATGCAATTGTAGCCTCAATGTCGATTACTGAAGAAAGAAAACAAAAAGTTAATTTCACTAAAAAGTACTATAGCTCCCCGGCCAACTTTATTGCTCCGGCAAATGGGGTAAAACTGTCTGATACTAAAGACTTAAGTGTTACCGCTAGCGAGCTAAAGGGCTTAAAAGTTGGAGTGCAACAATCCACAATTTCCGATAATTTCTTGACCGATAATTTCAGTGATATTGCTGATATTAAACGTTACGATACTCAGGAGAATGCCAATCTAGATCTCATCGCAGGTAGATTAGATTTAGTATTCGCAGATACTTTTGTATTAGCTAAATTTCTTGATTCCAATGAAGATTTCCAGTCTACTGGGGCCTATTACGATGACCCTCGTTGGTTTGGAGATGGTATCGGTATCGCTATCCGAAAAGAGGATACCGATCTTCTAAGTCAGTTTAACGATGCCATTGATGCCCTTCGTGAAAACGGCACCTATCAAGAAATCAACGACATATATTTCAGTTTTGATATTTATGGAGAATAATTTGTCTTGATTCTATGCTTGAGTACCTACCTTTACTCTTCAAAGGTGCTCTTCTTTCCCTTGAGGTGGCTGTTGTTTCTTTAGCAATTGCCACTGTATTGGGTATCCTCTTTGCTTTTTTCAAGTTAAGTAAAAATAAAAAACTACAGGCCACAGGATATATTTATTCTTCTATCACTCGTGGAGTACCGGAATTAGTATTGATGCTCACCATTTACTATGGGGGCCAAGTAGCCATCAACAATTTTCTTGAGTTGATCGGCCTTGGACATCTTCGTCTCGACCTTAGCTCCTTCTTTGTGGGAACCATCACTATTGGCTTTATCTATGGAGCCTATATGTCGGAGACATTTCGAGGGGCCATCCTCGCCATAGAAAAAGGACAAATTGAAGCAGGACAGGCCTTTGGGTTCAGTCGCCCTACCCTATTTTTACGTATTATCATGCCCCAGATGATCCGTCATGGCCTAGCATCATACACCAATAATTGGTTGGTACTCCTTAAAACTATTTCCCTAGTCTCTCTCATTGGTCTTAACGATGTGGTTCACTACTCAAAATTAGCTAGTGGAAGTACTCAGAAACCGTTTTTTTTTTACATATTACTCTCACTCTTTTTTCTTGCTGCCACAGCCATTTCCCTCTATCTCCTCAAGAAAGTTGAACGACGCTACCATATTTGAATTAGATTATGAATATTGAGCTTTTACTCGAAGTTTTGCCGAATTACCTCAAGGGTAGCTTCATCACTTTACAACTTCTTATTTTGTCGCTTATATTAGGCTTTATCATCTCAGTGATTTTTGCCAATATCAAAAACAGTGGGAATCCCTTCTTGGAAAAACCCATCTCCGCTTTCACCTATTATTTTCGAGGAACTCCGCTTTTGGTTCAAATTTTCATCATCTATTATGGGATGGGACAGTTCACTTTGATCCGTGACACCTTTCTCTGGTATTTTTTTGAAAAACCGTATTTCTGTGCAATCTTGGCTCTTACCCTCAACAACGCATCTTACACTACCGAAATCATTTATAATGGGATCAAGGCCACAGACAAGGGTGAAATCAAGGCGGCTAAAGCTTTTGGAATGACTCGATGGCAACAAATCGTTCATATCATCACTCCTTCAGCTTTAAGGCGATCCATTCCTGCCTATGGGAATGAAGTGATCTTTATGCTCCATGCCACATCTTTGGTTAGTGTGATAACAGTTATGGATCTTACCGGAGTGGCAAAGGTTACCTATGCTCGCTATTTTATTCCCTTTGAAGCGTTTATTTTGGCAGGTATTATTTATGCTCTGTTAAGTTACATCTTAATCCGTATTTTTCGTTGGCTGGAAAATCGTTATCTCAAATACCTTAAAACTTGATTCATTGTATAATACTTATATCTGCCGACGTGGTGGAATTGGTAGACACGCTAGACTTAGGATCTAGTGCCGCAAGGTGTAAGAGTTCGAGTCTCTTCGTCGGTATTTAAACTTGGAATTAATATCTCTTCAATATGTGTTTTAAAAGAGAAAAATAGAGTTTAGCGGAGATAAAAATGAATACTGCTATATTTAAAAAAAAACCAACTGACTCAATATCTAAACAAGATAAAAAAATGTTCATGAAGAATATATTAATCTATTAGAAAGTAACTTTGAACATTGGGAAAAAATAAAAAGCGATAATAAAAAACTATCGAAAGAGAATCAAAATTTAAGAAAAGTAATCTATAAGCTTCTAGATGAGTTTAAAAATAGAATTGAGGATAAGAAAAAAAGAAAACATATAAACCAAACTAACCTTATTGAAATTCCAATAAAAATTATTAGAGAGTATTTTTCCCCAATATCCGGCCAGATATTGTTAAACAACAAAATCGGTTTATCTTCTGCGGTTTTATTGGTAAAGAAAACTGAAGAGTATAAACTATTCAATTTTTCGGAACTGGTTATCAGGGTCCCTCGAACAAGCAAAAATAAAGGTAAACATGAAACTACGGTACTGTATTCATTGATGGGAATCATTGTGTTGACAGACTTGATAAAAAAAGAAGTCAGAAAATTGCATGATCAAACCCCAGAGGTTAGTGATGAAGAACAGTCGAAATCGAGAAAATGTTTACTCAGTCGAAGAAAAAAGAGTTATTTAAGTATGTTGGCAAAACTATAAAAGATTTTGAAATCACTAAAGTAAATTGAGCCCATTATATCAAATAAGCAATATTACGTTTTACTTATCCAAATCAGCACATAAATTTATTCGTACTACAGATAAAAAGGCTAAACAAAAGATACTTTCCTACATCGCAGATAGAATTAAAGATGAAAAAAAAGTTACAACCTCCAAAATACTCTCGACTAAAAGGAAATTATACGGGAATAGTAGTTTATAAACTTCGTCTCAAAACTGGAGTATCTATAAGGATTTTTAGAGAGAAAAAAATATTGAAAATATTTCGCAAGATGTTATTATTTCTGATATAAAATCAAGAGAAGATTCATATAGGTTATTTTAACACCCTTAACTGTTCGTGATAAAAAAGCTAACTAAAGAAAACGTAAATAAATGGTCGGGCATACTGGACTTGAACCAGTGACCTTCAGACCCCCAGCCTGACGCGCTAGCCGACTGCGCCAATGCCCGACAGTAAATAATTATATCATATCAAAAGTACAAATCCAAAAATTAAATCAAATAGCAAGAATTTCCTTTTCAAAGTCAAAGTTCTACCCAGATAATAAGATATCAATCAAAGTTTATGGGTAAAAATACCTATACTAAGATATCAGTTTGAATAAAGAAAGTGAAAATTTAAAAATTACAGAATCTCTTTTATCAAAATTTTATTTTCATAGTATAATATAAAGGTAATTATTACCTATCCACCTTGTCTGACAAAATCATTAACCGACCCGTTGCCGAAGAATTAAAAGTATCTTACCTTAATTACGCCCTTTCAGTAATCATTTCCCGTGCTCTACCCGATATACGGGACGGTCTTAAACCAGTCCATCGTCGTATACTTTATGTGATGAGCATCTCTAATTTAGCCTATAACCGTCCCTTTCGAAAGTCCGCTCATGTTGTGGGACAAGTTATTTCTGCCTATCACCCCCATGGAGATGCTGCCATCTATGATTCTTTAGTGAGAATGGCTCAGGATTTTTCTCTCCGTTATCCTCTTATTGATGGACAAGGAAATTTCGGATCCATGGATGGTGACCCTGCTGCAGCCTATCGTTACACCGAAGCTCGAATGGCTAAAATCACAGAAGAATTACTCTTGGATCTTGATAAAGACACTGTTGACTTCGTTAACAACTTTGACGACAGTAAAACCGAACCTACAGTACTCCCCTCTGCTATACCTAATCTTCTTATTAATGGTTCTTCTGGCATTGCGGTGGGAATGGCTACCAACATTCCTCCCCATAATTTAAGAGAGGTTTGCGATGCTATCAATCTCTTCATCGACAACCGGGAAGTAACTTCAGCGGAATTAATGAGTCATATTAAGGGACCGGACTTCCCCACCAGAGGCATCATCCATGGTTATAAGGGGATTAAACAGGCTTATGAGACCGGACGGGGAATGTGTAAAATTCGAGGTCGAGTTTCAATAGAGGAATTTAAAAAAGAAAGAGAAGCAATTATCATTACAGAAATCCCCTATCAAGTCAATAAGGCAGAGCTAATCAAGAAGATGGCAGAACTGGTCAAGAACGAAGTTATTCCCGGCATCTCCGAAATCCGTGACGAATCCGACCGTAAAGGAGTTCGAGTAGTAGTTGAACTCAAGAGAGATATTAATACCCAAACCGTGATCAACCTTCTCTACAAACATACTTCCCTTGAAGTAACATATGGATTTAACCTACTGGCCTTAGTGGGAGGAATCCCAAAACTCCTCGGGTTAAAGGGATTTATTGAAAATTTCGTTGAACATCGTTTCGAGGTTATTACCCGACGAACCCGTTTCCTCCTCCAAAAGGCTGAAGATAGAAAACACATCGTTGAAGGCTTCATCAAGATCGCTATTCCCAATATCGATGAGATTGTCCAAATGATCAAATCTAGTACTGATACCGATGATGCGCGTCAAAAGTTGATCGCCCGTTTCGGTTTCTCTGAAAAACAAGTGAACGCAGTTCTGGATATGCGACTTGGTCGGCTCGTCAATTTAGAGGTCAATAAGTTGGAAGAGGAATACAAGGAACTCATCCGTCTTATCGGTGAATATCAAGATCTCTTAGCCAATTCATCTAAAATTTATGACCTCATCAAGAATGATATCAATATCATCAAAGAAAACTATGGTGATGAACGACGAAGTGAACTCATGCTCCAAGAAATAGATATTCTTCAAGATGAAGACCTGATTCATGAAGAAACTATGGTGATCTCCCTTACCAAATCAAACTATATAAAAAGGGTTACTCTAAGCAATTATCGGACTCAAAATCGAGGTGGAATTGGAATCAAAGCTATTTCCAGTAATCGAGAAGAAGATCAGATATCCCTCATGTTTGCCGCCAGTACCCATGACTACGTGATGTTTATCAGTGACAAAGGTAAAGCTTATTATCTCAAGTCTTTTGAATTACCTTCTGCCTCCCGATACGCTAAAGGGGGACATATTAACACCGTTCTCAATTTGGATAATGATGAAACCATTCAGGGGAAATTGATTTTTTCCGAATTCGATGATAAGAGCACTTTTGTTATAGCCACTCAAAAGGGAACAGTCAAACGCTGCTACATTAAACATTTCGTCAATGCCAAGAAAAAGGGCATCTATGCTATTAACTTACCTGAAGATGATCGAGTAGTAGGGGTAGCTCAAATTGAGAATGAAGATGATATAGTGATGTTCTTCTCCAGTAATGGACATGCGGTTAAAACTATGGTGTCTAATATTAGGGTAATGGGAAGAACTGCCACAGGAGTTAGAGGCATGCAGGTGGATCCTCCCCAGAATTCTGTAATCGGTATTCTTAGAACAGATTCAAGTGAAAACATTTTGGTTATCACCTCTAATGGAATAGGAAAAAAGCTATCTTATGATGAGTTCAATTCTAAAGGACGTGGAGGGAAGGGGCAGTTTTTTATCAAAACCAATGATAAAAGTGGCCCAGTTGTCGCAGTTAATTCGGTTAAGGAGAATGATGAATTTTTGGTTATCACATCTTCATCCAATATAATTCGAATTAATGAGAATTCCATTTCCAAACTGGGAAGAATGGCCACCGGGTATCGTATTGTTCAACTCAGAGAAGATGATGATAGAGTTGTGGCGATGTCTTCATTCCGTGAACTATAAAATAAGGTGTTTTGATAAAGTTAAGATTTAAACAGTTATACGGTTAATCCATTGAAAAATAAGGAACTAGGATCATTCCAGAACCTGATTTTAAGGCGGATCACCTTTCATATCAAAAATTTTACCCCACTTAAAGGACAGGAAATTAAGAAAATATTTTCTAACAAACAATTCTTTGTAAGTTCCTTGTACTACTTCTTATACTCTCCGACAAAAAAAAAACAAAGCATAACTCTTATTGAATCTATGGCCATCATGGAAATTTTAATCATCGCTGGATTACTTCATCAAACTATAGAAGAATCCTCCTCACATATAGCAACCTCTGGAGAGCAGGGAAACATCCTTAAAAATACCCGTAAAATTCTTCTTGGAGACATGCTCATCGCTACCGCAGTCAACATCATAAATTCCTTTGAACCCCAACTTCAGAAAGAATACTTTATTATATCTCAAAAATTCTTCTTAGGGAAGGTTGAAGAGCATCTTTCTAAAAAGACCAGGAAGCCGAAACCACTTTACGAATGGATTCAATTTTTTCCAAAGTTAAACAAAAAGCTTATTAAAAAGAGAAAAAAAGATAAACCTCATTTCTCTTTAAATAAGATCATCCAATTATTAAATGATATATCTTCACTTGAACCCCAAAGAATAGCTAGTAGTATCGACAGTTTAGAAAAGAGCATGATTCGGAAAGGGATAGACAAGAAGGCGGATGTTACTTTTATTTCCTGGCTTCAAAAACAAATTCTTGATATGCAAATTTTCAATATGGCTAATGCCAATTTTGATAACATCCCTAAACTAAAGAATATTACTCCAAATAAAAAAAACTCCATATTGCAATTATTATCATAATATTTTCAAAATGACTATAAATATATGTTAAAATTAACTAAATGAAAATATTAGTGACGGGTGGCTCTGGATTTATAGGATCAAATCTTGTCAACCAGTTATTATCCGATTCGTCTGATCATTTCATCGTTTCTATAGATAATTATTACACTGGACGTAAAGAAAATTTAAATTCAAGTCGCAATCATCCCAACTTTTTAGAAGTTGAACACGATGTAACTTATCCTCTCCTTGGACGACATGGAAAGTCCCAAGAATGGCAAGAAATAAGTTATGATCAAATCTATCACCTCGCCTGCCCTGCATCACCTATTCATTATCAAAAGGATCCAGTTCAAACTATTAAAACCTGTATCTGGGGAATGGTCAACGTTATTGAATTTGCCTTAGCTAAAAAAGCTCGTATAGTTTTTTCCTCAACTTCTGAAGTATATGGTAACCCCAATGAACATCCTCAGAAAGAAAGCTATTATGGTAATGTAAACCCAATCGGCATCCGGGCTTGTTATGATGAAGGTAAACGAGCTGCCGAAACTCTGTGCTTCGATTATCAACGACAAAAACAATTGAATGTTGGAGTAGTAAGGATTTTTAATACCTATGGAAAAAACATGTTTCCCCAAGACGGGCGGGTTGTAAGTAACTTTATCGTTCAATGTCTTCAGGATAAGGATATCACCATCTATGGGGATGGTTCTCAAACTCGTTCTTTCTGTCATGTAAATGACATGGTTGCGGGTCTTATAGCTATGATGAAATCATCAATCAATGGCCCCATTAATCTAGGAAATCCTATCGAGAAAACCATTAAGGAACTGGCAGAGATCATCATTGAATTGACCGAATCATCTTCAAAAATTATTTATCTTCCCCTCCCTTCAGATGATCCGACTAAACGCTGTCCGGACATTTCACAAGCCAAAAAACATTTGAACTGGAGCCCCGAGGTTGACCTCAAAAAAGGAATCACTGAAACAATTCAATATTTTAAGGAACAAATATAATGACTCTACCCTCCCCCTCTATAGGAAACAAATTACCCAAATTTTCCATTAAAAACCAAGACAACAACACCATCACTGAAAAAAATTTCCTTGGCCACTACTCCATTCTTTATTTCTATCCCAAAGATGATACTCCCGGATGTACTCAAGAAGCTTGTGGTTTCACTGATAAATTAACCGATTTCAACAAACTCTCAGTTCCGATTTTCGGGGTGAGTCCCGATGACATTGAAAGTCATAAAAAATTTATTAACAAATATAAACTCAAGATCAATTTACTCGCTGACCCTGACAAAAAATTTTGTCAAGCTATGGGTATAATCGGCGAAAGGAATCTCTATGGGAGAATTGTAGTTGGTGTATTAAGGACTACCTTTATTATTGACCCTAAGGGAAAAATAGCTGAAATATTTAAAAACGTAAGAGTAAAGGGTCATATTGAAAAAGTTTACATTCGGATTAAGGAACTTATACAGTCATAAAATATTTTTAAGGAATAAAAATGGAAGATAAAATTTTATTTGAAATCAAAGAGTCGAATCTTGACACTGGGCTACGGGGAATCCCAGTAGGGCATTGTGTTACCAGCAAAGTTGATCCACAACTCGGATTATCCTATCGTGGTTATCTGATCAAAGAACTGGCTTATAAGGAGCCAGAAGAAATCATTTATCTTATCCTTAATGGAGAGTTACCGAATGCTAATGAACTTTTGAGTTTCAAAAATGATCTGGTTAAAGCTCATCATCTTGATGAACGTGTTAATAACCACTTTCGATCTCTCCCCAAAGAGGGACATCCTATGAAGTGGTTTCTTTCCTCTATAAACTTCTTGGGAATGTATGCTAAAGAAAAGAGTTGGAAAGAAGATACTTTGAGAGCCATAGCCACCATTCCTTCAATCGTTGGGCGTCTTTATCAAATATATTATGACAAGGAAATTATTGAGCCTAAACCAGAAATGGGCTATATGGAAAATTTTGTCAACATGACATTTCCTGGGAACACCAATCAAAATTTGGTAGAGTTGATGCGGGTATTCGATATTCTTCATTTCGACCATGGAGGCGGGAACCTCTCCGCATTTATTGGAAAGGCGGTATCTTCTGGTTATGCCGACCATTACGAGTCTCTTACAGGAGCTATGGCAGCATTAGCTGGTCCCCTTCACGGTAAAGCTAATCAGGAATGCTTTTACTTTATCAAAAAATGTTATGATGCAATTGGATGCCCCAACGATGATCAAGTCGTTTATGATTATCTAAAAAAACTGTTTGAAAGTGGTGAAAAGATTTTTGGATTCGGTCACGCAGTTCTTCGGGTGGAAGACACTCGAGCCACCATTTTCTATGATCTCGGACAGAGAATTACCCCAGATGATCCTTATTTTAAATTAGTGCTCAAAATTCGCAAAGTGGGAACTCAATTTCTTTCCACTCAGGAAAAGGTTTCTAATCCCTATCCCAATGTGGATGCAGCTTCCGGTGCTCTTCTTAATGCTCTAGGATTTTCCGATAAGAATTTTTTTACGGTTCTCTTTGGGATGTCCCGATCAGTTGGGATTGCCTGTCAAATTTATCATGATCGAGTTACCGCCCGGAATGGGAAAGGCACACCTATTGTCCGACCCAAATATATCTACTCAGGGAAAACTCGATAATCATTCGTAGGTCATCTGTGGGCGTAAGGCCAAAGACCATTGCAATCATCCCAGCCCGGATGGGTTCAACCCGCCTACCTGACAAGCCACTCATAAAAGTGAAAGGGAAACCAATCATCCAGCATGTTTGGGAAAACTGTATTTCTCCTTTGATTGACTTCAAAATTGTGGCCACTGATGACCACAGGGTTTTAGAGGTAGTGAAAAGCTTTGGTGGAGAAGTGATGATGAGTAATCCTAACCATCCCAATGGTAGCTCCCGATGTGCAGAAGTGATAGAGAAATTCCCCGACTATGAATGGATCGTCAATATTCAAGGAGATGAGCCAATGGTGAACGAAAAGGTCATCCATACTCTACTTCACCCCTTCCAGAGATTAGCGAAGATAGAGATTACTACCCTCAAAACTCCTATCAGCCATGATGAGGCGAAAAATCCTAATGTGGTTAAGGTTGTAACTGATGAACAAGGCTATGCCCTCTATTTCTCCCGAGCCCAAATTCCCTATAATCACAACCACAAGACTAAATCACTCTATTATAAACATTTGGGTTTCTATGCCTTTCGTCGAGAATGTTTGTTGGAATATGTTCAAATGCCCCCCAGTTCTTTGGAAAATATTGAGAAGTTAGAACAACTTCGATTGGTGGAAGCAAGAAAACCAATCTATGTTTCGGAATACTATGGAGAACTTATCGATATCAATACCGAAGAGGATTTAAAGAAATTTAGAGAAAGATTAGGTTGTTCCTAATCTTTCTCTACCACCAAAGTTTTTTTTAGATTATTGTTTGAGGGCAATGGCGGTCTGCAACATGCTATCGGAGGTTTGAATAGTTTTAGAATTAAATTCATAGGCTCTTTGGGCAGTGATCATATTTACCATCTCATCGACTGCCTTAACATTAGACATTTCCAAAAAACCTTGTATGGTCTGAGGTTGACCAATAGTACCTGGAGAACCAACAGTAGAAGGACCAGAACCTTCTGTAGCCCGGTAAAGGTTATCCCCAATACTGAGAAGTCCCGCGGGATTAACAAAACGATGGGTAAAGATTTGACCAAATTCAACCGGTTCTTCAGTATCTAAGGTAACCGAGGAAACTCGACCATTGGCATCAATCATGATCTTATCGACCCGGAGCCCTTCAGGAACAATGAGGGGTGGATCAAAACGAAGACCATTACTGTTGACAATCTCTCGATTGGAGTCAATCTTAAAAGCTCCATCACGGGTATAGACAGTTTGACCATCCATGTCAGTGAGACTAAAAAAACCACGTCCACTTAAGGCAATATCTAGTTGATTGCCGGTATTCTGAAAAGAACCCTGGTCATAGAGTTTTTGGGTTCCGGCTACTCGGGCTCCATGGCCAACTTGAATCCCATGAGGAATAACGGTTTCCTCAGTAGGAGGAGTATTAGCAGTTCTAATAGTTTGATAAATTAGGTCTTCAAAATCGGCTCGATTTTTCTTAAAACCATGGGTGTTGATATTAGCTAGGTTATTGGAAATAGTGTCGATATTGAATTGCTGGGCTAACATACCTGTGGCCCCGGTCCAAAGTGAACGAATCATATAAAGTCTTCTTTTATTCTGTAATGAAATTTACGGGAAAAAAAGAATTTTCATTAGTGGATTTTGGAAAATGTGATCATTGTAGGCTTACCAGATACCTTGATTGATAAAGTTACAAATAAAAAAATTCAGATTTATTTAGAAACAGTTTTTACAATATTACTTTACCGTTATACCAAAAGCAATCAATGAAGGTATTATCCAGACTTGTCAAGTGAAGAAATTATTTCAAAATCTCATCATATTAATCTACCTAATTCTTTCTTTTCTGTTGCACTTTAAAAAATAATTTTAATCCGTCTAATTCAAATTACCAATTATTGACAATTTATTTTATAATTATTTTATAATATATATACAGGTATTACTGAGATATGGGCTTCTGGAAATTCAGCAAATTTGATTCTATCATGTCCGCTTCAATTCAAGGAGGCAATGATCAATATGTGGATATTGAAGTCGATGATGGTATTTCTCAGGAAATCCTTTCCATTGAAGAATATGGAAAGCTTTATAAAGTGATTATCCATAATGATCATTACACCTCAATGGATTTTGTAGTCAAAATACTTATAGAACACTTCGATAAAAATTTTGATCAAGCCCATAGAGTTATGATATATGTCCATCAAAACGGCAAAGCGATTGCGGGTATGTATTCCAAGGAAATCGCAGAAACTAAAATATTAATGGTAAAACGATTAGCTGAAGAAAATGAGTTTCCTCTTACCCTTACTATGGAGAAGAATTACTAATGATCACCAAAGAAATCGAAAGGCTTCTTAACACCGCCCATAATGAGGCCATGAATCGTAACCATAGTTTCCTTCTTGCCGAACATCTTCTTTATGCCATTTGTAATACCAACCTTGGATATCGTTTCCTCAAAGAATGTGACGTAGATGTTAGTAGACTAACTTGTGAATTAGAATTGTTTTTTAACTCTCAAAAGCCCAACCAACACCGAATTAGACCATTCACCTCTGTAATGGTCGAAAGGATTATTAAAGGAGCAGTGGAGCATTCTCTACTTTCTGATCAGGAGGTTTGTTCGGTGATTGATATCCTAGTTTCGATGATGAAAGAAAAAGAGTCCTATGCCGTTGATTTACTCAAAAAACAAAATCTCACCCGCCTTCAAGTTATGAAACAGAGCCAAAACTTTGAAGTAATAAAGAGGGATATCACTTCTTCTTATGAACCCCATAACAATGATATGAAATTCGGTGATGATTCCAACCACGATACGGGCAATTATTCTACTTATAATGATAAGAAAGATAGCAAGAAGAAAAAGGAATTTCATGAAAAGTGGCGGTCTCAAAATATCGGTGAAGAAAAAATTCTCCAAGAGTTTTTGATTGATTTTAATGAAAAATCCAGGCAGGGAAAAATTGATCCCCTTGTTGGCCGCGAGGAAGAAATGCAAAAACTACTTCTTATTCTGGGCCGACGTAAAAAAAACAATTCTATCTTAGTCGGCGATCCTGGAGTAGGGAAGACTGCCATTGTAGAGGGGCTGGCTCGACAAATCATGAAAAAAACTATTCATGAGCAATTTCATAAATATCAGGTTTATTCTCTTGAGATGGGTTCTCTTCTAGCTGGAACTAAATTTCGTGGTGATTTCGAAGAACGGATGACTCGTATTTTCGCTATCCTTAAAAAGAAAAGAAAATGTATCATTTTTATTGACGAGATTCATACTTTGGTAGGAACCGGAGCTACCAGTGGAAGTGGCCTAGATGCCTCTAACCTAATCAAACCCTTACTCACCGATGGTGAAGTCCAAGTGATCGGAGCCACTACTTACGAAGAATATAGCAATCATTTCCAAAAAGATTCTGCTTTGAATCGACGATTTGAAAAAGTGGATATCCGTGAGCCAACCATTCCTGAAACCATTGAAATTCTAAAAAATTTAGCTAAATATTATGAAGATTTTCATCAAGTCCGTTATCCAGAAGATGTTTTGGAATTTCTTCCTGTTCTTAGTAAGAACTACTTCTTAGAAAAAAGACTTCCCGATGCAGCTATTGATGTCATGGACTTGGTTGGCTCCCATACTAAATTAAAAAAGACTGATCTCAAACGAAAACTTTCCTTGAAACAGAGGCCAGATGTTAAATTGAAAGAGGTAGAGAAATTAGCCTCCAGAGTGTCCGGTATCCCCCTTCGCAAAATCGAATACAAGAACCGATTCCGGGTTGCTGGGGTTATTCGTGAGATCAAGAAAAAGATTTTTGGTCAAGACCATGTCATAGAGGCAGTGATCAAGTCTGTGAAATTATCAAAATTGGGACTGGGTGAATTTGGCCCTATTGGCTCCTTTCTCTTCACCGGACCCACCGGAGTCGGAAAAACTGAATTATGTCGGATACTTAGCCACGCTCTTGACATGCATCTCCTTCGCTTGGATATGTCGGAATTCATGGAAAGCCATAGTGTATCAAAATTGATCGGAGCCCCACCCGGCTATGTCGGCTTTAACGAAAAAAGCGGGGAGCTTACCGAACAGATTAGCAAGCATCCCCATTGTCTCCTTCTCCTTGATGAGATAGAGAAGGCTCATTTCGATGTAGTTAATACGTTCCTTCAGGTAATGGACTATGGTCAACTTACCGACAGTTCCGGTCGTAAGGTCAGTTTTAAAAATACTCTGATCGTGATGACCTCCAATTTAGGGGCAGAAGAGATGTCTTCTCTATCTATGGGATTCACAGGTTTTTCTAAGAATTCCATATACAAGTACTCTATGAAAAAAACTGTTACCACTAATAACCAAGATAAAGAAAATGATGCGGTAAAACGTTTCTTCCGGCCTGAATTTCGTAATCGACTCAATGCCGTGCTTCGTTTTCATTTTCTCTCTAATGATACCATTAAGTCTATCATCGCTAAGTTGGTGGAGGAAATGAATATTTCTTTAGCGGGAAAAAATCTAAGAGTGGAGCTTGAGCCCGCAGTCATTGATTATCTCATCAATAATGGTTATGACCCCAAGATGGGAGGACGCTCCATCAAAAGGGTTTTTGAAGCCGAAATCAAGGAAAGGGTTGCAGATCATGTCTTTTCCCATACCACCGACTATTTCAAATCATCTTCCAAGTCAAAAAAACTATCGAAAACTGTTCTGGTATTTTATCTAAAAAAAATGTCTATTATGATCAGAAATCAGAATGAAAAGCTATAAATTGTTATTATCCGATTTAACCTTTGAATTTGAGATAATTTGATATCTTATGTCCAATCAACTTAAATTGATGATAATTTTATTACATAATTTGATAGACTATTAGTGAGGTAATATATCAAATTAGAAATAGGAGGATAAAGAATATTATAATGATTAAAAAAATTTCAAAATTGCTATTATTATCTGCGACTTTGCTTGTCATATCTGTGGTATCTGCCTTTATCCATACCAGTTTAGGTGGCGGGGAGTGTATTCCCATTAATGAAGCAGAAGGTTTAGGGGATAATATATGCAAGATTCGTGATACTATTTTTATGCCTATTTCCATCATTTCCTTTATTCTGGCATTTGTTTTTGGAATTTTTTATCTTCCTCTGAAAGTTATATTACTAAATTTTAAAAAAATAAAGTAATCATTTTTTCAGATGAACCTGGATCTGCTGACGATTTTTTACTAAGTAATAGACAGCACCCACCAAAGAAATAGATCCCCAAGCCAGGAAGGCTTTCCAATTGATCCAATTGTAAAGCGTGGCCGCCACAAAAGGCATTACTGCCATAGAAATGGAAAAGATACTTTCATCAATCCCCATGACCTTGCCTTGTTGTTTTTTGCTTGCTTCACGGGAAGCAATGGCTCTAATAGTGGGAAAAGCAAGACTGATACCTAGATTGGTAATGTAATAAAAAACAATAAAGAAAATTAAGTTCTCTAAAATCGGAAAGATAAAGAGTCCCACTCCTGAAAAAATAAGTGCCAATAACAAGGTAAGAGGCTCTCCAAATTTATTAATAAACCATTTGACCAAGAAAATTTGATTGAACATAAGAAAACCTCCAACGACAAGAAGAAAAAAGCCCACCTCTTGTTGATTAAAATTAAATCGGTCGATGAGAAGGAGCATGATAGTGGTGGAATTAGCTGCTAGGACCAGGGAAATAAATAGTTTTACAACAAAAACACTTATCACTGTCTCATTTTCCTTAAAGGTTTTGATGGAATTAAAAATGTTGAGGTCACTAAATATCTTCCTTTTGAGAAAAGAATATTCCGTACTAGCTCTATCCTCTTTAATTTCTTTCTGGTGCTCTTCTCTCTCATGTGCGGACAGGGATTCCTTGAGCATGGTAAAGATAGCGAGCAAGGTGATGGTGCTGAGAGAGATACTAAAGATAACCATTCCCAAGTAGCCGATAGAGGAAGCACTGGTTAAGGCGCCAATAGCAGGGCCAACGATGATACCTAAACCTGTAATCGCTCCAACATAACCAAAAGAGGCTCCCCTTTTATCAGGTGAAAGGATATCAGAAAGATAGGCATTGGCTACAGTACTATTTCCTCCAGTTATCCCATCTGTGATTCGAGCAAACCCAATAATGATTAAAGACAGAGATATCCAACCGTATTGTTCCCCTATCACCCAAGCTCCTGCAAAGATAAACCAGGAAAAGAGGGTTCCGGCTTGAGAGATCAATAAGATCGGTTTTCGACCATGGAGATCAGAAAGATTTCCTAAAATCAAGGAGCCGAAAAACTGAGAAGTACTATAAGCCGAAATAAGAAGTCCATAGATATAATCTGGATAGCCACTTTCTCGGACAATAAAAGGGATGACTGGAATCAGAATTGAGAAACCTAAGGTATTAACAAAGGTTAAAAGAAGAACAGGATAGATTTTTTTGACCAGAGTAAAAACTTTATATTAAAAAATTATAACATAATTTTTTGGTAGAAAAGCTAGTTTAATTTGAATTCAAAAGCGTAAAATATTGAATTGCTTTTTAATTCTTTTATTCATAATAGATATGGTATTATTACACTTGTCTTCTTGAAGAGTTTTTCAGTGCTACACTTTATATGAGTATATCAAAACAAATTTTTAGTTGAAAGGTGAAGCAACCACCAATCTATATAATAAATCTAAAAAAAGATATTCAAAAAAAAAAATATATGATAAATCTATGCGATAAGTATGGGTTAAAGTATAGTTTTATTCATGCAGTTGATGGAAGTCAATTAGATGATAAAGAAATAAATCAAATAGTTGATCATAAGTTATCTTTAAAAAAACTTAAAAAAAAGTTAGTTAGAGAAGAAATAGGATGTTTATTAAGTCATTTATCTATTTATAAAAAAATAATAAATGAAAATATAGAGATATCGTTGATTTTAGAAGATGATGTTAACTTCAATCATAGTTTAATAGATTTTTTTCAATGTTATAATAAATTACCTCTAAAATATGATCTATTATTATTGGGACATCATAAACCCTTATCAAGAAACAAGCCTGGAGATATTAATTTTTGGTCTAAAAAAATAAAAATAGATAAATTTGTGATAAGCAGGCCTGCAGAAGTCTGTTATGGAACTTATGGATATTTAATAACCTATGAGGGTGCAATAAAATTAAAAAATCGTATAAAAAAATTTTATTTACCTGTAGATCATTATACAGGCTCAGATAAGTTTTCAAATTTATATATAATGCAAAAGCCAATTATATTTGTAAATGAAGATCTTACTTCTAAATATACTTCAATGACAGAAAGAAACAATTTGAAATATCCAAATCGTGTATTCAATTTTATTTTCAAAAAAGATATATATAAGAAATTAGTAACATTAAAATATAATTTTTTTCTTTTTTTGGGTAGACTTAAAATTTTAAGGAAATATAAGTGATTTTAGCTCCTATAGTTTTATTTGTTATGTTTAATCATTTATACACAATCTACTATTAGTATTTTATGGAGAAATATCTTAATTAAAGTATTAAACAATTCCTATTTTTGACTTACCTTATTTCACTTCTTCTTACAAAGTTTCTAAAAATAGTTACTCATTCTTAAAAACAGTTCTCTACTAAATCCTCTTCCCTTTGCTATTTACATCAACTTGTCATATAAATAAAATACTCAATAACTTGCCATATTCACTTAAAATTATATAATATATTTTTTATTATTCTCTTCATCCTTCCATAACTGATCAATGCTATAGATGACCAGATTAAAAAAAAGACTATCATATCCACTCTGGATACTTTTTCTTCATAGTGAAAGGTAGCTAAAAAAAAAATTATAAAGGGGGAGATATATTGAAGAAAGCCCATGATGGAAAGATCTACATTCTTTACAGCGTAACTGAAGAGAATTAAGGGAACGGTAGAAATTACTCCCAAACCTATTAAAAGAAAGTTGATTGTTTCTAGTCTTAACGAAAAAGAGAGGGCCCCATTTTGTTGGAGAAAAACAAGATAACCTAAAGTTGGAAGGAAGAGATAGGATACCTCAATAAAAAAAGTTGTAACACTGGAATGGGAGACTTTCTTCTTAACCACACTGTAAATACTGAATGAACTGGCAATAATAATAGCATAGAGAGAAAGGGATTGTTCAAAAGCTATCTTTATGATTAAGGCTAAAACGCATAAACTGACTCCAACAACTTTATATGGAGTAGCTTTTTCTTTAAGGAAGACAATCCCAATTATAATGGTAAAAAGGGGTGAGATAAAGTAGGCTAAACTCACTTCTAAGACATAGCCATTTAAAACAGAATAGACATAAGTCAACCAATTGGTAGTAATTAAGAGACCTGCTAATCCAAGAAGAAATATCTCTTTTTTATCAGCCAATATTTGTCTCAGTTTATACTGTGAGCCACTAGCTAGAATATATCCTCCCACCAAGAAAAAGGACCAGATGATACGGTGGCAGACAATTTCCCAAGGAGAAACCCTATCAAGCAGTTTAAAATATATAGGAAAGATGCCCCAGAGAAGAAAGCCCAGGATTGCTGAAAGAAAAAAACAGAGGTTAGTGTTTGAAGTCATTTAATATGGAAATCATCAAATATTTCAATATACAGATAAAAAGTGAAAAAAATAAAAAACATTACAAAAATTTTCTAAGCCTTTTAATGGTTTGTAGGGAAGGCTTATGGTTAAAGATACCACCATATCGGATACCACGAATGAATACATAACAAAAGCCACCAAAATGTTTGTCATAATCATAGCTTTTCCCCAAACGGAGAGCTAAATAACGGTCAAGAGCCAGAGTATAGAGATAGGCCTGGAGAAAATATTTTTCCTTTATCATCACCCGGTAAAGGTTTTCTATATTGTAGTCAGACGGCCTCTCCCCTAAAAAATTACTTTTCCAATCTAAAAAGTAATACTTTTCCCCATGACAAAAAACCATGTCGATGAATCCCTTGATAAAACCTTTACGAAAAACTAAAGAGAATGGATTATTATCGTTGATTAATGACTGGGGTTCAATGTTATCGATAAGTTGTCTTTGATTAAGTAGTAAGAATATCTGATTAATTAAATCATCTTCATTTCTCGAGAAAAAAAGAGTAAATTCCATTTCCCTAACTACCTTTCCTTGGGAAAAGGTATCCTTAAGAGAGAATGGAGGGGAGTCAGAAAATATTAACTTCAGGTTTTGGATGTCCTTAAGTAGACCGATGACCTTCGCTAAAGTAACTTTATCTTTCAAGTGATCCCCCATATATTTTTTATAAGCAGGGATGAAGATGCCCTTGAGATACTCTGATTGTGAATTAAAAAAATCTATTTTTTCCAATACCTCATGAAGGAAAAGACCAATTCCGGTACCACGAGGAAAATCTGTGAGGGGATCGTTAAATAAAATTGTCTCTGAAATTTCTTGAAGAGAGTCATCCAGTTGTTCTTCTTCACGTTCTCCGGGATTAGATTCTTGATGAGGAAAGTCAGCTGTCATTGAAGTGAAACTGGTTTGAAAATTTTCGGAATAGATAATTCCATTTGATGGGGCAAAAGGGATAAAAGAGCTTAGGGTTTGGGAAAAAGAAGTCTGATCATGATAGCCTTTTAAGGCATTTATAGAGTTATCGTTTCCTTTATCTACAGAAAAATCAGTAAATAAAATGGATGGGTGTTTAGTCAAAGAGACAAGTTCTTTCTTACAATAAATCAATTTTTCTTGCAATTCTTCTTCTTTCTTTTTTCCAGAACTCTGTGAAAAATGGAATTGAAAATATTGCCATAGTATTTCTGGATGAAGAAGATAACCCAAAGAAGACTTATGATAGTTTTTACTATCTGGAGAAATATAGAGGTAACAGATTTTTTTAGCACGGGTCATAGCCACATAGAGTAAGCGAAGTTCTTCTGCTAAGATTTCTTGTTTAGATAGAATTTTATGTTCATCATAGTTTTTACTTCCAAGATCATAGCCAAGATGTTCTAAGTCTTCTGATTCGGTTTCCGACTTCAACTTAAAAATAACTTCGTGATTTTTTGGGAAAAGGTCTTCATCGAGAAAAGGTAGAAATACCACATCGTATTCTAGTCCTTTACACTTATGGATAGTGGATATTCTCACTCCTTCATTTTGGGTTATCTTAGCCAGCAATGAGTCATTAGTAACGGTTGGACTTTTTCTCACCAAACTATCGGTAAATCTTTGGAGAGTTCGCTCCAGGCTTGGATATTTCCATGAATGAACGAAGTCGATGAGTTTAAGAAGTCGAAGATATCTTTCATCTCCGTCTTCTTGACCCAGAATTCGGGAAGGTATGCTAGCCTCTTTCATAAATTGATGAATCATTGAGTACCAACCATGTTCTTTCCAATCCAGATGGGCCTGTTGAAATTTAAAAAGCCAATTTTTAAGAATTTCTTCGCATTCGTCGGAATAGGGAGAATGAATTTTTTTATCTAAGAAAAAGGAAGTTGAAAGAGCCCCTAGGAGACGGGGGTCACGATAAGTTATGATAGGACGGTAGCCTTCTTCTCCGCATAAAACTATTGCTTTCATGAGGAAATAAAGATCTCGAGCTTCTTGACTTAAAAAGGGATCATCACTATCCTCCATATAAGAAGGGATACCAAAATTTCTTAAACGATTATGAACGAGAAATCCATGGGCTTTTTTCCTTACCAGGATCGCAGTCCGATATCCTTGGTTGATTATCTCATGAATATTTTTTAAAAGCAAATCAATAGTATCTGACCTTTTAGCTTCTACACTCCGGCTTTTCTTACTTTTACCAAAAATTATTCGCAAAGGTTTTTCTATGACATCTTCTTCATGGACACCGGAATGACTTTTCAAATAGTTTAACTTAGGAATGAAAAAGGGGGAAGAATGGCGGGTATAAATATGATTAATCCCGTCCAAGAGTAGGGGATCGGAACGATAGTTGACACGAAGACAAAATATGTCATTCATAAACTCCTTAGCTTGAAAATAAGTATGGATATTGGCTTGCCGAAAACTGTAGATCGACTGTTTGGGATCAGCGATAAAGTACATTGCTTGAATATGGGGGAGTAGCCGTTGAAAAATGGAGAACTGGAGAGGATCGGTGTCCTGGAATTCATCAATCAGAATAACCTGAAAAGTTTTGGATAGCTCCCGAATAAGATAATCCCCATGTTTTGATTCAATATGATAAGAGAGAATCGTCAGAAGGTCGTTATAACTAAGAACCCCTGCCTTCTTCCTTAACTCCCAACTTCTTCTTATGACGTAATCTCTGGAAGCGTGGATGAGAAGGAAAGCATATTTTTGAAAAATTTCATTTAAGGATTTAAGGTTTTCAACTAAACGATCCATCTTCTCTAAGACTAAAAGCATCTTATCATTGAGGTAATTTTCGGAATGATAATTCTTATTAAATGCTCCATCAATTCCTTCAGAGGTAAATCGGTGGATCAGTTTTGGAGTATCAAAATAATCATAAAGCAGAGGAAGAATACGACCTTCTTTAATTAAAGCTTCAAGACGATTCCAATCAGAAAGGAATGTTTTGGTTTTATTTTTGTTCATAACCTTATAGTCAATAAGAACTGACCATTGTTCCGACATATCTTGAATTTGATCTTGAAATAATGCTTGAACCTCATCCCATGACTTTATCAACAAAGAATAGCGGTCATAGCTGGTCTTTCGGATCAAACAATTTTTCCAAGATTTTAAACTATTTTTTTGGTCAGATGGATAAGGTTTCAAAGTGGGGAGACGATAAAATGTTTCTAAGATTCTCTTCCATTTACTATAAGGATAACGTTTTTCAAAGTAGGCTAGAAAGTAAGGGTCAATATCGAGAAAATGGTGTCTCCAAAAATCTCGGAAAGCTTCTTCAAAGTAGATTGCGTCATTTTCAGTAATCTCCTCTCCCATTGTAATTCCAAGTTCCATTTGATATTCTCGAATAATCTTTCCAGCAAAACCATGAATAGTGTGGATATTGTGTTCATCAAAATTAAGAAGGTTCTTCTCCAAATGATCACGTTTAGACTTTTTCTCAACTGGACTAAGGGAATAATAATCATAGAGAAGATAGCCAAACGAGAACTTTTTAATATCATCTTCAACGGGTATGGTTTTATGGGTAGTAATCAATTCCAGAAATTTTTCTAAATCTTTTTTGATCCGTGAAAATATTTCCTGAGTTGCTGCCTTAGTAAAAGTGATGGCTACTAGATTTTTAACAGAAAGCCTTTTTTTAAAATATAGAAATTTAAGAAAAAGTCCACTCAATGAAAAGGTTTTTCCAGTACCCGCATTGGCTTCTAAGAGATAAGCCCCTTTTAACGGAGCAGTTTTTAAATCAAAGGAAGAAGGGGGCATGTCCCCATTATTTTCAAAGTTGGAAGTCATCCTTATTAGGTAAACTTAATTCGTTTTAAGAACTGATAAATCTCACCCCAAAGGAAATGATAAAGTTGGGAAAATTCTTTAACTATTTCTGAATTGCTTTCTATCCTGGATGATTCAGCGATGCCCCACAAATAATGGGCATAGGGATACTCAAAGTTGGGAAATAAATCATTCTCCTTAAAGGTAAAACTATATTCTTTTTTGTAATCACTAGCCATAGTCTGGGTTTCGGTTATAAATGTGGTTTGGCTTATCTCTTTCACCTTCTTAATCATCTGATCATGAAAAATATTGGATAGCTCTTTATAGATGGGAAGAGCATGGGAGTGTCCAAAGGCAAAGACCATGATATAGGGGAAAAGTTTATTTTCAATGGAAGCCAGGCTATCACTCTGTTTTTCATCAGATGTCACTTCCTCTTTCAATAACGGAGGAAAATAAAAAACTTCTTCTCCAATAATCCAGGTAAATATTCGTGAGTTTACAGTATGGAGTAGGAGGTGATCAAGCCAGCCACGAAAAACATCGTAAGCATTAATGCGAGGATGACGACAAATTATATGATGTAGAGTATTCCCGATATATTCATAACTACCAACAACTCCTTCCAATTTAAAAGGATATTTTTTGAAAATACTACTAGGAAATGAGGCTTTAGTAGGAGGGAAGGTAGTCTCGATAATCAATGGTTTTTGGGAAAAGTATTTTTTGAGATCAATAGGGCTATTACTGATTAAGTTGATTACTTGGAAAAAATTATTTCGGAGGCGATGAAGGGATTGACTTAGCAATTCCACTTGATTTTTACCAGGTATTCCAGGAGGATATTTGGGGTTATCGGTGATTGAAGATAGAGAAATGGAATCATTCTTATTTGAAAAAAAATTCAATCCATTCTGTTTTCGGATAATATCATTTAAGACTTGATAACGACCAAGCCCTTCAAGAATAAGGGGCTCTTCTTCGTCCTCTTTAAATTGATAGTGTAAATTAATCTTGAGAATATGGTTAAAATAAAACCGAGGGGCATCAGAAAAAAAATCCTTTAACATCTCCCAGGAAATGGTCATTCCTCCAGTTTTTATTTCATTCTTTTTTTGACAAAAGGATTCCATTATCTGATCAATATAGGCAAGAAAAGAACTGTTATCATTGGTAAAATTAGAGTCATGGGTATGATATGATTCCTCTTTAAAAAGTTCAAGCATTATATTTATTGGTTTCAATAAAGCAAAAGTAGTTAGAAGAGATGGAACTGGAGTTGGCTTGAACTTTAATCTGGCTATGGCACTTCGGTGATCTTCTGGGTTATAATATTTGTAGTTAGAGATCATCAACGTTTTTCTTTTATAGCTATCCTTTTCCGACGATGGATTTGGGGTAAGTAAAGGAAGTTGAGGATGTTGGATAATTATTTCTTCAGAATCTAATCCCGAGCGAATTTTAATTAAGGCAAGAAGTTCTTCTACCAGAATCGAAGGAGAAGTGGCATTGTTTATTCCAGGGGAGAAGGTAATTCCAAGATGATGGCGGGTAGCGAAAAGAGTTTCAATGAAAAGTAAGTAGTCTCCCTTTTTTTGATTTTGATCACCGGGACGGAGGTCATCCTGAATTAAATTAAAATGAGTTTGCTGGTCATGACGAGGAAATTCTTCTCGAGCCATTCCCATGATAAAGGTAACTGAAGCTGGAATAATCCGGAGTGGTAGTAAAGACCCACAAATGATTCCCCGGTGAGAACCTTCTCGAACATGTTCAGTTAGACTTAGGTTCCGTTTAAGAATTTCTGTAAAGGTTTGCAGGGTCATCTTATCCAAATAACCATCTATTCCATTCAATGAATCAAATGCCCATGAACTCCTTTCGCTTAATTTTTGTATCATTTGTTTAAAATGGGCATGGTCTTTCTGGATTTTTAAAGGATAACGATATTCATGATTCTTTAAATAAAGAATAGAAATGATATCCTGAATTTTCTCCAGCCATTCTTTAAAGCTAAGAGGTTTCTGGAATGCTTTATCAAGATGGAGTAATCTTTGCAGAAAATAAACCATCGTACCTAAGTTTTGAGCTCTATCACCATGAAGGGTCATGTTTTCAGAAGGAGTGGCAAGATGTAACATCGTCCTTAGAATACCTTCCTTCCATCCATATTTTTCAAGATCATGATGAGGGATATCCATCATACCTCCCCTCCCTCGTTTAACTCCGATCTGGTAAAGCCATTCATAAATTTGATAAAGATCCTCCCCTCCCCAATTTTGGCCTATCTGAACAACTTCAAGATCTAATACATCCTTTATGTGACTTATTTTCCAGTCATTATTCATAAGTTCAAGAATGGTTAAAAGTGATCGGACAATTGTATTGGTGTAGTTTTCATTACGGTCGATGATATGGTAAGGAAGTACAGGCTCAGATGTGAAAACCGACTTTAGATAATCTTGGTAAATGAGGATATCAGGTGCTAAGATCAAAATTTTATCCAAGGTGAGGCGATGTTCTGAGTTATTCTCCAACAAAAAAAGAATTTGATCTTTAACAACTTCTACCTCCCTTCGTTGATTGGGACAATAATGAACCTGCAAGTCATATTCATACTTTGAAAGTCTAGTTTCAATGTCTTTATTTAAATCAGTTATATTAGCAGGATCAAGAGATGAAGAACAAAAAGCCTTGATAAAAGAAAGAATACCTCCCTTTTTTCTTGATAAAGGCTGTGGTTTTAAAAAAATTTCTTTCCAGTTCAATCTTTCAATCTGTTCTAAATAGGCTTGAGAAAGCTCACTCAACTTTTCTATAAAGATAGGTTTCTTCACCGATTCTCCCCAGGCTAGGGTGGTATCGGGAAAATAATAATCAATATCGATTAAGTGTTTCACACTTTGAAACATTTCTAAATAATAGGGAGGAAGATAGGAAATGCCAAAAATAGTAATTGATTTAGGTAAGGTAATTTTCGAAACATTCTTGAGGACTTCTTTGATCTGAGCCAATTCTTCTTGTCGATGAGGATAGGAAAGATGACTGCGAAGGGTTTGCCATAGCCATCTCTGCCAATTTCGATGATTGGATTCGTCAAGATCATCCAGATAGTCTATTCGATTATCCCATTCCCAAAGCATTTCTTCACGAAAATAAAGGTAGTTATTAAAGAGTCGGGCCATAATTTCAGAAAGTTGGTAAGCCTTTAGCTCCGATATCTTACTGGTTATTTTTTGACTGGAACTTTCCATGTCTTGATGAAAAAGATAATTATCTAATATTGGAAAACTCTTTAGCTTTTCTTGATAGTTTTGATGAGTGAGTATTCGATAAATTGCCCATCGAAGATAATTAGGATCATAGAGGTTTTCAGAATGTCGAAAAGGAGTCTGTATATTTTTGTTGATTATATCACTAAAAATTTTCCTGACTTGGTTTTCCCATTCCTGAGGAAGAATATATTCGATGAGTGCAGTCACTCCCAATTCTCGAGCTAAAACCTGATTGAGATACCTAGCCATGGCATGACTATGAACAACAACGGTTACAGTAGTGAAGGGGTCTTTATCTTCAGCGAGTTGCTTCCGATAATTAATTATCCAAGCCTCGGTTAAGGTTACGAAATCCGGGCTACGATAAAAATGGATACCACGCGAACTATTTACCATCTTAGAAATTAACTCTGAAAAAATTTCTTGGTAAAGTCATGATATCCCTTTTTTGGCATTAAAAGCCAAATTTGCGAACTTCTAGTTCTAAATGAATCCCGGTTTTAATGAAAACCGTCTCACGAATGATTTTTATAAGTTCAAGAGCATCTCCAGAGGTTCCATTACTATCATTAATTAAAAAATTAGCATGGAGCGGAGAAACCCGAATACCACCACATCTTTTATTTTTTAATCCACATTGTTCAATCAAAGCTCCAGCATAATCGGGTAGAGGATTTTTGAAGGTAGAGCCAACTGTGGGTTCTCTCAGTGGCTGGGTACATCTTCTTATTTCCAATTTTTCTAAATTTTCCTTTTTAAGCTTTTCGATCTTTTGAGGGGTTACTTTTTTAAGCTCAAATTTTGCCTGAATGATGATATCCTTCTTAGAAATATTACTACGGCGATAAGCCATATCCAAATCCTCACGACTCACAACTTGAATTTGACCATTTCGTAAGAGAGTAGTATTTGCCAAGACATCTTTGATTTCCTGATCTTTCACACCTGCATTCATCACCACCGCCCCCCCCACTGTGCCAGGAATTCCTAAAAAAAATTCCAAACCTTGCAGATTAAAGCTATTAGCAACTCTAAGAGCTCGAATCAAAGAAAGAGAGGCTGGAAGACAAAGAAACCTTTTAAATTCATTTTGATTTGGACTATCTTCAAGTTTCTGCCATTGAGAGATCTTATTTTGTTGTAAATAGATGACAACTGGCTCCAAAATTCCATCTTTGATGATAATATTGCTTGCCTTGCCTAAAACACAATAGGGTTTACCTTCTTTTATCAAAAAATTAACGATGGCTTTAAGACGGTTAATGGTTTTTTCTGGAAGACTTTCTTCACCTTCTTCCTCAGCTACGATCGTATCTGAGACATTGATAAAAAATGGAGCAATCCCTCCGGTTCTAAGATAGGAATACGTTTTTAAATCAACATCTGTTTGTAATAATTTTCCACTTATGGCAGTGAGTTCCCGCGTAAATTTTTTGATATGCACAGATAAAGTGTAATTTTATCATAATCTAATATTTAGATTACCTTAATGCCTTTTTATATTTTATCAAAGATTCTTCCACTTAAAATCAGATAAAAATACTAGACTGTCCAGCATGTTAAAATTATAAAGTGAATAAATCACAAGTCAAAAAAATTCAAATTAAGAAAAAACATCTATCTACGCTTACTAAGAAAATCAAAAATCAACCTAAAGCTTCCCGCCGTCTTTCCTATTCAAATAGGAAATTTTTTAAACCGAGTAGCTTTGAAAAAAAACTAGAGCCAATACGCCTTTATCGAGCAATCTTGATCGGTAAACCCAATGTAGGAAAATCCAGTTTACTCAATGTTCTTACTTATACCGACTCTTCCATTATTACCCAAGTGAGTGGAACTACTCGGGATAGCGTTAATAGGGTAATAAGAAGTAAGGAAAAAGCTTTAATGCTAAGTGATCTCCCAGGTTGGGATGAGGGAACAGAAAAGAGAGTCAAAAGTTCTGATCCCAAAATTTTTCAAAAAGTCTGTGAACAAAATATCATTAACCCCATTGTATTCAAAGCACTTAAGCAAGAAGTGGATGGTAGTGATATAATCATTATAGTTACCGATATCAACAACATTACTTCTGAAGATCGTATGATCCTGGATTGGGTCCAAAAATATAATCGAACTCATAAGGGCGAGGAGAAACCCGTCATTTACTGTGCCAATAAATGTGATGATAAAGCCGCTGAGCTCTCCATTGGCGAAGTTTATGAAATTGGAGCAGAAAACGTTGTTCCAGTGTCGTCAAAAATGAAACGTGGTCTTAGTCTCCTTATCAAAGAGCTTTTTGATAGATACCATAAGCTCGTTACCGATGGAATTTCCTCTCATAATCCTTATGTATTTTACCCTACCTGTGATTATAAATTAGCCATCGTAGGTAAACCCAATGTCGGAAAGTCCTCTCTCTTCAATGCCCTTCTTCAAAAGGAGAGAGCGATTGTGAGTGAGGTGGCTGGAACAACTCGGGATCTAGTGGAGGACAACATAACCGTGGAAAAACATATTGTTAAACTTATCGATACCGGGGGTCTTCGCCGCAAATCTCGAAAAAAAACCCTACCGGAAAGCCATTCCGTTGAAAAGGCTGTCCATGCCATCAATCAAAGCGAAGTGGTGATATTGGTCATTGATGCGACGGAAGGCCTTTCAGATCAAGATAAGAAGATTGCATCTTTGGCTCTGGGTAAGAAGAAGTCTTTAGTAGTGGCTTTTAATAAATGGGATTTACTCCAAGAGAAATGGGAACATTATCTAGAAGACGTTCGTCTTACCTTTTCCCCCATCACTGAGTTTCCCATCCTACCGATTTCTTGTATCAATCGCAAGAATCTGACCAAGCTTCTCAAGACTGCAGATGGACTTTATCAGGATAGATCGCGAAGAATTAACATTGATGAATTGGTCCGTTCCCTTAGAGGAGCTGAGGAAATGAAATCCTTGGCAGGGGGAAGTGGAGTAAGGATTCGCTATGCCATGCAAGTGCAAAATCATCCCCCAGTCTTTTATATCTATGTCAATAATCTAAACCGGGTTAAGAACCATTTCCGAAAATATCTCTATAATCATCTAGAAAAGCTTTATAGCTTGAAGGGAACTCCTCTCACTCTCCGTTTCTTTGAGCATAAACGATCAAATTCCAATACCTCAAAACTATCGTGATGCCCCGACACCAAACCTTACATAAGGAAATCAAGGCTAATATTCTTAAACTTCGATCTCATCCCTTGGTCAAGAAGGTAGTCATCGGACCTTATGAAAACTGTCGTCACCGCTATACCCCCGGGAATATCCTGTGTCAACGAGATATAGAAAATGGATTTAAATTGAATGGCTACGATGGATCAGGGGTTTATTGCTTTTATCTTTACTTAAATAACAAAGATGATCGGGAAACCGTAAGAGATTATCTCGACAGTTTCAATTTTATAAAATTTAGAAAGAAAAAAAATAAATGACTATCCTGAATGACTAAGAATTTCTAAATATTTCTTCACTATAGGGATCAGTCCTAACTTCAAAGCTTCACAGATAAGGGCATGACCAATCGACACTTCTTTGATAAAAGGAAGATTTTCAACTAAATAGCTCAAGTTATCAAGGGAGAGGGCATGACCTGCATTTACTTCAAGGCCAACTTCAAGAGCTCTTTTCCCAGCTTCAAGATAAGGAATCACTCCTTCTTTTAGGCGATTCGCCTCATAATCCTTGGCATAGGCATCGGTATAGAGTTCCACTCTGTCTGCCCCCATCTTCGCTGCTAATTTAAGATCATTAGCATTGATATCAGGGCTAACGAACAAACTTACCCTTAAATTAGGATGGTTTTGTTTTAAATATTGAATAACTGGGCTTAAGCGAAGATGATCCTGGGTAAGATTCCATCCATGATCGGAAGTCAATTGATAAAAATTATCTGGAACCAGAGTAACCTGTTCTGGACAAGTATCTTCTACTAATTTCAAAAAGCCAGGGTAATCATTTTCAGGATTGGAAACATGAAAAGGATTCCCCTCAATATTAAGTTCCGGCCTAGAACACCTAGAATAACTAGAATAGTTATTGAGGAGTTTTCTAAGCTCTCGGACATCCTGGGGCCTGACATGGCGGATATCAGGACGGGGATGAACAGTGATTCCTGCTACTCCAGCATCTAACACCATTTGCGACATATCCAGTAAATCGGGCAAATTACCTCCTCGGGAATTACGGATCAGGGCAATCTTGTTGATATTGACACTGAGTTGGGTCATGTATAATCATAATATAAATTGGATATTTATTCTAGATTCAAACAATATTTTTGGATAGATTTACTGAAGTGGGATTTTTAGAAAAAGGGGATAATTGAAATTTTTCTAGAAAACAAATTCACCATATTTTTTTGCCTTAAATTAGATATTTAGGAAAAATCTTTTAAAAAATGATTGATATTTAAAAAATATATAAAAATTGATTTAAAAACTTAAAGAATTGTATAAAGAGTTACGTTAAAAATTAAGATAAGACCGTGTTTTTCCTTTTCTTTTTGGGTTTATTTTAGTATAATTAATCATATAGAATTATTATTAAACAAAATCAAAATAAAGTTAAATTATTTTTAGAGGTAGCGTGTGAAAATAAAAAAAATAATATATTTCATGATTAGTTTACTGTTGATGGGAGCATTTCTATCCTGTGGAGATCTTCGCTTCGGTCTTCCAATAAAAACTTATGATTCTCTGCCCATTTCATCTTTTTCCGTTTTAGATGGTAATGGAAATAAAGTTAGTGACAAAAATAACATACCGTTGGATGCCTTATTTTTTTTGGAATTCAGTCAATCACTAGGAGATGATTATGGCGATATATTAACAAACCAAATAGAACTCACAGACGAGAATGATAATCTCATCTCTTTAGATTTTCAAACTACCCAAACAAATATAAAAATAAGTCCGACTATCAACCTAAGCTACAGTACGACTTATTGGATACTCATCAAGAAGGGTTTAACCATTGGTGATTATCGAGTTAAAGAAGATATAGTCTACAAATTCATTACCGAAATGAATCCTAACTCTGATAGTTCATTGACTGTCATTTATAGCAATGCAGGTGTTTTTCAAACAATCTATCCTGATGAGCAGAACAATGTTGCCATACCTTTACCAGCAACAAGTGATGAAGGAGATGTTAAGTTTACCCTAGAGGTTAAAGAGGGTGCTACTATTTTTCATGGTAGTCAAAATTTACCATTGAATAGTAAGCACCAATACCTTGTTAATGTGAGTTTTGTTGGTGGCACTACACATGATTTTACAGTAATAAGCCAGAACAAGAGTACCACTAACACTTATACCATAGGACTATCACGACGACTAGATAGTGGTAAGGAGATTACCTCATTTATTTTTCAACGAAGTCATAATTCATTCTTGTCGGAGGATATCGTGATGAACATTGATGGTCAAAACGTAACTAAGACAACCACCAATGTAGAAGGTGTTAACAATAATCTAACCCCTACCATAGCTCATAATGGTTTAAGTATTTTTCCGGCTTCGGGAGTATCTCAAGACTTCTCTACGAATAACACCTATACGGTAACTGCGGAAAATACGACTACATCTGACTATATAGTTAGTTTGACCAACTATTTTGAAGTAAACTTTGACACCAATGGGGGAAACATAAACGGAGCTCCTACCACTACTCAATATGTTATTTCTGGGAACAAAGTTCCCTCCCTACCATCAGATCCATCTCAGGAACACTATGGATTCAAAGGATGGTACGATGCTCCTAGTGGAGGAAACATTTTTGACTTTAATGCCTCCATTACCACCCAAACTACAGTCTATGCCCAGTGGACTAATAAACAATATCGGGTTAGATTTTACCAAGGACTTACTCTCCTAGATACTATTCCGGTTACTAGTTTAACTGTGATCTCCACATCAGACTATCCTGATAACTCTACTCCCAAACAGTGGTATAGATGGTATAGTGATAATGGTTTAACTCAAGCTTTTAATACCAATGCCCAAGTGACCGGTAATCTTGATCTTTATGCTAAGATTATTTCAGGTTTTCAGAAAATCATGAACAGTCAAGTTATTCCCACCGCTGTTGACCTTGCTGATTATGGCAATATGGGCGAGTCAGTTTTCTCTCGATATACTCCGGGAGCTGCTCTGGAAATCCGCTATGTTGCGCAAGTTGTATCTGGTACTGGTGACGGGAGTTCTTGGGCTAATGCCAGTGGAGATATACAGGCGATGATAGATGGGATCAATGATGCTAGTAAGGATAAGATCTATATGATAATGATAGAATCGGGAACTTATACCCCTATTGATACTTATGTTATGAAGAATCATGTAGCTCTCATAGGTGGTTTTATAGCTGGGAGTGATGATCGAATGGGAAAAACCCATCTTGATGGTAATAACAATAAGCGAGTATTTTCTAATAATAATAATGGCCTTGACCAAACTGCTCTCCTTTATGGAGTGACCGTTGCCAATGGTAGAGCTGGTTGGGGAGGCGGGATGTATAATTTTAATTCCTCCCCTACCTTGATCAATGTTACCTTCTCAGACAATGAGGCTGATACTGATGGCGGCGCGATGTATAATAGTGGTGTCCAGTTTGATGATAGTCAAAGCTCCTCTCCCATTTTAATCAATGTCACCTTCTTAAATAATACAGCTAACAGGGGCGGCGCGATGTATAATATTTCTTCCTCCCCTATCTTGAACAATGTTACCTTCTCAGGTAATACGGCTAGCACTGGTAGTGGAGGCGGGATATATAATAGGGGTTCCTCCTCCACCTTGATCAATACTACTTTCTTTGATAATACGGCGACTACTGGTTGTGGGGCTGGAATCTATCATGATGGTAACGGAGAACCACTTACCTTGATCAATACAATCTTGTGGGGAAACAATAATGGAAATATTTGTGTGCAGAATGATGGCATCCCCAGTGATACAGAAATTTTACATATATATCATTCCCTTATTGAGGGGGGGAGTATCCCTTCAACCAATGCATCAGGAATCCGTTTAGGTAACATCTTTGTTCAAGACAGATATGACGTTTCTACTGAGGGAGTTATTGCCAGTGATCCGAACTTAGGTACTTTAGCCAATCATGGAGGTGAAGTTAATACCATCCTTATTAATAATGGTAGTCCAGCTCAGAATATGGGAGTTTATGTAAAGGGAGTGAGGAATCTAATTGGAAATCCTTATACGGAAGATAATCTCTTTTACAGCCCTGATAACATAAACTGGTATACCGATCCCAGCTTGATGACCCCAGGAAATCCACCAAATAATGCCAACGATTTCACCACTACTGATGCCCGCGAATATGGTCGAGTAGATCGCCCAGATATGGGGGCTTATGAAATAGGGGGAAGTTCACCGTAAAGCCCCTCTCCTCTTCAATCTCCACCCAGAGAAAAAGAGAAAGCAAACTCGTAAGTGGAATAAGCTATGGCACCTCTAAAAGATTTTTCTCTAATTTGGGATAAAATCTTTAATAAATTTCATGAAGGCTTTTTACAATTTACGTTTAAGAGTTACAAACCCCTATCTTATTCATTTAAGAAATCAAATTATTATAATTTTTTAAAGATAAAATTTATTTAATCTATTAAAGTATGGAAACAATACTTGAATCCAAATCAATAGAATAACTTTAACAATAATCGATAAGGAGGTCTGATGAACGACTACTGTATAATTTTAACCACATATTCAAATCAGGTAATCGGTAAAAAAATAATCGATTCTTTGATCAGCAAAAAATTGGCTGCCTGTATCCAAACACAAAAAATCACCAGTTATTATCATTGGAAAGGGGAAGTTAAAAATGATAAAGAGCATTTAGCCATAATCAAAACTCGAAAAAAACTTTATTCAAAAGTAGAAGAAGATATTTTGAGTAACCATGATTATGAAGTTCCGGAGATTATTGAAATTTCAATCACAGGAGGACTTCCATCCTATTTAAATTGGATTAAAAAAACAGTGGATGAATTTCAGAACTGTCAAAATTAGATCATAAATATAAATACGACTGAAAGAAAAATTCATGAAAGTAATTATTGACACAGACATGCTTATTTGATGATTGTTCCGATTTTAAGATTATAGCTATGACTATATCTGGAACAGGTGGTAATTATTATCAGTTCATCATGCCATAATGCTAAGATCTTATTAAAAGTAAAAAAGCTTGACAAAACAGTTCCTGTTTGTCCTGAATTAACCAAACTCTTAAAACTGGTAACGCTGGACAAACGCATATCGATTCAAAATTTCAAAGAGATGGTTATCCCAATAGAATTTCCTTTTTCTTTTCCCATTAGTTTTTCCAGACATATTCAAGGTAAGAAAATCTTCACCCAAATACGCTACCCCACACACTCCATATAACCTTTTCTTTACAAGGATAGACCGAGTTTCCGCATTAAACGACAAGTAAATATATTGCCTTTGGGAGAAGTAAAAGCAATTTTTTTATCTTCCATTCCAGAAGCAACTGACCCAATATAGTTAACTATTCCTTTCATCACTTTCGATGCCATAATAGCCGACATCAACATAGTCGATAAGGACTTCATCAAGAGGCCAAGCATTGACCCTCCCTACCCAGTCATCAACAATAGCATTGCCAAATCTATAAACTTCGGATTGTTAATAAGAGATTCAAGATTCCAGCCAAGGTTTTTTTGTTTTGCTCAAGCCAACTTGACTGAGGGAGGCTATCAAGAAACACACCGATATTTTATCTAATACTTTTGCAGAGGCAAGAGAATCTTCATATTTTGGCCTCAGCAATATCAGCATAATGTTTTATAACATCAACTGGATCAATTGCAAAAGTAAATGACAACACCATACATATAACAACAATAGTTACTGATACAATTTTTATTATGTTTAAATTGTTTCGATTCATTTATTTGCCTCACAGTTAAAAGATTGTATTATTATTTTAACATTTATCATTATCCAAATGACTTAAATTAGGACAGTTTTTGTCTCAATTAGAAAAAACTGTCTTAAATCATAGTCGAATTTTAAAAAAATAATTTTTAGAATTGATTTTACTCGGTTAGATAATTTTTTTATTTTTAATTAGTGTTTCGAAAGGGGTTATGATCTCTTACCAAGCAGCTCCACCTAATAAAGTTGAAAAGTCCGAGTATGCACGAAGAATAACCTTAAGATATCATTGATTGAAAATATAAATTCGTTTAACCATTAAAACTATGTTGACTTTCATTTTAATATATGATATAATATTTTGCTAGGTACAAATTTGGTACGAGTTTAGCTTATTGTAAAATAGCAGGTTTAATCAATGTAATTGGAGGAAAAAATGAGTCAAATAAAAAAAAGATTTAATCAAACAAGAGAAATAATTATTCTGTTAATGATGGGATGTATTCTATTAAGCAATAATTATGCAGCAAAAATGAATGTGGCAACCTGGTTATCTCCCGATGATCCCCAAAATGCCATAGTTTTGGCTACATGGAAAAAGTGGATTGAAGAAGCTACGGATGATCAAGTAAAGGTGGAACTTAAATATCATCAAGGCCATCCTAAAGATATTTTTGGTGAAGTAGAAGATGGTAATTACGACGCGGGATGGTCATATCATGGTTATCTTCCTGGCAAATTCAAGCTTACGGTCATGTCCGAGCTTCCCCTCTTGGGAGCAGGACCAGAGGCCGCTTCACGAGCTTATTGGAAAGTGCATAAAAAATATTTAGCAAAAGCCAATGAACATAGAGGATTGACTTTAGCAGCTCTGTTTCTCCATGGGCCCGGCCAAATAATGATGCGGGAAAAGATCAACTCTCTTTCCGATCTGAAAAATAAGAAAATCAGAGTAGGAGGTGGAGTACAAGGTCTTATCGCCGAAAAATTAGAAGTGGTGGCAGTGCCGGCACCAGGATCAAAAGTATATGAAATTCTCTCCCAGGGAATTGCAGATGGGATTTTTATGCCCATAAAACAACAAGCCTTTTCCCGTCTCTCTGAAGTCACTACTTTTGTTTATGAAGTATCCGAAGGAATGTATTTGGGAAGTTTCGCAATCTTCATCAATCCAGATTTTATGGATCAAATTGGTAAAAAAAATACTCGCGCTATTATGAAAGTATCTGGAGAAAAGCTTTCTACCTTTGCGGGTAAGGTTTGGGCGGAAGGTGATCAAACGGGATATGATATCGCTCAAAAAGACGGAGTTGAAATCGTTGAATGGTCATCATCTGATAAAAGAAAATTCAAAAGAATAGCAGCAAAAATTGAAAAAAAATGGATCAACGATGTAAAAAAGGAATCCAAGGTAAATGTAAAAAGAGCTTTAAGGGAGTATAGGACTTTAGCACGAAAGTATCAGAAGGAAAATAATTAATAAGTGGCCAAGCTAGTTCATTATTGGACTGTTTTAATTAAGTATTTCATAGCGTCTCTGCTCATGACATTGATGTCCATCACTGTTGTAGATGTCATTGGACGCTATGGACTTAACCATCCTCTCCCTGGTTCAACCGAACTCACTGAGTTTTGTTTAGGATTATTGATATTCTTTACCTTACCTATTATCTGTAGGAAAAATCAACATATCTTTGTAGATCTTCTGGAAGGGTGGCTTAGTCCTGGTTTTAAAAAATGGAGTACTATTCTCATACAGGGGATTCTTTTTATCGGAATGAGTTTTCTCGGCTATGGAATGTATGTCTTGATGCAAAGAGCTAAAAGAGATGAATTGGTGAGCGAAATATTACTCCTTCCAGTCTCTCAATTCCATTTAATTATTGTTTTCTTAATCTTTTTCTCTATAGCTGCGGTAATCCTCTATAGCTTTTCCTTACTAGGGGATAAAATTAAGAAGTAAGAAAGTTCGATTTATGCTCATAGCTCTTTGTGGCTTTGCAGTTCTTCTTTTCCTTATTTTAATTCGCGTTCCATTGGCGTTAGCCATGGGTTTTGTAGGAATTATTGGTTTTGCCATTACTCGAGGCTTATGGGTTGAGGTTGGTTTCTGGGACTTTAACTGGACATCCCTAACCCTTTTATCAGCACGGACAGCAATCTCGATCACCAACTCCTATGAACTTTCTGTGATTCCATTATTTATTTTGATGGGAGATTTTGTTTCTCAAGGTGGCCTTTCTCGAGATCTTTACCGAATGGCTTATTCTTTTGCAGGCCATCTTAAGGGAGGCTTGGCCTTATCCACCATCATCGCCTGTGGCATTTTCTCTTCCGTTTGTGGGTCATCATTAGCCACCACTGCGACTATGTCTAAAGTAGCTTATCCAGAGATGAAAAGACTTAATTATCAAACCGGTCTTGCCAGTGCTTCCATTGCCGCGGGAAGTACTTTGGGAATATTAATCCCTCCCAGTGTGATCCTTATCATCTATGGACTTATTGCCCAACAAAGTATTCGAGAACTTTTTGTAGCTGGATTTTTTCCTGGACTTTTAGGCTTATTCTTATATTTGGTAGCAGTTCGCTATGTAATATGGAAAAATCCCCAAGCTGGACCTACTGGAGAGAAGCAAGGTTTTCGAGTTCGATGGCGAGCGATGAAAAATATTTTGGCCACGCTTTTCCTTTTCACTTTGATTATGGGAGGTATTTACGGGGGAGTGTTTACTCCAACTGAAGGCGCGGGGATCGGGGCTTTCGGAGGTTTTCTGATAGCTCTTTATCGCCGTACCCTCACCATACCTATTTTGGTCAACCTCCTTAAGGACTCTGCCATCACTTCTACTAGACTTTTTTCCCTACTTATTGGCTCCATGATATTCTCTCGTTTTATCAACCGTAGTGGGATAGTAGAGGAACTCACTAGCTTTATCCAAAATTTATCCATCAACCCCTACCTGGTTATCATGATGATGATGTTCATCTATATTATTTTGGGAATGATCCTTGAAAGTTTATCGATGATTCTTCTCACGGTCCCCTTATTTTTTCCCATTGTAGAGTTACTAGGCTTTGATTTGGTATGGTTTGGAATTATGGTCGTGGTAGTTACAGAAATCAGCCTCATTACTCCGCCCGTAGGTCTTAATGTATTCGTGATGTCCAGTGTCATGCCACATGTTACTCCCAAACAGATTTTTCGGGGGGTAACTCCATTTTGGATAGCAGATATTATTCGTCTCATCATTCTTTTAGCCATACCAACGATTAGTCTTTGGCTTCCCAGTTTAATGTATAATTAATATTGAGAGATTGTTCTTCTTCTGATCTAATTAAAGACAAAAAAAGAAAATATAATCACTGAGGACAATAGTCATCTATCATAAATAAATTTTTATGAACAGTTCTGAAGAAATTGCTAAAAAGTCTGCGAAAAAAATGTTTTCTCAAGATTCTTTTTGTAGGAGATTGGGGATAGAGTTAGTGAAAGTGAGCCCTGGGATGGCTGAGATGAAAATGCAAGTAAAAGAAAATATGGTCAATGGGCACAATATCTGTCATGGAGGTGTTATTTTTACTCTGGCCGATACTACCTTTGCCTATGCTTGTAACAGTTATGATCGTATTACTTTAGCCATGGGGAGCGAGATTGAATTTCTAACCTCTGCCACTATCGGCGACCGCCTTCGAGCTTTGGGGAAGGAAAGAAAACGGGGACGTAGTACCGGAATTTATGATATCGAAGTATTTAACCAAGAAGACAAACTTATTGCCCTTTTTCGAGGAAAGGCCTTTGTTACTGATAAAAAAATTTTATAGAAATATAATAGGGGGTTAGTTATAATGAAACCGTTTAAACCTAATTTGAATCCATTGGATAAAATCGAGAGAGCTAGTCGTGATGAACTCATCAACTTACAGTTGAAACGTATGCAA
Source organism: Spirochaetota bacterium (assembly GCA_965224715.1). Lineage (GTDB taxonomy): Bacteria > Spirochaetota > UBA12135 > COTS27 > CAXSBA01. The sequence continues at coordinate 1,254,902 of OZ245054.1, read as the reverse complement.
TGGAGTTTAAATCACTGCTATAAAAATATCCCTTTCTATAAAGAAAAATTTGATGAGGTGGGTATTCATCCAACCAACCTCAAAACTCTTTCCGATCTGTCTCGTTTTCCTTTTACCATGAAAGATGATCTACGTAAAAATTATCCTACTAAGATGTTTGCTAGACCGATGAAAGATGTGGTTCGCATTCATGCTTCCAGTGGCACGACCGGCAAGCCCACTGTAGTCGGTTATAGTCAAAAAGATATCGATGATTGGGCCCATTGTATGGCTAGAAGTATCCGGGCAACGGGAGGAGATGAAAACAGTGTAGTGCATATTTCCTATGGTTATGGCCTTTTCACCGGTGGCTTAGGAGCTCACTATGGGGCGGAAAAGCTAGGAGCTATGGTTATTCCGGTTTCTGGAGGTATGACTGAAAGACAACTTCTTCTCATCCAAGATATAAAACCTGACTTCATAATGGCAACACCTTCTTATTTTCTTAACCTCATTGAACAAGCTCACAAACTAGGCTATGATCCTAAGAAATGGTCTCTACGAGTCGGTATTTTTGGAGCTGAGGTTTGGACGGAATCGGTTAGAGATTATATTGAGGAACATACTACTACCAAAGCCATCAACATTTATGGCCTTTCCGAAATTATGGGGCCTGGAGTTGCTCAAGAGTGTTTTGAAACCCAGGATAATCTAACCGTTTGGGAAGATTATTTTTATCCCGAGATCATTGATCCGGAAACCGGAGAAGTTCTTCCTGATGGGGAAGAAGGTGAACTGGTTTTCACCACTTTAACTAAGGAAGTATCACCCTTGATACGTTATCGCACCCGTGATCTAACCCGAATTCTTCCTCCTACTTGTCGAACCATGAGAAGAATTGATCGAATCAAAGGGAGAAGTGATGATATGCTGATCATTCGTGGAGTAAACATCTTCCCTTCCCAAATTGAAGAATTGATCCTTTCTATTCCTGACTTTGAGCCAGTTTATCAAGTTCAGGTGATACAAGAAAAGCATCTTAATGACCTTCGTATTTTTGTTGAACTCAGACCAGGAGGGAATGCCCTACAAGCCGGAACTCTCCAACATAAAATCAAAAGTCTGATAGGAGTAAGTTGTAAAGTTATCATTGAGCCCAATGGTTCCATTCCTCGTTCTCAAGGTAAAGCCGTTCGAGTTAAGTGAGAAGTTTTTCCTTGATATTTCTCTCTCAATATTTTAAGAAAGTGTAGAAAAGTAGAAGATCAATGGTTCTTAATATTCCTGCAACCTTTTAGATTTGTCTAACGTTAGACCGGTTCTTCCTCCATACAATAATAGATATTTTTTTCTGGATATCCCCCATCCATTAATCGGCTTTTGATAAATGCAGCCATTTTTAAACGTAAGGGACGAAGATAGCGAGTTTTATTATCAAAACCGGTGATCATTTCTTCTCCGATAAGGTTTTGATGCTGCGGATTTTTTTTAAAAAAATTCCGATTAAAACGCATAGTCCCTAAAGAAATATAACTGATATTCTTTAATGGAAGTTGACTTATCTCATTAATAAGGGTTCCATATTGAAGTTCAAAATTTGGATTATAGATAACAGGATCAAGATGTATTCCCAGTTTATAACCCCGGAAAGCCAATGACCTCATCGCTTGTAAACGTTTTTCGGTGGAAGGGGTTTTGTTCTCATACTTACGAACGATAGCAGGTGGATTGAGAGAAAAACTTATGATCACATTGGGAAGCGGCTCTAATTCATCAAGATAACGGATTTGATTGGATTTGGTTCGTAATTCCAAGAGTGCATTAAGGTTATGACGAAAAAAATTCCAATAAAGAGACCATTCCTGGGCATGAAAGGGAAAAGCTAGGGAATCACTGAACTCCCCTGCATGAAACCAAATCCTTTCCCTGGGATATTGGGATAGAATATTTCCCATTTCGTCTATGATCTCTTCATGGTTAACAAATACCACTAGGTCCGGTGATGAAAAATATCCTTGAAGATAACAATATCGACAATTATAGATACAATTATAGGCATGGATGAAATAAAAATGCCTTTCATTTTTTTTAAACCCATAAGCCGGGGGAGCTTTTTTGACTAAATCCCCTTCCTTTCTTCCGATGAAAAGAAACAGATTATAGTCCTTTTCGGTATGTCTTTTATTAACTCGTCCAAAAATATCTTCCACTTTGCGAATCAGTATTGGCTTTTTTTTAAATTGGGAAAGAAGTCTTAGGGTACGCGGGTGATCTTGAACGGCCTCTTCAACAAAAATTTTTTTAAACATGATCGTAACCGTTTAAAAGGGATAGAATTTCTTCTACCGGAACATTATTTAGAGTCTGTTTTTTCTTCTCCCACTCCTTTATGGTGGAAGCGGTAAAAGATATAGATATCTGTGATGTTTCAAGCCTGGGATCATAATCAATTTTAATGCCTTTAACTTGGGTTAATTCTCTCATTTTATTCTGGTATTTTTGGGAAATGGGGAAAATTAATTCTTTGAGCTTCTGGATTAATTGATTAGCTTTTTCTTTAGAGTTAAGTTTTGGGTTATATACACCAGAAAGATTTTTAATCTTGAGTAAAGAAATAATCTTTTTTATATGATCCTGTTTATCGAGACTGATAGCTTCAATGGATATTTTATCTATGTCTCTTTTGATAAGTTGGGTTATAAGCGTATCGATAATCTGGCTTTGACTTTGGGTAAGGTGGTTAATTCCTTGACTTTTCACTAGATTGGAGATTATTTTATTTTTTATCTTTTCAATTTTTTCTTTTTCTTCTCTTTTGTATACATTTTTGTTTGAAATAGGTGGAGAACTATCTAATAATTTTTCACAATAATATTCATAAAGTTTTTGTGAATAGAGTGTTGATTGAGACTGATTCTTTTTTTGAGAGGGGCTAAGAGCGTTATCAGAAACGATCTTGACCGCTTTTAATGAAAGTGAGAATTCCCTAGCGACATAGGCAATCCACCATAATTCCATATCGGCGATGTCAGCAAAGGGAGATATCTTTTGACGCCTTCGGGGATGGCTTACCGGAGAAGTTACTGTAATACAATCACAAATATTTGAAGTACGGGGACAGGGGGGGATAAGAGGAAAACTCTCAAAAACCGGCTTCCCTTCCTGATAAGCATATACCGTAGCTATCTTATAGATATTGAATAATTTTATTTCCGATGAAAGAGCACCTGCAATACCAAGGTTTATTAGCTCAGTATATTGGTTCGATTTGCTTGAGGCTAGTATTCGGGTGAGCAATAATAATGTTTTTACTCCACTTCCTCCGGTAATGAGAAGATGATAATCCTTACCCTGATAGAGTCCCGAAATTTTTTGATTTTTGTGGAGATGATCTCTTTTAATAAAAACCTGAGCTTCACCGGGATGGGCAAAGATTAGGAGAGGATGTGATGATATTTGTGAAATAGGAGACACCTTAACATCTTGGCATTGGATTAGGATTAAGTGCGGACTTGTCCACTTCCTTCAACTTGATATTTAAGGCAAGTAAGGTCACGGATTCCCATTGGTCCACGAACATGAAGTTTTTGGTTGGATATTCCCACTTCAGCACCAAGCCCGAGCATACCTCCATCATTAAAGCGGCTAGAGGCATTCACCATCACACAGGATGAATCCACATGCTTTTGAAAATAAATAATGTTAGAATGATTTTGACTCAAAATCACATCGGTGTGATGAGAGCTATAATGATTGATCCAATTCACCGCTTCTTGGGTATTCCGTACAGATTTAACTGAGAGGATGAGGTCAAGATATTCGGTCATCCAGTCCTCCTCTTGGGCTAAGGAATATCCTGAATAGGTTCCATAGAGATTCTTATCTAACCTTAATTCCACCCCATGGTTGGATAGCGAGGCAAGGACTTCTTCGGTATAAGGATAATCGGAGTGAATGAGGAGGGTTTCGATGGCATTACACACACCTGGCCTTTGCACCTTAGAGTTGACGGTTACCTCATTGACTATTCTATGAAAATCTGTAACCTCTCTATCTGGGATAATATTGTCGATAAAGAGATGACAAAGTCCTTTATCGTGCTTTATTACCGGAATTCGCGAATATTCACTCACCCATTCAATGAGCTTTTCTCCACCTCTGGGGACTACCACATCGATAAAGGAGGTTTGTTGTAAATACTTTTTAAGTTCTTCTCGGTCGGAGGTAGGTACGAGATTGACCGCAGAGGACGGTAGCCCTTCAGCATCTAAAGTTTTTTGAATGATTTGGGTGAGAATAGAATTGGTAGCAATAGCTTCTTTACCACCCTTGAGGATGACCGCATTTCCACTTTTGATAGCTAAAGCCGATATATCAACGGTTACATTGGGGCGGGATTCAAAGATTACCATAATCGTACCGAGAGGAACTCTCTCTTGATATACCTTTAAACCATTGGGTCTAATAACTCCATTACTTATTTCCCCAACCGGATCGGGGAGACTTGCCACTTCCATAACTGAAGCCGCCAAGGTTTTAATTCGCTCTTTATCAAGGCGAAGTCGGTCGATAAGTGAAGATGTGAGTCCTGCCTTTTCTCCATCGGTGAGATCCTTATGGTTATGTTTAATAATGCTGTCGGTTTCTACCAAAAGGCGGTTTGCCAATGATTTGAGAAAAATATTTTTTCTTTCAGCGGTCAACCCAGCTAGAAATAAAGAAGACTCCTTGGATTTCCTACAAACTTGTTCGACAGATAACGATGTTTGAGCGGTGATACCCATTATCGTTTATTATATGAATAGTTTACTTTGTAAATATTTATTTAAAAAAAATTCCAATATCGGTTGTATCTTTTATAAAGGGATCAATCCATCTTGACTATGGTTCGTCCCTTATAGCTTCCACAGAAACTACATACTCGATGAGGAACTTTTAACTTACCACATTCAGGACATTTAGAAACAGCATGAAAAGCTCGCTTATCATTTCCTCTTCTCCGAATCATGGTTTTCGACTTAGATTTTTTTACTTTTTGAATACCCATTTCTTACACTAAATATAATCATAAATTATAACATTAACTTAGTCTCTAACTACTTAATATATTTCTGACTGCCAAAGAAATTTATAAAACTCCAATAAAGGCTATCTCCTTTCTTTGTGTAACTTTTTAATTGCTCTAACTCATTCCTTCCCTTTTAAGGAGGAATAAAGAGAACTAACCACAAAGTAAGCCAATATAAGTAAAGAATAGTCAAGAAATAACAAAGTTGATTATTTCTTCCGATAATACTATATTATATAATATAACCGATAGTTTAAAATTTTGAATTTTTAATTATTTGCGGTATATTATTTAAAGTTAGGTTTAAAAAATTTTATTCATCATAACTATTATGATGATAAACTTTATAAGTTACTATTTTAAGTGGTGGGTAATACGATTACAATATTGAAAAATACTTGATTTTGGATGAAGAGTAAATTGAAGTGTTAAAAAAGATTAGGAATTTAATATTTTTTACAACTGTAATATTTAGTCTATTCAGTTGTGGTGAATTTGATTCTAACGTTGGAACTCGTACAAGTATTTTTAGTGAAAGCCAAAATAAAATTCCTGATCTTTTTATTAGTAATTACCAGGTTACTTCATATGACAGGGGTACTTTAAAATGGATTTTAAAATCAGATTTTGCTGAACTTTTCGAAAAGAAGGAGCGAACTTACTTAACAATGATTGATTTCAAGAATTATAATGAATCGGGACAAGAAACTTCTTCAGCAATAGCGAAATATGCAACTCTAGAAAATGATACGAGTAATATTGTTCTTGAAAAAGATGTGGTTATTGTTAATAGTAGTCAAACAATAATCCAAGGGAAATATTTTTACTGGAATGATAAAATTAAAAGATTTACTTCTCCTTATTATGTTAAAATTATAAAAAAAGATGGATCTATTTTAAGTGGGATCGGTTTCAGTGCCAATCAAGAATTGGGGGATATTGAATTTAAGTCAAAAGTAAGTGGGCAAATTGGTGATAATCAAGAAAATGATTTCTTTCAAGGATTTGATTAAAATTTCCTACACTTTTACTCAGAATTTTAGTTTAGGAGTTTATAATTTCAAAAATTTGATTGGAATTCCCTACATTTTTACTCCTTTTATTCTTATTTTTATTATAGTAAATATTCTTACTCCGGTCTGGGCCCAAAACGATAGTAAGAATACGGTTTACTATGAGGGGGATCAAATTAGGATTCAACAAAAAAAAAAGATCATTACCATTACAGGAAATGCCTTTATTCGTAAAGGCACCCAAGGACTCAAAGCAAATAAAATTATTTGGTATCAAAACCAGGATTATGCAGAAGCTTTTAAAAATGTCTCCTTTCTTGACCGAGAACAAGGTGTGCTCTACAAGGGAGATTATGTAAAATTCTTGACTGAGAGAAATACGGTTTATGTCAAGAAAAATCCCTCTATTGAAAATAAAAAAGATAAAGTCATCATTTTCTCAGATACTTTTGAAGCTAATACTAAAGTAGGGTCTATTAAAGCTCGAGGAAACACTCGGATGAAAATCAGTAAAAACCCTGACAAGCCGATCAATACCGTATCTCAAGACGCTGATTATTCCACCGCCAATAATAAAATAGTGTTAATAAAAAATGCCATTTTAAAAACCAAAGAGCAATGGTTTAGTGCTGATACCATTGATATTGACCAAAATAATGACCTTATGGTTATGGATAGGAACGTCCGAATTGAAGATTCACCAGAACAAAAGAAAAAAAATAGAGATAATCAATCCGCTCGTGAACAAAACTCTCTGGGTGATTCAGTACTAACTTGTGATCGCTCTAAGATATTCATTGAAACAAAATATTTAGAGTGTTTTAATAACGTGATTTTAGAAAGTAAGTCTGATAATAGTATCTTGAAGTCAAAATATTTCCTTTTCGATAATCCGAAAGAGGAGATCTTAGCTACGGGAGATGTCTTCTATCATCAGAAAAACCCAACCAATGAACGTTATATGTTTTCGGATTATATGAAAATCTATCAAAAGAATGAGACCATGTACTTCACCAATGAAGTAGTCTTGATCGATATCGAAAATAAACAAACTAATCTACGGTTAGATTGTTACAGTATGAAATATATCTATGCTGAAAGCTCACAAGATGAGTTGGAATGTAATCGTGATGTGATTATCTATAACCCACAAGAGGAAAGTCGAGTTTTTTCAGATTATTTTTTTTATCGTTTACAAACAGGGAAAGGTTATGTGAAAAAGAAGCCCTATTTTATTGATCAGAGTGGCAAAAAAGATGTGTATTTTTATTCCAAACGTATGGACATAGATCGACAGAGAAAATTCATCAGCCTTAGAAATGATGTTCGTATTGTAGAAAGAGAAAAAAGTAATGGGATCACCAACTCTACAACTACCTGTAGTCGTGGCGAGATTTTCTATAATACTGTGAATTCCAATGACACCTTTACTTGTTTCGAGGATGTGATTGTATTCATGGCAGCTAATCAATCTTATTTCTATGGGGATAAATTAATTTACTATATACAAAAAGAATATAGTCATCTTGAAGCCAAGAAAAGAGTTCAATTTATTCGTGAGAATTCTCCTACCAATCGAATTAAAGGAACTGCTGATTATATAGAAAATTATCATGAATTGGGCTACAGTATTATGAGTAATAACGTAGAGGCAATAGAGTTCATCAATAATCGCATGGTAAATCGCCTACAGGCTCAGGAAGTAAGATATCATTTTTTATCACAATCTAATGCTTTTGAGGGGTTTCGCGATGTTGTCTATATCAACCTTAAAAATAGGAATAAGCTTTATTCTGATTACCTCTTCTATGATCTTAATTCTGATCAAGGATGGGCTAAAGAAAAACCTGTTCTAATAAGTCCTGATAGTAAAAATGAAGCTAAGAATTTGGTTTATGCTGATTATATTCAATTCAATAACAGTAATAGAACTTCTTATTTGAAAGATAATATCTACATTTTTGAAGATAAAGTACTATCACAAAACACACCCCGTACCCCTAAAGTACCTAAGCTTGAAGATTATTTAAATTGTCAAGAAGCCTTCTATTATTTCTCTGGAGAAGAGAGAACTTTTGAATGCATTGATCAAGTACATTTGGTTGATAGAAAAAATAGGATAGATATTTTCGCTGATTATATGTTATATAACTTGATAACTGAATATGGATTTTTAAAAGACAATCCTTACCTAATCAATAATCGTAACGTTAGCAATCAAATTTTTGTTTATTCAGACACGATGGAATTTTTCCGTAAAGAAGGGATTAGTTTATTTCACACCAATGTTTTGACCGAAAGTATCGATAAATCCACAGACGATATCAGTTCTACCATTGAGTGTGATGAAGGTAAATATATTTTTGGAAATAATACCAATACTGTAGAATGTTACAGTAATGTTGAAGTGGTGAATTACATAGATACATATGTTATCACTTCACATTATCTCAGACATCAAGTAGATGAAGACTATTCCTATGTCAGTGATGAAGCAAAAATAGTATGGAGTGGGAATGGTAATGAAACAGTGGTCACAGCTGATCTTTTAGAGAGTTTCGGCAAAGAGGATATACTTTATGCTAAGGGTAAGGTTAAGATTGATAATGGAGAAAATCAAGCTGAATCCGCTTTAGGAATTTATGAACCAGATTTGAATAAATTTACTCTCTATGGAAGTCCATTGGTTAGGGACAAGGAAGGTAGTGAATTTAACTCTGAAGAAGTGTATTTTGATGTGATTGAAAATACAATGACCTTGGGGAACGATGTAGAGGGTAACTTCATTCCAGAAGATTTTTTAGACCAATAAAGTTTAGCTATGCCTAAAAAAACAACTCAGAAAAAAAATCAGTCAACAAAAAAAAAACTTTCTCCTGTTACATCAAAAACGGTTAATCGCAAAATAAAATCTTCTAATCCTAAGAAGATCACGAAGTCTTCAAATAAGCCTTTAATTCAGTCTAAATCGAATCGTAAAAAAACTAGTTCTAAGAAGTCCAGTCATAAACTTTCGAATAGGAAAACAGTAGCCCTCAACAATTTTTCTCAAACTTTTACAGAGGATTTACCTTTAAAGCCCCATACTCTTCAAATCAATCATATCACTAAAACTTACAATAAAAAAAAGGTTGTCAATGATGTTAGTTTTGAAGTGGGTCAAGGAGAGGTTGTCGGTCTTCTAGGTCCAAACGGCGCTGGCAAAACAACTAGTTTCTATACTGCGGTCGGACTTATCAGACCTAATTTAGGAAAAGTTATCTTTGATCAAGTAGATATCACTAAATACCCTATGCATAAGAGAGCTTCTATGGGCATTGGCTATCTTCCCCAAGAGCCATCTGTGTTTAGAAAACTTACCGTTCATGATAATGTGATGTGTATTTTGGAGTCGCGTCAATATCCTAAAGATAAACGAAAAGAAAGAACTTATGAAATTTTAGACCAGTTAAAGGTAAGTCATGTAGCAAAACAATTAGGTTATACTTTATCCGGTGGGGAACGTCGGCGGGTTGAAATCGCCCGTTCATTAGCCTGTGAACCTAAAATTATTCTTCTTGATGAACCCTTTGCGGGAGTTGATCCGATTGCTGTGAAGGATATTCAAGAAGTGATCAAACATATTCAAAGTATGAATATTGGAATCCTTGTTACCGATCATCATGTCCGAGAGACCTTAAAGATTGTCTCAAGAGCTTATATCATGTCTGAAGGAAAAGTTATCTTAAAGGGTACAGCTAAACAATTAGTGAATAATAAGAAAGCTAAAGAAATTTATTTGGGAGAAGATTTTCAACTTTGATATTTATAGATAAGTTAATTCAGAAGGTTTGTAAAATATATCTTGGATCTCAAGCCTAGAAACTTTTAAAAGTCTATCAAAATTACAGGGGGTGTGGGTATATGGCCAATAAGAAAAATTACCCGAACATAGCTCCTAACCACAGTACTGATCTTTCCCCTAAAGCAGCTCTACTTCCCGCAGCTATCCCCCTCAATAAGATTATCCCCATTCAGAAAATTGTTCAGCTCTCACAGTTGGAATTGGCTTCCAAAGTTGAAGAAGCATTGAATGATAATCCTTTCCTGGAAAGAGAACTTTCCAATGACTCTCAAACGGAGGAACAAAATGGTATTGCCAATAATCCTTTGGAAATTGGCGACTATTACAACAGTCAAACCCAAGTAAGTATAGATGAAAATAAAAACATTTTGGAAGCTATTAACCCTAGTCAAGATCAATCATTAACCGGCGACCTTCTGGAACAATTAGATTGGCTGGAATTATCCACTCCTGACCGTGTGATTGCTGAAACAATTATTTCTCTTATCGGTGAAAAAGGATATATTGATGATGAAGAGGCGGAAAATGTAAGAAAAGAGATGGGTTTTTCTAAAAAAAATTTCTCAAGAATTTGGGAAATACTTAAGAAAAATCTAGATCCTCCAGGAGTTGTTTGTTCTGGAGTTGAAGACTCCTTAATCATACAGTTATTGCGGAGAGGCCTTACTGAGAATGATCTTTCAATTAAAATTATTCGTAACTTTTTTCCACTCCTTTCCAAAAAACAATATACCCCTATTGCTAAATCGCTTAATGTAACTATCAAAAAAATTAAGGCTGCTGTTGGTTTAATCAACACTGTAGATCCCTATCCTTTAAGAAATCGTAGTAATAAAGGCGAATTTGATAACAGTATCATTGTTCCCGATGTAGTCATCAAATATCAAGAAGGATATTTGGAAGTGATGATCAATCGTGAAACCGTCCCCAGAATTCGTCTTTTAAAGGATGTAATAAACAAATCGCTAAAAAATAAATCTTTTACCGATAAGACAGCTAAGCTTTATCTTAAAAAGAAGAATGAAGAAGCAGTCATTTTAATTCAAGCGATAAGTTTTCGGGAAAGCAATTTGAAAAAAATCATCGATTATCTTGTAGAAAAACAGAAAGATTTTTTCATCGAAGGGTTTAGCCGGCTTCAGCCCTGTCGGATGGGAGACGTAGCCAAGGATTTGGGTATCGACAAAGGAAGCTTCAGTCGTTTGGTCAACAGTAAATACGTGTCCACTGACTGGGGTACCTTTCGACTGAGAGAAATGTTTTCCCTACCTGTTTATCTTAATGGAAAAAAGATTTCTCCAAAACTGATTGAAGAAAAAATCAAAGCTATCATCAAGGAATTTTCAGATTATAAATTAAGTGATCAAAAAATAACAATAATGCTTAAGGAACTTGGTTATCCTATTGCCCGTCGAACTGTTAATAAATATCGAAAACGAATTGAGAAAAATCAATGAAAGGTATCGTGTTCAGCCTGGTATCTTTTATTCAAAAATAAAAGAATGGATAACCCACAGCCATAAAAGTTGGAAATCTTATGTTCTCCGTCTTTTAAGGCGATTCAGGTCTCCGGTTGTATAGTTATCAATAAAAAGTTTTTTCAAACCAAACACGATAACCTAATCTTAATCTTATCATAGAATAATATTATCATTAATGATAATCATTCATTAAGTGGCAATCACGTTTAAGATTTAGAAATGAATAATTTTTTATAAATAATCCAAGCCTAGTGTAACTGTAACTGTCATCATGTTATCAAAAGCGTTTTAGCAAAATAAGGAAAAAAATAAAGTCAAAGACACCCACCTAAGTAGAGCTATTTATTGATTTTCAAACGCTCCCAGACCAGGGCTTCCAACACGATCAAAACCACGAGCATCAGTATAGTTCAATCTTTCAGCTTCTGCAGGCAAGTAACCTATTTGACTAGCCAACCCATTTTCATTAATATCTGCATACCAATGACTATTATCTTCACTATAATAAAATCTAGATATATCTTTTCTCCATTGTATATAAAGACCTCCATCATCTATTCTTGGGTCAGAAGCAACAGACATCGTTCTTACCCTGCCACCATTGTCATCTAACATTCCCAAAATGGGATCATAGTCAACCATTCCATAGTGAAAGTATCCTATTTGAGAAATATCACTATTTTCAGACATTATCGCAGCAGAACCAGACGGTTCATTCAACGCAGCATAATCTTTATCCACTGTACTATACAATAAATAAAGATTATGCTTTTCATAATCATCACTGTCTTTATTATCAATAAATACCAGTGGCTTATTTCCAGAATCAGAAAAAATAGAATTTATCAGCCAAACTGAACTTCCTTCTCCTGTTGGCGTATGATAAGCAGCGTTGTCAATATGTATAGCAGCTGAGTCAGCGTCAGAAGAGGGGTTCCCTGAAGCGGTAACGTTAATAAGGTTTAGACGAGGAGCTTGACCAGGGGAACCATCAGTATTCCTCATAAGAGCTAAAGCACCCTTAATTCCCGCATTGTTATAAAAAGTTGTATTTACAAAAGTGAGAAAAGTACCATCATTATAAATTGCTCCACCAAAGCCCTCGTGAATATTAGTAGTATAGACGTTTACAAAAGGACCGAAGGGGGGGTTCTGCTGTACTTGGTCAGTTATAACTTCAATTCTGCCGTCAACTCTATTGTTAGCAAAAGTAGTATTTTCAAAGAACGCATTCAAGTTTTTTATATACACCCCTCCCCCATAACTTGTCGAAGTATTATCTTTAAATTCAGCATTCTTTACAGTTATAGGCAAAATATCGTTATCCAAATTTGGTTCACCTACAATCGCCAACCCTCCTCCTTGAGATCCCTCATTAGCAGAAAAAGTTACCCCATCTAAAATCATATCCGGATACTTACCTAAATCATGATCTTTTTCAATCAGCACATACATCACACCTCTACCATCTTCAAACAAATCCTTTTTACTCTTATTATTATTAAATTCAACATTAGATAAAATTATAGAAGAATTCTTAACAAATAAAGCACCACCTGTCTTAACTTGATTATTCCTAAACTCAACATCTATCAAAACCGGATATGAAAATTCTACAAGGGTTAGCCCACCACCCGATCCAGATTGAACACCATCACCATTATTATTAAAAATAACTTTCCATAAAGTTGGAGAAGCAGTGTCAAGACGCATCCCATATCCCGAGTCTGATGTAGCAACACTACCCTTACCCTTATAAATCTCAATATCATAGAAAAGGGCGGTACGATCTATCCCTGCTGTAGCAGCAAACAATCTCCTTTGGTTTTCTCCATCAAAAACAGTTCTCGCTCCAGGAGGACGTTCCCAACTTCCATCAGGATCATAACCCCCTATGACAGCAACATGGTTTTTCGTTCCTATTGTAGCGGCAGGAGTATGAGTTTCTCCGGTTACCAATACAACATAAACCTTACTTTCAGAGGCATCTGTTATATCCGTTATTATTTGACCCAGGTTATCAGATGCATTAGCCCATTTATCTCCCAATCCGGTTCCCTGTGCCTGGTCATCTACATAACGAGCTTCAACTTCAGCTCCAACTTCATAAAGAGAAAGAACGTTCCGGGTAAGCTGATCATACTCACTGAGGTCAACGGGTATTTGTTTCAAATAAACAATTTTTTCTAAATCATCGGTCAGCCATTTGGCATAAACAGTAACATCACTTGTTATTGGAGCATTTTCATCATACTCATCTCCTTCTTCGGCAGCAGCTGTTGTATACCAACCATAAAAGTCATAAGCGGAATCAGGATGTTTAGGATCCAGTAAATTTTGGTTAAACAAAGTATCATCTGAAGCAACAGTAATCGATTGATCCGAAGTTAAATTATCGTTATAATTAATAGTTAAAGTAAAGGAGTTAAAAGCAGGATCCAATGTCCATTTAGCATAAAACCTGATATCATTACTTACAGCAATAGCAAAATCATAGGCATCTCCTATCTCATTAATATTTGTATTTGTAGACCAATGCTCAAAAACATAACCATTTCTGATAGGATCAGGAGGCTCAATCGCATTCGAGCCTTCTCTTACAGTTGTGTCTTGAAGATTCAAGCCATTTAAAGAACTAAAACTTACTTCATAAACGCGAACCCATTGAGCCGTAAGGGTAATATCATTGGTTATATCGAGACTAAAATCATACTCTTCTCCGATATTATTGGCCCAAAATAAAAATTCATAACCGTCTCTGATAGGATCAGTAGGTTCAATCATGTCCGTTCCTTCCTTCACACTTTGAGAGTTAACAGATGATCCACCGTCAGAGTCAAAGATTATAGTATAAATGCGGATCCACTTAGCACCAAGCATAAGATCGTTGGTTACGGCAGTGATGGAAAAATCATATTCTTCTCCCACACTATTAGTCCAAGACAAAAATTTATAGCCAGCTTTGATAGGATCAGCAGGTTTAGTAACTCTTGATCCTTCGTTTACTGTTTGTGAATCAACGGACGACCCATCTACAGAATTAAAGGTCACAGTATATTCTACAATATTTTCTAATAAGAATTGCTCCAAAATCCCTTCTTTAGAGCAACTAAGAAAAAAAACGTTTAAACACAATACAGTAAAAGCAATTAAAATACTTTTTTTAATATCTTTTAAAAAAACAAACATATTTCTCATCCTTAAAAAATTTATAACTATGGTTGTACTTCGTAAGCCCCTATATCAGGCCTTCCAACACGATCAAAACCACGAGCATCAGTATAATTCAATCTTTCAGCTTCCGCAGGCAAGATAACCACTGAAGAATCACTCAAATCATTCATCCTATACCAAATGCTATCATCTTCACTATAGTAAAATAGCCAGTCTGCAACAACCCCCTTCACATAAACACCGGCATCTATCATTGCTTGAGCACTAATAGATATAGTCTTTACCATACCGCCATTATTTTTAAGAGAATCAAGAATAGGATTTTCGGTCATCATACCCATGTTATTGAAATCTACATAGTCATCTCCACCATTTATCCTTATTTCCGTTAAATTCTCCAACACATTAGACATTAAATCAAGCTTATGGTGGCTTGATGTTCTCTTATTGTCGACATTAACATTTATCAGTACACCTTTATCATTAAAATTTTCATCCCAAAATAAGGAATTTATCAACTGAGTTGAACCTCCATCTGTTCCTGTATAATCAGCCATTATATCTACATCACCACTGTTTTCGTCAGTTGTATTATTATCCACAGCGGTAATATTAATAAATTTTAGATGGGGAGCTTCACCACCGGCATGCTCAGTATTCTGCATACGAGCCACACTACCGAATTCTGCCTCATTGTTATAAAAAGTTGTATTTACAAAAACGAGAGAACTAGCATTACCATTAATTGCTCCACCGTACTTACCAGAGTTGTTGGCAAAAGTAGTATTTTCAAAGAACGCATTCAAGTTTTTTATATACACCCCTCCCCCATGACTTGTCGAAGTATTATCTTCAAATTCAACATTCTTTACAGTTATAGGCAAAATATCGTTATCCAAACTTGATTCACCTATAATCGCCAGCCCTCCTCCTTGAGATCCCTCATTAGCAGAAAAAGTTACCCCATCTAAAATCATATCCGGATACTTGCCTGAATCATGATCTTTTTCAATCAGCACATACATTGCACCTCTACCATCTTCATTCAAATTCTTTCCACTCTTATTATTATTAAATTCAACATTAGATAAAACTATAGAAGAATTCTTAACAAATAAAGCACCACCTGTCTTAACTTGATTATTCCTAAACTCAACATCTATCAAAACCGGATATGAAAATTCTACAAGGGTTAGCCCACCACCCGATCCAGATTGAACACCATCACCATTATTATTAAAAATAACTTTCCATAAAGTTGGAGAAGCAGTGTCAAGACGCATCCCATATCCCGAGTCTGATGTAGCAACACTACCCTTACCCTTATAAATCTCAATATCATAGAAAAGGGCGGTACGATCTATCCCTGCTGTAGCAGCAAACAATCTCCTTTGGTTTTCTCCATCAAAAATAGTTTTCGCTCCAGGAGGACGTTCCCAACTTCCATCAGGATCATAACCCCCTATGACAGCAACATGGTTTTTCATTCCTATTGTAGCGGCAGGAGTATGAGTTTCTCCGGTTACCAATACAACATAAACCTTACTTTCAGAGGCATCTGTTATATCCGTTATTATTTGACCCAGGTTATCAGATGCATTAGCCCATTTATCTCCCAATCCGGTTCCCTGTGCCTGGTCATCTACATAACGAGCTTCAACTTCAGCTCCAACTTCATAAAGAGAAAGAACGTTCCGGGTAAGCTGATCATACTCACTGAGGTCAACGGGTATTTGTTTCAAATAAACAATTTTTTCTAAATCATCGGTCAGCCATTTGGCATAAACAGTAATATCATTTGTTATTGGAGTATTTTTATCATACTCATCTCCTTCTTCGGCAGCAGCTGTTGTATACCAACCATAAAAGTCATAAGCGGAATCAGGATGTTTAGGATCCAGTAAATTTTGACCAGAAAAAGTCTCATCTGCAATAACTGGAATAACCAAATCTAAAGTAACTTTATCGTTATAATTAATGGTTAAGGAATAGTTAGTGTAACCGGGGAGCACCGCCCACGAACCATAAAGATTTAAATTATCGGTTACGGGAGTATTGGTAAAGTTATAGACAGATCCTCCCAGGTAAGTCCAATTAGAAAAACTATAACCACTCCTGATAGGATCGGTAGGCTTGATCACATTTGACCCTTCCCTTACAATTTGAGGTGTTACAGATGATCCACCTCTAGGATTAAAGGTTATGGTATAAAGACGAATCCATTGAGCACCAAGTACAATATCTTCGGTCACAATAGTATCGAAATCATATTCCTCTCCGCTACTATTGGTCCAGGCTAAAAAGTCATAATCACTCCTGGTGGGATCAGGAGGTTCTGTTGCTTTAGACATTCCTACGTAAACTTGAGACTCAACAGGCGATCCACCCACAGAGTTAAAAGTTACAGTAGTTATTATATCCCACTTAGCATAAAGGGTTAAATGATTGGTTATGGAACTGTCAAAATCATATTCTTCTCCGATGCTATTGACCCAACTTAAAAACTGGAAGCCTTCTCTGATAGGATCAGCGGGCTTAATCGCCTTTGAGCCTTTATTTACATGCTGAAAATCAACAGATAACCCACTTTGCTGAGAATCAAAAGTTACAGTATAAATCGAAATAATCGTAATATTATCCTCCCCAGAACAATCTCCTAACAAACTACTTAAAAACAATACAAAAACTATTAAAATATATTTTTTAATGTATCCTAAAAAGCCATTAAGACTAATCATATGCAAATTCCTTTTTTTAAATTAAATTTTTATTTTAGCTATCCAAATATAGATACTTTTTATAAACCAACCCTGTCATTCGTAAAAAACAAAATAGATATATTTTTTTTTATTCTTGCTAACAATTATACTATAGAATAAGTAAAAATATTAAGAAAACATAATACCTTTTAATAAAAGGTCAGCAGTTTAGTAAAAAATTTTACAAAATATATCTAAATAATACGAAAAAATTCACGATTACTTTATTATTCAACCGCTCCCAAATTAGGGCGACCAACACGAGGAAGACCAAGAGCATCAACATAGTTTAACTCTCTGACTCCGTCAGGCAATGATATTATCTGACCAACCAATCCTGAATTTTCAAATCTGTCATACCAGTCACTATCATTCTCACTATAAAAAAAATCTGCAGTAAGATTCACGGATGGCTCCCAATTTATATCAATCCACTTCACATAAATACCAGTATCTTCAAGTCCGGCTCCCATGACATTTATAGTCTTCACCGTACCACCATTATCCTGAAGCGATTCAAATTCCATATTATTATGAATAATTCCATAGGTAATATAATCTATCAGATTATGAGTAGTATCAAAGACTCCCACTCCGGAGCCGGGAGCGTTCAGTACAGAATCCGTTCCTCCTATAGCACTATTTATTAAAGCCAATTCATGATTGTTTTTTCTAACACTATTATTATTATCAACATATATTAGACGAGCAGGATCAGTGATATGCTTATCCCAAAAAATAGAATTTATTAGCTGAGTGCTACCTCCATTTCCGCTGGGTTGATATTCAGCATCTCTAGTAATATGCAGATCACCACTGATTATGTTACTTGTACTATTATCCACAGCGGTAATGTTAATAAGTCTTAAATGGGGAGCTGCACCATTGTTACCCTCAGTATTCTGCATACGAGCCACACTACCGAATTCTGCCTCATTGTTATAAAAAGTTGTATTTACAAAAACGAGAGAACTAGCATTACCATTAATTGCTCCACCGTACTTACCAGAGTTGTTGGCAAAAGTAGTATTTTCAAAGAACGCATTCAAGCTTTCTATATACACCCCTCCCCCATGACCTGTCGAAGTATTATCTTCAAATTCAACATTCTTTACAGTTATAGGCAAAATATCGTTATTCAAACTTGGCTTACCTACAATCGCCAACCCTCCTCCTTTATATCCCTCATTAGCAGAAAAAGTTACCCCATCTAAAATCATATCCGGATACTTGCCTGAATCATGATCTTTTTCAATCAGCACATACATTGCACCACCTCTATCATTGTCAGTTACATTCTTTCCACTCTTATTATTATTAAATTCAACATTAGATAAAATTATAGAAGAATTCTTAACAAATAAAGCACCACCTGTCTTAACTTGATTATTCCTAAACTCAACATCTATCAAAACCGGATATGAAAATTCTACAAGGGTTAGCCCACCACCCGATCCAGATTGAACACCATCACCATTATTATTAAAAATAACTTTCCATAAAGTTGGAGAAGCAGTGTCAAGACGCATCCCATATCCCGAGTCTGATGTAGCAATACTACCCTTACCCTTATAAATCTCAATATCATAGAAAAGGGCGGTACGATCTATCCCTGCTGTAGCAGCAAACAATCTCCTTTGGTTTTCTCCATCAAAAATAGTTTTCGCTCCAGGAGGACGTTCCCAACTTCCATCAGGATCATAACCCCCTATGACAGCAACATGGTTTTTCATTCCTATTGTAGCGGCAGGAGTATGAGTTTCTCCGGTTACCAATACAACATAAACCTTACTTTCAGAGGCATCTGTTATATCCGTTATTATTTGACCCAGGTTATCAGATGCATTAGCCCATTTATCTCCCAATCCGGTTCCCTGTGCCTGGTCATCTACATAACGAGCTTCAACTTCAGCTTCAACTTCATAAAGAGAAAGAACGTTCCGGGTAAGCTGATCATACTCACTGAGGTCAACGGGTATTTGTTTCAAATAAACAATTTTTTCTAAATCATCGGTCAGCCATTTGGCATAAATTGTCCAACCACTACTTATTATTGGAGCATTTTCATCATACTCATCTCCTTCTTCGGCAGCAGCTGTTGCATACCAACCATAAAAGTCATAAGCGGAATCAGGATGTTCAGGACTCAGTAAACGTTGGTTAAACAAAGTATCGCCTTGAACAACCTCATAAGTCTGATCTGGAGTAACTCCATCGTTAAAATTAACAATAAATGAATGAGTTACGGTAGAAGGGTCACTGGGATCTAATGTCCATTTAGCATAAACAGTAAGATCATTAGTTACGGAAGTGGAAAAGTCATAAATAGACTCTTTGTAAATGTTTGTGTGCCAACCATCAAAACTATAATTAGCTCTAACTGGATCATTAGGTTTAATCGCATTTGATCCTTTCCTTACATTTTGAGATATTACAGATAATCCACCTCCAGGATCAAAGGTTACGGTATAAAGGCGAATCCATTGGGCATAAAGAGTGAGGTCGTTGGTTATGGCATTGGAAAAACTATACTCTTTTCCGTCGCTATCAGCCCAAAATAAAAACTCATAATCGGCTTTAGTAGGATCAGTAGTGGGTTCAATCGCGTTCGCTCCTTCCTTCACACTTTGAGAATCAATAGATGATCCATCTATAGAATCAAAAGTTACAGTATACATTGGTATCTGTGGATCCGTAACACTTTCATCAGGACAACCCTGAAAAAAACTACTCAAAAACAATACAAAAACTATAAAAATATATTTTTTAATATATTCAAAAAAATTATAAAGATTTGCCACCGATAACTCCCTTTTCTAAAATTCTAACTATCTAATCCTATAATCCTATAGAATCTCCCATATATTCGCCACACAATACACGAAACTAAACCAAAATACCAAAAAATCAAGTACTTCTCTATCCTTTTGAAAGAAAATAAGTTCTTTTAAAGAGATTCATAGTCCAAGAATTTTTATTTTTAATGTAATATTTATCTTTTTATATGCGTATCTCTTATGCATATTAATAATTATATTATATTAATAATGATTTGTCAAGTATTTTACCTAATATGTTTTCCTAACAGGATAATCAACTGAACCTTTATTACACCCTGCGTATCTTACAATAGTAGAAATTAAATAAGTGCCTTAGACTTTTAATTTAATAAATAATGGTGTTTGGATCTACAATAGTAGAAATTAAATAAGTGCCTTAGACTTTTAATTTAATAAATAATGGTGTTTGGATCTACAATAGTAGAAATTAAATAAGTGCCTTAGACAAATTCTTTTTCTAATTTTGATGAAGCAATCTACAATAGTAGAAATTAAATAAGTGCCTTAGACGAAAAAAACCAATTTTGAAGGATTGGAATCTACAATAGTAGAAATTAAATAAGTGCCTTAGACAAAAGAAAAAATTGAATTGTGTAAAGGAGATCTACAATAGTAGAAATTAAATAAGTGCCTTAGACAGTGATCACTTTTTTAGCTTTATTCCTATCTACAATAGTAGAAATTAAATAAGTGCCTTAGACATTCCATAATCTTTTTTCCAATTTTCAATATCTACAATAGTAGAAATTAAATAAGTGCCTTAGACGAAACTTCATGATAATAAAAAACATTTATCTACAATAGTAGAAATTAAATAAGTGCCTTAGACGGTAGAAGGGTTAGGGGTCTGGGTTTTATCTACAATAGTAGAAATTAAATAAGTGCCTTAGACCGGATTCTCAATGTAGGGCATGCTTTATCTACAATAGTAGAAATTAAATAAGTGCCTTAGACGTTTTTTTTTAATACTCAAAACATAAGAATCTACAATAGTAGAAATTAAATAAGTGCCTTAGACCAGGCATGGGTTGAAAAATCTAATTTCAAATCTACAATAGTAGAAATTAAATAAGTGCCTTAGACAAAAAAAGTTTCAATAAATTCTAAGTTCAATCTACAATAGTAGAAATTAAATAAGTGCCTTAGACTTAGCCCCTACAAGCATATCTGGATTTTATCTACAATAGTAGAAATTAAATAAGTGCCTTAGACGGCACTCAGTGCGTGATCCCCTCAAGTATCTACAATAGTAGAAATTAAATAAGTGCCTTAGACGAAAAATCTTGTCAATGACCAATCAAATATCTACAATAGTAGAAATTAAATAAGTGCCTTAGACTATTGATGAAGGAAATTTAAATAAAGCATCTACAATAGTAGAAATTAAATAAGTGCCTTAGACGTTAAAAATTTAGATAAAAAATTAATTATCTACAATAGTAGAAATTAAATAAGTGCCTTAGACAATCGGTATTTGATCGGATTAATTCGGGAATCTACAATAGTAGAAATTAAATAAGTGCCTTAGACGATATTATCGAAAATTCCATCTACATCGATCTACAATAGTAGAAATTAAATAAGTGCCTTAGACAAAACCTATAAAGCTATTTACAATTCAATCTACAATAGTAGAAATTAAATAAGTGCCTTAGACGATTGAAACTGTAAGTTAGGGTTGTTAGATCTACAATAGTAGAAATTAAATAAGTGCCTTAGACCAGTTAACGAATATATAGAAAATATATCTACAATAGTAGAAATTAAATAAGTGCCTTAGACATAAGTAATCTATATCTGCCGTAGATAATCTACAATAGTAGAAATTAAATAAGTGCCTTAGACATATAATGCGCATTTATGATTATGTTGGATCTACAATAGTAGAAATTAAATAAGTGCCTTAGACAATGAAGGGGAATAGAGAGTGGAACTTATCTACAATAGTAGAAATTAAATAAGTGCCTTAGACCTCAGAACATTCTACTTGCAAAAGAAATCTACAATAGTAGAAATTAAATAAGTGCCTTAGACCTGAAGGAATTCAGAGATCAGCAATTAAATCTACAATAGTAGAAATTAAATAAGTGCCTTAGACAAAGCCTCTAATTACAGATAGAATTATTATCTACAATAGTAGAAATTAAATAAGTGCCTTAGACATTAAACCCGTTCACAACAACTTTCATGATCTACAATAGTAGAAATTAAATAAGTGCCTTAGACCTTGAATCAAGCCATGCCTCAACATCATATCTACAATAGTAGAAATTAAATAAGTGCCTTAGACTTTTTAGTTCGTTCAGGCGGGGCTGAAAATCTACAATAGTAGAAATTAAATAAGTGCCTTAGACTCATTTCAATGGCGAGGCTGTGGAATTATCTACAATAGTAGAAATTAAATAAGTGCCTTAGACAAGAATATTTATCTTACGTATTGAGCTTATCTACAATAGTAGAAATTAAATAAGTGCCTTAGACCAAAGCAATTCAAGCAATCAAACAATTATCTACAATAGTAGAAATTAAATAAGTGCCTTAGACAGACCTCACTCATAAAATCACTTTTATATCTACAATAGTAGAAATTAAATAAGTGCCTTAGACGCTACTAATTATATAATCGATAGCATATCTACAATAGTAGAAATTAAATAAGTGCCTTAGACCTTTATTTGTATAAAACCGCCTGCCTTTATCTACAATAGTAGAAATTAAATAAGTGCCTTAGACTGAAGCCTCTAATAACCGATAGAATTATAATCTACAATAGTAGAAATTAAATAAGTGCCTTAGACGCCCCCATGTCCTCAATGACTTGATTGTATCTACAATAGTAGAAATTAAATAAGTGCCTTAGACTCTTTTGTAATTTCAGTAGGGGGTCGGATCTACAATAGTAGAAATTAAATAAGTGCCTTAGACAAGGACGCTTTAGTGTTCGACAATAGGATCTACAATAGTAGAAATTAAATAAGTGCCTTAGACCTAACCCAGAGATATAATCATCCTACAATCTACAATAGTAGAAATTAAATAAGTGCCTTAGACTCACAAATTGGGGAGTGGTCGCAAAGTTATCTACAATAGTAGAAATTAAATAAGTGCCTTAGACAACCACCCGTGCAACCGTAAACCTTAAATCTACAATAGTAGAAATTAAATAAGTGCCTTAGACCACTTACGGCTTATTAATTTTTGAAAAATCTACAATAGTAGAAATTAAATAAGTGCCTTAGACAATGTTACTGAAGCTATCGAAGCAATATCTACAATAGTAGAAATTAAATAAGTGCCTTAGACATTCTAATTTCCGAAGGACGGGGGGCGAAATCTACAATAGTAGAAATTAAATAAGTGCCTTAGACGTGGTAGTAAGTCGGAGGACTTATTAAATCTACAATAGTAGAAATTAAATAAGTGCCTTAGACGTTGCCACACCTGACCTCTTTATTTTTTATCTACAATAGTAGAAATTAAATAAGTGCCTTAGACCCATTCACACGGAGACACTTCACTCAATCTACAATAGTAGAAATTAAATAAGTGCCTTAGACGAGACCAACACCCTAACTGCCCCTTCAATCTACAATAGTAGAAATTAAATAAGTGCCTTAGACAGTATTGGAGGATAATAATGAGATTGAATCTACAATAGTAGAAATTAAATAAGTGCCTTAGACACATCCTCTATGCTTACAATGTATTTGGATCTACAATAGTAGAAATTAAATAAGTGCCTTAGACTCTGATTATAGAGGTCGACCAACCACTATCTACAATAGTAGAAATTAAATAAGTGCCTTAGACGTGGTGGTCTGTCAATCTAATTATTTGAATCTACAATAGTAGAAATTAAATAAGTGCCTTAGACAATATTAATTTTTAAAATTCCGGTTTATCTACAATAGTAGAAATTAAATAAGTGCCTTAGACCAAATCGGAAAAGAAGAGGTTGACGCTCATCTACAATAGTAGAAATTAAATAAGTGCCTTAGACTGGAGAAAATGTAAGAAAACGAACTTTATCTACAATAGTAGAAATTAAATAAGTGCCTTAGACCTGGGTAGGGAGAGATATAACTTTTTCATCTACAATAGTAGAAATTAAATAAGTGCCTTAGACATACGAATTGTTCTTAAAAGGTAAGGATCTACAATAGTAGAAATTAAATAAGTGCCTTAGACGGAACGCCTTATAGAATTATGTGATTTATCTACAATAGTAGAAATTAAATAAGTGCCTTAGACAAAAATGAAACCAGCGACCTTTTTTATCTACAATAGTAGAAATTAAATAAGTGCCTTAGACACTGGCGATCTTCTTCATTGGCTCGCCATCTACAATAGTAGAAATTAAATAAGTGCCTTAGACTTGCCCAATCGGCGAAAGAAATCGCTGAATCTACAATAGTAGAAATTAAATAAGTGCCTTAGACAAATCGACCCACTCTGGCACAATTCGAATCTACAATAGTAGAAATTAAATAAGTGCCTTAGACAGCTAAATAAGTTTTTAATGAAAAAAACCGATTGAAAGGCACTATTTTTATTGATTTTTGAGTCAAAAAGGCACAAGTCCATATTGTCAAAGACACTGTATAGTAATTATATCATATTAAGACCGGGGTTTGCAAGTAAATATTTTAAATAAAAATAATGTCTTCCTCGTCATGACGGGCATAGCCAAAACTCTTTATTTTGCAGTTTTTACTCATATTAAAAATATAAACACTGTCAGTTTCACTGAACTTGGGTAAAAATAGCTGATCAATCTTGGCAGAGATCACTTCTAAAATTCTCTCACTATTCTTGATCTGATAAACCGAATATTGGATTCGATATCCATATTTTTTGATAAACTTAGAAAATTTAGTTCGAACTTTAGTATCTGAAATATCATAACTGATCAATAACATTTTTATCTTCCTGTAGTTATTGAATCGATTTCAATAAGAAATTTTGGAAAAGCATTTCCCGGCCTATCTCTCATAAAAGCTCGATAATAGCTCTGCACATACTTAAAAATATTTAGTCGATATTGACCTATACTCTTAATAAATAACTGTGCATATTTTTTACTTCGGGAATAGGGAATATAGAAACGCCCTCCTTTTCTTTCAAAGTCAACTTCATCGATTTGCTTTAACCCATAGGATTTTTTCAAAGTGTGATCGATAATCGGACGAAATGGCTCTACCAAGTCACAAACCAGTGACTTTCTTTGGTAAAAGGGTTGGTGGTAAACGCCTTTATATACGTCAAACCCATAAAACACCAGCAAACTCTCGATCAAATTAAAAAGGTAGGTATAGCCCATGTCTAGAAGAAGATTGGGAATATCTTCCTTACTACGAGGACTTCTTCTTTTCCAACCAATTGACTCAAAATAGTTTTGAAAATATAGACGAGAGCTCATTCCCTCATAGCCAAGTAAGGTATTTCCCTCATTTTCATTTAATCTCTCCACTTGCATTAAATACTTTTCCAATCCCTGAATTGCCGTTTTGATCCCATTATTTTTTTGGCGAACCTTCTTGAGTAAAGCTAATTGGTTTTCAATTTTATTTACTATAATCTGCCGGGCAATGGAAAAACCCTCCTGTTGATATTGTTTCTGGCGAAGGAGAAGATTGCCTCGGTTTTCCGGAAGCAGAGCTTCATATACCCGAAAATTAAAATTCATAAAAAAGATACTGAAACCAAACTTTTTAGATCTTTCAATAATACCACTAGTAAGATAGGCAGGACCAATGATCATCAAACAAAAAAGTCGATAACAGGTGGATTGATGGATAACCTTCCCTGCCCCATTTTTTATTACAATATTATCATTTTTAAATGAGACCCTCTCATCCTCATGACTAAAAATAACAAGCCATTGCTTTTTTTCAAAATCTGGCAAACTCAACATGGCTGATCACAAAGTTCGTGATAGATACAATTTTGACATTTTTCCGGACTGACCGGCTTGGCTTGGTTTAAGTCAAAACGATTCATTTCTTCAATAAGTTGAAAAAACCTTTCTCTTCTCTCTGAGTCCTGATCAGGTAAAGGGATGGGGTAACTCTTATTATCATCCATAGAATAAATTTTTATCATTTCCACCTTATAACCCATTTCGATAAGGGCATAATACTGGGCGTAAACCTGATAAACATAACCATCATAGACCCTTATTACCTTCTTCTTCCTTTCGGTCAAAACCTTGGTTCGGGTATTATACAAATCAATCTTTCCTCCCAAACAAAATTTTTCACAATAAACTGGTAAGCCTTGAATAATTTCTTTACGGGTGGAATAGGTCTTCTGATCAACTGACTTGTGAGCCGCTTGTCCCTCTATCTGATATCGGCTATGATAACAGATAGTATTATAGTTCTGATAGAGTTGATGATAATAGATTGACCGAGGGCAGAAGATGAAATCATTTAATTGACTGATCGAGATATAGGTCTCCACCTATTTATTTTCGACTACCAAGGAGATATAAATAAGTAGAAAGATTTATTTGAGATAACATTTAGACTGGATGAACTCATACCAGTTCTTATTACTCAAATCAGGTTCGAATTTATCAATGTCACTTGATTCTTTTAGCTGTCTCAACAATAATAGTCCTTTTAGAGCAATATGATAAGCTCCATTTGCATCCGCATTTTTGGGTAAATTCTTATCAGTTTTTCTAGAATCGTAAAAATTACCTTGTTCATCTTTTACAGGTGAGATGATCCAATCCTCATCTCTATTGATTCGAGAATTACGAAGTTGTAAAACGTTTCTCAATAAATAGGTTAGTTTTTTAAAAAACTGACTGTCATTTTGACTCATTATCTTTTCTTTGATATTTTCTTCTGAAAGAAAATCTATTTTTTTTTCATTCAATAGACCTTTAAAGTCAGCTGTCAAATTAATTTCTTTGGTATCCCACCGATTATCTTTCTCTTTGTTTCTAGAGTTGATAAGACGATTGCCATACGTCCAAATCGTCCATTTATGTTTTTTAATCCCCTCTGTTTTTTTGGAAAATTCACTGTAATCAAAGCTGAATGAAAAAATATCCTCATCTTTATGATATTTAATTTCATCAAATTTATCATAAAATTCTTGAGATTTTTTGATAGTCTCATAACGAGGATAGAGGAGATTAACAAATCCTGTAGCAGGACATACTTTAGATGTGTGATATGCGGGCACATAAAAAAGAAATCCACTTTGTTTCCCAAGTTTTTTGAAACTCTCAAAAGGAGCAGTTAATTGAAGAGCTTGGTATAACCCACCCGGTTCATTTGGGTTTTTATCTTTCAGCATTAAATAATTTAACTTGTCGATAAGCATTTTCTCTAATTTCTGATAGATCTGTCTTTCCACTTTAAATCTTCCGCGCTTAAATCCGAAATTAAGGTTTTCAAAAACGATTATGGCATTATGCTCTACCATCATCATTGCTAACTTATGGATAACCCGCGAAAGATACCCTTCTTTTAAATCCTTGATTTTCCCAATAGTTCCCCAAGATTTTCTAGCTTTATACATTTTAACCTCTCTTTCCTTTAATAATTCTTGATAATCATTTCCTGAATATCCTTCTCTTTTTAAAGGGTTATTGAGACTATCCTCTTTAATTAATT
Source organism: Spirochaetota bacterium (assembly GCA_965224715.1). GTDB lineage: Bacteria > Spirochaetota > UBA12135 > COTS27 > CAXSBA01. The sequence goes on along the minus strand of OZ245054.1, from coordinate 1,227,113 downwards.
CGCCTTTTTGATTGATGACGGAGAAATAGGCAAGATGCCTTTCTCCTCGGTCAATACCGATAATATTGACATCAGAACTATTTTTCAAATACTTATTAACCTTGGAATTAAACTTTGATATTCCTTGTCCCTTAAAATTCAAGGTAATCGGAACATGAAATAAATAAGTATCCTGAGCATAACGGCGGTCCTTGATAATGGGGTATCTCTGTTTTTTATTACTTTCTTGAGCATGGTGTCCCTTTTCCCAAATTTGTTCTTCATAGGTAATGGAACGTTTCCGAAAAAATAATTCTGCCTCACCATTTAATTTATAAACGACATCTTTAAGGTTTGTCTCATCGAATAGCGACTTCCAATAGAGGGTATGAAGGTTTTCTTTATATTTTTTTTCTTTCTTTAAATTTAAATCGCGTTTGATGGAAAAGTCTTTATTATAAATTTGAAAAAGATAGAGACACCCCTCATCGACCATCTTGTCGATATATTTTTGAGATACTTTTTTAAAAGTTATTTTATAACCTTGATTTTTTATTTCTTCAAAAAAATCACTAATGTCTTTATATGAATTTGTATCCGATAACTCAAAATCAAATTTTTTCCAGTCTGGATGTTTTTTGATTGAATCTTTGTAAAAATCAATCATTGAACGCATATCATCAAAATTAAAATCTTCCTTCTCAAAATCACCTTGCGGTTTTCCATTCTTGGTATGGCTTGCTGTGTTCCTTATTTCACAAATTTTTTCTGAAGGACAGTAATATTTAATATTTTTTTCACCAAAGAAGACTTTAGGAAGCATTTTTTCTGGTCCTGGTAATAGTTTATATATCATTTTTTCATAGGCATCTCCGGACTGAGCTAAATCTTTTGAAAATATCTTGTCTAAATCTTTTGAAAATATCTTGTTGTGTTTCTTATCCATAACTCCAAGATAATAAAGCCCATTCCTTCTAAAAATAATACAGGTATTAGCAGTTTCTTTGTTTTCGTCCCATCCTTCTGCAAGAGTGACATTTTCAAAATTTAGCTTATATTTTTCAATACTATAGGGTTTCTTAGTAAGATAATTCCTAGTTTGGTTATATAAAGAGGTGATATTTCTTAACGATTTTAGAATAATTTCGTAATCATTATAAAAATCTGCATCCTTTTCAAATACATTGGAAGACTTTTCATCTTTTTTGGTAAGCCTCACATCAAGAGGCTTTAGAAAATGAAATAAATTTTGTATTGCATCTAAATATTCCTTTATGCTTGATACATCGTTTTTATCATTTTTTAATTCTTCATTTGCTTTTTTCCTATTTTCATTTGCTTTTTCCCTATATTTATCAAGTACAGATGACGCACTCTTTTTTTTAGTGTTAATTTCTTTTATAATATCTATTTCTTTAGACGAACCTTTTTCATCTTTAATATTAAATTTTATCTTTTTGAAATAATCCACTAAGGGTTGCCCTTTTATTTTTTCTAAAACTGCATTACTCTCAGTAAATTGACACCCATAATTTTTAAGAGCTTTATGAATTTCAGAAAATGAAAAATACTTTTTTTTGAGCCAACTTTCCTGTTCTTTAGCAGTAAGCTTTTTTGAATTTCCTTTTTTATCAAAGCCGAGTTCCTCCTCTACAGAAAATGTTTTTAAACATTTTTTAATGAATTCCCAATCATGAAATAGATACTGAGAAATATCAGTAAGGGAAAGATCATTTCTTAAATAAACATGATCCAACTCTACATAATCTAAATGATCTAATAATTTTCTTAGTTCCTTTTCCAAAGGATAATCTTTGATTACATCTTTTTCTCCATTTAGATCTTTCGCCTCAATTTTCCCCCAAAGCTTTTCTTCTTTGTGAAAGAACAAGGTTTCTATTTGTTTGATGAGCCCTGCATCATCTTCAATATTTTTAAGCTGAAAAGAAATTTCACTACGATCACTAAGTATTTGTTTATAGAGTTCTTCTAGTTTACATGATCTAATATCTTTAATTTGACTTTTTAATTTTTTCTTTTCTTCATCGTTAGCATTGGCTAATTGAGATTGAACTTGTTGCGCAAAGAGATTTATTTTTTCATTAACTCCCTGTTGTTTATCTTTTTCACTACTAATCCCACCTCGAATTTTGTTGTATTGATCAATTCCGGACTGTGTCAAACATTGATTGAAATACTCCAAAGTAAAAACCTCATCAAGACTTCTTACTTTAAAGTTGTCTTCCACTTCACTGAAATCTACTTCTAGTTTTTTAGCTTCCTTATATCTCTCAAGATTATCAATAAACCTAGGAAGATTTTCATGAACAACTCTATAGGCTATTCCGGTTACATGATTTTTCTTAGTGTAAATATTTTTACGATTATCGTTAAACCCTTTAAAATAAGATGTCCATTTCTTAAACTCAGCAATAATTTTTTTGGGATCATCAACATCTTCCAGGTTAATGGGATGAGTATCTAACCAATCCGGTAAAATTTTCTCAATAAATTCTTTAGAAAAAAGAGTCTTATTTTCAAAACATTCGGCAATACTTTCTCTTAGTTTTTTTTGAATAGTTTCAAAATTTTTAATTAACTTTTTATCGCCATTATTTTTCTTCAATTTAAAATATTCATTCTTAAATTCTTTTAAATCAGGAATTTTAAATTTAAATTCACTGAGTTTTTGATCAATAAAGCATTTGTGATACTCATCAATAATTTTCTTAGCTTGTTTATACTTTTCTGCTAGATCTTCATCTTTAACCAATAGTTTTTTTTCTTTTATTTTTTTTTCTGTTTTCCCTATAGGTTTTAAAGAAAACCTCAATGTTTTCCTAACAGGATATAAATTGGTAAACTCTCCCAACTCATTTTTTGCTGATTGCTTCATATTTAAAGCCTCCTAATTTATATTAAAAATACAAAATTCTTTTTTATATTTTATCATCATTTTAATTTCAGAAAATAATTTAATATTTGAGATGACCAAGAATGATGATTCATGAATGATATAAAATCAGCAATCACATTTTCTCTTCATAGACTTACAGATCCCGAACCAGATTGGGTTATCGCTTTTTCTTTTTTGGAGGTTCGTATTTTTCAACTATAGCATTTTCAATCACATAGCCAGCAGTTCCAATATCTGTTTTTTCTTTTTCTACTTTTAGTTTACCCAATACCCAGAAAGGGAATATCGATTCTCGGGTACTAATACCTTTGCCTTTTTTCTTATCTATTCTAACCAAGATAGTTTGATTGACCGGTGGAGGTGGAGAGTGGATACATTGCCCAAAATATGGCACCAGTAAAAACTCATAGATCATCAACTTTTCTACTTTTAACGGGGCAATGTAGCCTGGAATTTTTACTTTTTGTTGATCCATTTTTTGGTTTACCGGAGCATTATTCATTTCTTCAGTAATTTTTTGAAATAACTTTATGCTTTCTTCTGTTCCATCTTGTATACTTATAGCTTGAACCTGATATTTTTGCATAATACTTTCAAAACTGAAACCATCGGGCACCAGACTTTCCCACTTAATCTCTTGGAATTTTTCTTTCGTAACTGCTTGGATGGAATAGGGTAAAGAAACAATTGAAAGAATTATGATTGTTTTTAAAATAAAATGTTTCATTTTTGTGCTCCTTTATTTCAAAAGTAGTCCATTGGCAATAGATTTTCGATAAGCAATACTACTGGGAATAATACTAAAAATAGTAGATAGAATAATTGTGACAATAAGAAAAGTAATTTGATCAAAATAAATCCCGCTTAAATTGAGATTGACTCCCCAAGTATCTAAAAGAACTGGCTGAATAAATATTTGTGAAACAAAAAGAATGAATATACCCATAAGACATCCAACCAATACAATAATACAGGTTTCTATTGCAAACAAAAATAGAAGTTGATAAGTAAACATTCCAACTGATCGAAGAATAGCGATTTCACGCATCCGCTCATTGACTGTTGCGATCAAAGTAGTGATAAGGCCGACGATGCCTGCCAGAAGTACCATTCCCGAAATAGCTAATAAAATTTTTTCAATAAAACCAAGGCTGTGCCAAAGACGAGATAAGGTTACACCCGGCAAAATAGCTATCAGTGGTTCCTTTTCATAGTCATTGATTGCTTTTTGAGTCCGGAAAATATCTACAATATTCTTTGTTCCCATAAAAATAGCACTTATATTTTTCGGAGTTAAGTTAAAATTTCGAGCTTGTGCTGCAGATATTTTTAACGAACTGGGTACTCCAGAAACCCAGTCAATATGAATGGCTTCTAATCCTTCCAGAGACACATAGAGAGTACGATCAACCGGAGTACCTGTGGGTTTAAGAATACCACTCACTTTGAAAGGCTTATCATTATGTTGACTATCTTCTGTAGGTTGAAGTCCATGAGCTATGACAATTTTGTCTTGTAGTAAGTAATTGAGGTTTCTCGCCACTTCAGAACCGATGACCACATCATAAAGGTCATGAAAGGGTTTCCCCTGAACAAATCCTAGATGACTATCTTCCTGATAACGAAAATAATCGAAATATTCTTTAGATGTTCCCAAAACTCGATAACCTTGATGGGAATCCCCTAAAGACAGAGGAATAGTCCATCTAACGTTTTTGAACTCTTTCACTTTCAAAAAGGTTTGATAAGAAATACTTTGAATTCCTTCACCGATATGAAAAACACTGTAAAGTAAGAGATTAACCGGTGATCCTTTTGCTCCTACAATTAAATCAGTCCCAGAAATGGTACTGGTAAAATTCTCCTTCGCCTCACGACGAATATTATCAATAATGAGGATTAAGGCAATACTGACAGCAATGGAAAAACTAGCCAGGAATAGGCTAATCTTTCTATTCCAGGCACTTTTAATCGCGATAATAATTAGTTTTCTAATCATGTTTCACTAGAGGTAACATTCTAAATTTTCCGGTCTTTCTTATAGTTTTTCTAAAGCTTTATTTTCTGGGGAAAATAATTTTTTAATCTATCATCATGACTCACAAATATTAATGTCGATTGATGTTGTTCAATATGCTCAAAAAGAAGATCCATAAATTGACTTTGATTGTCGTTATCTAAGGCAGAAGTAGGTTCATCGGCTAGAATAATTTCTGGATTCCCAAGGAGGGCGCGAGCAATAGCTACTCTTTGTTGTTGCCCCACACTGAGCTTTGCTACTGGAGCCTGAAAGATCGATCCGAGGTTGAGTTTTTTTATAAGTTGGATGATAGTTTCCGGTAACTTTTGGGTAGTCAGTTTTCTTTTTTTATAAGGTGAAAACCAAGTAGCCACTTCAATATTCTCATAAACGTTAAGATAAGGAATGAGGTTGAATTGCTGGAAAATAATTCCCAAATGGTCTGCTCGAAACCTATCTCTTTTTAAAGCAGAAAGGTGGTGAAGGTTTTGATTAAGTATCCTGATATTTCCTTGAGTGGGAAGAACTATTCCCGCCAATAAACTAAGTAGAGTGCTTTTCCCCGATCCACTGGCACCTTGGATAAAAAGATGCTGGTTACTTTTAATGTGGATATCGGGAAAGGAAATAAGAGGATTAGTTTCCGACCACCTATAAGCTAAATCACTTAAATGAATAATTGTGGTTTTGTTCACCCCCAAATTATCTAAAGCTAATAATATAATCTTTTTTACTTAAATCCTTACTACCCTGTTGTTTATTATATACCCAAGCCACCTTTAATTCTTCAAAAAATTTGAATTTACTAAAAAACTTTTTTAGATTTACTTTCAAAGGAGGCGAACCACATTGGTATTGATACTTAATGACAAAATCTGTATGTACTTCATCCTCATCTCCATGATCTTCATTTTCAGCAAAAGGATTTTCGATGTCGACTTTTTTGATAGCACATTGATCTCGACTTGAAATTTTGATGATTTTATAAGGTTTCTCTAAAAGGTTTAACAGTTTTTCCAACTGTTCTTTTTCCTTCTTACTTCTTGGTGGATGCTCAAATCCCAATAAGTTATGGCTGGGGGTATCCAGCTCTAAATGAAGTTGAAATGATTCTGTAATAATAACATTTAAATCACCTATTCCATGACTGTGCATATCTTCATCTGCAAGAAGGGGTTGGCTTATTAACAACAACACAGTTGTTAACAACAAAATATAGCTTTTCATTTTTTATTTGACCTCGCTTTTTAAAAAAAATTTATTTATTGTTATTTCCATTTAATACGTTTTGTATTAAATATAATTATAACACATCTAACTAATAATCAACAGTAAAAAGATATAATATATCAATTATTTTTCATTAAATCCCACCTTATTTATAACTTTCAATGATAAAGATTGATATATTATACCAAATTTTTAATAAAAAATTTAAATTGGGAATTAATTCAGATTAACAAAGAGCTAACCACTCAGAAATGAGTACTTTATCAGCAGGGATGTAAAAGCTATTATTTTATATTGTTAGGGAGGGAAGACTGTATTTTTCCAATAAAAATCATATCATAAATTGTAAATAACAATATATGATATCATCTTATCTTCAATAATAAACAAATATTAACAATAATGAAAATGAAGTAGTTGTTTTATTTAACTTACTAGTTTATTTAGTTTTCTTTTTATTTATTGCTTTCTTTGAATTCGTAAGAAATTTCTTATCCAATCAAAATGTTTAATTAAATAAAAAATTTTCCGAATTTAAAATACCTTTACATCATGTATAACCATTCGTATAATAACCATAAATATCCGGGGACGGGAACAAGTAACTTTCAATCAGCAAGTCATCAAGATGATAAAAAATTTAGATATATTTTAAGTATTGGAAAAAAACATATCGCTTTTTTTCTTCTAATGATGCTTACTATTTTGGGACTTATCTTTCTCCTGGGTATTTTTACAGGTTATTCTATTGGCAAGAAATCACAAACTATCCAATCAACATCAGTTGTTACAGAAACTCCCACCTTGGACAATTATAATAATTTCGATTCTGGAGCAGTTTCACAGAATATTTCTAATTCTATTGATAACGTCGAATTTGTTTCTCAAAAAGTGACTGTCGATGCTTTTAATAAGGAGGCTATCCATGAGGTCAAGACACTTAGTCAAGAGGTGGATAAATCTACCTCCGCTCAAAATCGTACAAGCCAAAACAAAAAAAATATTAAACCCACATCCATTTCAAAAACTAAGATTCAATCCCAACCAAGGAAAACACAATATGTCAATAAACCCGTTCCTGGAGTGAAGTATTACTATATTCAAGTCATCGCTACAGAAAATGTAAACAATGCTAAACGGATTTATGATCAACTTAAAGTAAGAAAATATCCCGTCAAAGTGAAGAAGTCCAATAAAGATGGAAAATTCCTCTATGCCATTCGAGTTGGACTCTATAAAAATAAAAAACTAGCTCTTCGTCATCTTCGACTCATCCGTAAAGGTGGGGGCTACACCAAAGCCTTTATGAAGTCCTACCAAGTAACACCTAATAAAATATCGAGAAGTTCTAATCAAAGCAGTTCACAAAATATCATCTCATATCCCAATACTACAACTTCTGGGCTCTCCCAAGTTGAAAGTGATACAGTTAAGCCCTAACGCCAACAAAAAATATATCTTCATCCATTGAAAATTTTGGAGGGAATCCCTTCCAAAAACAAAGTAACTCTCTTAATTTCAAATTAAATCCAATCACTGAAATTTTAATTTCTCTCTAACTTCGCTGACAATCATGTCCTTACTTTTTTGGTTACAATTGATCACTATATCGGCAAGGCTTCTATATATTTCTTGTCGAACTAAATATTCTTCATGAACATCCTTATGGAGAACTATAACACCCCTTCCAGCAAATGAACCAAGACGAGAAGATATTTCTTCCCAACCGATTTCCAAAAAAACAACCCCCCCTCCTAATTCTTGTAGTGCCTTAGCGGAATAGCAGGTGGAACCCCCTGTCGCAAGAATATCTCTTTGTAAAGTCAGGGACTTAATTAACTCGCTTTCCATCTCAAGAAATTTTCTTTTGTCTTCATAACTATCCACAATATCTTGGAGAGGTTTACCGAATTTTATTTCAATGAGACGATCCGAATCAATAAATCTATAACCGATTAGTGGAGCTAACATCTTTCCAATAGTGGTTTTTCCAGATCCACTCATTCCGATGAACACAATGCCCTGTTCAATTTTTTTTCTAAGTTTATTCATCGGCTTCATTGTACCCTCTATGAAAATATCCTATAATCTCTTCCAAGTTACTTAATGGGGGGGAACAATGATGATGATGACAGATCACCGCATAGGATTTTTTCCCATTTTTTTTACTCTGAGTTTTTGAGATATCGGATTTGCTATACCAAAATTTTTCCGGTCCCTTTTTGGGATTATGGAAAATCAGTGATGGCAAATACCGACTTCCAATAACTTTTCTCAGGGTATCATAACTCTCACCCTGCCCATAAAGAGACAAACTAGGTCTGTTTTTTTGATAATGGTAAAAAATCCGAGTCATATAGGGAAGACCGATTTTCCCTATGGATTCATAGAATTGTCGAAAAATCTTCATTGCATATTTATCATAACCTTTATTAGGGTAGAGAAAATCTAACTGTAAAAAAATCTCAGCCAAAAGTGATTGGGAACCGGGCTCCACTCCATCATGAGCTTCAATCAAGACAGGAAGTGGATTGTCATGATGTTGTGAATTTACCTCAGAAAATATTCCATCTCTGTAAAAGTATTTCAAAATAGTATGGCAATGCTCCTCACAACTATTCAAATATTTTTCATCACCAGTTATTCGATAAGTCAGGAGAAGCGTACGGACAAGATGGGCATAATCACCCAAAAATCCAAGAATAGAGGAAGAGCTTATTTTGCCGTTTAATTCATCAACCATTAAGCTATGAAGAACTAATCCGTTTTCTACCATTTTTTTCTCTAAAAAACGTACTGTTTCTAAAGCCTGCTCCCGACAGTATTCATTCCCAAATGTCTCATAGACATGGATATAACTACAAGCCATCATCGCATTCCAGGAAAGGAGAATTTTTCGATCCTTAAATGGAGCTTCACGTTTCACACGACAAGCAAACAGTTTTTTGTCGATTTCATTCAAATGAGCGGAATGCATTAGCTGGCGATTTTTTCTACTCAAGAGAAATGTCCCCTTATCCCTAGAAAAAGGGAAAAGATCATAATATAAATTAAAAATATTAAGTTCTTCATGAGTCAAAATAGCACTAATTTCAGTTTGAGTCCAGGAATAATAGCTGCCTTCATTTTCTTTATCACCGGCATCTTGAGCTGCATAGAATACCCGATAACCTTCAAAAGTAACCGTCATCTCTTGATTCCAATATCGAAGTGTCTTTTCTAGCCCATTTCTCATTTCCTCGAATAATTGTAATGGAGTTACTTCATTTTTTTCTGTAGATATGCTCTCCTTTACATTTTGGCTTCCTCCATCTAACTCACTATTGAGTTCAATTAAAATCTTTTTCCATTCATTTTTGGTTTCAGCTTTAATAAAAGGAAACTCTGATATTTCTCGTATAAAACGACAAGCATCAGTGATTATTTCGATGAAAAGAGCATTATCATACAACATCTTTTCAAAGTGAGGGACTTTCCATCGATAATCTATGCTATAACGGAAAAGTCCCCCTCCTAACTGGTCAAAAATTCCCCCACGAATAAGGGCAATAACGCTTTTTAGTACTACTCTAGCTAACTTCATAGCCTGTCTCTTATCGCGATGAAGTTCATCTATGGCTAACTCTATTAGATGAGCGATCCCCATTAGATTAGGAAACTTAATTCGTGCTTGGAATTTAAATCCTCCATTTAAAGCATCAAAGTATTTTACATGATCATCTATAAACTCCTGCTGTTTCATAAAATAATCATTCTTTAAATCATCGTCACTCGTTTTTTTATTGTCATTACTTTTGATTTCATCAGCAAAAAAACCTTTCATGAATTCAAAGTTTTTTGCTGTTTGGGACATTATTTTTTCCGGAGACTTTTCCCATGTCTCTCCCAAAGCGGAGAGAATATCTCTAATGGAGGTAATCCCATGTCGAGGCTCAGGGGGTGCATAGGTACATATCCAAAACGGAATCCCCTCACTGTCTGCAAACACATTGAGAGGCCAACCTCCAGCAACACCCATCAAATTAGCAGCATTCATGTAATAGGTATCGAGATCCGGTCTATCTTCACGATCAACCTTAATGGAGATAAAATAACGATTGATCATATCCGCAATTTCAGGGTTAGAAAAACTTTCCTCTTCCATCACATGACACCAATGGCAGGTAGAATAACCGATACTGATGAAAAGAGGACGTTTAAGTCCCTTGGCAATATCTAAAATTTGTCGAGACCACTCCTGCCACCATACCGGATTTTGGGCATGTTGTAAGAGATAAGGGTTCTGTGATCGATGAAGTTGATTCCGATCAATCCGTTCCTCTTCTGAAGAGTCCATATCAGTTTTTAAATAATTCTTTAAAATTTAAATTCGTTATAGGCATATTCATAGGAATCTCTTAGGGCCTGCCAGGAAGCATCAATCAAGTTAGCTGATACCCCCACAGTACCCCAAGTACAACCGACATATTTTTGGTGGTGAATAGAAGACTTGATAAGCACCCTCACCTGAGCATCACAAGCTTCATCCCCACTTAATACCCTCACTTTAAAATCATCTAACTTAATGGTTTCGATAAAAGGATATTTTTTAGTCATCGCTTTTCGAAAAGCCGCATCCAAAGCTCCTACCGGACCTACCCCTTCTGCATCTCCTAAATAATCCTCCTTGCCAATACTGATTTTAATGAAAGCCCAGGTATAACCGCTTTGTTTCTTCTTTTCATCCATAGAAATCTCTACCCGAAACTCGACATTATCAAAAAGAGGTTGATAAGTTCCAATCTGATTTCTAATGAGAAGATCAAAGGAACCTTCGGCTGCTTCATATTCATATCCCAACTGTTCCTTTTCCTTCAGAGCTTTGGTCAGTGCAACCACTTCACGGGAGTTTTTCTCGAAATCACCAAACCTAGACATTTTAAATAGGATGGTGGATTTTCCAGCTAATTCGGAGAGCAGAATTCTTCGATCATTGCCCACGTGACTACTGTCCAAATGTTCCATGATCTTGGGATTTTTGAGGATGACATCGGCATGTTGTCCTGCCTTATGAGCAAAAGCACTCCGCCCCACATATCCCTGTTTATCATTCGGGATCAAATTAGCCAATTCATCCATATATCGAGAAACATAGGTCAAATTTTTTACTTGAGCTGGAGTGAATATCTTATGAGAAGTTTTGAAGTGAATATTTCCTATCACCGCAATCAAATTGGTATTGCCGCACCTTTCCCCCCAGCCATTGATGGTCCCCTGTATCTGTTTAGATCCATAATTCAACGAAATCATGGAGTAAGCAACAGCAGATTCAGTGTCGTTATGAAGATGAACCCCATACTTACCCTTGAGTTCAGATAGCTTTTCTAAAGCCCTAACGTAGGTTTCATAATTTACACCCCCATTGGTATCACAGGGAATTACCCAATCAGCTCCAGCTCCAAGAGCGGCCTCTAAGGTTTTCATAGCATATTCGGGATCTTCTCGGAAACCATCAAAGAAGTGCTCTCCATCATAGATCACTTCCTTCTTCTTCTTTTTTAAGTATGAAACTGAATCGACGATCATCCGAAGATTCTCTTCCAAACTGGTACGGAGAACCTTGATAACATGACGAGTCCAAGTTTTACCAACAATAGTCACAGCCTTGGTTTGAGCTTCAACCAATGCTCCCATGTGTTCATCCTTAGCTGCGGTTTTCCCTGGTTTTCGAGTACTTCCAAAGGCACAGATGGTGGAATGCTTCAGTTTTAGCTTTTTTACTTCCTTAAAAAAAGTCATCTCCTTATCACTGGCAAGGGGGAAACCGCCTTCAATATAATGAATGCCGAGTTTATCTAGAACGGATACCGCCATTAGCTTTTCACTTAAATTGAGATTCACCTTTTCACCCTGGAGACCATCTCTTAATGAAGTATCATAAATCGTAATCATACAAAAATATTTTATAATGAATCGTAAGATTGATTCTGAATAGTCTTGAGTAGAAAAGAAATTTGGAAAGTGAGGTATATCTCAAAGGCATTGATATTGTAAAAAAATTCTTTTCAAAGCTCTATAGCTTCTTAAAATAATTATAATTTAGGGCTATATTATACAAGTTGAGAAAACTTCCTTTACCTGAAGATATTTCCTTCATACCTATGTTTTCGATCGTCCATCTATCGTACCTGTTACACGAACACTTAAAATTGGCCTTCCCCGTCTTCTCTCCAAAAGAAAGGCAACCACCTCTTCAGCCTCCTCTTACTTGGCAGACAACCTTTCTAATCCAAGGGATGCTAACAAAGATTTTTCTCAATAACACTAAAAAAGTTGGGAATGAGAACGGGAAAGTATAAAGAGGAAGAAATGAAGACAGCCAGAAGGTGGAAAAAGTGGAGTATGATCCTAGAGAAAAACGGTTTTATGTCAATGATATTCAGTATTTCAAGGAAATTGATACTAGATATCCTGTAAATTCAAGATAAATAGTTATCAGATTAATGGACAAAGAACTCAAAAACTGGAAGAAAGTCGAGAGAGAATCATCTGTAGATAGCTTATATTCTCCAGAAAACTTGAAAAATAATATGAAAGATCGACGCTTTCATTTCACGGTAACCAATGTGAGGAAGAAGTAAAAGATGGGGTATTTCTCCCCATCTAAACAAAAAGGATATTACTTATTATAATATGCTATAATGATATGTATATATAAAATTGTTATAAATATTTGCTTGTTCTTGGTTAAAAATAATCGATATAAAAATCATCTTAGGGTTATTCAAAACTGATGGATTGATAAAATTTCTTTCAATATAACCCTTTTTTTTATTTAATCTAACAATTCGCATGTTAAAATTGTTTAAAAATTTTTTTTTAATCGAATTCAAATATTAAAAAAACATGTTAGAATTCTCTAGATTTCAAAAAATGAGAGATCAAAAAAACTTCTAAATCAAAACATGGGAGGAGAATTATATGATTGTCGGTGTCCCTAAAGAAATCAAAAATCACGAATATCGAGTAGGATTAATTCCTTCAGTAGTTAAAGAACTGGTAAAACATAAGCACAAAGTACTAATAGAAACCAAAGCCGGAGAAAGTATTGGCTTTGATGACAAAACCTATAGACAATGTGGAGCAACTATTGTTTCCAAAGCTAAAGATGTTTTCGCCAAAGCGGAAATGATTGTCAAAGTCAAAGAACCTCAGAGAGTGGAAAGAAAAATGCTTCGCCCAGGACAAATTCTTTTCACTTATCTCCATTTGGCACCCGATCGTCCTCAAACTGAAGACCTGATCAAGAGCAAAGCAATCTGTATTGCCTATGAGACCATAACCTCAGATAAAGGGGGACTTCCTCTTCTTACTCCCATGTCAGAAGTAGCAGGTAAAATGTCGGTTCAAGTTGGTGCCCAGTTTTTAGAGAAGCCCAAAAAGGGGAAGGGTGTACTTCTCGGTGGAGTTCCTGGAGTAAAACCTGCTAAAGTAGTTATCATTGGAGGTGGTGTGGTAGGCATGAATGCAGCTACCATTGCAGTGGGAATGGGAGCTAGGGTAGTCATCTTAGATCGTTCTTTGGAAGTCCTTCGAAATTTAATTCTTCGATTCGGTTCTCGAGTGGAAACGGTCTTCTCTAATCAATACAATTTGGAAAGACACCTTAGTAATGCTGATCTAGTGGTAGGTGGAGTCTTGATTCCTGGGGCTAAGGCTCCTAAGTTAGTTACTCGGAAGATGCTCAAAAAAATGGAACCTGGCACAGTATTGGTAGATGTGGCTATTGACCAAGGAGGATGTTTTGAAACCTCAAAAGCTACCACTCATGACAATCCGGTCTATATAATAGACAATATAGTGCATTATTGTGTGGCCAATATGCCTGGTGCCTTTGCCTACACTTCTTCACAGGCACTCAACAATGCTACTTTTCCCTATACTCTAGCCTTAGCCAACAAGGGTTATCTTAATGCACTGAAAAGTGACCGTCATCTGGCTAATGGCCTCAATGTTATTAATGGCTACCTTACCTGTCATGAAGTGGCTAGATCTTTTAAAGATTTACCATATCGAGATATAGGAAATTTTATTAAATAAAATTTTGTTAAGATCGGGACTTAGACTTTTTCTTAGTCCCTATCAACATCTCTCCTAGCAATAGTAGAAAAGCCAGGATTGAAAAAATTTGATATCGGCTTTTCAAAGACTCACTGACAACCTTTTCTTCATGTCTCAATTGGTTTTGTTTGATAAATTCGTCGATAGCAAGAACATCGTCTTGATGCACAGTAAGTGGAAAGTAAATCCCTCCAGTTTTCTTAGTGATATCAGCTAAAGTCTCATAGTCAAGTTTGGAAACTACAAAGTCACCAGAACTATCTTTAAGATATTTGACAATAGCTCCATCTTCATTACGTATGGGTATCTTCTTGCCATTGGGAGAACCTACACCGATCATAAATACAGTGATATTCTTCTTTACGAAACGATCTACTACCTTTTGATAGTCCTGATTATGATTTTCACCATCTGTAAAAGCTACCAAAACTTTCTGAGAATCATTTTCTAAAAAAGCTTCCAACGAAGTTTCCAAACCAAGAGCAAGATCGGTACCCTGTTTCGAGACCATTTGTGTGGTAATATTCCTAACGAAATTCTGTAAACTATCATAATCAGTCGTTAAAGGAGCATATACAAAGGATGACCCTGCAAAAATAGTGATTCCGATTCGGTTACCTTTTTGTAATTTGATGATTTTGTTTATTTTAAGTTTCACCTTCTCTAATCGATTGGGTAGAATATCCTCAACTAACATAGAAGATGAGACATCCACCAATAAGATTAAGTCAGTATTAATCTGGACTTTTTTTTCTTGAATTCCACCCCACCTAGGATCATTGATCGAGACAATTAAAAATAAAAGAGCCAAAATCAACATGAGTTTTTTAAATAAAATGAGATAATAGTTCTGCCTCTCTATAAGTACACTTAATAACTTATCTCCAAAAAGTCTTTTAAGTTTTTTCCGATAGTAGTAAAATGTTAATACTGCTATGACAACATAGATCGGTATGATAGAGAAAGTCCAAATATCTGACTTACTAAAGAAAATATTTTCAAAAATCATTCCGGGTGCCTCCGCAACCAAGTCTCACGTAAGAGCAATTCTAAAGTCAGAAAAAACAATGCCAATTTTAACCAATACTGAAATTTATCTTGATACTTCTGATATTCATCAAATTGGATATTGGTTTTTTCCAAACGATCTATCTCTGCATATGTTTTAATAAAATTATTGCTACTCTGAACATTAAAATATCGGCCTCCGGTTAATTGAGAAATGCTTTTCAAATCTTTTTCATTGAGGACACTGATAAATGTCCCTCTTATTTTTCCATAGACAGGATCGTTGATAGTACTATAGGTGGTGGACTGACCCGACTTACCAATTCCAATACTATATATTTTAATTCCATATTTATGGGCAATCTCAGCCGCAATGATTGGTGAAATTTCACCACTGTTGTTATCCCCATCGGTGACAAGGATGATAATCTTAGTCTTGGCTTCACTTCCTCTAAGAGCCAAAATCGCTGAACTAAGAGCTGAACCTATGGAAGTCAAGGTACTGATTTTTTCTAAAGAAGTAATTTTGTCGACAAACTGCTTCAATAGATTATGGTCATAGGTTAAAGGACATTGAAGAAAGGCTTCACTCCCAAACACTATAAGGCCGATACGATCGAAAGGTCTTTTGTCTACAAACTGGATAATATTTTCTTTAGCTACCTCCAGACGGTTGGGTTTGATATCCTCAGACTCCATAGAAATAGAAATATCTAGGGCAATGATGATGTCAACACTTTCTTTATAACTAGTAGTCTGATCTAATATTCTTTGAGGATTCATAAGAGCGATTACAATCAAAATAAGAGCAATCACCCGCAATAGGTTTGGAAAATAAGCCCAATTCAGCCAACTCAATAGCCGATTAGACAACATTGATTTGAAAAGTTGATGTGAAAATCCTAAAGAAAGATTTTTAGGTTTAAGCCATAAATAAACTCCAAACCCCATTAATAGGAGTAAAAGCAAAAGGAAGAAAAGTGGATCAGCAAAATGATAATTTTGGAAGTTCAATGTCAAAAATTCCATGAAACTAACCCGCATTAAGCGAAAGCTTTAATCTTTTCTTAGATACTTTTTTTTCTTCCTCCTCTTTTCTTACTTCTATAACGATTTTTTTAAACTGCTTGATTTGTTCACGACAAAGAGAAGGGTCAGGGGTAGTCGCTTGAAATTTTAATAAATCTGTATCTAAAAAAAATTTAGAAAAAAAAATTTTCTGTTTTGGATAATGTTTATTAGAGTGAATCACAATCTCATTAGCGGTCATAGATAGTATATCAGAATTATCTATATATTCCGCATAAAACCTTTTAATGATTTGGGCTAGCTTAAAATAGTTCTCCTTAGTAAACCCATTAACCAAAACATCATTATTTAACTTCTCAATCTGAATTGAAGCAATATCACAGTAAGATAAAGACTGTCTTTGCCAAAGTACCACAAGAACTAGTCTAACAAGAAAGATCAATAATACAATAAGGAGAAAAATTCCAGGATATACCCACCAGTGTACATTTCCATCGGTGATAAGGTTAGGCTTCAAGGGTTCCAAGAACTGATTAGGTCCTAGCAAAACCGATTCAACTTGAATAAAAATTGAATCCGTAACAAATACCTTTTTCCCTATACTGAATTTTATTGGAGGAATTGTTTGATTGCCAACCTCATAACTTACTAGGGTATAAGCGATAGCTTCAGTATACCAATTATCTTCATCTTTTCCCAAGGGTGCTCTAATTAAGTAATAGTCCTTAATTTGAAACTTACCAATTTTTCCACTTAAAATCGGAAGCCGATAAGGTTGATCTAAGGGTCTCCTTAAAGTCAACTTAAGAGTTATTTTTTCTCCTACTAAAATTCTGTTTTTGTTGACTGTTGCAGTTAACTCAAGATCCTGGCCCCATAAAAAGCCGAATAGGGTCATCAAAACATAAAAAAACAATATGCTCTTCCATCTCCATCGATAAATTGGTAAGAGTAGTTTCTTTTCAAATCCAAAAAATGAAAACATTAGGTTCTAACTTCCGTTAACAACTTAAATGAAAGCAAAGTACTCCAAATCAAGACCGCTAAAAATTGATGAAGAATCCCCCACCCTACTGGAATCCTAAGAACTAAAGTTATTATCCCTGTCATGGGCTGGATAACCGCTAAAACAATTAAGGCATAGGAAAAGTATTTCGTGACGATATGATTGACTGGAAGAAACAATCGCCCTGTTATGCCAACCACTCCAAGAAGAAAAGCTGTAAGAATGCCCCAATGACGATGAAAAAAATTAATAAAGATGGGATTATCGAGAACTTTACTGATCAAAGAGCCTGAGAAAGACATGAGGTTTTCTGGAATCCAATGCCCAAACATCAAAGGATAGGAATAGCTTGCTAACCCAGCATCTAGTCCAGCTAGGAAAACACCAAACGCGAGTTGAATGATGAATGCCAGCATAGCCACATTTATTATTAAACTAAAAAACCTGGGAATTTCTAATTTAATCTCGGGAAAAGTTTGAAACAACAAATACCATAACCAAGAAAGATAAAGTAAAGCCAAAAAAAAGTGAGCGAAAAGTCGATAATGGCTAACCTGGGGAACATCAACAAGTCCACTCATAACCATATACCATCCCACTAAACCTTGAAAAGTAACCAAAACAAAAAGAAAAAAAGTATGAACTTTTATTTTTATATTTTGCTTGGTTACTACCGTCACCACAAATAATAAAAAAGAGATAAGACCAATGACACGACCAAGAAGACGATGAAAGTATTCAAAATAGAATATTCTCTGAAATTCATCAATCGTCATAGTAAAGTTACGAATCTTATATTCTGGGAATTTCTGATATTCTCGAAATGTGTTCTGCCAATCAACGTCGGTAAGCGGTGGAATGATCCCCATAATAAGGTCCCAATTAACAATGGAAAGTCCAGAGTTAGTTAAACGGGTAGAACCTCCTAGAGTAATCATGCCTAAAGTAAGGATGATGAGTATAACCAGAAGTAAACGATAGACAAATCCATAGCGGATTTGGACAGACGAACTGAACGGATTCAATAAGGGATTTTTGTCAACAGATGTAGCGATGGATTTCATTATATAATATTTTATCATGAATGTTGTGATTATCGGAAGCGGTATAGCGGGATTAACTTCTGCATTAACTGCAGCTGAGTACGGAGATGAAGTTGTCCTTATTTCTAAGGAAAAGAGCTACTTAAATTCAGCATCAACCTATGCCCAAGGAGGCATTGCTTATCGCGGCAAAGATGACTCGCCAGAGCTTTTCCTCCAAGACATCATAACGGCATCCGGCGGAATGACCTATGAAAAAATCACCCATCTTTTTACTCGCGAAGCTCCAGAAGTTTTACGAAAAATACTCATCGAAAAAAATCAAATTCCTTTTCATTGTGATGATACAGATTATATTTTTACCGAAGAAGCCATTCATAGTCGGAAGCGAATACTCTTCAGTGGAGACAAAACCGGTGAAGTGATCATCAAGCATCTAGCATCATCAGCACTTAAACATCCAAGGATAAAAATTCTTAATTCTCATCTGGCAGTAGATCTTATTAACATCCCCCATCATTCCAAAAACCCCCTTTCAATCTATGAAGAAAGTCGATGTGTTGGCATTTATGTCTATGATCTCCAATCAAAAAAAGTGGATAAGGTTTTTTCAGATAAAATTATTCTAGCTACCGGAGGAATCGGACAACTTTTTCTCCATTCCACTAACCCTAAGGGATCTACCGGTGATGGAATCGCTATCGCTCACCGAGCTGGTGCCCGTATCATCAACATGGAATTTACTCAGTTTCATCCCACAGCTTTAGCTATTAAACAAGCTGAAGGATTTCTTATCTCCGAAACCTTGCGAGGAGAGGGAGCGGTATTGGTAAACAGCCAAGGACATAACTTTATGAAACGCTATGATCACCGTGGATCCCTTTCACCTAGAGATATAGTCTCTAGAGCCATTATCCAAGAGCAACTTCGAACCGGATCTGATCATATGTATCTCTCTCTTAAAAAATGTCGCTTTGATTTTCCCAAAAGATTTCCCCGGATTTACACTAAATGCTTAGAATGTGATTTAGATGTGAATTCACCAACTTTTAAGGGCATTCCTATTACTCCGGCTTTTCATTATTCTTGTGGAGGTATCTTCACCGATGAATGGGGAAGAACCACAATCAGAAACTTGTTTGCTGTAGGTGAAGTCGCTTGTACTGGACTTCATGGAGCAAATCGTTTGGCATCGACTTCATTGCTTGAAGGATTATTTTTTGGATATCGAGCAGCTCTATACAGGGAAAAACAGAAAAAAACAGACTTCAGTTTTTCTAAAAAAGATATCAAGAATTGGTCAAGCTCCCATAGCTCAAAAACTGAAGTAGATCCTGTCATTATCAAAAAAGACTTTCTTCAGTTACAAACTCTTATGTGGAACTATGTTGGGATAATTCGGCACACCTCTCATTTAGCAGCTGCTCTTGAGGAATTACAGTTTCTTAGAGATAGAATCGAAGAAAGATATCGCAAGCATCAACTTAGTCGAGAAATCATTGAGCTAAGAAACTCAGTTCAAACTGCTCTCGTAGTCACTGACTCGGCCATTAAGAACAAAAAGTCAATAGGCTGTCATTATTTAATTGCTTAATGTTCATTCATTAAAAAAGATATCTCAACGGACTGAGTTTTGTCAGCTATAACAATCGCTTCTTTAGTTTCAGAAAGTTTAAAAGGCTTATCTTTCTTCATTTTGATCATATACTTCTTTACCAGCATTCAACTATCTTATGGGCAGTCAATTAAAGATAGTATAGAGGTAAACCCTTCGGACAACGTTATTCAGCCTAGAGACCATCAGCCCTCCAAAGTAACATCAGAACCGGTAAGTGACATCGACCTAAATCAATTTTTGGATTATGGGTTTATCTTTCTCAAAAAATCTGATCTGAAGATAAAATCAGACGATCCTAAAGATAAAGTTTCTCCTCTCAATTTCGATTATCAAAAATTTATTCTAGATGAAGTGATCCAAACTAATAAGGCACTTATTCTCAAAATGGTAAAATCAGTCAATACCAATCAAGAGCCTGATTCCAAAAACATCCTCCTCTACCGAAACCGTATCATTGAGGCTATTGATCCAGATTACTTTGGAACCACTAATAAAAGAAGAACCCAATCAAAAGCGTTTAAAGATATCGACACTGTTGATATCTTTATTAAAAAAAATCTCACAGGTATTATTCTAAATGATGCTGACTTGGTAAAACTTTATGAAGTAGAGGTGAATGGAGAAACTCAAAAAATGGTCAGCTTAAAGGGAGGTGTGGATATTACCTTCAATGACAATATGCTTCGAGCCTTAGAAGTAGATATCAATATTGCCACCAGAAACATTTATGGACACGGCAAAGTAGAGCTGCGAGTCGGTAAAAATTCAGTTAAAGGTGATAATGTCTTGCTTGATCTAAGTAACCAAGTGGGTTATCTCTTCAATTCCAAAGGAGTCCAAGAAGGTAATTACTTTCAAGGTAAACTCTTCAAAGTGAATGAAAAAAACCATTTCACTGTAGAGGATGGCTGGATAACTTTCTCCACGAATCCTGACCCTTATTATCGTTTAAAAATTTCAGGTTTAGATAGTTATGGAAAAGATAAGGCAATTTACCGAAATATTTTAGTGACAGTTCACAATCAGCCTTTTTTTTGGGTGCCCTATTTCATTCGCTATCCAACCAGTACTAGTTTAAACCTTACTTTTGGAGAAAACCGACGAGTGGGCTATTATATCCTGACCAAGACCTCTTTCGATCTACCCTATATTAGTAAGCTTCTCCTTAATTTTAATGTCTATGAAAAATTAGGACTATATTTTTCTTTACAAAATATCAATAAAATTTTGAATTCAAACTATAAACTACTGGTAGCACTAGCTTATTATACAGAAAATTTTAATATCAAGGAAAAACCCGAAAAACTAACCTATACGTATCACACCGGACAATATTTGACCAGTGTTTCTAGTTTACGTCATAAGGTGGAATACACCCATAATTTCAATTTTGTTGATAACTCTCAAAACCTTGTCAAGAGTTCTCTTAGTTTTAAAATGAAAAACGTAAGTGATCCTTTTATCACTCACAACTTCCCCTTAAATTTAAAACACTTTGATATTCGAAAATTGATAGAACGCCATGATCATGATGAGTCACTTTATACCGCAAGCCCATCCGACAAAGACCATTATAGTGTAAATTATAATCTGTCCGCACCTTCAGCTTCTTTAGGGATAAACTTGGGCTGGAACTATGATATTTATCAAGACCACAACAAATCGGATCTCTCCATTGATGAACAGTATACCATGTATCTTAAGACCATGACCTTACCTAAGATTAATTTTAGCCTTAGCTCCACTTTTGACCCCTATACTAAAGATTCTGATAGAAGGTTTCATCTCAATTTAGGCTATAAAACCTCTCTCTTCTACAGTGGTACCTATAACTATAAAAATGGAGTGGAGGTGGGACAAGGAAGTGGCAATACTACTAGTGTGGAACCTTATGAACTCACTAAAGAGAATTTTAGTTTTAAACTTAATGGCTCTTTAAGTCGAAATTTCACTATTGATCAAGATAAAAATTCCCTTTGGGATCTGGGTTTTGATTGGTTTAGCTGGAGCCTTAACCATTCAATGTCGACAAGTTACTCCAAGAATTGGGTAGGGAAAGACCATACCACTTCCGATGATACCAAAGATGACAAGACCGACTTCTCCATTGGCTACAATTTTAGTTCGACTATGAATTTCAATACCGGGCTCGCCACCTGGTTTGATTTTGTATTCAATAATTCCTGGGGGATATCTAAATCTGAAACTACTTATCAACATAGTCCTGATGATATTTTAAAATTTGATCTTCTTAATAGTGAAACCACTAAGAACTATCGAAGCAGTTACAGCTTTTCAATGAAATTCAATTTTCCCTCAAGTACCCTTAAGGGAATCTGGAATAACGCCTATGATTATCGAAGCATGCTCCCAATATTTTCTCTGAACCTGTTTACATTCAACCTAAAAAAGAGGACTTCCCAGGAGAAAATTGCTGAAGGAGATAAATATGCTTTCGACATTTATGAATCTCGAAATTTTTCCAGTAGCCTTTCAATGACTCATAAGGGCTATGGACTCTTCTATATCCCAGACTTTAACTATGTCTTTACATCTTCAGCATCTCTATCTTATGACCTGATGCCAGTAAAGGATGAAAACGGCAAATTTACCCAAGTAAATTATTTTAACGACAAATTTTTTTGGAAAGATTCCCGTTTTAACAGTTTTAACGGGAATACCAAATTAAACATTAACTATAAAATTTGGAACTGGTACAACAGTTTGAATTATAATTTTTACCGAACAGATACCAAGGAGCTTGACCCCCTACTGAATCAATTTTCAACCCGAACCACTATAAGCTATAAACAAACGGGTGGTCGTTGGGTAAATTTAGATAACATTAGCCTTGAATACAAATGGATCTATAACTTTAGAGAGAACAAATATAAAAGTGATTCCATGTCGATGTCGATAAAAACTCGACTGGATATTTTAAAATATTTTAAAGTTGATATGAGTTTTTCTAGTGTCAACAATAATGCCTATCGATACTTCGAAAGTAAAGCAGGGCACTTTGGAGATGAAAAAGTCGATTTCTTTGAAGATATTTTTGCTTCATTTGGTTTTTTGGGAGTGGAAAAACAGCAATCAGCCCTTTTTAAAATGGGAGCCTTCTCTGTCGGCATTGTACACGACTTAGATGACTGGTATTCTCAATTCTCTTATACCTTAGCTCCGGTTAATTATTCAAAAGAATCTTTGAGTGGATTCTATTTCGATCATAAAATCCAGTTTGAAGTCAATATTCGACCAAAGCATGATCCCCGCGGTCCAGCTGAATCTAGAAATAACCCCTATTTCGAAACTATCGAGAAATCTTATACTCCTGAAGGATTTTGAATATTTATGAACAAGCAATTCTGATGCTTAAACCTATTAATCTCCACTATTTAAAAGGGGTTATCTTACTGGCAGTTGCTGGCATTCTCTGGAGTATGGGAGGGGCTCTTATCAAATGGGTTTCTTTAGATGCTTATCAGGTATCATTTTGGAGATCCTTGTTTGCTTTCATCACTCTGGTATGGATTACTCGGCCCCGAAAGATATCTTGGGAATGGTTAAATCTAGCTGCCGCTTTTTCCTATGCTCTAACTCTTCTTTTTTTTGTCATCGGAACCAAAATGACCACAGCAGCTAATGCTATCTTTTTGCAATACACCGCACCGCTTTACATAGTTGGACTGTCCTTCTTTTTATTCAAAGAAAAATTCCTTAGAGAAGAATTAATCACTATGATCTTCTGCATTATAGGTATCACTCTTTTTTTTTCTGACCAAGTTGATTTTACAGACTATATCGGTATGCTGTGGAGCTTAGCTTCAGGGATAGCTTATGCTGCCTTCATTGTTTTTAGTAAGAAAAGAAATAGTGGACACTATTCTGAGCCTGTGATGCTGAGCGCCTTTTTCTGCATGATTATAAGCGGTTTCATTATGCTTGGGAATGGAATAAAAGAAGATAGTTTAGGTACTCATTTTATGTTTAATTGGGAGGATGGTCTTATTCTTGCTTTCCTTGGAATCTTTCAAATCGGTATCCCATGCTATCTTTATATGAAAGGATTACATGCGGTTACTTCTTTAGAAGCCGGACTCATCACTATGGTGGAGCCGATTTGTAATCCAATCTGGGCTTTTCTACTTATTTCTGAAATTCCTTCAACAAATACCTTATTGGGAGGTGGAGTCATTATCATCGCAGTTTTAATTCATACCTGGATAACTTATATTCAAAGTCAACGAAGAAAAAATAAAATAAAATTTTGATAGAGATCAAAAACTTTTCTTAATTGAGTTAGTTTATATTATTGTTATTCATTTGGTATTGACATTTATTAAATTTGTTTTTGATTAAAATAATCAACTAAATATGGATGCATATCTAGCTATTTAAGCAAAGATAACTTTACTTGATCATTAATAAAAGCCAAAGAAGTATCGTCTATTTCGCCTATAAAAGGTCAACCTATATCAAAGCCGTTTAACATTTGGTGAAATGATAAGATGATCTAGAATTTTTTTTAATAAAAGGAGGCCGTCTTGACTGCTTTTCTCAATATGAAATTGGGTAGCGAAAATGTGATCACGGTTGATCATAGAACAAAACTTTCCATCATAATCGGTGGTGCCAAGAATATCATCAGAGTTACTAGGAATTGCATAAAAGGAGTTGACAAAATAAAAATATGAAGTATTTTTCGTACGTAATTTTTTATAAAGAGGATGTTGAGAATTAAATTTCAAAGAATTCCATCCTATTTGGGGAACTCGAACTTGATTTGAATTAAAACGTTTTACATGGCCGGGTAGCCAGCCCAAACATTCGGTATCCCCTTCTTCGCTGTGTTCAAAAAGAATCTGTAAGCCTACACAAATACCTAAAAAAGGTGTTTTTTGATGAAGAACAATATCTGGGAGGGCTTCCCAAAATCCGAGTTTGTCGAGTGACTTTCGAGTAGCATCAGCCGACCCCACTCCAGGAAGGATAATAAATTTTTTTCCTTCTAAATTATTGGGTTGATTTACCAGAGTCGCCTTATAACCTAAATACTTTAAGGCATTCCATACACTATGAGAGTTACCTGCCTGATAGTCAATAATCGCTATCATTATTAGTGGATAAAATACAAGAATTACTTTTGAGAGATAGATTCTACTTCAAAAGTTTTATCGATTTTCTGTATGATATAGGTCTCAAGCTTATCACCAACTTTGAGGTCTTGATAGTTTTTAACCGCTATTCCACACTCTAAACCTGCAGGAACTTCATTCACTTCATCTTTGATTCGGCGAAGTGAAAGAATGTCACTCTTGTAAATAATCTTGTTATCTCGAATAACTCTGACATGATCATTTTTATTGACTTTACCTTCAAGCACCTCACAGCCAGCTACTTTACCAACTTGGGATATCTTGAATATCTGTTTAACTTCAATGGTTGCAGTGACTTTTTCATTAATCTCTTCGCCCAGACGTTCAGATAAAGAATCCTTAATCTCTTCAATGATCTTATAAATTACATCATAATAGTAAATATTGATTTTTTTCTGCTCCGCCAATTTCTTAGCTTTAGGAACAGCCTTCACTTTAAAAGCGATGATCTTAGCTCCGGCAGTAATAGCAAGATTTACATCGGTTTCTACCACTCCTCCAATTCCACTATGAATCACATCTACCTTGATTTCTTCGTTCTTGAGTTCGGCTAAGGTAGCTTTGATGGCTTCTACAGAGCCATAGGTATCAGCTTTGAGAATAGTATTAAGCTGTTTCATTTTGCTCTCACGGAAAACCGAATCTAAACTGGAAACATCAGAAAGATTAATTTTTTTAACATTAACCGATTTATTCTCCTTTTCCAAAATAATTCGTTTTTCAACTATTTTTTTAGCTTCTTTTTCCGAGCTCATTAATTGAAAAAACTCTCCAGGAGTTTCAACATTATCAAGACCCACAATCTTTACCACCGTAGAAGGACCAGCGGTTTTAAGGCGACTATTGTTTTCATCAAAAAAAGCTCGGATTTTGCCATAGGATTTACCACACAGATAAGTATCAGATTCCTTCAAAGTTCCATTTTTGATAATAACCGTTATGGTATTACCTAATCCAGTTTGAACCTCTGATTCTAACACATATCCATAAGCACCGATTTTGGGATTACCGGAAAAATTTTTCTTCTTACTTAAATCTACTACCCTATCCAGTAATTCCTTGATGCCTTGATTTTTAAGAGCAGAGATTTCACAAGCAACCATATCCCCTCCCCATTCCTGAAACATAAGACCATGTTCAGCTAGTTGTTGTTTGGTTCGATTCGGATTAGCTCCTTCCAAGTCTATTTTGTTGATGGCAACCACAATAGGAACCCCACTCTGTTGAGCATGTTTTATTGCTTCAATAGTCTGGGGCATCACTCCATCAACAGCCGAAACCACCAAAATAACGATGTCTGTAATATTTGCACCACGGGAACGCATCGCAGAAAAAGCACTGTGACCAGGAGTATCAATAAAAAGAATGGCTCCATGAGTGGTTTTAATTTTATAGGCTCCAATATGTTGCGTAATCCCTCCGGACTCTCCAGACACTATTTGTGAAGAACGGAGAGTGTCCAGGAGAGTGGTTTTTCCATGGTCAACATGCCCCATCACCGTCACTACAGGGTCACGAGGAATAAAGTCTTTAGGGTTCCCTTCATCTACTTCTACTTTAGTCTGATCCAAAAGAGAAACAATCCGGGCCTGGCAACCCAACTCACCACATACAATCTGGGCTGATTCACCATCAATACTGTCATTGACAGTGAGGTTTTTTACCCCTAGTTGAAAAAGTTTCTTGATAACTTGGCCGGCTTTAAGATTTAGTTCCAGTGCTAAGTTTTTAATAGAGATGACATCTGGAATTTCAATCTGTGCAGGAACACCAACGAAATCATTATTTTCTCTTTTCTTTTCTACAAAAGGCTTTTCCTCTCCTTCTTCATTATGTTGTTTATGATGTGGTCCCAGAATTTGATTTTTAGGATCTTGGAAGCTATGTCTTCCTTTACCTTCCTTTCTTTTGCGAGCGATAACAATTCTTTCTTTCCCTTTTTCTTTTTTTGAAGCAGATTTCTCTTTTTGAACCGGATTGAAAGATTTTCCAGTTTCAACAACTTTGGGAACTTCTGACTCTTCTTTAGATGGAGGCTGATCTGGTTTTTTTACTTTAATCTTGATTTTTTTTTGAACTTTTTTGACAACTACCTTAGTGGTCTTACCCTCATTATTTTTCTTAAAGAAAATATTGGAAAATTCGCTATCACTCATAATCGTATTCAAAATCAATCAAACTCAAACTCTATGCCACAATTAGGGCAATGGGTTTGATCCGAGTATTCAAACTCAAAGTCACAAGAAGGACAGACAATAAATTCAACTTGCTGAATCTCCTCTTGAATTTCATCTTCTGTGCCAATATCTTGAATTTCATCTTCCATTTCTTCCTTATACAACTTTCGTACCTCTTCTTCACTTTCGACCACCTCAACCATCTCATCAAGAACTTGACGAAGTTTCTTAGCTGATCCTCTATCTAACCCCTCAATCCTTTCTAACTCCTCAATACTCTTATCATAGAGTTCCTCAATAGTGTTAATGCCCGCATTGAGAACTTTAACAAGGATACTTTCATCAACTCCGGTAAGCTTTTCTAAATTAGATTCATGGGTAACAAAGAGAGAATCAATCTTAGAAAATACTTTGAGTATCTCAGGATGTTTCTCCATTTGGGTTTGAGTACGAACATTGAGCTCCCATCCAACTAATTGGGAAGCCAATTTTACATTGATACCATTACGGCCGATAGCCAATGGGTAAGAGGCATCGTCGACTACTACTAGGGCTTCTTTGTTCTTTTCATTGATCAGGAGGACTTTTAATACCTTGCCAGGATTAATAGCTCGGGTAATATATTCCCGAATATTATCGGAATAGCCAATGACATCAACTCGTTCCCCTCTAAGTTCTTTCATAACACTCTTGATCCTGTTTCCGTAATGACCGATACAAGCACCTACCGGCTCAACTTCTTTCCGAGTAGAAAAAACTGCCATCTTGGTTTTACGACCAGCGTCACGAACAATGGACTTTATTTTAATGATCCCATCAACGATCTCCTGAACTTCATTCTCAAATAATTTCATAACCAGGATAGGATCCTTTCGAGAAAGTTCAATATTAAGCTGATTATTGATATTGATGGACACAGATTTAATTAAGGAACGAACCGTTTCTCCTTGTTGGTATCGTTCCGACCATACTTGTTCCTTATAGGAAAGTCTTCCTTCAGCATTGGAAAGACTGATGATCATATCACGGTTCAGTTTACGGAGAAAATTCCCTTTGACGATACTCCCCTCTTTAACCTTGTATTCCTGGTATAGGGAATCTTTTTTGATCCCCCTTATCCTCCCAAGAATAATTCGATTTAAGGATAGGATGTCATTACGATTGATTTGGGAAAGATTAAAGGGGATCCAGACCTCCTCTCCAAGTTGCGGAGTACTATCTCCTTTTTCCTCGGGAGCTAGACTGGAAAATTCTTCCAAGGTTATTTCGGTATAGACATCCTGCTTTCTCTCAACGATTTTCTTTAGCAAGAAAATCCTCATCTTGAATTCTTCATCGACTTCTACCTTGATATGACGTTCGGGAAGATCAATCAAATCTGAAAAGTCACTTCGCATCACTTCATTGATCGTTTCTATGATCATCTCAGGCTGGAGATCATCTTTCATAGATATATTTTGGATAATCTCTTTTAGATCAATGGTATGAGGAGGTACCTTATTTTTTTTCCGTGTTTTCTTCATTTCTTCAAAACTCCATAGAAACCCAATTAAAACCATGATTTTTATAATCAATAGAAAATTTAAAGGATGATTTTGGATTTGATTATGGAAATTATATTTTATCATGATTTTAAGAAGAATAGCAACAGAAATAATAAAAAAAATAGTTTTTTTACTAAAAAATAACCTCAAAAGGATTTTTCATGCCTAAAATATTGGAATATAAAGAGATAAAATTGAGATGCAATTATCCAACGAAACGATATTTATGGTTGCTTTTTTACAATTACCAAAACAAATCCATTATATTAAAGTTCGATATTCAATCAAATAACATCTACTTAACCAATTTTTTCTATATTAACTCCTTATGCCAAGTAATATATTATTTTTGATTATCATTCCTAATAAAAATTTTAATAATAGAATTTTATCACTCTCTCTTGAAACTTAACCATATAGTTATTAAGCATTATTTCATAATTATATTTATTTATCAAGTACATTAAAATATATGATCTTTGATTATTTTAAACCTTAAATAAGTAAAAGTTAAAGGTGGATGTTATAATTTTCTCATTCATGGTAAAAATAAAATCATCTTCAAAAAAAAAAACAGTTTTCAAACAATCAAAAATAAAAAAGGACATCTCGGTTAGCATCATCGGACATAATGAGGCTCCCCATCTTAAAAAATTACTCCCCACTCTTACTTGGGCTAAAGAGGTAATCTATGTGGACTGTGAAAGTAGCGACGACTCAGTAAAGGTTGCCCGTAAATATCATTGCCGGGTTTATCTTAGAAAGAATAATCCCAATCTCAACATTAACAAACAGTTCGGTATCTCCAAGGCCAAAGGAAAATGGGTCATCTATTTGGATCCGGATGAACGGATTGCCGAAACTTGTGTCAAGGAAATGATTCGGATATCGAAAGGACAACATGATTATCAAGCTTTCCAGATAAATCGGAAAAATTATATTTTGGGAAGGTTTCTTCGTTATGGAGATGTCTATCCCGATACTCAATTACGTTTTTTTAAAAATGGATCGGCTTATTTCCCACAAAAACACGTTCATGAATTTCTTTTGGTCAAAGGGAAAGTAGGAAAGCTGAATACGGATATGCTTCATTTTTCCTATTTAGATGTAAAACAAGTAATCCAAAAATTTGATAGGGACACTTCATTTGAAGCTAAATATATGCTAACAAAAGGTATCCGCCCGTCATGGAGTTGTGCTATAAGTTATATTTTGTTAAAACCGATACATTTGTTTATTTTAAAATATTTTTTTAAAAAAGCTATTCTTGACGGGTATCCGGGATTGATCTTCGCTTTTATGAGTGCCCTCCATTTCCCAATCCGCTTTTTCAAGGTGTGGGAATTAACTCAAAAAAACCAAAGAAAGCCGGAATGATTATATTTGATATATATGAATTGATATTAAATATTCTTTCCTAGCGTTAAATTCAATCCACTGGCTAAATAGTTATGGATAAAAATATTCATTATGTGTCAGTCCTAAAGTAATCAGCCAGGAAACTTTTCTTTGCAGGTACTTCTAAAAGACCACTCCTTAACTCACTTAGTTTAGTCAACTGAAGATTAACAATGGAAGTTTCAAGAGTAATTTTCTTTGAAGCAATAGCGGATTGAAGTTGATAACGAGGCAGAGAATGTACCCTATCTCCTTCTAAATAATAGATCATAGCTCCTGGCTCTCCCCCTAAATAACGATTAATCTTAGATATAACTCTGAAACTGGAATCAATCCCACAGCCGCTCACTTTATGAGAATTGGCGATAATCACAAAGCGTTTACGATGAATCAAAAAATTCCCTGGAACTGACTGATTATGGGATGTCCAATGATCCACCATTTTCTTAAGGCGAGATTCCACCCAAACAATATCTTCAGCCCATTCCAACTCCTTAAAAAGGGGATGGATCCAAATTCTAACTTCATCTTCATAGCTCAAAAAAGTATCTCGTTGCTGAGAAATCACTGGAATGGGTTTTATATTCATTAAATTATTTCGAATTTTATTATATAATATACAGAGTATAAATACTTTGAAATTTTCTATTGTCACTCCCAGTTTTAACCAAGTGGATTTTATAGAAGAAACCATCCAGTCGGTTCTCTCCCAAAAAAATACCCTTGATGGCCATGAACTGGAATATTGGGTGATCGATGGTGGATCTACAGATGGGACATTGGAAATATTAAAGAAATATGCGATAAAACACAAAAACTTTTTCTATCTCTCTGAAACCGATAGAGGTCAATCCCATGCCATCAACAAAGGTATTCAAAAATCAACTGGCAATATCATCGCTTACCTGAACAGTGATGATACCTATTTACCGGAAACTCTAAAGAAAGTAGCTAGCTATACAGAAAAACATCCTAAAGTGAAATGGTTTTACGGAAGAAGTATCATTGTGAACGAAAACGGGGAACCGATCAAACCGCTTTTTACTTGGATGAAAAATTTTTTAGGAAAACGATATGCCTACTGGAAGCTTCTTTCAACTAATATTATTTCACAACCAGCAGTTTTTTTAAGAAAAGATATTTTCGAACAATACGGGTATTTTAATGAAGGCTATCATTTAGTTATGGATTATGAATATTGGCTACGTATTGGAAAAAAAAATCCTCCTCTCCCGATTCATGAAAACTTGTCTCGGTTTCGAGTCCACACTCAATCCAAAACTTCAATTAATATTGTTGAGATTTACTGGTCTGAATTTAAGGTATCCTTGACATTTCTCCCTCCCTACTTTTGGCCATGTGTTTTTATTCACTTATTGAATTTCATTATCGCGGTCGTGTGGATGCAATTCAAGAAATTATAACTGGAAATAATCTAATATAAAAGGTAGAATATTTATGGCAAAAATGAAAACTAAATCTTTAAAAAACAATGAAAAAAAATTTTGGTTATACTTAATCGGAGTATTTTTTATTTATTATTTGATCTATTATTTCCCTTATTTCATTGATGGACTAGCCATTAAAGGTGATGATTTTGATTGGAGATGGCATGGGCAAAGCGGAAGCTTAAAAAGCATTTTCTCGACATATACTTTAAAAGGAAGTTGGGCTTCTTATCGCGATTTATTCGGAAGTTGGTATTATGGCAAGATAATTACTCCTACTGACATCTGGTTGAGAATTTTTTCAGGAGTTTTTGCAGCCAATACCTTATTCATGTTCATGTTTTCTTTATTGTTTTGGGCAACCTATCTCTTCTTCCGTTCATGGGATGTTCAACGTATCCCTGCCATTATCTCTGCCATCTTTATTACCTTTTCTCCTAACTTTCATACTTTTATTCGAACTGGACATATCGATAAAATCATCTTATCACCATTTATTATGTTTGCTTTCGCATTCATCACCATGATGTTTAGAAAAGAAAAGTTCACTTTAATCTATGCTCTTCTAACTACTCTTTCATTGTCGTTTGCTTTTGATGACGGTGACCCACAAGTTTTCTTATTCTTTTCCCCATTCTTTTCTCTATATGCCTTAGGCCTTTTTTTTATTAAACACCAAGTATCAGATGCTGATGATAATAAATTGAAAGACCCTGAAACACCTAACGATAAAAAAAGTAAACTAAATACTTTCATAAAGGAACATTATCAAAACTTTCTCAACAATCGCAAATTAATTCCAATTTTTATTTTGATTCCCTTCCTTGCTTTAGGGTTGTCACTACAAAGTTTTGATAGTTACACTGGTAAATTAAGTTCATCTAAAGGCAAAAATTCAGGACTATCAGATTGGATTCCACTCAAAGAAGAACAAAAAGTTTCTAAAAAGTATATTCCAGAAGAAAAAATCAAAAAAGAATTAGAAAATTGGTATTGGGCGACTCAATGGTCTATACCTAAGGCGGAAACCATTGATCTTTTTGTTCCTGGATTTATGGGCTACCTGACCGGGAGTCCCACCGAACCTTATTGGGGAAGAGTGGGACAGACTGAAGGCTGGGATCAACATAGACAAGGCTATCAAAATTACTCCTTGATGACTAATTACTTAGGGGTTTTTTTAATAATTTTTTTGATTTATGGATTGATTTACTGCCATCCTATCATCAGGATAGCTGGAGCATCCCTCCTAGTTGTATTTCTAATCCTCTCTTATGGAAAATTTTCTTTTGCCTATAGGTGGTTTTACGAGTTACCCTATATGAGTGAATTTCGCAACCCTAACCGATTTATGCAATTATTTCACTTCACCGCTTCCATCATATTTGGGTTTGGTTTGTCACATTATTATGAAAAAATCAAAGTCAGACTATCAAGTAACGCTTCCCCACCCCCATTTAACTTTTTTTTAATTTTTTTCTCTATTGTCATGGTAATAGGAGTCTTAGGGTTGATTGGATTCTTCATTGAAAGTGCGCAGCTTCTAGCCTATTTTGGTGCCCGCTATCCATACAAAATTGCCACCATCATTATTTCCAATATAAACTTCTACTGGATTAAAGCAACCTTGATTTTCTCAATCGCTTGTTTAATGCTTCATTTTTTTCATAAAAAAGTCAATTTAAAAAATTATAAAATATGGATAGGAATTATTCTCATCTTCGGATTAATTGACATGTATGTAGTTAATAAGAAATTCTATTGGTATGAAAAGCCTATCAAGGAAGAGACAGTTTTTAATAAGCTGTTAAAAGGAAAAATGCCAGGCTATGAAAAATACAATGGAGATGACCTCCAGGATAATAGGAGAATGTTTTTCTTAGGAGTCAGAAATAACAAGGGACGATACTTTCAACATCTCCTTTATAAGGCTAGTCTTCCACTTACATTAATTGATTATACTGTTATTAGGAGAGCAAGTGATATTCCTAAAAAAAATAGAAATTTTATGGATGTCCTTGACAACCAAGATCTCCGTCGCCTTAAAATTGCTGGAGTACGTTATATCTTCTCTGGTCAACCTATAAATAATTCCCAATTTAAGTTAATTTATATGGATGAAATCAAACACCTCAATGAACGAGTGTATCTTTATGACTTCATCACTGCTTTACCACATTTTTATATTAGAGGCAATCCAGAATTTGGAAATGATCTTGAAACAACTTTAGGTCGAATGAATGAAAATAGTTTTGATATCTACCGGTCAGTTATGCTTTATGACAAAGTTAAAAGTATTTTGACAGAGGAACAGCTGTCTTCTTTATCTCTCAATTCAGAAAATAAAATTATGATTAAAGAGAAAGTAAATAATAATGAATTTATTTTACAAGCAGATTTAAAAACACCTACTGTTCTAATTATGAACAATGCCTACCATCAAAACTGGAGTGCGGAGAGTGGCAATAAAGTACTACCTCATTTTCCTGCTAATTACTTTTTTAATGCCTTCTATCTTACTCCAGAAGATAAAGAAATCAAAATCTCTTTCAGTTTAATCGATACCCAAAAAGCTATTTTTATTATTCTCAATTTATTGAAATATGTTCTTCTGCTATGGATATTATTTATAGTTCTTAAACCTTTCTTTAAAAAAAGTTAAACACCTAAAATTTATGGGGAGGCTAAAGAAAGAACTTATAGAAACAACCTATGTATTTTCAAAAAAATCTTTATAAATTGTTGCTTTTTCTGTTATACTCATTTTGGCATAACGGGCAGATGGGGAAGGCAAAGAAACTAACTCTATTGGATGATGTGAAAAATTTATCTTTTCCCAAAACTTTTTAGTAAAATCCTTAAAGGCAGTCTTAGAATTAATCCCGATTTTATAAATGGTGGGACAATCCTGAAGTAAGGTAGCAAAATCATTAAGTTCTTGGGAAAATAAATCTCCATCACTGGAATTATCTATCTTACGTCTTACCGAATGATAGACATCCCATAACGCTATTTGATGTCGATGAAGGAAAGCTATTTTTTCTTCTTGGTTAGCTGTGGACAAATCGGTTGAGTCATCGGGATAGGCTATACAGAGTATTTTCCAAAACTGATTGGAAAAATGAGCATAGTAAAAACATCGGGCGAAAGAGATTTGACTGGGAAAGGATCCCAAGATAAGAAATCGGGCATTTTTAGGAAGAATGGGGGGGATGGGATGTTGAATGATAGGAAAAAACTTTTTCATAATTTAAACATTTAAAGAATAAGATGATTAAATTTATCATTATTTCTTCTTATGCTTTATAATGTTTTTGGATCTTCCTAAATCCATATTTCAACAATCATTATTTTTCAGGTAAGGGTAAAGATTCTTAGAAAGGAAAAGAATACAAATATAGCTTAAGGACTCCCAATAGTTTCCCAAGTATTAGGATTATACGATTCATTTCTATCATTCATTTTTTTAATAACAACCCTAGAATCATAGTCTACATTGAGGAATATATTTTCCACCTCCCCCTTATCAGTTAAAAGATACTTTGCTATCGGATTTAACAGATCGGTTTCCAGGGTACGTTTCAAACTCCGAGCCCCAAACTCAGGATTAAATCCCTTCTTCACCATCATCTCTTTAAAGTATTCACTTATCTTCAGATGAATGCCCCGTTTTTGGAGTCGATCTTGGATGAGAGAAACTTCTCGGTCAAGGATTCTTTCGATGGTAGTTACTGATAGAGGATTGAAGACGATCACCTCATCAAGACGATTAATAAACTCCACCCGAAAAAATCCTCGGAGTATCTTGTCCAATGCTTTCTGAAACTTCTTCCCATCTTTCTTATCTTCACCAAAATGATATTCCCGAATGATGTCAGCAGCCAAGTTACTGGTAAGAATAATAATGGTATTCTTGAAATTGACCACCTTACCTTCACTATTGGTAAGTCTTCCATTATCTAGGATTTGCAAGAGAACATTGAGAACATCGGGATGAGCCTTTTCCACTTCATCGAAGAGAAGCACAGTATAGGGATGGTTACGAATTTGGTTCAAAACGCCATGTTGATGATCAAACCCAACATAACCGGGAGGAGCTCCAATCAACTTAGAAACCGAATGGGGCTCCATCATCTCTGACATATCCACCCGAATAAGTTTATCCTCATCATTAAAGAGCTCTAAAGCCACTGCTCTGGCCAATGCAGTCTTCCCTACCCCTGTGGGACCTAGGAAGAGAAAGGAACCAATTGGCTTATCGGGACTGGAGAGACCTGCTCGATTACGACAAACTGCCTCCGCTAAAGTTTTTACCGCCCTATCTTGATCAACTACTGATTTTTTGAGATTGTCTTCAAGGTGAAGATACCTCTCATGATCATCTTGACTCAACTTATTAACCGGAATTCCTGTCCACCTAGCTAAAGTTTCTCGAATATCTTCAGCTACAACCATTTTTTTGAGAGAGGATTCATCTAACTCTAACTCTTTTAACTTTTCTTTTAAAGGTGGTATTTTTCCATAGACAATCTCAGCTACTTTATCGAATTTAGCTTCGGTTTCATAACGATTCTTCTCACTATTGAAACGGTCAATTTCATTACGAAGTTTAGAAATTTCTCCGTGTTTCTCCTTTGCCTTTACCCATTCTCCTTTCAAAGAAAAAAGTTTTTCCTCTAACTCCTGTTTCTCGCCTTCTACCCGACGAAGATTTTCTACCTCTTCCTTGCTTATTTTATTTTTATCTCGATGGCGTTTCAAACCACGAATTTCAATTTGAAGTTGATGTACTCGCCTTTCTAAATTATCCACTTCTTCGGGCATACTGTCAAGCTCTACTTTAATCCGAGATGCGGTTTCATCGATAAGGTCTATCGCCTTATCGGGAAGCTTACGATCGGTAAGAAAACGATCAGAGAGATGGACTGCGGTATCGATGGCATCATCCCCAATTTCCACCTTATGAAAGAGTTCATACTTCTCTTTGATTCCACGAAGGATAGAGATAGTTTCATCAACTGATGGTTCGGGAACTCGTATCATCTGCATCCGTCTCTCTAAAGCTGGATCTTTTTCAATAAATCGGCGGTATTCATCCAAGGTGGTAGCTCCAATAATACGAATAAGCCCTCTACCTAAGGCAGGTTTTAACAGATTAGCTGCATCCATGGCTCCATCAATCTTGCCTGCTCCCACTAAAGTATGAATCTCATCTATGAAAAGAATTACCTGGCCAAAATTTTCTTCAGCATAGTTGATCACTTTTTTTAGACGATCCTCAAATTCTCCTCGATATTTGCTTCCAGCAATAAGTGACCCCATATCTAAAACCAATAAACGAGTGTCTCGCAAACTTTCTGGTATATCGTTGCGAGCAATACGGATGGCTACCCCTTCTACAATAGCGGTTTTTCCCACACCGGCCTCTCCAACTAAAACGGGATTATTCTTGGTTTTTCGAGAAAGGGTCTGGATAATTCTACGAATTTCTTCGGAACGTCCAATGACCGGATCTAATTTATCCTCCTTCGCATGAGTAGTGAGGTCAGTAGTAAATTTCTGAATAAATTTATTATTAGGCATTCTATTCATGGTCTCATCCTTTTCGTTTATTTCCATATTTTTAATTAAATTTGACTTAGAGATTTTTTTGTTTTTGAGGTAATCTCCCAAGACCTCTTCATGATCGATCAAAGTAAGAAAGAGATGTTTCGCGGTAAGAAGTGATTCTTTTCGATCCTGAGCTATGGTAAAAGCAATATCCAATATCTTCTGGGTTTCTGTAGCAAAACCAATACTCCCTCCTTCCCTATCACCATCTTCAGAACACTGTGAAAGGGCATTGGATAGAATCTGTTCCAAATCCCCTAACTCTATCCCTGATTTAATCAGTAAATGGTTCACAAAGGCACTTTTATCCAATAGGGCAGCCGAAAAATGAATCGGCTTAATTTTGCTAAATCCACTTTCCTGCGCTAGCTCTCCGGCCTTATTTAAAACATCCTGTAAATCTTTTCCAATCTTTATTTCCTGTGACATAACATCTCCTTACATAATTATTCAATATAATAAATAAATATATATCAAAATATATGCCAAAAGTTTTAAAAGTATGTCACGTTTAAGGAACCTGAGGAAAACCCTTACAAAGAATAAAATAACCCCTTCCATCTTTTCAGGATTTGCATTTTTTAGCCCCGAGAAACATTTCAACTTTTACGCTCTTAAAAACCGAAGAATAGACGATTGAGATACTGGCGGAGTTAATGACAGATGTGTTTAATGTGACTAAGGCTTTTTTTGACAGTCTATTCGACCTATTGGATTTAACTATATTTTGTGTTTGGTTATAAGGATGAGATTGCAAGGACTCAAATATCAACCCATATCCCTCTCCGTCTATCGATCAATAACATAAGCTCAACACCCTAACCCGGCATAAGTGAATATTGATTATTTCTTTTTATATGGAAACTTCCTGTAACAACTGGAATCATTCTTTATGCAATAAGCGAGTCAAAAATAATATCTCTTCCCAAATCATAGAAGAGAACTAAGATACAATAAATCTTAAAATGCCTAGCGAAATTTAACTTAGAGAGAATCCGAAAATTCCCCCTAAGAGGTTAGAATATAAAAAATAGATGGAATAATAGACACTATCTATTATTTTCTTCATATAAAATATACTATAAAAAATAATTGTGTCAAGTTTAAACAATCATTATAAAACTTGAATTTAATTCTATGCAAAAGATTCGTCTTCTTTTTCTAAAGAGGGGTCCAGGATCAAAAGCTATTACGGCTCAATGCCATCCACTTCATAGGCTCCCATATCCGGGCGACCTACCCGACCATATCCGCGGGCATCGGTGATGGTGAGATCATCGGCATCGCTCGGCAAATTAGCTACTGGATTCGTCAAACCCGGATCGTCATACCAGGTGCTGTTGTCTGTACTGTAATAGAGATTCGTTGACACATAAACTCTCCCTACCTTTACCCCCCTCACATAGATTCCCTTATCCTTGGCCGGACTATTGTTGCCGATGGAGATGGTATCAATCTTACCTCCATAATCAGCTAAGGCACCTAATGTCAAAGCACTGTCAATAATCCTCTCACTATTAATACTAATAGGATAGGTATTAGTATCACCGCTTTCCAAACGAATGCCTATTGCAGTGGTAGAAGGAACAGCATCCCTCTCAATAAGTGAGTGATACAAATTCACAGTTTCTATTATATTGGGGTTATCATTGTGCAAATAAATATTCCCATTATTATTATTCCACAAGATCGTATTGATCAGAGTGATTGAGGTAGTACTCTTGTCATAAAAAGCATTATCATCATGAAATATTCCACCCCCTGCACCATGAGCTGTATTGCCCGAGAAAATAACATTAATCAAAACGGGAAGAGATGACCAGTTATGCATCCCTCCTCCTCTACCACTATTAGCCTTATTACCAGAGAAGGTGACATTAATCAAGGTGGTAGCGGAAGAATAATTAAGTATCCCACCCCCTCCATTACGAGCCGTATTACCTGAAAAGGTAACATTCTTCAAGAGGGAAGGAGAAAATCTATTATACATCCCACCCCCATTATCAGCCGTATTGTTCGAGAAAGTAACGTTGTTCAAGTTGGGAGCGGAAAGATCACTATATATCCCTCCTCCTCTACCACTATTAGCCTTATTACCTGAGAAAATGACATTATCCAAAGTGGTGTAAATGTATTTATTATACATCCCACCTCCATTACCATTATTAGCCTTATTACCAGAGAAGGTAACATTAATCAAGGTGGGACCGGAATTATCACTATATATCCCGCCTCCAGAAGCAGCTTCATTATCCGAGAAAATAACATTGATCAAGGTGGGGTAGGAGGTACTGAGATTATACATCCCACCTCCATTACCATTATTAGCCGTATTGTTCGAGAAGGTAACATTGATCAAGGTAGGGGATGATGATTTATAATTAATCATCCCGCCTCCTAAACCAGACGTAGACGTATTACCCGAGAAGGCAACATTGATCAAGGTAGGAGAGGAGGCGTCCCAATTAACCATCCCACCTCCACCACTGTAAGCAGTATTACCCGAGAAGGTAACATTGATCAAGGTAGGAGAGGATTTTCTATTAAACATCCCGCCTCCAAAAGTACGATAATTACCATTAATAATGACCACTCCATAGAGAAGGGCTGTGCGATCAAGGTTATAATTATAAAATACCCTTTTGTCGTTATCACCATCAAGATGGGTTTCTCCCGACTGATCATAACTCCCAGCAGTAAAACCACCTACCAGGGTTACATGGTTCGTCATAATATAAGTATCCTGTTTATAAACTCCCGATGCTATCAATACCACATAGACCCTATTCTCGTTAGCATCACCGATCCCACCTATCACCGCTTGTATATCTCCACTGGCATTAGCCCAAGAACTCCCGTCACCTGTACCAGTTTCTTTCACATAACGGGCGATCACATCAGCTCCTGCTATATAATTAGAAAAGATCAACTCACTCATATCATCATAGTTAGCAAGATCAAAGGGAGTGACTTCATTTTCAATGATACTCTTAAATGTACCATCTGTAGTAAGAACCTTAGCATAAAGATCAAGATTACCAACTACCAAAGAATCCTTATCGTAAACCTTTGTTAAACCACTATCACTATACCACTTATACAATTGTTTTGCAGTAGAAGGAGTAGGATAATCTGATGCGGGAATCACTGTTAAACTAGTCGCCAAGACAGTGTCCTGGGAATTGGCTCCCTGGTAAAACCTAACCTGATACTGCTTATTAGTCCACTGAGCATAGACTATAGTTTGGGTGGTGACGGGAGTATCGAAGTCAAAAATATTCCCATCAATAGGGGCATCATACCATCCTTTAAACCCATAGTGTTCCAGGAATGGATCTGATGGAGGAGAAACTTTCTTTCCATAAAGGATATATTCGTCGGCAATAGGATTACCACCTATGAGCCCCCCGTTAGCATCGAAGGTTATTCCATAATAACTGGTTAGGGTCACCGTATAGGAGGATGTAGTCTTATCAATCGCAGTTACCGTATAGGTATTATTAGTGGAAAAGTCCTGAGCTACTCTTGAGGCCGGAGAAATATTTGAGCCACTATGGAAAATATATGGAATTAAACCGGTAATCTTTTCCACATTGGTAACCGTCTTAGTTATAGTCCGATTGTTGGTATTAACATCCATCACAATATTCGCTTTCAAGTGTGTATGATCTCTTTCTAGAAAAATAAATGAGAGAATCTCTTTGCTATCTGCCTGTTTCTGTGATACTCCTATGATATAGGTGATAGGAGTACTTCCATCCTGGGCTGTTACGATAAAACTATGGGTAGCTCTACTACTGAAGTCCATATTGGTGGTGTATTGATTATTTTTATCTAATCGTAAATCATCATTACCATTTTGGAGAGTAGCTCCCTCACCTACTTCTAAGGTAAACATAACACTGCCAGGATCAGATCCTACCAAGAGTATGGTAATGTAGTTTTTGTTAGGAAAAATCTCTTTACTGTCATAAATAACAACAAGAGAACTGTCAGAATTCTTTTCAGTGGCGATGGGATAGACTATGTCATCAATGACCCGATAGTCACCGATAGTTAAACCTTCCTTTACAATTAGTTGATAGGTGGTACCATAGCTTAGATCAGTTGTTGGAACTATTTTCACCTGATTAGTTATTTGAGTAGGTTCAACATTCAAGTCAATGAGGCTACCCTCCATATTTATAAATTTTATTTGGCTTTTCAAATGATTGATATAATCAGCCATAGCCCCTAGTGACTGATCGAATGTCAATAAAAATGAGACATCCACCGGTATGGCATTGGTATCGTTAATTGGATTTTCATTGCCATCTACAACGGAAAAAGACGAGATCCTCAGAAGATTATAATCTATGGTGGGAGAAGTGCCTCCGTCATCTAATTTCTCTCCCGTACAGGACAGATAAAGTCCGACCAGTAATAAACAGATCGTAGAGTATATGACTTTTTTTACTCTCACACTATTACCTCTAAAGCTAGGAACCGTAGGTTCTATAATAGAAGGGGGGGGGGGGGGGGGGTGATCTTACTTGAAGAAGTGATCAACTCTGTTTTTTAGTTAGTTGTAATTTTTCCATTAAGTAATCCTTTTAATAAATTTTTAAATAGTATTTATATTTTATCATCGCTAAATTATACAATATATTAAAATATTTAAACAATTAATATTATCAAAATTTTGATAATATTTAAATTATTTCCTTTTCATTTTATCATAAATCCACAAACTACCCAAACTCAAAAACTTTTCGGTTAGATTTATTAAAATGAAACTTATAGAGCAGGAATGAATGAGACGGTAAACGGCCTGGCAAAATAACCTGTTTTTTCGAACTATGGTTAGTAGAACTATGAATACAACCCCTATAAATTAGCACATCCTTTGAAAATAACGACTTCTAGTATCATGCAAAACAATTATCCATCACTTAGCGTCAAAGTCAAGATTAAGTCATCCTGTTTCACCTTGGCTTTCTCACTAAGAATTACCTGCTCAATGACGCCATCATAAGGCGCTGAATAAGTGGACTCCATCTTCATTGCTTCAATTACAAAAAGTGGTTGATCTTTCTTTACCTCATCACCTGGTTTTACATTAAGTTGAGAGATCACCCCTTGAAGAGGAGCACCGATTTGATTTTTCTGAGAAGGATTACACTTCTGATTAACCGCCTCTGTTATCACAGCATTTTCATCTTTCATTTCAATTCTTCTAATCTTACCGTTAAGATAGAATTCTACAGTTCTAATCCCTCTTGAGTCAGGCTGAGTTTGGATAATAAATTGAATCATTAAATCCTTTCCATGTTCGATCTCATAAAGCATCTCCTCTCCAGCACTCAATGGATAGAAAAAATACTGAGTCGGCAAGAACATCAGATTCCCAAAGACTTGTAAATTCTCATAATACTTTTCAAACACCTTGGGATAGAGTTGATAGGAGAGAAAGTCTAAATAACTATTTTTTGCTTTAAACTTTTCTTTAAAAATACCATACTCTTTTTCAATATTTACCGGAGGTAAAGTGGCACCTGCCCGTCCCTTGATTTCTTTCTGGTTTTTCAAAACTATACTCTTTATTTTGTGCGGAAAACCACCCGGAGCCTGACCGAGATAACCTTTCATCATATTGACTAAAGATTCAGGATAAGATAAGGTTTCTCCTCTGGCAAAAATATCTTCTTCAGTGAGATCGTTTGAAGTGAGAAAAAGAGCAAAGTCACCAACTACTTTAGAAGAAGGTGTAACCTTAGTGATATTGCCAAGAAGTCTATTGGCCACAGCAAAATTCTTTTTGATTTGATTAAATTTCTTTTCCAATCCTAAAGATTTTGCCTGAGGACGAAGATTAGAATATTGACCACCTGGGATTTCATGATCATAAACTTCTGCCGTTCCCGATTTTAATCCCGATTCAAAAGGAGCATAATATTCCCTAACATCTTCCCAATAGTTTGAGTACTCATTAAGTTTGGAAAGGTTAAAAGGATTTTCACGAGGTTGTCCTTGCATCGAATAAACGATTGAGTTGAAATTGGGTTGTGAGGTCAAACCTGACATTGAAGCAACGGCAACATCAATCACATCCACTCCCATCTCAATTGCCTTTAAGTAGGTAGCTGACTGAATAGAAGAAGTATCATGAGTG
Organism: Spirochaetota bacterium; assembly: GCA_965224715.1. Classification (GTDB taxonomy): domain Bacteria; phylum Spirochaetota; class UBA12135; order COTS27; family CAXSBA01. The sequence goes on along the minus strand of OZ245054.1, from coordinate 1,183,679 downwards.
TGGAGACTGATCGGAATATCCACAGTTCCCTTCAATTCTTCTATTAGTTTAACCGATGCATAAGGTGTTAGCAGACCAGCCATATCTTTGATAGTGATCATATGAACTCCTAGATCGTTTAGTTCCTTAGCAAGATCTTTATAATACTCAATCGTAAATTTATTGTCGGTCGGCTTCAATACATTATCGGTATAGCAAATCACCCCCTGACAGATGGCTTCGGTTTTGTTTAATATAGTATTGATGGTCGGCTTCATCGCCTCAATCCAATTAAAAGAATCGAAAACTCGAAATATATCCATCCCATTCTCCCAAGACTTAATGATAAACTCTTCAATTAAATTATCAGGGTAGGCAGTATAGCCCACTCCATTAGAACCACGAAATAACATTTGCAGAAGAATGTTGGGGATATTCTCCCGTAACAATTTAAGCCTCTCCCAAGGATCTTCATTTAGAAATCTCAAACTAACATCAAAAGTAGCTCCACCCCAAACCTCCATAGAAAAAACATTCGGAAACTCTTTGGAAAAACCTTCTGCCACTCTAAGCATATCGTAAGTTCTAACCCGAGTTGCAAGTAATGATTGATGAGCATCTCGAAAGGTTGTATCGGTATAATGGATTTGTTGATCCTCCTTTATTTTTTTCATCAATCCTTCCCTACCTAACTCATTGAGCAAAATCTTACTTCCTTTTATCTGATCGCTTTGTGTTTTTTTTTCTAGTTTGGGAACCACTGGAATGGGAAACTCCAACTTATAATCCGACTTAATCCAGTCCTTAGTGGCGGAATGTCCATTTACAATCAAATTAGCGAGATACTGTAATATTCTAGTAGCTCGATCCTTCATTTCCACAACTTCAAAAAGTTCTGGGCGATCAGCAATAAAATTTACATCAATCCGATTATTAAAGAAATCCGGATGATTTAAGATATTTTGTAAAAATTGAATATTATGCTTAACCCCCCGGATCCGGAATTCCCTAAGGGCTCTGAGCAATCTCTCAATCGTTACTTTAAAATTCCTCCCCCGGGACGTAACCTTGACCAGAAGTGAATCAAAAGCCGGAGAAATCTTCACTCCCTGATAACAATTTCCCTCGTCTAAACGAATACCAAAACCAGTTGCATTTCGATAAGCAATCAAAGTTCCGTAATCAGGTTTAAAATTATTTCTAGGATCCTCAGTTGTGATGCGACATTGGATAGCATGGCCATGCACACTTATATCCTCTTGTTTATGAATATTAATGTCTGGACAACTTAACAATTGCCCATCAGCAATCATAATTTGACACTTTACCAAATCAACTTGGGTAATCTCTTCGGTAATGGTGTGTTCGACTTGAATCCGAGGATTAACTTCGATAAAATAGATATTTTCTTCCTTATCCACCAAAAATTCAACGGTACCCAAATTTGAATACTTCACCTCTCTTGCAATTGAGAGTGCATAGCTATAAAGTTTTTCCTTGGTTTCCTTCTTGATGTTTCGGCTAGGAGCGATCTCTACTATTTTTTGAAAACGGCGTTGAATGGAACAGTCTCGTTCGTAAAGGTGAACCGCATTTCCATTCTCATCAGCCATGATTTGTACTTCCACGTGTTTGGGAGCCTCTATAAATTTTTCAATAAAAACCTCTGCACTTCCAAAAGCCTTCAAACTTTCATTGCGAGCTGTTTCAAAGTTGGCTTTCAGATCATCTGCTCTTCTTATTATCCGCATACCTCTCCCTCCTCCACCATCAGCAGCTTTAAGCATAATAGGATAACCTATTCTTTCTGCTTCACGTTGCGCTATGGCTATAGTAGTTAAGGGAGTACGACTACTTTCGATGATTGGAACTCCAACATGCTCAGCAACTTTCTTCGCAGCCACCTTGTTGCCGAGCTTCTGCATGGCAGATAAGTTGGGACCAATGAATTTAATTCCGGCCTGTTCACAACCTTTAACAAAGTCCTGTCTTTCTGACAAAAAACCATAGCCAGGATGAATAGCATCAACACCATAACATTTAGCGATGTCAATAATCGCCTTAACATCAAGATAAGGTTTGACTGCTTGATCCACTTCTCCAATCAAATAGGACTCATCGGCCTTGAACTTATGTTGGGAAAGACGATCCTCGTGAGAATATACAGCAATGGTTTTAATCCCCAACTCATTACAAGCACGAAAAATTCGAATAGCGATCTCTCCCCGGTTAGCCACTAAAACTTTTTTGATATTATTTAACATTTTAATAGTCCTCCATAACTTACTTATTGACTTGCTAGGTTAAATATAAAGCCAACACACTTAACCATAAACAAAAGCAAACCTTTACTAAATCACATACATATAGCTTTGAATTTTGTTTTTGAATTGTTTTTGTCAAATTTTCTTAACTCTCCAAAAACTATTTTAATATGAAACTATTTTAATAAGAGTAAATCCTAATTCCAATGTAAAATTTTCTGAATTCAGATAAAACTGAACTCAGACCTAATACCCGTAAATTAAAATATTATTATAGAATTACAGTCGTCAATGTAGTTAATGTATTTTTATTTCCAAAATTATCTTCAAAATATCCTGCTGGAATCGTAACTATGATGGTATTACCTTTAGTAGCCGTAAAACTAGTAAGGAAAGTTATGGTTATTGCGGTGGATTGGGTGGGATTTACAGTAGCATCTTGCACTACATGCTCTTGTTCAACACTTGCATGTGTTCGCTTAACTATTATTTTTGAACCACTATATGAAACTACTTTTTTGACTGAAGTACTCGCGGTCAAGATAATACTTGTGATATTCCCTTCGCTCACTGTATTGATAGAAAAAGTCAACTCCGAAGAATCATTATCACTACTTACATTTACTTGACAGGATAAAGATAAAACAACAAATAAGAATATCGATAAAAGGAGATAAGGTCGTTTTTCAAAATATTTACTTTGTTTTAATAATTTCTTCATTTTAATAAATTTCCTCATACCACTTAAAATTTTCATTAATATTTTATCATATTATTTATAAAATCCTATCAATATTCTATAAAAGTAATAGAATTGAACGTCAATTTTGGTCTTCCGAAAAAATTCAAATGTCTCTTTTAATAAGACCAATCAATCGTACTTTTCAAAGAGAATTCTCTCATCTGGAATACCTTTATTTTTTAAAATATCAGTTACAGTATTGATCATCTCTTTAAGTCCACAAATGACAAACAGCTGGTTTCCTTCAATAAGATCAGGCAATTTATCCCCTACTCTGCCCACATAAAAAGAAGGATTACCTTGTGTCTCTTCTGGACGACTCACCATTTGTAAATATCGAAAGTTTGAATGAGTTGTACTTAATTTCGTCCAAAGATCGGCGTAAAGAATTTCTCTAATATGGCGAACACCGGCAAGAACTGTAATTTTGCGATTAAATCCTCGATGATAGATATCCTCAACCATCGACTTATGAGGAGCAATCCCGGTACCGGTACCTATAAAAACCAAGTCATACTCTAAATGCTCAGGATAAAGAAAAAACCTTCCCATCGGTCCAGAAAAATTAATCATCGATTTCGGATGAGAAAATAATTTGGGGGTGATAAGGCCATCTTCGACCAATTTAATACAAAGGTCAACCTTCCCCTTTAATTGAGGAGAAGAGGCGATGGAATAGGCACGTCCTACTTTACGATCTTCTAGTTGAAATTTAAGAGTTACAAACTGTCCGGCATAGAAGTCAAATTCAGGTAAGGTTTCGAATACGAATTCCTTGACTGTTGGAGTTAAATCACGTATTTCCAAAAGTTTGCTATCAAACTGATAACGTTTTGGGAGAGGTATCCTTGACTTTATATTTTTCATATTTTATATTTTCTAAGTTCTTTAAAAATAAATAATCCTGATTAACGATTTTTCCAAAGATCATTAAGACGTTGAGACCTACCGCATAGGTATTTATAAGTTTTATACCGAATCGGACGAGTTTTATAATAACTTTGATGATAGTCCTCTGCCTCATAGAATTTACCTAAGGGAAGAAAGGGAGTAACAAACTTCCCATCACCCTTTACAGCAGAACGATTCACTTCATCTTGGTAAACTTTAATGGTTTCTTCGGCTAACTTTTTTTCCGAAGGATTGCTGTAAAACACCGCACTCAAGTATTGTTTGCCTTTGTCACAGAATTGTCCATCAGCCTGGGTGGGATCAATATTAACCCAGAAATGATCTAAAAGCTGACGATAATCAATCTTAAGTGAATTATAGATCACTTTAACTGCCTCATAATGTCCGGTGTTTTTATGCGAAACATCTTCATAGGTAGGGTTAGCAAAATCTCCTCCAGTATATCCTGAGATCGCATCGATAACCCCATCGAGTTCTTCAAAGGCTTCTTCCATACACCAAAAACATCCTCCGGCAAAATATGCAAATTTTATATGGGAGTTATTAGTTTCAGACATAATAAAACCTCCAAATAATAAAATGATCACATTAAAATAATAACCTAACCTTCTTCTGTAATCAGTAAATAAATAATTATAATCAAACATCAATTTTACCTGGAATAAATTTGAGTGCCACCCCATTATTACACCATCTTTCCCCAGTTGGCGGTGGACCGTCATTGAATATATGGCCATGATGTCCCCCACAACGGGCACAGTGATACTCTGTTCTCGGGTAAATGAGTTTGAAGTCAACTTTGGTCTTAAAGACCCCTTCAAGACTAGTAAAAAAACTCGGCCATCCGGTTCCACTGTCAAATTTCATTTTAGAGGTAAAGAGTTCCAAATCACAGCCAACACAGTGATAGATACCTTCTCGTTTCTCGTCGTTTAGTTCACTGCTAAAAGGACGTTCTGTTCCCTCTTGGCGAAGAACATCATACTGATCTACAGTAAGACGCTTTTTCCACTCCTTGTCCGATAACACCAGTTTTTTGATTTTTCTTTTCACAGATAATTTCTTATTATTTTTTTTACCTAATTCCGATACCATAACAGAAATCCGCTTATTCAATAATGCCATAGAAGCAACCGAAGTGATACCCAAAAATACTATGATCTTCAAAATAAAATTTCTTCTCAACATAATTAATCCATTATAACCTATTTAAGGTAACAACAAAGACATAAGATTAAAGATCACCTTTAATCTTCGAATGAAGAGCCAGGGAGAGAAGATAAAGAGCCTGAGCATAATGATGGCTATGGTTGTAGGCAAGGATAACGTTAAAATTATGCTCCTTTTTCCAGCATTGAGGTTTATTTTCTGCATCGGTAAAAGCAAGTATATTTTTTGAAGCTCTACAAGGCAATTCTAAATTAGAGATAACTTTCTTATTCTTCTTCCAACCGTTTTTTTGATAATAATTAGCAATACTGGCTATGATATCAGAATAGTTATTAAGCATGTCCACTTTATTATCCCTATCAAAATCATAACCATAATAATAAATACTGAAAGGAATAAATTGAGCGGGACCCATCGCTCCACTATAGGAACCATAGATCGACAATATTTTTTGATCAGAGTATTGGTTAATATAAGCCCAAATTAAAAAATATTCCAATTGTTGTTTATAGAATTTTACACGATAATGGTTGGCAAAACTATTAATAACTAAACTACTAAAAACTGGATAGCGATAATCAATTTGACCGTAATAACTTTCCAAACCTATTGTCGCCAATAGGATCGTTATTGGAATTGAGAACTGACGGCTAACTTTTTTGAATAGTTTTTGATGTTGATGATAGAATTTTACCCCAGCATCAATCCTTGCTTTGTTTAAGAATTGATCACGATAACTCTCCCAACTTTTCATCTTTTCAGGAGGTTTACGGAGTTGATTAGATAGTCGAACCTGAAATGGACTTTTAAGGGTGACCTTATTAAAAAGTCGGATAAGACGTTCACGAGAAAAATCTCGATGCTTTTCCGCCATTTGATCAATAAAATCTAATACCTGCGAATTCTCACTACTGTTGTCGACAATAGATACTATCTCTTCCTCTTCATCTAAATGCGCCGATAAATAAGAAGAAAAAGACCCCTCAATAAAAAAAACATCATTGACTGGGTCTGTTTCTCCCCCGGCTAATATTGATTTAGAATGATAGTCCTTTGTTTTACTAAAAACATCTATAACCCATAAGGACAAGAACAATAAAACAAAAAGAATGGTTAACGATACTCGCAAGAAAATATTACGTCCTTTAAAATGATATAATTATATAATGGAGCAAGTTCAAAGTAAATCAAATAAAAATAGCTGGTCAAGTTGGGAAGACTTTCAAAAAACCTCATTAATCGATCGACTTCCCTATTTTACTAGAGAAGGACGGATTTTTGATGTATTATTTTCTCAACAATTCGACCGTGAATTTTTAGATCATCTTTATCTAGTTACCAACCGAATTCGTAGTTTTTATAGAAATCAGGAAGGAAAAAAATATCTTGCCAACCTCTTGGTCCATCATCGAGTTATGCTTTATTTCATTCAACCATCTACCCGAACTTTTCTTTCTTTTGCTGGAGCCTGCCATATTCTTGGGCTTGATGTTAATGATGTTAGATCGGTAGAGACTTCTTCTGAAATGAAAGGAGAATCCTTTGAGGATACTATTCGAACCTTTTCCAGTTTCTATGATCTCATTATTATGCGTTATCCTCAACCTGGATATGCGGAACTCGCATCTTTTGTTCTTAACAAAAGTCAGCGTCCAATTCCAGTGATTAATGCTGGTTCTGGCCCTGACCAACACCCTACTCAAGCTCTTTTGGACATCTACACCCTTCGCCGTTCCTTTGAAAAGCGTGATAATGGCGAACTTCTTGATAAAACTATTATGATGGTAGGTGATTTGAAAAGAGGACGAACGGTTAGGTCACTATCCTATCTCCTCACTAATTTCAAAAACATCCGTATCATATTTTCAGCCCCTCACGAGTTTGCCATGGATAGGGATATTATCAATTACTTACTAGAAAAAAAAGTGGAAGTAATAGAGACCCAAAAATTTGAAGAATACTTGCCAGAGGTAGATGCGGTTTACATGACCCGAGTTCAAAATGAATATCGAATGAATGGAATTCCTGAAAAAACTCTGAATTTCGATAAATACTCCCTTCATCCAAGCAATATAAATCGGCTCAAGAAAGAGGCTGTCATTCTTCACCCCCTACCCCGTCGTCATGAAATCTCACCTGCCTTAGATAATGACCCTAGGGCTATTTATTGGCGACAGGTAAGGAATGGAATGTGGACTCGGGCAGCTCTCATCGCCACACTATTAAATATAGATCATCTCGTTCTTGAAAGCCAATGACCCAAATTGTTAAAAAAGAAATACTAAAAAATAATACTCTAGAAAATCATATCAACTGGGAAAAGTTTATTCTTTCCACCACATTAAGTAGCTCGGGCTGGCGACGAATTTTTAATTCTAAAAATGATCCAAAGAGTTTAAAAAAAAACTTAGATAACTCTCATACAACTTTTGTTTCTTTAGCAGGAGAAGTAGTGGCTTCACATTTCAAAAAAAACAGAATAAATCCTATTATAGCTCTTGGACGTGATAGCCGACCTACAGGAAAGGTGATCTCTGAAATTCTCTTTCAGAAATTTATTGAATATAAAGTCCAGATTTTTGATTTGGGGATAACTGCCCTTCCCCAATGTTCCTCTACAGTTAAAGCCAATAAAAAATTAAGTGGCTTCATTTTTATTACAGCCTCTCATAATCCCCCTGGTTATAATGGAATTAAAATCGGAAATCATCGGGGAGAAATAATTCCTGCGTCCACCAACCAGAAATTAGCCAATCTTTTTAAAAAAAAATTATTTAATACTAATAAACCACTTAAAAAAACTTCTAAAGTAAAGAATTCAAAACTTCCTCTCCTGCCTCAATTTAATGCTGCCAAAGACTATCGAATAAGCCTTTTAAACAATATGGGATATCAAAATAAAACGATCAATATTCGATTACAGTCTATGATAAAAACTTTATCCTTAAATAACTATGCTATCGGATGTGACTTTAACGGCTCGGCTCGAATCAAATCCATCGACAAGTCATTAATTAATGAATTGGGCATTTGTTTCCTTTCTTGTAATAACACTGTAGGAAAATTTTCTCATAATATTGTTCCAGAACAAAGCTCTTTAGAAACCCTTAGAAAGAAGATGGCCTGCTCGCAATGGAATAGATATCGTCTTCTTTTCGGTTATGTGGTTGATTGTGATGGGGACCGAGGCAACATCGTCATCAACACTAAAAAGGGGAATTTCGCCCCAGATGCTCAAACCACTTTCGCTCTTTCGATTTTAGCTGAACTATGCTTTCTTGAGGCCTTCTTCCCTCAACGACTAAAAAAAACAGTGATCGTAGCCAACGATCCTACTTCGTTAAGAGTCGATACTCTGGCTGATAAATTTGGGGTCAAGATAGCCCGGGCCGAAGTAGGTGAGGCTAATATTATTTCTCTCGCCAAAAAACTCCGAAGACAAAAAAAACTAACCCCGGTTATGGGAGAAGGTTCCAATGGGGGCAGTATCATCTATCCCGCAGTAGTTCGCGACCCCCTCTCCATGGCAACCTCATTAATCAAACTTCTTTTCTTAGACAATGGAAAAGTCTCGCTTCGAAACATTGCTATCGACAAACTAAAATTAACCCCCACCCTAAACAAAGTTCCCGCCGAATTTTTTCTGGAAAAGATTATCCCTTATATCAATACCCACTACTCCACTTCCGTATTTGAATCTTCAGCATTGATTAAGACTCCCTACTCTACCCAAAAAAAATTCAAACATATCTATGAACAATTCTGGGTAAAAAGATGGAATAAGGAGAAAAAGAAATTTCATTCATGGGGTATCAAAAGCTATAAAGTACTTAATTATGAAGGCATTTATACTTATCCAGGAATTAGAAACCGCTATGGCAATCAAGATGGTGGGCATAAAGTCAGTTTCTTTGATGACAAAAAGAAAGAGATTGGTTACATCTGGTTTCGTTTCTCCAAAACCGAACCGGTACTCCGCCTTAGTGCTGAACATCATAGTCTTGGACTCCAAAAAAAACTTTTCTCCCTCCAAAAAGAAATTCTCAATTTAACCGCTAAGGAAGACAACTTGTGATTAAAAAAGTAAAGATCATCATTATCTTCATTCTTGCCACTCTATTTCTTTTACCCCAAGGAAAAAATTTTAGTTCAGAATTAGATAAACAATCCACCCGTTATGTGACATTAACTGTCTTTGACATCCCATCCTCTTCTGAAAGATGGAGAGAGTTGATCTTTCGCTTCCAAATTTTTCCACCCTATCACATTAACTCCGGCAAGCCTTTGATTGAAGGACTGATCCCTACCACAGTTACCCTAAAAACTCCCAATGGAGCTATTTTATATCCAATTAAAACAACTTACCCTCCTGATGAGATTCTTAATATCTCCGGATTCCGAACCACAGTTTATTTTAACGGCCCCCATGATCTCTTACTTAAAATCAATCCTAGAATATCTGAAGATACTGTTATAGACTATATCTTCCATTATCAGGCTTGTAAAGATGATGAGTGTTATGCTCCAGAATCTATTTCCGGCAATATTGCCTTTCAATCAAATGATAATAGAAAGAAATCTTTACTCTCCTGGGATGGACTACTAACCATAGAGATTTTTTGGGTTATTATCTTCGCCTTCTTGGGAGGACTTATTTTAAACGTAACTCCCTGTGTTCTCCCCATACTTTCACTTAAACTACTTTCCTTGTCTTCAATGAAGAGTACCGAGGAAAAAGCCAAAAAAAAACTGGTCGCTTTTCATATTTGGGGAGCTCTAACCTTCTTTTTTTTTATGGCTATAGGGGTAATCGTTCTTCAAGCTGGGGGAGAAGAGCTGGGATGGGGATTTCAATTTCAAAGTCCTCACTATATTTTTTTTATTACTCTAGTCTTAGGGGTGGTTTCTCTAAACCTATTGGGAGTTTATGAAATCCCTTTTTCCTATACCACAAAAACCACCCATAAAAAAGCACTGGGAGAAAACCTAAAGCATTTTAGCACTGGTTTCCTTAGTGTCATCTTAGCTACCCCTTGCACTGTTCCCTTTCTCGGCATTGCTGTAGCTTACTCCTTTTCCCAAAGTGCTGCGGTTATCCTCCTCCTTCATCTCTTCACCTCTCTCGGTTTTATCGCCCCCTATGCCCTCATCTTTTTCGGAATTGACATATCCCGCCTCATCCCCCAATTTCGCCCTATCGAAAATTATATTAAAAAAATTCTTGGATTTCTAGTCATCCTTACCTTATTCTGGTTAATCGATATCTATTGGACAATCACCGCTAATGGGATTCCCCTTTTAGGGACTCTCTGGTTATCGGCTCTAGGACTCTGGATATATGGGGAATTACAACGCCTCTATCCATCGATAAAATGGGAATTGAAGTTTTGGGGATTAGCTTTTGTCTTGTGGATCACTTTGATTTTTTGGCTACCTGGAGTATCGGTCGATAAAGTCGCCAACAACTTTATCGACTCAAAAACCATAGAAAATAAACAACCCAATAGCCCAAATACTATAAAGAATGACAACTCCATTATCTGGCTACCATTCAACAAACAACATCTCCATAAGTATCTTGATATGTCCGAAATTGTCTATGTTCATTTCACCGCAGACTGGTGCCTTAACTGCAAGGTGAATGAAAAACTTATCCTGGAAAGGGAAAAAGTAGTCGAACTTTTCAAAAAACATGAAGTGATCATGATGAAAGCTGACTGGACCCGTAGCAACAAGGAAATCTTTAATGAAATCCAATCCCTTGGCCGAGCTGGCATTCCTCTAGATGTTCTCTACCGTGGAGACAGGAAAATCATTTTAAATACGATTTTAACCGTTGGAGAAATCAGATCATCCTTGGAAGAACTTACTCGATAAAAAGGTTTCTATATTAGAAAGAAACTTTACGGTTCAATCCCCCCTGCTTCATAGGCTCCCATGTCCGGGCGACCTACCCGACCATACCCGCGGGCATCGGTGGCGGTGAGATCATCGGCATCATTTGGCAAAGGTACTGAGCTCGTCAAACCTGGATCGCTATACCAGTCGGCATTGTCTATACTGTAATAGAGATCCGCTTCCGAATAAGTATTAGTGTTCCCTGCCTTCACTCCCCACACATAAACCCCCTTATCTTTAGCCGGACTGCTGCTACCAATGGAGATGGTGTTGATTTCACCTCCATAGTTAGCTAAGAGGCCTAGTAGGGGATCACCGGTAATAACCTCCCCACTATTAATAACAACAGGATAGTTGGCGGTATCAGCATTTCCAAAACGAATTCCTGTTGCGGTGATGGAAGGATTAGCTCCTCCCTCAATAACGGAGTAATACAAATTCACAGTTTCTGTATTGGCATTATCATTGCGTAAATAGATATTCCTATCATCATTCCCCCACAAAATCACATTTATCAAGGTAAGTGGCTGTCCATTACCATCATGATAGATTCCGCCTCCATTACCAGTCCCAGTAACCGTATTACCCGAGAAGGTAACATTGATCAAGGTGGGAGAGGAATTACGGTTCTCCATCCCGCCTCCTTTGTCAGCCGCCTGATTACCCGAAAAGGTAACATTGATCAAAGTGGGAGAGGAATCTTCATTAGCTATCCCGCCTCCTTTGTCAGCCGCCTGATTACCCGAAAAGGTAACATTGATCAAGGTGGAAGAGGAAGAATAATTGCGAATTCCACCTCCATATCCAGCATGATTAGCCGACAGAGTAGCCCTATTACCCGAGAAAGTAACATTGTTCAAGCTAGAGAAGGAATTACTATTATACATCCCGCCTCCCCAACCACTTTCATTATTCGAGAAGCTAACATTGTTCAAGATTAGGGAAGAGTCCCAATTGAATATCCCGCCGCCTCCAAAATTAACCTCATTATCTGAGAAGGTAACATTGATCAAAGTGAGAGAAGCATTATCATTATACATCCCACCTCCTCTATAATAAGCCCTATTACCCGAGAAAGTAACATTGTTCAAGACAAGAGAGGCATTTTCATTAGCTATCCCGCCTCCATTACCAGTACTCCCAGTGGCACGATTACCTGAGAAGGCAACATTCTTCAAAACAGGAGAGGAAGAATCAGCATTATACATCCCGCCTCCCTTACCAAAATCAATCTCATTATTTAAGAAAGTAACATCAATCAAGGTAGGGGAGGAATCCCAATTATACATCCCGCCTCCAAATCTAGCCGTATTACCCGAGAAAGTAACATTGATCAGGGTAGGAGAGGAACTTACATTACGCATCCCACTTCCACGTCCAAATCTAGCCGTATTGCCCGAGAAGGTAACATCAATCAAGGTGGGAGAAGAGTTATTATTAGCCATCCCGGCTCCATGTCCATTATTAGCATTACCATTGGTGATGACCACTCCATAGAAAAGAGCTGTGCTGTCAAGACCATTATTCTCATTATTAAACACCCGCTGATTATTATTGCCATCAAGTCGGGTTTCTCCCAATCGATCGTAGCTGTCAGCAATAAAACCACCTACTAAGGCTATATGGTTTTTCATAACATAACTGCTAGACGGGCTATAAGTTCCCGATGCCACCAATACCACATAAATCTTATTCGCGTTAGCATCATTGATCCCATTTACCACCGCCTGTATATCGTTAGCAGCATTATCCCAAGAACTTCCGTCACCATTGCCGGATGTAGCTTCCTTAACATAACGGGCTACCACCGTCGCTCCCGGAGTATAATTTGAAAAAATCAACTCATTCATATCATCATAGTTAGCAAGATCAGAAGGAATAGTTCCAGCATCAATGATTTTCTGAAAATCTGAAATAGGAGTATAAAGATCCAAGTTACCTTCTACCAGGGAACTCTTATCGTAGAGTTGAGTTAAATTGTTATCACTATGCCATTCATATGTTTGCCCTGGAATAGGATGGACAGGATAGTTTATCGCGGGGATCGCAGTTAGACTGGCAACCAACACAGTATCGAGAAGTTTTGTCCCCCGGTAAAACCTAACTTGATATTGCTTATTAGTCCACTGAGCATAGACTGTAGTTTTGGTGGTAATGTCAGTAGTGGTGAAATCGAAAACATTTCCTCCAGTAATAGCATCATACCATCCTTTGAATCCATAGTGTTCCTGAGATGGATCTGATGGAGGGGAAGCTTTCTCTCCATAAAGGATATATTCTGTGGCAGTAGGATCACCACTTATAAGTCCCCCGTTAGCATTGAAGATTACCCCATAGTAACTGGTTAGGGTTACTGTGTAGTTGGATGTAGTTTTATCAGTTGCGGTTACCGTATAGGTTTTAGCCGTGGAGAAGTCCTGAGCCACTCCCGAAGCCGGAGAAATATTTGAGCCACTATGGACAATATATGGAACTAAACCGGTAATGCCTTCTACATTGGTAACCGTCTTAGTTACGGTTCGATTGTTAGCATCAACATCCATCACAATATTCGCTGCCAGAAGTGAATTATCTGTTTCTCGGAAAGCAAACGAGATAATCTCTTTGCTGTCCATTTGTCGCTGCAATACTCTTATGGTATAGGTAACAGAAGTGCTTTCATCCTGGGCTGTTACGGTAAAACTATGGGTAGCATTACCACTGAAATCCATATTGGTGGTGTATTGATTATTTTCATTCAATGGTAAATTATTATTACCTTGTTGGAGAGAAGCTCCCTCACCTACTTTTAGGGTGAGCGTAACACTGCTGGGATCAGATCCTATCGGCAAGAATATGGGAATGTCATTTCCGTTAGGAGGAAACTCTTGATTGCCATGAAGGACAATAAGAGAACTGTCGGAGTTTTTTTTAGTGGTAATGAGGTAGGTTATGTCATTGGTGGTCTGGTAGTTATTGACAGTTAATCCTTTCTTTAAGGTTAGTTGATAGGTAATGCCACCGCCTAGATAAATTGCTGAAGTTATTTTTACCTGATTAGGTGTTTGAGTAGGTTCAACCTTTAAAAAAGGTAATGGAAGTATTCCATTACCTGTATTACCTGTGAGTGTTATTTGCTTAGCTAAAGAGCTAACATGATCAGCCATATTGCCTAGTGATTGATCGAATGTCAATAAAAATGAAAATGAAATATCAAACGGTATAGCATTGGTGTCGCTAATTGGAACATCATTTTCATCCACAACAGAAAAAGATGAGATTCCCAAAGGATCATAATCTATGATGGGAGCGGTGCCTCCGTCATCTGACTTCTTTCCCGTACAGGACGACAGGTAGAGTCCGATCAACAGTAAACAGATCATGAAATAAGTGACTTTAGGCATGCTGTTTTTATATAATTTAACTTGATTGGTTTTTATGTTATTCAATCGTATTTTTTATGTTCATATTATTACTTCTAAAAAAAATTATTTAATTTCCTTAAATTTTAATTTAATCCAATTATACTATAATTATACTATATTGTCGGTATTTTTACAAGTAAAATACAAAATAATTTAGAATTTTTCTAGATAAACAGGAAAAATTTTCTAAGAAGAAGATTTCTAACTCCCCAATGAAGTTAGGGTTCAGGGGAAATAAAATGAAAATATCACTCCCGTAATTGGGAGTTAATTTCCTATTCTCTTCGGCTTTGCTTGAAGAACAGGGAAAACTTACGGTTCAATCCCCCCTGCTTCATAGGCTCCCATGTCCGGGCGACCTACCCGACCATACCCACGAGCATCGGTGGCGGTGAGATCATCGGCATTGTTCGGAGGACTCTCTTGTGTGGTTAAGTCGGGATCGCTATACCAATCGGTGTTATTTGTACTGTAATAGAGATTGGCTTCCGGATAAGTATTCCCTGCCTTCACCCCCCTCACATAGACTCCCTTATCTTTAGCCGGACTACTGCTACCAATGGAGACGGTGTTGATCTCACCTCCATAGTTAGCTAAGGTTCCCAATCCGGGATCTTCAGTGATAATTTCCTTGCTATTAATGGCAATAGGATAGGTACTAGTATCAGCATTTCTTAAACGAATCCCGCTTGCAGTGGTGGAAGCATTAACCCCACCAAAATTACGGGAGTAATATAAATTCACAGTTTCTGTATTGGCATTATCATTGTTCAAATAGATATTCCCAGCATTATTCCCCGATAAAATCATATTCATCAAGGTGAGTGATTGTCCATTACCATCATGATAGATCCCGCCTCCATTACCAGTCCCAGTAACCATATTATGCGAAAGGGTAACATTGATCAAGGTGGGAGAGGAATTATCATTAGCTATCCCGCCCCCATTACCAGTCCCAGTAACCATATTACGCGAAAAGGTAACATTGATCAAGGTGGGAGAGGAATTGTTATTCGCTATCCCGCCCCCATTACCAGTCCCAGTAACCATATTACGCGAAAAGGTAACATTGATCAAGGTGGGAGAAGCATTATTATTATTAAATATCCCGCCTCCATGATTATCAGCCTCATTGTCTGAGAAATAAACATTATTTAAGGTAGGGGAGGAAGAGTTATCATTATGCATTCCGCCTCCATAAATATCAGCCGTATTGCCCGAGAAGGTAACATTGATCAAGGTGGGAGAAGCATTATTATTATTATTAAACATCCCACCTCCATAATCAGCTGTATTACCTGAGAAGGTAACATTGATTAAAACAGGAGAGGAATGATTATTATACATCCCACCCCCATAAGTACCTTTACCATTGGTGATGACCACTCCATAGAGAAGGGCTGTGCTATTAAGGCCATTATTGTCATTATTAAATATCTGCTGATTGTTATTGCCATCAAGGCGGGTTTCTCTCAATCGATCATAGCTGTCAGCAATAAAACCACCTACTAAGGCTATATGGTTTTTCATAACATAGTTGCTAGACGGGCTATAAGTTCCCGATGCCACCAATACCACATAAATCTTGTCCGCGTTAGCATCATTGATCCCGTCTATCATCGCCTGTATATCGTTAGCAGCATTACCCCAAGAACTTCCGTCACCACTCCCAGATACAGTTTCTTTTATATAACGGGCCACCACCATCACTCCCGCGGTATAATGAGAAAAGATTCCCTTGCTCATATCATCATAGTTAGCAAGATCGGAGGGAATAGTTCCAGCCTCAATAATTTTCTGGAATGAAAAAGTATTCTCGCTCCCCATTTCTGCCCTTATGGTATAGACACTGATATTTCCATCCTGAGCTATTACCTTAAAAACATGTTGCTTGCCACCACTGAAATCCATATTGGTGACGTATTGATTGTTTTTATCTAATGGTAAATCGTTATTATTGCCATCACGCAATGTGTATCCCTTCTCCTTCACCTCCAAGGTAAACTGAACATCAGTAATATCGTCACTATCAAGCAAGTCAATAGTAAAGGTATTTCCGTCAGATTGAACGGATTTATTTGCATACCATATCCTAAGTATACTCTCACTGTTACCATTGTTCACAGTACATGAGAAAAGTATACTGAAAAGCAATAAAAAAAATGAATAATATTTTGTTTTACTCATTTTGGGCTTTTTAAATATAATTGAAAAATTTACTCTCATTAAAATTAACCTTACAATTATATTATATAATAATTAAGGTAATTAAAACAACTAATTTTATTAAAATTTTAATAAAATTAGTTATCTCCTCCTTACTTTTTTATCATAAATTTATAAATTATCTAAGTTCAAAAACTTTTTCGGTTAGATTTATTAAAATAAAATAAAGTTTTATAGAGTGGCAAATAAATAAAACTGTAAAGGATTTGGTGGGATAATCTGTCTTTTTCTGTCTTTTGATCATAATTTGTTCCTTCAAACTATGGTCTTGTCTTGATTTTGTTAAACATTAGCTTGTCATAGGTACTTACAAAAGAAAAGGAAAATTCTAAATGACCTTACTTCTTTACGTTTTGGAGATAGAATTTAATAAATTTCTTTTGCAAAAATCGTTCAAACTCAAGAGGAATTACAAAATAGATATGGATTGCTGAATTTTTCAGTATATCTATGTTATAATTCCATTAGCTTATAAATAAAATGAAAGCATCTAAGAAATTTCTTGTATCAGGAATAATTATCATTTTAGCTATAGCAACAATATTTTTATTTAAGGATTTGAGTTTGGCAAAAACCACACCAAAAGGACTGTTTGCTGAAGTGGAAACCAGTAAAGGGAGTATTACCCTGGAACTGTTTTATAACCAAGTCCCTCTAACTGTGATGAATTTTGTGGGTCTTGCGGAAGGGATTTGGAATAATTCTAAACCTTTCTACGATGGGCTTACTTTTCATAGAGTTGTACCTGATTTTGTTATACAAGGAGGCGACCCTGCCGGCAACGGAACTGGTGGCCCAGGCTATAGTTTTGAGGATGAATTTCACCCCAATCTCAAACATAGTAATGCCGGGATACTCTCCATGGCTAACTCTGGACCTGATTCCAATGGCAGCCAATTCTTCATTACTCTGAAAGATACCCCTTGGCTGGATAATCGTCATTCCGTTTTCGGTAGAGTGATTTCCGGTATGGAAATAGTGAATAAGATTCAAGAAGGTGATATTATCAAAAAAATAGAAATTATTAGAAACGGCAAAGAAGTTGAATCATTTCAGGTTTCCAAGAAAAATTTTGATGACCTAAGGGAACAAGTGAGGCAATCCCGAAAAGGAAAACAGATGTCTGTTATGAAAGAATACATTGAAAAAAATTGGTCAAAAGCTAAGAAGGATCCCAGTGGAATTTATTATCAAATTCTTGAAACTGGATCAGGAAATTCACCGCAAAAAAATGATATAGTTAATGTTCATTATCAGGGAACTTTGATAAACGGACAGGTTTTCGATGATTCTTATAAACGAGGTGAAGCGATTAGTTTTCGTTATGGCAATAATCAAGTTATTCCTGGTTGGGAAATTTCTCTCTCCACTATGAAAAAGGGCGAAGTTAGAATGGTCATCATCCCACCGGAATTAGCCTATGGTTCTCGTAGTGTGGGACCTATCCCCCCCGATTCTATTTTAGTATTTAAAATGGAATTGATTGAAATTAAGAAATAGAATTTTCACTTTCTTTTGTTTATTTTTTCATGTTTTTTTAAGTTTTAAAGAGCAATTAATAGAAAAAAATAGAAAAAAGTAGAATTTTAGTTGTTTTTTTTAGTAATTATCTCTAATATTATATAGAGGATATAAATTTGGTAGCATTTAGAATTTCATTTTATAATTTTATTTAAAAAAATGATTTCGTTCTTTTGAATTTTGAATATAAGGAGAAGCCAATGAAAAAAATAGTTAATATCAGATTATCGGTTGTTTTGTTAGCATTCCTAGCCTTAATGGTTAGCGGCTACGGACAAATCAAAGTAAGTTATGTAGGAGGTGAAGCATACTTTACTCGTAACAATTTACGTCAAAGAATAACTCATGGAATGGAAATAAAACCAGGGGATATGATTACTACAGCCAAACGTAGTTTTGTAGCTTTGTTATTTGATGATGGTTCGGTACATAAAGTTACCGCTAATTCCCAATATGAAATCAAGAATTATCGCAATACAGATAAATCCAGATTTCAAGTATTTAATATTATCAAAGGTAAGATTTTTTCATTCGTCAGCAAGACATTTAAAAAATCTGATATCAAGTTTCTCACTCCAACTGCTGTGGTGGGGGTTAGAGGGACAACCTTTGTTACTTATGTTGATCCTTTGTCAGGGGAATCGGAAATTTGGATGATTGAAGGTAAAATTGATCTTGAAAGTAGGTTTTCAGGACAAAAACAACAAGTAAATGGAGGAGAGAAAAGTAGGGCTACAAGAAATGGGGAAATGACCAAAGAGGCTATGAGTGAGAGTGATTACAAAGAAGCTGCCAAAGATATTCCCACTTCATTAGCAGATATTGAGAGCGATACTAGTCAAGAAGATGGCTCAGGCCCAACAGCATCAAGCGAGGAAGATAATAATTTAATGCGCCAATTAGCAGACGAAGCTACTGAGCGAATTGATGAGCAGAGAGATGAGATTGTTGAGAATAAGATATGGGATCATCAAAGTCGAAAAAATGTTGGCAACTTTAGAATATTTCAAGCTGTAACCCAGCCGGAGAATAATCAAGTTCTTATCATTAATCATACAGTAAATACCTTGAACAACAAACAAAATTCCTTACGATTAGGACTTGTCTTTGAACAAGCTATCCCCAATGTTGATGATGTCATCGCAGGAACAACTAGAAATGCAAAAGAGGTGAACTGGGAGATTACTGTATCTGACGGGGGTAATAAAGATGAGTTGTATTATTCTAAAAACTATACTCACAATTCTCAGTATGTAAGTTTCAATCAAGAAGAAGGGGATAATATAGTTAGCAAAGATTTGAACATCAAAGGTGCTAATGTTCGTATTCCCACTTTAATACAATTCGCTATTGATGGTAAAACCTATAAGTTTGACCTTGATTATCATTATATTAATTCAGATGAGTCTTATTATTCTGGAGTAGTTCTAGATAGAGAAAAGAACTATAATACTTATGAAAAAATCTTATCTGGTGATTTAGATACTAGAATTACTATTAAAGCAACTCTCCCAGATGGACATAAAGCGAATGTTTTAAATGACGGTGATTCTTTTAAGATAATCTTGATTAATGACTTCCTTTTCCCCCTATTTAATAAGGTTTCTTCCTAATATTTATATTTAACTAGGGTTCTTAATTGAACGGGGCTGAATAATCCCCGTTCAATTAATTCTTATAATATCTTTCATTCTTTTTCTTAATTTCAATTTTCTCCCTTTAGCTATTGTCTGAATCTTGGTAAGAGTCTGCAAAGTGTACAGAGTATAAAACAAAAAATTATTAAAATCCTATTTCTTTTAATGACTGCTACTCCTTTAATAAACATCATGAACGTATACGATTCTTAAAAAAACAATAATCATTTAATAATTACTCAATGATTACCGATCATTTATAAAAGAAATTATAAGGCAATATAACAGTGTGAAAAAAAAAATATTTTCTACCTTATCTAACAAGCCCACAGAATTCACTCTAGGTATTATCAAACCTGATGCCTACAAAAGAAAGGTAACCGGAGAAATTTTAGCTATGATAGAAAAATCCGGACTTACCATTAAAAAGTTAGCAGTGGTTAAACTATCTACTTCTAAAGCTAATAATTTTTATGCAATTCATAAAAGTCGATCCTTTTTTAAGGAATTGATCAATTATATGTGTTCTGGAGAAATAGTGGTATTTGTATTATCTGGGGAGAATGCAGTCAGCCATTATCGCACATTGATTGGAGATACCGACCCTAAAAAAGCAAAAAAAGGAACCATCCGTAAAAAATTTGGAATTGATAAAGAGAAAAATGCAGTTCATGGATCTGACTCAAAAACTAACGCTATTAAAGAAATTCGTTTCTTCTTCGGAAAAAAATCTTAAATATAATTATTTCCGCTTTCTCCCTGTCTATTGACCAAGGGAATATCTCTTAACTTTGGTGATTTCTTACAAGATAAATTTAATATTATCCCCAACATGATGGCATGAGTAAAAATTGCAGTTCGTCCATAACTAATAAAAGGTAAAAGTGAACCTGTCGTTGGCGCTAAACCTACATTGACGGAAATATGAATAAGGACTTCTAAAGAAAAAAGAAAAGTGATACCCAAACCCAAATTACGTGAAAAACCATCTTCCTGAACTAAAGAAATTCGATAACATCGGTAAAGCATATAAATATAAAGGATAAGAATAAACAGTAATAAACCGACTCCTCCAATTCTTGCTAACATAGAAAAAATAAAGTCAGTATGGACATCAGGAAAAAATAGTGTCTGTGCCAAAAGTGAATCCTCCTTGACTCCTAAAAGTCCACCTAAGCGATAGGATTTAAGAGCCTTAAGGATATGATAACCTCTACCATAAGGATCAAGGTTAGCTAGAAAGAAAAGAAAGCGGCTCATAAAATAGTCTTTACTTTCAAAAACATAAAGAGAAAGAGGGAGGATCATGGCTAAAGTAAGAATCAAATAGGTTAAACGAATATGATTTATATAAATCAGAAAAGTCGCTGTAACGAAAATAATAATAGCTGTGGACATATCTGGCTCCAAAGCTACTACCCCAGTAGCTAATGAAATAATAAGAAAAATCGGTAAAACTCCTCGATTCAAACTGTTAATGTAATTTTCTTTTTTAACGATCATAAATGATAAGCAACTAATCATACCAATTTTAAGTAGCTCAGACGGTTGAAAACTGAAACCAAATATCTGTATCCAACGATTGGCTCCAGATACTTTCTTTCCAATTCCAGGAAAAAAAACCAGTAGTGTTAAGAAAAGAGTGGAAAAAAATAAGAGAACAGAATATTTCTTCCATATTTGGACTGGTATTATAGATACTATGAGGACAAGAGGTACCGCCATTATAAGAGAAAGAACATGGTTATACCCATAATAATATGGATAACCACGGTTTTTTAATGAAATATGGTAGCTGGAAATAAAAACCGCTCCAGCTCCTATCAATGCTAAGATAACAACGGTTCCAGCTAAAGATTTATCGAAAGTAGTAAACTTTTTGAGCATTGATACGGGATTTTAGACGATTATTACTTAAATTGTCGGATAAACTATGGATTCCATAACTGAAACATAAAACCTATAATTATAGAAATAAAAATCATAAAAAAACAAAAAAACGATAAGAATTTCCTATCTTATGATAAATTTAGTATATGAATATTGATGGATCTATTCCCCTTAATCGACTACCCATTGTGGTAATTGACTTAGAAACCACAGGACTTAATGTAGCTACTGACCGAATCGTTCAGCTCGGAGGTGTCACTATGAAAGGTGGGCGAATTTTAGAAGAAACCTATAATCGCCTGGTCAATCCTGGAATAACGATTGACAGTAAGATCGCAGACATCCATGGTATTACCAATGAAAAAGTTGTGGAAAAGCCTAGTTACGGTGAACTTCATATAGATTTTCATAAATTTATTCAAGATCGAATTGTGGTCGGGTTCAACGTTGGGTTTGATCTGGCTATGCTACGTAATGAGACAGAACGACTCAAATTAAAGCCACTGCATTATCGTTTTCTTGATGTTCGATTCTTAGGACTAGTTCTCTCCTTATCTCCAGAACTTCTCTATTTAGAAAGTTTGGCGGACAGCTTTTCCTTAAAAAGTGAAAATCGTCATGATGCTTTGGGAGACTCCATTCTTACTGCAAAGATATTATCTAAATTTATTCCCCTGCTTAGAGCAAAGGGTGTCAATACCTTAGGTGAAGCAGAACGATGCTGTCAGGAGAAAATGAGTTTTCTTTCAGTGAGCTATTCTAGTGACTGGTATTACCCATCTCCACCCGAAGGAAATATTATACCTATCAAAGAACAAGTTTGGGACCAACTTGAGAGGATTGATCCCTTCCCCTTCTCCCATACTGTTGGTGAAGTCATGGGAAAGGGAATACTCTCCATTTCAGAAGAAAAAACATTGAATGAAGCTATCCAGGTCATGGGAGATCATAACATCGGTTCTATTCTGGTCCACACCAAAAATAATTCTGAAAATATTATCGGCATCTTCACCGAGAGGGACTTACTCAAAAATTTTGCTCAAGCCAGCAAAGGATCAGAGAAGTACCAGCAATCAATGAGTTTCAATAGCCTTGGAGACAAACCCATTCGGGATTTAATGAAATATCCAATTCATAGCATCTCTGAGAATGCCTTTATTTTTCAAGCTATTCAGACAATGGTAGTCGAACGTACTCGTCATCTTTTGGTTACCGGTGATGAAGGTCATCCGGTTGGAGTAATTTCTCAACGAGACTTCCTCAAAACCCGCATGGAGAACTTTTATAGTAATCAGAAACAAATTGAAAAGTTGAAAACTGTCCCCGAATTAGCCGACCTTCATGCCGAGATTCCAGTATTAGCCCGACGACTCATGAAGGAAGAACTTAGAGCAGATAAAATCACTCAAGTAGTTTCCTCTGAATGTAATATCATCGTCAAAAAGGGATGTGAATTAGCTTTGGAGAAAATAAAAGGGGAAAAAGGCCCTCCCCCTTGTTCCTTTGCGGTTTTGGTATTAGGTTCAGCTGGACGTGGAGAAAGTCTCTTAGCCTTTGATCAAGATAATGCCATCATCTATGAGACAGACCATCCCGACCATCAGATTTGGTTTCTTTCATTTGGGAAAGAATTAAACGACATTCTTAATGCTGCTGGTATCCCTCTTTGTAAGGGAGGAGTTATGGCGGGAAATAAAAAATGGTGCCGATCTTTAAAATCTTGGAAAGAACAACTTAAAGAATGGTTCACCTCTTCTCATCCGGAGGCCATCCTCTATGCCGATATCTTTGTAGATTTTATCCATGTCTATGGAAATGACATATTAAGTCATCGACTACATAAAGAGCTTACTGCCATTGGACAAACACAGAAAACCTTTCTTAAACTAATGGGAGAAGAAATCATTAATAAAACCTCCTCTCCCATCACTCTATTTGGTGGAATTAAAACTGATAATGGTAAAATCGATCTTAAAGCTACTGTTCTCTTCCCTATCGTGGCCACTGCCCGCCTCTTGGCTTTAAAAATAGGTTATGGTAAATCCAATAGTACTCATCTTCGCTATAAAGCTGCTTTGAATAAGTTAAAACTTAATGATTATGAAGTCGAAATTATAAAGGAAACCCACCGATTGTCCCTATCCTTAATTTTAGAACAACAGTTGAACCGGATTTCTCTTGGAGAAAAACCAAATAATATGGTATTCATTAAAACGTTCCCAAAACGCAAAGTTGAGCGTTTTCGGGAACTTCTCTCCTATTTAGAAGGCTTAAAAACTATGATCCAAAATGCGATCACTCAGTAAAGCTAAGTTATTCCTTAGGTCTTTTTTGAAAACTTAGGAAAATTACCAAATTGACTAAGGCCTGTTGGAAATAATAGCTTTTTAAATGATAAACACATTTATAGCCATTATAAGTTTTAGTTCCGGTGATACGTTTTTTTATAGACTTATTTAGCTTGACATCAACTCTTTTGATCCAATTAAGATAAGGATTTGAAGACTTTTTTATCTGGGTAAGAGTACGAATTCTTATAGCTGCTTGATTTTCCATTAAAAGATTCCCACTGCCATCAAAAGCCACTATCGGGAAATCATGAGTTTCGATCATGCTCATAATATCTTCAGAAGTGATCCGCTCAACCGGTTTATATTTTTGGAAAAAATCTAGTTTATTTTTTTTATGAATTGTAAAGTAATGGGGTGCCCATTTAAGATAAGGAATTTGTTTTATTTCCTTTTCACTGATATCTTTGAAAAAGATATCATGACCTAAGTTCTCTAATACCAAATTTAACACCTCCAAAATTCTTTTATCCAAAAATCCCTGATTAGTCGAATAGCGTAAGACTTTTTTCTTTGAAATATAGCCGATGATTTTTTCCTTCTTGAGTAACGGGAAATAATGCATCGGATACTTAATAAAAATTTCTATCATATCCGAACCAGTTTGAATTATTGGAATTGAAGATTCCATACAATAATTTTATCACATCTGAAGTTTCAAACACTTTTTAATTATATCTATCATTAAAAAATGTTTAAAAATAAACTATTAGAACAAAGTAATTCCCATTAGATAATTTAAATGTTGAGTGAACAAAGTTAAAAAATAAAAAAGAATTGGAAAGGTTTAAATTTATTTTAAAAAAACCTTAAATTCCATATATAAAGATATAAATAAGGGTAACTTGGACAAACAAGTTAATAAAATCATTAATGAAATATCCACATAACAAATTCTTGTATATGGACACTTTCTCTGCTTCAAATATACCAGTGAATCCACCCACTAATAATTAGAAAAATTTTCTGAAAGTAAAATATGCGTAATGGGCACCTTATAGACTATTTTGACAAAAAGCATAATAAAAATTTAATGATATAAAATAGTTCATTACCTAAAAATTAAAGGAAATTTACCCTACTACTTTCTTCCTTTAACTTCATGTTTTGCAGTTAAATTTATTTTCCTATATCATTGAAAAATCTTACTCAAACTATTCTTTGGTCTAGATATTTTCTAATCATGATATATTTATATATCAATTTTAAAGTTATAAGTTAACATGGATACTTCTAGTTTGAGTTCCCTCACTCTCACCCAGGCGGTGACATTACTGAAAAAAAAAGAAATTACAATCAAAGACTTGGTTAAAGGGTATTGTGAAGCTATTGAGAAAGACAATGCTCGTCCTGATAAATTGAATGCGGTATTGTACTTAGATCCAGAACGGGCTATCCGTGATAGTGATACTGATAAGCTAAAACAAGACTCGCTTCTAGCTGGAGCTCCGATCTTTATTAAAAACAATATGCATCTTGAGGGATTCCCTGTAGGTTGTGCTTCTCATATTTTGGAGGGCTACCGCTCTCCTTATACCGGAGGAGCTTGTCGTCATCTTCTTAACAATGGAGGTGTGGTAATGGGCATAACCAACATGGACGAATTTGCCATGGGATCTTCCAATGAATTTTCCTATTACGGAATCGTCCGGAATCCTCATCACCGAGAATATATCCCTGGCGGTTCCTCAGGTGGCAGTGCAGCTCTTATTGGCGGGGGACTGGGCTTAGCTGCTCTAGGAAGTGACACTGGAGGGAGCATTCGCCAACCAGCTTCCTGTTGTGGAATTGTTGGACTCAAGCCTACTTATGGTCGGGTATCCCGATATGGACTCACCGCCTTTGCTTCATCGTTTGACCAAATCGGTCCCATGACTCGAACCGTATCCGATGCTGCTCTCCTTCTTCAGGCCATCGCTGGGTTTGATGAAAAAGACAGTACTTGTAGTGAACGTCCGGTTCCCAACTATACAAAAGGACTCGAAAATAATCTATCAGGAAAAAAAATTGCCTGCCCCAAGGAATTCTCTTCTTTAAAAAAGGGGCTGGATTTAGAAGTAAGGACAACTCTGGATAAAGTGCGAGATTTCTATACTCAGGCTGGATGTATTATCGAAGAAGTAAGTATGCCCCTTACTGAATATGCTATAGCGGTTTATTATATTTTAACCAGTGCCGAGGCCTCCTCCAACCTTTCCCGTTTCGATGGCATCCGTTATGGGTATAGAGATCCCTCAGCCCAAGATCATATGGGAGTATTTTCCCAGTCAAGAAGTAAAGGTTTCGGTCCCGAAGTAAAAAGACGGATCCTTACCGGCACTCATGTCCTTTCCTCTGGATATTATGAGGCCTATTATGGCAAGGCTCAAAAAGTAAGAAAGTTGATTCAAAAAGAATATCTCAATATCATGTCCCAATATGATGTTATTCTTACTCCAGTCATGCCTGGAAAAGTATTTAAATTAGGAGAGAAACTCAATGATCCAATCTCCATGTATCTTTCGGATATCTTCACCGTTTCAACTAATGTGGTGGGAGCTCCCGCCATCAGTATTCCTGGAGGATGGGATAGTCAAGGACTTCCTATCGGATTCCAGTTGATCGGCCGACTTTTTGATGAGGAAACTCTATTGAACCTTAGCCATATCTATCAAAAGGAAAAACCTTTAAAAAAAGATTCCGGGAATAACTCATGAATTCTAACTGGGAGACGGTGATTGGACTTGAAATCCATGTCCAACTTAATACTCACACCAAATTATTCTGTACCTGTACCACCGACTTTGGAAAACCTGCCAATCAGAATACCTGCCCCTACTGCCAAGGGCATCCTGGAGTATTGCCAGTATTGAATAAGGAAGCGGTCAATAAGGCAATCCGTTTAGGATTAGCCATTGAATCGAAAATTAACTACTATTCCCAGTTTGAACGTAAAAACTATTTTTACCCTGATAGCCCCAAGGCTTACCAAATTTCTCAACTCAAATCTCCGATCTGCTCAGGAGGGTATGTTGAGGTTACTATCACAAATAAAGAGAAGGGAGAGGAAAAATCCCAAATAAAAAAAGTGGGAATCGACCGTATTCAGTTGGAAGAAGATGCCGGCAAGTTAATGCATTCCGAAACTTCTGAAATTAAGGAAAGTTATGTTGATCTAAACCGATCTGGTACTCCTCTTATCGAATTGGTATCTCAACCGGATATCTCCTCCCCAGAAGAGGCGGTAGCTTACTTTCAAACCATGAGGAATCTTTTTCTTTATCTTGATATCTCTGATTGTAACATGCAGGAAGGCTCCCTTCGTTGCGATGCCAATGTTTCTATCCGCCCACGTGGTGAAAATACCTTGGGAACCCGAACCGAAATCAAAAATATGAACACTTTTAAGGGAATTCTAGCTGCCATTACTTATGAAGTTAAAAGGCAAATTCAAGTCCGGGAAAAGGGTGAAAGAGTTGTTCAAGAAACTCTACTTTTCGATCCCCTGGAGCAGAAAACCCGTTCCATGCGAAATAAGGAAGAAGCTCACGATTATCGCTACTTTATGGATCCCGACTTAATTCCTGTTCATGTGACCGACAAAGACATCGCTTCTATTAAAGCTACCTTGCCAGAATTACCTCAACAGAAATATACTCGCTTCCAAAAGGAATACGGTTTGTCCGATTACGATACTTGGCTTCTTACTGCCGATAAAGATTTAGCGAATTACTTTGAAGAGTCTGTCCGCCAAATACCCAATGAGCCCAAAAAGGTATGTAATTGGATTTCCACAGAAGTGCTCTCTTATCTCAACCAAAAACTACTCACAATCAAAGACTTCCCTATTACTGCAACTTCCTTAGGGAAACTAGTGGCTATGATTCAGGAAGGGGAGATCACCGGCAAAATCGGTAAAGAAGTTTTTCAAGAAATGATCGAAAGTGGAGAGTCTGCTCCTAAGATAGTGGACAGGAAGGGTCTCAAGGTGGTAAGTGATGAGGGAGAGATTGAGAAATTAGTCCAAAAAGTGATTGAGGCAAATCCTGACACAATAGCCAAATATCAAGGAGGAGCCACAAAAGTATTCGGATTTTTCGTCGGTCAAATTATGAAGGAAAGCAAGGGACAAGCTCAACCGGAAACCGTTAATCGTCTTCTCAAAAAATATCTGGATAAATAATCACAGTTTTGCTAACCAAAGAACCATTGATTAAATAAATCGTTACCAAAAAGATTCCTCTTATCTATCGTTACATAAAAATTTTTATTCATTCATTACGATTTTCTAAAAGTACCACAATTATTTTTTGATGGTCTATCCAATATAGTTAAAAATCTTTG
This sequence comes from Spirochaetota bacterium, assembly GCA_965224715.1. Classification (GTDB taxonomy): domain Bacteria; phylum Spirochaetota; class UBA12135; order COTS27; family CAXSBA01. The sequence goes on along the minus strand of OZ245054.1, from coordinate 1,155,365 downwards.
ATCAAGCTTTCAAAGTCAATAAAGTTTTTCGGTAAGGGCTTTATGTTCTTGTTTGTGATTTCTCCAATTACAATTTTGATAAGAAATTCATTTTTTTGGTAAAGATAAAAATGAATAATCAGCAAAAATAAGATTATTTAGTAAAATTTAAATGGCTAGCGAATAGCTTATTATTTTTTAAATAAAAATTTCTTAAATTCCTCACATTGAAAGAAACAAAGGACTCCCAAACACACTACTATCACAATGGCTATTGGCAAACCGGCAGGATCGACAAAAAGATGGACACCTAATATATTGACTGCAATCGGTAATAGTAACATAATGGCTAAATTAATATAAATTCCACGCAACAATAGTAATCCGGCAAAAATTTCAATAACTTTTACCAAAGGCATAAAGTAACCTAATGCCTCAAAGCCCTTCATAACAATTTGCATTTTAAAACTAAAATCAGGTTTGGGCATTGCATCAATTCCTAAAGCAGTAAGTGCCCCGATGATTCCGAATAAAAAGAATATAGCTCCTAACAAATAGCGAGCTAGATAATACACTATTTTCTCAACTTTAGATAATTTTCCCATTATAGACCTCCCTAAGTCCAACAATAATTTTCAATAAGAATTATATCATGTTTAAATTTGGATTTAAGATCATTCTATCCAAAGATAAATTTATAATAAACTAACTATCAAATTGATGATAAAATTTAATCATAGCCCACTGACAATATATTTGTCGTTTATCATCATGTTCAAGAAAATCATCTCCTTTTTTTCAAAAAAATCTTCTTTACGAGAACCATCTTCTGCAGTTATAAATATTGAGAAAAAAAGAGAAATTGAAAATTTTCGACAATCTATTAATCAACGACTCAATCAAATTTTTAACGACAATCCTCAGAAAATTCAAGGCAAACCCGATGCTGAATCAGCAACTCTTGTTCACAATCGCCGAAGGAAAAAGGAAAATCGAAAAAATTTAAAAAAAGAAGAACAACCTAATCGTCGAAGGCGAAGTCAATATAATCAATTACAAAATAAGAAAAAACCAGAGCCCAATAAAGTTGAGGAAAAAATCATCTCTACTGCAACTCATCGCGAAATTCCCGAGGTATCAGTTTTTAATAGTGATAATCGTTTTACTGAAATGGGGCTCAATCCTCAATTGAATGATTGCCTCACTGCTCATAACTTCATCTACCCTTCCAAAGCTCAGGAACAATCCATTCCAGTTATTTTAGAAAAAAAGAATCTGATCTGTTCCTCTGAAACCGGATCAGGAAAAACCCTAGCCTTCATTATCCCCATCCTAGAAAGATTCCTGCGGAAGGAAATTGATCAGGCTTGCGTTCTTACTCCAACTCGGGAAATTGCTATTCAGATTGAAGCGGTCCTAAAACCCTTAGCTGACATCTTAAGAATCACTACGGGTTTAGCTATTGGCGGTATGGATATGCTATTACAAAAAAAAATCCTTCGAGAGTATCCCCAAATTCTTATCGCAACCCCCGGTCGTTTGGTTGATGTTTCATTACAAGGCTTGGTTTGGCTAAATTACACTTCAATAGTAGTCTTGGATGAAGTTGATCGAATGCTGGATATGGGGTTTGAAAAGGAAATCTCAACACTATTCGAACTCTTTCATCCCCAAGCTCAAATCCTTATGTTCACTGCAACTATGAATGCAGAACTTGAAAAACTCTCACAGAATTATGTTAAAGATTATCAATTGGTAACTATCGGAGAAACCATGAAGACTAAGGCTAGTATTGAACATCTTTTCATTTCCTTATCCAATAATAATCGTTACCAAACTCTAAAACATCTACTTCAGAGAAAGAGGGAAGAAAAAGTATTAATCTTTTTCAATTCTATCGATGAAACCATCAAAATTTATCGACAACTGAAAAGTGATCGTTTTTCTAAAATAAACTGTCTTCATTCCCGTAAATCCCAAGACGAAAGAAACCAAGTCATGACTGCTTTTAGGGAAAATCGAATTAATCATCTACTTACCACTGATGTTTTGGCCCGAGGTATCGATATTCCCAATATCGATATAGTGGTTAACTATGAGCTTCCTCGAGATAGTGAAGATTATGTGCATCGGATCGGAAGGACTGGACGTGCTGACTTTTTAGGCAAAGCACTTAGTTTTGTCAATAAAAAAGATGAAATAAAACTTAAACGAATAAAAAAATTAATTAAGTCTGATCAGGGTTTTAATTTTATCGGTATCAATGAATTAAAATATTTTTAAGGAGGCTTTATAATGTCAAAAGAAAGTAACTATCAAATCACAAAAAATCTAAGCGAAAAAAAGCTCAAAGAAATCTGCTCTTTCTTTAAAAACAAAAACCTACAAGAGTTTGAACTCAAAGAAGGAGACCTAGAAATAGTTTTGAAAGCTACAATAGATGCCCCTACCGTAACATCAGAAAAGAGAGTTGATAGCCCTACCGAGTCTTCTCAAATGAGTGTAAAAGAAACTGAGATACCTGACAAATCAGTCGAAGGGAAACCAATTACAGCGCCTATCTCTGGTAATTTTTACATTGCTCCCTCACCCGAGGACCCCCCCTATGTCAAAGTTGGTGACAAGATAAAGAAAGGAGATAAAATTTGTATCATTGAAGCCATGAAGGTATTAAATGAAATCACTTCACCATCATCAGGAACTGTGTTAGAAATTTTTGGAGAAAATGGGAAACCAGTAAAACAGGGAGAAACTATCTTTACTCTTAAGTAAATCTAAGGTCATAGGAAATGGCTATTTCTAGACTGCTTCTACTTCCTTTTTTTGATTATCTGAAGCAAAATTGTTTCAGAGTTTTTTTGACAGCCTTATTAGGCATTCTTTTTCTTCCTCTTAATATTTATAGTAACTCCAAGTTCGGATATATCCCTATTCCCAATAGTCTAGTTGGTTATCAAAAATGGTCTGGCCCCTCTCCTACTTTAAGAATTGAAATCAATTCCAAAACCTTAATAAGGTTACGATCTGGCTCCGATGTTATCTTAAAAATAAATGCTCCAGAAGCTCAAGAGATGAAGTTAAGTGAAACCCTTGATTTTAGAGAAGTACCTTGGAGAAAAGTGAAGAAAAAACAATCATGGATTCTTAGGATAAAAGATAATCAGACAGTCTACACCCTTTATGCAGTTTTCCGTTACTACCACTCTGAAACCAAACAATATCTAATATCTCCCATTATTCATGACTCCATTCATCTACAAAAACCCTATAAGAAAATTACTCGTACTGCGTCTGGTTATTTTGATTGGTATGATCTTACCTTGAATGTTGAAACTTTGATGACAGACACTAAAATGAATAAAAACCCTAGTTTTGTTGATCTTCAAAAAAATGCAGAAGAAAAGTTAAGACAAATTACTTATAAGACTATTCAAAAGTTACCGATCCACTATGATTATTCCTTAGGGGACTTCTTATTTGTCAACGCCTGGATCCTTCCTGATTTTCGTGAAGCAATCCATCAAATGCGTCTTATTAAAGTTTACTATCCCACACCTCAATCAATTTTTATAGAAGAAGAATATTCTCTACTAGGTAATGGTCCTAATCCACCTATTTTCTCTAGACCTAACCAAAATAAATCATCTATTTATCACCATATTATTCAGAAACTATACAAAAAGTCCATACCTCCACCAACTTCACCTTATACCGATAGGGAAATTTCTACATTGATTATTGATACCCGGGGAACTTCCTTAGAACCAGTTCTTCTAGTAGAAGTTGAAGATAATAAGGGAAATACTATACTAACTCCTATAAGTTATTTTCAAAACCTATCCGGCAGCCTTCCTTATTTTCGCTATCTCAGAGATATAGGAAACATTTCTAATTGGCCAATACCTGATAATGCCCTGGTAATAAAAGCACTGGATGTAGATAGAAAAAATAATCGAATTGTTATTCTCGAACAATACGGAAAAATCATCCGTAATCATAAAAAGCAAATCCAAAAATTAGTAAATGGAAATTTCTATGTGATAACCGATTGAACTTTCGACTTAAAGCCTACAGAACTAAAAAAAATAACAGATTAAAGACCTGTAGGGATATCTATAAATTTCACCGCCAATCCCAAAGTCTTGGCTAGTTTTTCTCCGAGAGTTTTTATTCCCAAAACTTCAGTATTATAATGTCCGCCGCAGATAAGAGGTAATCCCAACTCTTTAGCTGGATGATAAAAAGTATGTCCTGCATCTCCAGTAATATAAACATCACAGCCCTGTCTATGAGCTTCTTCTAAGCCGAAGAGTCCACCTCCAGTACAAACTCCAACACGGGTTATGGAGTATTCTCGTAAATCTGGATTATCTGGAACGATCACCGCCAAAGGCTCTCCTACTTTCTTCCGATAAAGAGAGAGGAAATTGTTCCAAGATATTTCTTCCATTTCACCCGCCATAATCACTGCCACTCCCTTATAGTCACCAAAGCTGCTGTGATAGTTTGCCTGGAAAGCCTTTAAAATAAGAGCATTATTTCCGATTTGGGGATGAATATCCAGAGGGAGATGATAGCCATAAAGAGCGATATTATTCTTGATCAGTCCATGGAAGAGTCGATAATAACGGCCAGTGACAGGAAAGAGTTTCCCCCAGTAAATACCATGGTGGACGATAATAGCATCAGCTTGTTCGTAAATCGCTTTCTTTAAAAGCTCTTCAGAAAAATCTACTGCGGTGATGACTTTACGGATTGCTCCCGTATTTTCTACCTGAAGCCCATTTATAGCAATATCGGGAACAGAAAGGTCAAGAATCCCGGCAATATGGGTAGCAAGTTTATGAGAAGTTATACTGTCCATAATAAATTACAAATTGGATTTTTTAATTTCGGTAAATAGTTTTTTTGACTCTCGATAAAACGGGGATATATAGACTGGATATTTAAAGAGTAGTTCTTTTCTACTTTCTCCTGACCAAGTTCGTCTAGTTCACGATTGGTGCAACAAATCCAACTATCATCTTCGGGACTGTCTCGGTAAATGGTATTAATGAGTTTAATAGTATTATTCCGAATAGTTTCAACAAGGAGAAATTCTTTTCTCATACTATTGCTGATAAAAATTATAACATTTAATCTATAGTGGCCAATAAATAGACAAACACTAACTTCTAACAGTATTGAGTTCAACAAAATCCAAACCTGATGACAATAACGTTAAGAGAGTCTCCCAAAACTAGAAATTATATAAAGCCTGTTAAGTTATCAGTAGAGCATCTGCTTGACACGATCCAACATCAACTGAATGAACCATAATTTTCACCAAAAACCTACTAAGAGATTTCGACTAACACGGGCTTTTCTGAAATTTTTCTTAGTTTTGGGATGGATTGCCGTTAAATGTCATAATACAAAATAAAGTAGAATTTAATTCATATTAAAAGTTATTCCAACGCCTTTTTATGTGGTTTTTCTACAGCAGGTAGGCCTTCCTTAATGAATTCATTCACAATCTTAGCATGGTTTTGAGCCACACGAGCAGCCTCTTGGGTCCGTCCCGTCACGATCACTTTAAGGCCATTGTCTAAGAATTCTATTTCGACTTCAAGTTTATCATAATAGTCGGCCAATTCAATAAAAGCCGGGTCCCATCGACGCACTATGGCTTTTCTTTCCATTCTCGATTTCATATACTTGAAATGGCTATGAAGTTTTTTTACCAACTCAGCATTATCAGTAGTGGTGATAGCCTCATAACCATCGTTGGTAATCGTAACTTTACGATTGAATTCATCATGATGAGAGGCGAGGTAGTGAATGATGTCTCTTTGTTCATCCGAGATCCTATTTCTTCCCCCTTTGCTTTTATTTATACTTTCACCACTAACAAATAAAAACAAAAAAATAAAGCAACTATTAAATATTAATCTCAATTTTGACTTCATTTGGAATGACCTTTTTAGGATATATACATTATACGAATAAATTTTTATCTTCCGCCCTATTTTACTAGGCTATTCTACCTTTATTACAAGATCTCCATTCTTCATTATCACTAAAAAGTTTTTTTATCTTTATCAAAAAAATGACCAAATCACGGTACACTATAATACTTATTCACTTCTTAAGAACAAAATGACAGAATGGAATACATCTCTTGAAATACAACTGAATAAGTCACACAACTTTTTGAACAACCCAGTTATAATGATGCTTAACTGTCAATTTCGACCACTGCATCAACCTCTACAGAGGCATTGAGGGGGAGGACATTGACTCCAACTGCAAAACGGGCATGAGAACCTATCTCTTGACCAAATAATGATGTCATTAGTTTGGAAGTTCCATTTATCACTTGAGGTTGCTGATAAAAGTCTGCTACAGATTGAACAAATCCTCCTATTTTCACTATTCGGGAAAGACGGCTCCAATCCCCATCCAAAGCTTGAGAAATGGTTTTAACAATAAACATACCACAACGCCTGGCAGCTTCATAACCATAATTAACCCTGTGATCATCTATGGGGCCAGTCCATCCTATAATCCCAACTTCAGACCAAGGCACCTGCCCCGATATATAAATACATTTTCCAGAAATCACATAGGGAACATAACTTCCCGCAGGACTGGAAGACGGTAATTGCTGGATACCCAACTCTTCAACTTTTTTTGAAATATCATTCATGATTCCTCCATTCAGTATTACATTATATCATTGCCCAATAACCCTAATGATTTCAGTAACATCGAGATAAGCCGACAGGAGTAATGAGGAGGATAAAGAATTTAATAATTTAGATATTCTGATTTAATAATTGATTAATGACTATTTAACTTTAAACTGATATATAATCTTTTTTAGCTACTATAGATAATAAGATAATAGCTTTTTAGTGCATAATAAATTAAAAATACTTTATTTTTACTATTTTGTTTTTCCGCCAAAGGCACAAAAATTACTTTATAAAACTTTTTCTTGTTTTAACTCTTCGGAAAATATTTATCAATTAAATCTCTGGTTTCGTTTAACCATTGAAGTCTTTGCTCTAAATCACTAGTTACAATTATTCGATAAATTTTTCTCTCAAATTGTTTTACTCCACAAAAATCAAAAATACAATTTTTCCAAATTGTATCAAGAGGGTCTCCAAATATTTCGTTTTCTCTTTTTTCATTAGTATTTGAAGTATTAAAAACAATTCCAATTTTTGCTTTCAATAATCCAATTGGAATTCCTTCTCCATTATCGCCTTCCTTAAATTCATAAGCTATTCCTGGTTTTATTACCCTGTCAATCCATCCTTTCAAAATTGCGAGAGGTTGTCCCCACCAGTTTGGGTGAACAATAATTACCCCATCGCTTTGCGTTAAATCATCACAATGGTTTTTTACCAGTTCATCAAATTCACCATTTTTTGGTATCTCTGTCGTAGTAATTGTCGGGTCAAATTTTTCTTCATACAAGTCATGAAATATAACGGAATATCCATTTTCTATAAGCCTTTTTTTACACTCATTAGCTATTGCATGATTGAAGCTTTGTTTGTCTGGGTGACCTAATATTATTAAAATTTTCATAATTCTGTCAGATTTATATTGATTTGTTTGTTGTCTTTAAAATCGCATGGTAACGGTGTGTATAAGAGTAATGCGAGAGATTTTCTTGCACCTCGCTCCAATTTCAACGTCGTTGGAAAAAGTTAAACTTACTCATTTAATACACCTTTCCCGCATTACATTTATACATTATTAGCGGGTTGTTGTTATTTTTTCCAATATGGTTTTATGATTTTTACTTCTTTATGACTTAATACTAAAAGAACAATTGTTGTAATAAGACAAAAAATAGTTGCTTGTATTGAACCTTCTGGTCCAAATTGTCCACCCGTAAACCATTCGGCTCCTTCTATTTTAGAGGTTATTAATGTTTTTGAAATTGCATTTCCTGAAACATTTGCTCCGTAAATAGTAGATTGTGTAAAATTCCAAGCAAAGTGAATTGCAATTGGAAACCATAAATTTCTTGAATATATATAAGCTGCACCAAGTAATAAACCTGCTTGAATTGCAAGCCCAATTCCAGTAGTTAATGAACTATTAGGATTAATTATATGCAATGCTCCAAATATTAGTGCCGAAATCAAAAGAGATAAATAACTCCCTAATTTTTCTTCAAGAATTCTAAATACTATACCTCTAAATAAGGTTTCTTCAATAATCGCAGAAGTAATACCTATTGTCAAAGGTGGAATAATAAAAAGAATAGGATTTATTGATATAATAGAGTATCCACCTTTTAAGAAAATCACCAAAATTGTCAACGATTGTAGGACTACTCCCAAAACAATTCCAATCAATAAGTTTTTAATGATAGCCCTTTTTGAAAATTCTGTAATTCTCCTTTTTTCATAAAACTTGAATAAATAAGTGTAAGAACTTATAGTAAGTATTGCGGCAAATATTCCTCCTATTAGATTTTTTAAATCTTTATCAATACTTGTTAGTTCTAATGCTTTTTGAATTAAAGCCTGTCCTGCTCCAACAATTACTCCACAAACAATAAGTCCGATTATTATTTTCGTAAAAGGAAAATGAAGAATTTTTCGTCCAATATTTTTTTTGTCCATTACCTTTATAATTTCAGATTTATATGTTTTTTTTAACGACGTCTCGGGTATGGTGTCGTAGCATCCCGCAGGGTGCTATGCACTATACACATTGTTGTGCATTCGTACTTTTTAATGTCTGACTAATCTTGATTTTCCTTGAAATTTTTTCCAAGAGAACCAATATTCGTCAGAAATCATTATTGGTTCAAGATTCGTATTGATTTTTCCAGAAATATACTTTCCTCTTATATCCCATTCAGTTCCACTTTTGCCATCAATAATTACATCATTTGAAAACGAAATACTAAGTTTTGAATTATTGATACTACTTCTATATGCATTGACAATATCATTGTTTTTTATAAGGAAAAAACCAAATTCATCATTTAATACAACGTTTTTTTCTATAATATCTTTTCTTAAATACACCAGTTTTTCACTTATTGAATTATCTGTTATCCCAATAATTCTTGTACGAGCAGGAAATGTTGTGTCACGATTTTTCTTAGAAACACCTGGCACAGTTTCTCCTGATATTACTTTTGCCCAGACACCAGGAATTGGCAATTCAAACGCCCTAAAATCATTTTTAGATACCTTAACAACAAGAGGATTAGAAATTGTCTTTTTCACATCTGCCCAAGACAAAATCTGAAAAGTAATCATAGTTAATTCGCTTGGATGCAATTTACCAATCATTGATTGAAATGTAGATTGTTGAAAAAACGTTTTTGTCTTTCTATCAGCGACAACCATATTACCATTTTTCAACGCGGTTACAAATAATGGTCCTATTTCAGTTACATCAAATGGAATAACGCTCCTACACATTGCACAATAGGTTAGTGCTACAATTTTCGAATCAAATTTGTCGTTAACTATGTGATGATGAACAACGTAGTCTAATGGATAGCATTTCGTTATTCCATTGTATTCGATAACAGCAATTTCTTTGTCATCATCTATGGGTAAACTCGAAATATCATTTGTTATTTCAGGGTAATCAATTGCTTTAAAAGCACTTTCAGGGTGTAGTTTATAAGTTAGAATCAGTGCAATAATTGTGACTACCAAAGGAATTATTGAGTAAAAAGGAAATTCATTTTGTTGCGTGTAAATAATTAAAGTCCAACTTGTCAGAACAGTAAAAATCATCCAAATTATTGGTTTCCGAACGAAATAATGCAGATAAAACATCTTGATAGGTGTACTCTCTTTGAAAGTCATAGGTACAACTGCTATTCCTATCACCAATGCTATAAAAGCCAACACATAAAATATTATTATTTCAATCATTATTCTCTCTATTTTTCATTTTCCTGTATGATGCACAACGGTAAGTGTATGATTTCGTAAGGGATTGCGGGCTTAAAACCTTTCAAGTTACCACCCAAAATTGACGCGGGTGATGCCGCTCGAAAACCTCTGAAACCCTTATGAATTATACACATTGTTGCCAGCAGTTTTTATATTTTATTCATTAAGTAATTAACAAAAGCAGAACAAGTTACCATCATAAATCTTGCTTCTTCTAAATCAACTTGAACGCCTGATTCTAATAAACTATGCCTAATTCCACCTTCATCTGAAGTATATCCATACAATGCACTAAATGCAGCTTTTAAACTCCCAGGTATCTGATGTTTCTTCTCAATCTCTTTGAGTGCCTGTCCAAGAGTGGTTTTATCATTTTTAGTAATAATTTTTGTCAAAGACTCTACGGCTGAGATAGACTCTTTAATAGAGTTTCTATAGTCAGGTTTTTTCCTGTCCGAAAGCAAGTCAATTGCTGTACTAAGGTGAGTCTTAACAGAGTTATATTTATCTGCATTTCGAATTGCTGATTCTATTTCAACAATTTCTTCCTTTGAATTAATCTCAACGAGTTTACTGTCAACAAATCTGTAAGCTGACATTTCTCTTTTTAAAAATCCATTACATAATTCTTAAAATTTCGAATGATAATCTGATGAGAATTCAATAAAATCAAGAACTAAATCCCAATCTGATTTAAAAAACCAAACTCTAACTCTATCGGTCGCCCGACCAGAAACAGTTCCGTAACTCATAGGCAAATTATCAATTGGCCATTTATAAAAATGGATCCATAAATCTCGGAAATACACTGAAAGGTCTGAATAATGTTGGTCATATCTTTTTTCATTACTCCGAACTTCAATTATTAGCTCTAAAATCAGTGTCCACAATGAATTTCTCAACTCATCGCTTAAACCTTCTTTTTCAAGTTCTGTTTTTATCTTTCGTTTTCCAATTCTTTGTGAAAATCTCATAATCTAATATTTCTTAAATGTAGCTTGATTCCCAAATTGCTGGCAACGACTGTATATAGTTATTGTTCTTATACCACCAAATTGGAGGGATAAGAACAATTGTTTATATTTTTCTTTTATAAATTCCTTCTACCTGCCTCTGATACAATTGTATCTTCAAGTATGGTCTGTGCCACCTTATACTTTTTAGTAATATTTACCGGACTTCTCGTTGAATAGCCCATACCTGAATCAGGCCACAGGTTAGCTTGGTTGTATCCGGAAATCCTATCTTTTCCTGTCACTATGGCACTATGCGTTGGACTCACCTCCCATAATAGTACCGTACCATCAATTGGTGTGGTTGGCGTTTTATTGAAATCCCAAGTGCCAGAACGGGGAAGGCCCTTCATTGCTTGTTGTGGTCCTTCTGGCATAATGGCAATATTGCCAAGTATGGCTTTAGTCGTCTTCCTTGGTGATAAACCTCTATCTTGGGCCTCTTGTGCTGCATAAAACCATACTGCTGTATGGCATAAAATGGTAATTGGAGGGTCAAGCGGAGGAATAGGTACTGATGCTTTTTGAGCTAATGACATAATTATGATCTCCTATGTTTAAAAAATTTAATAGAACTGCGAATCTCGACAACTTGTTATTATCATAAATGTGGATTTTATAGCATAAGAATAACTACCGTTAGAAAATATTTATCGACAACGTTCTATCCCCCAATCAGTATGACCTCTACCATCCCAACATTTCCAGTTCTTTTTTATTGAGATGACAATCCATTGACTATTTATTTTTTTTAATTCCATTCTATATTTTTCTCCTCTTACGGAATCATCTAAAAAATTGTCGTGAATAAGAGTTATTATGGTATGACTATTATCTATAATTTCTTCCAATATTTCTATTTTCTCATTTCCTTCATGACCTTCTACTTCATAAGGATAATATAATCTCATAACTTCTGATGCCGTCAATTCTCTCTTACTTTTTGTTAGTAGTCGATTAATCTTATCAGTACTTAATTGTTTATATTCCTTATTTAAGGTATTAGATTGATTCATCTCTTTTTTTTCTGCTAATAACCTTTCTTTTTCTTTGTTATCAAGACTACTCTTATTTTTGTCACACGTATTATAAGAAGTTAAGATTATGACTACAAGTAGTTTTATTATTACTTTCATTATTCTATAATTTTAATATTTATTAACATTCTCGATTATGAAACGTGACGAATTTCGAAAAATTAAATTTTCAGACTACAACATATGATCAACAAAAATATAAACTTCAATTTACCATATCACATACCATGATTTATAACTTTTGTTACAAGCTGGCTTTCTATCTCCAGTCCGAATTGAAAAAATTACAAAAAATTTCCTCCATATTTCTTTTCGAAACCTTGAAAACTTGCACTCATTCTCTCGGTAATTTTGTAATTTCCAAAGTAGGCATTTAAAAATGTTTTTTTACCAAATTATAGCCCCCATATAATCAAATCCAATAAGCTTCACAGAATTTTATTATTTCTGTCCTGATAAGTATAACTTTAATTATAAAGAAAATCTATCAACAATCCATCATTTCCTAAATTCTCAAACCAGATAACATATTAAAATAAATTATGAAGAAAGTATTTATGTTTCCGGGACAGGGTTCCCAAAAAACCGGAATGGGAGATAATCTCTTTCAAGAATTCTCCGATACTGTTGACACATGTGAAGATATCTTCCGTAAAGAAAGAGGTGAATACTCCATACGTGAAATTTGTACTTCACCCAATAAAATAAAGCTTCTAAATCAAACTGATTTTACCCAACCACTCCTTTACCTTGTCAATGCCCTCAATTACCAAAAAGCTGTTTCAGAAGGTAATGATGGTGATATCTTTATCGGCCATAGCCTGGGGGAATACAATGCCCTTCAAGCAGCTGGGGGGTTTGACCTCTTCACTGGATTTCGCTTGGTAATGAAAAGGGGAGAACTTATGAATCAGTCTCATGAAGGGAAAATGGCAGCGGTATTAGGTTTAGAAGGCACAGAGATTGAAGCTATTGTCTCCCAATATAACAGTAAGGAAAAACCGGTGGAGATCGCTAATTATAATTCTCCGGGACAAATAATTGTCTCCGGAACTACTACAGTTTTAGAGTCCATGGAGGAAGTATTTAAAAAAGCCGGAGCTAAGAAGGTGGTTTGGCTTCCGGTCAGTGGAGCTTTTCACTCCTCACTTATGAAAGACGCAGCTAGGAAATTTGAAGCCTATCTACAAAACTTCACTTTCTCTCCATTGAAAAAGCCGGTATATGCCAACGTTACGGCTCTCCCTTATTCAACAAACCCTGATGATATCCCCTCCTGTCTTACTAAGCAAATATACTCTCCGGTAAGATGGACAACTGAAATTCAAAATCTTCGTCATCAGTATTCTGAGGTTGAATTCATCGAAATAGGTCCCGGCCAAGTTCTTACCGGTTTGGTAAAACGTATCCTTTAATTTATTGATGGACTTTCTCACCCAAATCATAGCTGATATCCGCAAACAACATCAGGAAAAAATAGCAAGTTTTTCAAAAACCGAATTTCTTAAGCAACTCTCAACTCTAACCCCTACTCAACCGAAAACAACTTTTAATAAATTACTGGAAGACTTTTTCCTTATTGCAGAATGCAAAAAAGCATCCCCATCCCAAGGAATTTTAAATCGAAACTATGATCCGGTGAGGATTGCAAAAGAATATGAAGCAGGAGGGGCTAAGGCAATTTCGGTTTTAACTGAAGAAAAATTTTTTCAAGGTTCTCCAAACCATCTCCGTGAAGTTCGTGAAGCAGTATCCCTTCCCATTCTTTGGAAGGACTTTGTTATCCACGAGAAACAAATATCCCAGGCTCGAACCTTGGGAGCAGACCTAATCCTTCTTATTTTTCGTATCCTCCCTAAAGAGGTCATTTATCAATTCCTTGACTTTACCATAAGTTGTGGACTAATCCCTCTAGTGGAGATATTTATCGGAGATGAGCCCAGTGAAATTATTCGCATTATGGAGAAATACTCAGGAAAGTGTCTCATAGGAATTAACAACCGTGACCTCACTACTTTTCGTACTGATATCGCTCATAGTGAAAAGATGTATCAATCTCTCACCTCCATTCATAAAGATTTTCCTTTTATTTCTGAATCAGGAATCAAAACACCTCAAGATATTCTTCAATTGAAGAATATCGGGTTTCAAGGAGCCTTGATTGGAGAGTCACTTATCAAGCAAAGTGACCATCAATCTGCCGTAAAACAACTATTGATAAAGTAGAAAATGAATAAGCCACATGTTAAATTCTGTGGGATGACACGAAGGGACGATATCCTTACTGCTATTGATCTAGGAGCAAACTTCATCGGCCTTATCTTTTATAAATTATCTCCAAGGTATGTTAGTCCAACTCAAGCAAAAATATTATGTAGAGGAATTGACTTCAAGAATACTCAAAAAGTAGGAGTTTTTGTCAATACCCCGCTTACAGAGATAGCTAAAGTTGTTCAGTATATAGGCATCCATATTATTCAACTTCATAATGATAATAATATGAATGAAATCAAAGAGTTTGAAAAACAAACAAAAACAAAACTCTGGAAAACTGTAAGGATAAAAAACAAGAAGTCTCTTGAAATTATTCGTCAAAGTCAACTTGAGTACTTTTTAATTGACACCTATTCACACAATAGTTATGGTGGTACGGGCAAACGCATTGATTTAGATCTTGTGAAAGAGAGTTGCCAACTCCAAAAAGAAACGGAAAAAGGCTTAGAAAAAAAGATCATTGTGGCAGGTGGACTGAATCCCAAGAATATAAAGAATATCCTTTCCTATTCTCCTTGGGGAGTCGATGTTAACTCCGGAATCGAAAAAAAGCCCGGAGTCAAGGATCACCAACAAATGAAAGCTATAATGCAAAAAATACTACACAAAGAATAGTCTCGATAAATTTTCCAGGATCAATGTTTGATCTTTTTATAACGTGTCTGCTTAGGCTTCACCGATTCCTCTCCAAACTGCTCAATTTTATATTCTTCATATTCTGTGAAATTACCGGCATAAAAAACAACATGGCTGTCAGGTTCAAAGGCTATGGTATGAGTGGATATCCGATCCAAGAAATACCGGTCGTGACTAATCACCAAAATACAACCAGGGAATTCAAGTAGAGCATCTTCCAAAGCCCGTAAAGTTTCCACATCCAAATCATTGGTAGGTTCATCAAGAAGGAGAACATTGCCTCCTGATTTAAGAAGTTTGGCTAGATGTACTCGATTTCTCTCTCCACCAGACAGAGTACCAACTTTCTTTTGTTGCTCCGGCCCTTTGAAACCAAAACTACTAACATAGGCTCGGGAATGCATTTTTCTTCCCCCCAAATCTACTTCTTCCTCACCTTCAGAGATCACTTCCCAAATATTTTGATCATCATTAAGGCGATCACGAAACTGCTCCACATAGGAAAGTTTTACTGTCTCCCCCAACTCAACAATCCCTTGATCAGGCTTCTCCTGACCAGAGACAACTTTAAAAAGAGTAGTCTTGCCAGCTCCATTGGGACCAATAATACCTACAATAGCTCCACGGGGAATATCAATTGAGAAATTATCGATAAGAATATTTTCCCCAAATGATTTACTGATTTCTTTCATAACAATGACTTTCTCTCCAAGCCGGGGAGGGATCGGAATATTGATTTCCAGTCGGTCAAGTTGTTCTCGAGCATCGGTATTAAGGAGATTTTCATAGGCATTAATCCTAGCTTTATTTTTCGCCTGTCTTCCCTTAGTGCTCTTTCTAATCCATTCCAGTTCCCTCTTAAGAGTTTTTCGCCGTTGGGTTTCGGTCTTTTCCTCAGCTTCCAAACGTTCCAACTTTTGTTTCAACCAGCTACTATAATTTCCCTTAAAAGGAAAACCAAGCCCACGATCAAGCTCCAATATCCATCCAACCACATTATCAAGAAAGTAACGATCATGGGTCACTGTGATTACCGTGCCAGGAAAATCAGCTAAGTACTTCTCCAACCATGCGACACTCTCAGCATCTAAATGGTTGGTAGGCTCATCTAAGATAAGGACATCAGGAGCTTCCAAAAGAAGCTTACACAAGGAGACCCGCCTTCGTTCACCACCAGATAATTTGGTCACATCATTCTCTCCTGGAGGTACCCGGAGAGCCTCCATGGCAATTTCCAAAGTCCGGTCCATCTCCCAGCCATCAATAGCTTCAATCCTCGTCTGAACTTCTCCCATTTCTTCAATCACCTTGTTCATCTCATTATCATCCATGGACTCAGACATTTTTTGAGAAAGCTCTTCAAATCTTTTTAAAAGTTGATTTGCTTCCTGCATACTTTCTCGGATATTATCAATAACATTGAGTTCAGGATTCAAAATAGGTTCTTGATGAAGATAGCCGAAAGTGATATCTTTATCTACAGAAAGCTCGCCTTCAAAATCTTTCTCAATCCCAGCTATAATCTTAAGTAAAGTTGATTTGCCGGATCCATTGATCCCGATAACCCCGATCTTAGCTCCATAGAAAAAAGAAAGTGATATGTCTTTAAGGATTACTTTATTTGGTGGTACCACTTTATTTACCTTAGACATACTGAAAATAATCTTTTCGGCCATGATCTTCTCCGTTATTTTAATATAACTAATTAATACACACCTTTATGATCGTTTATGTTCTTTTCTCGGAACAGTTTCCAAAAAACGACAAATATAGTAGCAACGATAGGTCCAATTAAAAAGCCGACCACTCCCATGGTATATATTCCACCCAATGTTGATATAACAATAAGAGCAGGATGAAGTCCAGAACGATCTCCTAATAGCTTGGGCTTAACAATATTTTGACTAATCACAATTCCTCCACAACCGATAACAAGGATTAAAATCGCTGACATGTAATTCCCAACAATAAACCGATAAATCACTAGAGGAACTAAAATCCCATTAGTCCCAACAACTGGCATCATCGATACCACTATCATGATCAATCCCCAAGTGACCGGTGACGGCACTCCCTGCCAAAAAAATATTAACGCTCCATAAGTACCTTCCAAAACCCCTATTATCAAAGTCCCAATAAAGGTAGCATCTATAATTTTAAAAGCCTCATCAATGAGTTCCTGAGTTTCTTCTTCTTGCATAGGAATAAAATTTTTTAGTTGATGTAAAACGTTATCACCCTCTTTAAAAAAAAAATAAAGTAAATAGAGCATAACAAGGAAACTGATGATGAGATTTGTGATATTGACAAGAAAACTTTGAATATGTTTAAATAGAATAGCTATATAAATCTTAATCTGAGTAGTTGCTATTTTAATCACATCTTCAATGTTTTCCATTGACTTATCAAAAAACAAACTTGAAACTATGTCTAGTATTTCAGGATTATTTCGAATGTCTTGGTAAATTTTATTTTTACTCAAAGTATCTTCTAAGTCTTCTATGTTGGTGGAAGAAAATTTTTGTATCTGTTCATAACCATGGCTGGCCTCTACCGACAATAATATAATAGCTAAAAAAAAAGGAATCACAATCACTATTACCACCAGCAGCACTGAAAAAACTGAAGCTATATTCTTATTGAATCGCTTTACGAAATAACGATGAGGTTTTTTAAAAAAATGAGCAAAAATGAGAGCAAAAATGATTACTAAAAAAAAAGGAAAAATAATATAATAGAATGAAAAACTGACACCGATAAGAAGTGCCACAAAAAATATTTTATAATAGCTCATTTTGTTCTCTTAATTAGCTCAAAGGCTTAATTTACATCAAGTATCCTCGGGATATAAAAATTATGATACTTACTGATTAGGTCCTGGAGTTACCTCATCTTTTTGAAATCTTCGTTTATCCTCATCCCATTCCACATCTCGGTTTTTAGCAATCCATTCTTCAGAAGCCTCTTGATCAGTCTTGATCGCTGAAACCGGACATTCCGGGTCACAGGCCTCACAGTCAATACATTCATCTGGATTGATCACCAACATATCATCTAACTCAAAAAAGCAATTCACAGGACATACTTCGACACAATCAGCATACTTACATTTAACGCAAGGATCTGTTACAACTCTAGGCATTTCCCTTCCTTTGTTTCATTTATTTGTTTATTTTAAGTGAAAAAATATTCAACTACCTTTTTTCTAACCGATCCAATTCTTTTTGAGCTTCAAGTACACCGTTTTCAGATGCTAACCGATACCATTTCAACGCCTGTTCAGTACTTTGTTTCACTCCCCGACCCGTTGCATAAAATTTGCCAACTTTAAACTGAGCTTTACCATAATTGCCTTCGGCAGCTCGACGATAATTATCAAAAGCGATAGCGAAGTCTTTTTTTAGAGCCAATCCCTGTTCATAAAGTAGCCCTATCCCATAATAGGCAAATATATCCTCTTGCTTAGCAGCTTTTTGCCACCAGTATAAACTCTTATTGTAGTCAACCGGGGTTCCCCAACCATAATAATACATCGCTCCTAAATTGTATTGAGCAGAAGAAAGGCCACTCTGAGCCGAAAGAATATACCATTCTAAAGCAGTCTTATAATCTCTAGGGACACCAAAACCATTCTCATAAAACACTCCTAATTTATATTGAGCTAAAGGGTCACCTTGATCTGTTAAGCTATGGTAAAATGACATAGCCTTCTCATAGTCTTGATTTACACCAATCCCTTTCTCATACATTTTTGCTATTTGTTTCAAAGCTAAGGCATCCCCACTTTGAGCAGCCAATTCATACCAATAAGCAGCTTGACTATAGTCTTGTTCAACACCTTTGCCCATCATATAAAGATCTGCCAATGTATTTTGAGCAGAAGGAAATCCTTTTTCCGCTGCACTTCTATACCACCTGGTTGCTTCTAAGTAATCTCTACTAACACCATTACCATTTTCATATATTGAACCCAAATTATACATAGCATAGACATTACCAAGGCTAGCTGCTTTATCATACCACTTGAGAGCTAATTCGAGATTTTCCTTGTCCAATAGATTTGACCCATAAATTACACCCAAGTTAAACATAGATTCATGATTAAATTGTTTAGCTGATTCAGTATACCACTCAATAGCTTTATTGATATCTTTAGTAGTTCCAAGACCATTTTCATACATTACTCCAAGATTGAATTGAGCTTTATCACTACCCTCATAAGCTGCTCGAGTCCAAATTTTTAACGCTTGCCTATCATCCTCAGAAACACCTAAACCTAAATCATACATTCTCCCTAAATTGACCATGGCTGGTATGTGGTTTTGTCTAGCGGCAGCCTCATACCAAATGAAAGCCTCTTGATAGTTTTTATTGATCCCATTACCCATTTCTAAAGCATAACCTAGTTTGAATTGAGAATCAGCATATCCCCGATCGGCCGACCGCCTCCACCAAATGACTGCTTGAAACAAGTCTTGTTCTATTCCTAAACCTAAACTATATAAATTGCCAATATTGAATTGAGCTAATCGATTCCCTTGTTCTGCTGATTTTAAATACCATTGGAATGCTTTAAAATAGTTTTGATTTACTCCCAAACCTTTCTCAAACATATAACCTAGATTATTCTGAGCAAAAGAATTATCAGCTTGAGCAGCCAAAAAAAACCACTCTGTAGACTGCTTAAAATCTATTTGTACGCCATAGCCATTAACATAGGCAAGCCCCATGAAAAATTGAGCCATAATATCCTCATTATCAGCTAGCTTTTTTAAATTGGGAATTAGCTCAACAAACGCATTCATCGCTTTCTCCTGATCAGGGATCAATCCCTTTCCATTATATAGCATCAAACTATAGAGAAAAGTACTTTTGGAGTCATTAATACCTATTTCATTAAGTATTTTTAGAGCCGATTCATAGTTTTTATTTTGATAAGCAATAAAGGCAACATCAATACTTTGAGACCACAAATTTCCCCTAAGATTTAAAAAACCTACTAAGACTATCAACAAACATTTTTGAAGAAAAGAAATTTTCTTATACAAAGAATGAATATCAACTTTTTTCATGGTTTCATCTTCAACATAGTGACAATAATAGAATTGTAACATAAATAGTTATTTAAGAATTTGCAAAACATTTTCATTTCCTATTCTTTATTTTCTGAAAATTAAGCCTAAAAATTTAATTTTTCTTTATTTATTTATCTTAAGTTAAAGATTCTTTAAAAAAAATAAGATTAATTGATATTTTCTTTTAACCAAAAGACAAGTTTAATATCTGGATTAAACATTATTTATAATTTAAGCTACATTTAATCTTATTGATTATTCATCTATTATTAAATTCAAGGGCTTCTATTTACTTTCTTACCATTATCTATTCATAGTATCATTTAGTGATGAATACACAGATCGCCATTTTATATGTTTTAATGGGTGGAGTTGCAGGTGCTTTACAAGTACGAATACTAGGCAATGTTGAAACCAAGATCGGTATCATGGGTAATATGCTCGTAAATTTCCTGATTGGTCTCCTTTTTACCCTTTTTTTTGTTTCGATCTATTCTCTTATTCAATATCATAATCCGATAAAATTCTATCTAGATATTCCTCTGAACCGAGTGAAGCCCTGGGAAATGTCAGCAGGATTGCTTGGGATTATCATTGTAACTTCAATCGGGGTGGCAGCATCTCGAATTGGTGTTTCTGGTACCCTTCTTCTCTTTGTCTTTGCTCAAATCATTGTTGGGGTGATCATTGATCACTTTGGACTATTAGGAGGTGAGACCATTGCTATCTCACCTCTCAAAATTGTCTCCATCTTAATCATAAGTCTAGGAATGTACCTTTTCTTTCGTTGATCCATAATGCTAAAATCGCGAATCAATTTCAATCCCCAACAAATTCAAGCTATCTCACATGGAGAGGGACCAGTTTTGGTAATCTCTGGTGCGGGAAGTGGCAAAACCGGAGTCATTACTCATAGAGTGGCCAGGCTTCTAAGCTCTGGAGTTCCTCCCGAACGGATCCTCTGCCTCACCTTTACCCGAAAAGCTTCCCAAGAAATGGCAGAAAGGATAGAATCTTTAACTTCAAGTGAATCTGTCAAAAAATGTTTTATTGGTACCTTTCATGCCTGGGGATTGATCTTTTTAAAAAAACATGCATCTATCTTTTTTCCTACTTCTTCTTTCACCCTCTATGATGACAACGATCGCAGGGAAGCTCTTGTCAATGTATTGAAAGACGCTAGAATTGACTTCAGTGGTAATATCCATAGAAGCTATGGAGAAAAGATTTCCTTAGCTAAAAATAATCTCCAACAAGTAGATAAATCTCCCGAAGAAATCCGAGCCATTTATCGTCTATATGACAACTTTCTCACCAACCGTAAAGCATGTGATTTCGATGATCTTCTCTTTATCCCCTATCGAATACTCAACTCTAATACATTTCTCTTAGAGAAATACCAAAACCGCTATGATTATATCTTGGTCGATGAATATCAAGATACCAATCGGGCTCAATATGCTCTCCTGCAACTTATAGCATCTGTTAAACCTAACATCATGGCAGTCGGAGATGATGATCAGTCCATATACTCCTGGAGGGGAGCCCAAATCGAAAACATACTTAACTTTGAAAAGGACTTTCCAGATGTTACTATCATTCGATTAGAGACCAACTATCGGTCTTCAAAAAATATCATCGCCTGTGCTAATAGTCTCATCATAAATAACCGCAATCGAAAAGAGAAAAAACTCATCCCTACTCATCCTTTAGGAGATAAAATCCATATCTTTGAAGCTTCTGATCCTTTAACTGAAGCTAAAAAAATAGTAGAGTTTATCCAAACCCGAATCCTTAGAGAAGATTGTGGATATGGTGATTTTGCCGTACTTTATCGAGCTAAACACCAAAGTAAAATATTGAAAGAAATTTTCTCTCAGTCAAGGATCCCCTATCAAGCCTATGGGGAGATCGGTTTTTTCGATCGTAAAGAAATTCGAGATTTGCTCAGCTTTATTAAGATTCTACTCAATCCCGATGACGATATCAGTATGTTACGAGTCATCAATCTCCCCAGGAGAATCAGGGAGTCCACTCTAAAAAAAATCCTCAATGAAACGATTGCTCAACAAGAAACCCTTTATTCCTTTTTAAAAAATTTGGAGCATAAACCAGAAAAAAGAGACTGGCTTAAAGCTTCAGAGAAGGAGAATTTATCGGTTTTCATACATTTCATTGATACCTATCATTCGCCAAAGGGGAAAGATACCCAGAATATTTTTCGAGAATTCCTGGACCAAGTCGGATACCGACAAAGTTTAGAGAACGTTAAAGAAAATATGAATGTCAAAGAGAGACGAGAAAAAAACCTGGAACAATTTTTTGAAATTATGAAGAAATTCTTCGAGAAAAATTACCGTTCCAGTTTAGATGCTTTCCTTACCCGTATCAGCATGGACTGGGAAGAAGATAAGGAAACTTCTACCATGGTTAGCCTCCTCACCATGCATGCTGCCAAAGGCTTGGAATTTCAACACGTGTTTATTGTCGGCTTTGAAGAGAACCTGATTCCTTTTTTCAAAGAAGGGTATCTTACCCTAGAAGAAGAGGAAAGACGCTTGGCTTACGTCGCACTTACCCGGGCTAAAAAAACTTGCTCCTTATCTTTTTGTAAGACCCGAAAAATTCAAGGGAATGAGATCCATAATCCTCCTTCTCGTTTTTTAAATGAGATCACCTCGGACTATTTGATCAGAAACTATGGTAAAAATCCAGAAAAACCCCCTGCTCCAACCCAAAAAGATAGAGACTTGCTTAGAAGTAAAGCCCTAGATAGAATGAAAGCATTGCTTCAAAATAACTCATGAAAACCCCTAATATGCATCCTGAGTGGCGAGAGAAAATGGCAACAGAATTCATCTCTCCTTATATGGAAGAGCTTCGTAACTTTCTTAAAATTGAACTAAAGTCATATCAAATATTTCCCCCTATGAGTGAAGTCTTCAATGCCTTCCTCCATACTTCTTTTTCGGAGATCCGAGTCATTATCATTGGGCAAGACCCCTACCATAACCCCCAGCAAGCTCATGGTCTATGTTTTTCAGTCAGAGATGGGATTCAGCCCCCACCCTCCCTTATTAACATCTACAAAGAAATCCGCGAAGACATCCTTCGTTCCGATCACCCTGAAGATATCAGTGATGAGATCAAGTCATTCGCAACATCGAGAGGTTCTGGAGATCTTACCCGTTGGTCCCGACAAGGTGTTTTTCTACTTAATAGTGTTTTGACAGTAAGACAGAATTCTCCGGGATCTCATCGTAATCAAGGCTGGGAAAGGTTCACTGATACTGCCATCTCTCGCTTAAACCAAGATCGTCAGGGTCTGGTCTTTCTACTTTGGGGAAGTTTTGCTCAACAAAAAGCTGATTTAGTTAACCCGAACAAACACTTGGTTCTCAAAGCAGCTCACCCTAGCCCCTATTCTGCCGATAAGGGATTTTGGGGGTGTCGGCATTTTTCTCAAACCAACAAATACCTTAGGGAGCAAGGTTGTCAAGCAATCCTCTGGTGATTTGGAGAGAAAGAAGATGGCCTATTATCTAAAAATCCTTCGGCTATCATACCACTTAAAGGCAAGAAGCATCAGGAAAAGAATAATCATTCCAGTAACCAAATACCTATAAAGAGGAAGTTCTCGAAAGGAGATTTCTCGTTCCACCTGGGGAATAGGTTTATCTTTTTGATCAGATATCCAATTAAAAAACTTATCTTTATCACTGAAATGTATTGTCGAAGTGGGTGGTGGGAAGTATTCATCAAAGGGAATTCGGTAATTATAGGGGGGTTGATTTTGAGAAGAAGGATAAATTCCTGCTAACGATAATACAGGACTGATATGATAGCCCTCTCCAACCTGAATCAAATGGGGCAAACTGCTATCATTAACCTTTTCTCCTAAGAAGAAGTTATGACTTATCTCGGTTTTCTTACTTCCTGACTTCTCAAAAAGAAAGTCTATCATCTGCAATAAGAAAACATCCCAATAGGAATCTTCTCCCTCTTGTAATATATTATTGTTTAAAAAAAACAGATTTCGAATCCCCCAGTACATCTCTTGGTCACGAAGAAAAAAAGCTGATTTTCCTTTATTTTGATGAAAAGCGACATCTCCGTCTTTTAAGTCAATAGGTAGTCCTTTAAATTTGCTTATGCTCTCTTGCCATTTAGCTTCACTCAAAGACTTCTCCCCAAGAAAATCCATAGGAGGTAAACTTAGATCAAGATCCCCTATAGCTATCCTATCCCATTGGGAAGGTTCTTTGGTAGCTTTATTAAACGAAGGAATATGAACAAAGGGAACCTCTTGTTTTCGCAACCATTTTAATAAGCGCGATGGTGGGCTGATCAGAAAAAAAATATCTCGGTTTTGAATCAAAGCACTTAAGCGACTCTCGATCACCTTCACGTTAGACAATAGTTCCTTTCCACCCAAATAAAGTGTCTTAACTTGATAATCTCGATAACGATCTAAAGTATTTTTTACAGCAAAAGCATCTCGATTAATCTCAAAATAAACTATTTGAATGACTCTATTTTTTCTTGGTGGAAGAAGATTAATTCGATCGGAATAGGATTTTTCCTTCTGTATTTCCACTACTAGATTAATCCAGTTTATCTCTAAAATTGGTAACGAAAGCTCTATCGCTGTCTCATAATAATGATTTTCAGTGGTAATTCGCCCGGTTTTAACCTGGTATTTTGACAAAGAATTTCTATTCTCCTTACTAGGAATTTGATAGTAAACCCGATAATGGAGTTCCTGACTAGGATCACCACTATAGAAAAGAAGTTGGAGGGGATAATTGCCATCAGAATAGATCCGATTATCTTGATTAAGAATAAATACCGCAGGATTGGTGGTATGAGTATTTCCAGAGCCCGGATGAAAATAAAATAAATTAGTAGCCTTATTTTTTTTAATATTTTGCGAATACAAGTCAGTGAAACCATCACGAAAAAGAAAATCACTCACAATGGCATGGTATTCTTCCCGATCAGTAAATATAAGATTCTCTTCGACAGATGAATATAAAGTGGGAAACTTCACCCACCCCTGTGATAACTTTTCCAAATCCATGTTATTTTGAAAACGTACTGACTCCAGAGTGAAAGCAAAAAAATGGGGTTTGAGTTGTCCGGGCCAGACAGCAACATTATTAAGAAAGTTTTGCATTTGTTCTTTATAGGGATATACTGACGCTGAAGTATCGATATAAAGATGAAGAACTGGTCCCTCATAGCTTGCATTTTGAGTAACTATTAGACGAGGATTAAGAAGAGTCAGGAGTAAAACCACCAACATAAATAAAAAAGCAATAAGTGAAATCAGAAAAGTCAACTGCGGAAACAGTTTCTTTTGAAAAAAAGACATATCAGAATTTAAGGAGCTCCTGATAACGAATAGGATCTGTGAGAATAGAAATAGCCGTATTCAACATTAAATCGGCATTCTCCTTACCTGAGTCAGGATTAGAGTTGTAGTAAGGATCCTGGTTCGTCACTGTCACATGGGGTGGAATTCCAATTTTATCGAAGGAGTCCCCGTTAGGAAGAAAATATCTAGCAATAGTTAGTTTAAGAGCAATATTTTTTTGTTTGTCATTCAAAATCGGGAACAATTTTTGGACTGAGAACTTTCCAAAACTCTTTTCTCCAATAATCACAGCCCGGCGATGATCTTTAAGAGCACCTGCGAATATCTCACTAGCACTGGCAGAGTAACGATTCACCAAGACCACTACTGGAATAAAGATAGGAAAATCTATCTGAGGATCACCTCTTACCAGTTTTTCAGGAGTATTTACCGAACGGGTTGATACCACTGTCCCCTTAGAAATAAAGGTATCTACCATTTTGATCACAACAGGTAATAGACCTCCGGGATTATTACGAACATCAATTACTACCCCTGTTACTCTTCGAGACTTAGCCCAATTAAGGACATCAGAAAATTCTTTATCGGTATTTTGAGCAAAAGTTTGAATTCGGATGTAGGCAATATTGGGTTTTAAAGATAAAATCTTACTATGAACTGTACGCACTTTGATATTTTTCCTCACCACATTAAAGGTTAAATTTTTTTTCTTCCGGAGAACAGTGATTGCCACCAATGAATTTTCCGGCCCTAGAATCAGACTTCTTACCTCTCCAGGTTTCTTACCCTTAACTTCAACCTTCCCAACCTTTATGATAAGGTCTTGAGCCCTAAGACCGATAGTCCAAGCAGGAGAGCCTTGGATAACATCAATGATAAGTACTCCTCTTTCATTGGTAACAATATAAATACCTATACCACTAAAGTGATTGTCCAGATTTTTGTAAAACTGATCTAAAGCTTTACCTTGAAGAAGAACAGAATAAGGATCCTCTAGGGAATCCACCATGCCAGAAATAGCTGATATAATTAAATCCTGTGGTTCTAAATGGTTAGTATGAATTGAGTTCTTTCTAATGAGATGATAAGTATTAATAAAAGCTTGAAAAAGCCTTTTTTCCTCACTATTAAGCTGCTGAGGGAACTGAGCAAAAAGTGGAAGAGTTAAAAGAACTGCCAAACTCATAACTAGCCATCTGATCTTCATAGAAGAATATCGACTAATCGATTATTTAAGTCTAAGAACATCTCTGATTCCAAAAAAACCATTTTTCCGTTTCTTGAGTTTTTGACTAGCAAATTCTATAGCTTCAAAAACTCCAAAAGAAAAGGCTGAACGATTGATGGCGGCATGCTTCAACGTTAATATCTCATTCTCTCCAAAGAAGCTCACTTCATGTTCTCCAATTACACCACCTCCACGACGAGAAGTGATACCGATCTCTTTACTGGCACGAGGACTATTGGATTGATGCCGGTCATAGATAATATTCTTATCACTTAGCTTCTTGATTTCTTGTATCTTATTGAGAATCATATTAGCAGTCCCAGAGGGGGCATCAATTTTATTTCGATGATGAGTTTCTTGAACTTCGATATCGAAATAATTTACAGAAGAAATTTCTAATAATTGTTCTAAAAGATAAATCAGTAGATTGATTCCAATACTGAAGTTACCGGACATGACTATCGGCCTTATCTGTGCATAGTTATAAATAGCTTCCATTTGAGATTGAGAAAATCCTGTAGTTCCAATCACATACGCAGCTTCCTCACCCTCAAGTCTTTGCAATTGATACAAAGTGGATTTAGGTAAGGAAAAATCTACCCAGACATCAACTCTATCATTAACTGCTTTAATATCATCACTCACTCTTAACTCTGTCAACTGACTAAAAGTTGAAAGTCCTGGAATTTCCTTAAACTGTTTTTTCAATAAGGTAGAACTATCTTTCTCTATCCCGGCAACTATTTCCATTCTTTGACTTTTTTTATTATCTTTCAATAGAGTCTCTATCAACGTTCGACTCATCCTACCATTCACACCCACCAAACCTACTTTAATTGTGTTTTGCATAGTTATTTCTCAATACTTACAACATAACTTAACTCATCTAAAAAATTGTAACACGAAACATAGTATCAAGGACAATAAAAACTAGAAAAAGAATTTGATAGCATATCGAAAAAGTTATTATCTTTTGAGCAGATTGATTTTTCTTTTCTATCGGGTCGCGATAACTTATAAATACCAAAGTTAAAAAATAGAGATTTAGAAAAGTTATTGTGATCAAGTAAATCCATCCAGCTGAAAAATCCGTAAAAATCAAAGAAGTACTGACTATCATTAGCAAGAGAGTATGGATAAAAGCATGACTAAAAGTCATTCTTCCACTGGAATCATTTTTCACCAACATATGATAACCAACTTTACCATAATCTTCACGGCAAATCCAAGCAATAGCATAAAAATGTGGATGTTGCCAAAAAAACAGTAACATCAGGAGTACCCATCCCTCCAAACCCAATTCTCCTCTTGCGGCATACCATCCTCCCATAATCGGGAGAGCTCCGGGAATAGCCCCAATGGTAGTATTGATCCAAGTAATTTTTTTTAACGGTGTGTAGATAAAAAGATATAGAAAGCCAGTGAGGGATGCTCCTATCACCATACCCATCCCTATAGTGTAGCCCATCAAAATTAATCCGATCAGAGCAAGAGAACTTCCAACAATAAGAGCAGGATAAAATCCAATTTTTCCACTAGGAATCGGACGATTACGAGTCCGGTTCATCAAAGAATCACTTCGCCATTCAATAACATGATTCAAAGCACCTACTCCAGCACATACCAACAAAGTCCCTCCTAACATCTCAAAAAGTTCAATAATATTACCCCATCCTTGTTGGGCCACATACCAGCCTGTAACTGCTACAAATCCCACACTAAGCGTAATTCGAATTTTTATAAGAGAAAAAAAAGCAACTAACAAGAAAACTCCTAATTCTCTATATCTAAAAAAGGATGTCTTCGTGAGAGTTGCCTATGAATTTCTTTTTTGATAAGAGGTTCAGGAGAAGTCCAATCTTTAGGTTTGAGAATTTTACCATCATCACGCCGAATCACCTTACCTTCCACTACTTTTTTCATATTGGCGTTATGAACAATATCAAAAATGGGATCCAGATCATAACCCTTTTTTACAGCAGCATGAACTACATAATAAATAATATCCACCAAAGCATCGGCCTGTTCAATTTCATTTCTTGCCTTATAGAACTCAGAGAATTCATCATCCACCATTTTCCGAAGAAAATTAATATCCTCTTTTGAAAAAATTTGGGGACGAGGTGCCCCTTCCCCACAAGCCTTTACGAAATCAGAAACTTTATGACTATACATTTTAAAATTGAGGGTATTGAAACTGAATACGGAAACCAGCAGAACAGCGATGTCCTCCCCCTCCAAATTTTTCGGCAAAAGTAACACAGTTTTTGTTACCTCGGCTACGAATACTAGCTTTCTTAGTATTGAGATTAACTAGGATAGCATATTCCAAATCAAATCTTTTGATCGCCAGGTTCAATAAATTAGAGCTATCCGCTTCTCCATAAACCACTCCATAACGAAATCCCTCGTTATCTCGTTCTTTAACCTGCATACCCTTAAGAAGAATTTCATGCTTTTTTCTTTCACTTTCTTTTTCATAATCCAAAATAATTTGTTCCTTCTCAGTAAACTCCATCTTCGGATTTTCCAAAAAACGTGATACATAACTCTCATCACCTAAAATCTGATGAAGTTTAGCAATATCGGCACTGAGAGGATGCTGATTAATCCAAAGATCACGGTCATTATTTACTGTTATGAATTCTTCAAAATCCTTAAGTTCAGAATATTCCCCGACATAACGATCATAAAAAATTTTGGAACCACATCGCTTTTCATCAAAGATAATTTCTCCGGACAAACCATAGGGTAATTTAAAAGTCTCTAACCAACGATTACTTTCATGATGTTCATATATCCCTATATATATCTTTTTTTCTAATAACACTGGAAGTGCCGACTCCAACTTGGACTGACTACAACAAATATCCACGATAAATAGTTTTTCTCCATTAGCAAGATATTTCAGGGCCTTTTCAAACTGATTATCTATATAATTATGATTTGATGGGAAAACTGCAATTCTTGGAAAAATTTTTTTAGCTATGACTGCAGCTGCCGATCCATCAGGACAGTTTTTATGCGTAATAATAGTAGAGTCAAACAAACGGGATTTAGATTCGGAACTGAGGAGATGTTCACCAAGTTTCATGTTTATCTCCTTACTGACGCTGAACTTGACAAAAGACCTTGAGTGACTTCTGGAATAACCCTACCCACCCATTTTAAATAGATAGGAAAAGACTTATCCCACTCTATAAAATAGGCCATATTTTCATCATAAGAATGGCAAAGAGGTATTTCATTGAGAATAAGAGATGTGGACAGCCAACCTTTTTGAGGAACGTAGATCTCAGTGAAAATATGATAGACCCGAGTCGCACTCCGGGCTGCTATACCCAGTTCTCGGAGAATTACAATTTCCAAAGAAGTACGTTCAGTGCAAGCCCCCACCTTTTTTTCTGACAACTCTTGTACATTAAGATACATATCCTTAATATTATAGTAAGGAAGATTGCCGCTAAAAAACAATTCCCGCTTCTGCCAATCATATTCGATATCCTTATCTAAGATAAAGGTGATTTGTTTCCAAATGCCAGTAATATCCATGTCAGTATTGATTTGACGAATAATATTATTAACATAATCTGAGGTAACAATCTTCTCCCCTTGACGAGTAAAAATATTTTTTATCTCCGGGGTCATCTCGATTTTTTTTCTATATTCTTCTAAAGTGATTCCTTTGGCCGAAACTATGAAGTCACGTTTCAGACTTTCTAAAAGATCAACTTTAAGAGTATATCGACTATTAAAAAAATAGAGCTCATTTTTAACAATAGGTGTCCTGATGGCAAGAAGATTTTTCTCTGGAATATCGTGTTTCATTATAATAGGTGCCGGACTCTTGAAGCTATAACTCAAATTTGAAACGATAAGGCCAGGTTTGGAATAGGGATAATTAATCTTAAATTCAATGGAATCAATACTTTCTGATGACTTAATTCCCAACTGATACTTGGATAGAGCCTTGTATCTCTCTATGATCAATATGTTCCGTACAGCTTTGTCATTTCTTATATTTTTCAGTTTACGAAAAGGAACATAGAAAATTCCCGCATGTTTACGATAATATCTATCTCGTTTAAGTGTAGGAATAACGCTAAACCCATAAGAACGTAATCGATAAAAAACTTCTGGTCCCACTGGTTTAGTAAATTCTAAAAGAACATAGATGCGGGTCGTGGAGCTCAGGTTAAGATATTTAGCTAACTTACTATTTTTAAATATTGATCCCCGATAATTAACTAAAGAAATGTCCTTATCTATTTTTCGAAGTTGTTTGATACGATCCTCTGAATTAGGAAAATATCCCCAGAGATTATCATTTACTTCTAATGAATATATCTCTCCCGGAGTAAGAGGGGATCCTTGCCGAAGATTATCTAAGTCTATTGTTAAAGAGGAGTTCTTATCAGGTGAAAACAACTGAGATCGGTCATTGAAAGCAGTTGAAACCGATGTCCAACTCTTGGAATCATCATTAGATCTAATATTATTGATAGCCCTAACTTTATAATCTTTCTTTTGAGGAGTGGTAATAATGTTAGGGTTTTTAGATGCGACTAAATGACTCTCAGTTAAGGAAAGAATATTGTTAAAATCCAATACCCCAGTCAAAATCAATATTAAAAAAGTGATAAGTATGAATTGAACAACAATAACAATTTTAAAAAAAAAATCCATTATGTATGACTTTTACCCCAACTTATCCAACAACAACTTTTTCCTGCATTTAAGTAGTATGCTTATGAAAGTGGAGTATAATATTTTGGGAGGTAATAAAAAATCCATCCTTTATCAAGAGCCGAATAGATGGGTAGTTATTGGCCATGGTTTTCACGCTGATAATACGAATACCTTTCTTTTTAAAATCTGCCAAGGCTCTGTCCATCAAAGCTGATCCAATGCCAGCTCTTTGATATCTTTCATCAACAATGATATAATCAAAACTTCCATACTGATTATTCATCATATAGGAAATCTGCTCATTATAGATAGTAGTAAGAAAGCCGACAATTTTTCCCTTTACCTCATAGACATAAATTGAGTGGTGAGGATTATGATAACTTTGCTCAATAACTCGCTCATAAAGTTTGATGACATCGGATGGTGAAAAGGTTGGATCAAAAAGATAACGATTGAATTTATGATTCCCATAGACCATTTGCTTAAGAGAATTCAAGTCTCTCTTTTTAGCAAATCGAACACAAGGATCATTAGAGTTGGCATTATAGTCTCGATTGTTTTTTTCTAAGTCTAAAGTATAAATTACCTCGTCACAGACATAATAAAAACCTTTTTCCAAAAGCGAATTTACCGCTTGATAATTATCAGTAGGCTGTTTGGTGATAAGGAAGTCAATATTACTTTTATATTTAGCAAAGAAACAATTGAACAACTTCTTATAGTTATCAGAAATATTGTTAGTTTTCTGGTCAACAACAAAGTCCCTAAGAAAATAAACTTTTTTATTCCAAATTTCACTAAGGCTCTTAAAGTGATGCATGGAAGTAGCTCCGATGACATTCCCATTCTCTTTAAGGAGGTAATGATACTTTTCCCCCAAAAGCTTTTTCTCATATTCCTTTGCTAACTTTTTAGTATCAACGAATTGCCGTTGATGTTGAAAATCTTTATAACCATATTGTAAGAATAATTTTTGAATCACTATGTTTTTCCTAATTAAGAAATCGGTTAATAAGTTATTTTAAAAAATCATTTTATTTTTATTGATAAAGTCCAAACTACAAAATTAAGATACTACTCCCATGATCTCTACATTCTCTTCAACTTCCACATCATAGTCGATATCTTCCCAACCAAATCCAAAAAGACGGAGAAAATCTTTCTGATAGCCATCAAAGTCAATAAGATCTAGTACATTATCTTGTTTTAACTTCCCCCAAACCTCTTCCACTTGTTTTTGTATTTCAAAACGCATTTCCCAATCATCCAGACGAATCATACCATTTTCATCAACACAAGGAGAGAGTATATTATTTTGATAATTAATTTTTTCCATAAAAAGTCTTAGCATTTGATCAAGACAATCCTCATGAAGATTTTTTGATTTCATAACTTTATAAAGAACAGAAACATAAAGGGGAAGAATTGGAATAGCTGAAGATGCCTGAGTTACCAAAGCTTTATTGATTGAAACAACCGCTCGACCATCTATTTTACTAGCAGAAGTTATCCGGGATGCTGTCCTCTCTAAATCTTCTTTGGCTTTTCCGATAGTGCCGCTTCGATAAATCGACTGAGTTACAGCAGGACCGATATAAGAATAAGCCATGGTAAGATAATTATCGGACAAAACGTTATTATCCTCTAATAATTGTATCCAAGCCAGCCAATCCTCACCTCCCATCACTTTTACTGTAGCTTCAATTTCCTCGGGAGTTGCCGGATCAACTTTAACTTCAGTTAATTGGCCATTACTTACATTAATAGTCTTGGCAGTAACTAACTCTCCAACTGTCTTCAAAACTGATGTATAGGTTTTTCCAGTTTTTGGATCAGTACGTCGAGGTGAAGCCAAAGAATAAATCACCAGATCAATTTTTGATAAATCAGTTTTAATAGTAGCAATAGTCTTTTGCTTTACTTCATCGGAAAAAGCATCGCCGATCACAGTTTTAGCATAGATACCTTCATTAAATGCTTCTCTTTCAAATGCTGCGGTATTATACCAACCTGGACTGGCCGTTCGCCCCTTTGACGGTAATCTTTCCATACAAACATTGAGGGTTCCGGCCTGTAATAAAAAAGAGCTGGTAATCCTTGAAGCCAAACCATATCCCATAGAGCCACCGATTACTAATACATTCCTAATTCTATTGCCATGGTCAATTGGAGTATGGGACTTAATCCGATTAATCTGCTCTTTGACGTTTTGAGAACATCCCTTTGGATGCGAGGTAGTACAAATAAAACTCTTGATTTTGGGCTTTATTACCATCCAATTATCCTCTAATTAAAGGTATATAGCAATAATTTTATCATGAATTTTAATGAAATACTATAAAAATCCTAAATTCGAAGTATTTAAGCCGGACAATAAAATTTATAAAGTTTATAACAAAAAATCTTATAGTAATTTTTTATAAATTTGTATTTTCATGGTATGACTTTATTTTTAAAATCACATCCTCTTTTTAAAAAAATATTTCCATTTAAATCAAAAATTTCCCTAATGTTATAATTCTAAATAAAAAAATATTCTTTGAAAAAAAACCTTTATTTTCTTACAATTTCCCTTTTCTTCTATTTTTCCTATTCCAACGATAAGGGTATTTCCGCCTACTTCACCCCTACCCCTGCTCCGATTACTGAAATTGACTCTATCGACCTCCCCCAACTTTCTTCATCTCCTGTATCTGCCTATCAAGCAGTGATAAAATCCATGATGGCAGCGAAGAAAAGCATTTATCTCGTTGCTTATGAATTCAATATTTATCACCTTACTCAACTTTTACTCGATAGACTAAAAGATGGAGTAAAAGTCTTCCTTCTAGTTGAAGCCAATAATCTGAAATTACCAGAAACCTTTTTCTTGCTTGACCAGCTCTATCGTGGAGGTGCTCATATCTTCCCTGATCAAAAAAAGGGAGGAATTATGCATAATAAATTCATTGTGATCGACGAGAAAGTTCTTATCACCGGCTCAGCTAATTTTTCCATCAATGCCTTTTTTCAACAGTATAATGATATCGTAGTAATCGACCATCCATATCTGGCTCGGGAATACTTGAAACAGTTTACCGAACTCACCGAAAAGATTTACCGAAAACGATCTTCTCGTCCTTCATTGGAACCGAAAACTTATTTCGACCAGAAAAATCCGGATATCCGTTATCAGGTGGTCTTCTCCCGCTCAATATTTGATCCAACTCAGATAATGGTCGACACCATCTCCACTTGCAGACAAAGGATCAATTTTCTTATTTTCGCTTTCTCATCACAACCGATTACTCAAGCAATGCAGAATTGTCTCCACAAAAAAAACAAAGTGAAGGTCACGGGGATTTTTGACAATGCCTTTGAAAGTGAGAACATTACTCGAAACTGGAAAACCATTCCTTTCCAAATCCTCTGGGAAAACGGAGCTGATGTAAAATACGACAATGTCAAAGAAAAAATTCACCATAAAAATTTAGTGATCGATGACCGAACTGTAATCACCGGAAGCTTCAACTTCTCCGCTAATGCCCAGAAGAACAATGATGAAAATTATATTATCATTCAATCTCCAGATTTAGCCGCACAGTATCAAAAACGATTTAAAACTCTATGGGAACAATTTCCTACCGAGACCCTCTTCGAAACTTATATTCAAGCCCGTAACCAGAAACAAACCACCCTTAGCTTTCAGGAATACGAAAAAAGATCTTTCAATCGAAAAATCTCTGCTGTTAACAAGGAACTCCAGAATGGGAAGTTTCAAGGTCAGGTGGTTCTGATTGAAGATGGAAATACTGTGATAATAAAATTAAACCAAAGTGGAGAAAGAATACGGGTTACTTTAGCTGGGATCATAGCCCCTATTTCGGGTAACCATAAATATCACCAAGAACCTCAATCTCATCTGGCCAAAGAAGCCCTCATTTTAAATGCAGCTCAAAGACAAATTATCGGAAAAGTGGTAGAGGGTAAAAATTTTAACATCCATGCTATTATTTATGTTAAAAATGATAAAGATAAAAAAACTCTCAAATCTATTAACAAAGCCATGATTGAATCAGGACTGGTCTATCCTCTCTGGAATGGGAAAGATCACTCTTCCATCACTTATAAGAAACATCCGGCTTGGGTAATGGAACTTCCTCAACTTCAAAAAGCTCTAGAAAAAGTTCAAAAGGAAAAACGGAAATTATGGGGAGAATTAGCCTTGACCATGAGTCCCTTAGAATTTTTGGAAAAAATGGAAGAGAACAAGCTTCAAAGAAAACTTTTGGAAAATCAGTATTCTCAAGGAAATTACAAAAAAAAATTTTGGATAGGTAATCGAAAAACTAGAAAAGTCTATCCTCCCGGAAGCCCTACCTATATGGAATACCTAAGAGATCTTAACGATAAAAAATTGATCTTTTTTCAAAATCAGAAAGATGCCAAATCTGCTGGGTACCTGATTAGAAATGAAAAGAATTACTAAACCTGTACGAAGTCACAGACAATCCCTCAGCTACATTTTTTTCGCTCCTACTTCTTCTTATAAAATCCCTTACCTCTCCTCTCTCCTACCTTTCCAAGATAAAATCTAGGAACAGGAAGGAAATTTTACGGTGCAGTCCCCCCCTCTTCATAGGCCCCCATGTCCGGGCGACCTACCCGACCATATCCGCGGGCATCGGTGGCAGTGAGATCATCGGCATCATTTGGCAAATTGGGTACTGAGATTGTCAAGCCAAGATCATTGTACCAGTCAGTGTTATTTTTGCTGTAATAGAGATTGGCTTCCGGATAAGGATTCCCTGTTTCACTCTTCACCCCCCTCACATAGACTCCCTTATCCTTGGCCGGACTATTGTTGCCAATGGAGATGGTGTTGATTTCACCTCCATTATCAGCTAAGTTGCCCAGTCCGGGATTATCGTCAATAACCTCCTTGCTATTAATGGCAACAGGATAGGTGACGGCATCATCATTTTCTAAACGAATTCCTGTTGCTGTGGTGGAAGGAGTAGTCCCTCCCTCAATAACGGAGTAATACAAATTCATAGTTTCTGTATCGGCGTTATCATTGCGTAAATAGATATTCCCATTATTATTGCCCCACAAGATCGTATTTATCAGGGTAAGTGGTTGTCTATCAGCATCATGATAGATCCCTCCCCCATTTCGCCTAGCCTCATTATCTGAGAAGGTAACATTGATCAAGGTGGGGGAGGAGGAAGTAGTATTATAAATTCCGCCTCCCAAATCAGCCTCATTATCTGAGAAGGTAACATTGATCAAGGTGGGGGAGGATTCATGATTTAACATCCCGCCTCCATTATTCTGAGCTGTATTACCCGAGAAGGTAACATTGATCAAGGTGGGAGAGGAAGAAGTATTATCCATCCCGCCTCCTACAGTAGCCTCATTATCTGAGAAGGTAACATTGATCAAGGTGGGGGAGGAATGATAATTATACATCCCGCCTCCAAAAATACTACTATTACCATTGGTAATGACCACTCCATAGAGAAGAGCTGTATTGTCAAGGCTACTATTATTAAACACCCTCTTGTCATTATTACCATCAAGGCGGGTTTCTTCCAATCGGTCATAGTCTCCGGAGCTTCCGGCAGTAAAACCACCTACCAGAGCTACATGGTTCTTCATAGCATAACTACTACTAGGTTTATAAGTCCCCGATGCCACCAATACCACATAAATCTTACTATCGATAGCATCACCAATCCCATCAACCACCGCCTGTATATCTCCACTGGCATTAGCCCAGGAACTCCCGTCACTGTTACCAGTACCAGTTTCCTTCACATAACGGGCAATCACATCAGCTCCTGCTATATAATTAGAAAAGATCATCTTACTTATATCATCATAGTTGACAAGATCGAAGGGAATAACTCCATTTTCAATAATACTCTTAAACGTACCATCTGTAGTAAGAACATCAGCATAGAGATCAAGATTGCCGACTACCGGGGAACTTTTATCGTAAACATTTGCTAAACCACTATCGCTATACCACTTATACAATTGTTTTGCAGTAGTAGAAGTAGGATAGTTCGATGCAGGGATCGTAGTTACACCGTCAACTGAGACAGTGTCTAAGAGATCAGTTCCTTGGTAAAACCTAACCTGATATTGTTTGTGGATATATTTTGCATACATGGTATAGTTATTGCTTACCACCCAGTTAAAATCATATCGGATAGTGAAAGTACCGTCTGTATACCAACCCTCCAAAGAAGAATAATGCTCACCGGTAGGATCAACAGGCCTGTCTACAGGGGTTAAGCTATTCACCGTTACGGAGGGGATAGGAGTTCCTGTATATGTTTCAAAGCTCACCTTGTATTGCTTATTAGTCCACCGGGCATAGACTGTAGTTTGGGTGGTAATGGGAGTATTAGAGTCAAAAACATTGCCTCCACTAGGAGCATCATACCATCCTTTGAATCCATAGTGTCGCTGAGATGGATCTGATGGAGGGGAAACTTTCTCTCCATAAAGGATATATTCTGTGGTAGGAGCTGCGTTTATAATTTCCCCCCCGTTACGATAGAAGGTTACTCCATAGTAACCGGTTAGGGTTACCGTGTAGTCGGATGTAGTTTTATCAGTTGCGGTTACTGTATAGGTTTTAGCCGTGGAGAAGTTCTGAGCCACTCCCGATGCCGGAGAGATATTCGATCCACTATGGACAATAGTTGGAATTAAACCGGTAATCCCTTCCACATTGGTAACCGTCTTAGTTATAGCCCGATTATTAGAATCAATATCCATTGCAATATTCTCTTTCAGGAGTGGATTATCTGTTTCTCGAAAAGCAAACGAGATAATCTCTTTGCTGCCCATCTGTTGCTCTAATACTCCTACGGTATAAGTGGCAGAGGTAGTTCCATCCTGGGCTGTTACGGTAAAATTATGGGTAGCATTACCACTGAAATCCATATTGGTAGTGTATTGTCTGTTTTCATTCAATGTTAGATCTTTGTTATTACCATCTTGGAGGGTAGCTCCCTTACCTACTTCCAGAGTGAACATAACACTACTTACATCAGCTCCTTTAAAGAGCATGGTAATGTTGTTTCCGTTAGGAAAGAACTCTTGATTGCTATGAAGGACAATAAGAGAACTGTCGGAGTTCTTTTCAGTGGTGATGGAGTAGGTTATATCATTAGTAGCCCGATAGTTACCGATAGTTAAACCTTTTTTTGCAGTTAGTTGATAGGTGGTGTGGTAGCTTAGATCAGTTATTGGAGTTATTTTTATTTGATTAGCTGTTTGAGTAGGTTCAATCTTTAAAGTGATGGGATTACCCCCCCCCCCCCCCCCCCATGTCCAGTAGCTCTATTTGGCTGGTTAAAGAATTGACATAACTATCCATATTTCCTAGTGATTGATCGAATGTCAATAAAAATGAAGCATCCACCGGTATGGCATTGGTGTCGTTTTCACTAATTAGATTTTGAGTTCCATCCAAAACAAGAAAAGATGAGATCCCCAGAGGATCATAACTTATACTGGGAGCAGTGCCTCCGTCATCTGTTACTCCACAGGACAAGTAAAGTCCGATCAACAGTAAACAGAGCATAGAATAAATGACTTTAGACATATTATTTTTATATAATTTGATTGGATTGCTTTTTATATACATGTTTTTCCTTCAAAAAAATTGTTTCATTTATTTAAATTTTGATATTTACTTAAATAATACTATGCTTTTAACATCTTTACAAGTAAAATATGAAATTAATTCAGATCTTTTCTAAGTAGTAAAATTTATCTTGTGATACGGTAAAAACTCAGAGAGCCCTGCGGTTAATGAAAATTACTAAAAAAATAGAAAAGTTTTCTTAAACTTTAATTTTTCTTATTATCCAATTTT
Organism: Spirochaetota bacterium; assembly: GCA_965224715.1. Classification (GTDB taxonomy): domain Bacteria; phylum Spirochaetota; class UBA12135; order COTS27; family CAXSBA01. Next base: position 1,116,252 of record OZ245054.1, on the reverse strand, counting down.
TTGTTAGAATTCAAATAACAATAAGATTACTTTGCCGATGATAATTTTATGGATTCATTAAAACTTACCCTATATCTTGAAAAATATCGGGAATATCTTTTAAAAATAAGAAACCATTCTCCCCTATCTATTGAAGCCTATATGAGCGATCTTTCTCATTTTCAAAAATTTCACCAAGATAATCTTGGAAACTGGAAAAGCCGCGAATATCTTAGTCGCTTCTTAAAAAAACTCTTTCATCAAAATTACGCCAATAGCAGCATCTATCGTTACCGGTCTTCCCTAGCCAGTTTCTTCGACTATTTGGTTAAAGAAAAAGTCATTTCATCTTCGCCGGTTAAATGGTTAGGGCGTTATAAGAGGAAACGGACATTGCCCGAAATTTGGTCTCAAACAAAAATAGAAAAAGCTATCAAAAAGCTAGAAATAAAGAAAGCTAAAAACGAAACCGATCGTTACCGTGAAAGTCGAGATTCACTTATAACCGAAATGCTTTATGGACTTGGACTTCGAATTTCGGAGTTAACCTATATTAAAGTAAAGGAGATCGGAGAAGAAGTGGTTATTATCCAAGGGAAAGGAGGACATCATCAATTCCTTCCCCTTACTCCCCGTCTTTTAAAAAAAATTCATGATTATCTTCATGAAAGAGACAGCTTCCTCAATCTTTTAAGAAAAGAAGATTATGGGTATTTGTTTTTAAATTTTCGCGGGAATCCTCTCACTGTTAGAGGAGTACGTTATGCCTTTCAAAGTAGGTTGATAGCTCAAGAATTAGGTCGCCTACATCCTCACGGACTTCGTCACTCCTTAGCTGGACATCTATTGGAAAATGGTGCTGGAATTCGTCAGGTACAGAAAGTGCTTCGTCACCGATCTATCGCAACAACCCAGATTTACACCCAACTATCTTCTCAATTTCTTAAAGGAGAATACCATAAGAATCATCCTCTTGCACGTCCATCTCATAATAAAGATGACAGCAAATTAAGAAAAACCCATTAGATGGCTTTTCTAAGTTAAACGAACTATCTGTAACTGATTATTCTTTTAAGCTGAATTACGTCCTGCATTGATAATACCAGGCATGGAACGAATAACCATCTTCTCCAACACTTTTTTTTCATTCGCAGTTAATCGATTTTTAGTACCCTTCCTTTTATCCTGAAGTAACTTGATAAGAGCATATTGTTGAATAACTACCAATGGGGCAACTATTTTTTCCCGAAAAGGTATGGAGTAACGATTAATATCGTTTATAGAAAAATGATTTTTTTTGCCACAAATTTTATCAATCATTTTTTGAGTAAGTTTGGTTTCCGATTCAATAATCCGCCATATCCCTCCAAGTCGAGGATCTTTACTTAAATGTCGAGTATAGTCAAGGTTGGTTTTGGCTAAGGCTTGGACAGAATTATTGATCAATGTACGAAAAAAAGCAGATTGGCGGAATAAGTCGATAACTTTCTCGCCTTTTCCTTCAGCAAATATCATCTTTAAAGCAGTTCCTAAACCATAATAAGCAGGAATATTATGTTTCATCTGACTCCAAGAACTAACAAAAGGAATTGCTCTGAGATTATCTAAACTGAGACTTCCTTCCGAAACACGTTTACTAGGACGACTCCCAATATTAGTATCACTGTAAAAGCGTAATGGAGTAGCTTCTCCCAAATATTCTAGAAAACGAGGATGATTCTTAAACTGCGTATATGCCTTATGACCCAATAATGCCATTCTTTTTAACAGATGCCTTTGTTGAATATCCAGTTGGCTATGTTTATCATCAAAGAGATGACTCCCCAAACCAGCCACAAGTAGTTGTTCTACATTATAGGTAAAATTTTCTGCATTCCCATATTTGGAACTCACCGTCTGCCCTTGAACAGTAAGTTGGATTTCATGATTTTCCACTTTTTCCCCTAGAGAGGCATAAAATTTATTAGTTTCCCCACCTCCCCGTGCTGGTGGTCCCCCTCGACCATCAAAGAAGATTACTTTGACTCCAGAACAGCGGGAAACTGCGGTGATAGTTTCTTTGGCATGCATAATTGCCCAATTGGCTGCTATATACCCCCCATCCTTAGTCCCATCAGAAAAACCCAACATTACAACCTGACGTTGTTGACGAAAGGTGAGATGACGGCGGTAATCAGGAATACGATAAAGGCGTTCCATGATTTTCCCTGCTTTTTCTAAATCATTCATGGTCTCAAAAAGAGGGATGATATCCATATTCAAATTTTCCAAAGGTCGCCCCACTAAAGAGAAAAGAAAAACTACCTCAAGTACACTGATCTCTGAACGAGTATTGCTTATCACATAACGATGAAGTCCCTCTTCTCCATTTTCATCTTGAATTTTTAAACTGATCTCAAGGGTTTTTAAAGTTTCCACTGCTTCATCTGACAATTCTAATTGTCCAAACCAGTCAAAATGTTCATTGACATGTTCTTTTTTAAACTGTATACTTTTATTTTTCCTATTTTTACTTCTGGGATTCAAAAGAAAATTGATTTTTGTTTTGATTGCTGCTGCCGCATAATTAAAACCAAAACCCTTCTTGGCTACCTCAGCCACCACTCGACTATAAGTTTCACTACCTTGCCTAACATCAAGAGAAGCAAAATGAAAACCAAAACAACGAGTCTTATGGATAAATATATCTAAATCTTCAATAAAAAGGGACTCATGCTCATCGATAAGGTATTGACGGAAAATATTTAACTCTGTGGTAAATTCCTGAAAATTTTGATATCCCTTCCCTATTGACCGAGTTGATTGAAAGTCAAGGGTATGGTTCAGTTTAATAAAAATTTGTCTTAGCTTTTCATCAACATCTCTAAAAATAAATACATTACGTAATCTTTTCAAGTCATTTAAATAACAGATTATAATTGATTTCCTTAAAAGACGAGAAGTTTCTAAGGTAGTCTTATGAGTAACATAGGGATTTCCATCACGGTCACCTCCAGGCCAAAAACCAATTTTGATAAAGTTGGGAAGTGCTGAAAGGGTATAGCTCTCTCCGAGATATGAGTGGATCTCTTTTTCAATCTTAGTTTCAATTTTATGGATTTGATGATAAAAAACTTTGCGTAGAAAAACTAAAATACTCTTTACTTCTTCAATAGGTGTGATTTTATTGCGATTATAGAAATGGGTCTTCCCCATTTGCTTGAATATACGTTTAATTTCTGCATTATTTCTCTTTTTAATGGCCTTAGTCAAACGGCTTAGCATCCCCAAAATTTGGACAGAATAAAATTGAGTGGGATGAGCAGTAAGAACGATACGTATCTTGTAATCTTGAATCTTCTGTGACAAAGGGACATATTTCCAGTTTGCATTGACATGGTTGAAAAAGTAACTCAAAGTTCCTTCCCCGGTCATAGAAGTAAGCTTACTGAAATAAGCATCTTCTAAAGAATCAAAAATAGTGACTTGACGTTCTATAAATTGAATAAACTTAAATAGTATGTTATTTTTCTCCTTTGAATCTATTGAATCCAAAGTTCTAGAAGTATGGTTTTCTCGAAAAAAATTTTCTACTATCTCATCAGGGCTCTGTTTTTTTTGAATTCCCTTTATGCAGCTCCTGGAAAAAATTGAAAGAAGAACTCCATAATGTTCAATATTGCTGAATGGAAGAGTAAGAAAAATACTCTTATAAAGATGGTAATAGAAAACTAACTTCTCAGTAAAATTTTTATAAACATTCACTGAACATTTCTCATTTATCGATCACTTTAACTCTTAGAATTTTAGCTAAAATAAAGGCTACCGGAACACATAACACTGAGAGAAGTGCACCCATCTTGGCTGGACCCTGTAGAGAAATCTCAGTATAAGCCTGACCGGCTACAAAGAGAGCCACAGTAAGCCCTGTGCCTGCTATAAGACCAACGATAAAAAGAGACCGTTTGTCCACTCCATCGGGAAAAGGGAAGCCAAATATTCTTTTGGCTAAAAATGAAAAGAAGAAAATCCCTATTGGCTTACCTAGAAACAAAGATAAGAAAATAATCCAGGTAATCTCATTTATTCCAGAAATGAGAACACCTGCATTTGCTATTCCGAAAAAAAAGAGACCAAGATCAACTGGTACTTTGAAGCGAACCTCAAATTCATGAAGGCTATTTGTCCGATCTGGGCTACTAGGAAGAAATGGAATAATCGGAACCAATGCTAACGCGGGATGGACATGGGTAAGCATCAGTCCCAACCATGAGGGTATTCCAGCCAAGATAAGATACATTCCTACATCCTTTACTTCCATTTTACGAAGGAAGTATGCAATACCTATAGCTATCAAATTGATAAGAAGAAACTCTGGCTGGACTGAAAATTCTGCAGAAGGATAGAAAATTGCTATGATCACAAGACCTATAGCATCATCAGCTATAGCAAGGAGGAGGAGGAAACTAATTGCAGGATGCTTTCTGCCCAAAATCATTCCTGCGAAGAGCCAAGCAAGCGCGATATCTGTTGCAGTAGGTATCCCCCAACCATTAAGAATATCACCATAAGTGATTCCATCTTTGATGAGATGCCCCACAGGTATTATGGAAGCCAGTATAAAAAACATTCCAACCGGAACAATCACTCCTCCCATAGTAGCAAAAAGAGGATTAATGGATTTATTGATTGGATTTAAAGGACCCCCAGGAGATAAGGAGTGAACAATCTCAACAGTAGCTATCCCAAAGAAAAAAACCATAAAAATATCATTCACTATGAAATAAAAACTTATTTCATGTCCTAGAAATGTAAAACCTGGGATCAACTCTCGTTTAATGAAATCAATATAAGATTGATAATTAAAAACCGAATGATCACTATTGGCCCACATCAATGCTAGCACTACTCCAAAAATTAGTGGAACTGAAAATTCTATAAGAAGATTACTTACATTGATATCCCAAATATTATTTCTACTTCTACTTTTACTTCGATTCTTACCCATTAGTATATTATATAATGATATTTAATAATCATTTTCAACAATTTTTGATTTCTAAAGCTATTGAGTTCCCAATTCAAAAGATTAAACTGGACAATAAAAATCTACAACAAAGATTAGCCCCTTAGTAACAGTCGGAAAGGTTTAGTTAAACGACAATCCTCTCCCGATCTCCTACTAAACTATCTACAGTTTTCTTTACCTATATTAAACCTCCTTTAAAAAAGTGTCTCTCTATATCTAAAAAGAAAAAGAAAGTCAAAAAAAAACTCCAATTCTCTTTTTAAAATTTAGGCAAATATTAACGAGTAATAAAATTATAATATAATGAAATAAGTATTAAATAGAAAGATGTTTTATCATCCTTTACAAATAAAATACTAATGAAAGGCTAAGTGATTATAGTATTAGAGTATAAACTTCTAATTATTAGTTTGGTTTTTTTATATCAAAAAATTACTAACAGGTAATAAAGTCATATTATAATAAAACAAGTATTTAGATAGAAACATGTTTTATCATTCTTTACGAATAAAATACCAATGAAAGTTCAAATGATTACAAGTATTAGAGATAAACTTCTAGTTATTTATTCAGTTCTTTTGCATGAAAAATTATAAAGCACTCAATGATAAGAAAAATTATTTTATTACTTCTTTTTTTGATACTAAGTGGACAATTGACTTATTCTCAAGTCAATAATTTAAAGCAGAAACAGTATCTATTTAATCCTGAACTACTAAACTATAATCGATTCTTAGCTAAGGACTTTCTCCTTTTTATAGGAGCAGGTTATGCAACCGAAAGAATTATTAATTTTGAATTTAAGAATCTCAAAGAGACTTATACTACTAAAACTATTAATCTTATTCCACCCTTAACCATGGGCATTGAGTATGCTCTTTCCGATTTTTTCAGTCTGGGCTCAGAAATGAGTTATTTTAAATACAGTCCTGAAAACTTTAGAGATGTTAGTTTTAATTTGTTTTTGCTCAAATTCCGCTACGTATTACATTATAGTTTTTCTCGACTAAATTTGTATTTAGGGGGTAGTTTAGGCTCTTATATTTTGAATACAAATATTAATACAAACTTATTCAAACCAAGCAATATTGGAAGTTTAACCTATTCTGTTTTTTTGGGGGGTAGAATTTTCTTTTCCGATGTTTTTTTCATATATGTAGAAACTGGCATACCTTTCCCTCTAGTAGTAGGTGGATTCGGTTTTAAATTATAGAGCATTCCTTGTTTTAATTAAATTAATCAATCACTTCTTCTATAACTTTAATACTTTCAACTATATCAAGTTGGGAGATGTCCAATTTAAATGTGGGAGTATCCTTTACTCTTTTTTTCAGAGTGATTGGTCTATTTCCTCTCTCTTCCACCATAACTAATCTAACGGGATAAGGACCAGGATTATTTTCAATAACTTTTTTTAAATTCGTCAAACTATCATCATCAAAAAGTTGATTAGAGGTAAGTTTAATCCATACTGTTTTAGGAATATCCTGAACTTCCTCATCTAAGAAATCAAGACCATCTAAAATCAAATTGGTTTGATTAGAGTTATTTCGGTTACTTCTAACTAACAACTTTAATCTAACTACTTTATCCGTAAGCCAAGTGGATATTTCTAAATTATCCTTCTCGCGAACGGCTTCCGGTAAATCTTGTTTCACCTTCTCCCAGTTGCTATTAAAACAAATCACTACATGTTTTTGCTTACCATCATTTATAATCAGTCTTGCCATATCTTTCCCGTTACGATCTTGAAATAGGGAGATTTCTTTAATGACTGCTCCAAGGTGTCCAATACGGTCTTTGGAAGTCGAAATACTGATATCCAAATCAGTGGCTCGTTGGATTTGTTGACGATAGAGGATGGTAGGTTCATAGCGAAGGTTAAAGCCCAATATCTCTTTTTCTAATCGGACAGCTTCGGGACGATTATCAGTTGTATTCTTGATTTTTGCATAGAGGTCTATATTAAAATCTATTCCGTTTTCTTGAAATAGATTCATTTGACCGAATTGTCGATGAACTCTTTGCTCTTCTAGTCTCTTTTGTATTTCTTCAAGAATAGAAAACCATCTTTCGGAACCATAACCGGTGAAGTTAAAGCAACCTGCCTTGATGAGAGCTTCAGCTATCTGTTTCCCCACCTTCTCACTAGAATGGCGGAGGAGGAAATCGATAGGGTCTTGATAAGGACCATGAGCTTCCCTCTCCTCAACAATTGCTTTAGATGCAGAAAAACCAATATTCTTTATTCCTGCTAACCCATAAATAATATGGTTTTTCTGGGAAATAAAAGTAGCATTAGAGTTATTAATGTCTGGAGGATAAACTTCAATGTCCATAGAAAAACATTCGTTTAAGTATTTAGATATGGCTTTCTGTGTATCACTTCTTGATAACTCCGAATTCAATAACGAAATCATGAATAAAGTAGGGTAGTGGGCCTTGAGATAAGCTGTTTGATAAGCTAAATAGGCATAGCAGGCAGAATGAGACTTATTAAAACCATATCCTGCAAAAGGAATAATAATCTCATCGTAGAGAAACTCAGCATCATCTCTAGGATGATTATTTTTAATAGCTCCTTCAATAAAATCTTTACGTAACTTTTGAATCAAGTTCTTATCTTTTTTGCCCATTGCCTTCCGAACATTATCAGCAGCCCCCAATGTGAAACTAGCATAAATTTTACATATTTCCATAATCTGTTCTTGGTAAAAAGGTATCCCACGAGTTTCACTCAAAACCTCATTAAGGCCTTGATGGCGCTCACAAATTTCTTCCAATCGATTAAAGTCCCTTCTGACTTTGTCAGAAACGAAATAAGGAGCACGATTATGTTTCTTGGCAATATAAACCGGTATCCAGGCCATGGGACCAGGACGGTAAAGGGCATTCATCGCAGTAAGTTCTTTGAGGTCGTCCGGCATCAATTCTTTAAGATAAGCGGTCATACCCTGCGATTCAAACTGAAATATACCAGCAGTAAGTCCTTGAGAAAAAACAGAAAAGGCTTTTTTATCTTGTAGGGGTGGATGATCAATATTGATTGTCTCGTTGTTTAATCTCTTAACATCATCAACACATTTCTGAAGTACGGTAAGGGTGGTGATGCCAAGAAAATCAATCTTGAGGAGTCCACAATGGCTTTCCAGATAACTACCATCGAATTGAGTAGCCCAATTACCGTCATTGGCTTTGATAAGGGGAACATATTGCACTAACGGCTTATCAGCGATCACTATTCCAGCTGCATGAATACTAGTCTGTCTAGTTAAGTTTTCCAACTTAAGGGAATGTTCATAGATAACTTGAAAAATTTGATTGGAATTGACGATACTGGCAAAATCGTTATTATGATGATAATTAAATTCTAAATAAGAAGTTCCAGCCCGTTTTTCATCCTCTTCATCAGTGAGTTTAGTTTTAATCAATTTGGAAATTTTATTCGTAGTTTCAAAATCGATACCAAACACTCTGGCCACATCCTTAAATATCGCCTTACTTTTCAATTTGCTAAAAGAGACGATATGAGCAACATGTTCTCTTCCATAACGTTCCCGTACATATTCGATTACTTCATCCCGTCGGTCATCCTGGAAGTCAATATCGATATCGGGAAAGGATATCCTTTCAGGATTGAGGAAACGTTCAAAATATAGTCCATAGATAATAGGGTCTAGTGAAGTAATACCCATTACATAAGAAATTAGAGAACCAGCAGCAGATCCTCTACCGGTTCCTACCATGATATTTTGACTTCGAGCATAATTAATTAAGTCAGCTACGATAATGAAATAGGATGCAAAATCCATCTTCTCTATAACTGAAAGCTCATAATCAAGACGGTTTGTATATTTGGGATCAGATGGACATTTTTTTTTTAAGCGACGGTGAGCTTCATCTCTAAGATATTGCCCAGGGGTTTTTCCTTCCAAAGGAAAAAATGGCATGTGACGTTCTTCTTCAATAATGTTAACTCGACATCTCTTGTTTATAACTAGGGTATTTTGGAGAGCTTGGGGAAGATGAGTGAATATCATCTCCATTTCTTGAGGGGAGCGCAAATGATAGCCATTTCCAGGAAGAGTCTGAATTTGACCCGGTTTAACTTGGTTATTCTCTACAATCAAATTTTTTTTATCTCCAATACTATAAAAAATATCCCAACTAAGCCGATCATTTTCATGAAGATAACTCACTTGATTGGTTGCCACTATGGGAAGACCAACTTTTTCTGCAATTTCCGGTAAGGCTTGACTTACAATCTTCTCTTCGTCATAATTGTGATTTTGGATTTCAATAAATATATTATCTCTACCAAATCCATCTGACAATGATCTTAAGAAATTAATAGACTCCTCATATTGGTTATTCAGAATAAGATTAAAGAGTTCTCCTTGATTCCAAGAAGTCAAAACAATGCAACCACGCGAATACTGCAAAATTTCTTCTAGATTGGTATAAGGCTTCCCAATTTGCACCAAATCCAAATGGAGGCTCTGATGGTTATTAGGAATGAGTCTATTGTGAGAAATCGTTGAAAGTTGGCAAAGATTACGATAGCCCTCCATGTTTTCAGCAATAAGAACTAACTGAAATAACTTCTCTTGATGAGAAGATCGGCTAATTGGGGTCATGTTTACCGTCATCCCTATGATAGGATTAAATTCACTGCCATTTTTAAGTACAGGTAACTTTTTGACAAGAGAAAAAAATTCGATGGCTCCATGAAGACAGCCGATATCGGTCAGGGCTATACCGGGCATTTGATAAGCATGAGCTTGAGTAACTAACTTTTCCAGTGTGATCGTAGAAAGAAGAAAGGAATATTCAGAGCGGGTATGAAGATGAACGAAACTCATAACCAATTATAATTTTAAAATCTGTTCAGATACTTGATACTTTAAAACAAAATCAATCAGGATCAAAAAAAAGTCGATTAAATTCATGATATAATTATTTACTTTTTATCTTTGGTTTCGTCTAAAAAACTTAGGGCTCACAGAATTTTAGGTTTATTACTTAGAACGGAAAAGAGGGCATATAACTCAGTTGGGAGAGTGTCACCTTGACAGGGTGGAAGTCGCAGGTTCAAATCCTGCTATGCCCATTTAATAATTAATATTTCCGTATTTTTTCTCGTATTTATTTAGATTATCTAAGAGAGCTAAATGGAGTTTCTTGGCATTCTCTGCAGTCATAATCACCCGTCCCATTACTTTACCCACATTACCCCCAGGCTGAAGATAAATAAAGTCAAGAGTGAATTCTGACTGATGATGATTGATAACCGCCATATTGGCATAGGTTCCATTGGCAACTTGTTCTTGCACTTGAATTTCTATTTTTTTTTCTTGATTGGTATTATTGACATTGTTCATAAAAAATCCTTGTAATAATTTTTACATGAATTTTGACCCCCGAAACTTGATTTTATTATTCCATCCTTGAATTTTTAACTAAATTAGCTATGATTTACTTTGATTTATTCTTGGATTAATATCCAAAACGGAAGGGTTCTTCCGGATCTAATTGATTGGTATAGTAATCATAACGTGTCCTACCATAAATGGTATAGTTTTTCTCATGAATAGCTGAAATAATTTTATCTCTTACTTTATGAAAGGCATATGAGTTAGAAAATCGATATCTAGCATCGAAGGAGATAATGATAAATCCCATAATCATTAAAGATAAAGAAGTCCAATAAATGTATCTAAACCATTTTTTATTCCAGACATACTCCAAAATAAAAAGAGAGTAAATCACAGTGAGAGGAAAGAATAGAAAATACTTATGTGGGGAACTCCCACTGTCATTAAAAAAGAAACTTAACCAAGTATAGAGGATAGCAATCACCATAATCAAACGTATCATAAACCATTTAGAGCTATCCTTCTTATTAGCATGATGGAAAAGAAAACCGAATAAGCTCAAAGAGTAGAGGCCTACTAAAATCAAACCAAAAAGGTATGGGATTACAAAAAAAGGAATCGTCCACCATTGATCTGTCATTATTTCTTGAGGTCTTTGATCGAAACTATAATTAATCATCGCAGTGGCAACATTATAGCTCGGGAAACTTAGAAAAGAAAAAAAAATTTTATGAATATTTTTATAATTATCAAGGTAAAAAACAATATTTTTTTCCGATCCTCCGGTAAAATTCCAACCATAATGGATTAAAGTAGGAAATAGGGTAATCCCACCTAAAGACACTCCCAAGAAAAAAAACCCAATTCTTGATGAAGCCATAGCCCAATTTCTTTGTTGATAATAGCCAAGTATCCAAGCACCCGCTATCAAAGGAAGAAAAAGTACCCAGGAAAGGTGGAGTTGGAGAATGGAAAGAGTAGCAAAACCCATCAAAAAATAACACATCTGATCTGACATAATTGGAGGTGAGTCTTTCTTACGAATAACTTCATAGAAGGCAGTTGTAAAAAAGACTGCATATACCATCACATAGCTGGGATTAAGTAGTGTTGATCCAAAGAATATTGACCAAGGCATGGTCATTACCCACAGCCAAATGATATCAGAGTTAAGGGAGAAGTTAAGACGGGTGAGATACCATGACAAAAAGCTTAAACTTCCAACTACCGCCAAAGTAAGTAGGATATAAGGAGCTTCAGGGATAGGGATAATCCATAAAGGCAGAGCTATCCACAAGGCTTGAAGAGCACCGGGAATCTGAGATTGAGTATAAACCACATCGGGACCAAAGTAAGGCCACTTACCAGTAGTAAAAAATTTAAGACCCAAGATATAGAGTTGTTGGTGGTCTTCGGCATGAATAAAACCATTCCCCAATCCATAAACAAATCTTAAAACTAGAGAAATGATGATAAATGAGATTATTTTTTTAATCTTTATCATTTCTCAATTCTACCATAATCCTTTTAAATAGGCTTTTTAAAAGTTAATTTCAAAATTGAATTTCTGAGCTCAAACAACATCCGAACAGACTTATTAAAGTGAAGTTCTGAGTTCAAATCCAAATTTCAACTTCAAAGAAGTTTAGAACATAAATTGTTCTCTATGTTATAATTATTTGCAAGTTATTGGTCAAAAAAATCTTGACTTTGAACTGCATCATTTCTTAGAACATATGAAAAATAACACCTCCTCGTTAACATTTAGATTTATTTTTTTTATTATTATTTCGATAAATCTATTGTTTCCAATAAACAATAAAGCTTGGAAGGATATTGAAAAAAAAGCTCAAGGACAGACAGTCTATTTTCACGCCTGGGGTGGTTTAGAGAGCATTAATGAATATATTGCTTGGGCTAGCCAAAAAATAAAAGAAAAATATGAGGTAAAATTAAAACATGTAAAAATCACAGATGCTGCCCTTTCTGTAAAACAGATTATAAGTGACCAAAAAACCGGTAATAAAGGAAGTGTTGATCTGATTTGGATCAATGGGGAGAACTTTAAAACTCTGAAAAACAGAGGATTACTCACCCCTAGGCTAAACATGATTATTCCCGGCATAGATAAAATTGACTACAAAAACAACCCTTCTACTAAAATAGATTTTTCAGAACCAGTAGAAGGCTTTGAAATTCCTTGGGGAATAGCCAAATTCGTTTTTATATATGACACTACCAAATTATCCAGCCCACCCCTAAATCATAAGGAAATTCTCTCAGCTGTAAAAAATAGATCACTCAGATTTACTTATCCGGCACCCCCTGAATTCCATGGCACCACTTTTTTAAAGCAGATACTTTATGAAACCATCAACAAGAAAGATATTATAGCTTTATCTAAGCCGGTTGACCAAAAAACATTTGTTCGTATCAGTCAACCATTATGGAGCTACCTAGATCAACTCCATCCCCACCTTTGGCGAGGAGGAAAAAATTTTCCATCTTCTCTGGGATCCATGAACCAACTTTTCAAAGACAGTGAAATACTTCTCTCCATGAGCTTTAATCCTAACTTTGTGGACAATCAAATCTGTTTAGGAGAATTTCCTAAAACTGTGAAAAGCTCAAGCCCACAAGGTGGAAGTATAGGGAATACCCATTTCTTAGCAGTTCCCAACAACAGTCAAGCTCAAGAAGGAGCCTTTGTTGCTATCGCCTTCCTTATATCAGCTGAAGCACAAGCTCGAAAGTTTAGCAGTTGTCATTGGGGAGATCCCACTATTTTAGATGTAAGAAAACTCTCATCACAAGAAAAAAAATTTTTCTCCACTATCCCTAGGGGAATTGAAAATGCTTTAAATTTACAGCTTTCGTCAACTCTCTTGGAACCCCATGCCTCTTGGACTGAAGCTCTTGAAAAAGAATGGATTAAACGTTATGGTTTTTGAGCCATAAGTTTAAGAAAACTATAAAGTATAGGACAATATCTCTTACACCTTTATGGTGTTCTCAATTAATTTTTTAATACCCATAGCTATTATTTTTCTATGGCTTTCTTTCTTTATTCCAATTCTAATTGGAAGCATCTTTACTGCCCTCTCTGCATTTGGATGGGACTTTTTTCAATCTTGTTACGATTGTTGGGGAGAAGCCTTCTCTAAACTATTCTTGCACCCCCAATTCTTACCCTCTCTAACTCTAACCTTACGTACAACTCTTCTTTCAACAGGGTTTTCTATGATTCTAGTTTTTATCATTGCCGGGGGATGGAGTCGCCGAACTAATAACTTCATTCGCTTTATTCCACTGTGGCTATCTTATCCTCATGTTGCTTTTTCCATTGGATTAGTGTTTTTAATTTCACCAAGCGGCCTTCTTGTAAGATGGCTGGGAGCACCTTTCGGTATTGAAATTCCCCTTGATTGGGAAACTTATCAAGATTCCTTTGGCCTTGCTCTTATTATAGGACTTACTTTCAAAGAAACTATTTTTCTTTTATTTATGGCTTTTTCTCAAATAAGTCAAATTAAAGTTAGTCTAAACTATCAAGTGGCTGCCTCCCTAGGTTATTCTCCGGCAGAGATTTGGTTTAAGATTATTTGGCCCCAAGTTTACCGTGGAATCCGGTTCCCTTTCTTCATTGTCCTCTCTTACTCTTTTTCCGCTGTGGATATAAGTTTGATTTTAGCAGGGAATACCCCCCCACCCTTTGCCGTCCTTATCCTTAATTGGTTCCAAGATCCAGATCTTAGTTACTCACGAATCAGTTCAGCGGGAACACTCATTTTAATTCTAACTTATTCTATGACCGTTGGAAGCTGGTGGATTGGAGAAAAAATAACTAAGACTTTGATAAAGCGGTCGATTTATCTTGGAAATCGAAAAGCCTTCTATCTTCTAGAGATAGTCATTAAAAATAAAGTTGCAACTATTCTATTTAGTATCCTTTCTTTCATCTTACTACTATCTCTTATAACCAATGGAATTTGGTCGATTGCCAGGAGCTGGCCATTCCCTAAAGTTCTTCCCGTCCACTTTACTTGGCAAACTTGGAATACGTGGGATCAGAATTTTCTTGAGATCCTTGGGAATACTTTAAGTTTAGCTACGGTCTCCTCCCTCATGGCAATGGTTTTAGCTGTCATAGTTCTAGAGATAAGATTCACCCGATTTACTACCTTAAATCCCTTAAACTATCTTCCTTTACGATTTTTAATCTTCCTTCCTCTTATTCTACCTACAGTATTTCTTTTTATTAGTATTCGTATTTTTTTTCTTACTGTATTCCCCCTTCCAGTATGGATAACCACTGTTATAGGACATTTTCTTCTCACCTTCCCTTACACCCTGCTCACTTTAGAGAAGACCTACCACCGTTTCAATCAACAGTACTTCATCGTAGCCCAAACCTTATCCAGGAGTACTTTTAAATCCTACTTCTATATAAAATTCCTCATGTTAAAAAAACCTTTACTTACTTCATTAGCTATTGCTCTTTCAGTTAGTATGATGGACTATTTAGCTACAATGGTACTTTCAGGAGGATCAATTCCCACTATAACCACTGAAGCGGTACAACTTTCCGAAGGAAAGCATTACAGAGTTATGGGATTTTTTGCCATCATCCAAACCTTACTCCTATCGCTGGTTTTTTTCAGTTGCTTTGACTCCAAGCCCAATGAATTATGAGATAATTAAGTATGTCTTTAAAAGTAGTTGATGCCCATATTAAAATCAAAAACAAAGTCCTTTTTGAAAATTTTAATTTATCAATTAAACGAGGCAGTTTCTGTACTCTAATGGGTCCCTCCGGCTCTGGAAAGTCCACTCTACTTAATTTTATTTTGGGATCACTTGCCCCATCTGAATTCATCTTTTCTGGAGAAATATGGCTTAACGATGTTTTGCTAAATCCCCAACCGATTGAAAAAAGAGGAATAGGGATCATGTTTCAAGACCCTTGTTTATTTCCCCATTTAAACGTTGCTGAAAATCTTGCTTTCGGAATACGCAAATATGATCATTCAGGAAAACAAATATCAAATCAAGAAAAAAAAAGGATGATCAGTAAAACTTTAGCTCAAGCCCATCTTAAGGGAATGGAAAACCATAATCCAGAAACCCTATCCGGAGGTGAAAAAAACCGTGTGGGACTTTTGCGTACCCTACTTTCTGAACCTCAAGCCCTCCTCTTAGATGAACCTTTTTCTAAATTAGATATGGAACTTAGAAATAAATTTAGAAAATGGGTATTTACACTTTTGAGAGAGAAGTCTATTCCGGTGTTATTAGTTACTCATGACCCTGAAGATATTCCTACAGAGTGTGAACAAGTTATTAATTTGAATCATGTTGGACAAATCTATCAACAAAATAATCGATAAACCGCTTCAGATGATTGCCTTGGAGTTGGCAAAAATAAATATTACAGCTAACCAGCTTACTATAATAGGATTTATTTTAGGATTTTTTTCTTTTATTCAAATTGCCTATGGAAATTTTTTTTTAGGATTGTTCTTTCTTTTACTTAATCGATTTTTTGATGGCCTTGATGGTAGATTAGCTAATGTTAGTTCACCTACGAATTCAGGGGCTTTTCTTGACATCGTTTTTGATTTCATCTTCTATGCCATCATCCCTCTAGGTTTTGGAATTGCACTACCCGAGGCACGTATGGCCGCTTTAACTTTAATTTTTAGTTTTGTAGCAACCGGAACAACCTTTCTTGCATTCTCCATCATGGCAGAAAAGTATCAACTAAAAAATATTCACTACCCAAATAAATCTTTTTATTATCTAGGAGGAATTACCGAAGGAAGTGAAACTATTTTTTTCTTTATTTTCTTCTGTATCTTCCCACAATGGTTTATTTTTTTGGCTTATTTTTTTTCTTTTCTATGCTTTTTTACCGCAGCTTTCAGAATAGTTTACGGCTTTAAAAATCTTAAACAAAAGGAAAAAAGAGATAAAGATCCAAAAAGAAAAATTTATAATAATATTCTATAAAAAAAGTTGTTAAAGAGAAATTAGATGATCTAAGTTATAATTATTGATATGGCTTTTTAAAAGGGTAGTAATGTGATAAACGTAAGTGATGCCGAAAAACAACTAAATAAGATTATTGAATCCAATGAAAACTACATTAAATTAAATTCTCCTCCTGGTAAAAAATTTCAAGTCATTCAAAATCTTTCTCAAATTTACATCACTAATGCCTTCATCTTCATGATATTAAATCGTCTTTATAAAACTAAAATTAAATTCAATTCTTTAAAATATCTAGATAGTACAACAAAAAACATTAATCTTTTTTTCTTAGTTTGGGATAATATTTTAGATAATAGTGACTATTTTGAATTCAATCAGAAAACTCCTGATTTTTATCAGCAAATTCCAAATAAAAGGTCAATCAAAAATTTTTTTCAGTTAGGCCTAGCTATCGATCAAGTTATTAAATTATATAAAAACGTAAAAAACCCATATCAATTAATTAATTTTAAAAAAAGAAATATACTTTTAACTTTAGCTCTTCTTGATATCAAAAAGGCCTACGTAGAGAGTTCTCCAGAGTATCCCGACAATACCCTTTACCACCAATTTTTTCACTTACTTAAAAAAGAAGTGATTGAATATGTTGATATGGTATGGAATCAACACTCTTTAGTCGAAACCTCCAAGCGACAGATAAAAACAATAAAGGACATGATTATTTTTGGAGAGCATATATCTCATTTCCTCAAAAATTTTGGTGATGATGAGTTTATACCAATCTTACAAAAGAAAATTAATAATTGGAAAAAATATCTACTTAAATTGATAAAATTTAAAAGTGAAAAGGGATAAATAAAAACTTATAATTCGTAAACCGACTTAAAGATTATAATCTCCCCAAGATCAATTTCTTGAAGTTCTTTAAATCCATATTTTACCAAAGTCTTTCGGGCACGTTGCATTTGACTATTTCCAATAAATAATAACTTTTTATAACCAACTTTTTTAGCAAAGTCAACCACCTTGTTAAATAATTTTTTGGCAACACCTTGAGTTCTGTGAGCGGGACTAACAAAAAACCTTCTCATAATAGCTTCATCCTCACTATCTTCCTTGACTGCGATAACTCCTACCACTCTTTTCCCAATTGTTGCAGTCCAAAATCGATTTCTCTCTCCACCGTAAACATTATGGATCGCATGAATATCATCTAGATATCCTGCTACCGGAATATCTGGAAGTTCTAACTCAAGTATAGAAAGAATTAAGGAATAAACCTGTTTTTGTTGGTCTTCGGTGTATTCTCGAATAGTAACCTTGTCAGATTCTGATTGACTCTGTTTTATCCTAGGCATATATAAATTTTACTATGATTATTCATGCCAACAAATTAAAACTGGTTAAGGAAGATCGGATAACAATTTATCAGCAGTACTAGATGTAATCCGGTAATAATAGTTTTTATCGGGATTTTTTACCCAATAATCATCATCAACCTTTACAATAATATCAAGATGATAAATCATTCCATCTTCACTGGTCAACTTGATCTTACGTATAGGTGGATCTGCAGTTGCATTCAAGTTATTTATGTCATCAGCTTGAAGGGTACTCATGGTATTGATAATATCGTTTACTTTTTCTTTTAAGATAACCTCACCATGATTATCTTCCCAAATTTTTTCGGGAGGGGTCTGATTAGTATTGTTTTCTGTTTTTTTCTCTACTCGACTCAAAGTCCAGGCTTTGCCATCTTTATCGTTTAATTCTACTTTAACGATTTTCGGGGATGAGAAATCATGTACTTTCAAATTGAGAATACCTTTCTCTTCATAATCAAGGTTATAACGATCAAAATCAATCTGATATACGGTAGAATCATCATCCATCAATCCATAAAAAGTTTCAAATCTGTTTGCAGATTTTCCTACCCTTAATGTCTTGAGAAGCTCATTTCCCGAATAAAAAGTGATCTCCAATGACTCTTCATTTTCTAAACCATAAGGTTGATAAACATCAGATTTACTGACAATTTCAGCTTTCAAATCTTGGGAGATAAATGAAGCTGCTTTCTCGGCTTTAGAATTATCAACCGGATATCCCTTTGAACCTATAACCCAATTTTCACCTTTAACTTCAATTGTAAATTCACCAGAACTACGAGCAAAAATAATTCGATCCACTTTTTTATCGATAGCCGAAAAGCTTACCTGATCTCCCCCTCCTTTTTCAGGAAAAAACCTAAGTACCAAGATCATAATAACCGCAGCTACAATCAAATATATATTTCTTTTAGCATTTTTTGAATTATTGAGGAAGGCCATAATGAATCCTTTGACTTATTGATTTTTCCCCATAAAGAGATCAGCAATTCGTTTCCGTCTAGAAGAACGATGGATATAGACAAAGAAACCAATCAAAACCACAACTAGAGGTAATCCCAACATATTAAACCACTTGAGAACACCTCGGTGAGTGATCCAGCGAGAAAAACCCGGAGCATCTGGATTATAGGGTTCCAAAGGTACCACACGTTGACTCTTACTTCTCATAATAGTCCAATCCTCACGATCACTTAAATAATCCACTAGATTGATAGCAAGTTTGGCATTAATTCCCTGACCCTGTTCATCGATAAGGTTATTTTTGATCATAGCACTACTACCCATCACAATGATCTTAGCTGGCTGACTAACGGATGATATTAAATCAGCATCCTTGACTGAAAAAGTATCGGTAGAAGTTGTCACTTTTCTTTCATTATCCACCCCATCCTCTTCAGGTTTAGTGGGTATTGGTTTATCAGCAAAATAACTTTTAAACTCACCTTCAATAAGATAGGCTAAATCGCTTTTCTGATAATCTTCGACCTTTTTCGGAAGCTCAATAAATGCAGGAATCAGGCTTGGCTCTCCAGTTTGAGTCCATGAGTCAATACTGGAACTGAACAACTTGGTAGCGGTAACTTTCTGCCCCTCAAGACGTTCATCAATTAAATCCAAAGGTGACATTTCTAAGCCAATGAATGTCTTGAAATGCTTTAAAGGAGTAAAGTCATGATTGATATTTTGGTCTTGGATAAGAGGGGCAAAGTATATCTGCTGTTCCGAAGCTCCACCTCCTTGAGCCTGCCCTCGTGAAACATACGACTTTTTATCCATCACATATTTTGTTCGAATCCTGATTCCATAATGTTCTAAAAGCTTATCTAAACCATTATTAACTGGTTCCCACTTAGGTAAACTTTGAGCACCGGGTAGAGAAGGTTGGGTTGTTAAGGTATCTTGAAGGATAAAAAGTGATTTCCCCTGCATAAGAAATTGATCGATAAGAAATAAATCATAATCGCTAAACTCTTCCTTAGCACCCCCAATGATCAAGGTTTTATATTTGGTGCTGAGCTCCTCTAATCCAATTGATTCAACAGTATAATTCTCCCCTAGGAGATTATAAAAATGAGCACCTTCACCTCCCGAATTTTGCTGAAATAAAGAATTTCCAGAAGTACCGACTACCGATACAGTTCCTTTGTCATCGAGGTAGGCGATATAATCATTGATGTCGAGTAGGGAGTCAATGATACCGTCAACGGTGTTCTCATAGTTATTAAGATTAAGAAGTACATAACGTACCACCTGCTGAAGTCCTTGAGATCCAATTTGTAAACTTGCTTGAGGATTTAGGAGCTCCACCCATTCCACTTTGTTATTATAACTAAACATTAAGCCAGCAACTCCTTGGCCTGCTGGAATGGTTTTGCCATCTGGGGACTTAAACTTAGTCCAAGGATAGATCCTTACTTTGTTTTGGTTTAAAGCGGCGAAATCCTCACTGGTAATCTCTGAGCGAACCTCAAAATCAACCTTACCATAATTTTCTTGATTAACTTTTTTAAAAACTTCTTTCATAGTATCCACAACTCCTGAAAGACCTTGTATTTGAAATAGGGGGGAGACTTGAACGAAGTCATCGTTAAGATAAAGCCTAGCAGATATCGGTGTCTCCAAGGCTAAAAGGCTATTCAATTTCTTATGCATTTTATCTAGAATAGTAGTTAAGCGATACTCCAACTGAGCTGTTGAGGAAATGAACGGAATCCTATCAATGAGATTACCATACTCAATGACGATCCCAGCATAAACTTTTATTAGTTGAAGTTGGTCTTTCTCTAAGGTCTGTACTTGATTAGCATTAATGCCGTAATCATTAGCTAATTTGATATTAGCTTCCACTTTAGGATCAGCTCCTTCACTTTCTGTAACATCATAGAAAGTAAAAATAAAATTTCCATTAGCAGCTTCTTGGTATTCAATCAAGATGTCTTCCAAAGCAGTGGGCAAATCATTAAGGGGTGGAGGCAGGTTTTTCGAAATAAAAACCTTGATCCTAAGGGGGTCTTTTAAGTCTCTTACCAAAGATTTACTAACTTCAGAAAGGGTGAAT
The DNA here is from genome assembly GCA_965224715.1 of Spirochaetota bacterium. Classification (GTDB taxonomy): domain Bacteria; phylum Spirochaetota; class UBA12135; order COTS27; family CAXSBA01. The sequence continues at coordinate 1,095,453 of OZ245054.1, read as the reverse complement.
ACCTTATTGGCAGTAAGATCCAAGCGAAATGAAAAGCGACTTAGAAAAATCATTGCCGCAACCAAAAGTACGACAATTAAAAAAATATGAAAACGATTTTTAATAAATATAATTATTTTATCCATGATTAGCTCCTAGAGTTTTTATCTTCAGATTTGATATTACCAAGAAACTGTTGGTTAAGTTTTTCATGAGTAGCAAGCAGAAATAGGAAACTGAAAAGGATGAAATAAATAAAGTCACGGGAGTCAATCATTCCTTTGGAAATATTCCTGAAGTGTTTGTCGGAGGAGAAGTAATTGAAAAAATCTACTAATATAGTGGGAAGGAAGATGAAAAATTTATCTACCAAGAAAAAAAACAGACAGATGACAAGGCCAATCAAAAAAGCTATAATTTGATTTTGAGTAAGAGAAGAACTGAATAAACCGATAGAGACGTAAAGGCAGGAAAGTAGTACTGCTCCAATCCAACCTCCAAGAACTGGTCCCCAATCCAAATCACCTACTAATTCAACTGAAATAGCATAAAGAAAAATAAAACTAAGCATGGTTTTAATAAAAATAATGGCAGATATAAATTTTGCCAATACAATTTCATCCAATCCGATGGGAAGGGTCACCAATATCTCAAAAGAGCCGGTTTTTCTTTCTTCAGAAAAAAGCCTCATGGTAATAGCAGGAATGATAAAAGTGAGTACCCAAGGGAGCATTTGAAAATAGCTTCGCATCTCAGCCTGATTCTGAGTAAAAAAAGCTGACCAAAATAAAACCCCACCCACAATAAGGAATACTACCATTACAATATAAGCTACTGGAGAATAAAAATACGTTCTTAACTCCTTGATTGTTAAATTCATTACACGTTTATAATTCATGATAACTCCTGATAATATTCATTTGATTTGTTAGAGGTTATATTTTATTATTTTCTTGCTTATAAGTGAGCTCACGAAAAATATTTTCCAAACTCTTCTCTTCTTGGTGGAAGCCCAGAATAAGCCAATTATTCTCATTGATCTTTCTTGAAAGTTCTAATCGAAGATCTTTTTCGCTCTCATAGTGAATTTTAAGCATAACTCGACTCTGGGTAGAGTCAATTTCAATTTTAGCTATCCCATCTACTGAAGAGAGTTCCTGTTGTACTTTTTCTGTTTCAGATACAGGGAGGTCTAACTCCACAGAAATGGTCTTACCTCGATAATTCTCTTTAAGAGCATCCTTGCTACTATCTGTAACAACCTTTCCTTGGTTGATGATTATAATCCGATCACAAGTAGCTTCAACCTCGGGTAAAATATGGGAACATAAAATTACAGTCTTGGTCTTACCAATTTGTCTAATCAAATGACGTATTTCTACTATCTGATTGGGATCTAAGCCAGAAGTAGGCTCATCCAAAATCAGGATATCTGGATCCCCAACCAAAGCATGAGCTAATCCAACCCTTTGACGATATCCCTTGGACAATTCTCCGATGTTTTTGTGCATCACTGCAACTAAACCGCATATCTCGGCTACTTCTTTTAAACGAATTGGAATATCATCAGACTTTATATTCCTGATAAGAGCCACATAAGTTAGATAATCAAAAACCAGCATATCATCATAAAGAGGGGCCGATTCTGGAAGATACCCGATGGATTTTTTGGCATGGAGAGGATCCTTAATACTATCAATTTTATTGATAGTAACACTACCCTCTTGGGGAGTATAATAACCACAAATCACACGAATAGTAGTACTCTTACCAGCTCCATTAGGTCCTAGAAGACCGATAATCTCCCCTTTATTGATGGAAAAACTGATTTTGTCAACTGCTAAAAAATCTCCATAATATTTAACAATATTATTTACTTCAATCATATTATTCTTCTCTCATTATCAAACAAATAATTTATAAACTTCCAATAAGTACATATTTAAAGTATTAACTCAATCTATATGTAATTGGAAGTAATTAGACTATTAATTGTAATATAGTTTTTTTTTAAAAAAAATCAAATTTTAGAAGAAAAACTTTTATTTTTTTGTAAGTAAAGAAACTAAAGAAACAAACCCATTTAAGAACCGTATAGAACTCTATGGATTTATTCTTGTAAATCACTATTACAATGAATACGCCGAAAAAATAGAATAAATTGCTATCAGCATCCAAAAAAAATCATTGTGAAGCTAACTGAACTACCGATTAGTTTTAAAACTGCGTTCAAAATAAAACTCATCAACGATGAATTCTAGAGAGACGGTAAAGCTTTCCCCTTGAGCTATCTGTGAGAAGATAAATTTTCTCTTTCTCCACCCCCACATATCGGATTCTCCCCAGACGACTATCCAACATTCGCTCTTCATTTAAAACCTTGTTACGAGAAGAATTGAGTTCCAGACGAACTAGAAGTCCAAATTTGAGGGAACCGACTAAAAGGTTACCCTCCCACTCCAAGAAATCCTTTCCTTGATACACTGCAAAACCCGATGGGGCGATTGAGGGATCCCAATAATACATTGGTTGTTCCATTCCGGTCTTGGAAGTTCCCACACCAATCTTACTTCCATCATAATTCCTTCCATAAGAAATGATTGGCCAACCATAATTTTTTCCTTTTTCGATAATATTGATTTCATCTCCTCCACGAGCACCATGGTCATTGATAAGAAGCTTTTGAGATAAGGAATCCCAAATCATCCCTTGAGGATTACGATGACCGAAAGAAAAAACTTCAGGAATGAAATTCTTCTTATAGTTAAAGCGAACGATTTTACCGATATGAGTTCGAATGTCCTGAGCTGGCTCTCTAAGGTTTCTTTCTCCTACAGTCATAAAAAGACTTTCATGGCCTCCTCCTGAAGGCCCAGGAAAAACCAAGCGTGAACCATAATGATAACCACCAAAAGTGGAAGGAGAAGCTTCAAATATTTTTTCAAAAATATCTATCCGTTGATCAATAATCTTGAAACGTGCTAAAGCGGTAGTATTCTTCATCCCTTTTCGAAGGGAGAAAGTTAGATAAATCCAATTATTATGGGAATAATTGGGATCCAGGGCCAAATCTAGAAGCCCTCCCTGGCCAGACTGATAGACATCTACTGGTATTTTTAATTTAATTTTTTGCTTAGATTCTAGGTCAAAAAGAATAAGATTACCATTTCTCTCGGCAATGATTCCCCTCGTTTGATTTTCTGAATTTGGCAACCAAACTAGAGACCATGGATTTTTAAGAGTACCTAAAACAACTTCAGCGTGAAAAGATAATTTCTGAGTTTTGAATTCACGAGCATATAAACTAGTGAAAAGCAAAAAACACCCTATAACCCAACTTATGTATTTTTTTATCAATTTATTTCCTGTAACCAAAATTCTATGAAATCTAAAAAGTCTTTTTTTAGAAGATGGGTTTTTCCTCGATCCAAATAATATTTTAGGGTTTCTTGAAAAGCCGCTTCAACTTTATTATTGCTGTTATCAATTTTTACATCACTCCCAGTATTTCCTGGTACTAATTCCATACTTTTTATAGCAAGACGATCTTGAGAAATATCATAGATAAAGGTGAGAAGCCCATAATGGCAGTTATCACAGAGCTTTATATCATTCTCTACTGACTTAGAAAAAAACAATCCACGCTCAATACGATTCAGATAATCTACTAGATCGTTTCCATTCACCTTTTTCCTGTATTCAATGAGATCATGATCTAAGCCCTCTACTGGAATGACATTTACATCTTCTATACGAGTCAAATCAATGTTATCTTGTTCTAACTCTCGAAACACGGACAGGTATCCTTTCACCCAAATAACATAAATAATCTTTCGAATGGTTCCGGAATCTACTCCTTCACTCTTTTCCGCTTCTAAAACCCAACCGAACTTATGATGACTGAGAGGTCGGTAACGAATATAACCATATTCCTGATTGGCCTGACGCCATTCTCCTTCCCGCTTCAGAGGCCTCCCAAAGAAATTTTTTATATCAACAGCAACTGAGGAACCATCTATTTTTTCAAAAAGAAGACTGATAATTTGGGGATGAATATCTCTTCCTCGAAACTGAAATTTTTTATGAGATGGGGGAGCCATTTCGGAAAGATTAATTCTACCTTGTGATGAGGTCATTGCCCACTTATCATTACTTTTTTCAGTCAATGTCCATGTGTTATTAGTTACAACTTTTCCATTTTTTTTACGTATAACCTCATAAAGGATAATCTGACTGTTTTCAATTTTTCCGATAAGCTCAATCCCAATATTTTTTCTCTCTTGGATAAACATCCCTTCAATAGATGTCATCTCACTACTAAATTTTATTGCCAAGAATAAAGAAACCGGATAACGATTGAATCGATTACCAGTCAAAACAATATAATGATTGCTAATAGCTTCGGATTGAAGTAAATAATCTGACTGATTAGAATTATCTTCAATTTGTTTTTGATTTTCTAATTTTTTTCCCCCCTCACTTTCAACAGCTACTTTCTTTTCTCCCAAAGATATCCCAAATAAAAATAATGAATAGATTAAAAAAAGAATACTAATCTGAAAAAACTTAAGAGAAAATACCAACAATTTCACCGTTTCATCTCAAATAACGAAAAATAACTGAACAAAATTCAATCTTGAGATAGGGTAACTTTTTTTTCCATCATCCAAACATCTTTTTGCCGATCCCTCCCATTATCATCAATCCCAACCAAAACCAGTTCTTTATTTTTAAGCATTCCCCATACAGAATTTTTGATGGTAGAATTGCCATCAGTTTCCAATGGGAAAAAGTCACCATTATTTTTAAAAATATAGAAATTATTAATGAGAGTTTGGCCTAGCCCAAAAGTCTCTCCCATCAAAAAATAACCCTCACCGTTTTGAACAATAGAAAATGAGACAGGTTGGAAAATTGCCTTATCAGTAATACGACGATTCCATAAATGATTTCCAGAATAATCCACTTTGATTACATCCACATATAATCGATTCTCGACAGGATCAATACTTTTCCCAGCAAATAAAATTCCACTTGATAAAGGTAAGACTAATTTTTGATGATCAAGATCAAAGTTGAAATATGATTTCTGCCATAACAAATTGCCATTCTTACTATAACTTAAAATAACAAGATCTCTTTGATCATGACTCTCTTCCTTTGCTAAAATGATAATTTCTTGATTCATTCCTTCTATTGCCGCTATACCTTTACTTTCTTTATTATCATTAAACTTTTTATACCATTGAATTTTGCCATCTGAGTGGCTCATCAATATAAAAAGTTTGGAATTGGCATCTTTACCTGTAAACTGTCCAACTATTGCCAATCCCCCATAAGAAAGTTCAGTCAAACCAAGAATTTTACTATCTACACCTATATCATAAACCTGACTCCAAAGTATAGTTCCAGAATTGTCAAATTTAACTATAAGAGAATTGACAGAAGACTCTTTAAAACTAGATGTCCACCCCCCTATATAAAATCCTTGATCCCGAGACAGGGCAATAACATTAGCAATATCATTACCACCTCCCCCTACAGTCTTACTCCACACCAATTTATTCAAAGTATCCATTTTAATTGTCCAAATGTCATTCTTTCCTACACCAAATCCACTGGTATAACCAGAAATAAGTATACTCCCATCCTCGGCAACCTTTACATCGTTTACTTGATCATCACGGTCACTACCAATCCATTGTAAAAATGCCATATCATCACTTCTTCCACTTTCATTTTTAACTACAAAATAGGGAATCACAATCAAACCAAACATAGACAATAAAATTATCAACCAAACCCCTAAAGTCATCAACATTCGATAACTTTGATTAATAATTAAATACTTTTCTGGAGCAGACAAGAGAAGTAGAGTTTCCTTATCACTAAGTTCATCTTGATTATAAAGAAAAGTCCAATTTTCCTTAGCTCCTCTATATTTTTTTTTAAACCTATTTAATTGTTCATTAATACCCACTAAAGAAGTAACAGACTCGAATTTAGAAATATTCTGAACTACTTTGTCCTTATCTAAAATAAGATCTTTAGAGTCGGCTAATTGAATTAAATCAGTATAAGTAATGACCATCCATTCCAGATTCTTCAAAGTCTTCTCATTTAAATTGAGAAAGATATCATCTAAATCTTCAACTTCTTTTCCAAGAAAATTTTCATAGTCAGATAGAATTTTATTATAACGATGAACCAAGGCATTCATGATTTTTAATTTATTTGTAAGTTTAGAATTTTCAAGAATTTGTATCAAGAGTCGAGATGTCTTAGAAACCATCAATTCTTTCTCACCCGTAGTATTTTTCTGAAAGAAAAAAAAATAATTAATAAAATTTTTAAGACTATCAACCGTAACTTCTACACCATCAACAACAAAACCATTATACGGATTCAATAAAGAGCTTACTAATCCAAACTGTGATTTGACAGTAATATCTTTATCTTCATTTCCTGATTCATCAAGATCCAGAATTTTATCGTATATTAATTTGAAAGAAAAGTTATCAACTTGTTTAATAGCTTCTATTAATTTTCCTGATTTCCATTCTTCAATTGCAGTTCGATAGTTCTGGGATTCTATCATCACCAAAAAAAGTTGATTGAGAGAACTATAATCTTTTCCTAAAAAAGTATAGGGTATCTCCAGTTTTACTTCAATTTTGTTATTTTGATTTTGTGTGAAATCACTATAGGTATTCTTCATAAATTTTGATTTATAATATTTTTGATTATTTAATACTTATAATATAATTTTATAATGAACATGAAAATATAGTTTAATCTAAAAAATTTGAGAAATTTAATATCTAAATCGTATAATAAATCATTAATTCAAGAAATAATTCTTGACATTATATTATTTGTATATTATAATTAATAATCTTACTTTAAAAAAAACTAATGACCATTAAAATTATCTAATTTGGAGTTCACACATGAAGTTAAATATCATTAAAATACAATTACTTAAAATCGCTATAGTCTTGACTATCTTTTTAGAATTGCTTTTTTCCAGTGAAATTAACAAAACCTTTTTTGGGAACAAAGCGGTTGAAGGATATGATGTTGTCGCCTATTTCACTGAATCTAAAGCAGTTAAGGGAAAGAAAAAATTTACTTATCACTATAAAGATGCTAATTGGTTATTCTCTAGCAAAGAAAATCTTGAGTTGTTTAAAAAAGATCCACAAGCATACGAGCCTCAATACGGAGGTTACTGTGCTTGGGGTGTGGCAGCCAAGTCAAAAAAATATGATATAGAGGGCGAACAGTGGTCTATCATTGATGGGAAACTTTATCTTAATTATAGTAAATCCGTTAAAGAAAAATGGGAAAAAGATATCCCTGGATTTATTAAACAAGCAGATAAGAGTTGGCCAAAAATTAAGAATAATTAAAAACTAATCTATCAACTCTTTATAGAATTTAATGATAATTTATTTATGGCAAACTTAAACCTAGCTATTTTTTTCTAGTACTCTTATATTTGAACTTATCGAATTTATTTTTGAAAATATCTTTGATGGTAATCATAATAGCCATCTCTTCTGCTTTTCCAAGATCAGAATCAAAGGCACTTCCATAAAATTTCATAGTGGGAGATAATTTTACATATGCTTGAATCAGTGGCGAAATCATTTGACCTTCTTTCTTAGCCATTTCTTTAAGAAGGTGAAGATCATCCAAAAAAGAATGTTCTTTAACAAAAGGATGTTTAACTGATTTCATTTCTTTAGCTTGCTTGGAATGCATCAATCCATAATCTGCAAAATGAGTTTCTAAATATTTATATATTAAATCTCTCACTCGGATACCTGATTTATTATCAACAATTACTCTTCCCAGAAAATAGCGGATATCATGATGGGCAATTAGGTACCCCAGTCCCTTCCAAATATACTCCAATGGAGATCGTATATTAGTCAATACGGAATTTAAAAACTGAGCACGTAACTCTGGAATGACGAAGACCCGTCCCACATCTAGAGTGTATGGTAAATAGTTTTCAATAAATTTATCACTCATGACAAATAAGTTACTAGTAGCAATATTTTCAACATTTTGATGATATTTTAATGGAAAAAAGATTGGAGCATAGCATCGACAGCCACAGATAATTTTTTTCTGTAATAGATTATAGACGATTATCTGACGGTATTGAGGAAACATCTTATCGTAACAATCAATATCAAATGACTTACCAGTTCCCAACCCTATATGACGGTAGGATATTTCCCTTAATCGTCCAACCTCTAAGAGAAGTTCGGAAAATTGATTACCAGTAAAGCAATACACCATTACCCCTTTCGTTTTATTTGTATAAATAGGAGTTAATCGGGAAAGATTACTCTCTAACTCTTCAATAAGTAGTGGAGGGATAATTTCTTGATCGTTTTTTTTAAACATTTTCTCCTATTTCTTTTTGTTTTTCTCAAAAAGCTTTGTTTTAAAACCCCCCATTACAAATTGCTGGAAATTCTCAGCGAGCCATTCTTTTGAATGACATTTTAGTTGGGCTTTAATTTCACGATGTGAGATAGGCATTGAGAAATATATATTAACATGTTTATTTTTGAACTGGTAAAGCTCATTGGAAAGAAGAAACATTTCTAAATTTGTTTTGATCTTTAAAGAGGTTCGCAAATAGGCCAATCTATAGAACCAAAATGAATTTTGAATATCGATGAAAGTTGGAACGATATCACGCTTATAGGTTATAGCAAGATCCAAAAAGCTTTTTTTCCACTTTTTTTCAACAAGATGGTTTTCTCCTTTTCTCTTACCCCAGTTTTTTCGAGATACCACCCCTGCTGGGAAAATCAGAAGAGGGTGATAAGACTTAAGGTAAGCTATTAATTCTTCGTGCTGGTGACGCGTGGGTGAAGAGAAAGTACCAATAGGAAGAAAGATTCCCTTGATTTTTTCCAATTTTAATAGAATCCGGTTTACTAAAATTTTGACTTCAGAAAAAAAGTGATTTACCGCAGCTACGAAGAGAAGCCCATCAACACTCCCATGACTATGGTTAGCAACAAAAATATACCGCCTTTTCCGATCAATATTATCTCCACCATGAATTCCCCAAGTTAATTTCAATTCATCTTTTAAAAATGGATAAATAAACTCAAGATTTCGTCCCGGGAATTTATTAAAACTCTGATTAATTTTTTTTTCTCTCAAAATAAAACTTAGGAAAGGAAATATTGGCAAGGGATTTTTTTTGAATTGATGATAAAGTTTAGGGTTCTCATCATAAATAATTTCTTCTATATCAATATATTTTTTCATAGTAGAACAAAATCATATAAAAAAAATCATGTAAATATTAACTTTTAATGCTTTTCTACTTTTACCCGCAATCGTTTATAGTCTGCCCACCATTTACCGTTTAGAAACAACTCATCCCTAAGTTCAGTTTCAATAAATGAATATATCTCCATAAGCTTTTCTTTTGAAATATTATTGAAAAAAATATCTCCAAACATGGTAAGCCATTGACGTAGTCCATCTTCTCCACCAAGTTCAGTGGGACGATCAAAGTAGTATACATCCCTAATAATAAATCCTACTTTTTCCATGAGAGAAGCATATTCACCCGCAGTAAAAAAAACCCAAGGATATTGAGACTTATTTTCGGAATAACCAAAATGATCCAGTGATCTTTCAATAGTTGAAATGATAGCCTCTATATTACCTTTTCCTCCCATTTCTGCTACGAATCGTCCACCGGACTTAAGAGAACTGTAAATAGAGACCAAAGCTGCCTCAGCATCTTTAACCCAATGGAGAACGGCATTAGAAATAATACCATCATACTTATCATGAAAACGATTATGAGAAGCTAGACAGGTGATATCAATTCTATGAAAATTCAATTGGGGATATTTTTCTTTAGCTTTAGCAATCATATCCGCAGAACTGTCTATTCCCACTACATAAGCTCCAAAATCAGCTATTTTTTGAGTAATATCACCAGTAGCACAGCCGGCATCAAGGATTCTTTCCTCTTTTTTGGGATTCAATAAGTGAATTAAATCTAAACCATAGCGAGAGACAAAACCGTAACTTTCATCATAAAGCGAAGGATTCCAGTATCTCTTACCCATGATTAAATGGAATTAATATAAATGTTATATAAATGGGCCCACCAGGACTTGAACCTGGGACCAACGGATTATGAGTCCGCTGCTCTAACCAACTGAGCTATAGGCCCTTAAAAGCCTATATATTTTAGCATATATTTATAGAGAGTTGTACCGATACTTATAATCTTTTTTATTCCTTAATTTTCAGTCTACCACTGACAATATAAACTACTTCACTAGCGATATTTTTACAATGATCTCCTATTCTCTCAAGTTTTTGAATAATTCGAATCAAAATATAGATATTCTCAACTTTTTCTGGATGACTCTTAGACTCAATAATAAGCTGCTTGACCAAATCATCACGTAAAATATTGATTTCCTTATCCATTTTGAGAACTGAATAACCAGAAAAGACTTCTTGGGAATGATATATTTCTTCAAAGGTGAAGGAACGATTAGCAGCTAGCAAAATATCACCAGTCTTTGAAAAAAGTTCTTTAATCTCAAAAAGATCATGACTTTCATCTCTCTTCAGATAGAGCTTAGCCATTATAGCAATTCCATCGCATAATTCAGCGATTCTAGCAATCTCTTTATTCATCATAAGAAGCATGGTACTAATCCGGAGATCTCGAGCATTGGGTTTCCAGAGAGCTAGGAATTCGATACACTTACGTTCAAGGTATTTTTCTCTTTCATTAACCTTGGGAGTCAAGTCCTCAATAACCTTATTCAACAATTCTTCTTTTTTCTCAATTAAGCCATCGAAAGCATGGTTGAACATCTCAATAGAAATAGTCCCCGTCAAGATCAACTCTTCGGTAAGTTTTTCAATACTACGATTTTGTCTTCGATTAAAAATCATTGTTTCTTACTATAAAGATATAATTCTAACATATTAACCAAACTTACCTGTGAGATATTCTTCAGTTCGCTGATCATTAGGAACAGTAAACATTTTCTTAGTAAGATTATATTCTACCAATTCACCAAAGTACATAAACGCAGTATATTGGGAAATCCGACTGGCTTGAGCTGTGTTATGGGTCACAATCATAATGGGAATTTCTTCTCTAAGTTTTTCGATGAGTTCTTCCACTTTAAGAGTTGCAATAGGATCCAATGCTGAAGTTGGCTCATCTAAAAGAAGAAGTTCAACTTTCATCGCTAACGAGCGAGCTATACAAAGCCGCTGCTGTTGTCCCCCAGATAAAAAGGTTCCTCTCTCAAAAAGACGATCCTTAACTTCATCCCAAAGAAAGGCTTTGCGAAGAGCCTCTTCAACGATAACATCTTTATCTGCTTGAGAAACTTTTTTTCCTGTGAGGATATAACCCGCAACCACATTATCATAAATATTCATGGTTGGAAAAGGATTTGGTTTTTGAAATACCATTCCGATTCGACTTCTCAGGAGAATTGGACTCATACTAATAACATTCTCCCCCTTAAGAAGAATTTCACCCTCCACCCGAACCCCTTCAGTAAAATCATGCATACGGTTAACTGCTCGAATTAAAGTGGATTTCCCACAGCCGGAAGGCCCCATGATCGCAATCACAGACTTGTCTGGTATCTCAAAGGAAACTTGTCGAACAGCCTGATTCTTCCCAAAGTATATATTAAGATTATTAATATTAATCACACTTTTCTTTATAGATACAATATTCTGATTTTCCATAATTTTAATTCTTAGCCACTGATAATCATCAATGTATTGTATATCGATTAGATATTTGTTTGCTCACTACATTAACCATGATGATACCAAATAATAGGATAAATGAGGCTCCCCAGCCCACAGCTTTCCAGTTCTCATAAGGACTAATGGAAAACTGAAAAATAATAACTGGCAGAGAAGCTACTGGTTCCATAAGGTTAACACTAAGATAAGGATTCCCAAAAGCTGTAAAAAGAAGAGGTGCAGCTTCACCAACCACCCGACCTAGGGAGATAAATATCCCGTTCAATATCCCTGGAAAGGCAATGGGAAGGACCACCTTTAAAACTACTTTATAAAAAGTTCCCCCCAATGCATAGCCTGCCTCTTTAACTACAGTGGGAATCAATTCCAATATCTCCACAGTATTAACCGTAATATAGGGGAGCATCATAAGTGCCAAAGCTACCGCTCCAGAAAACATACTAAATCCACCCATAGGAGCTACCACCCATGTGTAAGCTACAACTCCAATCACAATCGCAGGCATAGATTGTAAAACATTACAACTGGAATATATGAAATTGACTAAGAAACGTGTTCTATCTCCTGTCTTATATTCTGAAATGAAAATGCCTGCCAGAATAGAAACTGGCACTGCCATTAATAAGGCTAAAACTAATAACATGGCACTCCCTACTATGGCATTCAAAACACCCCCACCACTTAATCCCGGTGGAGGTTGTAGTTCAGTAAAAAGTTCCAAGTTTAAATGGAGAATACCGTTTAAGAAAACCTGACCAATGATGGCAAATAAAGGAATTAAAGTTACAATAGACATAACAATAACAAACTTAGCGAAACGCTTACTCCGTCGGATTCGCTTATTAATTTCTTTTCCGTTATCGGATATCATATCCAAGCTTTTTCAATGTCTATCATAGTCATAGCACTCAAAAAGTAAGTTTATCGATCACCCACTTTCCTACACTAGTGGTGATCACAGTGAAAATAAGAAGGACTAAACCTACACCGTAAAGAGAAGAAATATGAATCACACTAGTGGCCTCGGCAAATTCATTGGCAATGACACTAGACATAGTATTGGTAGGAGAAAAAAGATTATCAGGAATGAAATTGACATTTCCAATTAACATGGTTACTGCCATGGTTTCACCAATAGCCCGTCCGGCTGCTAAAAAAAAACCTCCCATCATTCCAGAGCTAACATAGGGAAGTATCACCTTACGGATCACTTCATAGCGAGTAGCTCCCAATGAATAAGCTGCCTCTTTATACTCTTTAGGTACTAACATGATCACTTCACGACCTAAGGAAGCAGAGAAAGGGATAATCATGAAGGAAAGTACTAAAGAAGCAGTTAAAAATCCAGTACCATAGGGAGTAAAACCAAGAAAATTCTGTAATTTGATCATCCAAGGTACTAAAACTGCGATTCCCCAAAAACCGATAATCACAGAAGGCACTGCTGAAATAATTTCTACCGCACTGGAAATGAAATAGGCCAGACGAGTTCCTCGAATAATCTCACCTACTGTAAGAGAGATAGCTATCGAAAAGGGAAAAGCAAAAATAAGAGACATTAAAGTGGTAGCAAATGTTCCAAAAAGAAAGACTCCAGAACCAAATTTATCTCTCACTGGATCCCAATCATTATTTATAAAAAAATGAAAACCAAATTCTTTTAATGCAGGAGAGAAACCTTGTAATAAGGTTAGAAAAATTAAAATCAAGACAATGGGAATAAAAAAGGCACAGACAAGAATCAACCGCCTAAAGAACTTTTCCTTTTTTTCCTTATGAAGTATTGACATATATAGTTAAAATAATTCGCTAACTCATTATAAAACAAATAAAACTAATAATCTAGAGCCCAGATAATCCTAAACTCTAGATTATAAATTATAACAATTTTTAACTATAATAAATTTTCAAATGTTACCATGTATAATCAAAATATGGCTATATTCCATCACCATCATAGGTAATGGAATCAATAACTTCTTGTGCTTTCTTAATTGCACTCGATGAAAGGGGAGCATAATAAAGAGGAGCAGCTTCATTCTGAGAATCTGGACCGATCATCCAAGAAAGCATATTTTTTAGCTCTTGAGCTTGAACTTTAGAGCGATCATTATAATTTTGCTCCTGATAAAATACTATCCAAGTGAATGTAGAAATAGGATAACCCTCAGGATCTCCTTCTAAAACGGTGAGGTCAATTCGAGTGTCAGCAGGGATATCGGCATTTGCTGACAAAGATACGCTTTCCACCGAAGGTTTTATAAAGTTACCATAACTATTTTCAACGGCAACTACAGGTAAATTATTTTTTACTGCATAATTTAAACTCACATAACCGATACTGTAAGGGATATTTTGAAGTTGCCCTGTAACTCCTTCATTGCCTTTAGCACCGATACTTCCATTAAACCAGCTAAGAGACTTACCAACACCCATATCACGCTCCCAATCATCATTAACGTGGGCCAAGAAACTGGAAAAAGCAGATGTAGTCCCCGAACCATCAGATCGACGAACCACGATGATATCGTCACCAGGAAAATTTCTTCCTGGATTAAGTGAAATGATCGCAGGATCATTCCACTTATTGATTTTACCCATAAAAATGGAAGCTAAGGTTTCTCCATCCAATTGTAAGTTATCCAAACCACTAATATTATAAGTGATCGACACACCCCCTAATACGATGGGTATGTGGAGAAGACGGTTATTGTTCTCAGAGTTGATCAAAGATAAGTTTTTATCTTTTACGAAAGTATCAGTGGCACCAAAGTCAACAGTTCGAACAGTAATTTGCTTAATACCTCCACCAGAGCCGATAGATTGATAATTAACCTTGATACCGGTTTCTTTGGCGTAAGTATCAAAGAGTTGGGAATAAAGAGGATATGGAAAACTTGCTCCAGCACCTTCAATTTTAATCTCTCCTTTTGAGGCACAAGAAACGATAAGAACCAACATGGCTATGAGGATAGCACTCGCCACCCCTAAAGTGATTTTTTTAAAATGATTTATTTGTATTTTCATATTGACACCTTTTATTTTTTAGATAGACCAGTTGATTATATTTAAAAAATTAGACTATGCTCCCCCCTTGACCATCACATTATTTTCACAACCTACCCTCTTTACACCGATTACTTGCCATCGTTTATTTTCAATTAAAGAAATATTTTTTTAATCTGACTAAAATTCTAACACTTAACATACTTAAATGTCAATAGTGAACTAGGGTAAAATAACCAAATATACTACATAACTATTATAGAAATAAATTAAATTTTTTCATTTAACCATGGAATAGAAACTTCCTAATAAAAAGTATTAAAAAAAATTTATTTTTTTAAATAATATACATTGTAAAATTTACAATATATATTTAGTTTTTTTAACACACTTATGAAAAAGTTTTTCTCCTTTATTTTTTGTCATTATCTTTCTTAAAGATAATATGTTTCATGAAAACATCTGTTTTTTGATAATTAGAAGGAATAATAACATTTTCAGTATTCTTGGCTTAGAAGTTTCCATTTTACAGCACAGTTGGGAAGTATAACTAAAGCCTCTGATTATCTCAATTTATCGAATTTCACATTATCAAATATTTAGAGACAAACTTTAAAGTTAAAACTGTTTTACCGGCCTGGAAACAAAATCTATCTTACCAATATTGCTTTATCTCTTAAAAAAATCACCGACCACTATTTTAACCATGAGCAGACTACCAAGACATTTTTAAGTAAAGTAAGAAACCGAGTCAATAAGGTTCTTAATATTGGAGTTGGAAACCCTATGAAAGTTATCCCACTTATAGGGATAATAAATCATCAACTATCTATTTTCCATTTTGACCACCTTCCATCGATTATTAACTTTTTTGATCTCAAAAATACTCACTCTAAACGTCGCTATTTCCTTTTTTGATTATCATGATTGGTTATTTTTTCACCAGGATAAGGCTATTCCGGATTAATGTATTCATTATTAACCGCAAAATAGCGTGGTTATCAGATAGGGAAAATAAAGACATGCCATCATTATTATCTCCAAAAGCCAAATTCTAATTTTTAGCATCATCTCGAGTCTTTTGGTTGAAGGAAACCCCTTTACTAAATAAAAGGAGTCTCCCCGCGAAACCAACGCTTCCCAATCATAACCCTCGGGTACCACAATAGTATCATCGGTTCCAGCAAATATTGGATGAAAGGTTATTTTTTTTAGCTAATAACTTCCCGTCTCTTCTCATACCTTTAAGAAAATCTAACCCTACTGCAATTGAAGACAACATCCATATCGACAATCCACCAACAATTGAAGTTTCCAAAAACTTTCTCCGTAGAATCAAACGGTTAATAATCTCTGTGAACTCGGGACCCTTATCCCGACTATGATTCTCTTCATTAAATTGATCAAATTTACTCATAGTGTTTTCCCTACATTAAATTATTCTAAATTAGCAAAACAAAAAATCCAAATAATAATACAAGGATTATTCTTATTAAGTCCTAAATTTACTATCTTATTTTTTACAATCAAAAAATAAATTGTAAAAGTTATCAATCATGATCAATGTCGCGTCAAGTCTGATTTGCTCTATTATATTAGAATACTTAGAAAAAATAGAGTTATTTCTGTATTATTTTATCCCATCATATTTCAATCATCACTCAATTTTTTGTTACCATATGTAAATTAACTATTAAATATAAATTCTTTACAAAATATCTATTCATTATTTTAATGCTATAATTATAAAGAATTTTAAATAAGGATTTAATATGAAAGTAAAATTTAAAGACCAAGCTCTAGAAACAGAAATCATCCTACCCGATGTTGGGAAGGATGCACCGGAATTCAGATTAGTTAAATCTGATCTTACAGAAGCTAAACTCAGTGATTATCGAGGGAAGAGAGTTATCCTCAATATTTTTCCTAGTATAGATACCCCCACCTGTGCCACCTCCGTTCAAACTTTTAACCAAAAGATGGCTGAACTTAACAACACCGTAGTCCTATGTATTTCAATAGACCTACCCTTTGCTCAATCAAGATTTTGTTCTGTTGAAAATATTAACAACGTGGAAACTTTATCGGGATTCCGTAGTAATTTTGGAAAAGACTATGGGGTTCGGCTAAACGATTCTCCCTTAGAAGGTCTTTACACCCGAGCTATTGTGGTCATTGACGAAAACGGAAAAGTCGTTTACAACCAAGTGGTCGAAGAAATCTCTTCTGAGCCTGACTATGAAGGAGCCTTAGTGGTTATAAAGTAAAAAAATTATTTTTTATCGCTATTACATTCTAGGCAAATACCATAGAGAGTAACTGAACTATGATGAACTTCCCCTATCTTTTTAAAGATAGGGGTTTTAAGTTCATCAAATTCCTTCCAAGAAATATCGTATATACGGTCACATTTCTCACAATAAAAATGATGGTGAGGTTCATGGTTTAATTCATAGCGGTTTACCGATTGGGAGTGGCTCTTTACCCGCGAAAGAATACCAATTTTCTCAAAAAAAATCAAGTTTTTATAAACCGTATCTAGAGAAATATAAGGTAACTTTTTCTTAATAGAGCAATAAACCTCTTCAGCACTAGGGTGTCCTACACCTTTACGACGAGAGAGTTGGAAAATCTCATCAAATATTTTTGTTCTCTGATGAGTTCTACGGATATTATGCTTCTGACAATACTCCAATAACAGATTGGATGGGCTACTGGAAATAGATAACTTGGCAGGAGAATCCGTCTTAGAAATCATACATTATATATTTTAATTGATTATTTTTTTAAAGCCATATTTGATATTAAAAATTCAAATCCAAAATTTTAGTTAGCTAAAGAATTATTTTACTTGTTTTCAATCAAGAATCAGCCACTGGCAAATTAACTATTAAACCAATATACCAGGAAAATAGCGACTCATACAAATTCTATTTATTTGGCTAAAAAGCCTCTCCTTTTTAAAAATGCCTTCATATGTGGTCTTGATTCTTTACTCAAAAATGTACTCATTTGCTCACTCCAACCACTAACTTTATTATTACTATCTCTAGAAGCATAATAATCTTTGACGATAGCATCATATTTTTGTATATTTATAGTATCACTACTATCATCATAAGTGTTCTCTTTTAAAATTACGTTTAAAGGCAATCTTGGCTTTACCTGACTTCCACCTTCAGGATAACCTAAACAAAGACCAAAAACTGGATAAACATATTCGGGTAAATGAAGACTATCGACTACAACTTGCGGATTATTTCTAATTGCACCAATATAACATATTCCCAGCCCCAATGATTCTGCTGCTACTACCATATTTTGAGCAAATAAACTTGCATCAACAGTGGCTATAATAAGATGTTCGCTATAACCGGTAAGAACTTTTTTATCATGCATTTCACAACATTTCTGAGAACGTCTTATATCAGCACAGATAACCAAAAATTCTGGTGCCTCCAATATCTGAGATTGCTTGCCAGCTATTTCATATATTTGCTTCTTCTTCACTTCATCTGATACCCTAATAACAGTAGTCGCTTGTACATTATTTGCTGTCGCAGCTCTCTGTCCTGCTAAAACAATCTCATCTAACATCTTTTTAGAGATTGTTTTAGCTTGATACTTTCTTATCGATCTATGTAACTTTAATAAGTCAATCACTTGATTCATAATAACCTTTTATTGTCTTTGTTTTTTATCATTATAAAATAATTTTTCCTTATGACTATCTAAACTTTAGACTTTGATTTACTTATATTTTTAAAGTCTTATTATTAAATGGAAATTAATTATAATATGCTTAAACAAAGATTGTACCAAACATACCTATATTTTAATTAAAACTACTTGCAATCCTAACAGATTCATTTCTGGAATATTCTCTAAACTATTCCCATATTTACGGTAAATCCATAATACAATTATTAATATTCTCGGAGAGATGGCAGAGTGGTCGAATGCGGCGGTCTTGAAAACCGTTGTGCCGCGAGGTACCCTGGGTTCGAATCCCAGTCTCTCCGTTTGTTTACATATTTGGGAGAGGTGGCTGAGTGGTCGAAAGCACATCTTTGCTAAAGATGCGAAGGGGCAACCCTTCCGCGGGTTCGAATCCCGCCCTCTCCGCCATTTTGTATTTTATAATGGATATAATTTTTAAAAGAGTTATTAACAAAAATAGCGAAAAAGAAAATCCAGAGATAATTATAAATTTTTATGGTATAATATTAACACTACCATCAAGAAGTTCATTTATGAATACATTGAGTACTTTCTTTAATACAGTTGGCACGGCACTAGCTTTTACGGTAGTGGTGTTGCTTACTATAAAATACCCCCCCCCCCCCCCCTCAATTTATCCAAGTAATCAGGCTGAAATAACAGGGCTGATTATTACCGCAAGCGGTCAACATCATTCTATTGACCTCAGCAGAACATCAACAACGATCATCCCCAACTTCCCTTCTGTAATCAGGCTCACCGCTAAAACCATCAAACTTTCCAACAATGCTGTCAGTCCAAAAAAGAACTATGTTCTTCCCCTAACAAATAAAACTATCAGGAAACTGCTAACGTTATGATCACCGCCATGAAGAAATATATTTTTTGTTTATAGGAGGAATATATGAAGAAACACTTTTTACTGTTCGTGGTCCTGTCAGTGGCTCTCACGCAGCTGTTGACTTCCTGCCCCGACGCAGGGAGTTCTAATGGTGGAAACACTACTACCTATACGGTTACCTTTGATAGCGGAGAAGGAAGCGCTGTGCCTTCCCAGAGTGTCCAATCAGGCGAGAAAGCAGTCCGCCCCGAGAATCCGGTGCAAGCAGAGTACCGCCTGGAAAACTGGTACAGTGATGCCGCCTTTCAGGCCGTCTATGATTTCAACCAGCCGGTAGAAGGAGACATAACACTCTATGCCGCATGGCATCATGAATTGAAATCGGTTATAGACAGTGGAACGGTACCCGCAGACCTGAACACATACGGCTCTCTTGCCCGAACTGTACTTGAACCCTACACAGCCGATGCGGCGATAACAGCCAAGTATGTCAATACTACTGCGCAAGGCAATGGAGATGCAAGCAGTTGGGCGAATGCCGCGGGAGACATTAAGGCAGCTCTGGATGCCATTGCTGACGCGGGGGCAAACAGGATCTATCTTGTTCTGCTAACATCGGGAACACACACACCGGCAGCCACACTTGCAATGAAAAACCATGTGGCCATAGTCGGCGGATGGGATGAATGGGAGCAAAGCGGCATGAGCACAATAAGCGGGGAGGATACAAGAAGGGTCTTTCGTAATGACAGTAAAGACCGCACAGCCCTGCTCTATGGGGTAACGATTGCGGGTGGATACCAAAATGGAGATGGCGGCGGAATGTATAACAATAATTCTTCGCCCACCCTGAGTCATGTCACGTTTTCCGAGAATAAGGGAGAAAGTTTAGGGGGCGGAATGTTTAACGGCAATAACTCTTCGCCCACCCTGAGCAAAGTTATGTTCTCTGGTAATGAGGCACTTAACGGCGGCGGTGGAATGTATAACGACGATAACACTTCGCCCACCCTGATCAATGTCACTTTTTCCAGAAATAAGTCGCTATTTCACGGCGGCGGAATGTGGAATAACGATATTACCTCTTCGCCCACTTTGATCAATGTCACTTTCGTCGGCAATACAGCAGATGGCTTTGGCGGCGGACTGTATAACTTTGGCGGCACTTCGCCCACACTGATCAATGTTACGTTCGTCAACAATACGGCAACGGGTAACGGCGGCGGAATGGTTAATAGCAGCGATGGAGGAAATACAACCATTGTCAACACGCTGTTCTGGAACAATACAGGAGGCGCATCCTCAGAAACAACTGGCCAGCAGATCTACATAAAAAATGAGGATGCCGACGGAGCTGAAAACATGACCATCTCCTTTAGCCTAGTGCAGCACGGGATAGGAGTAACTACTGGTGCGACTTCTGATAATGACGCAGCGGACGGTCTTGGTTTTGGCGGCGGCTCGGCTCCTGTAACCGTCACTCAGGCTCACAATATCAGCGGCAATCCCAATCTGGCTGCCGATTTGGCTGATAACGGCGGGTTTGTGCAGACAATGGCGCTGCTGGCCAACAGCCCCGCAGCTAACGCAGGGGTTTATGTACAGCGGTCCGGAACACCAGGCAGTTTTACCTTCTACTACAGTGAGGATGGCACAAACTGGTTCAGTAATCCTATGCTTACTGACTCCATTGTCGTACCGGCAGATGCGATTTACCTTACCGATGCCCGGGACTACATACGGAATGATCGTCCCGACATTGGCGCCTACGAGTATGGGGGTACCTCTCCCTAGGATATATTAGACATACTGGGTGCGAGCATCTTACGTGTCTCACTGATAGAGTACCAAAAGAAAATCCTGGCAGAAACAATTCTGCCGGGCAGGGGCTGAGTTTGGCAAACAAAGACAATACCAACAAGACAAATCATGGTATATCCAAAAAGTAAAAAGCTATTCATTTTATGATTAGATTTGTGGAAACATTTCAAAAACGAATTGGATATTGTGAAACTCAATTAATATTTAATAAAAACTAAGCCAGTAACTTTGAATTATGAAATTAGAGACATTATATATAACTGAAAGAAAAAGGTGGCGAAAATGGCTGCTTGAAAATTTTAAAACTAAAAATGAAATATGGTTAATTTATCCAAAAAAATCAACAGGTAAAAAACGTATTGAATATAATACCGCCGTTGAAGAAGCCTTATGTTTTGGATGGATTGATAGCACTGTAAAATCTCTTGATCAAAACCATACAGTCCAAAGATTTACAGTCAGAAAAAAGAATAGTTATTTTTCTCAACCCAACAAAGAAAGGTTAAAATGGCTATTCAAAAATGGAATGATACACCCATTTATAAAAGAGGACATCAAACCAATACTTGATAAAGTCTATCACTTTCCTTCTGATATCATTAGTGAGATAAAAAAACAATGTAGCTTGGAAAAACTATCAGTCATTTTCAAACTCTTACAAAAGGATTAGAGTTGCTTATATTGATAGTGCAAGAAAAAGACATGAAGAATTTAAAAAAAGATTAAATAACTTCATTAAAAAAACACATAAAAATAAAATGACAAGAGGTTTTGGTGGAGTTGACAAGTACTACTAATTTTAAATGACTGCTAATTGAAATGGGATACACTCCATAATATAGAATTGTGCCCTTACATTCTCATCACAATGTATTAACAATAGTAGCACAACTTGCTATTTCCTTCAAATTTTGATATAAGTTTATGATATCTTTCATTGGTCTGTTTATGTGCAGTTTTACCTATAATATATTCTGTAATTTCTAATAGCCCTAAAAAAATAATAAATACTATAACAAATAAAATTTTATAAGTATGTCCTTCAAAAAAAAAAATCTTTCATTTAGGAAAACTTCATAATTAATCTATTTGTTTTTCATCTACTACAATCTACCATCAGCATTATCTAAAATAGATTTTATATCAAATATCACTTGATTTTTATTGTTTAATTCTAATTTTTTATATTCTTCATGCGCTACAGCTAAAATAACAACTTCATAACCATCAATATGAGGGTTCTCACATAAATCAAGTCCGTATTCATAGTTTACTTCCTCTTTATTTGCCCAATAATCACTCACATCTACTTGACATCCAAACTCTTGAAGTTCTCTTATTACATCAATTACTTTTGAGTTTCTGATATCAGGACAATTTTCTTTAAAAGTAATTCCAAGTATCAATACTTTTGATTTGTCAACTTTTTGACTTTTTTGAATCATTAATTTTATAACTTGATTGGCTACATAGATACCCATATTATCATTTAATCTTCTTCCAGCTAAAATAATTTCTGGATTATACCCTACCTCTTGAGCTTTATGTGTCAAGTAGTATGGATCAACACCTATACAATGACCTCCAACAAGTCCAGGCTTAAATGGCAAGAAGTTCCATTTTGTTCCTGCAGCTTCTAATACCGCATTTGTATCAATCCCAAGCCTATTAAATATCATAGAAAGCTCATTGATAAATGCAATATTGATATCTCTTTGAGAGTTTTCTATAATCTTAGCTGCTTCTGCTACTTTTATAGTTGGGACTAAATGAGTACCTGCAGTGATAACTGACTTGTAAAGCTTATCAACTTTTTTACCAATCTCCGGAGTACTGCCTGCTGTAACTTTTAATATCTTTGTTACCGTATGCTCTTTATCTCCAGGATTGATTCTTTCAGGTGAATATCCACAAAAAAAGTCTTTGTTGAATTTTAAACCACTTGTTTTTTCAAGAACTGGAACACAGTCATCCTCTGTTCCACCGGGATATATTGTAGATTCATAGATAACTATATCATCTTTTTTGAGTACCTGCCCTACTGTTTCACTAGCCTTTATAAGATGTATTAGATGAGGTCTTTTATTTTTATCAATTGGCGTTGGAACTGTTACAATATACACATTGCAATCTTTGATGTCATCAACATTTAAAGAAAACTTTACACCATTATCTAGTGCTTCTTTCATTTGATCATCTGAAAGTTCTAATGTTCTATCATGTCCACTATTAAGTTCATCTACTCTCCAATTAACTATATCAAAACCAACAACTTCATATTTAGCACTAAACGCATGTGCTAAGGGCAATCCAACATATCCTAGACCTATTATACAAATCTTATCCATTTATTTAAATCTTGATACTTCCAGTCTTAGTGATTATATTTTTATAGTTGCTAACTATTATAATCTTATATATTTTATCATAATTACATCATTTATTATTTCTTTGAAAAAATTGCGATAAGCTTTAATAAATCTTTACTGCCCGATTAAAGCTTTTGAAATTGGGAATTAACAAGTACATTTAAATTCATGATATAATTTTTTTTTCAAATATTTTACTACTTAATAGTGTATCCCCATTTCATTACCCTCATTTTTTTTATCAACTTACTTTTTCCTCTTTTCTCAGCCAAAATAATTTCTATCGGAGAGTCCATCCAGTCCACCATTGAAGCATATCCACTGGAAAACGTATTTGTTCTCAAAAAAGGGGATTACTCAGGAAATATTCATATCCAACGTTCCTTGGAGCTACGGGGTCAGGGGACAGAGACAAGAATCCTTTCATCGGGCACCGGCAACACTGTAACAATTACCTCACCTGACATTTACCTTCACTCTCTTAACATCGAGGGCAGTGGAGACCGTCATGATCAATACGATGCAGGAGTTTTCATAGCTCCTGATAAACTGAAGGGAACAAAGGGGATAAAGGTTGAAAACATTTTTATCACTAGAGCAGTTTATGGGATTGTAGTAAAATCATCTCATAATGTAAAATTGATCGGAAACACGATCCAAGGAAATCCGAACATCCCTTTTGGATTTAGGGGGGATGGTATTCGGTTATCGGACTCACATTCTTCCCTCATTATCAGTAATAAACTTATCAACACCCGAGACCTATTGGTATGGAATGCTACCGGCAATACTTTTAAATACAATCAAGTGATTCACGGTAGATACGGAATACATTTTATGTACAGTGATCATAACCACCTCTTTCACAACATATTTCTTAGCAATGTAGTGGGCTCTTTCATCATGTATTCCGATTCCATCATAGTGGAAAAAAATTTATTTGCTGGTTCTCCCGGCAATGGAGTAGGCATTAAAGAGTCAGACAATATCAAAGTTATTAGCAATGCTATAGTTGACAATATGACAGGCATCTATAATGATGATGCTCCTACCAGCTCTGAAGATACGAATATTTTTTCTCATAATCTTATCACCTTATCCGATTTTGGGGTTGAGTTTGGCGGCCAATCAAGAGGAAGTGTTTTTCAAAGCAATTCTATAATAAACAATCGAGCTCAGGTGAAGACATCACGCCAAGCTACCGTGGAAGGAGTGTTCTGGATTAGGAATCACTACGATGATTATCGAGGTTATGATCTCAACCATGATGGAGTGGGAGATTTGCCTTATCGATATAGACTTTTGGCAAATGATTTAACTACAAAGTTTCCTACCTTATTATTTTTCGATGGTACCGCTGTTTATTATTTGATTAACCTCATAGGTGAGGCTCTCCCTCTTGTAAAACCTAGAATTATTATAAGTGATCCCTATCCAAAAATAAACCCCTACCCTCTCCCAATAGTTCGGTAGCATGGAATCTACTAACTCCATCAACATTCAAACTGTAAAGTTGACCAAACGGTTTGATCGAGAGCCCATACTTCAGGAAATTGAGTTAGAGTTACCGATAGGAGCAAAACTGGCCTTGGTGGGTTCCAATGGATCCGGAAAGTCAACCTTACTTCGGGCATTGATGGGAATGATCTCCTATGATGGGAAAGTATTATTCACAGACCCTTTTGGAAAGAAGCTCCTCCCATCATCGGTTAAAGATCAGATCGCTTACGTTCCTCAAAGAAGTCCTTATTTTGTGTCTCAAGTTTCTGATGTGGTAACCACCATCCTACATTTACGAGGGATTCGCTTGGATAACTTTATATACTATTTAGCTCTTTTAAATTTGGATTACCAGGAAGTAGCATCAGTTCCTTTCCATAAATTATCTGGCGGAATGAAACAGAAAGTCCTTATTGCTCTTGCCTTTACTTCTCGTCCCCAAGTTCTCTTATTAGATGAACCCACCTCAAGTTTGGACACTGAATCTCGAGAATCTTTTTATCGGATGGGAAAAAACTTGTCGGGAAGTTCCATGCTCCTCTCATCCCATCAATGGGAAGATATTCAAGAGTTAGTTGATGAAGTTATAGTTATTGACAAAGGGAAGATCTTTTTTCAGGGACAAACTCAAGATTATCTCAATAAAGTATTGAAAAAAAAATATTAAAGGATCAAAAATGATAAAAAAATTATTAATAACTTTTATAACCTTGGTAACCCTAATGATTATAGTGTATTTAGGGGTAAATAAATGGATAAAAAATGAAAAACCCGATGAGGTTATTTTAGATAAGCATATTTGTCGTTTCTGTAGAATGCATGTGAGTGATCTTTATTTTTCGGCTCAAATTCAAACAGAATCTGAAACCTATTTCTATGATGATATGGGATGCCTTATTAAAGATCAAGAATTATTGCAAGACTCTATTAAGGCAATTTATTATCATCATTTTTCCCAAAATCGTTGGATTTCCGAAGATGAAGTAGCTTTTTTTCAGTTACCAGACTCTCAGATATCTCCTATGGGATATAACTTAGCTGCTATATCCCAAAGTGATCCAGAAAGTGTTGCCCCTCTTAATCGTAGAGTCGGATTATCTCAAGCCAAAATACAGGTCTTCAATATCTCTATGGCAGTGAGAAAAAAAAGAATGCAAAAACATGACAAATAAGTGAAAAAATGAAATTAAAACATCTATTCCCTCTTTTCAGGCATGAATGGAAAGAGGTGATTTATTCCAAATTATTGTGGTTGATTAGTATAACCTACATCGCTTTCCTAGCTATCTTCGTTTTGGTAGGGAATAAAGAGTCTACTGTCTTTGGTTTTACTGGAATAAGCCGGATTATCTTTTCCTGGTCTCATGCCTTAGTTTTCTTCCTACCTCTCCTAGCTCTCGTGGCTTCTGTTACAGTCATCGTTCAATATCGAGAAAACGGGGGACTTGAATTTTTTCTCAGTCAGCCAATATCTAGAAATGAATTCCTTCTAGCCCTTACCGGTGCTCGTCTTCTATCTCTCCTGCTTCCACTCTTAATATTGCTTTTGATAGTGGAGGGGATAGGAATATTTCTTGAGACCGGATTTCAGATGAACTATGGAATAAAATTCTTTCTCATCAGTTCCAGTTTGCTATGGTGTTTTCTCTCTCTAGGATTATATATTTCAGAAAAAAGTCGGAGTCAGGTTAGAGCTATCGTTCTTATGATTCTGGTATGGATGTTGGCGGTAATATTACTGGATATTCTCCTCATTGGAATGGTGATTAAGTTTAGTCCCCATTCTGCGATATTATTTTTTTTAACGGAGCTTAATCCAGTTCAAGCAGCACGATTAGCTATGCTTATTGAATTGGACTCTTCCCTTTCCACCTTGGGAACAGCTGGATTTTTTATAGCAAACTCAATAGGAGCATCCTCTATTTTTTGGATCGGTTTTTTCTGGCCTCTAGGACTTGGAATTCTGTTTTGGATTATGACTAAAAGAAATTTTGAGATGAACGATTTGGTTTAAGACAGTCCTAAGCTGGATTATGATATGTTAAAATTTAATCTTAGGGTTGTAGCTCAGTTGGATAGAGCACTGGTTTCCTAAACCGGGGGTCGGAGGTTCAAGTCCTCTCAGCCCTATATTAAATTTTTAAAAGTTTTAAAAAAATAAAGACATTGTCCCATTTAGTACAAACCTAATCACCAGATCTATGTTATAATGATCCAGTGAAGTTGTTTTTCTTTTCGCCCAAATATATCTTTAATATTGCTGCTATCTCCCGAACCATGGAGATAATGGGTTTTACCGAAGCTTATATTCATGATACCCATGGTATCATGAATGATAATCATGGTAAGGCCTATCGCAGAAAACTGAATAAAACTTCTTCGGGAGCATTCTCCTACATCACTTTCCATCAAATAAAAGATCCGGCAAGGTTTTTGGCAGACTACCCCTATCGAAAAATCGCGTCGGTCATCCATCACGGACACGATGAGATTCATCGTTTCCAGTTTCAAGAAAATGACTTGGTATTAATGGGAAATGAAACTCATGGTCTTGATGAGGAAACTATCTGTCTCTGTGACCATCACATCAAAATCCCTCAACGAGGACAAACTGAAAGCTTTAATCTGAATGTAGCCGCTACTATCTTTATCTACGAATATTCGCGTCAACTCATCTTTTTATAATAGATACATGTTGTTTATAGAATAAGTTTTACTACCAAAGATATATTTATGTTACAATATAGTTGTAGAATAAGTTTTACATCATAGAAGCAACCCATGATCGCCCTCAAGCAAGTTACTTCTCTTTATCCCGGAACCGATAACGGGCTTAAGGATTTTTCCTCAAGTTTTATGCCAGGCGTCTATGCTCTTCTAGGGAGGAATGGTTCAGGTAAAACCACCCTCTTTCGACATCTCATCGGAGCTCTTTTGCCCCAAATAGGAAATTGCGAAGTCCTAGGAAAAATTCCTGGACAACGTAATCCCGATCTCCTTAAAGAAATCTTTTTGGTTCCAGAAGATCCCTTTTTCCCTGGAGTATCTTCTATTGATTATGTCCGAGGCCTCTCCCCATTTTATCCTCAATTCGATCATTCGATATTCCAAGAACTCCTTCAACAATGGGAAGTGCCCCAAAATACGGGGCTTCGACAGATGTCTCAAGGTCAAAAGAAAAAATTTCTTATCGCATTTGCCTTAGCCACCCGGGCCAAAGTCATACTTTTTGACGAACCCACTAATGGCCTCGATATCGTTTCCAAAATGAATTTCAAGAGTCTCGGTGCTGAGATGTTCCATCCTGAACAGCTTTTTGTTTTTGCTACCCATCAAATCAAGGATGTAGAAAACTTAATCACTCACATTACCCTTATTGATAACGGAAAGTGTTGGGGAAGCTATTCCATGGAAATCTTGAAAAAAAAATTTATCACTCTGAATTCACCAAAAGAAGATAAATCTGCCCTCTTTTCTTTCCCTAGTCACAAACACTATCTTCTCTTAAAGGAAAAAAAAGGAAAAACAAGTAAAGACGGAAAAAATAATTTCGATTTAGAAATATTCTTTACTGCCTTCCTTCAAAGTCCAGTGAAATTCAAGAGTTTAATC
This sequence comes from Spirochaetota bacterium, assembly GCA_965224715.1. Lineage (GTDB taxonomy): Bacteria > Spirochaetota > UBA12135 > COTS27 > CAXSBA01. The sequence continues at coordinate 1,066,797 of OZ245054.1, read as the reverse complement.
GTTCATGAATAATTTTGCTTGGTATTTTCGAAACAGTCGTTTTTTCTACTATTTACGATATTTAAGTATCTTCTATCTTAAACGAACTATCATTCCGTTTCTTTATTCCGGTCTCGCCTATATCCTCTATGCCTTCCTCTATGGGATAATGGATTGGAACTTTCCCAGCTATACTCTTATCCACATGGCAGTTAACCTCCTATTTCTTATCATCTTGATTAATATAACTTCCACTATCTTTTCACCCCTCCACCAATCCCATAGCTCTCTCCAAGAGCTGGGCATTCCAGTTTCAACCGAGGAAAGGTTTTTGGGAAATTTCCTTTTTTATGGTGGAGTTATGTTGGGTTTAATCTATATCATCCATACAAGTGGTTTAGGAATCATGACTTTACTCAGTCAAAGAAATGATTCGATGGTCACCCAGCATCTTAAAGGGGAATATGCCGGTGTGAACCTATCCAGTTTGGCCATTATCTATACCTACTTTTTCGCAGGAAATATTTATTTTAGGAAATCTTCTATTCCCAAATCTTTGATCATACTCACCATTGCTTGGTTAATGTCATCTTTTTATTTCGAACCGCCCAATATCTCCTTTGATTTTTATTTAGAAGATGGGTCCGATCAACTTGCATTTAAGAATAGTCCAAAGGAATTAGGTATAGAGGATAAAAAAAAAGAAAGCCTCTTCCAAACCAAAAAAATTGTTCAATGTTTATTTCTTGGAGGATGGTTTATAGGGAGCTATTTCAAGCTTCGCCGAAGTCAGTTTCGAGTTTGAACGCTACTTACTCATTAAAACCTTCAACTTGTAAAGAAAAAATTTTTGATGACGGGAAGTAAAGAGGCTGCCCCAGTAGGTTTCCGAAGAGAGGCTTTGCCTTGAAAGTAAACTTCATCTGAATAAACGGACTTACGCATTTCCATCAATGCTTTCATATATTGAATAGAAAATTCTGGATGTCCCTGTACTGTCATGATATGTCTCCCCACCGTAAATCCAGCGACAGGACAAAAGTCACTTTTAAAAATAAGATTCATCTTTGAGGTTATTTCCATTACCTGATCCTGATGAGAAGTGTATAAAGAAAGCTCTTCCCTCCCCAGTACTCCTTTCATCGCATCATTCAACACATTCCATTGATGAACTCCAATGCCCCACCCGGAGGCCTTTTTTACCTTAGCTCCCAAGGTCAAGGCTATCATCTGATGACCGAAACAGATCCCAAAATGAGGTCTCTTTTTTTCATGCAAGGCTAATACAATATCTTGATAATGATGAATCCAATCTTCATCTTCATAAACACTCCTCTTACTTCCAGTACTGATATAAAGATCATGATCCAGGGCAGGTTTCTCCAGAGCATTCATGTCATACACGGGAAAATATTTGTCGGAGTCTAGATCAAGAGGACCGATCCAATCTATGACCATCCTATCATAGTCGGAAAAATCTTTTTTTAAGTATTCATTAACAGAGTCGTTTTTAAGAATAGCGATTTCCATCCTCTTATTGATTTCATTTTAATTCATTTGCTGCTTTCAAAGTTTCCTCCATGATATCATCAATCATCTTAAAAATAGTATCGACTTCTTCTATCGTAGTGGTAAAGGGAGGCGCCAAAACCATAGTATGTTTACAGGCTCGCATGATAAGACCTTTTTGGAAACAGATATTCCGGCAAATAGTTCCAATATCACTTTGAAACCTTTCTCTAGTTTTCTTGTTTTTTACCAACTCTATTGCTATGAGAAGCCCCTGGTAACGAACCTCACCAACTAAAGGATGCTTTTCCAATTTTTTAGCCTGTTTATGAAAATGAGGAGCTAATTTCTGACTAATAGTGTCAATAAGTTTTTTCTCTTGAATATACTTGAGGGTAGCTATCCCAGCTTGACACAATACCGGATGAGAGGAATAGGTATAACCATGAGAAAATTCTTTAGCTTTCATTAATAGGCCATCATAAATACGGTCACTTACACCTACCGCCGAAAGAGGAACATAACCAGAGGTAATCCCCTTGGCCATGGTTATGAGATCAGGCTTCACCCCGGAGAGATCACAACCGAACCATTTTCCAGTTCTTCCAAAACCACAAATGACTTCATCAGACACCAAAATAACATTATAACGTCGACAGATTCTTTCTACCTCTGGCCAATAGCTCTCTGGAGGAATAATCACTCCACCCGCTCCCTGGATCGGCTCACCGATAAAAGCAGCTACCTGATCAGGGCCTAACTCCAAAATTTTATTTTCCACTTCTTTAGCCATCTTATGCCCAAAATCTTTATCATTATAAGGAACTCCCGCATCAAAGGAATAGGGCTGAGAGACATGAACGATATCAGGTATGGGGGTATCATTAAGGTTATGCATGGCCTCTATACCTCCCAAGGTAGCTGAGAGCAAAGTTGAACCATGATAACCATTTTTTCGAGCGATAAATTTCCTCTTCCAAGGCTGTCCTATATTATTCCAATACCTCCTCACTAACTTATAAATAGTATCATTAGATTCAGAACCGGAACATCCATAAAAGAAATGGTTAATGCCAGCTGGAGTAATTTCGGCTAAGATTTCAGAAAGTTCTGCTGCAGGTTTATTTGAAGTTTTAAAAAAAGCATTATAGTAGGGAAGAATATCCAACTGTTCTTTAATCGCTTTCTTTATCGGTTCACAGCTATAACCAAGATTGACACACCAGAGGCCAGACATGCCATCTATATAACGATTTCCAACATCATCCCAAACATAGATACCTTCGCCTTTAACAATGATCTTTCTTCCTCCCTCTTTTGTTAGACTTTTCCAATCACTCATTGGAGAAAGATGATACGCCAAATCGGTTTGTTGTAATGATTTCATATAACCTCTTTATTTTTTATTTTTTTCCTATAAGTAAATGACCCAGATAACCAGCAATAGTAGCACCGGCCAACGTTGTGATCTCAGCATGGTCATAAGGGGGAGACACTTCTACGATATCCGACCCTTTCCAATTTAACCCTTTAAGTCGCCTCAGAATATCTAAGGCCTTGAAGGTAGAAAGTCCCCCACAAACCGGGGTTCCGGTTCCAGGAGCATAGGCGGGATCTAAACAATCAATATCGAAAGTAAGATAAGCCGGAGAATCTCCTACCCGACAATGAATTCTCTTTGCGATTTCTTCAGAAGACAAAAAATTTCCCTCAAACCCATCAATGAATTCGATTTTTTGATGACTATTTTTATTGTTTTCACTATCCTCTTTATGAGTACGCAGCCCTATTTGAAAAGAATGTTCACTATCAATAAGGCCCTCATTAAAAGCATAGGTAAATCCGGTTCCATGATCAATCCGAGATTCAGATCCAGATTGGATTTCGTTATCCCACATATCATAATGGGCATCAAAGTGAACTATAGCTAGTGGCTGTTTCAATTGCTGGCAGATAGCTCTTAAAATGGGATAACTGATATAATGATCGCCTCCCAAACACAAGGGATAAGCACCACATTTAAGAACTTGGGAGATATTTTTCTCAATCGCATCAATTACAGAATAACCACGACCAAAATCAAAACAGATATCTCCTCCATCAAATACTTGTACCTCTTTATCGTTTTTCACTAATGCCCCATAAATATCTTCATCCCAAGGATAGAGTTTCTGCCAGGAGAGCATTTTTGATGCAGTCCGGATCCCTCTAGGCCCAAATCGAGTTCCAGGTCGATTAGAGGTAGAGATATCAAAAGGTATTCCTAAAACTATGAGAGAGTCTGGAGGTATTTTATTTAAATGATGGATGCGGGGACAATCCATAAAGGAAATATCTCCAGAAAACATTGCGGTCATAGCTACAGATTTTTTTTCTAACATCTAACAATCTACTTTCGTTTATCTAGAAACAATCAGTTTTTCTTACCTACCACCATGGCTTTGATGTCTGTATATTTTTCAAAGGCATGGAGAGACTTATCTCTCCCAAAACCAGACTCTTTGAGACCTCCGAAAGGCATAGCTGCATCTCCGTCACCCCAACAATTAATCCATATCGTTCCGGATTCAATTGTGGAAGCAATCCTTTCTGCTTTAATAATATCTCGCGTCCATAAAGTGGCTCCTAAACCATAAGTGGTATCGTTCGCAACCTTCACCATTTCCTCTTCATTATTAACTGTTATTACCGAGAGGACAGGTCCAAAGATTTCCTCACGGGCAATGGTCATATTGTTTTTTACCCCATCAAAAATAGTCGGAAGAACATAGAAGCCCTTTTTGAAATCTGAGGAGTCAATAAACTTACCTCGCTCACCTAGATCACCTAAAGAAACCCACTGAGCTTCTCTCTTTCCTTTTTCAATATAGTTGTGGATACGATCGAACTGGATATGATCTACCACTGCCCCAGCCATGGTCTTTGGATCTAAGGGATGACCTGGTATCCAATTTTTAGCTTCCTCAACAAGGAGAGGCATAATCTTCTCCTTCACTTCAGGGGTAACAATAAGGCGAGAATTAGCAATACAGACCTCTCCTTGATTATAGAAGATTGATTCTGCCACTGAAGCCACTGCTTTTTGAATGTCAGCGTCAGGAAAAATAAGAACAGGAGATTTGCCGCCAGCTTCAATCCAAATCCGTTTCATATTGCTATTGGCAGAAGCAATAAGAAGTTTTTTGGCTGTAATAGTAGAACCAGTAAAAGCCAAACATTTCACATCTGGATGATGCGCTAAGGAATCACCAGCTTCAGGTCCGAAACCAGGAACTACATTAAATACTCCAGGAGGGAGATCAGCCTCCACCCAAAGTTTGGCTAAATAAAGGGCAGAGAGAGGAGATTTCTCTGAAGGCTTTAAAACGACGGTATTTCCAGCTGCCAAAGCTGGGGCAATCTTCCATGACATCATCATGAAAGGATAATTCCAAGGAACAATGCTCCCCACTACCCCTAGAGGTTCACGACGAAGAAGACCGATATAATTCCTATGTTGGGGAGTGATATCATCATATATCTTATCACTAGCTTCTGCCATCCACTGAAAATGATCTATTCCACTCGCAATATCCTCTGTCTGACTAAAATAGATAGGTTTACCCATATCCATAGTTTCAAGTAGTGCCAATGTATCAGCGTTCTTCTTCATTAACTCTATCCACTTAAGAAGTTTTTTCTTTCTGGTCGTAGCTGGAATCTTTCCCCACCCATCATAGAAGGCTTTTTGTGCAGCGGCTACTGCTTTATCGATGTCTTTCTTTCCTCCCCTGGCAATAATGATAGTTTTCTCCCGATCAAAGGGAACAGACTTGTTAAATATTTCTCCATTGTCTGCATCAGAGAAATGATTTTCATAAAAAACTTTGGCGGTGAGCGACAAATCATTACTCTTGGTTTTCCATTCAGCTAGACTATGACAATTCATTCCTACCTCATATATAATTCAATATTTTAACATTTTAATACTGTGAATACCAATCAAAATCCAATTGAGACAAAGAACGAAGAAAATAATTCCATTCGGTAATTCGATGAGTATAAAAGGTATCACAAAAATCTGAACCGAAAAGACGAAGAAAGATATTTTGTTTCCTTTTCCAATATTGTAGAGAGCTTACCATACTGGGAATTTCACTTTCCCATAAAAGTGTTCGATAAGTACTCTGTTTTTCAATCCGTGATGGAAGAATCTTTTTCTTTAATCCCCAATAGATCCCTCCCAGCACCGCAGCAGTGGCTAAGTAGGGATTGCAATCAGCTCCAGCTAAACGATGCTCTATCCTCATTTTTTTTTTGAAGCTGGGGTCATTTTTATTAAAGTGAGGTATTCGGAGAGATACCGTACGGTTATTAATTCCCCAACTCCCAACATTTCCGGGAGAATAACCTTGACAATAATAACGTTTATAGGAATTAAAGTTAGGAGCATAAATAAGCATGCCATCGTTAGCGGTTGCCTCCAATCCTCCTAAGGCATACATCATTACTTCACTAATATATTTCTGACCTTTCTTTAACTTCCCCATAGGAAGTTCACCAAAAAAAACATTATGGCCTTTCTCATCTTGCAAACTGATATTGATATGCATCCCATTGGGACTTTTTAAGTTCGGTACTGCCATGAAAGTTGCATTAAGGTCAAAAGATTTAGCTAAGGTTTTCAGGGAGTATTTCAGAAGCATTGTCTGATCACATGCTAGAACCGGATCAGGAACATGTTTAAGGTTGATTTCGAATTGTCCCCCACCATATTCAGAAGAAAGCCCATCAGTTTCTATCCCTTGAGCATTAAGGCAATCGATAAGTTTGTCAGTAAATGGAACGATACTCTCCAAACTGTTGATCCCATAACAATCAGCATTGGCTTTGGCGAAATAAGGGTAGTGATAGAGATGATTTACCGGTTCTAACATTTGATAATCTTCGATATGGGTTTCACTCCTAATTATTTCTTTAAATTTAGGAAAATTATAACCAGGTAATTTTTGAGTGAAAAGATAGAACTCTAATTCCAAAGCCAAGGTTATTCGATAGCCGAACTCCTTTTTGATCAGTTTTGTCATTCGTCTCACCAACTCTCTTCCGTTATAAATGAAAGGACGATTTCGATTGTCCACCAAATTGAGAAAGACATGAGCTTTTTTTACTCCCTCAATTTTTTCTAGTGACTTAGCCTTATTTTTCTTCCACTTCTTCTTTTTGTGGAGATCGCCTTTCATAAAAATTGAAGATGACCACAAAGCTGGCATTAAGGTTCCGGCAATACCACGGGCAAAGTAGTCGGGATCCACTGTTGAAAGACTGGGAATTACAAAATTTTCTCCCATAGAATTTTGCAACATGATAGACTTAGGCAAAGCTATAACTGGATCAGTAAGTTCTCTAAGCTTACTCACTTTGATCTGCTTACCCCGAATCAACCCCAACATATCCACTACCATACAATTGACAAATTGAACATCAGGATACCTCTTTAAAAAGTCATCAATTTCTTTATGGGTCAACGGCTTGAATGATGATCGAGTCATAAATAGTCTTTGGTTCTGAAGTAAATCATAGCTAATGCCAATAAAGGAGTACGAAGCCATTTCCCTCCAAAAAATTTCCGATGGGGAATATCGGCAAACCAATCAAAACGTTCGGGATGATCATCAATGGCTTCTGCCACAACCTTTCCCGCAATTTGAGTAAGTGCTACCCCATGTCCAGAAAAACCCTGAAGAAAAAATACATTCTCACTTAGGCGACCGAAATGTGGAGCTCGGTTCATGGTAATATCTGCATGTCCTCCCCAAGCATATTCAAATATCTCCTCTGGTTGGTAAGCAAGGAATTCTGGATAAACCCTGACCATACGCTGATAGAGTGATTGCTTCAGATTTCTAGGTTCCATCCCACTATAGCTAACTCGCCCACCAAAAAGGAGTCGAGTGTCTGGGGAAATACGGAAGTAATCAATAACAAAGTTCATGTCACAGATCCCAGCCTGATTGGTGATCAAACGACTCGCAATTTCTACTCCTAGGGGTTGGGTAGCAGCCATATAGGTACCCACGGGCATAATCTGGGAACGGAGATAAGGGTTTAGATTATTAAAAATATTGGCACAAAGTACCAGTTTTCCGGCATTAACCCATCCTTTAGAAGTCCGAACTATAATTTGCTTACCTTCCTTATTATATTCGGCAGCTCGACTATGTTCATAAATTTTTACCCCTAATCGATGGGCTTCACGAGCTAATCCTAAACAATAATTGAGAGGATGGAAATGAAGTCCATGAGGATCATAGATAGCTCCAGTATAGAGTTTAGAATCGATTATCTTCTGGGTTTGAGAACGATCCCAAAGTTCCACTTCATAACCAAGATTTTGATACCTTTTTTGATATTCTTTCAACTCTTTATCTTGTCGAGGTTTTTGAGAAACAGTGAGGGTACCATTAATAAGATCACAGTCGATTGAAAAATGTTTAATATTATTTCGAATTCTTTTGATACCTTCAACTGTTAAACGGAAGATATTTCCAGCTTTTTCTTCCCCTATTAATTGGCAAAGCTTAGGATAGCCACATCCAACATCGACAATGGCTTGACCTCCATTACGACCCGATGCTCCAAACCCAATGGTCTCCCCCTCCAAGAGAACCACTCTATAATTCAAACGTTTTAGTTCTATTGCTGTAGCTAGTCCAGATAACCCACCCCCTACAATGCAAACATCGGTATCCTCAGCATCTTGAAGTTCAGGAAAATGCACTCCCTCCTCATCAGCTTTAGAAGTTGCTTGATAATAATTATTTCCTTGAATCTCCTTTGAAGTTTTAAAGGAAGGTTGAGGAGACATATCAATGATTATTAAATAGTTAGGAGGAGATTCTCCCTTTCCCAAGCAGTCACTAACCGATTAAAAATATCAATTTCATCCAATTTTACTTGAGAATAAAGATCGATAAAATCACTACCAAAGTATTTCTTTAATACTTCACTCTCTTCAAAGAGTTTGAGTGCCTCATGGAGATGGTAAGGTACAGTTCTTTTATTTTCTTCTGACAGCTTTGATTCCGGGTAGCATTGTACATTTTTCTTCATCCCTTCTAATCCCAAAACCAGAGAAGCTGCGAAAGAAAGATAAGGGTTCACATCAGCACCGGGAAGACGATTTTCCACTCGAACAGCATTAGATTCAGCAATAGGAACCCGTAATCCAACCGTACGATTATCGACTCCCCAGGCAATATTGATGGGCGCATCAAATCCAGGATGGATTCGGCGATAAGAATTGATGTTGGGATAGAATATCAAAGAGGCCTCAGTAAAATATTTTTGTAAACCTCCAATAAAATGAAAGAAGTTTTTACTATACTTCTTACCAGAATCACTGAAAATATTCTTACCTTTAGAATCAATCACAGACTGATGAATATGCATGGATGATCCCGGTTGATTGGAATGAGGTTTAGCCATAAAGGTGAGATAAGTGTTATGTTTGAAAGCAGCTTTTCGAGAGGTACGTTTAAATAGAAATATTTGGTCAGCAAGATCTAAGGGGTTCCCATGAACAAAATTCACCTCTAATTGTGCACTTCCGGATTCATGGAGGATGGTATCTACATCCAAACTTGACTTATCACAGTAATGATATATAAGATCAATGATGGTATCGTATTCATTTAAAGCCTCAATTCCATAGGCTTGGGATCCAGTTTCATAGCGTTCCGATTGACCCTTAGCTGGAACTAAGGGATAGTCAGGGTCTAAGTTTTTCTGTACCAAATAGAACTCAATTTCAGGAGCAATGATGGGAGTTAAGTCAAGCTTCCGGTAATGATCGAGGACCGTCTTCAACACTTCCCGAGATGACACTGAAACCACCTCCTTGTCAAAAGTGGAAACATCACATATTATTTGAGCTACTGGCTCACCTTCAACCCAAGGAACTAATCGGATGGTAGTGGGATCAGGGAGTATCCGTAGATCTCGATAAGATTTCTTGCTTTCATGAGAGTTGGAATAATGCCCGGTTACAGTCTGAGTAAGAATATCATAGGGAACGAATAGGGAGTTATTATTAAGTCCACTAATAAATTTTTCTGTAGGAATAACCTTCCCCCGAGCGATTCCAGATAGATCCGGTATCATACATTCAACATCTTCAACATTTTGGCTGATAAGCCATTCTTTCATGTCATCATAATTTAAGCAAACCTCTCTTTGAGACATAATTTAATCCTATATTTAAATTAAAATAATATCAAGAAATCAATTCAATCATTATTATCCGAATTGTATTGAAAGACTCATCCTACTCTCTCCATTGGAATAAACAAGAAAAAAGTAATTTTTGAAACAAAAAGCCAAAAATAATTATTTTACTCTATCAAAAGATTAATGATCGAAAAGTAGAATTTTGTCCTTAGGGATTTTAGCTTTGACAGTATCCCCTTTTGAAAAACCCAATTCTGTTTTTACGTGCATACTAATCATAATATCCTTTCCAAGGATTGTCAATATGATTTTTTGATAATTCCCATAATAAATGATCTGCCTAATAATCCCAGAAAAATAGAGATTTTTTTCAGGATTCTCATTCTCATTTTCAAAATAAGGTTTCACATTCTCTAAACGTACTCCCATATGGGTAATGGTATTTTTAGAAAAAATTCTCTTAGTCATATTAGGTATTGTTATTTTTCCAAATTCTGGAACAACACAACTAACAACATCACCCATCTCTACCTCACTGACTTTAAACCAATTCATTTCTCCGATAAAGTCCGCAACATAGATGCTCCTCGGCAAAGCATAGATATCTTCTGGAGTCCCTACTTGCTTCACCTCACCATTTTCCATGATTGCGATTCGGTCAGCGATAGCTAAGGCTTCACCTTGATCATGAGTAACCATAACAAAAGTAATCTTGAGGCATTCTTGAAGACGAATTAATTCCTCTCTCATATTGTTTCTTAATTTAGCATCTAAAGCTGAGAGAGGTTCATCAAGAAGAAGAACCTCCGGCTCCATGATAAGAGCCCGTGCCAAGGCCACCCTCTGACACTGACCTCCAGAAAGATTAGCTGGCATAGCATTTCTTTTAGACCACATATCAGTAAGCTGGAGCATTTTCTCAACCCTTTCAAAAATTTCTGATTTAGGAGTTTTGAGTATTCTAAGTCCATAGGCAACATTATTAAAAACCGACATATTTTGAAAAATAGCATAGGACTGAAAAACCATATTAGTAGGACGTTCCTGGGGAGTTGCATAGGTATATTCCTTATTTCCAATAAAAATTTTTCCCTCATTGGGAAGTTCAAATCCGGAAATAATCCGCATCAAGGTGGTTTTGCCACAACCCGATGGACCCAGTAGAACAAATATCTCGTTTTTCTTAATCTCCAGGTTAATGTTGTTTAATGCGGTAAAGTTACCGAAACGTTTATTTACATTTTGGATTTGAATAAACATATTATACAAACTCTGGATTCTCTCGATGACGTATTCTCTCCTGATAGTAAAGCCCCAAACCTGCTAACATGAAGGTGAGTACTATCATGACAGTAGAGATAGCATTCACTTCAGGTGAGACCGAAAAACGAACCATAGAATAAACTTTGATTGGAAAAGTAACGGTATTGGGTCCGGAGATGAAAAAAGTGATAACAAAATCATCTAAGGAAAGGGTGAATGCCATTATCGCTCCAGAAATCATAGCTGGTTTTAAAAAAGGGATCACAATATCGATCAAGATCCGGGCTCGAGAAGCACAGAGATCCATTCCTGCTTCCTCCTGCTCGATATTGAAATTGCGTAAACGGGCTTGGAGGATAACTGCAACAAAAGGGAAGGAGAAGGTGATATGCCCAATGATAATACTAAACAAGTTAAATGGCCATATCCAATCAGTCGGCCAATCAATAAAGTTAAAAAATGTCAGAAGAGATACTCCCATGGCAATTTCGGGAATAACAATAGGAAGACTTAATGCCCCTTCATAGAGAGATTTTAACTTGAACTGAAACCTCCATAACCCGTAAGCGGCAAGAAATCCAAGTGCTAAACTGAATAAAGTACTCACAAAAGCGATAAGGAGAGAGTTACTGAAAGCCTCAATAAGCCCAGAATTATTGAAAGCCTTTTCATAATATTTGAAGGTAAAGCCCTGCCATACAATATTGCGACGGCTATCATTAAAACTGAAAACGATAAGAGTAAGCACAGGAGCATAGAAGAAAATGATAGTAATCCAGAAAGTTAGTCCTACCCAATAATTACGGTGATAGTCAATAATCAGTTGATTTTTTTTAAATTTCATTTAATTTTTTATTAAAATAGGTCTCTCCCTGGTGAAAGAACGAAGGGCTATCATAAAAAACAATAAATACATCAAAATAAATGATAAGGCAGAACCGAATGGCCAATGATTGGCACCTTTGAATTGACGCTCAATGACATTGGCAATCATTTGACTGTCATTACCACCCAGAAGATCAGGAGTAAGAAAAGATCCCAGAGTGGGAATAAAGGTGATGAGAATACCAGCAAAGATACCTTCTGAAATCATTGGCACCACTACCTTGAAAAATGTGGTCATCTTACCCGCACCTAAATCAAAACTCGCTTCAATATAGGAATTGTCCAAACGATCCAAAACTCCGAAAAGGGGAAGAATCATGAAGGGAAGATTGACATAGACTAAACCGAAAATCACCGCAGTGTTATTATAAAGAAGAACTAAGGGCTCAATTCTTTGATTAACAAATTCTGCTTCAATCCCTAAAAAACTATAAACCGCTATAACAATATCTCCCAAAAAAAGATAAATTTTATTGATATAACCATTGATACGGAGCACCGCAATCAATGAATAAGTACGGATAAGCATGTTGGTCCAGAAAGGGAGAATTACCAATAAAAGTAACATTCCTTTGATTTTGGGAGAAGGATTGAATGCGATATAGACGGCTACCCCCATTCCCAAAAAAAAACAAATAAGAGTAGTTAACATCGCCATCCATAACGACTTAAAGATAATATTCAAATAGATCGGGCTTAAAACCTCTAAATAATTTTCTAAGGTCCAAGTAAGAGCATAATCAACGATATCTCTTTTTTCAGAGAAACTATAAATCCAAACAATGAAAAGGGGGGAAAAGAAAAAAACTAGAAGCCAGAGAGGGGGAATGAAAAGAATTAGCTGAGAATAAAAACGTAAAAGTTTTATCCGGAGATAACTTAAAGATAAAACAAACAATTTAGAAACAGGATACCTCCAAACTAGGAGGATCCAATAATTTAACTAGCTAAAACCCTTGTCCAGGCTTTTTCGATTTCTTCAATCATCTCTTCACCATGATAGACTGGGAAGAATATTTTAGAAATAACACTCTTGGAAGGAAAACGAGAGAGATCGCTTTTATACTCAGAACTAGTCAGGTCAAAAGCTGCTTTATTTGGAGTACCATAACCAATGTACTCAGCAATATCCTTCCCCACCTGAGCATCTAGAATATAGTTTATGAAAGCATGGGCATTTTTCACATGGGGAGCACCTTTGGGGATGACCAGGTTATCACACCAACGATAACTACCATCAGCGGTGATAACATAGGCTACATCAGAATCTTCAGTCATCACTTGAGAAAGGTCTCCACTCCATTCCACACAGATATCAACCTCTCCAGATTGAAGAAGGTCTTGACCATTATCTTCGGCAATCACCTTGACATGTTTTTTTTGAGCTGTAAGAAGCTTTTCAGATTCAGGGATAGCCTCAGGAGAAGGATTTAAGGGATCGAATCCCAAATACTTCATCGCCATATCAAACATAGTGGTAGGTTCACTGATCCAAGCTATCCTACCAGAGAAGATATCGGAATCCAAGACATATTTCATAGAGTCGACAGTGTGACCTTTCATTGCAGAAATTCGGTAACCCAAACCCATAGTCCCCCACATATAGGGAATAGAGTACTCATTATCTGGATCAAATGACAAATTTACCCAGTTGGGATCCAAATTCTTAAAATTTGAGATTTCGCTCCTATCAATCTTTTGGAGCATAGCAGCTTGGATCATTCGAGGGACAAAGTCATTAGTAGGAACAATCACATCATAACCAGGATTTCCATTTTTAAGCTTAGCAAACAATTCAGAATTATCAGCAAAAAGATCCATCTTTACCTCAATTCCAGAGTCATCTTTGAAGTCGCTAAGGGTTGTCTTTCCAATATAAGTATCCCAATTATAAAAATTCAATTTTTTTTCTTCCCCTCCCTTCCCACAAGCGATGGGAGAAAAGCTAAATCCTACGGCAGCTAATGACATTCCTTTTAAGAAAGAACGCCGATTGATTTTCTTTATCATTTTCATCCTCCTATCATCAATACAAATTAAAAGTAATGCAATTAAAGTGAATAAATTTACAGATTATAATTTTACTATAAAAACAGTCCAAATAAATTAATATTATATAATTTCAACAATTATAAAGACCTATTTTTCAAATAACGAAAAGTCAATAGCTTCATTAAAATGACAATCACCCAAATCACAGTAACCGAACTCATAGGCATAAGAATTGCAGCCACAACTGGGGTTAAGGCCCCCTGTATTCCAAAGTAAAGTCCTATTAAATTATAAGAAAAGGAGATAATAAAACTTACAATGATAACCTTCCGACAACTCCGGGCAAAAGATAAAAGTTTGGGAAAATTCCCAAACTCTTTAGCATCCAAAATCGCATCACAAGCAGGTGAGAATCCCCGTAAATCTTCCACCAAAGCCACACCAATATCACTTTGTTTTAGAGCCCCCGCATCATTGAGTCCATCTCCTAACATAAGAACATTGTTTTTCTGCTTTTGTTGGTTTTGGATCCATCGAAGTTTATCTAGAGAACTCTGTTTAAATTTCATATTTTCCTTTCCCATAAAAAACTGCCCTAAATTTTTAGCCTCTGATGCATTAACCGGGTTATCCCCACTTAAAAGAGCAAGTCGATAATTACGTTTTAGTTGAGATAGCACTCTATTAAGTCCTTGACGATAAACTTGCTCGATAAAAAATAACCCCATATATTTACCATTGATACTTAAAAACACTTTAGAAAGGTTCAATATTTGATTATTGTTCTCCAAAATATCTTGAGTCGTTTCTTGAACATTTTTCCAATCAAATCTAGCGGATGGGATAAGATTTTTTTCTATAAATTCCTTGGAACCATAATAGATATGTAATCGTCCGACTTTAGCACTCACTCCTTCACCTTTATATTCTTGGAAGTCACTGATTTCCTCTAATTGTTGTTTATGAGTTATTTTAGAATTTAAATAGTTAGATAAATTTACACTCAATGGGTGGGTAGAATAACGGCTGAGAGAAGCTAAAGCCATCCTGGTTTCAAAGGATAGTTTCTTCCCCCGGTAGTGTACCGTATTTCCTGGTTTATTAACAGTCAATGTTCCTGTTTTATCAAACACAAGCGAATTAATTTCAGCGAGTTGCTCTAAAACTCTAGCATTCTTTATAAAGAAGAGATTTTTTGATAATATCCGTAATCCCATTCCCAAAGTAACTGGAGAAGATAATGCTAAAGCGCAAGGACATGCTACGATCAACACTGCTGAAAAAACTTGAAAAGCTATTTTCCAACTTCCAAGCCACCCCCAGTAACTCGCACCTAAAATAGCTGCTGCAATAACCATGAAAGTAAAAGCCTTGCTTAGACGATTGACTAATATGTTTTGAAAAGAAGAGCGATAAATCCTGTTAGATTGAATTTCATTTTGCTTTTGAAACACTTCTTGATTCCACATCGTCATAAAAGATGACTGGGAAAATTCTTTTACGGCTTCAATTAATATTTCTCCTTTTCCATTTTTTCCTCCTGCTAAAATTTGTTCTCCTTTTTTCTTAGTGACCAAACGAGACTCTCCAGTCATAAAGCTAAAGTCAAATTCACCTCTAAGGGAAAGGAGACGACTATCGACAGGAATGATCTGCCCCGGATAAATAATCATTCGATCCCCCTTTTTAATGTCTTTGATCAATACCACTTGGATATTATCTTTCTTCCCTTGCTCTTGCCCTTTAGGAGTCACCTTTGGAATCACTAATGGAAAGTAACTTCGATAGTCTTTTTCAAAGGAAAGTTGATGGAAAGTATATTCCTGAAAGATTTTTCCCAAGAGTAGAAAAAAAACAAGTCCTGCGAGAGAATCTAAGTAACCGCTTCCTGTTAAACTAATAATTTCATAAAGACTACGAACAAATAAGGTTGAAATCCCAATAGAAATAGGCACATCGATATTGATCACTCGGTTCTTAAGTCCAATCCATGAAGATTGGAAGTAATCTTTACCGCTAAAAAATATCACCGGAATTGATAACAAAATATTCAAATAACCAAAAAATTGGGCAAATGTCCACTCTTGATCGACATCTAATCCCAAATAGTCGGGCAAACTGAACAACATAATATTGCCAAAACAAAATCCTGCAACCGCCATTTGGATGATGAGTCGTGAAATAGAATTCTTGGATGAATTGCTTTGTTCTTCTAAAGAGAGTTCAGGAGAATATCCCAAAGAAGCCAATAACTCTACTAATTGTCTTAAAGAAAATTTCTGATGGTCAAAAACAATATTCACCCGTCGTTTCAAAAAATCGACTCGACTAGAACAAATATGGGAATTCAAGCGAAAAAGATTTTCTAAAAGCCAAATACACGAGGCACAATGGATTGTTGATATATAAAAATCTACCTGACCTACTTTACCTTGTTCTCTGAGCCAATGTTTTTTGATAACGGGATTGTCCAAGAAAGAAAAGTCTTGTTTAAATTCTTTCTTTTTATTTTTAGAAATTTCAGTAAGAGGCTTGAGTCCTGGATGATCGTTTAACCGATAATAGTTACTTAAGTCATACTGGTTGAGAATTTTAAAAACCGTAACACAACCTCGACAGCAAAAAAAATTTCCTTTAAAACTAATCTTTTTTTGACAGGGATCACCACAATGAAAACATTGATCCATTAAAAAAATTAACGTAGGGGTGGACTTAAAAAGGGAATACCTAAACTCATTCCTCGAAGTACAAAGAAAATTCCCAACAGGAATAGAGATATAGGAATAATTTTTTTTATTCTTAACCTAATCGTGTCATTTAGTTTCCTAAAACCAATAAAGACTAAAACCATGAAAGGGAATGTTCCCAGCCCAAAGAAAAGCATGAAGATTAAAGAAAGTTCTGGTCTTCCATACCCTAGAGCAGCAGTAGCAGCAGCATAGACTAAACCACAGGGAAGCCAACCATGAAGAAGCCCTAACACCCCTAAATAAACAGGATGCTTTTTAGGAAAAGAAGAAGCCATATTCATTACTTTTTGGATGATCAAATCTATCTTTCCTCCCCAATCTCCGAACATTCTAGTAAGAAAAAAATTTCTTTGATAAAGTAAACCCCAAAGAATTAATACGACACCTGAAAAAATTGATAAATATCGTTGCATTTTCACGAACTCCCCCTCCCCCCCCATTTTAATGATCCCACCTCCTAACATACCTACAATAAAACCCAATGTCCCATAGGAAAGAATCCTCATGGTATGGTAATAAAGAGCGATTAAAATTTTTTTTAAGATGCTTACTCTTTCTCCCCTCCCATCTATTTGAAGAGAAAGAGAAAACATGAGAGGCCCACACATCCCCAAACAGTGCCAACTACCCAATATTCCCAAGGTAAGCGCTGGAACCATCAACTCGACCAACCAAAACATGTTTGAAAATATTTATTTTCTAATTATAGTTTTATAGTTTGAAGTAATACAGTGTACTCATCTAAAAGGAGAGACTTATTATTTATTTTCCTTTCTGTCCACTTTACTTTTAATTTGTATAATCCAGATGGCATTTGAGAAGTGTCCAGTTCCACAGTATCATTTGTCGTTGTAAAAACCAATGTTTGATCATTTTCCTTATCATCAGGCTTATAAAAATAAACGATGCCTTGAAGATACTTTCCCTTATCATGAGGGAAAAAGTTCATAAGGAGTAAATGATCTCTCCATTCAACTTCAATATTCTTTCCTGCTTTTTGAGTTTTGGAAATTTGTTCACGTTCTTTCTGAAAATCAAGTTCTTCTTCATAATAGGTTTCAGTAATGAGATCTACTTTTTGAATTGAAGCCCAAAAAACTAAAGATAAGATGAAAATCACAAATGCGGCAAACAAACCAAAGCCCCAAGTAGAACCATCTAATTTCATAACACCTTTATTGTTTATACAGTTCTAATTACGCGGACCTAAAAAAGTTGTTTGATAGCTTTGGATCAACTGGTTATCCTCAAACATTCCAACGGTAATCGGGAAAGATACTTCCTTAATCTTTTGTTTCGGGATCTTAACAAAAAATACCCCTGACACTTCTTTTCCCTGAGGAACACTTATCTCTTGATTTCCAGCTAATTCTAGGGATCCTTCATGGTCAAGTAACTTTAAATAAAGAGTAGAATCTTCACGAGATTTATTGTAAATACTAATGTTATAGAGGTTGATAATATCTTCCCCTTGTTCTTGAAACACATATCCCCGGGTTCTAAGGATAACCGCTTCAACAGAACTACGAAGAGAAAATAAAAAAGTGATCAACCCCAAAAGAAGGATAAGGATCACAGTATAGGCTTTGGAGCGAGTGGTAAAAGTATTTTCAACAGAATTCTCAACGGCCTTCCTAGAGTCAATACGAACAAGACCTCGTGGCTGTTTTGTCATGTCCATCATGTGATTACAAGCATCAATACAAGCCGTACAGTTGATACACTCCATTTGGGTACCGTTACGAATATCAATGCCCGTAGGACAAACTAATACACATTGGTTACAGTCAACACAACTTCCCTTTCCTTCATCCTGAACTGTCTCCCAACGATTTTCTTTTCCTTTAAGACGTTCCCTCCCAGTTGTTCCTTCTCCACGAACAAAGTCATAACTTACCACTAAACTGTTAGCATCCAACATCACTCCCTGAAGCCGTCCATAGGGACAGACGATAAGACAAATTTGTTCCCTAAACCAAGTATAAACCAAGAAAAATACACCACTAAAAATAAGTATGGCAATAAAGCCTGTGAGATGTTCTTGAATTGGATCCATCTGAATTTCAAGTAGTTTTTCAGCACCGATGATATAGGCTAAAAACGTATGGGCAATAGCAAGAGCGATTAAATAAAAAATTCCATATTTTAAAACTCTTTTAAAAATTTTATTTAGATTCCAAGGTTGTTTGCTCAATCTTTTTTGAGCTGCGTAATCTCCGTCAATCCAATATTCAATTTTACGATAAACCATCTCCATAAAGATCGTTTGAGGACAAGTCCATCCACAAAACACTCTTCCATAAACCGTAGTAAATAAGATAATAAATATAAAAAATGTAATTAAAATAAAAACAAATAGATAGAAATCATGAGGACCAAATATTTGACCAAACAAAATAAATTTTCGTTCAATAACATTGAAAAGAAATAAGGGGTTTGATTGGAACTGAATCCACGGCCCTATAAAAAGAATAATGAGCAGTAAATAACTTAGCCAGGAACGATTTTGGTAAAATTTCCCTTTAGGCTTTTTAGGATAAAGCCATCTACGCTTACCTTTTTCATCAACAGTAGTAATCCGATCACGAAAACTTTCGTCCACAATAATTACAATCTAAATTTTCAACAAATTTAATGGTTTTGATTTCCTTCTCTCTATTGATTTTCTGGCTTTTTTCCATTGGGAGCATCGGTATCTTTCAAAACGGCATAAATATAGCTGGTCACATCCCTTATCTGTTCGGGAGTCAACTGATACTGCCAAGCGATCATCCCCTTCTCTGGAATTCCATACTTAATGAGTTTAAATATATCGCTAAATTCTCCCCCATAGACCCAATAACTGTCGGTCAAATTAGCACCAATTCCTCCCCCCCCATCTTGACGGTGACAAGAAACACAATTAGCAACATAAATTTTCTTACCTTCAGCTAAAGCTGTTTCGGAATTATTGAGTTCAACATTAGACTCATCAATAATTACCTTAGGAGTACTATCTTCCGACTGTTCCGCTAAAATTTTTGCTTGTTCTTCTTTATAATTTACAATTGCATATTGGGCATTTTCATATTCTTTTTTTAGCTCATCATCTTGTCCAAATAAACCCACTCCAAAATACAATACTCCATAAATAAAAGAAAAATTAATCGTAATATAAAACAAAATAACCCACCATGGAGGAAGTGCGTTATCTAATTCCTTGATCCCATCGTAATCATGGTCTAATAACTTATCTCCAAACTCTTCTTCTAAATTTTTAGGGTCTTCAGATCCCTTTTTTTGATTATTAATATTATTCATTTTTTCCCCCATTCAACGATTGAAATTTTTCATCTTCTGCCAACTGACTACCAGTTTTATTTGGTTTATTTTCGAAAGGTAAGTTTTTAATATGGGTCAATTTATTCTTATCCATCCGAAAAACAAAAACAATAAATCCGATAAAAACGATTAGAAAAATAAAAAAGGAAAGAATCGGAA
This sequence comes from Spirochaetota bacterium, assembly GCA_965224715.1. Lineage (GTDB taxonomy): Bacteria > Spirochaetota > UBA12135 > COTS27 > CAXSBA01. The sequence continues at coordinate 1,046,731 of OZ245054.1, read as the reverse complement.
ATATCTCTACACCTTCAATTCCCGCTAAATAATGTTTGATATATCTCATTTTAATAGTCTGCGTAGTCTTTTTCTATCCCAGCTTTTTCAAAATCGACACCCAGACGTTGTAAATAGGCGATAAGAGCGATGATTTCTTTACCAGGGTTCGCATCGATGCCATTTGACTTCAGGTCATCTACAATGATCTGAGCTTGTTTTTTAAGATCCTCTTTGCCGTTACGAATTTCATCATCGGTATAAGGGACTCCTAAAGTTTTCATGGCTGCCATTTTGGCAGTAGTACTGCGAACATCGATGTCTTTCGTGAACAACCATGGATAACGAGGCATAATAGATCCCGGAGAAACACTAGTTGGTTCAAGCATATGGTTAAAATGCCACGCATTGGGTTTCTTGAGCTTCCCCGTTCCCTCTCGCGCCAAGTCAGGACCAGTTCGTTTTGATCCAAACAGAAAGGGATGATCATAGACGAATTCTCCCGAACGAGAATAATCTCCGTATCTTTCTATTTCATGCCGAAAAGGTCGGATCATCTGAGAATGGCAGGCATTACAACCCTCAGCAATATAGATATCTCTTCCTTGTAGTTCAAGAGGAGTATATGGCTTGACTGAAGAAATCGTAGGAATATTTGATTTGACCAAAAGAGTTGGTACAATTTCAACAATTCCACCAATCAATATGGCAATAGTAATCCAAATAAACATAGAAGTAGGTTTCCTCTCTAAAATCCGATGCCAATGTTCCCCCTTATGAGGAATATGTTTTTCTAGAGCAGGGGCTTCAGCTGCTTCTTCTTTTTCCAGATTTCCAGCCTTCACCGTTTTAATCACATTATAAATCATGATAATCACCCCAACAAGATAAAGGGTTCCTCCAAAACTTCGGGTAATATACATGGGAACGATCTGAAGAACGGTTTCCAAAAAGTCAGGATAACCCAAAAACCCTTCCGGCGTAAATTTCTGCCACATCAAATATTGAGTGAATGCAGCACCATAGAGTGGTACGACATAAAACAAAATCCCCAAAGTACCTATCCAAAAATGAATATTAACTAGCTTCTCAGAAAAGATCTTAGTACGATAAAGTTTGGGAAAAAGCCAATAGAGCATCCCAAAAGAGATAAAGCCATTCCATCCCAAAGTTCCGATATGAACATGAGCAATGGTCCAGTCGGTATAATGGCTAATGGCATTAACATTTTTGGTTGACAACATAGGTCCTTCAAAAGTGGACATGCCATAGGCAGTGACTCCAACAACAAAAAATTTTAATGCTCCATTATCTCGAACTCGATCCCAAGCTCCCCGTAAAGTTAGTAACCCATTGATCATTCCTCCCCAGGAAGGTGCAATCAACATTACAGAAAAAGTTGTCCCCAAAAGTTGAATCCATCCCGGCAATGAAGTATAAAGTAAATGATGGGGACCCGCCCAAATATAAATAAAGATCAATCCCCAAAAATGAATAATTGATAAGCGATAAGAATAAACTGGACGATCTACTGCCTTGGGAAGGAAATAATACATAAGCCCTAAATAGGGGGTTGTTAGAAAAAAAGCTACCGCATTATGGCCATACCACCACTGGACGAGTGCATCTTGCATCCCTGCATAAACTGAATAGCTTTTTAAAAAATTAACCGGAACCGCAAGGGAGTTAAAAATATGAAGCACTGCTACAGTAACAAAGGTAGCCAAATAAAACCAAATAGCCACATAAAGATGTTGCTCTCTTCTTCTTAAAATAGTAGCAAACATATTCCAACCAAATACCACCCAGATAACCGCAATCGCAATATCAATTGGCCATTCCAACTCTGCATATTCCTTGCTAGTGGTGAACCCCATGAGGATTGTCACCGCACCCACGACAATGATAGATTGCCATCCCCAGAAATTGACCCAACTGAGAAAATCGCTATACATCCTTGCCTTAAGAAGCCGTTGCAAAGAGTAATAAACACCACAGAAAATAGCATTTCCGGTGAAAGCAAAAATCGCCGCATTGGTATGCAGAGGCCGTGTTCGACCAAAGGTAGTGTATTCCAAATTAAAATTCAGATCGGGCAAATAAATTTGGAAAGCCGCTAATAAACCGACTAACATTCCTACCACTCCCCAGAAAAGCGTGGCGAAAGCAAATGCTGCAACTATCTTATTATCATAAGAAAATTTTTCAATCTTTTTCATTTTTTAGCCTCTTTGTTATTATCTTGATTAGCTTTTTCGTCAAAAAGCATTCTTATAGATGGGGTATAAGTATCATTGAATTGTCCATTACGGGCAGATATAATAAAAGCAATTAAAAATCCACCAGCTAAAATCAAACTGATCGTAATCAATAAAAAAATAACTTGCACCTTTAAAGCTACTACATATTATTTAACTATTCAAGTTAGTATAACATGGATTAATAGAATATTCCAATATAGTTTATAGTTTAATTAATTTAAGAATCACTATTATATTAAAAGAAACAGTTTATACTATTAGTATACTACTATACGAACTAATAAAAAAATTTTTAAATCAAACAAAAAATAAGAAATTTTTATAACAAGAAGCATTTCAACTTATCTTAAATGAGTGTGAATAGAGGTATAATTTTGGGTAAGCTAATTCATTTTATTGCTAAAAATAAATTCATTTACCAAATTCAAAGAACAAAAAAAACTAGAGTTTAAGGATAAAATTCCAATTATTCCAACTTACCATAATTTGAAGAAACAAACTATTATGGACAAAAGATTTTTCATCTCACCAAACTTTTTATAATTTTATTTATTTACTATCCTAAAATCTTTATTTTAGTAAATTTAACCGAAAAAATTCTTGAGTTCAAATAATTTATAAATTTAATAAAAAAATTATGAAAAAATACTTAAATGTTATCAAAATTTCAATAAAATTGCTTGTTTAAATGCTTTAATAATATATAATTAAGTTTTAAATGTCGATCATAATTAAAGAATTTTTTTAATTACGTTAAAACATATTAAATATAATTAGGATTCAAAATGAATACAAAAACCAATCAAGTGAAATTATATAGAAATAGCATGTTTAAAGCCATCTACTTTGTGTTCTATCTATTGCTGATCGGACTCTATCTATCCTGTGCGGGGGAGAAGTCAAATGACGGAGGTACCGTTCCCATCATAGACTATAATCCTTTGGGAGTCTCATCTTTTTCTGTTGTGGATGAAAATGATGTTCCAATTGGCGACACCAATGCTATACCGTTTGATATTTCATTTTCATTTTTATTGACATTCGATCAATCACTAGGAAATATGGCTGATCATGTTAACTCTTTAGCTAAACAAATAACACTCACAGGTAATAAAATATCCCTATTACCTTTACTTTTAAAGGTTGAACCTACTCAAACACCTAATCAGGTAAAAATAACTCCAGGAATTTATCTAGGCGGTGGCATTACCTATCAACTAACCTTAAAGAAAGGATTAACTGTCAATAACTACCAGACCACCAATGACATAACCTACCTCATTACCACTAAAAAAAACTCCGACAGTTCTCTTATTGTTATTTATGACAGTAAAGAGTTTTTCCCTAACAGAAATGACATTCCCATACTCTTGCCGATAGGATCTGATCCCAGCAGTGTTACGCTCACCCTAAAAGTAGGTGAAGGAGCTTCTCTCCAACAAGGTAATAATAATTTACCATTGAATGAAAATAATCAATACACCACCAATATGGACTTCAGTGGTAGCGCTACCCATAGTTTTACCGTAACAGCCCAGGATGAAAGCACTTCTGTTACCTATACCATAAGAGTATTGCAGCGACAAATGGACAGCAAAGAGATTATCTCGTTTGCTTTCCGAGAAACAGATAATTCACATCTGAAAGCGAATATTGTGATGGATGTTAATGCCAACAATCGAACCGTAACTAAGACGGTTACCAATGTAGAAGGCATTACCGGTTTAGTTCCATATATTGTCCATAGTGGCTCAAATATTTCTCCGGCTTCAGAAGTGGCTCAGGATTTCTCCACGGCTAAAACCTATACGGTAATCGCAACTGATAAAACTACATCCGACTACACGGTAACCCTAACCAGTTACTATGGGGTAATCTTCAATGCTAACGGGGGACTCATAAGTGGTGATCCTACTGCCACAGAATATATCCTTTATGGAGAGAAAGTTTCCTCTCCATCAGATCCATCTCAGGAACACTATGGATTCAAAGGATGGTATGATGCTATTACTGGAGGAAATATTTTCGATTTCACCACTACTGACATTACCACCCAAACTACAGTCTATGCTCAGTGGACTAACAAACAATACAAAGTGAGTTTTGACACAGCTGGAGGAACTGCTATCTCTCCCGTAATGGTGAAGAGTTTAACCCCTATAGATAGACCTATTGACCCTGCCACAAATCATTATATTTTGGAAGGTTGGTACATAGACAGTAGCTTCACTACCCAATATGACTTTAATTGGACGGTAAGCAATGACCTTACCCTATATGCGAAATACATCAACAAACAATATCAGGTTAGATTTTACCAAGGAACCGATCTCCTGAAAACTATTCCGGTTACTAGTTTGGATGTGATTTCCGCATCTTATTATCCTACTCCGACTGCTGCAAAACAATTGTATAAGTGGTATAGCGATAGTGGTTTAGCAAATGTTTACGATAAGAATTCTGAGGTAGTCGGCAATCTTGATCTTTATGCTGATGTTCTTACTACAGATGGTACATTTAAGAGTATCATTGAAAATGGAGTTATCCCCTCTGATCTTGCTAATTATGATGATATGAGCGAGATGATCTTTTCTCGTTATATAGCAGGAGCTGATGTGATTGCCCGTTATGTGAAGGGGACTACATCTGGTACAGGTGGCGGAAGTTCTTGGAATAATGCTAGTGAAGATATACAGGCGATGATAGACGGGATCAATGATGCTAACGAGAACAAGATCTATGTGGTATTGATGGCATCGGGAACTTATAAGCCGGCCGCCAGTTATGTTATGAAAAACCATGTGGCCTTAGTAGGTGGTTTTATTGCTAGGAGTTATAGTCGAACGGGAGAAACCCGCCTTGATGGTAATAATAACAAGCAAGTGTTCAATAATAACAATAATGGCCTTGATAGTACAGCTCTTCTCTATGGAGTGATCATTACCAATGGTAATGCTAATGGAAATGGAGGCGGGATGGATAATCGTAATTCCTCTCCCACCTTGATCAATGTTACCTTTTCAGGCAATGAGGCTGATTTTGGAGGCGGGATGTATAGTTTTACCTCCTTCTCCACCCTAATCAATGTTACCTTCTCAGGCAATACGGCTAATGATGATAGTCAAGGAGGGGGAATGTTTAATAATAACTCCTCTCCTGTCTTGATCAATACTACCTTCTCGGACAATAAGGCGGCTGATGGTGGCGGCGGGATGGGTAATCAGCTTTCTTCCCCCACCCTGATCAATGTTACCTTCTCAAGCAATACTGCTGGTAATGGAGGTCTAGTACAAGGATGGAGTGGGGGTGGGGGAATGTATAATAGTATTTCTTCCTTTCCCACCTTGATCAATGTTACCTTCTCGGGCAATACGGCTAATCGTGGAGGCGGAATGGCTAATACTTTTTCTTCCTCTTCTACCTTGATTAATGCTACCTTCTCAGGCAATACTGCTGATAATGGAGGCGGGATCTATCATGATAGTAACGGACGACCACTTACTCTGATAAATGCGATCTTGTGGAATAATGATAATGGGAATATCTATTTATATAATGATACGTCTGAAACTGTAAATCTGTATTACTCTGTTATTGAAGGAGGGACTACTCCCTCCACCACTGCAACAGGAATTCGCTGGGATATAAATAGTCCTATCAACATTAATATTGAATCAATTATCATTAACAATCCCGGACTAGGCAACTTAGCTGATAATGGAGGTGAGGTCAATACCATCTCTATCGGTAATAATAGCCCGGCCAAGGATAAGGGAGTCTATGTGAGGGGAGTGAAGAGTGAAACAGGGAATCCTTATCCGGAAGCCAATCTCTATTACAGTATAAACAATACCGATTGGTATAGCGATCCCGATTTGACCACACAAGAGAGTCCGCCAAACAATACCGATGATCTCACTGCCACCGATGCCCGTGGATATGGTCGGGTGGGTCGCCCGGATATGGGAGCTTATGAAGAGGGGGGGACTGCGCCGTAAATTCTCCCTGATCCTCCGAGCGGAGTCGAGGAGGACAGGAAACTATCCTTCAACTACGGGGGGTGATATTTTCGTTTGTTTATTTTTTGTAGCCTTCTCTGACCCCCTTAACTTTACTTTGGGGGGTTGGGGAAGGAAATCACAAATACTGTTGGCCGAAGCCATAAATTATATTAATTCAACATTCGCTTAAAAACAAAGAAATAAAAAACCAAATTTATATATAATATGTAAATATTCTGCGGTCATACTACCTTCACTTAAAATTTTTCTATTTTTTAGTGATTTTCAATTAACTCAGAAATCACTGAGCTTTCATTGTCCCATAAGATAAACTTTATGAACTAGAAAAAACCTGAATGATTTCATATTTCACTTGTAAAGATGTTAAAAGCATAGTATTATTTAAGTAAATCAAAATTTAAATAAATGAAACAATTTTTTTGAAGGAAAAACATGTATATAAAAAGCAATCCAATCAAATTATATAAAAACAGTATATCTAAAGTCATTTATTCTATAATCTGTTTACTGCTGATCGGACTTTACCTGTCCTGTGGAACAACAGATGAGGGAGGCACTGCTCCCAGCATAAGTTATGATTCTCTGGGGATTTCGTCTTTTTCCATTATCGATGGTAATGGAAGTCCAATTAACGACACCAATGCTATTCCGTTAGATACCTCATTTTTGTTGACATTCGATCAGTCACTAGGAAATATGGATAGTTATGTCAACTCTTTAACCAGCCAAATAGAGCTCCTGGACATGGGGGGGGGGGGGGGGGAATCCCATCACTTTAAAGATTGAACCTACTCAAACAGCTAATCAAATAAAAATAACTCCAATAACTGATCTAAGCTACCACACCACCTATCAACTAACTGCAAAAAAAGGTTTAATCATCGGTAACTATCGGGTTACTAATGACATAACCTACTCCATCACCACTGAAAAGAACTCCGACAGTTCTCTTATTGTCCTTCATGACAATCAAGAGTTCTTTCCTAACGGAAACAACATTACCGTACTCTTTAAAGGAGCTGATGTAAGTAGTGTTATGTTCACTCTGGAAGTAGGTAAGGGAGCTACCCTCCAAGATGGTAATAACAAAGATCTATCATTAAATGAAAACAGACAATACACTACCAATATGGATTTCAGTGGTAATGCTACCCATAATTTTACCGTAACAGCCCAGGATGGAACTACCTCTGCCACTTATACCGTAGGAGTATTAGAGCAACAGATGGGCAGCAAAGAGATTATCTCGTTTGCTTTTCGAGAAACAGATAATCCACTCCTGAAAGAGAATATTGCAATGGATATTGATTCTAATAATCGGGCTATAACTAAGACGGTTACCAATGTGGAAGGGATTACCGGTTTAATTCCAACTATTGTTCATAGTGGATCGAATATCTCTCCGGCATCGGGAGTGGCTCAGGACTTCTCCACAAATAACACTTATACGGTAACCGCATCTGATAAAACTACATCCGACTATACGGTAACCCTAACCAGGTACTATGGGGTAATCTTCAATGCTAACGGAGGACTCATAAGTGCTGATCCTACTGCCACAGAATATATCCTTTATGGAGAGAAAGTTTCCCCTCCATCAGATCCATCCCGGGAACACTATGGATTCAAAGGATGGTATGATGCTATTATTGGAGGAAATATTTTCGATTTCACCACTACTGACATTACTACCCAAACCATAATCTATGCCCGGTGGACTAATAAGCAATACAAGGTGAGTTTTGATGCCGATGGAGGGAGTGCTATTGACCCCGTAACGGTGGATAGCTTAACCCCTGTAGCTAAGCCTGCTGATCCCACTCCCCCCGAGCATTATTCTTCTTTGGAGGGTTGGTATACAGACGGTACTTTTACTACTCGGTATGATTTTAACTGGGTGGTAAGCAATGACCTTACCCTATATGCGAAATACATCAACAAACAATATCAGGTTAGGTTTTATCGGGGAACTGATCTCTTAGACACTGTCTTGGTCGTTAGCTTGACTGCAATCCCTGCATCGGATTATCCTACTCCTTCTATAGAAAAACAATTGTATAAGTGGTATAGCGATAGTGCTTTAGCAAATGTTTACGATAAAAGTTCCCCGGTAGTCGGCAATCTTGATCTTTATGCTGATGTTCTTACTACAGATGGTACATTTAAGAGTATTATTGAAAATGGAGTTATTCCCTTCGATCTTGTCAACTATGATAATATAAGTAAGACGATCTTTTCTAATTATATAGCAGGAGCTGATGTGATGGCCCGTTATGTTAAGGAAACTGGTACTGGTAACAGTGACGGGAGTTCCTGGGCTAATGCCAGTGGAGATATACAGGTGATGATAGATGGGATTGGTGATGCTAGCGAGAGTAAGATCTATGTGGTATTGATGGCATCGGGAACTTATAATCCGGCTGCCAGTTATGTTATGAAGAACCATGTAGCTCTGGTAGGTGGTTTTACTGCCGGAAGTTCCGGAGACTATGATCGATCGGGAAAAACCCGCCTTGACGGTAATAACGACAAGGAGGTGTTTAATAATAGTGACCTTGACAGTACAGCTCTTCTCTATGGAGTGGTCATTACCAATGGTAATGAGAGTCAAGGAGGCGGGATGTATAATAGTTCATCCTCCCCCACCTTGATCAATGTTACCTTCTCGGGTAATACAGCTAGTGATGGAGGCGGGATATATAATAATTCTTCCTCCTCCCCCACCTTGATCAATGTTACCTTCTCGGGTAATATAGCTCAGGGTAGTGGAGGCGGGATATATAATAATTCTTCCTCCTCCCCCACTTTGATCAATGTTACCTTCTCAGATAATGGGGCTATTGGAAATGGGGGAGGGATGTATAATTTCAGTTCTTCCTCCCCCACCTTGATCAATGTTACCTTCTCGGGTAATACTGCTGATATAAATGGAGGCGGGATGTATAATTTCAGTTCCTCCTCCCCCACCTTGATCAATGTTACCTTCTCAGATAATGGGGCTATTGGAAATGGGGGAGGGATGTTTAATCTCAGTTCCTCCTCCCCCACCTTGATCAATGTTACTTTCTCAGGTAATGAGGCTGATAGAGGTGGAGGCGGCGGGATCTATCATGATGGTGACGGAAGACCACTCACCTTGATAAATATGATTTTATCGGGGAATAATGCTGGGAATATCTATTTACGCAATGATAACGCCAGTACAGAAACTGTGAATTTGTATTACTCCGTTATTGAGGGAGGGACTACTCCTTCCACCACAGCAACAGAAATTCGTTTAGAAAACAGTGATACCAACACCTATCCTGTTGCCATTAATAGCAAGGAGGTTATTGACGATAATCCCGGACTGGGCAACTTAGCTGATAATGGAGGTGAGGTCAATACCATCTCTATCGGTAATAATAGCCCGGCCAAGGATAAGGGAGTCTATGTGAGGGGAGTGAAGAGTGAAACAGGGAATCCTTATCCGGAAGCCAATCTCTATTACAGTATAAACAATACCGATTGGTATAGCGATCCCGATTTGACCACACAAGAGAGTCCGCCAAACAATACCGATGATCTCACTGCCACCGATGCCCGTGGATATGGTCGGGTGGGTCGCCCGGATATGGGAGCTTATGAAGAGGGGGGGACGCAGTAAATTCTCTGCGTATCTCTGCGGTTATACTTTCTTTTAGTGATTTTATTAACCGCAGAGGTCTCTGAATTTTCACTGTCCCATAAAATAAACTTTTATGAACTAAAAAAATTCTAAATTGTTCTACTCCCTTACTCTTTTCAAAGTTTTATTTTGATAAATCTGTTCAATTTATTTTTTGAATTCAGGTTTATTGAATATTATTTATTATATGCTATCTCCAAATTGAATTATTTTTCTTTTTATGTTATAATAATAAGGTATTCATTTTTAAACTGGCTATAAAAAACAGATTTTTGAAGCTAATTTAATAAAAAGGATCTGACTTTAAATGGAAAATTTGAACAAAAAAAGTAATTATGAAATTACCATGATTTACTCCTCCCGTGAAGACAATTATCAGGAAATTCGCAAGAAAGTCGAAAGTTTAATGACTGAACTTGGCGCTAAAGTAGTTTCAAATAAAGATCTAGGAGTCAAAGAATTTGCCTATCCCATTTTGAAAAATACTCACGGACATTATTATGCTTATATAATAAATGCTCCAGGAGTAACAATAAAAAAAATCGTTAAAGAAATAAGATTGATGGATGATGTTCTACGATATATAATTATTCATCTGGATAAAAAAGCTCTTCGATTTTTTGAGAAATCTGAAAAAAAAGAAAAAGAGAAAAAACCTGTATAAGTCATTCACGCGATTAAATTAACATAAGGTTATGACAGAAAATGGAGACAAAGGTCAATTCAACTCTTTTACAATTAAGGGGACGACCTCTTAATCCTCTACTCATAACATCTCTCTTACTTCTCAATATCTTTTTAGTTATTTTCCCCAACTCTAGTTCCTTTAATCTAGATTTCTTTGTTATTTTTTCCTTTCTGGTTTTGACTTTCGAGTTTAATAAAAATGAAGAATCTCTTATTATTAGAGGGCTGAGTGTCCCATTAACTAATTTTAACAGAAATTTAATATTCTTGTTAATTTCCGCTTTACTGCTAGTAACTATCTCTCTCAATTGGGTTTGGTTTATCCCCTCAGTATCCGATGAACTCATGGGAAAGCTAGCCCATTTGGAAAGAGTGGGACACCTTTTTTTTTCCATCGTTTTGATGTTCATTCTTTACAAAACAATTCTAATTGATTTCTCAGTCTTAATTGCCATCGTTCTTTTTGCTAATCTCATTTATCATTTAGCTTTAAAGAATATTTTGGAAGTATTTCTTGATATCGATTATTTAAAATTCCTTTTTCAGGGGCAAGATATTCGCAAGGAAATCCAAACACTGTTAAACAATACCAACAAAACACCTGGAATTCAAAAACCACTCTGGGAAAACTCTTCTCTGAATCAAATGGTATTGGAAACTCTTCTCAATTTCATTGGAACATTAAATAATATCTTCAATACTTTCTATTTTATAATTCTTACTAAGATCATTGGTAAAAAAATACTTCATTTAAATATCCGTCTTTCACAGATTTATTTTCCCAAGATATTTGCCTGGGTATTTATTATGATCATTGTCGCCTTTTTGGCATATTCACAATTTTTTAGTTTAAATAGCATGATCTCAAAAAATGTTCCTTATTGGGCGAAACTAACCGGAGAAATAATTATTTCTGGACTTGCTTCTTTCATTTTTTTATACTTGATTCAGGGCTTCTCAATTCTCTTTGCTTATTTTAAAGAACAAAATTTTTTGGGAAAACCTATTTTAAATTTCCCTTTCCTAGTTTTTATATCTCTTACGTTAGTTATTACCTTAATGCTAAAAATAGAAATTATGATTTGGATTAATCTATTTCTCATTAGTCTTATGACCATGGGATTCACTGACACTTGGATCCATTATCGTAAACATTATCGCTATCAGAATTTTCTAACCGATTAACGGAGGTTCAATATGGAAGTTATTTTATTAAAAGAAGTCAATCATTTGGGTAATCCCGGTGATATTGTTAAAGTCAAAAATGGTTATGCTAATAACTATCTAATCCCTCAGAGACTTGCTGTCCGAAAAAGTGATACAGCATTAAAAATTTTGGAAAAGCAGAAGGAAGAATTTCGCAATCATATCGCTGAACGCGAAAGAATCTATCAGGAAATAACGGATAAAATAAATAAAATAGAAAATGCTATCTTATACATTAGAGCTAGTAAGGAGGGAAAAGCATTTGGAGCCATCACTTCTATCGATATTCAGGACTATCTTAAAACCCATCATGATCTGGATATTGACCGTCGAAATATTATTATTAAGAGCCCGATCAAAACCTTGGGACACTACGATATCCATATCGTTTTTAATAAAAATTTTTCCTCGGTTTTAAAAGTTGACCTTCAAAATATTGAAGATCAATCTGAAGATTGATTTATAGAAAATTTTGGTCGCAACAACAGAAAAAAAACATGTACTCCCACACAATTTGGAGGCAGAGCTGGCATGTTTGGGTACAGTTATCCTTAAAAATAATCTCTATGATCATATTTTCCCAAAATTAAAGCCGGAAGATTTCTATGATGGAAGGAATCGGATTATCGCCAAGGCTTTGGTTGAATACCGTCAAGAAGAAGGGGATGCTCCTTTTGATATCGTAACCATTGGAGATATTTTAAAAAAAAAAGAAATACTCGACAAAGCTGGAGGGATGAGTTATGTCTCAAATATGATCGATTCAGTCCCTACTACCTCCAATATCGATTACTATGCCGACATCGTTAAGGAAAAGGCCAACCTTCGCTTTTTGATCGACATTTGTGGTCAGATCATTGACCGTTCCCTTAACCAAGATGACTCTAAAGAAATTTTAGAGAATTTCCTACAAAACCTTTTCGACTTATCTGTCTCAGAGTACCGAGAATATGAGCATATTAAAATTCCTTTGGTTCGCTCTATCGAATTTTTGGAAAATAATTACCGTAGCCGACAAGTGTCGGGAATTCTCTCTGGATTTCGGGAACTTGACAATATTATCGTTGGCTTTCAAAAAGCCAATCTAATCATTATCGGAGGAAGAACAGGTATGGGAAAAACAGCTCTAGCACTTAACATGATCGAACGGATTGCTATGGGAGATCCCATCACCAGTTATCTAAATGAATCGTTACCAATAACCCAAAAATTTTCTACGGGTGTTTTTTCTCTGGAAATGTCAAAAAGTGAAATTTGTATGCGATTCATGGCAAGTCAAACCGGAACCACCTTAAAAGAACTTCGCAAAGCTGATATTCCCGACCATAAATGGCAATCTCTGATCGATTTCGTTGATAAGGTAAAAAATACCCAAATTTATATCGATGACACCCCTGGTATTACCATCCAAGAGTTAAGTAGTAAGGCTAAGAAAATGAAGAAGGAAGGTGTCAATGTCATCATCGTTGACTACCTTCAGCTCATCAACGTTTCTGATAGTCGCATCCCTAGAGAACAACAAATTTCTCTTATTTCTAAACAATTGAAAAATCTAGCCCGGGAATTAGATATTCCTGTTATTGCTCTTACTCAACTCAATCGTTCTGCCGACAACCGTGATGACAAAACCCCTCGACTCTCTGACATCCGAGAGTCAGGTGCTATCGAACAGGATGCAGACTTGGTGCTTTTCATCAGTGAAGGTCAGGATAAACAAGATAACGAAGAGGAAGAGGATTTTAATAAACAGATCAAACGGGTTACAGTGGCCAAAAACCGTCATGGAGCTACTGGATCGATTCGACTGACTTATGAAGGGAAATTTCTCAGATTCTCAGACTTTACCCCCTAACCCTAACTACTCCAAGGATAGGAATTTGTCAAAATAATAGTCATCTCTAAACCCATTACTCTTTTTGAATTCTTTCGTGTAATTAATAACTGCAGTGGATATCTGCTTAAGGATTTTATTTCGTTTATCCTTTTCGTTAAGGAGTTTTATGTCTTCACGATTAGAAAGAAATCCTAGCTCCAATAAAACCGATGGCATCAAAACCCCTTTTAGTATATAAAAAGACTCCTCTTTATATCCCCGAGGAATGGATGCCTTGATATTGCTTTCAATATTTTTAATGATCAGATAGGAAAGGAACCGGCTCTCAATCTGATACTGTATCACCTTTAGATAACTGAATATTTTTTTAAAGTAGCCCTCTTGAGTACCAACCAAATCTTCCAAATGCTTATAGGTTTTTCTTTGAATCACTTTGTCATTCCCAGATAGATAGAACACCTCAATTCCCCGCACCTCTGGATCAATCCAAATATTAAGATGAACAGAAATAAATATTCCATTTTCATTCGGCTTTAGGGCTTCATTAGCAATAGTACACCTTTCTCCCAAACTCAAATAAGTATCATCATTGCGTGTTAAAACAACTTTAAAATCAGAGGTTGCCTCTCTCAATATTTTCGCTAACTCTTGAGATAGGCTCAAGGTTAAATCTTTTTCAACATAGCCATAGAAAGTAGCTCCAGGATCCTTCCCCCCATGACCGGGATCAAGAAAAACATAGTCAATTTTATATAATTTATCGACCGAATAAAGATCATCAATGGTATTCTCTTCTATTGAAGAATTTTTAACTTTTTCTAGAGATGGGGGAAAGCTTTGTTTGTTAGATTGAGTTTGAAGATTATTCGTTAGGTTTTTTTTTGGTGGAGAATTATTATTAGAAGGAATTTTTTTTTCCTTTTTAGTTGATTGTTTCTCAGTAGTAGTGTGACTAGGTTCCTTATCATTATCAACTTTTTGATGAATGTTCTTTCGTTCTTCATAATACTTTACCACTTTTTTCAAAAAGTCAAAATCCTCTTGAGTAATTCGTATTCGGTTATTTTTTAAAATAGGTAATTGCTTAAAAAAATAAACATATTTGTCAACTTTAAAGAGCTTGTTAAAAGCCTGAAATTCCCAAAACAATTCCTTATCATGTTGATATGTCTCCCTTTTATCCTTTATCTGAAACTCATAACCTCTTTTTTGAAAAAAGTTCTCTAACAAAACCTGATCTGCAAAGCCAAATGTTATGAAAAAGGAAAACCATAATAAACGAACCGAACACTGATAGGAAAATAACAAAATGCTATTTATATGACGAAACAAAATTATAGCCACGATTAATTCTACCATATCCTATGATGATAATAGCTTGAGTTCATGGCTAAACTATAAAAAATAATGGTTACATCTTTATAGTACTCTACCTGATTGAATAAGGTTAAACTATATAACACTATTTTATGTCAATTGTTATTATTAAACTTACACCTTTAGAATTAAACCTTTTAACCGAAGAGAAAGTCCTTCTCAAAAACTCAACTTACCGGCTAAGAAAGGGAGAAAATTATGGATTCTATTATCGAAATTATCTCTATGGTCTTTACCGATTCAAAAGTGAAAATGAAAAATATTATTTTCTCTCTAAAAACCATTATCGCCCTCTCAGAATTTTTGGAGATGGGAAGGTCCGAAAAAAATTTTTTTCAAATCCCCAATGGGTTATGGCAGCTTGGAAAAACCGAAACCATATCCAAGACCATTTGCTTATGGTAAATGGGGAAGATGAAAAGAGGTTTTCCTTCACTTTTTACCACCATCACTTCTCCGGATTTAAAAAAAATCTTACTCTTAGAAAAACTCCAGAAGTACATAGTCTAATTGCCCAGGCACAAAAATTATTGACCAGCCATGATGATATTACCCTGTCTGAGTTACAAGGAATAGGGAGTCGCCTATTTGAGTTGGGAGGGTTTCATGAAATTTTTCCATTCATCAATCATCGAATTACTTACTCCCCTAATCCGCCATCCTTCCCAATTGAAATACTTTACAGTTCTGGTGGGAAAAACGAGGGATGGGTATGGAGAAAGAATCCTATCCTTTATTTCCATCAACCAACAAAATCACGACGACAACTCCATAGTTTCATTTCATTCAATACCGGTGAAGACCATTCCATGACTAAAGAAGAAAAAACTCTTAAAGATACCTTTAAGTTAAAACCCTATTTCTCAACAGAATTCATAACCGGAGATCAAAAAAAAATGCTACTACAAGCAATGGATAGAGATAGCCTCCATCTGGTGGCTCATGGAGAGGAAACCGAAAAGGGATTTCGATTTCTAAGCAAAAATTCAGAGGCTAACGGCCTCCTCTCCTTAACTGATATCGCTCAATTACCCCAAACCCCACTCCTGGTTTTTCTTTCCAACTGCTATAGCGATCACCCTCAACTTAGGAAAGCCTTTTTTTCTCGTGGCACCCAAACTCTAATCACATCCCAAGGTCCTCTATTTTCAGAAAATCTTCCTAAAGTGATTGGAGAATTCTATCATCGACTTTTAACCGGAAAAATGACAGTTATAGAGTCTTATTATATTCTGATTAAAAAATTAATTAATTTGAATGATATCAATGCCGTTAAACTCCGTCTCCATGGCTTTGGGAAGGAACGGTTTTACTCTTTCAAAACTAAGGCATGAGTCGAATTATCGTTAATGGAAAATACTTAGTAGAACCGAGGTATCGGGGAAGTGGATTTCACAGCTACCTTAAATCTTTAATCAAAGTATGGGAGAAAAACTGTGATAACCACTACCACATTCTAATTCCTGCTCTATCGGGAATGACTGTGGAAATGGTAGCCCAAGAATACCTTTCCCCTTCTCCCGCTCACTTTCCCATGTCTTCTTCAATCACTTTTCACATTATTCCTCATCCTGACAATAAATTTGAAAATATTTTTCTGGATCCAGAAGTTACTAAACGATACCAGGCTCAATACATCCTCTTCCCACACCTGGAACTACCTAATCGCTTACCCCCTATCCCCTATTCTGTGGTAATTCATGACATTATTCCTACTCTCTTCCTCACCCCCAATTTTCTTTTTAAAGGAAGAACCCCACTTAAAATGATCACTCGAAGAGGAATTAGCGATTATTTCCTAATCAAACAACATCTACCCCACATCCACAATCTCATAGCTATTTCAAAAACCACCTATCAATGTCTTTATAATATTTTTGGTGATAGAGTGTCGAAAATAACCAAGGTAATATCTCCTGGATCTCCGATTGTCAGTAACTCCCAACTCTCAAAACCTTTTTTAAAAAAGTATGGCCTGAAATCGAAAAAATATGCTATTTATTTCGGTGGTTATACCTTTAGGAAAAATTACCACTTCTTGATCAAAGGTTTCACTCAGGCGATGAAAGCCAAGAATAAAAGAAATTTTACCCCCGACTTTTTCCCCCTTTTGATGGTAGGAGGAAAAGGGAAGATTAGGGATTCAAAGATCATTCTTACTACCCCAAAATTACCAGAAAATGAGTTGCATGGCTTCATCAGTGAAGCAGCTTTTAGCATCTATCCTAGCTTATTTGAAGGGTTTGGCCTCCCTATATTAGAATCTCTATCTTTGGGAACCCTCCCTCTCCTTTCCGATATCCCCAGCAGTAGAGAAATTATTCCAGATAAAATCCCCACTCTTTTCTTTAATCCTTACCGGATAAAGTCATTAATCAGATCAATCTCCTATTATTCCAACAACCCCAATAAGATTTCCTCACATTATGATATAATTAAAGATAGGATAAATAAATTCTCCTGGAAAGTATCTGGAGAGCAGATTGATAAACTATTTAATAAACATTAAGCTAGTTTATTAAATAGTTTTAAATTATATCAATACAATCCATTATGAAAATAGCGGTAATAGGAACCGGATATGTTGGGACTGTAACAGGGGTCTGTCTCGCCGAAACTAACAACCAGGTAATCTGTGTCGATAAGAACGAGCAAAAGATAGCCACTCTAAAACAAGGGATATCTGACATTTATGAGCCAGGGCTCAATGAACTTCTTAAACGTAACTTGAAAAATAAAAATATCGAATTTACTACCAATACCCCCAGAGCCATTAAGGAATCTGAGGTTATCTTCATCGCAGTTGGTACTCCCGAAAAAACCGATGGTACAGTTGATCTTCAACATGTCGACAAGGTGGCTGAGGAGATCAGGGAAAATATCAATGGATATAAAGTTGTCGTAAACAAGTCTACCGTTCCTATAGGAACTGGAGAAAGAATAAAGAGAATGCTATTAACGACTTCACATTCATTCGATATTGTTAGTAATCCTGAATTCTTAAAGGAAGGGACATCGGTTGAAGATTTCATGAAACCTGACCGCATCATCATCGGTTGTGATAATGACCAGGCCTATAAAGTAATGAAGAAAATCTATGCTCCTTTTGTCCTCAACGATCATCCCATTCTACGAATGGATATAGTTAGTGCAGAACTCACTAAGTATGCCTCCAATGCCTTCCTCGCCACCAAAATATCTTTTATGAATGAGATCGCCAGATTTAGTGAAAAGACTGGGGCTGATGTTACTCAAGTGAGGAAAGGGATGACTAAAGATAAAAGAATCGGAGAATCTTTCCTCTATTCGGGAGTTGGCTACGGGGGCTCTTGTTTCCCCAAAGATGTACAAGGACTTATCTATCAATCGCGAGCTTTGGGATTGTCCGCAGATATTATTACGGCAGTTCACAAGGTCAACGAAGAACAAATGAATTTTTTCATAGATAAAATTTTTCAACGTTTTGGGAAAGTGAAAGGATTACGATTCGCGATTTGGGGTCTGACCTTCAAACCGGAAACTGACGATATACGCAATGCTCCTTCTCTTAAGGTAATCGAAAAACTCTTGGAAAAACAAGCGGAAGTGGCGGTCCACGATCCCAAAGCAATAGAACATGTAAAAGGTATTTTTGCTCAAAGAATTCAGTATTACCATAATCCTTATGAAGCCCTGGAAGGATGCGTTGCCCTTATTCTGTGTACAGAATGGGGGTCCTATAGAAATCCCGATTTTATCAAAATGAACAAACTCATGAAGAGAAGAATTATTTTCGATGGAAGAAATCAGCTAAGGGAATTGGCTAATGAAAATCAATTTGAATGGCATGGAATTGGTATTTCCCCAGATATTCCTCCAAAGTTTGATCAACTAACATAATATAGATAATAACAGGTAAATAATGTTTGACGAATCATATTTTTAAAATTTTCCATTATTACCTCTCCTTAGAAATTTTTTGTATAAGTTGTATTGCTTTACAACAATATGGCTTATAATATAATCATCAAAAAAGCAGTACCCAAGTTCTCCACTCTCAACCATGGTAATCAATTTTTCAGTGTCACCTATCCCTTGATTGGAATTGTTTTTATTCCTGTTTATTGATTTATTTATCTTATTAATATTTTTCGTAGATTCTTTTATCTGATTAAACATATAAAGCTTAGTTTTTAATTTGTAACCATCTATCCTAACTTATCTCTTATGGTATAATTGTTATATCGTATGGAGGACAAAACCCTTGATTTTATCAAAAGAAGAAGCCAACTCCTTCCCAAAGGGATAGCCCCAACCATCGCCATCCGTAAAGCTCAAGGAAGTAAATTAACCGACCTTAACGACAAAGAGTATATTGACTTCATCTCTGGGATCGGAGTGATGGCAGTTGGCCATTGTCAAGAGAAGATTAATCAGGTGGTTAAAGATCAAGTTGATCGTTTTTCTCATACTTGTTTTGGGTTGATCGGATATGATCTCTATTTAGATTTGGCCGAAAAGTTAGTCCAACTCTTCCCCCATGGAAAGGAAAAACAGGATACTAAGGTTTTCCTTACCAATAGCGGTTCAGACTCGGTTGAAAATGCGATCAAAATTGCCAGGGCCTATACCCAGAGAAGTGGGATCATTGCTTTCACCAATGCTTTTCATGGTCGACACTATATGGGGATGACCCTTACCGATAAACCTAAGAATAGAAAATTCTGTGGTCCCCTCCCAGGAGAGGTGTATCGTCTTCGTTATCCGAGTTACTTTCATCATGGTTATAGACAAAATCGTCATGACTACATAGAGGGTGAAATCCAAGCTATGAAGGCTTTTTTTAGCAGCTCGGTCAACCCAGAGGAAATAGCTGCAGTGATCTTTGAGCCAGTTCAGGGTGAAGGAGGATTCCTGACCATGCCTCCCGAATATCTTGTAGCATTACAAAAGGTTTGTTATGAAAATAAAATCCTGATCATCACTGATGAAGTTCAAACTGGATTCGGAAGAACCGGAAAATGGGCAGCCTATCAACATTATATAGGATTTATTCCCGATCTTTCAGTTTGGGCCAAGGCAATGGGAGCTGGATACCCCATCGGAGCAGTGATGGGAAAAAAGGAAATTATGGACGGCATACCCTCAGGCTTGTTGGGGGGCACCTATTTAGGGAATCCCATAGTCTGCGCTGCCGGGGTGGCTACCCTTGATTATATGAAAGAGGTCAACCTCCCTGCCATGGCTTTAGAAAGAGGAAAGTTGATCCACGAAAAATTCAAATACCTTTATGAAACTTATGATGTTATTGGAGAGGTTCGGGGACTGGGGGCAATGCTAGCTCTAGAATTTTGTAAGAATAGACATCCTGATGCTGGTGATCCAGAATTCTGTAAAAAACTTATTGATCGTTGCCAAGAATCAGGCCTATTACTTATTTCCGCTGGCTCCAAAATGAATGTAATAAGGATACTTTGTCCTCTCAATATCGAAATAGAATTGCTTGAAAAAGGACTCAATATTTTGGAAAGAGAACTTCAAAAATTGGTGAAAGAAAAATGAAAATACTATTTCATCCCTATCTTCGACTTAAAGTAAAAGTATCATCTATCCTTTCACTTCATTTTCTTCTTATCTGGGGAGGAGTGATGGGACTCTATCATGGCTTATATTTTATCATCAATCTCACTGAACGTCTTCCAATCAAAATAGAGAGAGTTTTTCCTTATGGATATGTTTTTCTCGGAATTTTCGGAGGTTGCTTACTTATCTTTAAACTTTACCGAATATTAAAAGATTTTTCTCATTACCTGGAAAACAGTTTCGAGCTTGGGTTTAGATGGCTCAATACCTTAGACCAATTCCATCGACCTAATAAAGTTCCATTCAATTTAGCTGAAGAGATTTTTTCTGAAATTAGTTGGGGTGTAGTTTGGCGGAAACTGACCCCTCAATCCAATTTAATCATATTGGGATTGGTGGGATGGCTCATTTATCCTTTATTAGTATTAATCCTACCCAACCAGTATACTCGCTTTACGGACAATTTTCAAACCTTATGGTATTATCAAGAGCCATCTCTAATCATGGAATATCCTGAATATGTTCTCAAAGGTGAATCCTATCGCCTCACTTTTCATGGTGAGTATAGGGAAGCTCTTTTTAAGGGAGGTGGACAAAAATGGCAACTCAAGTCCGGTGAAAGTTTGGTTATTACCAATGTGATCAACAGTTTTCAAATTGAATACCAACTAAGTATGGGGAGGGTATCCAAGACTGGACTTCTCCCGGTTAATGTCATCCTCCCCCCAGAAATAACCGCTCAAACTTTCACCATTCAACGTCCCTATGAACGGAAACCCTATATCCAAGAAGGTGTTTATAACCTTATCGCCGATATTAGAAGTCAAATCCAACTCCTCCTCACTTACCAAGACAATCAAACCTTGGTCGCCCACGAAGTGAAAGCCTTGATGCCAGGAACTGATGCTCCTAACTCCATCATCCCAAAGGTAAATATCTCTACACCCCATCAATTATCGATCGAATTGACATTAAGTCGAGAAACTTTATTGACTGTTCGAGTTAAAAATAGTTATGGTCAGTGGTCAAAAGAAAGCCTCTTTACTCTCAATGTTAGGAAAAATCAACCACCTACAGTAACTATAACTGAACCGTCCCCCTTTATCAGTTTGGATCATCCCCAAACTGTTACAATAAGTTTCTTAGCCAAGGATGATATCTCCCTTAGAGATGTTATGCTTCGTTATAAAATAATCTCCCCAAAAAAAAGAAATATTCCTCAAAAAAATTTAAGAAGCCAACCGGTAACTTCTCCAACTACTCTTTGGGTTTCCAACTTTAATTTACCACTTAATAACCTAAGTGCCCCTTCTGGAAGCCGGATCCTTTACTATTTGAGAGTCCGTGACCTTGAAGGCGGACTAGGATATTCTTCCACAAATGAAATCAAGATCAATACTGCCGCAGAAATTTATAGTCAATCTCTTGAAGGGGGAGAATATCTTCGCGAAGGACTCCATGATAGGAGGGAAGATTTTAATAACTTAGAAAGGGACTATGAAAAATTAAAAATTTTAAGTGAAACTAAGAAAATTGATAATCAAGATATTAAAAACTTCCAGGAAAACGTGAAAGAATTTTCTAAAAAGATGCAAGATGATATCGCTAACATAGAAGAGTTGAAAAAAGACAATTATGAAAATAAAGAAATCATCTCAGAAAATTTTCGTAATAAACTACTAGAATTAAAAAAATCATTGGAAAGTCTAGATAAAGATTATCTCCAAAAGATGAACCAAAAATTCCAAAGTATTATCAACAATGTTGAAGAAAACATAAATCCAGAGGAAATTAACCAATTTCTACAAAGCCTTGACCTTAAGGAGATGGAAAACCGGGTAGAACAAACTTTGAATTTTATTGAAAACTTAAAACAGTTGCAGAAGATTGATGCCCTTGAACAACTCAGTCAAAACCTTTATTTACGTTATAAAGATTTAGAAAGTTACATCATTGCCGATCTGGTCATCCAAGAGCAGATTCGACAAGAGTCCGCCAGTATCATGGAGGGCTTAAAGTTTATTAAAAAAGAATTTTCTCAAATCATACCGGAACTACCTAATAGTCAAAGAATCCAACTTCTCAAAAACTCCATCATCAATGAGTTGACTGAAGAAAAAATTTTCGCATTTGATCGCTTGGCAGAGAATTCTCAAGATGACAACTTCCTTAAAAATCGATCGGATAATCTGGATCAACTGAGAAGAAGTCTTGCTCGACTGAATAGCCAAAATCAAAGTTTAAACCAAGAGGAACTCCTGGCTAATATCAATTTCCAAATTATTTCCCTTAATCGAAAAATTGAATGGTTAGAGAGATTGGAAGATGGCCAAGAATATGACCTCCCTGCTCTTGAAGATAAGAAAAAGTTTGAATTGATTACCCAATTACTTTCTAAACATAAAACACTTTTTTATAACTTCCGAGAAAAGATATTCCTCCTCTCCTCCGCAGCTACTTTGGAATTGGATTTCATGGAACATTATGATAGTGCCATCGATAAAATTGAAAATATCCAAAGAAAGATCAGTCCTGATCAACAGCAACCCAACAAAAAGAAAATTCTTAATTTAGTTGAAAGTTTACTTGTCGTTAAACATACCACCTTGATCTTATCTCGTGAGTTAATTCTACTTAAAAATATTCTCAACAAGATGCAAGAAAACCAACAACAGAATATGGGACTTAATCGAGCTATAGAGATGCAAAGAAATCTTAACCAAAGAATTCAGAAGATGCTCCAAAGGGGAAACTTATCTGAAAGAGAAAAACAATACCTTAAAAACATGGCTTTAGAGCAAAACTTACTTAGGTCTTTGATGGAAGAAGTGGAAAGACAACAGCTACAATCAAGACAATCCCAGCAAGAAGGCAAAGGACAGAATCAAAGTCAGGGACAAGGGGGCAATCAAGGTGAAAGTTTGGACAAAGGAAGCTCTCCTAAAAATAATCAAAACGGAATTCAAGGCAAAGAAGGAAATCATTCAGAAAACAACAATAAAGAAATTGGGGTTGGAAAAAACAATCAGGATAGTAACTCCCAAAAAAAACAAAATGAAAGTGAAAAAACTAAACAAGAGCAAGTAGACAAGAAGAGAAAAAAAATCATTGAAAAAATGAAACAACTAGAAAGGGAACTGCTTAAAGACAATCCCGACCTAGCCAAGATTGAAGAACTCCAAAAATCCATTGAGGATAATCTTTTTAGAGAAACTCAAGGGCTTCAAGGAAAAGATAAGGAAGACAGTGCCGAAAGATTCGCAGAAAAAGAAAATATAGATTACCGAAACAACCAAAATGATCAGGTTTTCAAACAAGGGACTATCAAAAAAAATGAAAGGGTTACCTCTGAAAAATTGAAAAACCGTTACCTTAATGCTCCTCGCGATTTCCAAGCCAGAATAAGACGTTTTCTGGAATTAAATTCTTTTCGTTGATCCCATCATCGAGTTACAGCAATAACCTTCCCATGCTGCCATATATAGAAGTTCATAGAAGGCCCCAACCCTAATTCCTTTTCAACTCTTATAATTCTTTCCCGAGTAATTTCATCGATATAATAATAACCGGCTTTATAGGAAGGTTCCTGGGAAGGGATTTCCTCTCTTTTTTGGATAAGAAAACATTTTCTCTCTGACCCTCCTCCCACATTTAGTCTAAGAACTGCTTCCCCAGTTGTCCCAGATCCCGCATAGGGATCTAATATCCAGTCATCAGGTCCACATATCCATTCAAAGAGATCCATCATGAGTTTGACCGGTTTAGTGTAGGGGAAAATTTTTACTCCATCAAAAAGTCGATTAAGAGATTCGGTATTGGACTTAGTAGGATAAAGCCCTAGAAAAGTGGTAAGCTGCTGAGGTTTAGAATATTCGTTATGAAATTCCTTCTTCATTGGGTATTGCTGGGGATTATTTGGGAAAACAATTCTTTTATCTCTCACCCATTCTTTTAGTTTTTTAGAGGTATAGGGGGTCTCAAAGGTAAAGGTCATCCCGTTTTCTGGATTAATAATGGTCTTGCTGGAAAAATTTTTTCCAAACCTCTGAAGATACTGCCTTTTCCAAGGACCCCGGGGATCATGGTCTGGATTAGAAAACTTTTCTATAGGTCGGGTTTTTCCTCGAAAAGAAAAACAGGCTATATTTTTTGCAAACACCATAATATATTCATGATTAGGCATCACCATAGTTTTTCTAGGAATTCCCTGAGCTCCCTTTTTAGTGAGCCAAATTAAGGAGGCAACATAATTTTCCCTCCCAAAAATCTTTTCGGCCAATATTCTAATACGGGGAAATTCATAATCACTGATACTGATAATCAAAGCTCCTTTCTCATGCAGACAATCTCTGAGAAAATGAAGACGAACATTTATTTCTTGAAGCCATTCTTCGCTCTTGTTAGGAAAATCGTAATAGACTTGACTGCCATCATTATATGGAGGATCTAAATAAATACATTTAAATTTACCTGAATAATTCTTTTTGATTGAAGGGAGAATATCCAAATTATCTCCTACTAAGAGAGTGGATTGAGTAAGGTCGGGTAGGTTCCCAGATTCAATCGACACAATGATCGCTAATCAAATGATCGAAATGCGGGAATATAGGAATTAACCGAAAGGTTAAATGAAGTTAATACCCGAGAGAGATTATATGGATCATACTTCTTTTCCCCATCTACCCAATAAGCATAAAAGAGTTTACGGTTTCCCCAATAATAGTCCACATACCAATATCCGTTATCCAAGGTCATTGGAGTAATGCCGGGTTCCCAATGATTAGCATCGCTTATTAAGGAAACTTTTTGATAACCCTCATCTTTGAGATAAAAACGATATTTACCGTTCTCCAGAGGCTCCGGGCTTATCGGCACAATAAAAATAATATCACGGGGAAGATTAAAATAACTCACCCTTTGATTATGAGTATCCACTTTATAGAAGGGTTGCTCCTGATCGTTAATCCAAATCCCATTAACCATATAACGATACTTATAATCACCCTTTTTAAGTGGGGTCGTGAGAAAATAATAGAATATTCCTATAGAATTTCCCTTCATACGAATTTTCTCTCTCCACTCATTGAAGTCACCGGAGAGATAAACTTTATCATCTTTATCCCCATAATAAGTGA
This sequence comes from Spirochaetota bacterium, assembly GCA_965224715.1. Lineage (GTDB taxonomy): Bacteria > Spirochaetota > UBA12135 > COTS27 > CAXSBA01. The sequence goes on along the minus strand of OZ245054.1, from coordinate 1,021,001 downwards.
AAAGAATTCCGTTATCATAAAGAAGGGGTTTGTCAACCATTTGGATCTCTTTGTTAAAAGTAGAATGAGTTTTAAAAAGACCTTTTATTTCTATAATGGAGGATTCTTGGGCAAAAAGAGACCCAAGAATAAATACTTTTAAAGAAAATAATAAAAAAAAAAATTGGATCATGGCTATTATAGGGTGATAACAGAGCGGAGGTCTTTTCGAGAATAAAACGGTTTCAGAATTTTTCCATCACCACCAATGACATCTTTCCTTTTACCATCAATGAGAAAGGAAATATAGCCGACTTTGTTCACAGTATCAGCTTTGAAGTTGAAGAAAGTCCATAGCACTTGCTGAATCTTAACTTCAATACCCATATAACCGTACTTGCTGTTTTCAAAGGCTGAATTAAAATCAAGAAGAAGGGTATTATTTTCTATCCAAGCATTGTTGAGACGAGTCTGTGGATCAAAAAAATTTTTTACTTTGGGATTACTACTTTGAAAAACAAGAAGATTCTGAAATAATGCTTGATAAAGCTGTTGGGGAATATAATCTGTTTTTTTATTAACCACAAAAAAACCAACCTTAGTGGACTTGCTATTAAGTATAGGCTGATAATAAGAAAAAACTTCACTTTTTTGAGGTAGAGAAGCTGGAGTAGCAGGAACTGTTGGAGTTCTCACCACTTGTGAAAAAGGTTGAACAGGAGGGTAGCCTCCTGAAAGATTAGGTAATGTGGATACGTAATTCTCTGCACTGCCCGTATTAAGTTGTCTATTCACGGTATTATATTGCATATTGGGATTTTCTTGATTCATTCCTGGATTATTTTGAACAGGGGGGGTAGCAACCCTGGGCTGAACTTGGGGTTGAGTCTGAGAAAATTGAGGAGATACTCCAGTTACTGGCATAGCCGAAGGAGATGCCATAACAGTAGTATTGTTGCCAGTAGCTCCAGGAATTCTAGGCGATGTTTGTACTGAAACTTGGTTTTCAATAATACCGGATTGAGAATATCCTCCAGATATTTGTGGAGATATGTTCTGACCAGGAGTAGGATTGGCTAACATAGAATTATTGTTTACAGAATTAATTTGAGTGATGGCATCACTTTGGTTCTGATTAACTCCTGGAGCCGGTAATGGATTTTTGGTAAGGAAATGCTCATTGATAAGAAGATAGCCATCTCGAAAAACGGAATCCTCTACATAAAGGGCCTGATACCGAATATACAAGGCACTCACAGAAAACATGATTAAAATTACTATCCATAAAAAAAATTGTGCATTAATAGTTATAGTTTTCCCCGCCTTATTTGCCCGCTTACGATTGGCAACTACTAAATTACCTTCTAAACGTGTTAATCGAGAATTTCTTCCTCGGTTTAAATCAGTATATCTGTGCATAGAACACCTCAATTATTTATCGAAAAAAAATCAGCTTGGTAAAGGAATTTTTATGGAAATTCCTTTGTAGTATTAGATTATCTTGAACTACTAGATATTAAAGAATGGTAGTTTTTTTCCAACTTCTCCCAATATTCATCACTGAGATGAAAGTTACGGCGGAAAAACATCTTTTCATGGGTTTTCTTAAAAGCAGATAATTTAATAAAACCCCCCTGTTTACCGGAATTCCTAATTGAAAAATCTTTAACATAGCCATTGATCATTCCACTAACACTGGCTCCCATCCCAACTACAGTACCCGGTGAAAGTGAAGTATTGATTCCAATTTTTGAAAAATCTCCCAAAAAGCTTCCTAGAAAGGTCTCTTCACTATTTATCTTTTTGTTTTGACTGTCGATATAAGTAACTGGACGGTAATTGTTTTTCAAATTGGAAGTGATAGTTCCGGCTCCAATATTGACCCATTCACCAACATAACTGTTACCCAAATAGCCATAATGAGCTTTATTACTATAGTTGTTAATAATGGAATCAGAAATTTCTCCACCAATCTTAACAGTATCACCGATGATGGAATGTTTGATATAACTGTGAGGACTGACAACCGAATTTTTCCCAATCACCAATGGGCCTTTCAAACAAGTGAAACTTTCTATCCGAACCCCCTCTTGAATTGCGATAGGTCCTCCGGAAATATCGACACTGGGATGAATAACCACTCCCTCCCCTTTCCAGAGGTTTCGGTACCGACGACTTTTTCTTAATCCATGACATTTGACATAATCTCTAATATCGTTTTCAAGAATCCTCATCCCTTCACTCATCCACTCATGCAAATGGTTTAAAAGTCGATATTCATCATCAATCATCTGAACCTTATTTTTCTTCACTCCTAACAATACCTGACGAAAAACTTGACCCAGAGTTTTATTAAAGTTCTGACTTTCACCATATTGATCGAAAGGAAGAGAGAAAGCTATAATATCTTTTTGGGAAAAGATAACCCATCCTTCATTATCTTTAAATGAAAGTAAATGGGAAGTCAGTAATCTTACTTGATCGTGGGAAGGGATTAAAGAAGCATTAACGAAAACCATAAATTTCTTTTTAAGAAAATTTTCTGACAACCATGGAACAATTTTATCTTTGAAATTGATCACTAGAGGATAAACCCGAAAATTTTGAAGTCTTTCAGAAAGACTTAACGGTCCAATCAGTTTCAAGGCTGGAGAACAAAAAAAAGGATAGCGGTTTTCTAGTTGATCTGAAAAAAAAATTATCACGATAGGTATTATTATACTATCCACAGTATTTTAGAGTTTGGCAAACTTTAAAGTTCGAAATTAAAAATTATATTAATTTGCTTTTATACTTCCTACTTCTCATTGTACTGCATAATTTCCTCACATCCGGCTAACCTTCTCGGCTATACCCGAGGGCATCTGGTGCTAGTTAGATTTTCTGAATCGTTAAGTGGAGTAATTGATGAGATTAAGTCAAGATTACCGTATCCATCAATACTGTAATAAAGACCGGCTGTAAATAAATACTCCCACTAAAAAAAAGATTGATAATATATTCTTATTTCTTTAGAAAAAACCGCTTTAGGCTTACGAGTAGCATCCTCCTCATAAGGAAGTCCCATTTGAAGATTGAATGCTATACCTATTTCCTGAACCGGACGAAAAATGAATTCTTGATTGAGGATAAAATAGTAATTATACTGTTTACTGAAATGGACTCCGTCAATTTCCAAAGCATAGTTGAAGTACTCAAAAAAGTCGAAATAAAGTGAAGCGAAAACATCGGGTTCAATTACTTCAAAAAGAAGAGGCTGCCTAATCCCCACACTGAAGAGTTGAGGTCTTTCGAACAACATGAAGCCCTTGGTAAAGACAAAATAAGCACCAAAAAGTTTCTCCTCTATTGGACTAAAAGTCCCATGGTATAAACTATCAAATCCAATAGCTAGGTTATAACTATCGATAGGTTTGTCGGTAAAACGAATCCGAACAGAAACATTTGGGATTTGCGGTTTTGGAACTTCACGACCAATTAAATGATCAATATACTCAGTCCCTCCGAGGTTAATAAAGGTGTTAATTCCAATATTGAATTTAAAAAGAATATTACCTTCCTCATAAAAAAAACTATCAATATGATATTCCCCCTTTTCCAAGGAAATTGCTGTGGGAGTATCTAAAATCGTACCTTTATATGGATAAGCAACTAAATTTTCCCAAAAACAATTGATGATTAAAAAAACGGTTAGGAATACAGAACTCCCTATTTTAAATTTTCTATAAAGATACATGTAGAAAGATAGGTGTTATTAAATCTATCGGTAAAAAAATCAATCTAATAAGGAATTTATAAACAGTAGCTTCTGATTATTTAAATGATAAAATTTCTGGTAATGAGAGAAACAGCTTTTTCATCGATTTTCAAAATTCAACCTGATTTATTTCTTAATCTTTATCGTTGGTTTAAGGAAAACCAACGTGAATTACCTTGGAGAAAAAATCGCAATCCTTATCGAGTATGGATTTCAGAAATCATGCTCCAACAAACCCAAGTTGATACTGTAAAAGAATACTACCTCCGATGGACAAAACGATTTCCCTCTCTTAAAAATTTAGGAGAGTATTCCGATCGAGAAACTCGGGAAAACGAAATTCTTCATCTATGGCAAGGATTAGGTTATTATCGTCGGGCTCTAAATATCTTAAAAACCACTGAAAAAATTATTCAAGACTTCCAAGGTCGCTTCCCAAAAAATAAAAAAGAGCTTCTTACCCTACCTGGAATTGGCCCTTATACCGCGGGAGCCATTCTCAATTTTGGCTTTACTTCCGGAGCAATTCCTGCCATGGTGGATGGTAACTTTATTAGAGTTATTTCTCGATTGTTTTACCTCAGCATCACTCAGGCAAGAAAACCACAAATCGTATGGAAGATTGCCGAAAGTCTTATCGCTCATCCCGCCAATACCCAACCCAGATTATATAATGAAGCCATGATGGAGATTGGAGCTCTCATATGCAAACCCCATCAACCTGTATGTTCCGAATGCCCCTTACAAGCTGACTGCATTTCTTGGAAAAAGAAAAGACCCACTCATAGTCCTTATACAATTTCTAAAAAAATTATTCCCGCATACTCAACTTCTCTATTAATCCATCACCCTCATCAACAACAGAAGAAAGTTCTTCTAGTAAAGGGATCTGCTAAACATAAAAAAAATTCTCTAAAGTCATCTTCTTTGATAACCCATACTTATCTCTGGCGTTTCCCTACTGTTGATCATCATCACCCATACCCTAAAACAAAAGAACTCCATTTAAAAACATGTCAAAAATTGTTTCAAAAAAATTTTGGAATTATGATAAAGAAGCCTTATTACCTTTTTACTATCCGCCACCATTATACCCAATATCAAGTTCACCTTCAGGTTTGGGAAGGAGCATGGAATAAGGATACTTTAAAAAATCAAAACCAAGATATTATTTGGAAATGGTTTTCCTTTAATGAGCTAAACAAAATAGGACTCAGTAGCCCCGACCAGAAAATAAGGAAATTTGTCTTAAGCTTCCGAACTAAATTCTAAATAGTTTATAAGTATGTTAAAATAATTTATCATGCCACTAGCCTTAAAAAGTCAATTCAAAAAGAAAATTTTTATTGATGGAAGTTATGGTACTACAGGATTGGAGTTATCGGGAAGATTAAAAAAAAATACTGATTTCACTGTAATTGAGATCCCCTTTGCTAAGCGTAAGGACATTCAAACTAAAGAGAACTATTATAAGGAAGCAGATTTGATCGTGCTCTGTCTTCCTGACCATGCCTCAGAAAAGGCAGTTAGACATATCAAAAAAATTTGGTATCAAAGAGGGCAGGAACATCCCAAGATACTTGACACCAGTACTCTGTTTCGTACTCATTCAGACTGGGTCTATGGTCATCCTCAACTTTGGCCTCAAAGGATTATTGCCTCCCCCCGGGTAGCCAATCCCGGTTGTTATGCCATCGGCTTTATTACTCTAGTATATCCTCTGATTAAAATGAAGCTGACCAACTCTAATCACACTTTAACTGTATTCGGAGGGTCGGGATATTCTGGAGGAGGGAGGAAGATGATAGAAACTTATGAAAATGCCCATAAACATCCTCCCATTCTTCCTTATGCTCTTGATTTAGAGCATAAACATTTAGGAGAAATGCAGCTAATAACCGGATTAAAGAAAACCCCCATCTTTCTTCCTATGGTGGGTTCCTACTATCGTGGAATGATCATAATGTTGCCCCTACCCTATTCTCATATTAAATCCTATTTGACAAAAAAAATGATCATTACTGACAGGCCTAAAAAGGCAATCGGTTCATTTCTTAAAAAATTTTATTTAAGTTTTTATCGAAAATCTAAAGCCATTTCAGTACAACTACTCAAAGAGTCGGAGCTCTATCAAGAAAAATTTCTCTCACCGATTATTGACGGAGATAATTTGGAGATTATTATTTCAGTGAGAGAGAATGGGGATGCCATGCTCTTTGCCCGTCTAGATAATCTGGGGAAGGGAGCCGCCGGAAATGCTGTGGAAAATATTCAACTCATGCTACAAAGCAATAAGATCTCATAAAAATCAATTCCTAAATCCCGACTAATAAACGGTGTGGATCTTCAATGAATTCCTTGATCCGATAGAGGAATCTAACCGAATCAGCACCATCAATCAAACGATGGTCATAAGTAAGTGCTACATACATCACTGGACGAATGATAATCTCTCCATTTTTTACTACCGGACGCTCTATGATGTTATGCATACCTAGGATTGCCGACTGAGGAGGATTGATAATTGGAGTAGAAAGCATAGAGCCAAAAGTTCCCCCATTAGTGATTGTGAAAGTTCCACCGACGAGATCATCCATCTGAATACCACCTTCCTTGCCCTGTTTGCCATAATCACCGATGACTTTTTCAATTTCTTTAAAACTAAGCAATTCGGCATTACGGATTACAGGCACTACCAAACCCTTAGGGGTAGCTACCGCTATCCCCACATCGACATATTTATGTTCTATGACCATATCATCTTCTAATATAGAATTGATAATCGGGAATTCTATCAAGGCCTGACAAACTGCTTTAACAAAGAAAGACATAAAACCAAGACCGACTTCATGCTTTTTTTTGAAAAGTTCCTTATATTGATTACGAATGACAATAACCTCCCCCATATCGATCTCGTTAAAAGTGGTAAGGAGAGCCGCAGTATGTTGGGCATTCACTAATCTTCTGGAGATAGTTTGCCGAAGCCGGGTCATTTTTCGTGAAGAAGTTTCCCTACTACCGATTTTAGTTGAAGAAGAAGGAATAATAGTGTTTTTTCTACTTTTACCAAGAAAATCCTCTACATCCTTTTCAGTAATTGAAGAATCACTTCCTTGTGACTTGAGGAGTTCTGTAATATCGGCATTATTTTCTACAATCATTTTCCTCACCGATGGAGAAGCATAGATAGGAGCATTTGATATATCCGCTGTAATGGACATTTCCGTTGGCAATAATGAAGATAATTTCTGGTCCCTTTGACTTGATTGGGGACTTTCCTGCGCAACTTGTAGTTCTGGTTTAGGTGGGGGGGGAGATTCAGTCTTTGTCGGTTCAGGTTGTTTAGAAATATCCTTTGCTTCATCCTCTCCTTCCTCTATAGAAGCTACCGGAGTTCCTGGAGAAACAATGGCACCAACTTGGACAAGAATTTTTACCTTTCCCGACACTGGGGAATGAATATCCAATGTGGCTTTCTCGGTTTCTGCCAAGGCAATCACCTGATCCTTTTTGACCCAAGCACCATCAGACACATTCCATTTGCTAATTTCAATTTCTGTTATACTCTCACCCGCTGAAGGGGCAACTATATTTAAGCTCATAATCAATCCTTATTTATCATTATCCCTACAAATCAATTGCTTCACGAAGAATTCTTTCCTGATTTGCTTTATGTACGGCTAAAGAGCCCGATGCTGGAGAGGGGGAAGAATTTCTAGAAATACAATCATTGATTTTCCAGGCTCCAAGGATTGCCTTGATAAATGACCAAGCTCCCATATTACGAGGTTCCTCTTGAACCCAATATATCTCCTTCACCATAGAATATTTCTTTTTTATTGCCTGTAGTTGATTCCTAGCAATAGGATACAATTGCTCAAGCCTTACTAAGGCTATATCTTCGATTCGTTTTTTTTCTTCACGGTAAGCAACCAAATCATAATAAATTTTTCCAGTACAAAGGATAAGTCTCTTCACTTTTTTAGGATTCACCTTTTCATCATCAATAACTTCACGGAAACAACATCCGGACTTGGTAATCTCATCAGTGGACGAGATTACAGCAGGATGGCGAAACAAACTCTTGGGTGACATTACCACTAAAGGTTTACGAAATTTATTTTTAATTTGACGACGAAGGAGATGGAAAAAGTTGGCTGGAGTGGTCGGATTAACTAGATACATATTGTTATGGAAACAGAGATTAAGAAACCTCTCTAAACGGGCACTGGAATGCTCTGGACCCATTCCCTCATAACCATGAGGAAGAAACATAACTAGTCCACTATGTCGTTGCCATTTCACTTCTCCAGCTGCAATAAACTGATCGATAATAATCTGAGCACCATTGGCAAAGTCACCGAACTGAGCTTCCCAGATCACTAAGGAAAGGGGACGAGTAAGGGAATAACCGTATTCAAAGCCCAATACTGAATATTCTGAAAGAAGACTATTGATTACTCTGAAGCGAGAAGTGGGAGTATTGCAACTTTCTAAAGGAATATAAGTTTTTTCGGTTTCAGTATCATAGAATACCGCATGTCGATGAGAGAAAGTTCCCCGACCACTATCTTGCCCTGTAATTCGCACCGAATGACCTTCATCAAGAAGAGAAGCATATGCTAATTGTTCTCCCATCGCCCAGTCAATCTGTTTCTTACTATATAATTTTGAACGGGCTTCAAGCAATTTCTTTAATTTGGAATTAATCTTAAAGTCTGCAGGTATTTCTGAAACCTTCTTCATTAATTCATCTATTTTTTTCTTAGTTACTGCTGTGGGAATTGATTTCACAAAATCCTTATCTTCTGCAGGACGGATGCTCTGCCAAAAACGATTCAAAGCATTAACCTCAATTCTAAACTTCTTCTTACGAGCAAGTTCCAAGTCTTTCTCCAGAGATTGATTAAATTCGTTCACAATCTGATCTACCCACTTTTGAGTAACCACCTTTTCATCAAAAAGTTTTTGGGAATAAATTTCGGTAACAGTCGGCATATTATCTATGGTGTTATACATCATGGGACTGGTGAACCTGGGTTCATCACCCTCGTTATGGCCTCGGCGACGATAACCCAGTAATTCAATCCAAACATCAATTTGAAACTGCTGACGTATTTCTATAGCTAAATCGAAAGCATAGACCACCTTCTCAACATCATTAGCATTGACATGGAAAATTGGGGAATCGGTAATCTTAGCTACATCGGTACAATATAAACTACTTCGAGTTTCTGAGGCATTGGCAGTAAACCCTAGCTGATTATTAAGCACTACATGAATACTCCCTCCATTATCATATCCTTCCAGTCGAGACATATTAGCTAATTCATAGACAACTCCTTGGCCGGAAACCGATGCATCACCATGAACCACAATAGGAATTACTTTTGTAACATTATTTTGATAATATTTAATTGCCTTGCCACGAACTATACCTTGAACAACGGGAGCCACCGCTTCTAAATGTGAGGGATTGAACGCCAAACTAAGATGGACTTCCTTTCCATTATAAATTACATCTGTTGACTGTCCAAGATGGTATTTTACATCCCCATTTCCTTGAATCGCTTTAGAGAGTTCTCCCCCTTCAAATTCACTGAAAACATTATAGAAAGGTTTCTTTAGTACATTAACCAACACATTAAGACGACCGCGATGCGCCATTCCGATAACAAACTCTTCTCCACCAATTTCAGTGCCCTTTCGGATCATGGCAATAAGTCCTGGAATAAAGGCATCCAGTCCCTCCAAACTAAATCGTTTTTGCCCTGCATATTTACGATGAAGAAAGTCTTCAAATAAACTAGCTTGATAGAGATGCTTTAACATCATCATTTTTTTTTCATTACTATATTGTGGAGTTGAGCCTGATGGCTCTATGGTTTTGTAAATCCATTGTCTGAGTTCATTGTTGGCACAGTGAACAAATTCAATTCCCATAGTGGATGCATATGTCTTCTTGAGATGTTGGATGATGGTTTCAAGATTAGCGGGACCAATCCTCAAGTTATTCCCTGCATTGAATACCGTTTGGAGGTCTTTATCTTTAAGGTAATAATATTCTTTCTCCAAATCATTAACTTGACTAGGTGATTCTAAAGGATTAGTGTTGGAGGCAATATGACCTCGGGATCGGTAGGCATGGATCAACTTAGTCACTTGACTTTCTCGATCAAATCTTCCTCCTTCATCTAATTCATCAGTAAGACTATTTTCCTTAGCTAATTCATAGCCCTCAAAAAAGATTCTCCATTTCTCATCAACAGATAAAGGATCCCTCTGATATTTTTTAAAAAGATCTTCCACATAAAGTGGATTGGCATTGTTAAGATAAGTGTGTTTGATACTCATAATGTTCTTACTAAACTATTTTTGTTATTATTAAATGACATATCCAATAATTCTTTCCCCTCCAACTCTTGCCTAAATATACTTAAAAGAATAGATTTGGCTTTTCCAATGGGTAGAATTGAAGTGTCAATATAATCACTCAAAAAAATATAATCATTCTTCCAAGGATGAGATGGAAGATACTCTTCTCGTAAATAATTTTCCGCTCGAAAGTTATGGCGATAATAGGGGATGGAGCCATGTTGCAAAAAAGCATATCTCCCTCGCTTCTGAGCTGATCCAATCAACTTTTTTCCATGAATAGTAATCTCTTTAAAGCCCATAGAGTCATAACAAACCAAACTGCCTTTACGAAAAAAATTTCCTTTTTTTCTCGTTACGGATGAAGGAGAAATGGAATTGGGCTTAAGACCGATTTCTATTAAAAATTTCTTGAGAATAGCAGAAATCCTATCATAAGTAGGATGAAGGGTACTCCCGAAAAAACCGTTTGCTGATCCTACCACGGAATAAGTGATCTCTTGATGATGGAGCACCACCCTTCCACCAGTAGTTCGGGGTACAACTTCCAAATTTTCCTCATAAAGACGATCATTGAAAATATCTTTATTTCTTTGAGCAAAACCTACTGATAGGATTGGGGCAGACCACTCATAAACTCGTACAGAACAAAAATCTTCTTTAAATTTATGAGAAGGATGACCGGAGTTATTAAATCGATGAAAAGTCTCTTCATCAATATTCATGTTTTGAGCACCGTTAAGTGGTGGATCTACATGGAATTCTAAATCCATATTAAGTTTAACTTTAACATGATTTAACAAACAATTGTTAACAAGAATTATTAAATTTATATTTTAAGATTTGGGCTATTCTTCTTCAATTTACCCATACACAAGGCAGCCAATACAATGAACTTATTGCCTAGAAAAATTTAAAAATATTTTGCAACTTTACCTTCTTTAAGGGTCACTGTAATAAATCCCTTTTAAAAAAAAATTTTCGAACTCAAAAGATTGCTTCTTATGATTGCTTCTTATAAATATCTAAAAATTTATCTCTATCAATGTAATTTCATAATATAATTAAATAGATTATTATGGCCGGGTAGCTCAGTTGGTAGAGCAGAGGACTGAAAATCCTTGTGTCGGCGGTTCGATTCCGCCCTTGGCCATTTAGCTTCTATTCTATTAAAAGTATTTGACAAATGTTTCCTTATTGCTCAGTTTTATGATATAGTTTTAAAGTTTCAACTACCCTATCTGCTAGTTTTTTTCCGGGCTTTAGAATAATCTCATCGAACTGGAGGTCAGAAAAACTATTTTTTTCCATTTTTATATCGTTTTTAACTTCTTGAAACCTATTCCAACTTCTTTCACCAACAAATAGAGGTAAAGGAATTTTATAAGTTTGTAGTTCTCTTAGATAATCTCTGAAATTATCTCCAAAAGAGTCTACAACAGAGTTGGAAGTAAATAGAAGAAAATCGCAACCAAGAACTTTTTCTTTCAGCTTCCTATCAATCATTACTGGTTTAGTTTCATAAATTGGAAACGGTTCATAAATATAACCTTTATCATGAAGTTGGTTTTCAAGAAACCCATCAATATGAAGTGGGCGGATATGGATGATCGGATTTAAATTTTTATCCTGGATAATTTCCCAAACTCCCAGCTGTCCCTTTCCTCTACCCTTAGTATCAGCACAATAATCTACTTTAATTCCATAGTCACTTAAAGATAATTCCACCTCTTGTGTTGTAGCAGGTCCCACCGTAATTACTCGGGAGAAAACTTTTTTTCTTTGACCTATATTTTGTTTTAAAGAATGAATGCCAGTAGTCTTAAGTAATTCAGAAAAAAATTTTACTGCACGTTTAGAGGTAAAAAGAAGATAGCCAGAACTACCGTCCAATAATTCACACCAACGATTAAGGAGTGAATCTCGAAATGTATTCACCGGAAAAAAAGATAGTAAGGGAAAAAATTCCGTCTCAATACCTTCATTCTTGAGAAGCCAAGCCATATCATCATCCCACTCCGAAAATACAGCAAGACGAATAATAGATTTATTATTTTGAGATGGGTCCCCCTTCATTATTAAGAAAAGTAAGAGAATTTGGGGGATTGGGCTTAATGATTATTTATCATTAAGTGAATGTCGGTAAGTAGTAGCATCCATAAGCTTTTCTAATTCATCTTGATTACTCATCTCCAACTTCACCAACCAACCATCTTTTTCTGGAGATTGGTTCACTTTTTCTGGAGCTGATTCTAGTTCCGCATTCACTTCCACAATTTTTCCAGAAATCGGAGCATAAACATCAGAAGCAGCTTTAACCGACTCTATCGCGAGCATCACATCACCTTTCTTGAATTCTTCTCCTACTGTAGGAAGATCAACATAGACAATATCGGATAGCTCCTCTTGAGCATGATGACTGATTCCAATGGTTGCAATATTTTTGTCAGGATCTACCCATTCATGAGTTTTGGTAAATTTCATTTAAACCTCCAATACTGAAATTGTAACATATTTTATAGTATTCCTTAATAGTTTACATGATCATTATCACATTAACGGAGTTATACAATGCTTTTATCTTAGAACAACCAGAGTCCCCTCCACAGACCTATTGACAAATTACAATTTTTTCAAAAATAGCATCCTCTTTATTTTCCGTCAAGATAAAAGAGATTTATCTAATTTATGATTTGAGAAAAATTCTATCCTTATGATATCCTCCGATAAACTTAAAGTAATCATCGCTATTTTTATTCCCGTTAGGAAATTGTCAAGTTCTGTTTCACTCTTTCAAAAAAACTTGTTTACCCATATCATTTCATAATCCTACCTCAAACTTAAAGCAATTCACTCAAAAAACAAACATTTATTATCTAAATATTAAAAATTTTAAATTATATTCATACATTTTTTCAAATTTATAAAAAAAACAAATATAATCATATAAATTTTAGTATTATAGTCTATGTATTGTTAGAATTTCAACAAAAACATCATTTTTTATAAAACATGCTCATATTTTGTTTTTTATATTTTAGTTAATTATTAGATATTGCAATATTTTTTCAAAAAAGAACAATAAGCATTACTGTTAAATTAACAAATCAGTATATATTTTGCAAAAAATGAATATATTTTAATTTCGAATAACTAGTTTATTTGAATAAAATAATAAAAAATAATAATATAAACAAAACAATTTAATTAAAAATAAAAATTTATTTATAAAAATAAGCATACCTTTACATATTTAACTCAAAACGTGTTATAATTATATATATAAAAATAAAGTTATAAATGAATAGTAACAAAAACTAACAAATGATATTTAAGAGTGAATGATGACTGTTAAAACACATAAAGAATTACAGATTCAATCTAAAATCTGGAAAAAAGAATGGGATAACATTCTTACCTCCGAAGCGATGGATTTTTTTATCACTTTGATAGAAAAATTTTCATCGGAAAGAAATAAACTCCTCTCTGAAAGAAAGGAAAATCAAAACAAAGTTGACTCAGGAGTAAAGCTTGATTTTCTCAAAGAAACTAAGGCTATTCGTCAAGGTGATTGGAAAGCTTCTCAGATTCCCCAAGACCTCCAAGATCGGCGGGTTGAAATTACTGGTCCGGTCGACCGAAAGATGATTATCAATGGTCTTAATTCTAAAGCCAAGGTCTATATGGCTGATTTTGAAGATTCACAAAGCCCATATTTGAATAGTATGTTGGATGGGCAAGTTAATCTCTACGATGCAGTCAGACGAAAAATCAAATTCAAAAATCCTGATGGGAAAGAATATCTTCTCAACAATAATCCGGCTGTACTCATCGTTCGCCCCCGGGGTCTTCATCTCAACGAAAAGCATGTAACTTATAAGGGAAGCCCAGTTTCAGGATCACTTTTCGACTTTGCCTTCTATGTTTTTCATAATGCCCAAGAAGCACTTAGTCGAGGAACTGGTCCCTATTTTTACATTCCCAAATTAGAGAATCACTACGAGGCCAGGCTTTGGGCTAGAATTTTTCATGAAACAGAGAAATGCCTTGATCTTACCAATGGCACCATCAAAGCTACTGTGCTCATTGAAACTATTACCGCAGTATTTGAAATGGATGAAATTATCTATGAACTCCGAGATTATATTGCCGGACTCAACTGTGGAAGATGGGATTATATTTTCAGCTTTATCAAGAAATTTCATAAATTCCCTGAATTTATTCTTCCCAATCGTGATCAAGTAGGTATGGGGGTTCATTTTCTCAAAAGTTATTCCCTTTTATTGATCAAAACCTGTCACCGACGAGGTATTCATGCAATGGGAGGGATGGCAGCACAAATCCCGATAAAGAACAATGAAGCATTGAATAAGACCGCTTTTGAAAAAGTGAGAATAGATAAGGAGAGGGAAGTTGAGAACGGTCATGACGGAACTTGGGTAGCTCATCCTGGACTGGTTCCAATAGCTATGGAAATCTTCAATCAGATAATGCCAAACTCCAATCAAATCAACAAACAGCTTGATGTCGATATTACCGCCGAAGACCTCCTCAAAGTACCTGAAGGAAACATCACCATGGAAGGCTTTATTGGTAATGTGAAAGCCTCTCTCCATTATACCGCAGCTTGGGTTAGTGGAAATGGTTGCGTTCCATATAATCATTTGATGGAAGACCTAGCTACTGCAGAAATTTCTCGATCCCAACTCTGGCAATGGATACATCATAACTGTAAACTTGATAATGGAACTGATATCAACGCCTCACTCTACCACAAGGTGATGGATGATGCGATAAAGGAATGTAAAGCCCCTGGGAGTCTCTTAGTGGCTCCCCTTTCTGGATATCATTTGGCTAAGGAAATTCTTGAGCAGGTAATTTTAGATAAGGACTTTGTTGATTTCCTTTCTCTCCCCTCTTATGAGCATTTAGATTGACTTTTTAAAACTGATTTTTTTAAAAAAGAAAATACTTATTTTAAGGATGATAATATGAACATATTTAAGAACGAAAGTGAACTAGAAAAAGAATGGCAAAGTGAAAGGTGGAAAGGGGTAAAACGTCCCTATTCTGCCAAGGATGTGATCAGACTCCGCGGAAGCGTAAAGATCGAGCATACCTTAGCGGAAGTTGGAGCTAAAAAGCTCTGGAAATATCTTAACAGTGAGCCCTACGTTAATGCCCTGGGAGCCCTTACCGGAAATCAAGCCATGCAGATGGCCAAGGCTCGTCTTAAGGCAATCTATTTAAGTGGATGGCAAGTAGCCGCTGATGCTAATAACGCGGGAACTATGTATCCGGATCAAAGCCTCTATCCCGCTGACAGTGTTCCTGAGGTGGTAAAGAAGATCAATAATACCTTTAAACGGGCAGATGAAATCCATCATGCAGAAGGCAATCATGATTACGATTGGTTTGTGCCCATCGTTGCTGATGCTGAATCCGGTTTTGGAGGGGTTCTTAATGCCTTTGAACTCATGAAAGGTATGATCCAAGCTGGGGCTGCTGGAGTTCACTTTGAAGACCAACTTTCCTCTGCTAAAAAATGTGGACATATGGGAGGTAAGGTTTTGATTCCCACTAATGAAGCGGTACAAAAACTAGCCGCGGCTCGACTGGCCTCTGATGTCATGGAGGTTCCCACGGTTCTGGTTGCCCGAACCGATGCCCTCGGCGCCTCCCTTCTTACCAGCGATATCGATGACAACGACAAACCTTTTATTGAAAGTCAGGAAAGAACTTCGGAAGGTTTCTTTCGAGTAAGAGCCTCTCTTGATCAAGGGATCAGCCGAGCTTTAGCCTATGCTCCCTATGCCGACCTTCTTTGGCTTGAAACCGCAACTCCAGATATGGGACAGGCTCAAGACTTTGCTAAAGCGATTCATGAAAAATTTCCTGGCAAAATGCTCGCTTATAACTGTTCTCCTTCTTTTAATTGGAAAAAACATCTAAACGATGGAGATATTTCTAAATTTCAAAAAGAGTTGGGATCAATGGGTTATAAATTTCAGTTCATCACCTTAGCCGGCTTCCATTCTCTCAATTATTCAATGTTTGATCTAGCCGACAAATATCGTGAAAATGGTATGCCTGCCTATGTAGAACTTCAGGAAGCAGAATTCGAATCAGAAAATCGTGGCTACTCCGCTACGAAGCATCAAAGAGAGGTAGGAGCAGGATATTTTGATGATGTTACCCAAGCCGTAACCATGGGGAAATCATCTATCACCGCTCTCAAAGGTTCGACAGAAGAAGCACAATTTTAATATTGTTTTTCCAAGCAAGGTTATGTTCCCATAACCTTGCTTTCTTTTTTATATCAACCTGTCATTATAGGTATCTACCTTCTTAACAAAAGGTTCTCTTTTAAAAAGGGAAAATCAAGAAATCTAAAAATCCTTTATATAACAAATTACTCAAACATGACAGATCTATGTGATCATGATGACATCGAGAAACTTAAAAAAACAGATTACTTATGCTATAAAAGACTATATAGCTCTGGCAAGGTGATTACACCGTTGGGATTTATGATTGAGCGAGAGAGAGCCGCCTTGATGCTGATATCAAGAAGTGGGTGATTTACATAATATTTTTGACAGCACAGTTTTTCTTTATATAGTTTTTTAATGTTCACTAAAGAATAAAAAAAATAGAAAGCCATATTATATATAAATCCTCTGCATATCCCCACGGTCATACCTCTAATTCCTCAAAATTATTAACCGCAGAGGCCTCTGAGTTTTTACCGTATCACAAGATAAATTTTATAACCTAGAAAAAATTTGAATTAATTTCATATTTTACTTATAAAAATGTTAAAAGCATAGTATTATTTAAGTAAATACTAGAAATTTAAATAAATGAAACAAATTTTTCGGAGTAAAAACATGTATATAAAAAGCAATCCAATCAAATTATATAAAAACAGTATGTCCAGAGTCATTTATTCTATGCTCTGTTTACTGTTGATCGGACTTTTGTCCTGTGGAACAACAGATGAGGGAGGTACTGCTCCCAGCGTAAATTATGATTCTCTGGGGATCTCGTCTTTTTCTGTTGTGAATGGCAATGACGTTCCAATTAACGACACCAATGCCATACCGGTGGATACCTCATTTTTGTTGACATTCGATCAATCACTAGGAAATATGGATAGTTATGTCAATTCTTTAACCAGCCAAATAGAACTACTGAACATGGGGGGGGGGGGGGGTGGGCAATCCCATTACTTTAAAGGTTGAAGTTACCTCAACACCTAATCAGATAAAAATAGCTCCAACAACTGATCTAAGCTACCATACCACCTATCAACTAACTGTAAAAAAAGATTTAACTATCGGTAACTATCGGGTTACTAATGACATAACCTACTCCGTCACCACTGAAAAGAACTCCGACAGTTCTCTTATCGTCATTTATAATGATGAAACAATTTCTCCTAACGGAAACGACATTACCATACTCTTGCCGACAGGAACTGATGTAAGTAGTGTTATGTTCACTCTGGAAGTAGGTGAGGGAGCTACCCTTCAAGATGGTAATAACAAAGATCTAACATTGAGTGAAATCAGACAATACACTACCAATATGGATTTCAGTGGTAATGCTGCCCATAATTTTACCGTAACAGCCCAGGATGGCACTAACTCTGCCACTTATACCATAAAAGTGTCACAGCAACAAAAATACAGTAAAGAGATCCTTTCATTTGCTTTCCTAGAAAGCGATCATTCACATTTGAAAGCGAATATTGCGATGGATGTTAATACCAATAGTCGAACTGTGAGTAAGACGGTTACCAATGTGGAAAATTGGACGACTAGTTTAATTCCAACTATTGTCCATAGTGGATCAAATATCTCTCCGGCTTCGGGAGTAGCTCAAGATTTCTCTACGAATAATATCTATACGGTAACCGCAATTAATGGAACTACATCAGACTACACGGTAACCCTAACCAGTTACTATGGGGTAACCTTCAATGCTAACGGGGGACTTATAAGTGGTGACCCTATTGTTACCGAATATGTCCTTTATGGAGAGAAAGCTTCCCCTCCATCAGATCCATCTCAGGAACACTATGGATTTAAAGGATGGTATGATGCTTCTAGTGGGGGAAGCATTTTCGATTTCACCACTACTGACATTACCACCCAAACTACAGCCTATGCCCAGTGGACTAATAAGCAATACAAAGTGAGCTTTGAAACATATGCAGGAACTCCTATCCCTTCCGTAACGGTGAATAGCTCAAACTCAGTAAATAAGCCTGCTACTGACCCTACCAGTGAGCATTATTCTTCTTTTGAGGGTTGGTATGTGGACAGTAGTTTTACTACTCTATATGATTTTAATCGGGTGGTAAGCAATGACCTTACCCTGTATGCGAAATACATCCATAAACAATATCAGGTTAGGTTTTACCGAGGAGCTGATCTCTTAGACACTATCTTGCTTACTAGTTTGGCTACGATCTCTGTATCGGATTATCCTGTTAATCCCAATGCAGGGGGAGCATACAGGTGGCACAGTAATGTAAGTTTAGGTGGAGTGTTCAATAAGGACTCTCTAGTCGTTGCTGACTTTGATCTTTATGCCGAAGAAGTTCCGGCGTCTTTTGAAATGATCATTGAAAATAGAATAATACCTACAGATCTTACTCATTATGGAAAGATGAGCGAGGAAATCTTTTCTAATTATACTCCGGGAGCGACGGTGGCAGTCCGTTATGTTAAGGAATCTGGTACTGGCGACGGGAGTTCTTGGGCTAATGCGGCTAATGATATAAAAGCGATGATAGATGGGATCAATGATGCTAACGAGAATAAGGTTTATGTGATAATGGTGGAATCGGGAACTTATAAACCTGGTAGTAGTTATGTTATGAAAAACCATGTAGCTTTAGTAGGTGGTTTCATCTCCGGAAGTTATGATCGAACAGGAGAAACCCGCCTTGATGGTAATAACAACAAGGTGTTGTTCAATAATAATGGAAATAACCTTAACCGCACAGCTCTTTTCTATGGAGTGGTCATTACCAATGGTCATAGTGGTTCTGGTACTACTGGAGCTGGGATGTGGAATGTTAATTCCTCCCCCACTTTGATTAATGTTATCTTCTCGGGCAATAGTGCTACTTATGGAGGCGGGATGTATAATCAATCTTCCTCCCCCACTTTGATCAATGTTACCTTCTCGGGTAATGAGGCTCAAGATGGAGGCGGGATGTATAATTTTATATCCTCCCCCACTTTGATCAATGTTACCTTCTCGGGTAATACTGCTGATAGAAGTGGAGGTGGGATGTATAATTTCAGTTCTTCCTCCCCCACCTTGATCAATGTTACCTTCTCGGGTAATACGGCTGATGTGGACGGGGGCGGGATGTATAATTTCACTTCTTCCTCTCCCACCTTGATCAATGTTACCTTCTCGGGTAATACTGCTGATAGAAGTGGAGGCGGGATGTTTAATAGGTCTTCCTCCCCCACTTTGATCAATGCTACCTTCTCGGCTAATACAGTTACTAGTGGGGGAGGAGGAGGGATCTATCATGATGGTGACGGAAGATCACTCACCTTGATAAATGTGATTTTATCGGGGAATAATGCTGGGAATATCTATTTATACAATGATGTCGCCAGGACAGAAACTGTGAATTTGTATTACTCCCGTAATTTTGGTGGGGTTAATGCTTCCACCACTGCAAGCGGGATTCGTTTAGAAAATGGTGATACCGTCACCTATCCTATTGCTATTAATAGCAAGGAAATTATCACTGAAGATCCCGGATTGGGAACCTTAGCCAATAATGGAGGTGAAATCAACACCATCTCCATCAGCAGCAGCAGTCCGGCTAAAGATAAGGGAGTCTATGTGAGGGGAGTGAAGGCAGGGAATACTTATCCGGAAGCCAATCTCTATTACAGCATAGACAATACCGATTGGTATAGCGATCCCGATTTGACCACACAAGAGAGTCCTCCGAACAATGCCGATGATCTCACTGCCACCGATGCCCGCGGATATGGTCGGGTGGGTCGCCCGGATATGGGAGCCTATGAAGAGGGGGGGACTGCACCGTAAACCTACTACCCGTATCTCTCCTTTCACCCTCTTAAAAAAGAAAATGGGCAAAATTAAGGAGGTCACTTAATCATTTGATCAGTTTAATGACTTCCTTTCGACTATTATTCAAGATAATTAATTGTTTATATATTCCTGATACTTCCAGTATCAGTAGTCTATGTTAAAATAATAGTATGAAAGAAATGAGTAAATTTATTTTTCAGAGAACTCATAAAGAATTATTGAAAATTCTTTTAGGAATGCTTATAATGTTTTTATTATCTTGTACCTCAACCAAAACTTATTACCTTAAGAGTGAAGATAATGGCTATCATGATGCTATGATCAGTGACTCTGTCTACACGATTACAGTGAAAAGTAAGCATGTTAAAGATAAGAAACGTCTTGAAGATATCTTCTATCTAAGAGCTGCGGAAATTGCAAAGGAAAATGGTTATCCTTTTTTCTACACAGTGGAAACTGCTGAAGCTATGGCAGAGATGAACTCTAAGGCCAAACCCTATAATGGAAAGGTCTATACTATAGTATTCTATCAAATTTTAAAAATAAATGGTGTAGTGAAATTACTTAAAGAAAGACCAAAAAGTATTCCCTTCCAAGTTTATAGCACTGAAAGTGCCTATCAGCAAAGAGAATATCTTATTATAGAAAAAGAAAAAGTCTTCGGAAAGACTACTGAAGTGAAAACCAATCAACACATCTCCGAAAACACTCAGGATAATTTGCTTAAAGCCACTAATCGTTAGTCTAAAAGTCTAGATTATAAGTTTCAAAAAACCCTACCTATTAGACTTGAGTCAAATCACCGGATTGATTTTCTTAATATTTTTATCAACATGATCCTGATATTTTTTAAAATTTTCAATAAATAACTTGGCCAGTTCCATGGTTTTCTGGTCATACTCTTCCCTTGAACTCCAACTTTTATAAGGGCATAGAACTTCATCAGGTACTCCTTCACATTTAACTGGATACTTCAGATTAAAAACAGGAAGATTATTACATTCAGTGCGAGCCAATTCACCGGAATGAATACCATCAATGATTTTACGGGTGTATTTGAGTTTGATCCGAGATCCAACCCCATAGCCACCCCCTATCCAGCCAGTATTGACTAGCCAGGCTTGGGAGCCGGTTTCTTGGATTTTCTGAGTAAGTAGAGTCCCATATTTATTGGGATGCCAAACCAAGAAAGGAGCACCAAAACAAGCCGAAAAACTTGCTTGGGGAGATTTTATTCCCACCTCAGTTCCTGCTACTTTGGCAGTGTAACCAGAAATAAACCAATAAGCAGCCTCATCAGATGAGAGTTTACTCACCGGAGGAATAATTCCAAAGGCATCACATACTAGGAAAACGATATTTTTAGGAGCAGGGCCTTTACCAGGAATTTTAGCGTTATTGATGAACTCTACCGGATAAGCTGCCCTAGTATTCTCAGTATAATAGCTGTCACTATAATCTGGATTTCGAGTTAAAGAATTAAGTACAACATTTTCCATAATAGAACCAAATCGAATGGCATCATAAATATCCGGTTCTTGTTCACGAGAAAGGTCGATACACTTGGCATAACATCCCCCTTCGATATTGAACACCCCTTCCTCAGTCCAATAATGCTCATCATCACCAATAAGTTTCCTATTGGGATCGGCCGATAGAGTAGTTTTCCCAGTTCCAGAAAGCCCGAAGAAAAGGGTTACATCTCCGTCTTTTCCTTCATTGGCAGAACAGTGCATGGAAAGAATACCTTTCTTAGGGAGGAGGTAATTCATGATAGTGAATACCCCCTTCTTCATCTCTCCCGCATATTCCGATCCTAGAATGACAATTTCTTTTTTTTCAAAACACAGAGCAACACTGGTTCTAGTCGTAACCCCTTCTATAGCAGGATCAGCGGGCGCTTTTCCGGCATTATAGATAATGTAGTCAGGGTCACCGAATTCCTCCAACTCTTTTTTAGTAGGTCTGACCAACATATTATGCATGAAGAGAGCATGATAAGGTCGAGTACAGACTATCCTTATCTTAATACGGTTAGCGTCATTACCTGCAAAACCATCAAATACATAAATTTTATTGCATTTATTAAAATATTGGATAGCTAGTTCTTTAAGCTTATCATAGCTTTGAGGAAGGATAGGGACGTTAATTTGACTCCACCAGATATCGTCTTTGGTTTCTAGATTTTCTACTACCCGCTTATCCTTAGGACTACGACCGGTTTTCTCATTGGAATAAGCTACTAAGGCTCCGTTATTAGAAAGAATACAGCCTTTATCCTCCATTCCAAATTCATAAAGTTCCGCAACCGAAGCGTTACGATAGATTTTTTTAATATTGATATTGTATTTATGTAGGTCGATTAGCATACTGCCTCCTTAGATTTTCAATTTACTATAATTTCTTTCTTAATAGCTGAAGTCGGATTTTCCTTATCATCTGCCGGATAGTTTTTCAAAAAAGGATAACGAGATCGAAAATCGTTAAGTCTCACTTTATCTAAAGTAATATCCA
Source organism: Spirochaetota bacterium (assembly GCA_965224715.1). GTDB lineage: Bacteria > Spirochaetota > UBA12135 > COTS27 > CAXSBA01. The sequence continues at coordinate 998,281 of OZ245054.1, read as the reverse complement.
AAGTCCCTTCTTCCGACCCCAGTTGAGCTAAGATATTTCCATCCGGACCAATAGCCATTGAACCACCTTGAAAGCTATTATTTCGATCACTTCCTACTCGATTACAAGCTATGACATAGGCTTGATTTTCAATGGCCCTTGTTCGCGCTAAGGTTTGAAAAGTTTCAGTACGTGATGCTGGCCATTGCATAGGGAGAAAGATAATTTCTGGATAATGACCGGTTTTCGTTTCCCGAAAAATTTCTGGGAACCGGAGATCATAACAAATACGCACCCGAGCTTTGAATTTTTCTTTTTTCAAACCTTGCAAAGTAAAACTATCAGTATTTTGATGGTTTCTATAATCTTGGTTCCCCGGGAAAAATACCATAGATTCATTCATCAAAGGAAAAAGATTGATTTTGTCATAACGATAAATACACTTCCCTTGAGGGGAAAAAACTAAGGAAGTATTATAGCACTTCCCCTCATCATTTATTGGAAGACTCCCTAAAATAAGATAACAATTATAATAATAACAAAGCTCTTGAAATGGAGAAAAAAATTCACTGGAACTGGCATTAATCTCTCTGATAGAAATAGCACTAGCTTTAATATGTTCGAGATCATCAAATTTACAAATAAATATCTCCGGGAATATAATTACGTTTGGTCGTTTTTTTCCAAATGAATAATCAGAATTTTGAGCCAAAACTACAGCCCTTTGAACATTTTTGACCACCGATTCGACAATATTCATTTGAACAATTCTAATATTCATACTTAATTATAACTTGATAGTGATAGTTAGTAACGGATATTGACAACCCAACATCATTCCTATAAATTATAATCTTGAAATAGTGTCATCACAAGTTATTCAAATATATGCTATAATTCATTAAATTAATAAAATATGGTTTAAATTAATCTTGAAATAATATGAAAATAAAAAAATTTGTATATTCTACAATCTGTTTGTTGTTTATCGTATTATATCTGTCCTGTGAAATAGATAATAACGAAAATATTGTCCCCACCGAAAAGAACTCCGACAGTTCTCTTATCGTCATTTATAATGGTGAAACAATTTCTCCTGACGAAACCAATATCACCATCTTCTTGCCGATAGGATCTAATGCAAACAGTGTTAGTTTTACCCTGGAGGTAGGTAAGGGAGCCACTCTCCAAGATGGTAATGATGCCATCTTACCATTAAATGAGAGCAATCAATACAGCACCAATATAGATTTTAGTGGTGGTGCTACTCATGATTTCAAAGTAACAGCCCAGAATGGGAGTATCACTATTTATACCGTAAAGGTACAACTGAGGGATAGCAAGAAGATTATCTCATTTACTTTCCTACGAAAAGATAATTTACACCTGGAAACGGATATTGTAATGGATATTAATTCCAATAGTCAAACCGTAAATAAGACGGTCACCAATGTGGAAAGAACTACCGGTTTAATTCCAACTATTGTTCATAATGGATCGAATGTCTCTCCGGCTTCGGGAGTAGCTCAGAACTTCTCCACGAATAATACCTATACGGTAACCGCATTTGATGGAAATATATCCATTTACACGGTAAGCCTAACCAGGTACTATGGGGTAATCTTCAATGCTAACGGGGGACTCATAAGTGGTGATCCTACTGCCACAGAATATATCCTTTATCGAGAGAAAGCTTCTCCTCCATCAAATCCATCCCGGGAACACTATGGATTCAAAGGATGGTATGATGCTCCTAACGGAGGAAATACTTTTGACTTCGACACTCCTATTACCACCCAAACTACAGTCTATGCTCAGTGGACTAATAAGCAATATAGGGTTAAGTTTTATCGGGGAGCCAGTCTCCTGGAAAATGCCCTGGTTGCTAGTTTAGCTGTGATCCCCACATCGGATTATCCTGTTAGTCCTAATGCAGGAAAAGCATACAGGTGGCATAGTAATGCAAATTTAGGCGGAGTGTTTAATAAAGACTCTCTATTGATTGCTGACATTAATCTTTATGCTCAAGAAGTTCCGGCGTCTTTTGAAATGATCATCGAGAACAGAATGATTCCTACAGATCTTGTTAATTATGGAAAGATGAGCGAAGAAATCTTTTCTAATTATACTTTGGAAGCGATGGTGACCCCCCGTTATGTTAAAGCAACTGCATCTGGTACAGGTGACGGAAGTTCTTGGGGTAATGCCAGTGGAGATATACAGGCGATAATAGATCTGATTACCGATGCTAGCGAGAATAAGATCTATATAGTATTGATGGCATCGGGAACTTATAAGCCGGCTGCCAGTTATGCTATGAAGAACCATGTAGCCCTGGTAGGTGGTTTCGCTGTTGGCGGCTATGATCGATCAGGAGAAACCCTTCTTGATGGTGACAATGACAAGGGGGTGTTTTATAATTATAACCTTGATCGCACAGCCCTTTTCTATGGAGTGGTTATCACCAATGGCAATGGTAATCTTACAGAAGGAAGTGGCGGGATGTATAATAATAATTCCTCTCCTACTTTGATCAACGTTACCTTCTCTGGCAATAAGGCTGGTTTTGGTAGTGGAGGCGGGATGCATAATAATAATTCCTCTCCTACTCTGATCAACGTTACCTTCTCTGGCAATATGGCTTTTGATGGAGGCGGGATGCATAATAATAATTCCTCTCCTACTCTAATCAACGTTACCTTCTCGGATAATGAGGCTTTTGATGGAGGCGGGATATTCAATAATAACTCCTCCCCTACCTTGATCAACGTTACCTTCTCTGATAATACTGCTAAGGGTTTTGTAGGTGGTTCCGGAGGCGGGATGCGTAATAGAGACTCCTCCCCTACCTTGATCAATGTTACCTTCTCGGATAATGAGGCTATTAGTGGAGGCGGGATGCGTAATATTTCTTCCTCCCCCACCTTGATCAATGTTACCTTCTCAGATAATGAGGCTGATTTTGGAGGCGGGATACGTAATACTTCTTCCTCCTTTACCTTGATCAATGTTACCTTCTCAGGTAATGAGGCTGATTTTGGAGGCGGGATGTTAAATGAAAGTTCTTCTTCCATCTTAATCAATATTACCTTCTTGAGTAACACGGCTGGTAATGGAGGAGGAATCTATCATGATAGTGATGGACAACCACTTACCTTAATAAATACGATCTTGTGGAATAATAACAATGAGAATATCTATTTATACAATAATAACACCAATACAGATACTGTGAATTTATATCACTCCCTTATTGAGGGAGGAACCAATACTTCCACTAATGCAGTAGGAATTCGTTTGTATACTGATGACATCATTGCCAATCCTATTAGTATTAATAGCGAGGGAGTTATTGACGAAGATCCTGGATTAGGCATCTTAGCTGACAATGGAGGCAGGGTCAACACCATTCCTATCAACAGCAGTAGCCCAGTCAAGGATAAGGGAATCTATGTGAGGGGAGTGAAAAGCGAAACAGGAAATCCTTATCCGGAAACCAATCTCTATTATAGCGAAAATAACACTGATTGGTACAGCGATCCCAGTTTGACCACACAAGAGAGTCCTCCGAGCGATGCGGATGATCTCACCGCCACCGATGCCCGCGGATATGGTCGGGTAGGTCGGCCGGATATGGGAGTCTATGAAGAAGGGGGAGTTGCACCATAAAACTCTCTGGTCCCGGATACTTGTTCTCCCATGGCTCCTTTATCAGGGATGTCGGGAGACCAAAAAAAAACTTTACTATTGGGGTCAGATTTCGGTTCTTGGATTTAGGCGATACAATTAAAAAAATTTAAGACAGTACTCTTTCTAAGCTTATCAAACCCTATTCATTACCTTGGATTTGCCATGATAGGACTTTCTTCTCTAAGAGAGTAGCAAAGAAAAATAAAATCATCACAAAAAGAGCAATTAAAATCACCAAGGCAATGGTTAAAGAAGCGTTATAAGTACTCTGGGCAAATTGGAGCATGTACCCTAAACCCCGACTAGAAGCCACAAATTCCCCCACCACTGCTCCAGTAAAAGCAAGTCCTACCGAAACTCGAAAATTGCTCATTACCCAAAGAAAAAGTGAGGGAAGATAAACGTAACGAATGACTTCTTTTAATCCACCCCCTAGAGTACGGACTCGGATCTCTAAATTCTTATCACTATTCTTTATTCCACTATAAACTGCAAAAAACATCAGCACCGTAACTAACACCAAGGAAAGAGCTATCTTAGAGCCAATATCGATACCGAACCAAATCACCATTAGAGGTGCTAAGACTACTCGGGGAATTGCGTTTAAAAGAACCATAAAAGGTTCCAATATATCGGAAGCAAAAGGAATAAGAAAAGCCATAAAACCGAGGACCATTCCAATTAAGATGCCGAGGACAATTCCAATCACTGCTGCAGAAAAAGTTGCTGAAAGATGATCGAAAATATCGGGATCTGCTAAAATCTGACCAAAAGTATTAAGCAGAGTGGAAGGACGAGGAAGAAAGAACTCATTAATCCAACCCCGATGAACTGAGCCTTCCCATGTGAGAAAAAACACAGACCAAAAAACTATTTTAACAGTAAGGCGGGTAATTGCTCTTCGTTTTTTTTCTAAAAGCAACATATTATTTCCTGTTAATGGTCTGTTCCATGCCTCGCCATAGATCCTTAATATAATGATTAAATCCTTTAGCTTCCTTACGTTCGGAAGGCTTTTTTCCTGGGAGATTCACCTGCATCTTTTTAATAATACGACCATCGGCAGAAAGAACTGCTATCTGATCAGCTATACTCACCGCTTCATCAAGATCATGGGTAACCAAAACAGCATTGAGCTTATTAACCCGAATCCACCCGAAAATAAAATCTACGATGCTCCGTCTTACAATCGCATCTAATGAAGAAAACGGTTCATCAAGTAGGAGAAGAGAGGGAGAGAGGATCAAACATTGGGCAATAGCTACCCGTTTTCTCTGTCCCCCAGATAAAGAGGCAGGATATCTTTGCTCAAATCCATTTAAGTGGATTCTTTCCAGCCAAGCCTGAACCTTTTCATCTATCTCTTCCTTTTTTGTCTTCCGAAATTTAAGCCCGAGGGAAATATTGGTAAAAACATTTTCCCAAGGAAGGAGCTCATCATCTTGGAATAACATCCCAATCTGACTCTTTTCAAAAGGAAGATGTAAGGTTCCGATATAGGGATGAAGTCCAGTGATCACCTTGAGAAGGGTGGACTTGCCACAACCCGATGGTCCTACTATGGCAGTTATTCCAGGAATAGGTATAGAGAGATTGAAGTTAGAGAAAACTGGAATCTCCCTATAGTTCACACCTAAACCTTGAAAAACGATTGACGTTTCCTTAGTGTTTTGACTTTTCGGAACAGCAACCTTCTTCTTCACAAGAACTTCAATTATCTAGAAAAGACCAAGTCAGACTTCATCAATGGTTCTACATCAAATCCTTTGGGAAGTTTCTTAGAGAGGATATGAGCATTCACAACTCTTTGGGTGGCAGTAAGATCAATAGAGATATCCGAGGGGTAGAGGGAACTACGATTCTTCGCCAAAACCTTAGTGAAAATTTCTTGATCACCTCCTGCGATAATCGATTTGGGTAAGGCTTCTACCAATTTTTCAACAGGCATGGTCCGGGTGGCATTAACTCCTTCTTTGAGAGCAGACGCTATCTTTTTCATTTGAGAACGACGTTTCTCAATCTGATCATTTAAAACCGCCACACCCATAAACTCATAATCTCCTCCTAGAAGATATTTAGCATCTTTCCTATTCATTAAATTAGCAATAGTCTTTCCTCCGGCCTGATTGATCAAGGTTAGAGCGGGTTCCTGCACCATTCCAGCTTGGACATGTTCGTGAATCAAAGCCTCATAGAGATTGGTTCCCAAAGTAGCAAATTTTACCTTTGAAGCATCGCCTCCATCTTGTGAAATAAGGAAGAGAAGGAGGGCATGATCTGAATTTCCTAACTTAGAAATGCCTACTGTTTTTCCTTCAAGGTCTCTAAGGCGAGAAATCCGATTCTTCATCTTCGGTGAAGTAGCTAGGGCAAAAAGAGGCAAGCTTCCGGTTACCATGAAACGGCTGATCGGCGCTCCCTTAGCAAAAGCCCCCAAGGCAGCATCCAATGATGAAGCCGCATAATCCACAGAATTGCCTACCAAAGCCCGAACCGCATCTCCACCTCCACGGGTATAGATCAACTCCACATCCAAGCCATACTTGGAAAAATACCCATAATGACGGGTTACCTCATAGGGAACCACACAAAGGAGTTGTCCGCAGAAAGCCAATTTTACTTTTTCTTTAGCTGCCCACAACTGGTTAGACCAAACTCCTGAAAATAGGGAAAAAATTGAGGCTTTCTTGATAAAACTTCTCCGGGTTAGTGAACGTTTAACCGGATAGTCAACCCACCCCTCCCCAGTATCCATTCCTCCACAATCACAATTTTTTGTAAAAGCGGAAAATTGATTAACATTCTCAAATGAATTATTTTTCAATTCTTTTCTCTCGTCATTATTTTTATTTTTTTCTTTCATTATTAAACCTCTCTTACATCTCTTAACTTTAACAAACCCAAATCTAGTTTGATATAATATAATTATACCATTATTTATATAGAATTAGTAATATTTTTAATTATTCCTTTAAAAATAATTAAAAAAATAATATAATTTTATATATAAATGAATATTTTTTATAAATTTTTAATCTTTATTTGTCTTTTTTATCCTGGAATTTTACTTTATTTTCAAGGGTTTGACGATGCCCAGAAACATTATGAGATTATACCTAACTGGACACACAACCTAGAAAAAAACCAATTACTTCGAAATATAAGTATTGAAAACCAACCTATTTTTAAGCGACATTATTTTTTTAATAAAAAAAACCTCATTTACTATAATTCACAAGGTGAGGCACTTCATAAGATTCATATCGATTCCCAAACTTTAATCTTTCCCGACAATGACTTATATCTAGTTTCTCCTCGATTAGGGAACAAGGTAGATCTTTTTAATAATCGTGGAGAAAAACAATGGTCTTTAAATACCTATGCCATCCCCAACATAACTTCTTTTCGAAAAAACATTTTCTTTATCAGTAGTGACCATAACACTTTAAGTGCCTATGATTATAACCGCAACCAAATCCTTCCACCTACCTATCTGGGCTCATTGATAACTGATTACGACGTCTGCGATAATAATGATGCTATTCTTATTGGGACCATTGAAGGGGATCTTTATCTTTTTGATTCTCAAATGAAACAAGTTTTCAAAAAAAAATTTCAGGATAGTCAGCATAATTATCTCAAGAGTGTTACCTGTTCTTCTTCTGGGGAAAAAATCCTTGCCTTAGACGGACTCTATCCAGAATGGCTTACCTTATTTGATAATAATGGAGAAATTCTTTGGCGATATAAAACAGAGCATGATAGACGAACCAAAACTGATATTTTTATCGATGAAGATAACGGTTTAATTTTAGATATCGAGAAAAGAGCAATCAATATCTTCGATATTAAAGAAGGTGGAAAAGTCGGAAATATCCAACTCACTCCTGAAATCAGAGAAGCCATGAGAGTTGTTTTCGACAGTCATCCAGGATGGCTCCTCTTGGGGATCAATGGAAAAAGAGCTAACAAAGTATTACTCCTCAACCGAGAGTTTAAAACAGTATGGGAGAATAATATAACCGGAGAATATCTTACTTATGTTGAGTTACTGCAAAGTGAGAATAATAAAATGTTTTTTATCTTTCACACCGTATCCTCAATCTATAGCTACCAATTCATCTTCAATTAACCTATTTAAATTCATTTCTTTATTAACTGATCCAGATAATCTTTGACTGTGTTTCGAGGAAAACCTTTTCCTAAGAGATAATGTTTCAATTTTTCTGGATTATTAACTAAATGTGGAGAAGGTTGATAATACTCCCGTAATATCTTCAAGTCGTCATAACTATGTAAAGCAAGAATCTCTTCCAAGTCCATTCCATTATTTTCATCAAAAAAAAGATAATGATAACGGGAGAGTTCCCAGTTGAGTTTCCTTCTGACCTGCCACCAAGGACAGCCTTGAAGTTTTTTTTTCTCTACAGCTCTCTCAATATATCTTTTAATACTTAAAAAATTATTTTTTTGAGCAGAGATCATCCATTCCCTTATTTTTACTGATGTTAATTGCCTTTGAGAGAGCCATTTTTCTAATTTTACAGGTGAAGTTTCTCGGCCAGCCAAATAAACAAACATCTCTTCTCGTATAACTTCATCTTCATATGCTTTAATTTTCTCAATAAAGTCACCGGTAAACAGTTCACTGATATCGTTTTTTTCTGCAATATGCTTTGTTTTAGAAAAGTTAGGAAAGAACATTTTCAAAGTTGTGGAGCCAAAACTGAGAATAAAACAATCTTCCTTATAAATCCCATAACGAACTGGAGAAAGTGATAATTTACGAATATAGTATTTCACTTCCTCCCCCGCCTTCTTAGAGTCCCTGGTAATATGAATAGCCCGCATAGAGAAGATAGGCAAAAACCATTAAAATCCCCTCTATTCGGACTAAACTTTTTTTCTTTTTAATCAAAAGAGAAAAAAAAAGATAACCGGTAACCCCAATTAAAATCATGAAAGTAACATGAAACTCAGGATTATAACTTATTGGATTAATCCAGGAAAATACAGCCAACACTAAACCAATATTACAGATATTGGAACCCAGAACATTGCCCAAGGCCAAGTAATTATATTTTTTACGAATAGCTACCAAAGTTGTTACAAGTTCAGGAAGTGAAGTTCCCACACTAAGGAGAAAAACCCCGATAAAGGCTTCACTGAGATTCCAACTTCGAGCCAATTTGACACTATACTCCACTGTTAAATCCGAACCGAAATAAAGGCCGACAATACCCAGAATAATATAGAGGAAATAATATTTATAAACCCAACGCTCTCTTGACAAGAGTAATGGAAGTGCTTTTGTGTTTTCTTCAAATGCTTGATCTACTTCCTGAATAACATTATCTTTATTCTGTTTCAGCTGGGAGCTAGACTTTTTTTGAAGACGAAAATCACGATATTGCTTCAAAATAAACATAACATAGAGTGCGGTCAAAATATAGCCTTCCCCAGAAGAGATATAAAAAGCCGTATCATCATTTAAAGAGAATAAAGCAAAGATCCATAATAATATCCCCAGTAATAAAGCCAAGGGTAAGTCAAAACGGATCAATTTTTTAGAAAGGTTCATTAAAGGGCTAATGCTTATCTGAAGTCCCAAGATCACAAGGATATTAAAAATAGAGCTACCTAATACATTTCCAACTAAAGCATCATCTAAGTTTCTTTGTCGAGCGGAAAGATTAACAAAGAGTTCTGGAAGGGAAGTACCCAAGGCAACTAGGGTAATGCCGATAATAACTTCTTCCACATGTATTTTTTTAGCTAAAACCACCGACCCCTCAACAAACAGATCAGCACTTTTTACTAAAATAATAAAACCAGCAATAATCGTTATAAACTCAAACCACATATCAAACACTATTTTTTTAAAAAACCTAAAAAACTAGATAAAGAATTATCTTATGATTAGAATTGAAGAAAAGTTGTCAATGACTTATTAGACTTTCCTTATTAATAATGATAATGTAAAAAGAAAAGAATTTGATCTATTGGAGCCGTAGGACCAGAAAAATTAACCTTCATTTGTAAGTCCATTATAAGATTCACGTTAAAATTCACTAATTGATTATTATTTAAATAAATCCCTCCACTTGGGATATAGTTATTTTTCCAAAATTTTTCTACAATATCTTTTTTACCGGGGAAAGACGAAGGAATGATCTCATCAAGATCATAACCATTTTTACCGACGATGGCAAGCCAAGCAATTCTCTGATTCCAATCCAAATTATTTGCAATGCTAAAAAACTGAAATTTTTTAAAATGATTAGGCAAAATTTTTTTATCCATCAAAATAGATTGTTTATATTGATCAACATTGGTAATAAATGATAATCCATTGTTAGGTAACGTAAGAACTTCTTTTGAAGAAAATTCTTTAGCGATAATATAGTCAAAATTAAAAATAGACAATAAGCTAAAAAGAAAAAATATGCTTAAGTTAAAAATGGAAAAGTACTTAATCATTTAATTGCAAAATAATATTATCCAAAATTTTTATAAAAAATAACTATCTTTCTAAAATTCTATTTATGTCATTGTAATTGACATAAATAATTAATGCCAATAGGAATACAATACCTATCGCTTGGAAAAGACGGAGAGCCTTTTCTGGAACTGGTTTACGACGAATCATTTCATAAAGAATAACACAGGCATGTCCTCCGTCTAAAACCGGAATCGGAAGAAGGTTCAAAATAACCAAAGAAATACTAATCTTAGCCAAGAGGAGGAGAAAGTAGCTCCATCCCTTATTTTGGGCTACTTGATAGGATACTTCGAATATCGCAATTGGTCCACCCATTACCTCCAAAGGCATTTGTCCATTGATGAGAAGATAGAAAAAACTCAAAACTTCGGAAAATTCTTGTTTCACCATAGAGAAAGAAGCGGGGAAAGATTCAAAAAAAGAATAGCGAATGGTTTTGCCCACCACTGCATAATCAAAAAGATACCCGATCGATTTCTTTCCTATTTGATCCTGATCATAGGAAAAGGATACCAAGTTTCCCTCCCGAATCACTTCTACCGAAGCTTGACCTTCACTTTCCGCATAACTAATAAGTATATCCTTTTCACGTATTCCTGGAACACTCTTGACCATAGCTGGGGTAATGTAGGATATTTCCTGACCCTGATTTTCAGGATTGATGTAAGCAGTAACCCCTAAGATAAAATTATCACGAGAGTTATCATAATGAGGTATCACTGAATAGCTTAAGATCTCTTCCTCCCTTTTAATTTTAATTTCCAAACTATCTCCTCTACCTCGAAGCTGTAAATAACTTAATACCTCATCCCAATGTTTGATAGGCTTATCGTCAATACTCAAAACTAGATCCCCATCCATCAAGCCAGCAGTATGAGCCGGATAACCTTGAATAACTTGAATTTTGGGACTAAAATAAAACCCTTTATCCTGAATATTTTTTTTCATGATCTGAACCTCTTCTAAAAATCTTACTTGATCCAAATCATCCTTATATCGGAGATTGATATTTTTTCCGGGATTTTTCTCAATGTAAAACCGGGCTGAACTTCCTCGATATCCTAAAGACAATCCACTCCTATCTTCTTCCATGTCAGGAATAACCTCTTCAATAGTATAACCATTACGTAATCCCCTACGATAAAGTTCGGAATCTTCTTTAAGCCCAGAAATAACAAATTCGATTTTCGGGATAATCCCCAGTTTAGGGATCCCTTTACCATCTGACAAATCAATTTCCATAAAGACATCCCGGGTCCCTTCTACTGATTCACGAAGTGCCTTGACTGTAGTTAATTGCCCTTGTTCCTGAAGAGCCACTGCGGTTATGATTCCCTCCATGGTATCGGTTTTAACACCATTTACTTCCACAATCTTATCTCCAATTTTAAGGGTCGATGAGGCAGCGGGAGAATCGGGAAGAAACCCTCCAATCACATTGCTGGAAAAAGGTATCCCGATCATAAAAGCAATGACCACAAAAAAAAAAGCGGTTATTAAATTCATTTCAACCCCGGCTAAGATGATCATTAATCGTTGCCAAGGTTTTTTTGAAAGGAAATGATCACTTTCTCCTTTAAGCTCCTCCGCATTTTTAGTGGGAAGGTCTTCTTGTCCCTTCATCCGAACATAACCCCCAAGAGGAATCAAGGAAAGTATATATTCAGTACCTGAACGATCACGATAAAAAGTAAAAATACGGGGACCGAAACCAATAGAGAAGGTATAAACCTTAACCCCACACCATCGAGCAACCAGAAAATGACCTAATTCATGAATAAAAATAATAAAAGTGAGTCCTAAAAGAATATAAAAGGTAATCATAGATGAATTTTAACATGAATTAAGAGAAGATTTTTGTATCAAAAAGTCGGAAACGGTATTCTCTGAATTCAAATAATTTTATCAGAAAAGATTTATTGAAGTGAGAAAATAGAACTTCATAAAATTTAGTTCTATCTCATACTAACATTTCTATTAAACCACTGTAGCTATTGAATTATATCCACAACTTCTATCTGCGACTAATAAACATAGAAAAATGGTTAGCTGAACAACTGAGTAAAGGTTATAATAAAGTAAACAACTATACACATAACGGAAAACAACCAAATATTGAAAATCTCTATCGAATTACAAAAATACTGGAAATGAACCCCCAAAGATTTGTTGAAAAAAATTATGATTAAAGAAAATAAAATAGAAGAGGATCTAATCAAACAGCTTACAGAGCTGAAATACAAGCATCGACAAGATATTGTTGATAGAAAATCACTTGAACAGAATTTCAAAGACAAGTTTGAAGCCCTTAATCGTGTTCGCCTTTCAGATAATGAGTTTTTACAATTACGAGAAGAAATAATCAAGCCTGATGTATTTGCTGCTTCCAAGTTTTTGCGTGAAAGGCAGTATTTTCAGCGAGACGACGGCACCCCATTACACTATACTCTGGTAAATATTAAAGACTGGTGCAAAAATGATTTTGAGGTTATCAGACAGTTACGTATCAATACAGAAAACAGTAATCAACGTTATGACATCATTCTGCTGATTAACGGATTGCCGGTAGTTCAAATTGAATTGAAGAAGCTGGACATATCGCCACGAAAAGCTATGCAGCAGATTGTGGATTACAAAAACGAACCGGGTAATAGCTATGGCAATTCTTTAATGTGCTTCATGCAGATATTTATCGTGAGCAACCGCAGCAACACGTTCTATTTTGCCAACAACAAGAACCAGCACTTTCAATTCAACGCGGATGAACAGTTTTTGCCGATTTACCGACTAGCTGATGAAAACAATAAAAAAATAAATCATCTGGAAACTTTCACTGAAAAATTTCTGACCAAATGCACACTCAGCGAAATGATCAGTAAATACATGGTGTTGGTCGAAAGCGAACAGAAAATGTTGGTTATGCGATCTTATCAGATCTATGCGGTAAAGGCTATTGTTGACAGTATTCAACAAAATCGTGGTAACGGATATATCTGGCATACCACAGGTAGTGGGAAAACCCTGACATCTTTTAAAGCCTCTACCCTGCTAAAAGATAATCCCGATATTGAAAAATGCCTGCTCGTGGTTGACCGAAAAGACCTTGACCGGCAAACCCGTGAGGAGTTCAATAAATTTCAGGAAGGCAGCGTTGAAGGAAACACCAATACCGAAACTCTTGTAAGACGTTTGCTCTCTACCGACTATGCCGACAAAGTTATTGTTACAACCATTCAAAAATTGGGGTTGGCTTTGGATGAAAACAGCAGGCGGAATAAACAAAAGGTAATAAAAGGAGTTCAAACTTTTAAGGATCGATTGGAACCGCTCAAAGATAAGCGGATGGTTTTCATTTTTGATGAGTGCCACCGTTCGCAGTTTGGTGAAAATCACAACGTCATTAAGGAGTTCTTCCCAAAGGCTCAACTTTTTGGGTTTACCGGAACACCCATTTTTGAAAAGAATGCGACTTATTATGAAGTAAATGGTGAAGAAAAAACACTAAAAACCACTGAAAGCATTTTTGAAAAACAATTACATGCTTACACCATTACGCATGCCATTGACGATAAAAATGTACTGCGTTTTCATATTGACTATTTCAAAGGTGAAGGAACGAAGAACAGCAAGCCGGGTGAAGCCATTGCACAACAAGCGGTTGTTGAAGCGATTATTGAAAAACACAATGCTGCAACCAATCAACGGAAATTCAATGCAGTATTAGCCACAGCTTCTATCAACAACGCTATTAAATATTATTGTCTTTTCAAAAACATACAACATGAAAAGAAAGCGGAAACCCCCAAAGAAAGCGGAAACCCCCGATTATATTCTACTCAATATCGCTTGTGTATTCTCTCCACCGGCTCAATTGATTGCAAAGAATGGCGACCAGCAAAGTCAAAAAAATGCAGCTGACATTAAACAACTGCAGGAAAATTTGACTCAGGAACAAGAAGACAATAAACAAAGTCCCGAAGAGAAACAAAAAGCCTTAAAGGAAATTATTGATGATTACAACAAACAATTCAACACAAATCACACTATTAACGAATTTGATTTGTACTATCAGGATTTACAAAAACGTATTAAAGACCAAAAATACAGCAACAAAGACTATCCGCATAAAAATAAAATAGACATTACCATAGTTGTGGATATGTTGCTCACAGGTTTTGACTCCAAATACCTGAATACCTTGTACGTGGACAAGAACCTGAAATACCATAGTTTGATACAGGCACTCTCACGCACCAATCGGGTATTGAACGATACAAAACCCTATGGGAATATTCTGGATTTTCGCTTACAGGAAGAGGCCGTCAACCAGGCCATAACCTTGTTTTCAGGTGAGGACAGCGATAAAGCCAAAGAAATCTGGATGGTTGACTCGGCACCTGTGGTGGTTGACCAATATCAAAAAGCAGTAGAGGCTTTAGGGGAGTTTATGCAAGAGCACAATCTCGCAAACAAACCGCAAGAAGTGTATAACCTAAAAGGCGATGCAGCCCGAATAGCCTTTGTAAAAAACTTTAAGGAAGTACAACGCCTAAAAATCCAGCTCGACCAATACACCGATTTGGACGAAGAACAAAAGAAAAAAATAGAAGCCATTTTGCCAAACGATACATTGCAAGAGTTTAGAAGTTCTTACTTAGAAACGGCAAAGCAATTACGAGAAATACAGCAAAAAGAAGGCGATAATGCACCAGACGGCATCCCACAACTGGATTTTGAATACGTCCTGTTTGCCTCCACGGTAATTGATTACGATTACATTATGAGTTTGGTAGCCGAGAATATAGGTAAAAAACCAGGAAAGCAGAAAATGACCAAAGAGCAGATAAAAAGTTTGCTTAAATCCAATTCCAATATGATGGAAGAAGAAACAGATATGTCTGAATACATAGATAGTTTGGATTGGAGCATTGGGAAAAGTGAGGAGGAAATAAGAAATGGGTACGACACGTTTAAAGACCAAAAATACAACAAGGAGATAACTGCCATTGCCCATAAACACGGTTTGCCAACAGCAGACCTGAAAACCTTTGTAGAAAACATAATGAGCCGGATGATTTTTGACGGAGAAGAGCTCACCGACCTGCTGGAACCTTTGGAACCGGATTGGAAACAACGTAGCAAAGCCGAAACTGCTTTAATGAACGACTTAGTACCACAATTAAAAAAACTAGCCCAGGGACGCGAAATATCAGGACTGGCGGCTTATGAATAAAGAAAAACTGATCCCTGAATTGCGTTTTCCTGAGTTTGTGAATGATGGGGAGTGGGAAGAGAAGAATATTGATTGTTTGGGTAGGATAACTACAGGCAAAACACCGAGTACAAAAAACAAAAATTTATGGAATGGTGATGTATTATTCATTACACCAACGGATATCTCTAAAGAAAACAAATATCAATTAAATACTACAAGAACAATCTTAAAAACCAAGGATACAAAAATACTACCCATTGGGAGCATTGTTTATACATGTATTGCTTCAATTGGGAAAATTGCGCTAACAACTAAGATTAGTGCAACTAATCAACAAATAAATTCGATTACTGTTAATGAAAACAATATAAATGAATTTATTTATTATGCACTCATTAAAATAACTCCATACATTAAGTCAATCCCAGCTACATCAACTCTACCAATAATTAATAAAACAAAGTTTTCTCAATTATGTATTCAACTCCCTACAAAAAAGTCTGAACAACAAAAAATCGCCGACTGCCTTTCTTCTTTAGACGACCTTATTGAAAACCATAACCAAAAATTAGATGCCCTCAAAGAACATAAAAAAGGACTGATGCAAAACCTTTTCCCGCAAGATGGGGAAAAAGTGCCAAGCTTGCGTTTTCCTGAGTTTGTGAATGATGGGGAGTGGGAAGAGAAGAATATTGATTGTTTGGGTAGGATAACTACAGGCAAAACACCGAGTACAAAAAACAAAAATTTATGGAATGGTGATGTATTATTCATTACACCAACGGATATCTCTAAAGAAAACAAATATCAATTAAATACTACAAGAACAATCTTAAAAACCAAGGATACAAAAATACTACCCATTGGGAGCATTGTTTATACATGTATTGCTTCAATTGGGAAAATTGCGCTAACAACTAAGATTAGTGCAACTAATCAACAAATAAATTCGATTACTGTTAATGAAAACAATATAAATGAATTTATTTATTATGCACTCATTAAAATAACTCCATACATTAAGTCAATCCCAGCTACATCAACTCTACCAATAATTAATAAAACAAAGTTTTCTCAATTATGTATTCAACTCCCTACAAAAAAGTCTGAACAACAAAAAATCGCCGACTGCCTTTCTTCCTTAGACGACCTTATCACAGCCCAATCGGAGAAAATCGAGCAATTGCAATTGCATAAAAAAGGTTTGATGCAGGGTTTGTTCCCGAATAATGAGGGGTAAATATGAATGAATATAATCCCGTAAAGGATAATGTAAGGGCGAATGATTGTTCTCTCCAACAATCGCCCCAATATAAAAGACGGTCAATACGCCTGAAAGGATACGATTATTCACAAGCGGGATTATATTTCGTTACCCTGTGTGCAAAAAATAGAATATCATTATTTGGCAAAATTGAAAACGAAATAATGATATTAAACGACGCGGGAAAACACACCGAATATTGTTGGCATCAAATCCCGCATCATTTTCCCAATGCCATATTGCACGAATATATAACGATGCCCAATCATATACACGGTATCATCCAAATAGGGGCGAATGATTATTCGCCCCAACAAATCCCAAACCCAAGGTTAAATGATTATTCGCCCCAACAAATCCCAAACCCAAGATCAAATGATTATTATTCGCCCCAACAAATCCCAAACCCAAGATCAAATGATTATTATTCGCCCCAACAAATCCCAAACCCAAGGTCAAATGATTATTCGCCCCATTCTCCCCAAATGCCCCGATCACCATCAAAGACCATCGGGTCAATAATACGCGGATATAAAATAGGCGTAACAAAATGGTTTCGTAAACATATGAGCAATGAATATCCCGTTGGGCAATCCGTTTGGCAACGCAATTATTACGAACACATAATACGCAACGAGCAATCATACCACAAAATTACAGAATATATTATTAACAACCCCAAAAACTGGAATGATAATAGTTTGAATATTAAATCGGAAAGAATAAAATCATGACACAAAAAGAACAAGATGAATTAGGTAAAACCCTCTGGGCAATAGCAGACCAGCTTCGTGGTGCGATGAATGCCGACGATTTTCGCGACTACATGCTGTCGTTTCTGTTTCTTCGCTATTTGTCATACAATTACGAGAAATCCGCCAGGAAAGAATTGGGCAAAGATTATCCTGAATTGAAAAAAAATGACAGACATACCCCTCTCAGTATTTGGTATGACAAAAATAAAAAACATACGGCAAATTTTGAAAAACAGATGCGCCGAAAAGTGCATTACGTTATCAAACCGCAATATCTTTGGAGCAATATAACGGAATTGGCTCGTACTCAGGATAAGGGTCTATTGGGAACATTGGAAAAGGGATTCCGCTATATCGAAACCGAATCATTTGAAAGTACATTCCAGGGCTTGTTCTCCGAAATTAACCTGAATTCCGAAAAACTGGGAAAAACATTTGATGACCGAAACAAAAAACTCTGCACCATTATTCAAAAAATTGCGGAAGGCATTGCTGATTTTTCCACCGACACTGATATCCTTGGTGATGCGTATGAATATTTGATCGGGCAGTTTGCCGCGGGTTCGGGTAAAAAAGCAGGTGAATTTTATACACCCCAGCAAATTTCTACTATCCTTTCTGAAATCGTTACCCTTGACAGTCAAGACCCCGGCACAGGGAAGAAAAACAAATTGAACAAATTACTGGATTTTGCTTGTGGTTCGGGTTCATTGCTGCTCAATGTCAGAAAACGTATCAAGGATAATGATGGGAGTGTGGGTAAAATTTATGGACAGGAAAAGAATATGACCACATACAACCTTGCCCGCATGAACATGCTTTTACACGGCATGAAAGATACCGAATTTGAAATATTTCACGGGGATACATTACTCAATCAATGGGATATGCTCAACGAAATGAATCCGGCTAAAAAAATAGAATTCGATGCTATTGTAGCCAATCCCCCCTTTAGTTTACGTTGGGAGCATACAGATACACTTACAGAGGATTTTCGTTTTAAGGGCTATGGCATGGCTCCAAAATCGGCGGCCGATTTTGCATTTCTATTGCACGGCTTTCATTTTTTGGGCAAAGAAGGAACCATGGCCATAATACTGCCTCATGGTGTATTATTTCGTGGCGGTGCGGAAGAACGTATTCGTACCAAACTGTTAAAAGATAATAATATCGATACGGTTATCGGCTTACCGTCCAATTTATTTTATTCAACGGGTATTCCGGTTTGTATTTTGGTTTTGAAAAGATGTAAAAAGGAAGATAATGTACTTTTCATCAATGCCAGCGAACACTATGACAAAGGAAAACGTCAAAACAACTTGAATAAAGGCCATATTAAAACCATTGTAGAAACCTACAAATACCGTAAAGAAATTGATCGTTATTCCCGTAAAGTTCCGATGGAAGAAATAGAAAAGAACGGTTACAATTTGAACATTTCGAGATATGTGAGTACAGCCGGAGAAGAGATAAAAGTTGATCTGAAAGCGGTCAATAAAAAAATGAATTCCATAAACGAGCAGATTTTAAAAAACACGGATAAACACAATGAATTCTTGAAAAAGCTGGGATTAAAAACAATATAAAACAAGTATCCTCATAAAGAAGTTAAAAAAATTTTTAATAAGCCATTATCTCTTAAACACAATCGCGAAGATTCCATCGAATTAAAAAAAGAAATTTTGAAATTAAAATTTATGATAACTTTTTCCCCATAAATTTTAACTTCTTCATTGCTTTACTGTCGTTTAATTGCATTAGGTTATTCAACATTAGTTAGGTTTATTTCGATAAATTAAGAGTCCATGATCACAAAAAAAATTTCTTCATTCTTTACCCCTTTTCTGTTACTGCTGATCCTATTTTTTTTAACTCCCAATCAGGTTGAAGCAAGAAAACTATATTATTTGGAAGAATTCTATCGTCTCTATTATCTTCCACTGAAATTCGACAATCAAGACTTAGCACGGAATATCCACTGGCTACAATTTGCCACCAATCGCCCCTTTGCACCCCCTATTCATGCTCTCCTCGTCCATGACGATGAAACCACTTATAAAAAGTATCAGATTCTTCTTAAGATGCATCTCCATTATCTTCTGACTAAAAATTTTGTTTACCTGGCAGCTCGTTTCGACAAACACAAGCCGGTTTTTTTCAATAAACCTTATGCTAAAGATATTCTCGCCTCTCTCAAGATAGCTGAATACCTTTACCGCGAAGCCATCCGAGAATGGAAAATCGTGATCAACGATTATTACAGTCAGGTGAAAGATATTTCTGAATACAAAAGAGTAAGAACCCGAATCAGTTTTCTTGATGAACTCATAACTCGAATAACCACCGGTGAACTTGACTATCAGAGAGTCATTGAGCGGCGATTAAAAAAAATTTCTGAAGCTAAAGAGTATTTCAGTCAGCCTTAACCCATTAAATGGATAACGACTTGCGGAGATTATTCTCAATCCGTTCAGTAATGGGTTCACTTCGATAAACAAATTCTTTTCCGGTAATCATCTCATAAGCCTGAATATATCGGGAGGCTAACTCTACAACCAAATCTTCTGGAGCAGATGGAAGCTTCTTATCGGCATAGGGATCACAGTTATCTTTAAACCACAATCTAAGAAATTCTTTATCGATATTATCCGGTTCCTCTCCAGCCTGGAGTTTCTTTTCATAAGTGTCCCGGATCCAGAATCTGGAAGAATCGGGAGTATGAACTTCATCGCAAAGATAGATACGACCTTCTACATCATAGCCGAATTCATATTTGGTATCCACTAAAATAAGTCCTCGGCTTGCTAGAAGCTTTTGACTGTGTGAAAAAATTTTGAGGGCATAATTCTTGCAGGCTTCCCAGTTTTCTTCACTCATAAAGTTTTTAGAAATGATCTCCTCAGGAGTGATCTTCTCATCATGAATTTCCGATTTGGTGGTAGGAGTAACGATGGGAGTATTAAAGGGCTCGTTTTTCTTCATCCCCTCCGGCAACCGATTACCACAAAAATCGCGGATACCTTCTTTGTAGGCAGTCCATGCCGAAGTGGAGGTAACCCCAGTAAGATAACCGCGTACCACAAATTCAATTGGAAAAATTTTGAGTTTTTTCCCTAGGATCACATTGGGGTCAGGACATCCCAAGAAATGATTGGGAAGAATAGAACGAGTTTCTTCAAACCAAAAGGCTGAAGCGAGAGTAAGGACCTCCCCTTTAAAAGGAATTAAAGCAATAACACGATCAAAAGCAGATTGCCGATCGGTGGTGATAAAAAGCATCTTTTCACCCAAGTCATAGATGTCCCTCACCTTGCCGGATAATTTTTGACCCCAACTTTGGAATTCTGTCCCAGCTAAAACATTTTTTAACTGTTCTCTAATGATCTTTTTATCAATCATGATTTTTGATTATGACTATTTCTTTTTCAAACGATCTCTTTGAATCATTTCGATTAACTTTCTCGAATTTTCTTTAAAAACACTGCTTAAACCCTCTAGGTTTTGCAGTTGTCTTTTAAATTTTTGGGCTTCCACTTCAGAGGAAGGAAGGTGACTACGTTTTTTTTTTACCAGCTCTGAAAGAATATCCGCAGCTCTCTCAACATATTTATTGTTGATTTTTTTAGGGTTCATATCATTGGGATTCACCATATACCTCCTGTAAGGATTTCTTAACGGCTTTCACTGTCTTCTCAATAACTTTTTGATCATGGGCATGAGAAATAAATCCGGATTCAAATTGTGAGGGAGGGAAATAAATACCTTTTGCAAGAAGTGAATGAAAAAAGATGGCATAATGCTTGACAACTGATTTTTTGGCATCGATATAGTTTTCCACTTTCTTAGGATTAAAAAAAAGAGTGAACATCGATCCCAGTCGATTAATGACAACAGGATAATTTTTTTTATTTACTTCTTGAAGTATTTCACTTTGAAAGTAATTTCCTTTTTTTTCAAGTCCAGAATAAATTAACTTACGGTATTTCTTCAAGTAACTTAATACGGCTATACCTGATGCCATCCCTACAGGATGACCGGACAAAGTCCCTGCTTGATAGACCGGCCCTTCCGGAGCTAAATGTTTCATTATTTTTCTAGGACCGCCATAGGCAGCAACCGGAAACCCTCCTCCGATGATCTTCCCAAGACAAACCAGATCAGGTTTAACTTTTAGTAACTCCTGAGCACCCCCCCATGCCAGCCGAAAACCTGTCATCACCTCATCGAAAATAAGGATGCTTTTACTCTTTTGACAAAGTCGTCGGAGTTTTTGTAGAAAAGTTTTTTTTGCTGAAACCAATCCCATATTTCCTGCTACCGGTTCAATGATGACTGCGGCTATATTCGGCCCATACTTACGAAAAATTTTTTCTACTGAAATAATATCATTATAATTTGCAATCAGGGTATCAGAAGCCGTGGTCGCAGTAACACCAGGACTGTCGGGAAGACCTAGGGTAAGAGACCCGGAACCGGCATGAATAAGAAAACTATCCCCATGACCATGATAGCAACCGCTGAACTTAACAATTTTATTTCTTCCCGTATATCCACGAGCTAAACGAATAGCTGATAAAGTCGCCTCGGTTCCAGAATTTACAAATCTTACCCTTTCCATCACAGGAAAAGCCCTCTGAACAAGTAAACCTAATTCAGTTTCAAGTTCATGGGGTGCTCCAAAACCCAAACCATCCCGAATTTGTTTTCCCGCCGCAGCTATAATATCGGGATGGGCATGACCTAAGATAGCCGGACCCCATGACCCTACATAATCGATATAACGATTCTCATCAAGATCGGTTAAGTAAGGACCCCTACCTTTTTTAAAAAAAAGAGGATGACCTCCAACGGATTTAAAAGCCCGAACCGGTGAGTTGACTCCACCGACTAATATCCGGTTAGCCCGGTTAAAGGCAACCGAACTTTTTGAAACAGAGAAAAAAGATTTCTTCAAGAAGATTCCGACTTGAGAGTTAATCAGCTAATTGACTTAACGAAATTAATGATTATTTTGAATTCTGATAATTTTTCTCAACTATCCGCCAATCAACAATATTCCAAAAAGCATTGATGTAGTCGGGACGACGGTTCTGATAATTGAGGTAATAGGCGTGCTCCCAAACATCAAGACCGAGAATAGGCCTACATTTAGGAGTTCCAGAAATGTTCATTAAAGGGTTGTCCTGATTAGGAGTAGAACAAACACAGAGTTTCCCATCGGAACCAACAGCCAGCCAAGCCCAACCACTACCAAATCGGGTAGCTGCAACTTGAGAAAATTGTTTTTGAAATTCTTCAAACCCTCCTAGATCTTGATTGATTTTATCAAGAAGCTCACCCTCCGGCTTGCCCCCATGATTTACTTTGAGAGTCTTCCAAAATATGGAATGATTAAAATGCCCCCCTCCATTATTACGAATAGCAGCAGGAGTTTTGTCATCTATCAATAACATTAATTCTTCAATAGGTTTTCCTTTGAGTGCATCTCCTCCTGATCCTTCTAAAGCATTATTTAAATTGGCTACATAAGCAGCGTGATGTTTACCATGATGGATCTCCATGGTTTTAGCGTCGATATGTGGCTCCAAGGCATTAAAATCATATCCTAATGCGGGTAATTCATAACTCATATTGTCCTCCTATTACAGAATATCTATATTGTAACAGATTTTATCAATAAAATCAAATTTTATAAGTAAAACTTCTTACTTAAAAAGTTATCCAAATTTATCATTGATAAAACTTTTTTGTTGTAATAGTTTCTTATTTTTTCAAGGATTCAATAATCTGTTTTTGATGTCTATATTCGATTATCCCATACAAAACAGTGACCAAGATGATTTGGATAGCAATATAACTATATAGAGTATAAGCAATACCAGCAACAAATCCATAAGAATGAAGCCCCACTCCTAGAAGATTGATTCCAAACCAAGCTATCATCAAAACTACAATTCCTAGAATACTACCAATGGCATACCCTTGATCCTTGATCATTCCATCAAAACGAGCATGAAAAAGAATAGCGCTCCAAAGCACGATCATAAGCGATCCGTTTTCTTTGGGATCCCAACCCCAAAATCTTCCCCAAGACTGATCAGCCCATATCCCTCCCAAAATAGTACCCATCAATGTAAAAATAAGTCCAAAAGCTTGAATGGCATAGATAATCCGATAAGTATTCTTGAGTTTTATGGCATTAACATTTTTTTTCAGAGATTGGAATAAATATAAATGACCAATAACTCCAGAAAGGAAGATACCGGTATAGCCGAGATTGATCGTTATCACATGGGTGGAAAGCCAGAAATTACTTCTTAGAACTGCCACCAAAACATCCATGGTATCCCCATTAGTAACAAAACCATTAGAAATAAGCAACAGGATAACTCCGGAAAGAATTCCCGAGACGATACCCAGTCCATTTCTTTGAAAACGTTCAATAATAATACCAAGAATAATACTCACTGCCCCCACAAAGATAAAGGTTTCAAAAAGATTGGTTATCGGCGGCCTTAGGGTAATGATAAAACGAATCACCATTCCTAACAACATCACAAACAAAGACAGTTTCAGGAGCCAACTTGAAATCCTTTTCAAAACCGATTTCTTTAAAATGAAAAAGCCTAATATAAATAGGAAAGCTATCCCCAAGGCAAGTTGAGCCCGATAAAAAGGATCCAAATAGTTATAAAAAAGTTCCGCTTTGTTTCTAGTGATAACACTACCATCTTCTATCTTTTCGAATATTCGAGATTTAAACTGAGTTAAGTGAGTATTAAAAAGCTCCTGATCTCGATCTGAATAAGCCCTAACCATCCGGTCGAGGTCATTGACTTCCCCATTCATCACATTATTTCCCATACTTACTCTAAAAATTTCCCAGGCAGAAAAAAACTTTTCCCCATGGGTATAACTGGGGAAAAAACGAAAAGGTAAGTTCCCGAAATCACGAAGAAAGGTATCATACTTATCCTTTAAATCAAGAAGTAATACTTCTTTAGCACTAAGAACAGTGCTTTTTTCTCGAATAGGGGTAACCTCTTCATCAATACGATCAGAAATCCGCATCAAGTCGGTATAGGAAAAATAATTCTTATCACTATCCAACCCTAGAGATTCCTTCACTTCTTGTGAAGATACAAAAAAAGTTTGAACTGGAACCGAAAACAGGAAGCTGTTCATAATCTGATTGTAAAGGAGAAAGTTATCGAATATACGAAGGAACTCCTTATCTGCAGGACTTTGATAATCGGTATCTTTATTGCGGGCGGCTTGAGCTAGCTGAGAAAGGATTGGAAATCCTCTAGTAAGTTCATTATAAGTATAACGTCTACTCTTATCGGGTTTAATGCCTAGAGCTATTAATACTTGATCGAAAGTGATTTTAAAAATTCTCTGATCAACTGTTTTTTCTGGTTCCCACATAACCCTCGCTAACCATGACACCGCGTCCTGTCCTTCAAAGGTAGAACGGCCACTAAATACCAGAAGCATGGTACGGGCGTAACTATCCAACGGTTTAAGCCGTCCGGATTCATGGATGATTACCTCACCTAAACCATCCACATCAATTGGAGGTTTCTCCCTATTCTGATTAAGAGACTGGGCATTTTTTTTGAGTTGATTCAATTTATCATCATTTCCATTACCTGCAACAGATGCTTGCCCTAACAAAAGAAAAAAAGAAGATATTGCCCAGATCACCAAAACAATAATAACAATATAAACTTTTTGCTTAAACAGTTTCAATCTATCTTCCTTTATTTACTCGAAACAATCCAATTAATGAGAAAGGTTGATCCGTTTTATCCTCTTAATAAACATAACAATGAAATGGAAAATGATCCCTAAGCTAATAATAATTCCCGCAGCATAGGGAATCCAATATCCACGATTAGCTACAGTGGCTAGAACTGATTGTCGATTACCCATCTGATCCTGAGCGAAAGAAGCTTGAAAAAAAATAAAACCTTGAGACCTTAAAGGATTGTTCATAAATACTCTAGCATCTCGAGTTACTCCATTTTCAGTAACCTCTACCAAACTTTCATAACCTTTGGCAATGGCGGTCCCGAAATATTCATCCTTGATAAATTTCTTTAGTTTTATACTGAAAGGCAAGGGATAGCGAATTCTCTGCAGTTTCATATATACGGTACGGCCATCTGCTAAGGTAAGGGGGAATGGTGAAGGTTCACCCTCCCATAAAATTACTTTCTGAGGAATGTTGGGGGAGCCTTCAACCCTCACTTGAAAAAGTCCTCCTGGTGAAATTCCCTCACGACTCTTGGGTGGAGTAAGATAGAGTAATGAAGTAATCCCACTAGAATTCACGACTCCGGGCTCTTGAAAATTAGCAGGAGCAGCATGTTCATAATAATAAAGAGGGGTAAGGCCTACTCCATACTTAGAAAAAAAAATCTCCTCATTATCATTCTTGCCGATATTCTCAGCATCATAGGCCACCACTTTCTTGGCACCACCTTCCTTTTCCCAGATGGCGATTTCAGAATGAAAGTAATCTAAAGAGACATCAGTAGATTGACCTTCCGCTAAAACCACTACCGATTCTTTGGCAAAATAATGAGTAAAAAAGGAAGCTGAGAGTAGAAAAATAATTCCATAATGAATGGTGATAATTCCCACCTTTTCCCAACGATAAGGATAACGGAAAGCAGCAAAAATCAGATTGATGGCAAGTATAGTGAGTACTGACTTCGCGCCGGGGAATGGAATGACCCCTAAGAGGAGTATGACCCAAGAATAGAAAAATCGATTCTGAGCAGCATAAAGACCATGATCGGCTTGGTAATAGGTTCCAACAAAAGTGAGGACAAAAAGACAAAAAAGACAAGGAACGGTAATTTTAAGTGATGAACCAAAGCGATGAACCGTTCTAATATTTAAATCGATATTTTTGATACGCACTGTTTATTTAAAAGCGATCAAATACTACGACTATTTATAGACTTAACAAAATTCAAGAAATCATTTTTGTCAGCCTTAACCAAACCTTTATCACCGGAAAGCTTTACAAAAAGCATTTGGTCAGTGAAAGCGAAAACAGCAGCAAGGATAGTTTGAGGTTGATCCTGTTTTACGATGGGAAGATAGTCCTCAAAATCAACTAAAAAATAGGACAGCCTTCCATTTACAGTCTTTCCTATTTTCAATTTAGTGATGAATTCATCTAACTCACTATCATTCAAATTTACTTGAATCTGTCCCAACCATCGGACTATATTAGCTCGAATTCCCCCTACTTGACCGGGAAAGGCAATTAAAGTTACCTCTAAATCCTTTCGGGTACGAAAAGAAACCAGACGCACCCCAGTCTCCTTCACTTCCTTCCAGCCAGTTGGAGCGGTCCAAGAAATACCCGAAGCTAATGCCTGCGAAGAAGTGATTTGATTGAAAAGATCAATCTCCCCACTACTCACTGCTCCCGAAGTTATATTATTCATAGCTCCAAAACGACTCTTAGTGGTCGTCTCGGTATATTCTCGGAAGCTACTTTTATTGCCAGCATTATCATTACAAGAAAGCAATATTCCTATTGCAGTAAAAATACAGAAAAGTGAATAGAATTTAATCATATTGCCAACAAAGAAAAACTAATAATGGTTGATTATTTATTTTAGAAGATGGATTTAAAAGTGCTATCGATCGCATCCATGAAATCCTGGGTATTGAGAAAATGAGACTTTTCTAGCTTATTCCCATGGATACAGAGAGCTAAGTCTTTGGTCATCTTTCCATTATCCACAGTATCAATACAGGCTTTTTCTAGCTTTTCCGCGAACTCTATCAATTCCGGCTGACCATCCTTCTTACCTCGGAAGGCTAAACCACGGGTCCAAGCAAAGATAGAAGCAATGGGATTAGTTGAAGTGGGATTTCCTTTCTGGTGTTCACGATAATGACGGGTTACCGTACCATGGGCAGCCTCAGATTCCATGAGTTCACCGTCCGGAGTAACTAAAGTTGAAGTCATAAGTCCCAAGGAGCCAAAACTCTGGGCTACGGTATCTGATTGAACATCCCCATCGTAATTCTTACAAGCCCAAACAAAACCTCCCTCCCACTTCATACAACAAGCCACCATGTCATCAATAAGTCTGTGTTCATAAGTGATCCCTAATTCGTCCATCTTAGTTTTATATTCCTCTTCATAAACCTGCTGAAAAATATCCTTAAATCGACCATCATATTTTTTTAGGATGGTGTTCTTGCTTGAAAAGTATAAAGGCCATTTCTTTTCAATGGCTTGATTAAAACAGGAGCGAGCAAATCCCCGTATCGACTCATCGGTATTATACATAGCTAAGGCTACTCCACTCCCTTTGAATTCAAAAACTTCATGTTGGATAGTTTCCCCCGACTCCGGAGTAAAAGTGATAGTAAGTTTTCCTTTACCTGGAACTACAAAGTCGGTAGCCCGATACTGATCCCCAAAAGCATGACGACCTATACAAATGGATTTCTTCCATCCAGGGACCAATCGAGGCACACTCTTAATTAAGATCGGTTCACGAAAAACTGTGCCATCAAGAATATTTCTGATGGTACCATTGGGAGACCGCCACATTTGTTTGAGCCCGAATTCCTTGACCCGACCTTCATCAGGTGTTATGGTAGCACATTTAACTCCAACATGGTATTTCTTTATTGCATGGGCACAATCCAAAGTAACTTGATCATCAGTTTGATCTCGATTTTGAATAGATAAATCATAATATTTTAGATCAATATCTAAGTAAGGGTAAATAAATTTATCTTTTATCATCTGCCAGATAATGCGGGTCATTTCATCCCCATCAATTTCTACAATCGGGTTTGTTACTCTTATTTTATTCATACATAGTCCTCAAAATATCATATATAATTATATTATTAGTTAAAAATTATATTATTAGTTAAATAATTCATTAAATTTTAAAAAATCTCTGTGAAATAGACGAATACCCTCTGCCAGTTTTTCTGTAGCCATCGGGTCAGAACATAACTCCCACATAAAGGTCATTCGGTCAAGGGATTGATTTTTTGTAATAACATTTTCATCGGTCTTAGCTTTTTCTAGACTAAGATGGGGAACGATTTCTCCGGAAAAATTTTCCAACTCTCCCAACAAAGTAGGGCTAATAGTAAGAAGGTCACATCCAGCCAAGGCTATAACCTGATCTAAAGTTCTAAACGAAGCTCCCATAATCTCCACCGGATAATCAAATTTCTTATAATAATTATAAATATCCCTCACCAACTTTACCCCAGGGTCAGGATTAAGTAACTTCCCATGGTCTTTATACCAATCATAGACCCTTCCTACAAAGGGAGATATGAGAGTGACCCCTGCTTCTGCACAAGCGATTGCTTGGGTAAGCGAAAAAAGCAAAGTCATATTACAATGAATTCCCTCTCTTTCTAATATTTGGGCAGCCTGAATACCCTCCCAAGTAGAAGCAATCTTAATTAAAATCCTTTCAGTACCGATCCCATTCTCATTATAACGGGCGATAACATGACGGGCAAGAGCCACGGTTTTTTCAATATCGAAACTGTATCGTGAAGGAACTTCGGTGGATATTCGACCAGGAATGATATCTAAAATCTTAATCCCTAGTTGGACTACTGTTTCAATATAAAAGATATCTTCATCACTTACATTAGCTTCCGCGATTAACCTTCGGCCAGATTCCGATGAGATTAAAGATGGATCAATATTTCCGGCATTCTTCAAAATCAGACTGGGATTAGTAGTGGCATCTTGGGGAAGGTATTTTTTAATCATTTTGATATCAGCAGTATCTGCTACAATGGTAGTGAACTGAGAAAATTTATCAAAAGAGCCACTCATAACTTCAATAATTATAAATTTTAACATTAAATAAAAAAAGCTAAATCGGATTGTAAAGCTATATTGAGTATATATTTAAAAAAAATTGGAACAAATAGCCGACAAATCAGCGGGGTAAATATCATTTTGGAATACCGATGATGTGTAAAACAAGACAGATATTTCAAAAAATGGGTTCAATTACCTTCAAAGTTTTTTAAGTTTTAATATATCCATACTTAATAAATAAATAAAATTTAAGCTGTCAATTTTCTCGTTTATCTTGTATTCAATAAAAAGACCGATACCTTGACAACTGACTTTCATTTCAACTTATTAGCCTTTGTTTTTGTAACTTAATCCCTATAACTTTAAAGAATTTATCATAAATCAATGTATAAAAGCTTATTTGATAAAAACTATTTCTTCATTATTTACATTTAAACACTGATTTTTCAATGAACTGAGAGTTAAATTCTTTTTTTTAAAAAAGAGAATTTGCTAAAAATGACAATTAATATTATAATTAATAACATAAAATTTTATAAGACTTATTTCATACGAAAAATGAAAAAATCAAAAAAAGAGTTAAATCGAATAACCGCAGCCCTAATTTCGGTTTCTGATAAAACTGGGATAAAAGAATTTGCTCAAAATTTAGCTCGAAGTGGAATTGTCATCTATTCAGTGGTGGAACCTATTCTTACCTAAAAAAAGAAGGTCTTGACGTTCATAAAGTCGAACATCTTACCCACTTTACTGAAATTTTGGAAGGGCGAGTAAAAACCCTGCATCCTGCTATCCATGCCAGCATTCTCTATCGCCGCAATCATACTTCAGACAGCCGGATGATCCGGGAACTCAGTTATGTTGATCTTCGCCTTGTAGTTGTTAATCTTTATCCTTTTGAAAAAACTATTAAATCAGGTAAAGCCAATACCAAAAGTGCTATCGAAAATATAGATATCGGCGGTGTGGCTCTTATAAGAGCTGCCGCTAAAAATCATGAATGGGTGACTGTAG
The DNA here is from genome assembly GCA_965224715.1 of Spirochaetota bacterium. GTDB lineage: Bacteria > Spirochaetota > UBA12135 > COTS27 > CAXSBA01. The sequence continues at coordinate 968,017 of OZ245054.1, read as the reverse complement.
TTTCCGATATCAATGATTATGAAAAAGTTATCCAACAGATACGATATAAAAAAAATACAGATTCGGAAACTCGAAGGTATCTGGCCATTAAAGCCTTCAGAACAACAGCCCATTATGACCTAACTATTTCCAACTACTTTAGTGAAACTTATTTCGAAGAAAAAAATCTTAATCTACATTTTCAAAGTGGCCGTGAACTTCGTTACGGAGAAAACCCTCACCAGAAGGCTTGGATATATTCTTCTTATAATCCAGAGAATTACCTATCCCAAAAAGATAGCTCATCTCCCCTTAATCAGGGTGGTAAAATAGGCCCTATAAATCAACAGCCAACTTTAATCGGAGCGGAAATCCTCAATGGCAAAGCCATGTCTTATAATAATTATTTGGATGCTGAAGCCGCCTTGGCTTGTGTTTGGGATTTTTTCCCGAGTAAGGCAGCTGTTGTTGTCAAACATGGCAATCCTTGCGGATTAGCCACAGGAGATAATCTCGCTACTTGTTTAGAAATGGCTTGGGAAGGAGATCCAGTTTCCGCCTACGGTGGAATTGTCGCAACCAATCAGACTTTCGATTTTAAGAGTATTCGATTTTTGAATGATAAATTTATTGAAGTTATTTTAGCTCCTGACTTTGAACCTAAAGCTTTGGCATGGCTTAAGAAAAAAAGTAAGAGCCTTAGGATTATCAAAACCCCACAGTCTAAGGTATTAACCGAAACCAATCTCCGTAATATGAAAATCAGTAAGATTAAAAATGAAATTAAAGAATTAACTTATCATTTTATTACCGGAGGAATACTAGTCCAAGAAAAAGATCAGCAACTCTATAGCAAAATGAGCTCAACAGGCTTTAAAAAGAAAGAAAGGATGAATGTTGATCTTTATGAATTCTCCTTTCGGACTGTCAAACACCTTAAAAGTAATGCAATCTGTATCTGCTATCCTTATCAAAACGGTCAATTCATGCTTCTGGGTGCTGGAACTGGTCAACCCAACCGAATTGATTCCATCAAAAAACTAGCTATTGTAAAAGCTAAAGATAACTTGTCCAGAATGTTTCCGCAATTACCTAAAACAGAGTTAGAAACTTTACTTCACGACTGTGTTCTCGCAAGTGATGCCTTCTTCCCCTTTAAAGATAGTATTGTGGCAAGTTATGACTGTGGAATTCGTAAAATTATTCAACCAGGAGGCAGCATTCGTGATGATGAGGTAATCGCTGAAGCTAAAAAACGGAAAATCGAACTGGTTTTTACCTCCACACGCCATTTTCTTCATTAAATTCTCTTTTTTTTCTTCTCAACTGAAATATATGCTATAATTATACAGGACATATTATGTCCTGTATAAAGTTGAAAAAATTATTGAAAAAGAGGAGGATAATCTCTTATGATATCGTTAACTAAAAAAGTTGAATTTGCTTTAATAATATTAAAACATCTTGAAGAAAAAAATCTAAATAATAAAGATAGTCAAATTGTGGTTAAAGCCCATGAGATCGCTAGAGTCCATAAAATTTCTGAAGATTTTGTGGCTAAAGTGATGCAAAAATTAGGTAAAAAGCAAATTTTAATATCCAAACAAGGGGCTCATGGTGGTTATTATCTTAACGAGGATCTCTCTAAAATTTCCTTACTCCAACTGTTGGAAGTACTAGAAGGACATTACACCATAGTGAATTGTATCAATGTGGATAAGTCTTGTAACTATGATTATGGTTGTAGTATCATTGACCCGATGCGTCTATTGAACAATAAATTTCGTGAAATTTATAAAGGTATTTCTTTATCGGAAATTCTCACTCCTTATCATCTGGACAACAATAACAATCATCATGGTGTTAAAGCCAAAACAACGAGTCAAAAAAATCTTCAACCTCAAAAAACCTCTGCTACTGATAAACAAAGCAAAGGTTCTATCATAGGATTAATAGGCTCGATATTAAGTCCGGTTAAGAATTTTGTTCAAGTAAGACGATTAAAAGTTTCCGCCCTAGTTTTCTTCCTAGCCTTTTTTGTCTTATCTGAAGTCAATGCCAAGGAAGTCAATGTATATTCCTACCGACAGCAATTTCTCATCGAAGGGATATTAGATAAATTCACAAAGACCACAGGTATTAAAGTTAATACAATTTACATCAAAAAGGGATTAGCGGAAAGGATCAAATTAGAAGGGAAGCAATCCCCCGCTGATGTGATTTTGACTACCGATATAGGCCAATTGATTGAATTGAAAAACAACGACATCGTTAAAAAAGTAAGAAGTAAAAAAATAAGGTCTGCCATCCCGTCTAATCTTCGTAACAAAGAGGGAACCTGGTTTGCCCTTACTACCCGTGCTCGAATTATCTATGCTTCTAAGGATCGGATTAAAGAAGGTGATATCAAGGATTATGCTGATCTAGCTAATCCAAAATGGAAAAAAAAAATCTGTATCCGTTCCGGATACCATCCCTATAATTTGGCACTGTTCTCATCTATTATCGCTCATGAGGGAAAAACAGCCACCGAAAAATTTCTTAAAAATTTGAAAAGAAATCTTGCTCGTAAACCTCAAGGAAATGACCGGGCTCAAGTAAAAGCCATCAAAGAAGGGCTCTGTGACCTTTCGATTGGCAACAGTTATTATTATGCCAAGATGCTCTACAATCACGACCAACCGGAACAAATCAAATGGGCGAAATCTGTCAATTTGATCTTCCCTAATCAAGATAATCGAGGAACCCATTACAATGTTAGCGGAATGGCCTTGGCTAAATACGCCCCCAATAAATCATCGGCAATTAAACTTATGGAATTCCTGGTAAGCGATATAGCTCAATATATCTATTCTTCAGAGAATTACGAGTACCCAGTTAAAAAGGGCATTCCCCTATCCAGTTTTCTTAAAACTTATATGTCTGATAAGAAATGGGATGACCTCAGTTTAGATAAAGTTGTAGCAGAAAGGCGAAAAACAATCCAAATTCTGGATTCCATCCAGTTTGACCAATAATCGATCAACTTAACAGTAGGTATTTGCAAGATACACTCCATTAAATTTGCCAAAGCATTACCCTTTTCACTGGCCGGATTTCTTGGATCGGCGGGGAGTGATTATTTTCATCACCCTCTCAATTTTTCTATCCCCGGTTTTCTTCATTCTTAAATTAGGGGTCGGTTCCTGGGATGTCGAAGGTGAGATATGGAAACATCTCTACCAAACCATGCTCCCCCTATATGTCAGTAATACTTTGATACTGATGATCGGATCTGGATTCCTCGCTACCATTTTGGGTATTCTTACCGCTTGGATTGTTACTTTCTACCGTTTTCCTGGACGAAGTTATTTGATTTGGCTTCTTCTTCTTCCTTTTGCCTTCCCCTCATACCTCATAGCTTTTATCTACACTGAAATTTTTGACTACCCCGGCCCCATTCAAACCATTCTTCGAACCTGGACGGGCTGGGGACCTCAGGACTATTGGTTTCCAGAAATCCGAAGTTTGCCGGGAGCGATTGTTTTTTTTGCTGTTAGTCTTTACCCCTATGTTTATATGTTTGCCCGGAAAGCTTTTTTAGAACAATCACAATTTCTCCAACAAACCGCTCAAGTTTTCGGACTTTCCTCTCGACAACTTTTTTTCAAAATTTCCTGGCCTCTTACTCGTCCTGCGATTGTATTAGGGGTTTTTCTAGTGATGATGGAAATACTCGCTGATTTTGGAACCGTAAGTTATTTTTCCATCCCTACCCTTTCATTGGGAGCCTATAACTTCTGGATCAATATGGGAAGTTTAGAGGGAGCTATTCATATCGCTATCATCACTTTGATTCTCATCTTAACGATGATATATTTAGAAAAATGGCAACGGTCCAAAAAACGACATTTTGAAAATAACCAGCAACCCCTTCCTCAACGAAAACTTAAATTCCCTCAAGCAACTTTGGCTATAACTATAACTGGAATGCCTGTCCTTATCGGTTTCATTATCCCACTCCTTATCCTCATCTACTTTAGCATCATCACCCTAAGAGGACAAAACTCCAACACCACCATAACTGAATACCTCCTCTATTCCTGGAATAGTATAAGTTTAGCTTTTCTCATAGCCTCCCTTACCTGTATCATCGCTTTTTTGGTAGTCAAGACAGTAGTAACCCATAAATCAAAAGTTATCCATACTGTTCTTCCCGCCTTTTCCATCGGTTATGCCTTGCCCGGCACCTTATTGGGTATTGGCATTATCCCGGTGGTTATGAGCATCAACGTTCTTATTGAGAATATCTTTTTCATCGGAGGAACGCTCCTGGCAGTAATCTTTGCCTATGTGATCCGCTTCATTACCATTCCCCTAGGTTCTATCGAAACCGGACATCGTAAGATTTCAGAAAATATCTATCATTCCGCAAATATTTTAGGAAAGACCCGATGGGAGCGGGCCCTAACTCTGGATATTCCCCTACTTAAAAAATGTATCTTTACCGCTTTCATTATTGTATTCGTTGATGTAATGAAAGAGCTCCCCTTGATGATCATCCTCCGTCCCCTAAACTATGAAAATCTGGCTACCCATGTTTTTACCTATGCTTCTAATGAAAATTTAACCTTGGCTTCTCCTTCAGCTTTAACTATTGTCCTCCTGGGATTACTCCCGGTTATCCTCCTAACCCGCCATATCGATCGTGCCCGGAAAACCGAAGTCAACTTTTTGGAATGGAAACAATGAAAAACATGACACCGGTTTTAGAGATCAAAGAAATTACTTCAAAATACGGAAATAAAATTATTTTGGATCATTTCTCTCTTACTATTTATCCCGAAGAGATCATTTCTCTACTGGGTCCCTCCGGTTGCGGCAAAACTACCTTACTTAAAAATATTGCCGGATTAGAAAACATCTGTAATGGGAAAATCTGTATTTCAGGTTCCACAGTACAAACTCCAAGTAAATCACTCCCTACCCGAAAACGTGGACTCGGCATGGTCTTTCAAGATAATGCTCTCTTTCCCCACCTCACCGTATATGAAAATGTGATATTTGGTATCCCCAAGGCAGCACAAAAAAAGTCTGAAACTCAGGAAAGAATCCGAGAGATCCTGAATATCCTCGACATCCTCCCTCTTGCTGAGAAATATCCGCATGAAATCTCCGGAGGACAGCAGCAACGTACCTCTTTGGCTCGTTCTATCGCACCTCGCCCCAAGTTACTCCTCATGGATGAACCCTTCACCAGTCAAGATGTGGGACTCAAAGCCAAGATCATTGATTCGGTATTGTATCTTCTTCAAAAAGAGAAGATCACTACCTTAATTGTCACCCATGACCAAAATGAGGCTTTTAAAATATCTCATCGTGTCGGTGTCATGCAAGAATACCGGTTGGAACAACTTGGAACCCCTAAGGAAATCTATTACTTTCCCACTACTTGCTTTACAGCAGGTTTCATCGGCATCGGATCCTTTGTTACAGCGATTTATTCCCAAAATCAAGCAATTAATCATTGGTTTTCTTTTAAGGGCAATAGTCCGTCGAATATTAAATGTTACAAAGAACAAGAGGTCAGGGTTCACCTAAGGCCGGAAAATGTTATTTTGAATAGAAGAGAGAAAAAGAAAGGTACGGCCATCGGGGTGATTGTCGGGAAAGAATTTCAAAGTGGAAGCTATCTCTATCGGGTTCAAATCGCTTATCCCAATTCCTCAGATCAGGATCATTTAATCCTTTATTCACTAATGCCGGCAGACTTTGAAAAAAATATCGGCGACCAGGTTACCGTCCACGTAATCAACAAACCCTATATTTTCTTTCCTAAAGTATAGCAAAAAGTACTCAATCACATTCTTTAAGTTTTAAATGCTTTATGAAATAACAAATAATGAGAAAATAATAAAACCTATTTACCACCTCTTCCGTGTTATTTATAACCTTATAGAAATAGTACTCTTGGAGATACTTTGAAGAAAATATTGATAGAATACCCCTGTCATCTGTTAATGAAGTCAAGATCAATATAAAAAATAACTATAGAAAGGCAATAAAATTATGAAAAAAGAAATGTTAGATGTCAATGGCAAACCCTCATCCAGAGTTAAGAAGGAGTCTAGGTAAAAGTTTTATCTTCAAGGGTATATTATCTCACCATCCGCCGTCTGCGTTTATCTGCGGATACGATTTTATTTACCGCAGATAAACGCAGACATTTTTTATAAGCCTTCCGAGTTATAGCCCACTTACCACCTTTTCTGTGTTATAATGACAACTCGTAACCAACTCGTAACCTCTGAGTTATAGCCCACTTACCACCTTTTCTGTGTTATAATGTTCTTTCAACTCATGACATCGACTTAATGGTTATAGCCCACTTACCACCTTTTCTGTGTTATAATCCCGATAGCTTTCACAAGACCAATGTACCTGTTATAGCCCACTTACCACCTTTTCTGTGTTATAATCTCCCCAACTGGTGGGGGAGGGTATGGGGTGTTATAGCCCACTTACCACCTTTTCTGTGTTATAATAGACAAACCTCTTATCGATGGGGACAAAGGTTATAGCCCACTTACCACCTTTTCTGTGTTATAATCTGACAGTCTGGCGTGTATTCTATTAATATGTTATAGCCCACTTACCACCTTTTCTGTGTTATAATTAAAGATCCGTTCATCATCACAAACCCTGAGTTATAGCCCACTTACCACCTTTTCTGTGTTATAATCATACTCAGCCGAGTATGTGAACTCAAGATGTTATAGCCCACTTACCACCTTTTCTGTGTTATAATAATCGGTGTCAGTACTGCTCCTTGACGAAGGTTATAGCCCACTTACCACCTTTTCTGTGTTATAATAATAATCTTAAGGTGTGTTTTTTTTTGCCGTTATAGCCCACTTACCACCTTTTCTGTGTTATAATTCACACCCACGAATACTAACACGGGTGCGAGTTATAGCCCACTTACCACCTTTTCTGTGTTATAATAGCTACTCTCTTACTACTTAAATTACCTTTGTTATAGCCCACTTACCACCTTTTCTGTGTTATAATAAAATTAAAAAGTAGCAGTTTAGTACAATAGTTATAGCCCACTTACCACCTTTTCTGTGTTATAATGTCTACAGGTAACTTCTGCGATATATATCGGTTATAGCCCACTTACCACCTTTTCTGTGTTATAATTGAGGCGTTTAAGAATATTAAATCAGAGGCGTTATAGCCCACTTACCACCTTTTCTGTGTTATAATCTTTATTTTCCTATCTTCGTTCATAGTATCAGTTATAGCCCACTTACCACCTTTTCTGTGTTATAATTAGAGTTATAAGCATAAAGGGTATTTATTCGTTATAGCCCACTTACCACCTTTTCTGTGTTATAATAACTTTTTTATTTGTTGCTCTGGTGTCATCGTTATAGCCCACTTACCACCTTTTCTGTGTTATAATATCGACACTTTCCATTGGACTATCTATGAAGTTATAGCCCACTTACCACCTTTTCTGTGTTATAATGAGACCTTGTGGCAGGCGTGGCTATGACTAGTTATAGCCCACTTACCACCTTTTCTGTGTTATAATGTCAGCTTCTGCCTTCTTCTTCCTTAAATCGTTATAGCCCACTTACCACCTTTTCTGTGTTATAATCTTGAGGCGGCACAAGAGTTTGTAATCGATGTTATAGCCCACTTACCACCTTTTCTGTGTTATAATTGCAACCTCACCAAAGAACACAGGTACAGGGTTATAGCCCACTTACCACCTTTTCTGTGTTATAATTGTTACCTTGAACCCCCCTTGAGCTTTAGTGTTATAGCCCACTTACCACCTTTTCTGTGTTATAATATCTGAGGAATAGGTGAATTCAAGATAACCGTTATAGCCCACTTACCACCTTTTCTGTGTTATAATATTATTTAAATTCTGAATAATGGGGTTCAAGTTATAGCCCACTTACCACCTTTTCTGTGTTATAATAATTAATTCTATGTAGCTAAAACCCGCAGTGTTATAGCCCACTTACCACCTTTTCTGTGTTATAATATCGATATTTCCGTATTTGTCATCTGCCCCGTTATAGCCCACTTACCACCTTTTCTGTGTTATAATACGTCTCGAAAAAACCCTGATTTTCTATGGAAAAACTTAGGAAATCAAGGTTTTTTTGATCAAAAAAATACATTGAGGAGGGGCTAAAACTGTGACTTGAGTCAAATTTTTTCTGAATTTTTTAAAAAAGGAGAAGTTGATTATCTTTAAATTTTTCTTCTTTTTTAAATTTTCCTAGTAAAATTTCCATATTCTCAAACTGTTTCTCTGTTACCTGCATGAGGCGAATATTGCCGTAAGGGGGGAGATAGGATTTGATCCGTTTGCGATATTTATCCACATTCTGCTGTCCTCGACAGATTCGACAATAAATGGAGAACTGTATCATAAAAAAACCATTTTTAATGAGTAGTCGCCGGAAACGACCGGCTCGGCTTCTTTCCTGTTCGCTCACTACCGGTAAATCGAAAAAAACAAAAAGACGCAAAAACCGATCCTCCTCTTTCATGAAGATAAAATCAACTCCACTTCTAAAAAACGTTTGTAGTCATTATGCCGGGAGGCACTGCTAAGACTTCGAGCGAGAACATCCAGGCTGTGATGAAGCTGTAATTCCTCCCCCCGCAATCGACAGGGAGTGAAAATAATCTCCGCTATAGATTTTTTTAATTCCGGGCTAAGTTCACTGTCGGATACTTTTCGGGTATCTTTTCCCAGTAATTGGAATATTCTCTCATCCACGAGGGGACGGTAAGGCTCCATGAGATCATCGGCTAAATTAAACGAGTTAAGCTCACTATCATGAAAAAGTCCCAAACAGGGAATAAAACCATGGGCTACAACTGCCCGGGCGGTAAATCCCCTGACTAAGGAATAGCCGTAATTGAGAGCCGCATTGTGGAGGTTGTCTGCTCGACGGTTAAAGGCATGAAATAAGATTCGAAAATATTGACTGGCAGCCTGCGACTCTCGATTGCGGCGATCACCGGAATCAACATCCTTGATTAAAGGAAACAGCTTTTCTCCCGGACGAGTCTCGGGATAGAGGTAATTTAAAACCTCTCCCTGATTTCTGATTTTGTTGATTATGATTTTCTGCTGCATCCTTTTTTTAAAAGGTAATGACCAACCGATCTGCTCCTTGATCATCTTGGTCTGCCGACTATGACCCTGAAAGGAGTAAAAAACCCCATTAGGGAGATGCCGTTCATCGGTACTAAACACCGCAATATTGTGATCTGCCAACCGTCCCAGGAGGGGAGCGGTAAGAGATATCCGGGGATGACTCAAGATGATAGCATTAAGATCATCGAGAGGGAGGAAATGGGTTTCTTCCTGGGCGATCTTGAGACGACCCGAAGACACCGAAAGATGAGCGGGATGGGTGATAGAAACAGATCGCCAAGCCATAATCAATAATAAAAAAGGTAGTTAAATTCTCGATATTGACTCCCCGGTTCTTTAATGACTTTGATAAGCTATGGTTAGTTTTTATCCATTGCTTTTTCTTTCTTGATCCTTCTCAACTCATGGAGGGTTCCCACCCGATCTTGAGGGAGGGAAACCTCATGGATTTCACCAAGAGGAGAGACCTCGAATTTACGAACTTGTAAAGCTCCTTGAATTCCCATACCTTTCCTAAAAGGATGACCGGTTTGAGGAGATTTTAAAGAGATAGTACCGGTACTACTGTCAGCGCTATCAAAGTAGCCTCTTACTGTTTCCTTCTTTGTCTTCACTTCGATGAGATCGTTCTTATAGATGGAAGTGATGAACTCATAGCTATCATCCATCTCTAACCAGGGTTTGGGGTTTCCTTCCTTATCTTTTCCGCCAATAATCGCATGACTGGGCAGTTGTTTTTTGACAAAGTCAGCTACATAGATGGGGACGATGAAATATTTTTTGTTTTCCACATGACGGAAGAGATCGATACGAGGCATGGAACTTTTTTTAGCCAAGGTCTTTCCGTGGTTGAGTTTTACCGGGTACTTAAGGCTAGCTCCGACCAATTTGGATTTGTTTTTTGACTGATAAGTTTTTCCACTGTAAAGGGTTTCTTCATGGGCGGCTCCGGTCACCTTACGACGGGGAGCATAGGAAGGAAAAATATTCGAGAGTTTCCGCTTCAGTTCCTCGTCATTGAAGGGCGTGGAGGTTCTCAGTTTTTTAACTTTCTCCTTCTCCTCCTTACTTTTGAACTGATAATCTTCAAAACGGGCAGAATAAGTGGACATCCGCTGCACTTCGCTTTGAGTGGTAGCGGCAATCACCAGGGCATCAAGGGCATGGTGGAGGTGATTATCTCGAATCTTCTTGGTCGGATCTTTTCCATCTCGATCTTCTTTTTCAGTAGGAAGGATTTCCTGGATCACCCGACCTATTCCCCAAAGATAGGCAAGATGAGAAGTTACCATCCCATTCCTCACTTTGACCTTTTGCTTGACATCCGGGTTATCGGCAAATTTAAGGTTCTGTTCCACAAAATTTTTAATAAACTTAGCCATGAACTGAGTATCGTTGAGATTGCGATTGATGAAAAAATTACTTTCCGGATCGTCTTCATCGAATTCTTCCCCGTGTTTTTGAGACAGGGTGGTATTGAAAAGTTTATTAATCTTAGCTTTTCCCAAATTCTTAAAACTGAATAATCGACTTTTGAATTCCAGCCAGGAGGGATCGTCTTCATTTTTCTTTCCCAACCATTCAAAGGGAGTTCGGTTTTTCTTATGTTGATTCTCTTCTGCTAACACCAAAACTTTGTTATTGAGGGTATTATCGAAAGTTCGACTATAAGGAAGAATATGATCAATTTCGAAAGCCTTATCGTTTTTTGCCAATTCGTTAATAGAGATAGGCTTACCGCTATAAACTGATTTCCCTTCTTGTTCCTCCCACAAACGAAATTTTAGAAGTTCACTCGCAGCCGGTTCTCTGCGACAGAGTTCTATAAACTTTTCCTTAGCCGCATCCTTGTTACCTTTAAATTCATTTTGCCCCCGTATGATTTCTTGCCGTTGCTTGTAACTATGCTTTAGCTCGCGGGCTAGTTCAATATGAAGGCTATCAAACTGACCATGCTTTCGGACTATTGCATTAACAACCTTGCGAAATTGAGCGAAGGCCCGTTTCACCACCGGGTTGGTAAGTTGATAATTCTCTTCTCGATTCAAGATTCTCAGGAGTTCAGCCTGATTTCCCTTTTTAACCGAGTGATGTCCATACACCTCCCGAGCAGCCTCATCATATCGTTTCCCAGCCCTAAGATGAGGGGTAAGTTTGTTCATCGCCTTAATGGACAAATGATTAAATCCCTTAAAGCCCGTAATGGTGACCAGCTTATCGATATAGGAGGAAATGCCAGGAATAGACTCTAAACGCTCTCGGATTTCTTTAATTCCTTGCTCTACGGTTAAGATATAAGCTACCTCATTATAAACCGAAAGATTTTGAAAAAACTGTTCAAATTCTTCTGAAGATAATGCTTTTTTGAAAATATGATACCCCTTTAGCGAGTAGAATTCCTTGCTTTCAGGGTGCTTCTTATAATCACTTTTCAAAGAGATAAATTCAAAATTCTTATCAAGTTTCAAAGCCCTTCTAATGTCCGTATATTTTCGGATCCATTTATGAAAGTGTGAATGATTCTCCTTATCATTATAAGTCAAGAGTTCTTTTTGATCTTTCTCTAACCAGGTCTCTTTTTTAAAAAAAGAATCTACCTTGGGAAGCTTTTTATTCTCCGGATCCTCGTTATAGTTGACATCTTTAAATTTGAGATGATCTGCTATCTCTAAATTTTTCCTCAAAGTTTGGTATTTCACCTCTTTCTGGTCATGAAAGACTTCAAGAATTTTATCCATCGGACAGAAGTCAAGGAGACGCTTTTCTTTATACCGATTATTTTCACCGGCATCGATCATCATGGTATTGATAATCTTGCCAAGCAAAACAAATCGTTCAGCACTATAACTGTATTTAGGAGCCCTTTTTTCATCAGACTCAAAAGTACAAGGTCCTACCATATCTTCGCTGGATTTGAGTGGTCTTTGATAAAAGGCTATATCCAAATACCGGTTCTTTAACTCTGAAGAATATTTTTTGGAAAATTTTTTCTGAACAGAAAAAATTTTTTCCACTTCATCGCGGAGCATTTCCCGAGTTACTACATGGCGATAATCATTGGTAGTATTTCGAATTCGTAAAAAATAATCACCGGATTTGGAACTACTTTTTTGAGATTCCCGATACATCATTTGTCCCGGTGTAGAATAGCCTAATTTTTTTAAATTTTCTTGATTAGCCTTAATCGCTTCAATAACCTTACCTTTGTCTTTTTCTGAATCATCAGATTTACTGTTGGAATGATAACCTCTGCGTTTGGCGATATGGGTCAGGACTCTAGCCATCTCCTTTAGACTTAATTTTCTTTCAAGGGCTGCATCTCTAAGTTCCCAAACATCACTCTTCTTCTTCTCCTTAAAAATCGTTCCAGAACCGTAATCCCCTATCTCAAAAAGACTTTCACGGTCAAGACCAAAATACTCGATAAATAGCTCCTTGATTTTCTGCATCCTTTCCCTTTTTCTAACTAATATTCGTCTTCTTCCCCTGGCTTCTCTGCGAGGAAGTGCCAGAGAAGATCCATCTTTTGGATGCTCAGCCTTGGTAAAAATCCTTACCCCGGCATCGATAATTCGAGTTTCTTCTCTTTCCCGAGGATTAAAGTGAATAAGGCCCCATCCAATAGAAGTGATTCCCATATCAATTCCAAGAATTTTCATAATGACTCCTTTGTAAATTTCAAAAAAATTTATTAATCCAACTGTAAATTAATGATACAATATCTTTGGTAAGTGGACTATAATAAAGTTCATACTGCAAGGCTGGGCATCCTTAACTGCCCATTTTTTAGTTTTAGTAAATATTAAATAAACTAAGTATCAGTTTTTCTCCAAATTTTATTATTAAAAGTAGTAGGGAATCTTTGTCTTTCGATCATCAGAATTAACGCCTTACTATCCTTTCAACTTCCAAACTGCTTCCTTGGCCAGTCGGTCCACGTATTCATTCCATTTTTTACCGGAATGAGCAGAAACTTTGTGGAAATGGATATAATTTCGGTAAGGGATCATCTCTTTTTGGTAATGTTGACTGATGAGGGTTTTGGCTTTCCATTTCCCCATAGCCCAGGATTCTATTCCCTGATAGTCATAGAGAACAACCACCTTGGTTTTTTGCCAATCACTTTTTTGGGTAGGCAGATAATTTTCCACCCATTTCACCGATTCCAACACTGCAGTGATTTCCCCGTCGATATTGCGGCTTAGGGCTGGTTCTGCGGTTATGCCATAATCTTCTCCAACCAAGGTATCTTTTTGATTATGATGGGTGAGAGCCACCCAAGCCCATCCGGCATAAGGAGTGCCCTCTTGAAAAGAGCCATCCACATAAATAATGAGGGTATTTTCAGCCTCTTTATCTCGAAACAAGGTATCATCGGGAATATCCAGACCGTGATCGGAGGGGGTGATTCCCAAAAATTCCTCAGCATGTTTTCGGTCTAGGAAACCCCGATAACGGATACCGGAAACCCCTTCCACTTGAGGCTTACAGGCTTCCCAACTATCATAAAAAACCGCCGATTTTTCCTTACCGGAAAACCAAGCGGCATAGATTTTTTTTTTCATCGTAAAGGATTAGTTAAGATTTACGAAAGCGGGAGGGAAAATGCCTGATCTTATCAATGATCAAATAGAAGTTGGGAATGAGGAGAAGGATCATCAATGACGAGAAGACCATTCCCCAAAGAAAAGTAATGGCCATGGGAGCAATGAAGGGCTCTTCTCCCCCAATTCCATAAGCGATAGGAATAAGCCCTACGATAGTGGTGATGGTGGTCATAAGAATAGCTCGAAGCCGTTGCCCGGCAGATTCAATCACAATTTCTCGGAGAGGTCGGTGGTGATCATGAAGACGTTTTTTATTGATAAGATTGACCATAACGATGGAGTCGTTGACCACCACTCCGGTGAGAGCCACCATCCCCAAGAGGGGCATAAGACCAACGGGAACATCATTGATAAAAAGACCGATCGTCGCCCCTACAGTGATAAATGGCAGAACACTCATGATAATGAAGGGTTGGAGGTAACTCCTGAAAATTGTTACTAACACTAAGAGTACTCCGAAAAGTGAGAGAAGGAAAGCACGAATTCCTCCAAACATGAGTTTCTGTTGTTCTTCTTGTTCTCCACCTAAAAGAAAATCTGCTTCCGGAAATTCTTTTTCCCATTCCGGGATTTTTTTCTTGATTTCTTGATTGATCTTCTGTCCAGTATATTCTTTAGCTTCGACATCTTCTAATTGGGAGGCTACCTTCAATGTATAGCGGCCATTTTCCTTAGTGATTCGGCCTTCACCCACAATAGTATTTGCGGTAACAAAATTATCAAGCCCTAAATTCTTCCCGAACAAACTCTTGACCATGAGGTTGGTAACAGTGGACTGAGTTACCTTCTCTTCATCTAATTTAACCACCACTTCCACCTCTCCATCCACTCCGGTAAAATCATTAATCGTGGTAACTGGGAAGTCTTGAAAAGAAGAGCCTACGATAGTACCGATTTTATCTAGATTTATCCCATAGACTATAGCACGATCAATATTAGGAGTGAGGATAATTTCTTCTTTACCCTCTTCATAACTCACTGTTTCTGAAGTGGTATTAGGGATACCCGAGATAAATTCTTTCATTTTATCTGCCATGAGTTTAGCTTTACCCATAGACTCGATATTGTCAAAGAACATCTCTACTTCCACCGGGTTTCCTGCGGGTGGACCACCTGCGAAGGCAACAACATAGGCTTCTTTCACTTCCGGAACGGTTGCCGCGGTATCTTCCATAATTTTAGTGATCTCCCCAACACTGTATTTCCGTTCTTCACTAGGGTAGATATTCATATAAACATTACCCACATAGCTCCTCGTTAATTTATTAGCTTGGTCAATTTCTTGGGTTGACCCAGCTGTGGAAAAATACTCTCGTACATCATTACCTAATTGGACACGTAATTGTCTTTCCAATTTCCGTAATGCGGCTTGGGTTTTTTCAATGGGTGCTTTCTTATCCAATTTGATATTGAGAATGATATCCTCAGCCTCACCGGGAAAGAAAACGAACCTAAGTTGACTACCAAGACCCAAAAGGATCGCAATGGACAACAACAGAATAAAAGTAGCGCTGAGAACCGGTCTCAAGGTGAGTCGTGTAATCAGGTTGATATAAAAATTACGTAGTTTATTGAACCATTGTCTTTTTTCTTGGGGAGGCTTTTTTTGTTTTTGCCCCAACTTTCCATGAACTGAAAGAGCAGCTACATTGGAAAAGTCCGGCACTGTCTCATTGCTTATATTATAGGGGGACTCGATAAATTGTTTCTGGAGTTCGCCTTGATGTTCTTTACGACCGATGTTTCGATCTCTCATATGAGCGATATGTCCGGGAAGGATGAGGAGGGACTCCAGAAAAGAGGCGATCATCGCTAAAACGACAACCTGGGGAATAATTCCTAAAACTTTTCCAAAAATATCAGGAAGGGTCATCAAGGGCAGGAAAGAGGCCATGGTGGTGGCCACAATAGCGAGAATCGGAATTAACATCTCCTGAGCACCGCTGACAGCAGCCTCCATCAAGGGCATCCCCTTCTCGTATTTTTGATAGATATTTTCCGAGACGATAATAGCATCATCAACCAACATCCCAAGAACAATAATAAAACCAAACATACTCATAAGGTTAAGGGTGATCCCCAATTGATAACAGGCAATAAGGGCAAAACATAAAGATACCGGGATACCCAATGTGGTCCAAAAAGTGACTCGGAATTCAAAAAAGATGATGAGACAGAGAAAAACCAAGAGAAGCCCAATAGTAGCATTATTACCCAAAACATTGAGCCGTCTTTTCACATAAAAAGAAATATCTTGAATATGGAAGATGGTAAGGTTTGGATATAGTTCTTGAAATTCCTTAATCAAATCTTTGGTAGCATCGGCAACATCAATCACATCTCCATTCAAACTTTTGAAAACGCTAACCCCTATTCCAGCTTTCCCGTCACTTTCAATAATTTCTCTAAGCGTTTCCGAGGTTACTTCAGTTCGTGCTAAACCCTTAATACGAATCGATTGAAAGTTATCATTACCACGGATAATGATGCTTTCAATGTCTGAAACATTTTGGAGAGGATTCCAGGTCTTAATAATGATCTCTTCATTATTATCTTTGATGGTTCCGCTGGGCATATTGAGATTGGCAGCTCTAACCGCATTGCCCACTTCACTTATATCGATTTCGTATTTCTCCAGTTTTTGTGGATCGATAGAGACCCATACCTGAGTTTTGGGATAATTGACTTTTTCGGTTTTACTAACCCCGGAAACATTGCCCATCCGAGTACTGAATTGATCGGCTATCTTTTTCAATTCATTAAAATCAAGATCGCCGGCTATGAAAACTTGGATGATGGGCATAACTTCGGCAAAAGAGATAGTTTGAACCACTGGATCGGAATCCAAATTTGCGGGAAGGTCTTTCTTAATAAGATCGATCTTATCACGAATTTTACTAGCTACCGTATCCAAATCCACACCACTGTTCACAGTATCGATAGAAACAATAATGGTGGATTGTCCTTGTGAAGAAGTAGATTTTATATCTTTAATGCCATCTACAGATTCAATGGCATCTTCAATCTTGGAAGTAATAAGGGTATCTATATCTTTGGCTGACACTCCCGGATAGGAGGTACTGATATAAACTTGATCCAAGCCGATATTAGGGAAACCTTCTTTTTGTCCGATTACGAAATAATACGCCCCGATAACGATGATTCCGATCAAAACCAGATTCATCATCTTATGTTGTCTAATGAAAAATTCAATCATAAATAGAGTTAGAGGATAAGGGATTATTCGATGCCGTACTTTTTTAGAACAATTCCTTGAGAGTTTTCCAGTTCTAATTCCGCCAGATAATAGGCAATCTTACTGTTAAGATAGTTGATAGTGGCCTGCTTTAACTCCTGTTCCACTTGGAGGAGACGAGGATAATCAAGTTTTCCGATAAAATATTCTTTTCTGGAGATGGAATAACGTTCACTGGTTAAAGCCTCTACCTTCTGATTTTTTTTATAAACATCATAGGCATTATTGAAATTTCTCACCTTAACCCGTAGATCGTTTCGAAGATTGTTTTGAAAATCAATCAATGACCTTTCCGCTAACTCCTTGTTTTGATTGGGTCTTTGGGAAGCTAGCCGATATTTAGAGATGTCAGTACTGAGGATTAGATTAACCCCAACAGTAAGGTCGGTGTTGTCGAAGGAAAAACCACTGAAGGTATCGTTATAAGATTCTCCCAGAGAACTGTCTTGACCGAGAAAACTGTAGTTGAGAAAGGCATTGAGCTGAGGAAATACAGCCTTCTTTCCCAAGCTAATAGCATTCTCCGCAGCTGCTAATTGCAAGGAATAAAGTTGAAACTCTTTTCTTTCTCGAGAAGCTACATTCCAGACCTCTTGAAAGTTCACTTTTTGGAATTTAGAAATATTGGGATTGTCAGAAAATTTTAATTTGATATTCTTGCTACTCTCTTCCCCATAACCCATATTGTAAAGGATGGATTCTTGAAGTTGGATAAGGTTGTTATCAGAGTTCTGAATATCGATTTGGTTTTTGATGATTTGACTTTCTGAGTTGAGGATATCGGAACGACTGACGGTTCCAATCTTTACCCTCTTCCGATTGAAGTCAAAAATCTCCCGGGCACTTTTAAGAAGCTCCTTGGAAAGATTATTGATTTCCTTGGTGATCTCATATCTTCGATAAAGGAGGAGGGCTTGGAGAATAATTTGGGACATGGTTAACTCGGAACTCACTTGGCTGATTTCATATTCGTATCGCTTAATATCATGGGCATTGACATTATCTCCAAGCAATCCATTGAAAAGTAAAGGTTGCTCGAGGGAAAGAGTAGCTGTCGTATTCCAGAGATCGGTTCCCATGGTGGAGCTAGGAGACCGAACATTGTTAAAATTTATTCCAAAAGAGGTTCCTGATTGTAGAAGTTTATAGGCCCAGCCAAAATTAAAAGATTTACTTTCGTTTTTTAAGGAAGTGTTATTAAAATTTTGTTGATAGCCAGCCGTGAAAGCCCCTCCAAATCCTGATACTACCGGATGTTCTTCATAGATGGACTTTTTAATTTCAGGATTTATTTCTTCAATCTTGATTTTAGGATGGTTTTCTCGAACTTTTTCAATATATTCGACTATAGAAAGATCTAATACCGTTTGAGCCTGAAGGGGTAATGGCCATAAAGCTAGGGCACATAAGAACATTAACCCGATTGTTTTCATAATAAATATTTCTTGAAGAGTAATGATTGATTCAATTAACGGTTTAATCAAAGATAATTTTTGAAGTATAGTGCCATTACTATAAATTGTAACATTTATTCCGTATCTCTTCTAAATAAAAAATTTTGAAGATAATAACAATATGATAATAAGAATATAATACTATAAGGACGGGAAAACAAGTGAATAATAAAACAGCCTTTCTAATTTAACGAAAAAAAATAAATTTCCGTCAAATTTTTTGGACTATTAATGATAAATCTAGATATTATAGTCCTCTGAATCTATGATATACTATCAATAATTTCCTTTGATAATCCTATTGGGAAAGGGACAAGGAGTATTATTCATATATGAATAAAATTATTTTTTTTTACTTGAAGGTCATGGTCGGAATACTTTTTCTTGCATCCCCAATGTCTTATGCGACTAGTGCGACTACAATTTCCATAGCTGAGGCCTATGTAAACCAAGTTTTTGACATTGAACAAATAGAGGCTAAAGTTTTAAAAAAAGAGTTAGATAAAGACAAGAAAAAATATTTACTTTTCGACGTAAGAGAAAAAGAGGAATATGATATATCTCATATCAAAGACTCAATACAAATCAATCCAAAAACCCAAATAAAAGACTTCTTTAAAAAATATGACAAAAAGCTACATGATAAAACTGTTGTGTTTTACTGTTCGGTTGGGGTACGCTCTTCAACTTTTGTAGAAAAAACCACTAAATACCTTAAATTACAAAAGCGAGACTCAAAGTTTCGTTTCTTAAGCCTGAAAGGAGGAATTTTTCGTTGGAAATTTTCCGGTTATCCTTTATGGGATAAAAACGGCAAAACCAGCCGAGTTTATGGTTACAAAGAATAAAGAAATCATTCCTAAACGATTTTCAAGATTTAATTTTCTCTTTTGTTGAAATGGGGAGCAATTGTGTAAGAGGAGGCTTTTCCCAATCGGAGGGAGTTCTGGGACTCCCTACTTCCAATGGCAAATAAATAATATAAATTATCTAAACTATCTGACTTCTACTTCAGTTTACAGGAGTTGGGGAAGCATTTCCTTTACAAAGGTTATCATCGCACCCATACCTTGATAAAAAATCAAACAAGATTATTCCTGAATAAAAGGACCGGTAAGGCCAAACTTTCTGAGTTGGCTAGCCAAAGTATTGGAATCGAGAATTGCCTGTTTAGCATATTTTTTAACAATTGATGTTCTTGAAGCTGTATCTTTCATCGATTCCATCGAACTCCAAAAAGCGTAAATACCTTCTGTGAGCTTTCGGATTTTTTTTAACTCATCATCGGATAGTCGTTTGAAGTCAGTCGGGGTTGCTTTGCCCATATTCAATAGCGACTTACTCCCCCCGTTGACATAGCCTTGTGGCATATCACCGACAAGGTTTACAACCGTCTTAGTGCGAATACAATCCATAATTTGATCAACCGCCTGTTTAGCTCCTTCTACTCGGGAGGCATGCTCAGTGTCTAAAACTGCATGGGAAAGCAACTCTAATTTATCGGGATACTGATCCAGGAGTTTTCTATAAAGAGCAAGATGACCGGATAGGCTTTTATCCGGCTTAATGAAAAAGTCAGCATCGATAGCCACATGGGAGAGTTTTCCACTAGTGAGTGCTTTCTCAAGAGCATTGACCTCAACAAGTTCTCCGTGATCATAATGAATCAAAACACCGCCATCATTCATAGCCGAAAGGATTTGGGAATTAATTATCTCTGCATTAGAAAAATTACCTGTAGCAGCATCCAGTTTCCCCAATCCAAGGTGGGAGGAAAGAACATCGGCATGGGTAGCAGCGACTAAAACAGTTTCAGCGTATTCGTATCCCTCCGATTCAATCCATTCCCGATGTATGGGTCGTGCGTAAACAATCACATTCATTTTGAAAGCTGAGGCAAGTTTAGCCATTTCTCGACCAACATTACCATATCCGAGGACGGCCATCTTTTTCCCCTCAATTTGGGTATAAGAGTAGTCTTTAAGATGTTTCCCAGCATTGAAGTTACCAGCTATAATCTGTTGATGTATCTCTGAATATTTTAAATCGGAACGAACTTTCAGTAAAGCTTTGAAAGCAACATGAGCGGCAACACCCCCATTAAGTCCAGGAGTGTTCATAAGTGGGGCTTCGCCACCTGTACCACTTCCACCACCCCAACTAACTGAGCCCATATTTACAGTGCTCACTCCAATTCTTACCCCACCTAGAGGAAATTTGCATTCTGCCGATATTTTTGTGGATGTAGCTATCAAAGCATCGTATTTTCCGGCTTCAGTTTCTTTTAGAATTGCTTCCTCCCTGCTTAAATCCGATAAGTAATAAAAATGAATCTTCCCTTTTTCTGGATTCAAATGATCTGTGGCACAGCCAAGGTGAAACCGTCCTTCTTTTTCCTCAATATATTGTTTTAATTCTGAACAGTCGGGCTGTCCGTTTTCATTTAATTTAAGACCAACCAAGTCAGCGATTAGAACTTTATATGTTTTTTCTGGATTGTTTCCGGAAGTTGTCTCTTTCGATGGATTATGATCGGTAATTTTTTTTCCAGCTTTTGCTAATTGTTCCTCCAGATAAATCGACTTAGCTTTAAAGTAGGCATACTTTAAATTCTCCAAAAAGGTTTTAATTTCATCTTCACTACGGATACCCCCTATCCAAGCTCGAAAATCTCCTGGAGTACCCGGGAAAGCATTAATATACCTAGCTGCATCTAGTCCGGGTTCGTGATTACCGTCTGAATGGGTGATCCCTTCATAACTGAGGATTTGTTTGGCTTTTTGAATAATATCGGCGTGAATGGTTGGGTCGGTTATTTCAGGGTCATTCACTTTTAATAAAGTAACCGCAGACCCACGGGATTCGGGGGTAGTTACCCCATGCTCAAAAAGTTCGTTTTCGACAATCCATTTATCAACAAGTGCTCTGTTTTTTAAAGATCGTTCGTTCATTTTAGAAACAGGTCCAATGACTTTCTTACTCTGGATTATCGCAAATGTAGTTTCTGCAAGGGCTAAATTACTGAAGGTGTTAATGATTCCACCCTGCATTCTATCGTTTACCGGATCATAAATAGGTCCCATCTTAGTTGAGTAGGTTCCGGAAAGAGGCTTTTTGGGATTATCGGGTGGTGTTAATTTTAATTGCCGGGGAACAGCCCACGATGGATTAGACAAGTTTCTCTCAATTAATGCTAATGTTTCTGGGGTCAATACTAAACTGAAGTAACCAGACACACCTCCGATAGCTTTTTGGAAAGGCATAAACATATTGCATCGATCCAAAAGCCGTTTGATTACTTTGTTGCTCCATACCATTGAGCCTAATAAAGAGGTAGCATCAATTACCGCATGATGTTCTGCCAGATTATCCTCTATCCATTCCAACAAATTTTCGATTTCTTTTTCGGTATAGGTTGTGGCACCGGTGGTTTCGTGCCCAACTCCAAAAAATAATTTTACCCCTTTGTTCTTTAATTCCCGTGCAGGTGGGATCGTTCCTTCACTGTTGGCAAACAGTATCCTTTCAGTATTTCCCTTTTTGGCATATTTTTGCATTTCCATGAGTTGGGTGCCCCAGGATTGTCTAAAAAAACCACCGGCTGATGCCAATTCTGATTCAGGCTTAGGAGTGTCCACAAAGACGATTTGCTTTTCGTCATTAGCGTTCATAAGATGCATAGCAGCCACAGTGAAGCCACTATGTCCCCCACCAAGCCCAATAGCCATTTTGTTTTTTTTGGGAAATTCAAAATAGCTATGAATTCCTCTCACCATATCCAATAAAATTTTGTCGGCAGGATATCCCCTGTGCATACTCCGATTGAGTTCGGATACAGTAAAATTCCCGATGAGATTTCCTTTGTCATCGTATTTTAGGTAATTCTCCTCTACCCACTTTTCGAATTCTAATTTTTTCATTCGACCATCCATCTCATCAAGAGCCAAATTGGTGATCGGGCCTACCCCATAAAATTGATTAGACTTCCTTATAGGACGGCATTCATTACACTTACTTACAGTTTCCTGGTATTGTTGGTTTAATCGCTCTAAATGATTCATTTTTTCTCCATAATCAGTTATTCAAAAATATAAAACACTCTGTAAAAACTAACAAGATAACTTCTTATTTTCTAGTTTCTTCAATGAAATTAAAATTCCAAAAAGTACAACAACTTTATTCAATAAATTTTAACATAGCTTCTATTTCGCATGAATGACTTGAATTTAGTTCTTTGATTTACTCAGAGAATATAGAGAGAAAAAAACCACTTGACAAATCACGGTTAATATGTTATCATAATATCGTTATTTAAAAATTCATCAAAAGGATCATTTAATGAAAAAATTAAAAACAAAACTAAAATTACAGCAAACTAAAACCCCAGAGTTAATCGCTCCCTCAAGCAAAATACCTCCCCCCTCTCCCTCAATCCATCTAAACAAAAGCTCACGGCTCAGATATCTCATGACAATCACTCTCACGGTCATCCTGACTATATTAACTTTAGGATGCAACTCCGAAACAGACTCTTCAATTGACAAAACACAAATAACAGGTAGCATCAGCTATCAGAATATCCAGGTCGATTACGGAAACACAGACAGCAGTACTGCTAAGCTGACCAATATGACTCCCTCTAATGCTATCGATAGCGACTACCTCTACAGTGTAGAGCCCACCTTACCAAATGGAGTTACCCTGAATCCATCAGACGGTACCATCACAGTAGCAAACAATGCTCCGGGTTTTTCCAACACTTACACCATAACCGCAACCGTAACCGAAAATGATCCTCAATACAAGGGGTCGGTTACAGGAACTGTTTCCATAAAAGTAAATCATTTTTCTATAAGAGGTGGCCACAGTGTAGTAGAACTTAATAATGAATTATACCTCATCGGAGGACAAGAGGCCGGCGACAATCTACTAAACGATGTGTGGAAATCACCGGACGGTGCTACCTGGACAAAAGTTACTGATCAAGTTCAGTTTCCCACAAGACGGGCTTATGTAACCAAGTTTAATAATGAACTATACCTCATCGGAGGACAAGATACCGGCAACAATCAACTAAACGATGTATGGAAATCACCGGACGGTGCTACTTGGACAGAAGTTACTAATCAAGCTCAGTTTTCCGCAAGAAATAGTCACAATGTAGTCGTGTTTAACAATGAACTATACCTCATCGGTGGATATAGTGGCATCACTTACAAAAACGATGTATGGAAATCACCGGACGGTGCTACTTGGACAGAAGTTACTAATCAAGCTCAGTTTTCCGCAAGAAGTAGTCACAATGTAGTCGTGTTTAACAATGAACTATATCTCTTCGGTGGATATGAGGGCGGAACATCCGCAACCCCTTACAAAAACGATATATGGAAATCCTCAGACAGTGCTACCTGGACAGAAGTGACTACCACTCAAGCTAAGTTTTCCGAAAGATCCTATCACAGTGTAGTCGAGTTTAATAATGAACTATACCTCATCGGTGGATTTGATGGCACCAATCGACTAAATGATGTATGGAAATCCTCAGACGGTATCGATTGGACAGAAGTTACTAGTCAAGCTCAGTTTTCCGCAAGACGGGGTCACAGTGCAACCGTGTTTAATAATGAATTATACCTCATCGGTGGACAAGAGGCCGGCAACAATCTACTAAACGATGTATGGAAATCCTCAAACGGTATTGACTGGGAACAAAAACTGTAATTTCCTCTTATCGAAGTAATACAAGTTATATGGCGACGACAAAGTCGGTTCCATAATATTGATTCTTTCCTAAATAAAGGAAAAAATTATGATGAACCGTTAACTCTTTTGTCGTCGCTGAATCCATAAAATTTTCATATCACAGCGAAAAAATTTCATGTAAAAAGGCCCTTTGACAAACCATGGTTAATGTGTTATCATAATATCATTATTTAAAAATTTATCAAAAGGATTTATTCAATGAAAAAAATAAAAATCTCATTAACAATCGCTCTCACAGCCATCCTGACTATACTAACTTTAGGATGCAGCACCGAGACGAATTCTACGGATTCCTCAGATGGCAAAACACAAATAACAGGTAGCATCAGCTATCAGAATATCCAAGTCAATTACGGAACCGAAGTCAGCAGGACAGCTAAGCTAACCAACATAACTCCCTCTGATGCTACTACTAATAGCGACTACAGCTACAGTGTAGAGCCTCCCTTACCAAATGGAGTTACCCTGAATCTAACAAACGGCACCATCACAGTAACAACCAATGCTCCGGGTTTTTCCAATACTTACACCATAACCGCAACCGTAACCGAAAATAATCCCCAATACAAGGGGTCGGTTACAGGAACTGTTTCCATAAAAGTAAATCATTTTTCCGCAAGATACTCTCACAGTGTAGTAAAACTTAACGATGAACTCTACCTCATCGGAGGACAAGATACCGGCAACAATCTACTAAACGATGTATGGAAATCCTCAGACGGTGCTACCTGGACAGAAGTTACTGGTAATGCTCAGTTTTCCGGAAGATACCTTCACAGTTTAGTCAAGTTTAGCAATGAACTATATCTCATTGGAGGAGAAAGTAGTGGCTTCAATCAACTAAATGATATATGGAAATCATCGGACGGTGCTACCTGGACAGAAGTGACTACCACTCAAGCTAAGTTTTCCGAAAGAAATACTCCCAGTGTAGTAGAGTTTAACAATGAACTATACCTCATCGGTGGGCATAGCAGAGGCTCTTTCAGAAACGATGTATGGAAATCCTCAGACGGTATCGATTGGACAGAAGTGACTGGTAACGCTCAGTTTCCCAAAAGAAACAGTCACCGTGTAGTAGAGTTTAACAATGAACTATACCTCATCGGTGGATTTGGGGGCGGAAACACTCGCTATAACGATGTATGGAAATCCTCAGACGGTATCGATTGGACAGAAGTGACTGGTAACGCTCAGTTTACCGGAAGATACGATCACAGTGTAGTCAAGTTTAACAATGAACTATACCTCATCGTTGGAAATGATGGCTCTTTCAAAAACGATGTATGGAAATCCTCAGACGGTATCGATTGGACAGAAGTGACTAACCAAGCTCAGTTTTCCGGAAGACAAGCTCACAGTGTAGTCGTGTTTAACAATGAACTATACCTCATCGGTGGAATTGATGGCAGCTCTCGCTATAATGATGTATGGAAATCCTCAGACGGTATCAATTGGGAACAAAAACTGTAATTTCCTCTTATCAAGATAAGTTATATGGCAAAGACAAAGTCGGTTTCATAATAAGAGTCTTTCATAAAGAAAGTTATGATGAAACCGATTCTGCCGTCGCTGCATCTACAAAATTTTTATATCACAGTGAAAAAATTATGTCAAAATCCCATTGACAAATCACGGTTAATGTGTTATTATAATATCATTATTTAAAAATTTATCAAAAGGATTATTTAATGAAAAAAATAAAACCACCTCAAGAAGATTACCCAAACAAAGGGATAATAAAAGTGTTTAAAAGGCTTATTAATTTACTCATGATAGCTATTTGTTTGATTACTATTACTAGTTGTACTGTATTTAAACAGAATGATAATGATGATAATACTCCTGCAACTAGCCATGGCTCCGTTTTCAGTGATAATTCTCTCATAGACTTAAGTAAAGAAAATATTAATATCTTTAAAGTGGCTAATGATAAATATGGAAATACTTTAGGTTTTTTATCTACTCATGGGACTAATATTTTTATTATAGAATTGGAAATTGCAGGGACTATCGATAGCGGTTATATAGGAGATAGTTTCGGGTCTTCAAATTCTACAGATTTTAAAGATAAACTTGAAGCTGTATCTGGATCTGGCACTGGGGTGAAAAATATTGAAGTAGACCCTATTACTAAGAGAGTTTACATTTTGGGTGATACGGGGAAGTTATATAAAGTAGTTATTTCTGAAAATGTAACTAATATTGAAGCAGTAGATCTTAGTTCAGTAAAAACCGCAAAAATAAATGTGACAAACCATCAATCTGGAGATGATGAGGTTATAGATTTTTCTTGGGATACTGCAGAAAGTTATTTATATGTAAGTTATGGGAATAGAAGGGAGCTACGCTCTCGAATAGCATGGATAAAGGCTCCTTTTAACAAAGAAGAGGTTATTATTACCAATGATCAACAAACTAATAGTATGGGTTATAGGGAAGCAAGATTTACGTCAGGTTCCCGGCCAAGAGATCCCTCAACATATAGTACATCCGCTCCTGTAGAAAAAATGTCTGTAACTATTATTGACGGAACAAGTTTTCTTACAGGAGTAAATACTTGCTCACCGGGATTTTCATTGCCAACTTCCGAAATTCGTTCTAGTTTTGATCCAATTACTTTCGTGCAAACATTTAATATGGCTTTCAACAACCCAAAAAAGTCTTTTCACTATGAAGTTACAGTCTCAGGTAAAAAAGATACTTATTATTTTATATTATCCTCTTATGAAGATAGATATTTTGAAAGAATCGGTTCAAAGTATATTGACGGGAGCTATAATAATGATGATTTAAAGTCCGGTAAAAATGTAGACATATTAGATCCTCAGTTCTCATCGCAGTTCCCCGACTTATCAGAAAGTGAATATAAAAGAACGACCTTAAAGGTCGGGGAGGAATGGATTTCGGGTGTTCCTTATTATTCCGAAGAAAAACTATTATTTGCTTTAAAAAATAAAGATAATGTTTGGCTAGAAGCTGTAAGTGCTCAGTAGACAATTAAAATATGGTAATATGAAAAATGGTTGTCTTCTGTTCACTGCTTTATTTGTTTTTATTTCTTGCAACAAAGAAGTTAAATCTATAAAGCTTGATACTCAGAATCCTTTGCTTCCTCGGATTTCTGTTCCTTTTTTGAAAAAGAAAAAATCAAAAAAGGAAGATATCTTACGGTTGTATTTAATGGTTGAAGGAAAGAAGAATGATCTACCTGTTTATTCTTTCTATTCATATTCTAATGAAGAATTAAGCCTTATACCAGCATCGCCACTTATGCCTCAAGGGAATTTTATGGTGGAATGGACTTCTGAGGGAATAAACAACAATAATGGAGACAAAATCACCCTAACATTTCAAACTCCGGCTTTTATCCCAACAGATGAACCATTAGTATCAATAAAAGAATTTTATCCCGTGGGTTCTAGCATCCCTGAAAATCATTTAACTTTTTATGCCTTTTTCACTTCTCCTATAGAAATAAAACGAGATAGTCTTCTTTATGTTAACCTTCTTAACACAGATGGAGTTAAACAATCTAATGTATGGACAAGTTTTCTTTTACCACCGAGAAAAAATATACAAAATTATTTGCCGATTATGATTCATCCAGGAAGAGTAAAACGAGGAATTAGTCTTAAAGGAAAAATCAGAAAAACGGCAATCAGAAAAGATGAAGAATATACTGTAACAATAAATAAAGAAGGTTTCCATGATATTTTTTATAGAAAATTAGCCAGCGATTATCAAAAAACTTATAAGGTAACAGCTCCGGACTATGAAATCCCTCACTTCTTACCTCAGTCCAGTATTGTTCCAAAATCATCGAATGATCCTTTGGTTTTGGTCTTCTCTGAAAGCATGGATTATTTTTCCATTGTTGATGGGATTTATATTCATCCCCAAAATCTTCCGCAAGAAAAAACAAAAGTTGCAGTTACTCATGATAAAAATGATAGTCGCTGGAAATTTACTGCACTCTGGAAGAAGGGGGTTGTCTATACTGTAGTTATCACCACTAGAGTCAGTGATTTGTCTCATAATAATATCCGGAATCGTTTTGAAGTTACTCCTGATACTGTCATATCAAATGAACCAATTTACTGGTCATTTCAACTGTAAAAGTAATCCGTCATTTTTTTCATCTGCTGATTTAGATAAGAACTATATAATGACTCAAACTAAAGAAAACTTTTATTCTTAATCACAACATTCTAGGTATACTATAGATGGGTTTTACAATCATCAAACATAAACTAAGTAAACCGTTAAAAAAAAACCCCATTGACAAATCACGGTTAGTATGTTATTATATTTATAATATTATTATTATTTAAAAATTCATCAAAAGGATCATTTAATGAAAAAAATTAAAAACAAAACTAAAATTACAGCAAACTAAAACCCCAGAGTTAATCGCTCCCTCAAGTAAAATCACCCCCCCTCCCCCCAAATCTTCTAAATAAAAGTTTACATCTAAAACATCTTTCTCTTCTCAAACAGTTCTCAGTCATTGTATTCTTAGCAATCTCAATCATTGCTTGTAACGTTACCGCAGATAACGAAACAAAAACAGGTAGTCAGGCCGAAATCACAGTAACAGAGATCCCCAAAAGAGCCAACACCGATGTGCGGGACTCTTACGTGCTGTTCAGCATTAAGGCTAACAAAAACATATCCGACTATCTTCTCGCTGTAAAAGAGACAAACAAACCAGCCCCTACCACCACGGAAATGACAGAGGGAGCTTTAAAACGTCATCTAAGCACTAACTCCATCAACGTGCTTATCGCTCAAAAGATAAATGCCCCCATGATTACGCTAAGACTCATTTCACTAACTCTAGCTATACCATTCTAGGGCAAGGTTGACAAGCCATTTTAATAACGGTAGCGGGTTGATTTTTGACAGCAAGGATGTAAATAACGTGGACCCCGGCCACAGAGACAAACGCATGGGTGGAATGGCAAT
The DNA here is from genome assembly GCA_965224715.1 of Spirochaetota bacterium. GTDB lineage: Bacteria > Spirochaetota > UBA12135 > COTS27 > CAXSBA01. Next base: position 938,818 of record OZ245054.1, on the reverse strand, counting down.
CTTATAGAAATAATAGGCAGCTGGAAAATTTTTGCAACTTCGGATGCTGGTTATAGAGGTCCTGTATATGTATCGCTTTGGAACAACAGAAAAGAAAACATCGTTAAATGTATATGCACACAGGAAAAATGGATTTACGTAAGATTAACAACAGTAATCCTATTAAATTTGGAAGGCTTATTACATTTTCTGGCTTGGAAAACTCTAGTTTCATACTATATTCTTATCTGAAAAGACAGAACTAGGGTTTCGGTTAGGCGGGTTGTCTGTGCGATCTCTAGCCTTGCCCGAGCAGCTAACGATACAGGATTCGCTCTTTTATTGTCAGTTGTCGTTATACTGCAGAAGTTCTCTTACCTCTCCTAATATAAATAGGAGGTTTTTACATTCCTTCCAACACTCCATATAGATAAATTAAAAATTACCTGGATTTGGATACTCTCTAAAAATGTCGTCAATTTTTTTTAAAACTTCTGTATCCAAAGTAATCGTATGGGTAGCAATATTTTCTTTCAACTGATCCATAGTTGTTGCTCCAATAATATTTGAAGTAACAAAAGCCTGTTGATTGACAAAAGCCAAACTTAATTGGGTAAGACTTAAATTTAATTCCTCAGCGATTTTCTGATAAGCCTTGACCGCTAAGTTACTTTTTTCGTTTTTATAATAACTTTGCATTTCTGGAAAAAGTGTAAAACGAGCTTTTTCCGGTTGTACTCCATCAATATACTTACCAGAAAGCAAACCACCAGCTAAAGGAGAATAGGCCAACAATCCCACCTTGGTATGCAAAGAAACTTCTGCAAGACCTACCTCATATTCCCGGCGAACGAGAGAATAGGCGTTTTGAATGGAAACAATAGGTAAAATTTCCCTTTTCCTTGCAATCATCATATAGTACATCACTCCCCAAGCGGTCTCATTAGAAACCCCAATATGACGAATACGTCCTTTTTTCTGTTCCCGACTCAAAGCATAGAAAAATTCTTCCATCTGCTCTGCAGCTTGCAAATCAAACATGTTTGGATGGTAATTTTCCTTTCCCCAAAGCGGTACCTGTCTTTGCGGCCAATGCAACTGATATAGATCAATGGTATCCGTTTGTAGTCTTTTTAATGAGCCATTAATCGCTTCTTCAATGTCCGAAACAACAAGCCCCCGACCTTCACGAACCCATGTGGGGCGTGGCCCTGCCATTTTTGTTGCCAGAATAATTTTTTGACGATGACCTGTTTTTTTAAACCAACGCCCTACCATCGTTTCTGTCTTACCATAAGTTTCTGTCCTAGGGGGGACAGCATAGATTTCTGCCGTATCAAAAAAATTAATCCCTTGCCCCATTGCATAGTCCATTTGCGAAAAAGCCTCTTCTTCACTATTCTGCTCCCCCCAAGTCATAGTTCCTAGACAGATTTTAGATACCTTTAAATCTGTTTCTCCTAATCTTCTCTGTTCCATAAATACTCCTTAATGAAAAAATTAATACTCAATATTCATAATTCAGCTAACCTATTATAATACTATTTTTCCAATAGGGTAAGCTGAGAATAATCCTTGTAGGCCCTGAGTGGATTGATCTTCCGTCCATGAAAAGTGATCCAAACATTAGATGTTAACACTTCCAGCATAGCGATAGCCGAAATTAGATTGATTTTAGCATCCTTTCTTTGACCAGAAGGTGTTCCCCCCATTACTCCGTAAGGAACCAGAGCTCCGGTAAGTACTACCACCTTTTTTTTCTTTTCCAGGACAGACAGATTCTTCCTTAGATAACGAGCGGTTTCCACAATGGTATCGGTACCATGGGTGATGATGATCTTCCTTTCTTTACTTTTTCGAATAATCGTAATGATCTGAGATCGATGATCCTGTGTCATATTCCGAGAATCAATTTTAAAAAGCCTTTCAGTGATAATACGATGATGGGGAAGACGAAAGTCTTTTAACATTTTCTCTACATTATTGCCTATCACCATCTTCCCTAAACGTTGATGATAGCGGTTATCGATGGTCCCTCCTGTGAGAATGCATCTGATTTGAGTTTGAAGAAACACAGGTAAGCTAAATATGAATCAATCAGTTGCCCCTACCACTTGATCGGTTTGGGTCTGATCTATTTCACAACAAATATTTTCCAACACCTCCTTGATAGCAGGAAGCATTTCTTTAACTTCATATTCAATGATGTCGGCCGTATCGATATAGTCTTGGTTTTTGATTGACTCTTCCATTCCATGTAAAAAGCCCTTCAATGATTCTGCTAACTTATTTCGAGATGCCTTTTCCATCTCTTTAATTGAATGATAATTATCACTTAATTGATCAAGTTGTTGTTCAAGTATATAGTAAACACTTAAGCCTTCAACAATCAATGGAATATCTTCTAAAGCTGACTTTAAATGAGATTTCTGAAACGCGGTTGCGGTCATAAGAAGTTTCTCTTCTAAAAGCTCTAAGAAAACCGAATAATTTTCAAGACTATTCCGAACTGAAGAAAGATCTTCTTTAAGTCCTGACTTTAGTATCTTTAAATTTAATTTAAAGAGTCCCTGTTCAAGATCACGATCAATCAACTCAAGTAAATTCTTTATCTTTTCAATTTTTTCTGGCTGGGTTTTAAGTTGAAACAGCATCACTTCTAGAGCTTTAACATTTTGAATCAAGGGTTGATTTTCTTTCGGTGTGTCAAAAAAGTTATCTAACTTAGCGATAATTTTTTTTATCCATTCCAAACGTCCACTGATGTCCTCCATATTCTCTATAACTGATTCAGAGGTGATTAATTTAAACGGTTTAAAATGAAGACTCAACTCAGACCATACAGAAACCGCATAGGCAACTGCTGAAAGAACCGTACAATGAAGAGTTGTCACCTCGCTTAATAACCTTTTCTCAATAACTTTACTTTCTATATCAATAATTTCATGATTTACCCTAACTTCTCCAAGAAAATACTTTTGTTTTTGTACCCATGTTTTTAAACTAGCCAAAACTTGTCCCAGTGTCTTCTCGCCTTTGAGCTCAAAGTCAATCTCACGATCGTTTAAGAAAATTTTCATTTGCTCAAATAGTAAAATTGTATCCTATTGTCATAACAATTCTATTCCCCTGCTGTTTTAAGCCACTTTTCTAACTGTTTCTGACGTTCACGGACTTGCTTTACTTTAGCAAAATCACTTTCTAATTTTTCTCGATAACTATTGATACGTTTTTGTTCCGCATCCAGTGATTTCTCTAAGGAATCTTTCTCTTTATCCAAGCTCCTCTCCATCAAAGTAAATATAGAGTTAGGAGCCAAATATTCTCTTAATAGCTTATCCATCAAATAAGCAAAACCATCATCGGGAACATAATCCTTATTCTTGTCATAACGAAAAAGATTCTTAATTTCATCTCCGTACTTCAAAAGTTGGGCTTGAAGTCGTTCCTCATCCAATTCTATTTTTGAAGCATTGATATGATAAGGTTTGGATAATGAATTGAATACCTTAATGCCAACTTCTTGAAGATAAACCTCTCGTTCATTTTCTTTAAGAAGATAACCCTTTTGAAGAATTTCCTTCATCTTATCTTTAAGTCGTTGAATACTTGTTTCAGAGTCAAAAACTCCGATCATTTCTTCCATCCCAGACTCTATCTGATCTAATACCAACTCTTCTTTTCCTGGAGCCAAACTCAAATTTATAAAGTCTAAAGTATAATTATATTGCCCAACAAAATTTTTGATTTGCTGATTATATCCTTCAATATAGTTTTGAATCGAAAACCGAACTGGCTCATCCTTAACCTTTAAAAAATTAAGGATAACCCCATCAATAAGATCATCCACAATTGCACTTTCTCTTTCCATATCAATGGAATAAAACCGAAATTCCACTTTTGAAGGTGAGGACTTCTCATTGACCGGAAGATACTTATCTTGATTTGTATTATAAAGGGAACGAAACCACTTCCCTGCAATATAAGGATATTCAGAGCCATTAATAAATTTAATGGAACGAAATACAACGGTCTTGTCTAACCCAGCACCCAATCGTGAATCGTTTATCCAAATTCGGTCATCGTAAACATTATTCCAAGTAAAAGTCTTAGTTCGCTCCTCCCCTTCAGCAAAGTATTCCAAAACCATAATCGGCTCATTTTGAATTTTAAGTTCCTGAATAATTTTTTCCTGACTAGATTTAATCAAGTGCTGATTTGAGATTTTAGAAATCTCATTCGTTGCATTCAAATGGCTGATCGATAACCCATTACTTTTATCATGACCTAGATCAGGTTCAACCTTGTTATTTTCAAAAAGTGATTGAGGGGAAAGTATATCTATCTTAAAAAAAATATGTTGGGTTTCTATAAAGTCCACGGTAAGATCTAAAGGCATCACTCCCGGTTCAACGCCCTGGTTGGGTACTGTAGAGCCAACTTCCATGTGATTGGAAAAACTGAGATCAGGAATAGCACCAGGAGGAATAATCACTCCCGCAATATTTTCTTTCTTATAGGTAGCCCACCCCATTTCAATTAAAGATTTGGTATCAATAAATGTTTTGATGATTGGAGGTTTAGCTTTAAGTAGTTTAAGTGCTGCAAATACTTCACTAGAATCTTTTCTAAGGTTAAATCGATAGGCCTCACCTATTTGGTTGGCTTGAACGACAAAGTAACTTTCATCTTCAGATTTGCTAATCCAATTTGCTGTAAAATATCCTTTATACGCTTCATTAAAATTTCGAACAAAACTCTTAGCGTCTCCCCCTTGAAAGTCAAAAAAGATTTTTTCATTTTTAATTTCAATTTCAATCTGACTCTCTGGCAATATGATTTTATCAGGCAATGGATCACTTATAAGGAGTTGCTTATCACCTAATTCCAAAATTTCAATTTCATAATCTCCCACTGGAGCATTCGGCTTTACTTCGCCCTTAATAAAGTCTGGGTCCTCAGTAAAGAAAGCACGATTATTGATAGAAGATACAGTCGAGTATAATTCACGAGCTGATTGACGCAGAAAGTCTAGCCTCTCCTTAAGGATACCTAAAGCTTTCTTGCGAGTCGCGTTGTTATTGATATTCGTCTCAAAAATATATTTTCGTTTACTTCGCAGCTCAATGATTTCATTGATAGTTTCGGAAAACTCCTTTTTCTGGGGAAGATCAATAAAAGAAGGCACAAGGATTAATAATCTATCTTCCTACCTAATCGCATAAAAGTCGGTATGCTGAGATCATCCTTATCATAACCTGATATTGTTTGTTGATTTAACTCTTCAAATTTATGTACCGGTTCTTCTATAGTCGAATGAGCATGACGTTGATAGCCAGCTTGATTAACCAAAGAGGCATTTAGGTTTTGAGTAGGTGCGTTAGGATTAGCAGCATAAGTATAAACTCTTCGTTTCTCCCACTCTAAGGGATCTTCTTGATCGTTATCAGTATTAAAGTTTACTGGCTGCTGTTCCAAAATACTTTTTACACTTTCACTTTGGTCTGAATCTTGTGAAATATTATTCCCAGAAGAACTCTTGGCTCTAGAAGAACTTTCTTGGGAGATTATAGATTCATTTTTTTCTTCAAGTCTCCCTTCCTGGTCCAAATTTGAGATGAACCCAGTCGCAATGATAGTGATTTTAATATCACGTTCTAATTTAGGATCACAGAAAAAGCCATGAATACAAGCTGCCTCAGAATCGAGGAGTTTACTGATAGAATCAATAATCTTTACAGCATCTTGAATAGGTGTATCTTTTCCATGAATTAAATTCATAAGAAGACCCTTAGCTCCTTGAATATTTCCACCTTCGATAAGGGGGTTATGAGCTATTTCTTTAACCACTTCCTCTGCCGGCAAGCGGGAATCAAAAACTTTCGAACACATCACTGCGTTACCTTGGTTCTCCATCACGGTACGAACATCGGCAAAATCAACATTGATAAAACCGGAATTTACCACTAGATCAGTAATCCCCCGAACCCCATCCATAAGAATAGTGTCCGCCATTCTAAAGGACTCTCCAATGGACATGTTTTTATCATTAATATTAAGCAAATTTTGATTGGGGATCACAATGATGGTATCCACATTCTCCCTAAGGGAAGCAATGCCAGACATAGCATGATCCATTCTTTTCTTTTTTTCAAAAAGAAAAGGTTTAGTAACCACTGCTACTGTAAGAGCATCCAAACTCTTGGCTAATTTAGCCACCACCGGAGCCGCTCCAGTTCCTGTACCTCCACCCATACCAGCAGTGATGAATACCATATGAGCCCCTTTAAGAATATCCAAAATATCACTTTCCTGTTCCTCTGCAGCTAAATAACCAACATCGGGATTAGCGCCGGCACCTAATCCTCTAGTGGTTTTGACCCCAATTTGAAGTTTAGTCTTGGCTTTGGAATGAGCTAGAGCTTGAAGATCAGAGTTGATCGCAACAAACTCCACTCCACTCATTCCATTTTCAATCATTCGGTTGATGGCATTACAGCCACCCCCACCAACTCCAACCACTTTTATGATAGTGGGACTTTGATTGTTATTCCCTTGTTCGTTTTCTAAAATTTGAAAAGACATAGACCCTCCCTATAAAACTGTCTTAATTTAACTTATATTTTAACTATGTAAAAAAATTTTTTATTGAACTTTCAATTCTTTTTAATATTCCATCTTTTATAGAAATTTTACCTTTCCCAGGCATCGTATCTCTGGAACTAACTATATGAGCCATACCCAATGATGTAGAGTAATTTGGACTAATCATTTGGGAGTCCAATCCCTTCACTCCCAAAGGATATCCAACTCGAACTGATAGATTAAAAGCATTTCGCACAATAGTATCTATACCGGGCATCATTGCACCACCTCCAGTAACGACAATACCACAGCCTACTGGAAAAGTTGCCTGACGGCTTTTAAGCTCCTTCTTAATAAGATCTAATATTTCAATCATTCTGGCTTCAATAATCTGAAAAACCGCTCGCTGAGAGATATGAGTCTTTTTCTGGTATGCGATCAACTTAACTGTAATCATCTTGTCTTCATCCACCATTTTATAATCTAGTACCCCATGTTGCTTTTTAATTTCCTCAGCTTCCGTTAAACCGGTATTGATTCCAACTGATAAGTCCCTAGTAAGACTATCTCCCCCCAAAGGAATTGCAAAAGATAAATGCACCCCATTTTCAGAATAAAGTACAGCATTAGTAAACTGACTGCCAATATCGATCACCAAACTACCAAGCTTTTTCTCTTCCTCTGACAAAACCGTCTCAACAAAAGTAATACTTTCTGACATAATATCGCGCAGTTCATACCCTGCAGTTTGCACAACCTTATGAAGATTATCTAAGGTTCCTTTAGGACAGGTAAGAAGATAAACCTGTGTCTCCAAACGCATTCCAACCATACCCAAAGGATCTTCTTCCACTCTAATCCCATCAACTTTGAACTCAACTGGCACACTATGAATAATGATGTGATCACGAGGAATAGGAGTGGACTCTGCAATATCTATCACTCTTTCCAAATCGGACAAAGCAACTTTTTTCTCCCCTCCTTCCTTAGGGGTAACTGTAATGAGACCATGGGAACTTATCCCATGACAAAGAATCCCAGGAATGTTAGTAAAAATATCCCCTACTTCTACTCCCGCCATCATTTCAGCACTAGCCACTACTTCACGAATTATTTTAGCCGTTTTATCGATATTAATAATATTCCCTTGATTGAGTAAGTGGATAGAAGACTCCTGGTGAGCATAACCAATGACTTCCAGTTCTCCGTTATCAAGATTAGGCTGAGTGATCAAACACTGAACCTTACTACTGCCAATATCAATAACGTTAATAGTTGACAATGAATTCATTTTCCATTAGTTTGATTCTTTATTATAAAATAAAAAAGACACCAATAAAGCTATATTTTCTAAAAATATGGCTTTATTGGTTAAAATATACCAAATCTTCTGTAATAAATACGTTTTTGACGGGAATTTCCTTATATTTCCCATACATATAAGCATAAAGAGTTTTCCTTAATTTATCCAACGAAAGATCCTTTCCCATATTAAACTTCACTTCCCGGCTATGTCCATGGAGAATCCAGTCCTTATTGAAACGACTAAACTCAACTCCCGAAAATAATTGAAATATATTCTTTTCATTACCAGGAACATCTTGAGCCAATCGAATAAACTTCTCAAATTTGTTATTTGACAATACTTCTTGTAAATTTTGAAAGTCAGTAGCTTCAATAAAAAAAAAATCATAATTCTTGATCTCATGACTTCTCTCTGTAACTTCACCAGAAGCATCCACAGAATACATCATTCCATTAACTTTAACAATATACTCCGTTCTTTTCTCCTCTAATTTCAAAATCAGGGTATCGGGATATTGTAAGATCACTTCAGCATCTCGATAGCGGGGTATGGCCTTAATCTTTTGAGTAAGTTCTTCAGTATCAAGAAAAAGAAGATTGATCCCTTTTTCTAAACCTAATCCTTCTATAATCTCATAGGGATCAGAGTCCTCTACTCCGATGAAAGAAACTTTTTTCAATCGATAAATATCCTGATCTTTCATTAGTTTCTTACCATTTAAATAAAAAAAATGGAATAGAAGTAAAATAATAAATGGAACACAGATTTTTAAAAATGTAGGCATTTTTTGACTATTATAATTTCTCAATTCTATTTTCGGATAAAATTGATTTTGTTTAACGAAATCTTTTTGAACAAAGCTTCTGAGATTATCCTTACAGGTCATAAATTGGTAAGGAAAACCCAAATTTAAAAATAATATAGAAGGTTAAAAATTGATCTATGAAAACTTACTTGATCTATCAAGAAAAACTCCCAAAGCCCATAAAGGAAAAATATTCCGATAGTTAGTATAAGTGATCATACAGTTTTGATTAAAAACGCCGGTAATATGGGGTTGTGGCCAATCCCCATCACTCTTTTGAATATTTATAAGAAAACCGATCCCCTTTTTTACTGCAGCTTTAAGTTCATCAAGTATTAAAGACTCATCACAGATACCCTTTTCAATAAGAGGAAGAAGAGAAAGAGTTGCCCATGCGGTATGTACAGCTTGACCGGAAGTACTGTGATAAATCTTTTTACTTGAGGAAAGGTAAGACTCTCCCCAACTACCGTCAGAATTTCTATTTTTCAATAGAAATTTAGCTGAACTTACAAGAGCCTTTCGACTTGCAGGTTTGTCTAATCCGATTAAACCTTTTACCGCAAAAAAAATTCCATAAGTAAAGCATATCCCCCATGACCCATACCAGGATCCATCGGGTTTTTGTTTAGAGATAATAAATTGTCTTCCTCTGTCTAACGCACAACAAATTTCCTTATTCCGATAATCAGGGTAAAAGTTATGAAATTTTTCCAAGGCCTGGATATTTGATGAAGTACATTCCACATAAGAATAATCAACCATAATATCTCCAAAAATCATGGAAGAATTGAGGCATTCTAACCAAGCAGGTCCACCTTGCACTTCATAAGAAGGCCAGCCTCCATCAGGATTTTGTAATCCCAATATAAAATTAACACTTTTAGTAAGTCTAGAGTAATCATCTATATCGCCTCGCCTATGAAAAGCCAAACTATAAATCACTCCCTCAGCACTACAATCTGAAATTGGCCAAGAATGCTGTCTCGTCGAAAAGGGCCAGCCCCCTTCATCAAGCCTATGATTATTTAAAAACCTTTGAATTTGTTTCATGGGTTTACGGTAATACTTTTTTAAATTCCTAGGTAAGGCAAGTAGAGCTTTCCCAGTAAATAGGGTATCCCAAAACTGGGAGCCATTATATCCATTCATCTTCATGCCATCTTCAGCTACCCAAAGATAATCTTGGATCCTTTCACAATGTCTTTTCCATGACTGTTGCAATTTAGGGTTAGCGGGATCATTCTGTAGACGATAATAAATCACCAAAGCATTATACACCTTACTGATAGGGCCGATGTTGATAAAGTCCGTTTGGATATCCTCACTATCGATATATTTGCTTATTATCAATAATGCTTTCTTGCGAAAAAAAGAGAGATGAATTTTTTCATAAAAATTCAAAACCATAGATAATAACTTAAACCTTTTAGAAACCGGAAAATATTCATCCCGAGGACAACATCGTTTTCTTAACTTTATCCAATTTATACTGTCATAGTTTTCAAGATAAATTTCCTTTTTAAGCTGAGAGATGATCGGCATCGATAATTGTTTCTTACTCGGCTTAAAACGAATCCCATAAAGATAACTTAGAGGAAGATAAACCATCCGGGCATGACACCATAAACGATAAGGAGAAAAAATAAAAGATCGGGGAAAAAGCCAGCTTTCTGGAGAAAGGGAATCAATGCCTTTCCATTCATATAACCCCACCATAGCTAGAAAATATTTTCCCCATGAGGGGATATCTCCCGCTCCCCCATTCTTCCTGATCCATTTTCGGGCATCCTCTAACTTAGAAGGATCTTCCCCCCAAAGCCGGAGTGTAATGTAATTAACTACGGTAGTAAACATGATCGATTCTCCTTCAATATGAAGACCCCACCCTCCATCAGGATTTTGATGGTTAAAGATATAACGTTTCATCAAGGTAACCTGAGGCTTTCCCAAATCAAAGCTGGTGGTGAAAGAGAGAAGAGCTAAATTAGACATAAGAAAAAGCGGTCCTCCATAGTCCCCAGGGAAATGACCTTCTTGTGTTTGTAATGATGTAAAATAATCCCATCCCCTCACCAATGAGTCCGTCACTAAATTAGTTAAATGATCAGAATCCTTATTTGATGATTTTTTTGAGAGAAAACGATGACGGAGTTTCGTTTGATAGTGGAATTTTCTTGACTTTCGAAAGACTAAATCACAAGCATGATGCAATTTATGTTTATCATATACAAATGCTTGAGAAAGAGCTTTTAATTTTTCTTCTTCTTGAAGTCGTTTTTTCTTGAATACAGAACGAAGATCTTGAGTCGGTAAATACCGCCAATATTGACGACCATTTTCAGTAAATAACTTCCAACTCTTAATGAAAAGTTCAGGGGGAATTTTTTTGGGTAGATGCTTTTGCATTAATGTGAGGAGGGAAAAATCTATCCAATAATTGTTTGCCCCATCTATGAAACTTTGTGTTCCCCTCTTGTAGAAGAAGCGGGATAACTATCCCACTTGCTTTGGCTAGTAGTTGAATCTTCTTTCTATTATTAAGCTGAAGTTTATTTATTCCATTTGAGACAACATTAGCAAAGTGTTTAACTAAATTGAATTTACTTTTATCAATCCCAGCCAAAATTCGGATAGCATCATGGTTACCTTGTTTTAAATAATTAAAGCTAGCTATTTTAAGATAGGGATCAAGGGTAGCTCGATAAAGAGAATCCGCTAGAATATTAATATTAGCTACATCCCGAACTCTAATGTCATAATAACGAGCTATGATTCTATCAATATTATTTTGATCGCTTAAATCAGAATATCCAGCTATCAAGGTAAAAATATTCCTAATATCATTGAATACTGCCGACATCCCCCCACCAGTAAGAGGATGCCTCATATTAAAACTATCACCTATTAATACCACATTTTTCTTATTCTTAAGTGGATAAGTACGAAGATTCTGGTTAGGCATTCCTATAAATTTACCTTTATCCACAGCTTTATCAAAAGCTGACAGAACGGTTTCGGGTAAATGGGGGCGGATTTGGCTCTTTAGGTGATCTCGCATCTGTTGACCCATTTTAGGAGTTTTTGGGAAATCGATTAAAATTCGTGTCTCACTAGAAGAAATTGGATAAATAAGGATAGGATATTCTCCAGTTAAAATGACATGTCCATTTTTAGCTACTGGAAGTTCACAATCGGTCAACAATGTTCCAACAAAATAACTGCTCTTTTTTCTACTCTCACAAGCCAGATTTTTTTTTAATTTCAGTTTAGGCATCGCCCCTTCACAGACAAAGGTAAGATTAGCATGGGCATGCATGGTTCTATTTTGGTATTGATAAACAACTCCCTTAATTGTTTTATTTTCAATAATGACATCACAGACATTCCCTTCTATCAGATCAACTTGAGGGAGCGTACTAATATATTGTCTGGCTCGAGTAACAAATTTGACATTCCTAAAGGCATAGGCTTGCAAATTATTCTCCTGATTATAAGGTATAGAGATAAACTCATCCTTAAGAAAAAGGGTATAGCCTTCAACCTCTTGAGCATCAATTTCTTCGAGAAGAAAGCCAAGTCCCATACTTTTTAAACACTCCACTCCTCCTGGCTGAAGAAGTTCACCAATAATCTTTTCCTGTTCTCTGAAACTTTTTTCGATAATCAAAATCCGGTAGTTAAGACGTGATAGTAAAGCTGCCAAAACCGTTCCTGCAACCCCAGCTCCTACAATACATACATCATAGGACTTATTTAAATTAAGATTCTTTTTTGATTTCAAGCCTTTCATTCATTACCTCATTTTTATTAAAACAACCTTACTTTTAATTTGAAGGGTATCTATTAATAAAAATTTACAATAACTATTATAAATAATATTCTCAGTAATTATTAATTATACCATAATTGAATTTATAATTTAAACCTTTAATTCAAACAAAAACTGAACAAATTTATTAAAGCAAAATTCATAAAAGTAAAAAAGTAAAATAATTCAGAATTCACCGAGAATAATTTTATCATGTTTTTATCTTTTTTTTGAGTAAAGAAAACGAAATGTTTTTATAACTTTTATTACTCAAACTATGGATATTTTGCTTATAAATTTTAATAAAATGATATCTGTCCAGAATAATCGTTAAATCTGTATAAAGTAATAAATTTTTACAAGATTTTGTTACAAAAAAAATGAGTATGATATAATTACCATGTAATTATATTTGGAGGTAAGATGACTGTCTGTTTTTTTCAAAATATTCAAAAATTTATTTTAATTATTTTTACGATCGTTATTCCTCTAATATTGGGGCTATGGAAGCCAGTACTGGCAAACAATATAGTGCCAGGCTCAGATATGCTCAATATGGGACGAAGTCTAGAATCTTTTGCCTTAGGTGGGTCATCTTCAGGTTTAGAAATGAAAGGAGGTAACTTTGCTGTGAACCCGGCTCTGTCTTCCACCATTCTTCAACAAATGATAGTAGCAAATATCGGCTATGGCACGGAGTCGATTAATTATGTAAATCTCGGATATCTTCATCCTACTGAATATGGAACTTTCGGAGGTTATGTCGGTAACTTTATCGATCATGATTCAGATGACTTTTTTTTCGCTCTTGGACCGGTTTTTTCTAAAGAGATCAGTCGATTAATTTCTATAGGCACAATGATATTATTTGACTATTATAAATCTAGTACTTCAGTACCAAACAATGATATTCAGTCTTGGGGAATTAATATTAGTTTGTCGTCGTCATTTAGTCCAGATTGGGATTATCAAAAATCAATATTCACTTTAAGAGAATTTATCGCCAGTATTCAAATTGATCAATTAGGTCTGCTTCCTTATATAAAGTTTGGAAATAAAACCTATTATGCCAAAACTGCTGATATGTTTAAATTGGGGGCAGGTTTTACTTTTATTCAAGCAGACTTCCCTAAAAATAAAGGGACTTGGAAAGTTCGGTTAAATCATGACATCGGCTTGACCTATCCATTAGACTTTGGTTATACGGTTGGACTTAAAAACATATTCTTATTCAATGGTAAATTTAAAGAGTTATCATTAATGTTTGGTCACTTTAGAGATCCGGCATTGAACAATCCATTTCCACTCAGTGGTGGGCTAGGTACTGTTTTTATGTTTGATGACATAAAACTAGAACTCGGTTATGCATTTGGCTTAAATCGAAGAGATTCTATTGAATTTTATCATACTCTCGGATTCAATATTAGTTTTGGAAAAGTGGATAATCTCAAACCAGAAATATCCTCACCTTTTGAAGATGAGGGAACTCTCAATGATGTTGAGATCGAATAAGTAAAAAAACATGTTCGATCTGATCAAGAATATAATATCACTTCTTTCGGTCATTATGTTTGGAGTTGTGTTGACTGTCCATAAAGGTTACGGGCAGTTCACCAATGCAAACCGTTATTTCTCTCCAAATTTAGATGGCGTTAAAGACTTTATAGAAATTCCTTTTATTATTAAGGAGGATAATCTTCAAAAATGGTCACTTACCATCATACGTAAAGAAGGGAATCGCTTTTTACAGGTAATGACTCACGAATCGATAAACCCTAAAGAAGAACAACTTAGTTTCACTAAATTTTTTTCTCGTTTGGTAGCTAAAGATACTCCCCTAAAAGCTCCCAATTCCTACCTGTGGGAAGGGAGAAATGACAACGGGGAATTAGTTGAAGATGGTATCTATTATTTCACCATTACTGCGGTGGATAGCTGGGGGAACAAGAATAAAAGTCCCCTGATCCCAATCGTGGTTGATATTATTTCACCTAAATCTGAGTTTATTTTAGATACAGACATTTTCTCACCCAATGGGGATGGACGAAAAGATGAATTACAAATTGCCATCAATTCCAAAAATTTTAACTCTCAAGATAGTTGGTATTTGACTCTATCCAATTCAGAAGGTAAAGTTACAAAAACTTTTGTTTCCAGTGAACCTAATACCTCAATCTCTTGGGATGGTATCACCGATAATGGGGAAAAAGCTCCAACTGGAACCTATCATATCGCCCTGGAGTCACGGGATTTGGCAGGGAATAGTTATAAAAGCGAAAAAAAAAAAGTTTATTTGGTTCGTGAATTTGAGGAAATAAATTTGGAAGTCTCTCAACCAGTTTTCTCTCCCAATCAAGATGGCTTCTTTGATAATATCACTTTTGAAACCTATCTCTCATCAACAGAAGGAATGGAGAAATGGAATTTGGAAATAAAAAATGAGTCAGGGAGAATCGTAAAAACTTTTGGAAATTCACCTTTTGCCAAAGCTATTTTCTATGAAGGGAAGTCTGATGATGGACAACAATTATTTGATGGTATTTATACTTCCCAACTCCGAACTTGGTTTCGCTCTGGTAACCAACCAAATTCCCCCCCTGTTACTTTCAAAATAGATACTGAAGCACCTACCGTTGGAGTAAAACTACGAAATAAAATCCTTAATCCAAATGCCATCGGGTCCGGATATAAAAACCTGTTGGCTATGCATATCTACGATTTATCGGAAACTAATTCCTATCAAATATCAATTTTAAAGCAGAATGGGGACTCAATTTTGAAAAGAAGTTATCTCAATAACCATCCCCCCAAAGATTTCCTTTGGGATGGAAAAAACGAGAAAGGTGAGATATCTCCTGGAAAATACGTCTATGTGTTTAAAGCAAAAGATGAAGTAGAGAATATAAACTCTGTTGTGAGTGATCCTTTTGAGGTGATTGATGAGAATTTGAATGTTGAAGTGATAACTGACAACACTTCCATATCTCCCAATGGAGATGGCAAACTCGACACAATCAGCTTTAGCTTCAACATCAACAATAGATATCGGAATATCCTTACAGAAGGAAAACTTCTTATCTATAACGAAAGTCAAGAAACGGTCAAGGAATTTTACTTCACCAAATTACCAGAAACTTTGGTTTGGGATGGGCTTGTCGATCCTCAGTTTAATCGTGATGGCTCTGAATCCGGACCCCTTCCCGATGGAGTTTATTTCTTCACATTTACAGCCAAATTTCAAACCCAAGAAGATATTTTATCAACCGCTGAAAAACTTTATTTAGATACTACCCCAGTAGAATTGGAGATAATGTCTCACGAAACAGCTTTCTCTCCTAATGATGATGGAAATAAAGATCAAATCATTTTCAACAATCGTCACATACCTAGTGTACTGAGGCCTGAATCAGATCAGTTTACCGTATACATCTTCAAAGTGGAAGAAGGGAAGGAGGTTATCTATCGTCGAAAAGAATGGAAGGGAGATTTTCCAAGTGAACTTTTATGGACGGGAAAAGATCAAGTGGAAGAAGATAGCCCAGAAGGGATTTATCGATTACGGATCGATACTATTGATCATGCTTTTAATGAGAAAACATATAAGAGTCGTCTATTTAGACTAGTACGTAAATTTGAAGAATTAAACTTGAAAGTCATGCCTGATTTGCTTACTTCACTTCCTGAAGGTAGCCCTCATGAACTCATCATTACCCCTGAAATTTCTTCTACTGAGGGCATACAGGGTATATCTTATAGTTTCTTTCT
Organism: Spirochaetota bacterium; assembly: GCA_965224715.1. GTDB lineage: Bacteria > Spirochaetota > UBA12135 > COTS27 > CAXSBA01. Next base: position 922,567 of record OZ245054.1, on the reverse strand, counting down.
AAGCAATGAAAAAAAATCAGCTTTTGCCAGAAAGAACAATATAAATTCTGTAAAATGGAATTTATTAAAACAAAAAAAAAACACAGTAAATGGAATAGAACTTCAAGGTGGTTTTTATTATCTCCAAGCTATTGCAGAGTATAAATCTGGAAATCGACCTCAGTCACCGGTCAAGAAAATTTATATCGATAATGAATATCCAACGGCTACAGTCAATACGCAACCTCTCTTTTTCTCACCCGATGGAGATAATATTAATGATAAACTCAGTGTTAGAATTATTGTTAATGATAATTATGGAATTAAGAATGTAGGAGCTGCAATTTTTCGTAAGGAGGAGACTCCAAAAAAGATGAGTCCAGAAGAGAGCTATCTTTATCACAACCAAAAACAAATTCCATTAAAAACCTGGTCATGGAATTTTAACTCAAAGAAATTTGATAAGCAATTTAGTTGGAATGGAAAAGGGGATTTGGGTGATTCAGTAGAATCTGCTACAGATTATGTTCTATTTGTGAGAGGTAGAGATAAGGTAGGGTTGCCGGTTACAGTTGAACATTCATTTTTAGTGGATATCCTTGTAGAAAAACTTTCTGATGGTCGATTGCGAATTATCCTCAACAGTATCAATTTTCAATATAATTCAGACAAAATGTTAGGAAACTATGAAAAAGTCCTAAATCTTTTAATCCGTATGCTTAGGAAATTTCCAGATTATCATATTAATGTGGTGGGACATACTGACTCTCGAGGTTCTGATGCATACAATAATTCTCTTTCGATCAAACGAGCTTTACGAGTTTTGAACTATCTTCAGAATCAAGGTGGTTTAGACAAAGATCGACTAACCAGTGAAGGTAAAGGAAAACAAGAGCTTCTTATCCTTAAAGAGAAAGAAGTAGATCCTCAAATTACCGGGAAGATTCGAGAAAAGATGATTGAAGATAATTATCGAAAAAATCGACGAGTAGAATTTTTTCTTAAAAAAGAATAGTTCTACAAAAAATATGAGAGCCGTAGTTCAAAGGGTGAACCGGTCTTCCCTCAGTGTCGATGGTGAGAAGGTATCACAAATTGAAAGAGGACTTACTATATTAGTTTCAGTAGGGAAGGATGATACATTCTCCGATGTACGGTGGATAGCTCAAAAAGTCTTGAACTTAAGAATTTTCTCTCAAGGAGGAAAGATGAGCCAAAGTGTGGTTAATATAAATGGGGAGATTTTGGTGGTGAGTCAATTCACCCTCCATGCCGATGTCAGAAAAGGAACGAAACCCTCATTCGACAAAAGTGCCTCAAGAGAATTGGCTAGATCTTTAATCAATAAATTAGTGAAAGAACTTAAACAAAATTATTCAGGAAAAGTTGCTGAGGGTAAATTCGGCGAGGATATGGAGATCAAACTCTTATTAGCGGGTCCGGTAACAATCTGGCTGGATAGCAAAAATTTAGACTCTAAACGATCATCAACTGATTGACAAAGACTGGATAAATTTAAGTAATTTCCTTGCCTCGGCGAATCAATAGTTTGCCGGAGCGAACCACTTCCACTAAGTGAAACTGTTTCAGCATCCCGATGCAAGCATTTATTTTTTCTGTACTCCCAGTGATTTGTACGATAAGGGAACCTTCCAACATATCTTGAGTTTTAGCTTTAAAATGATCTACAATTTGAAGAATTGGGGTAAGTTCTTCATTCCTAAATATTACCTTAATCAAAGCTAATTCCTTTTCAATAATCTTGCTCTCTGATTTATTATCTTGGATATAATCGGTAGCACTGATAACATTAATCAACTTCTTAACCTGTTTAATAATCTGCTCCAATTCTTTTTCTTCACCTAAAGCTGTAACTGTCATTGTAGAAAATTTTGGATTTTTATAGGAAGCAGAAACTACTAGGGATTCGATATTGAAGCCTCTACGGGCAAAAACGAGAGCCACTCGTCCCAGTACTCCTGGTTGATTTTGGACTTTGATAGAGATGGTATGGAGTTTCTGATTATTTATCATAGTCACACTTTATTACTAAGTACTTCCCACAGGCTTATCCAATTTTTTGGTGGGCGGGGCGATGATCATCTTATCAGCAGATTGCCCCGAAGGAATCATTGGAAAAACATTATCTTCTTTGATCACTTCTGCATGAATAAGACAAGGACCATCATAGTTTATAGCTTCCTGTAATATTTTTTTGGCTTGAGATGATTTCTTTAAGCGGTAGGACTTAATGTTATAGGCCTTACCTAATTTTACAAAGTCAGGGTTACCCTCAAGATCAACTCCAGAGTAACGTAGATCATAAAACAACTCCTGCCACTGGCGGACCATACCAAGAAATTTGTTATCGATTACTAAAATTTTTACGGGAATCTTATGGTTCAAAATAGTTGAAAGTTCATAAGAAGTCATTTGAAAACCTCCATCCCCTACAATAGCCACTACCAATTCCCCCGGTCTTCCAAGCTGAGCTCCAACAGCAGCCGGAAACCCAAATCCCATTGTTCCAGCACCCCCAGATGAAAGCCATTTATCCGGTTCATCTATCTTATAAAACTGAGCTGCCCACATCTGATGCTGCCCCACATCGGTACTGATAATTGCTTTACCTTTGGTCACTTCATAAAGGATTTTGATCACATGTTGAGCTCGGAGACCTCCTTTCTTTTTGTAGGTAAGAGGAAATTTTTTCTTATTACGATTTATAGAATAAAGCCAAGTTTGGGTATTGATGGGCTTAATAAATTTATTAAGTTCACGGATCACTTTTTTAGCATCTCCGACAATATAAAAATCAGGTTGAATAATTTTACTAATTTCAGCCTGATCGATATCGATATGGATGATTTTAGATTGAGGACAAAATTGATTACTGTCACCACAGATCCGGTCATCAAAGCGAGAACCGATATTGATCACAAGGTCACATTCTAATAAACATTTGTTTGCATAAGCAGTCCCATGCATTCCCAGCATCCCGACTGAAAGGGAATGCGTTTCTGGAAAAGCCCCCTTCCCCAAAAGGGTTGTGGTTACAGGGGCTTTAATTTTTTCTGCTAATTCTTTTACTTCTCTAGAAGCTCCAGAGATAAGGGCTCCATGACCAACCAAGATTAAAGGTTTTCGACTTTGGTTGATAAGGTTAGCCATTTCTCTCACATCCTCAATGGGAACTTCCAGGTCTTTAAGACTATATCCCGGCAAATCTATCTCATCTGTATAATGACTCTCATCAAATTCTCCAGCGGTAATATCCTTAGGCAAGTCAACGAGAACTGGTCCAGGTCGCCCAGTAGTGGAAATCTTAAAGGCTTCAATAATGACTCTGGGAATAATCTGTCTGTCTTTCACTAAATAACTATGTTTGACAATTGGGATGGTAGCTCCAAAAATATCAGTCTCTTGAAACGCATCTTTACCCAACATAGAAGTGATTTGTTGACCCGTAAGAATAATGATAGGTACCGAATCCATTTGGGCGGTAATGATACCAGTAATAGTATTTGTCGCCCCTGGTCCAGAAGTCACAAGAACAACACCTGGCTTTCCTGTAGCCCGCGCATAACCATCAGCCATATGAGTAGCCCCCTGTTCATGCCGGGTTAAGATTAGTTTTATTTTAGAAGAATCATAGATGGCATCGAAAATCGGCATTGCTGCTCCGCCAGAATAACCGAAGATATATTCAACACCCTCCTTTTCCAAACATTTGATGAGAATTTCTCCACCAGTTGCCATGATATTTCCAATTATTATGCTTAATTAGTTTAAAATAAAATTTACTGTGTCAATATTATCCCAATATTATTGATTTCAACATATAGTTATAAATATAAGTTTAATATTTTAACATAAAATTTACTTTTTTTTAATAAAAATTCATTTATTAATTAGTTTTTTTTATTAAAAAAAAGTAAATTTTAATTAAAATGTTGAATGGGAATATTAAATAAACTATACAAATAGTAGAAAATAGATTTTTTTTACTTATTTTTTTTATATGAATTTGACTAGACTTTCGATTCTTTAAGAAATAAACAGTTTTAATCGATAAAAAAAGAGGTATAAGACAAAATAAACGATATTTTCCTAGATATATAGGTATGTTTTGACAGTAAACTAATGAATTTTTAATATAAATTTCAATTTTTCTGATTAAAATCTCTTGAATTGATTTTATTTGCTGTGGTTTTAATCCGTTATAAAATTCTTTAACTGTAACCCCTGCTTCTTCTAAAACAGTTTGGGGAACATAAGACCAGCCTCTTTTTTTATCATCATTGACATCTTTAACAATATTAGTCATTTGAAGGCAAAGTCCAAAATCATTGGTAAATTTATTAAGAATTTTTTTCTTAGTTTTTGAATTTATTTTCAGAGTAAAAAGACGGGTTAAGATTATTCCTACAGTTCCAGCTACATAATAGCAATATTTTTCCAACTCCTCCATGTTTTTAAGAATTTTCCTATCTTGTTTGGAGTATTTTTCTGTAAATTCAGCCATTCCCAAGGCCATTTCGATAATCATATCTTTGGAAATGTCATGATAAATCTGGGGAAAAGAATTGAAAAGAAAAATAACTTCATCAAAACGTTCCATTAACTCATTTTCAGGTGGATAGTGGGAGATATTTTTACATTGATCAATTATTTTTAAAAAATCTTTTGATTGGAATGTTACTTGAAAAATTCGAGCAAATTCTTGTAATATATTTATTTTTTGGTTATTGGTTAAGATGGGAGAATCTTCAATTGTGTCAATAAACCGACAAATAAGGTAGGTACTACCAATAAAGTTATAATCTATTTCATTAAGAACTCGAATATTTAGGGCAAAAGTTCGACTAACTTGAGGAAGAATATCTCTTAGAAATTGTTTAGATGTAGATAAATTCATAATACAAGAGAAAAAAAATCAGGGGGAAAAGCATCTCCACGGGGAATCGAACCCCGGTTGCCAGGATGAAAACCTGGTGTCCTAACCACTAGACGATGGAGACATAATGAGCCACGATGGATTCGAACCATCGACCTACTCCTTAAAAGGGAGTTGCTCTACCAACTGAGCTAGTGGCCCGAAAATGATTAAATCATCTGAATTTTAGGTGTTATTTGGTCAGTTTTTGGTCATCTTGCTGAGTTTGAGATTTTTTTAATTCTGCAACCAATCTAGTGCCCTCTTCTTCAGAAATATTAATTTTACTTTTCAAATCTTGTAATCCAACAATAAAATCATCTAAATATTCACCAAAAACCATAATTCTCATGCGTTTAAACTGATTATTTTTCGGTTGTGTCTCCGAAATAGTAACATATCGATCACCATTTCGGTTTTCTTTAATATCAAAATAATATCTTCTTCCTCTAGCTTTGATTGTTTGACCGTAAATTTCTTTATCTTTTACTTCCATATTTTCTTCTTTCATAATAATTGCTTAACTTTAAGAAAAATTAAAATAAATAATATAAATTATACCATAACATTTACGCTTTTTATAGTTTTATTTTTAATTTGCTTTTTAATTGTTGAAAGAGTTGACAAAATTATTTTTACAAGTTAAAATTAAAACACTTATAGGAAATTAATTTGCCAAACATTAAATCTAATAAAAAGAATTTAAGAAAGTCGCTGAAAAAATCAGTAGATAATCGAGCGGTCCTTTCTCGAATGCGTACCCAATTGAAAAAAATAGTTAAGTCGGTCGAAGAAAATAAAATAGATAAAATTGATTCTGAATTAAGTCTTTTTTATAAATACGCTGATAAAGCTGTCAAAAAAGGGGTTATTAAGAAGAATAATGTTAATCGCAAAAAATCTGAAATTACGAAAAAAGTATTGGTATTTAAAAAAAATGCTATTGAATCTTAAACATAGGAGGTATTCATGCAATTTAATGAATTTATTAAAGAAGTAAATTCCAATTTACCCTATGAAGAAAAACTCGATAAAGTTCGCATCATTATTGAAACAACTTTTGAGGAAATTCATAAACAAATTAAAAATGGCTCTGATATTCGGATCAGGGGTTTTGGAACTTTTAAATGTCGAACCTTAGCTGCTAGGGAAATGAAACTACCTTTTACTGGGGAAATTAAAAAACTTCCTGAAAGAAAAAAGTTGGTTTTTTCTGCTAGTCCTAAGCTCGTCATTTAACTTTTTGCTATTTATTGTTTTCTCTTTTTCGATTTTTTGAAAAAGAAGTATCAAAAATTCTGAAATTTGGTTAATAGGTAATCTTTGTAAGATACCTTTTAATCAAATTTTTTATTAACGTTTTAATAATGTTGTTTAAACCACGTGTTTAATTTGTCCCTTTATTACTTTACTATCCCTTTAATCTCATCATTTATCGGTTGGATGACCAATTATGTGGCAGTTAAAATGTTGTTCCGTCCTTACAAAGAGAGAAATTTTCTTTTTATAAAGATTCAAGGAATTTTTCCTAAGCGAAGACATGCTTTGATTGAAAAGCTGTCAACTATCATAGCTCATGATCTCCTTCATAAAGAAAAATTGATTGATCAAATTACTGCAAATCCCAAACTTGACGAACTGATCACCAGTAATATAAAAAAATATATCGGTGGTCTTATTAACAATAAAATCAAGAAAATTCCTCTTATTTCAGCACTTGTCAATGAAGATATGGTTCAGAGTATTGAAGAAAGTTTACTATCTGATTTTAAGGAAGGTTTAGGTCCGATAAAAAATGAGTTTTTACATGAAGCTATAGCTAATTTAGATATTAAAAAAGTGGTAACCGATTATCTGAATAGCTTATCTATGAAAGAAATGGAAGAACTTATTCGTTCAGTATTGAAAAGAGAATTTCGTTTTGTTGAATGGAGTGGGGCAGTTTTGGGTTTCTTTATCGGCATATGTCAATTAGCGATTATTGGGCTAGGATAATTTTTGTAACATGCTGAAGAAAAAAATAGCTATTTTAGGAGTTTCTCCAAATAAAGAAAAATATTCCAACAAAGCTATCCACATGGCACAAACTCAAGGATTGGATCCAGTTCTAGTTAATCCCAAATATACTGAAATAGACGGTTTACCTGTAATACCTTCTTTAAAAGAAGTTGGAAAGATTGACTGTCTGTCAATCTATCTAAGTTATCCGATTTTAGAAAGTGTAATTGAAGATATTATTTATTTAACTAATACCCAGAACTCACTTATTATCATTTTAAATCCTGGCTCTGATACCCCAATGGCCTTGAATTTATTTAATCGCCATCAATTACCCTTCATCCAAGCCTGTACCCTCGTCCTACTTTCTACTAATCAAATTTAATCATTTATATCTTTTAATTACACAATTCCCATCCTCGTAAGTTTGAGAGCATTGCTCAATGAAGGCAAAGAAAAAAAGCAATATAACTATTATTTATATTTTAAACAAAATAATACCCCATCTTGATAGATACCATTAGATTCAGTATGATCACCCGAAAACCTCTGGTTTAGAGGATAATGAATTTGATGTGTTTTCTTAGAGGCAAATTCACCCTCGTCTATTGTCACTTTTGATTTTAGTTTTATATAATATAATTTTATTAACTAACCATTAATAAGCTATCATCTATAAATGGAAAAAAGAGAAAAGTAAGGCTAAAACTGGGGTTTAAAAATTTTTATTTCAACCCTTCGGTTGAGCCGACGATCGCCATCGGTTTGACCGTAAGTAACAGGCTCACTTTCCCCTTTATAAAAAAACCGCATTCGACTAAGTTCTACACCACCCGCTATTAAATAGTCAGCAACCGATTCCACCCGTTCTTTGGATAATTCATAATTGTAGTCCTCCTCACCTCTATCATCAGTATGACCATAAAGCTCAATCAGTAATTCAGGATAAGCTACCAAGAATTGGGTAACTTTTTCGATTTGAGGTAAATACCCTCGTTCTATTACAAACTGATTATAACCAAAATGAATTACATGATTTAATCGATCATCGATTTGTTGATTCTGTTGTTCCTGAGAATACATCAATGGCAATACGGGCTTGCCAATGCTTGGAATACGACTTTTATAGTTTTGATACTGTTCGACTGAAAGAGATCGGACTATATAGCTGATGATTTTCCAAGGTTTACTATTATCGACCTCTGGAATCATCATTAAGTCAAATGTAAGATAATAAAATTTTTCTAAACGGTTTATCGATTCCTTAATCCACAATGGTTGAGTCTCTCCAGTGTGAGGGTCAATCCCTTGATGGTAGTCCTCAAATGGTTCTCTTACTGCCATAACAGCTTCCACCACTGCGGAATCTTTGATTACAGTAGTCTTTAAAACCATACTGTCTATTAAGGAATAGTCGATTTTCTCAATCAGAAATTTTTTAAAATCTTCAATAATAATTTCCTTTTCGTAAACCTTTGCTTCTTGATAACGTAAATAGACCTCACTGGACTGATAACTATTGATTAGAAGCTGCTCTAGTTCTAAATTCTTTAAATAACCAGCATAATCATGAGTTCGAATTTGATTAAAATGATCTCGAACTACCTCACCGGGGAAAAGAGGAGTTATTCGCCTGTTACCCTCTTCTCTAACTGATTTAGAAATACCTATCTGATTATCTGATATATTTGGCCCCCCAATAAATTGAGGTATTTGCTTTATAATAGTTTTCTTAGAGAGACTTTCACTATTAATATCTGACAAATACTGTTGACGGGAATGAATCCTTAAAACAAAAGGTTGAATGGGTATTCGATAATCACTTTCTGAAATTCCCAAAGGATAGAATTCCCCCGTTATTTCATAAAAGCCAGGACGATCAAATTTAAAAAAAGCTCCTAGGGATATCATCTTAGAATAACTTTCTTGAGGATTTAAAGATATAACTCTATGACTATCGCTATAAGTACTTCGATCATATAAAAACCGATAATAATTCAAATGCTTAATGGAATAATCTTGATGCCCTTTTTTTATAGTGAATAAGAACTGCTGGAAAGGTTCATTAAAATTTTTATAGGAAAAAACTTTTTTTGTCGAGCTATTTTCAATGGTTACATGGAAAGTAAAACTATCACCTTCCCGATACTCTAAATTCTCTGGAAAAAAAGATATCTTGATCATTTGTTGGACATCTTTCTTATCCTTTTTTACAAGAAATCTTGGATCAGAGGAAAGAGTATTACTATAAGTAGGGAACGATGCTGCACTCATCTTTTTTTCGATCTCCAATATTAAAGGGTTTCCCCAAGCTACTACTATTAAAGGAAAGAGAAAAAGGAATTGAAGTAATACTATCAAAGGTGAAAAAACAAATTTTAACTTAGTAATCTTAAACATTATTTCTTAAATCGTCTTCATAAATCCATGAATGATTATTCGTATTGGTAAAACAACAAAATAATCAAATGTTATTTATTAAAATTCGGTAAAACTTACAAACCTATAAGTAAAAATATCCTATTTTTTCTTCGATTTATCAAGAATTCTTTCTAACTCTATCACTATAGCTTTAGAGTTGGAAATTTCAAACATCTTAAAATAACTGATAATTGTTTTAAGGTGGGATATTTTGAATTTATCATTTTCTTCGAGATCATGAATTCTTCCCACCACATAGCCATCGGGAGAATAAACTGTAAAAAAATTTTTCCCAGACACTCTATCTTTTTTAGAAGCATATTTTTTTATATCTGCATCAGTGTGATAGGGACTATAGCCAACTGTATAACCAAAACTGTCTAAGATAATAACAACTTGTTTTACCATAATTCAATAAAAATGAATAAAAATACTCAAGCGGCAAAATTATCTACCGCTTGAATATTGTATCCAATAATTTGTATGAAAAAAGTTATTGAAGAAGACGAAGAACTGACTGAGCTCTCTGATTGGACTGAGCCAAAACCGAAACTTGCGACTGAGACAAAATTTGACTAGTTGAAAGTTTTGATACCTCTTCTGCCATATTAGCATCACGAATTCGACTCCGAGCAGCTTGCAGATTCTCGCTACCTACGGCTAAACTTCTGGTAACATGTTCTAAACGACTTTGATAAGCACCAAGATCAGCCAATTGTTTTAAGATCTTTTTCAGTGAGTTGTCCACCACTTCCAAAGCATCGTTTGCTTGAGACGGTGCACTTACAGAAATAGCAATATCGTCATTAATATCCTTCAGATTAAATGCATAAGCAGTCATAGTCCCAATAAAAGCACGGATTCTCTGATTAGGATTGGCTCCAATATGAAACCACATACTGCTTGCAGGAACCCCACCAGCTTCTTCATTAGCGAATCTACCTGTAAGAAGTGCTAATTCATTGAATTCCGCATAATGAGCAATCCTATCCACTTCTGCAACTAACTGACTAACTTCTACATGAATATAAAGACGATCTTCATCACTATAAACACCGTTAGCAGCTTGAATAGCTATCTCGCGGATCCTATTCATGACATTGATCGTTTCATGAAGATAGCCTTCCGCAGTTTGAATCATGGAAATTCCATCCATAGCATTCTTTTCTGCTCGGTCCAAACCTTCGATTTGACCAGTCATTTTTGCTGAAACCGCAAAACCTGAAGCATCATCACCGGCACGATTTATCCTCTTACCAGATGATAAATTCCGAAACCGAAAATCACTTTCTTCAGCCTGGAATTTCATTACCCTGTTAGTATTGATACTACTTAAATTTGAATTAATAATCATTTTTCCTCCATGAAAAATTTACTAATAGTACTTCCTGTACTATCTTTCTATTCATACATATATATTCGAAACTTAAACCTATAAAATTTAAAAAATAGTTACTTATAATCAACTATTTAATAATGATATAAATTTCACGAGATTTTTTTCGACTGGAACTAGGTTTGAATAACTTTACTTTCCCTAAATTAAATAAATTTATCGATTTCTTAAGATCCTTTACTTCATTTCTGAGTTGATTAAAAAGTTTCATACTTTCTTTTCCTTGAAAATATTTAGCAATAAAAACTCCTTCTTGTGAAGACTCTTGAGGGAATTTCTTAGAAACTCTAATAAAGAGGTTTTTCACTATCTCCCAACTATGTAATACCAATTCATAGGATAAATAAGCATCTCGATCAGGATTACCGGTAGTATTTGGAGCCATATCACTCATAATTACCGAAAAATTTCTCTTTTTAGTGATCTGGAGTAGTGAAGATTCCGTTATTTCTTCAACATTACCCTGAATAAAATGAAATTTCTTGGTATATTCAGGAAAATTTTGGGTTTCTTTAAGGTCAACTCCAACAATGTTGGCTTTGCCATTTGTTTGCTTCAAAACATATTGAACCCAAGAACCAGGACTGCAGCCAAGGTCTAATACCCAGTTTTTTTCGTTTAAATGAGAAAAAATTTGGAATTTACGATCGATTTCCTCTAGCTTATAATAACTTCTTGCCCGAACTCCCTCTCTTTGTGCTTTTATTGTAAAATAATCATCACGATGATATATTCCTTTTGACATTTAGTACCAATATTTTAATTATTTTTGAAACAAAATATTATTTCTTGATAAGTATCTGATGATGAAGCAATGAGAACTCCATGGATACATTATCTCTGAGAACCTGTTCAGAGGTTAATATCGGTACTCTTCATCAATTAGCCTATCTGGTAATTGAAAATTCAAGAAAATCAACAACTCCAACTAAACTAGCATCTATTTTGTAAAATATTCTTAAGATGGATTTGAGCAATACGACCACATCCAAATAATGCTATTTTCATATAGCATTATTTGGGGTAAATAACTTTCTGAGCTTTCCCAGTTCGATAAGATTTCATTACTGCTTCGGATACTGCCACCGCACGTGCCGCGTCAAAACCAGTAACTTCTGGATTAACCTTTTTTTTCTGCAAGAATAAACGAAGATGATTAAAAAAAGATTCTATTTGCGTTCGATACGCATCTTGATAGCGAATCATAAAATCATTCTTAGGTTTGGCGATGGATATACCACGTTGACGACTTAAAAGTACGGTATCCTCACGAAGATTCCCAGTTTCAGCAGACCCTTCAGATCCAAATACTTCTAAACGCTGATCATAACCATAGCCACTTTCCCGGCTACAATCGATGGAGGCCAATCCCCCTCCCTTCAGTTTCAAACTGATAAGAGCAGTATCGACGTCTCCTAGCTTTCTTATTTTTGGATCAATGAGGTTGGCTCCATAAGCATAGACCTCTTCAATATCCTCACCAGTGAGATAATGGATCATATCAAAATCATGAGAATTGAAGTCAAAAAAAAGTCCCCCCGATTTAGAGATAAATGAGTATGGAGGACGAAATGCGTCTCGATTCACTATTTTTATCATGTAGACTTTTCCGATCTGTTCCCATTCCATTGCCATCTTAACCCGACGGAAATGATGGTCGAATCGACGATTAAATCCTACTTGAAAAAATAATCTATGCTTCTTCACCCATTGAGATAACTTCCATAATTCCTGAGATTTAAAACTTACAGGCTTCTCACAAAATATATGTTTTCGATAATGAACTGCCTTTTTGATTAAGTTTACATGGGCAGAAGAAGAAGCTGCAATTACCACAGCAGTGATTTCCGGATCTTCCCAGAATTTTTTCTCATCATCAGTAATAAGAATTTCTTTATTATATTTACGGAGCTTTGCACCTCTTCGGTATTTATCCAAAACAGTTTTGAGTTGAACACCGGGTATCCGAAGGATGTTTTCAGCATGTATCATACCGATCCGACCTGCTGCCACCACCCCTATATTAAGAACAGTAATTTTATTCATAATCACCTCCTACTATATTATACAATAATATTTTGTTAATATTAAGACAGTTATTAGAGGTTTTTAATTCAGGAGTAAACCATGAAAATCATAGACATTATTAACAGTAAAAGTAATAATCCATACCAAATTTTTCCTTATTTCATTGAAGGAAAAGAAGTAAGAGGTGAAAAGAAATATAAAATTTTTTCTCCGATTGATGGTAGGTAATTAGGATATTTTCAAGAAACATCTTCTGGCGATTAGTTTTTAGAATCTACTCCTGTGACAAAATTGGTCTATAAACGTTCTGCACAAAACCTAAAATGGGTATGACCTATAGAAGTGCTAAGAATTACATAATTCTCGCTGAAAAGGAAAATATCGTCACGAAGGCCAAAAGCATGAAAGCAGGAAAATAATACTCACCCCCCCCCCCCCCCCTCTTATCATTCCTACTGCCATAAAAAAGAACAGTTCAGAAAATGGTAACTGAACTCAAAGCCGGAATGGTAGAGGTTAATGTAGGAATCCCAGTGCCATGGGAACCCTTTTCTTTTGGTGGAATCAGGAAGACAAGAAGAGTTGGATGAATTGATTCATTGATATTATCCTACTTGCTCTAGGCTTAATTCTCACCTCTTCTTTAGACTAAGATCTTCTAACATGCTCAAGATATGCTCAAGAAGCAAGTACAGAACAAGTTTAAATATCAATTTAGATTAAAAATAGATTAAATGTGTATCCACCAATAATTGCAATGAAAAAAATCATACACAAGAATGCTAATAACAATGGCCACCTAAATATTTTTTTGAGTAATATAAGTTCTGGTAAGCTTGCTCCCCCAGCACCAATAATCAGAGCAACGATCGCACCTACACTCACTCCTTTTGCGATGAACGCTCCTATTAATGGGATAAGCGAGGTCACACGAACATAGAGAGGGATTCCGATTATGGCAGCGATTGGGACCGCCATGATATTACCGACACCAGCAATTTCAGAAAAAAATTCATTGGGAACAAAACCGGTTACAAGTCCCCCGATAATCATTGCAATAAATAAATAGGGAAAAATTGATTTAAACAAGCTAATGCTTTCTTTCCAAGCATTCTTATATATATTTCTTGTAGATTGATATGCAGCTACTCCCTCATTATTCGTATCACATTTCTTACTATCACTACATTGACTGGGGGTAATTATACCTTCATATATAAATTTTTTAAAACCTAAAAACTGTAATAACATACCAGCAGTAATCGATAAAGCTAATGCCAACAAGCCATATATAATGGTTGCATTGACTCCCAAAACAGGAATAAATAAGACAACGATGATTGGATTCAACAGGGGGGAGGTCAACAAAAATGTCATCAACGGGCCAAAGGCAGCCCGAGCTTTTAATAATCCAACAAGCATCGGAATTGTCGAACAACTACAAAATGGAGTGATAGCACCCAATCCAGCAGCTACAAAATACCCTCCTTTATTTGCTCCTAGTATTTTTTGAATTTTCTTTTTCGATATTTTTTGGTTAAGTATGGCGACAAAAAAGCTGATCACGATAAACAAAGTACTCAGTTCCAATAGCAACTCTATAAATGTATAACCAGCTACAAATAATTTGGATTGAATTTCAGTCATTATTTATCGATTATTCGATTTTATAAGTCCAAGTATTTTAGTAACTTCACTATAAGTAGGATTAAGGTTTTGCAATAGCTGTGATCTTACCAATAGATAATACTTGGAAAAATGATACAGATTTACCTGAAATCATGAAAATTAATTTTACAAATGCATTTCCAACTTTGTAATCATTATAAATATTCAATATCTGACTTTCAATACTCACCAATGTATCATCATCCATACCGCTTATATCCAAATTCGAATCAATTCCAAAAACAACGAAGTCATAATTATTAGATGCAGAACCAATAGCTGGTTGAGGCCCAAAATACATTTTATTTGAATAGCCAATTTGAGCAAATGTAGTTAATCCCTGATTATTAGCTTGATTACTACTTCCCACCCCTTGGGACAACTTATTATTGGTAATTCCTGTTCGAAACCAATAAAGAGTAGGATTAGCACTTATAAGTGAAGTAAATGAAGCATTAGTCTCTATCATTATAACAATAAAACTTTTGACATCATCATTAGTTTTTGTCCAACTTAAATGGGGGGAAATGTTTAAAGCACCATTTGTTTTGGCAAATATTGTATTAGTAAGATTAGTACCGTAGTGGATGACCGAAAGCGACTCTCCATCACTAAAATCATCACTGGTAACAGTAATCGTAGAAAGAGGCGTTGTTCTAGGACTTATAGAACTAGGGTCATCTACAGAACAACCAATAACCACTGAAATAAAAATCAAGGAAACGATTAACTTCAAAAATAAACTTTTAATTGATTTTGATGAAATTTTAAAAATTAGTTGATACATTTTTTCTTCAAAAAGATGAAAAATATTAAACTTATTGGTCATTTTAGCATTAGCCTATTTAATTAATCAATATAACTTCACATAATTACATTTAATTTCCAAAACAAAAAAACTTAAGAAATTTCCTCTTTATAAGATATTATATAAAAAGTATCATAATTATGTTAATATAATTATACTATAGTTAAGATTCATCACTATGAACCAGGGCTTATACGATTCTCGATATGAACACGATTCCTGTGGCTTTGGCTTTGTTTGCAATGTCAAAGGAGAGGGTTCTCATAAAATTATTCAACAAGGGATTGATTTACTTACCAATCTAAACCATAGAACCGCTGTAGGAGATGAACGAAATTCTGGCGATGGAGCTGGAATCATGTTTTCTCTTCCTCATGACTTTTTTGTCAGCGAAACAGAAAAACTTGACTTCACTCTACCTACTTCTAGAAATTATGGAGTCGGACAAGTGATGTTTTTTGATAAACACGATTCTGGAATAGCCCAATATTATAAAAAAATATTAAAAAAATGTTTGGAAAACTGGGGAATGAAAGTATTGGGTTGGCGATTTGTTCCCACTGCTAAAAATTTGATCGGTAATATCCCCGCCTATAATGAACCAAATTTTGAACAAGTATTTGTCAAGCTGTCTAAAAATAAAAATAGATTAAAAAAAGATCCTCTTTATTTCGAACGCCGCCTCTTCTTAGCTCGAAGGCAATTTGAAAAAATAATTAAAAAGGATGGAGAAGATTTTAAAAAAGTTTATATCTGTTCACTCTCCACACATAAAATAGTTTATAAAGGGCAATTAGTTCCCATCCAAGTTGGCGACTATTTTCTTGACCTTAAAAATCCTCTTTTCACCTCCCATATGGCGATGGTTCATGGACGTTTCTCCACTAACACTCTACCCCGATGGGATCTGGCTCATCCTTTCCGTTTCATTTGCCATAATGGGGAAATTAATACCCTCCGTGGAAATAAGAATAAAATCAAGGCTGGACGTTCTCTTTTTTGCACACCTCTTCTATCTAAGAAAGAGCTTAAAACTATTATTCCGGTCATTGAAGAAGAGGCTTCTGACTCTGCCACCTTCGACCATGTTGCAGAGCTCCTTACCCTCTGTGGACGTTCCGTCCCTCATGTAATCATGATGATGATTCCCGAAGCCTGGGAAAATGATCCCCATATGGAGCCTTATAAAAAACACTTCTATGAATTTCATGCTGCTTTCTCTGTTCCTTGGGATGGACCCGCCGCAGTGGCTTTTTGTGATGGTCGTTATTTAGGAGGTATTCTCGATCGAAATGGACTTAGACCTTCTCGCTATACTCTCTACACCGACAACACTCTAGTAGTGGCTTCAGAAGCGGGAGTTTTGGACAAGCCCCAAAAAGAAGTACTACTAAAAAACCGACTGGCTCCTGGAAAAATGCTCTTGGTTGACTTCAAAGAAGGGAGGATTATTCCCGATGAAGAAATCAAGAAAGCCCTCGCTCTAGAGCACGATTATGGTAAGTGGCTGGAAAACAAAATCAATATCAATGATATTCGTCCAGCCAATTTAAAACGTAATCCCTCCCTCCAACGTATTCGTCAAAGGCAGATAACTTTTGGTTATACCCAAGAAGACCTACGGATGATCTTAAGTCCAATGTTTAATAACGGAGAAGAGCCAGTGGGATCTATGGGAACCGATACCCCTTTAGCAGTACTTTCCGATCGACCTCATAACCTCTTCAATTATTTCTATCAACTCTTTGCCCAAGTAACCAATCCCCCTATTGATTCCATCAGGGAAAATTTCTTTATGAGTTTGAAATGCTTTCTTGGTCCTCAAAGAAATCTTCTTCATACCACTGAAAAGCATGCCCATGTTATCGAATTAGCTACCCCTATTCTTATTCCTGATGAAATAGAAAAGATGAGATGGGTGGATGAATTCTCATTCCAAGCTAAAACCATCCCCATCACTTTCTATAACGGTGAAGAGAGCCTATCCAAAGTTATCGATAGAATTTGTCGAGATGTAAAAGAGCAAATAGATAATGGTTATAAGATTATCATTCTCTCTGATCGGATTATCGATTCTGCTCACCCTCCCCTACCCTCCCTTCTGGCTATTTCTGCGGTTCATCATTATTTGATCCGTGCGGGGAAACGTTCGGAATGTAGTCTGGTGATAGAAACAGGAGAAGCCCGAACTGTTCATCATTTCGCGGTTCTTCTTTCTTTCGGTGCAGATGCGATCAGTCCCTATACTGTATTCGATAGTATCGACGACATGAAGAAAAACAGACTCATAAATCCTGAAATCAGTTATGATCAAGCCGTCAAGAATTTTGTTAAAGCAGTAAATAAAGGACTCCTAAAAATCATATCCAAAATGGGAATATCTACTATTAGGTCGTATATCGGAGCCCAGATTTTCGAAGCCGTGGGTATTAATGAGAAAGTGGTAAAAAAATATTTTACTGGAACCCCAAGTCGTATTGGTGGGATCGGATTAACTGAAATTCGCAAAGAAGTCCTTCTTCGACATAGTTATGCCTATTTTGGAAATCATAAAGAAAACCTTAACTTTACTATTTTGGATCCTGGAGGACATTTACATTGGAGGCTTAGAGGGGAGTTCCATCTCAATAGTCCCGCTATTATTCACGAACTCCAAACTGCCTGCCGCTTTAATGACGTTTCTCGATTTAAAAAATATTCTGAAATGATTAATCAACCTCGATATGCCGGCAATCAACCTAATTCAGAAATCTATCATTCACCCTATACTTTAAGAGGACTCTTAGATTTTATCGACAATCCCCACTCCATACCCCTTGAAAAAGTCGAATCAATTGAAAATATTATGACCCGATTTGTTAGTGGAGCAATGTCCTATGGCTCTCTATCATGGGAAGCTCACACTACCTTAGCTATAGCTATGAATCGAATTGGAGCTCGCAGTAATACCGGAGAAGGCGGAGAGGATCCCATTCGTTACCAGGTATTAAAAAATGGAGACTCCCTTCGCTCTGCTATCAAGCAGGTGGCTTCCGGTCGGTTCGGGGTTACTGCCGAGTATCTCATCAATGCTGATGAAATTCAAATCAAGATGGCTCAAGGAGCCAAACCAGGTGAAGGAGGACAATTACCTGGCCATAAAGTGGATGCTATCATTGCTAAAGTCAGGCATTCCACCCCTGGAGTTACTCTCATTTCCCCACCCCCTCATCACGATATTTACTCAATCGAAGATTTAGCTCAACTGATCTACGATCTCAAATGTGCCAACGACAAAGCTAAGGTTAGCGTAAAATTGGTAGCCTCTGTTGGAGTAGGCACTATTGCGGCCGGAGTAGCCAAAGCCTATGCTGATCTTATCACCATTGCAGGCTACGATGGGGGAACTGGAGCTTCTCCAATTTCTTCAATCAAACATGCGGGTATTCCTTGGGAATTAGGAATCACGGAAACCCATCAGGTATTGGTACGAAACAAGCTCCGATCTCGAGTCAAATTGCAAACCGATGGTCAAATTCGAACCGGAAAAGACATGGCCATCGCTACTTTGCTGGGAGCAGAGGAATGGGGAGTCGCTACCGCAGCTTTGGAGGCAATGGGATGTATTATGATGAGAAAATGCCATCTCAACACCTGTCCGGTAGGGATCACTACACAAAGAAAAGAACTAAGAGAGCTTTTTACCGGAGAAGCCGAACATGTCGTTAATATGTTTCGTTTCATGGCTGAGGAGATGCGAGAGATTATGGCCTATTTAGGAATGACTCAAGTGCAGGATATGGTGGGAAGAGTCGACCTTCTTCGTATGCTTACTTCCGACCACTGGAAAGCTAGTACTGTACATCTAAAAAACCTTCTGCAAATACCCAAAGAAATTTTTTCATCCACTGCCTCAACTGACTATGATGATCGCTCTACTTTCTACGCTTCTATCTCTCAATATCCGATTACTCAAGAAAATCCCGATCATCGTTATTTAAAAAAATTAAAAAAAGCTATTCAGAAAAAAGTAAAAACTGAAATTACCGACGTCGTTCGTAATACAGATCGGGCTTTTGGAACCATCATCTCATCTCGTATCGCTAAACTCTATGGAAGCCAAGGGCTCCCAGAAGATACCATTATATTTCATCTTCGGGGAAGTGCTGGACAAAGTTTTGCTGCTTTTTCCAGTCCTGGACTCACTTTTTATCTGGAAGGGGAAGCCAATGACTATTTTGGAAAAGGACTTTCTGGAGCTAAGATAATCCTTAAAAATGATCGCCAGGTTTCCTTTAATCCCAGTAAAAATGTCATCGTTGGTAATGTTGCCTTCTATGGAGCCACTGGTGGTGAAGTCTATATCGGTGGCTTAGCCGGGGAAAGATTTTGTGTTCGTAATTCTGGTGTGGAAGCAGTAGTTGAAGCCATTGGAGCGCATGGTTGTGAATACATGACTGGAGGTAGGGTAATTATTTTGGGAAGCATCGGTAGTAATTTTGCCGCAGGAATGAGTGGGGGGGTCGCCTATATCTATGATCCTGGGCAAAAGTCCCACCGCTTTATTAATACCGCCATGGTTCTCCTAGAGCAAGTAGAAGAGCAATCGGAAGTGAATTACCTCAATAAGAAAATTCAAAACCATATCTCTTATACCGGTAGCCAGCAGGGCAAGGAAATTCTTAAAAACTGGAAACAAAATATTAAAAGTTTTGTCAAAGTCATGCCAATTGATTATAAAAGAACAATAGAAATGAATCTTCCTAAAAAAAAGGGATTCCAATCGAAACAAGTAACTTCATCTATAGGAAAAGAACATCGTATCCAAAAACGTTTAGCAAATAAAAAGAAAATTTTAGTTCAAAACAATTACCAATAAAGCAGTTAGATATGGGCAAAGATACCGGATTCCTGGAATTTTCTCGACAGATTCATAACTACGATAAAATAGAGAAAAGAAAGAAAAATTTTTCTGAATTTACTATCCCACTCTCTTCTGAAGAAATACGTAAACAAGGAGCTCGATGTATGGACTGCGGTATTCCCTTCTGTCATCAAGGTTGCCCATTGGGAAATATCATCCCTGATTTCAACCATTTTCTCTATATCGGGGATATTAAATCAGCATTCAAAGCTCTCACTGACACCAACAACTTCCCCGATATCACTGGAAGAATATGTCCTGCTCCTTGTGAATCCGCCTGCGTACTTGGGATCAACAAACCCCCAGTAGCTATTAAGAGTATAGAATATGCCATTTCTGATGAAGGTGTAAAACGAAACTGGCTTTATAAGCCGGTTAATAATAGAAAAAATTCCCTATCCACTAAGGTAGCCATTATTGGTTCTGGACCGGCTGGACTTGCCTGTGCCGACCAACTAAGCCAAATAGGTCATCAAGTTACTGTATTTGAAAGGGCAAATGAAATCGGAGGGCTCCTTACATATGGCATCCCTAACTTCAAATTAGACAAGAAGTTAGTGAAGCAACATACGGAAAGAATACGGAAACAAGGAGTTACTTTCAAAACTAATACCGAAGTGGGAAAGGATATCGCTATCACTGAAATTGAGAGAAATTTTGATGCCATAGTCCTAGCGGTAGGATCAACTGTGCCTCGAAATTTACCTATTTCTGGAAGTGAATCCATAGGTATTTACCAAGCCATAGAATTTCTAACTGCAGCTACTGCTGAGGTTCTTGGTCATAACAAGGTTCCACCCCATTTATCCGCTAAGGGACGGGAAGTTTTGGTCATTGGAGGTGGGGATACTGGGTCCGATTGTATCGGTACTTCCATCCGACAAAAAGCTAAAAATGTAATCCAAATCGAAATCCTCCCCCAACCTCCAACAGTACGTGACAAAACCATGCCTTGGCCCCTTTATGATCATATTTTTCGAGTATCAAGTTCTCAGGCTGAAGGATGTTCTCGTAAATTCAATATCCTTACCAAGGAATTTCTCCAAGATAAATCGGGGAAGGTTAAAGGAATCAAATATGTCGAAGTGGAATGGGATAAGAACAAACGAAGCTTTAAAGAGAAGAGTAATTCCAAAGTTCTTAAAGCCAACTTGATCCTTTTAGCTATGGGTTTTGTGGGAGTAGAAAAAGATTTTTCTGAACAATGGGGACTTGTAGTCGATCAAAGGGGACGAATAACAACTCACCCTGGCAGAGACTTCGCTAAACTCAGTCAAGCTCATTTGGCCAATAACAATCCCGATACTTTAAATCTGTCGGGATACTTCACTTCTAAGGAGAAAGTTTTTGCGGCTGGAGATGCTCGCCGAGGACAATCGTTAGTGGTATGGGCTATTTCGGAGGGACGTGAATGTGCTCGAGAAGTGGATGGTTTTCTAAAAAAACAGCATACCACTTTAAAGTCTAAGAACACAATGATTTATAGCCAGGGATACCTAGATTAAATTTTTGAATTTACTTCGTTATTTTATTCTCACTGTTTTAATTACGATCATCCTAATATGGTGGTTTTTCTTTCGAATCAGTATTGATACCGATAACTCAAAAATTTATCGCACCTTAATCCTGAAAGAGCCACCTGCCGATTCATTACTTAATGCCTTTAACTTTAATCCCTCTACTACCAATAGGAAAGTCATCTCCTCATGGATCCTTTTTTATCGCTTTCCTCAAGGAAAATTTTTTCTTTTTGAAATCGATAGCGATACCTTTGTAAAAGTCAATGAAAGTTCCTATACCTCTATTTATAAAGACCGGAACTTTCTAAAAGAAAATATTAAAAAATATTACGGTGTAGATGATTTTGATTTTGAAATCAGTTTTACTGAGAAACAACAACTTGAATTCCTCAACCACTATGGAGGTGCTGCTTTTTTCAACCTTTATTCTACCAATTTACCCTTAGGTGAAGTATATATCAGTGAGCTCAACTATACAAATTTTTTAACTGGAATTGCCAACCCCTATCGCCAAAAAATCTCTGCCTTAAGTTTTTGGTTTAACTTACTTATGTCATTCCAAGATACCCTTCCCCATAATGTGTACACCGAAGACTTTGTGAAAAACTTTTATCAAATTTTTTCTGGGAATATTAATTATCCTACCTTTTGGGCTCTTGCAAAACCTCTCTTATTCGATAAGAATAATCTCCCTACTCCTCTTAGGGATCGGATCACCTTTAGGTTTAATAAGAGCAGTATTGACAATATCACTACTGGAGAAGCAGGAATATTTGTTCCCTATGAAGAAGGCAATTACGATAAAATCAAAATTTCTGATGAATGGGAAAGATTGAAGACCGAAGATGATTTCTTAGAAAGTCAAAGTATTTCAGCTCAAATAAAAAATGCCACTACAGTACAACGGTTAGCCTCACGCGCAGCTGGATTCTTTCGTCTTAGAGGTATCAATATCATTGAATATCTCGGCTTCAGTACCATCCTAAAACAATCGGTAATTTTAGATTATTCAAATCAACCTTTTAAACGAGAATATATAAAGAAAATTACTAAGATCAATAAGATATACCATCTTTTTAACTATCGAGAAAGTTATGATTTTGGAATTTACTTGGGTGAGGACCTTTACGTTTTACAAAACCAGCCGAAAAAGGATAAGTAATCACCATGGCTTTCATTATCTAACTCATATATATAAGTTATAATTATTTATGGAGCGTAAAGTTTTACTTAGTGGCCTCCTTGAATATTTAGATAAAGGCAAGGCAGAAAATATCCAAGTTTATGACGTAAAGGACTTTGTTAGCTATGCCGATCACGTCATTATCCTTACCGCTCTCTCTGGAGCTCATGTTAAGGCCTTAGTTCACCAAACTAAGACTTACTTCCAAGAGCAAGGAGTAAAACCTTTTATTCATACCCGTAAACAAGATAACTGTCAATGGGCAGTTCTTGACTATAGGGACATTGTCATCCATTACTTTCAAAACCAAGAGAGAGAATTTTATCAACTGGATGCCTATTTTCAAAAAATCCTTCCAAATTCGAATTATTATTCTTTTCCTAGTCAAAACGATAAAAGTCCAAAAGCTAGCTCAAAAAATACTGATTAACTATGAATCAAGCTTTTGAACAATCTGTTCTCCGCAATCTCCATCGGATTGGCAATCAAGAATTGACCGGTTATCTCCAGAGATTTTTCCACGAAAAAAACCTGATGAAGAATGCTTGGGATGCTTTATCCGCAGCCCTGATCATATTGAATCAAAATAATCATATCGTGAATTATAATCGAGCATTTTATTCATTCTTTCCCCGAAAGAAATCCGATCCCACAGGAAGATCTATCATAGACTATTGTAATAATCATGATCTTAAACTTGGCTTAGAAAAACTCCTTGGTGAAGGACATATATCGGAATATATGGAAATCAATGTATTCGATAAAGCATCCAAGGATTATTTTATCAGTCTTTATCACTTTGAATACGAATCTTTCCCCTTTACCGATCAAAAAAAAAACCTTTATAAGGTTTTGGTCATAAGTGACATGACTGACTGGAAAAATAAAAACCTAGCTGAAGATCAAAAAAAATCCATTGATTCCTTGCAAACCCTTACAACCGGGATTGCCCATGAAATCAAGAATCCCTTGACTGCTATAGATCTCCATCTTCAACTGATCAAACGTTTTATTGGAACTGAAGAATCAAAGACTGAGAACAAACTCAACAGATGGGTGGATGTGGTTAGTGAAGAAATCAAACGGTTAGAATCCATCGTTAATGATTTTTTATTTACCTTCCGGCCTATAAAGCCGATTAAAACTCCTCAGAAACTGAATACTATTATCTCAGAAGTGATAGAATTCTTTACTCCCCAATGTCAAAAAAAAGATATTCAAATTAAGACTGATTTTGATCCCAAAATGAAAACATTTCTCTTCGATAAAAACCAAATCAAACAAGTCCTGATCAACCTTCTCCATAACAGTATCGAAGCGATTGAAGAGAATCCCCAAATTGATGGAAAAGGACTCATCACAATAATCACCAAGGATAATTATCAAACCGTTGAAGCGGTTATCACTGATAACGGTATTGGAATCTCCGCTCATAAAGTAACCGACATATTCAAACCTTACTACACTACCAAAAAAACTGGTACCGGGCTAGGTTTATCTATAGTCTCACGAATCATTCATGAACATCAAGGCGATATTATTCTAAATACTGATTATCAAGAAGGTACTCAGTTTTTCTTGGAATTCTCCCGGCTCCCATCTATTCATAAAAATAAACAAATTCCCCATCAACCATGAATCGTCTTGTTATTAATTTAGGTAATACCTATATCCGTTTCGGGGTTTTCCCTTACCCCTCTCCTTCCTCTCAAATTCTCATCCCTCCAATCATTGATCTCAATATTCCCAATAGAACACCGGAAGGTAAGCCATTATCCTTGGCAAAAATTTTGAATAATTACCGTAAAAAAATATTCCCAAAAATTAAGGATCTATTTAACGATAAAAGCAAAAATGATTCATTCAATCCCCCTGTTATAATGGTTTCAGTCACTCCCAGCCGGAACAAACCCTTAATCAAAGAGATCGAAACCTCTCTAGACTCTCAAGTTGTTCTATTAAACCACGATCTTCTCCCTTCCATACCCTATTCTCCAGCCCAAGGTATGGGGTTGGATCGTCTTATCAAAATTCTAGCAGCAGGACGACTTTATTCACATAAAAAAATTCTAATTCTTGACTTCGGAACTGCATTAACTATCGATGCTGTTGTCTCCAAAGCTTCACATACCGATAAACCCAACATTCAATATTTAGGAGGGATGATCATGCCCGGATTTACTTTATCCTTAAAGACACTTCATCATTATACCGAAAAACTTCCCTATCTCACCCCCTCGCCTTCTCCAGAATTTCTCGCTCATTCTACCACAGCTTGTATAACCGGCGGTACTTTTTACTTCTATATCCAAGCTCTTATGGGAATCATTGAGAAAATTAGAATCGACTCTTTCAAAGGTAAAGAATTTTTTCTTCTCCTCACTGGGGGAGACACCGGGTACTTTAAAAACCACTTGGCTTCATCTCTTATAAATCAAAAGATGATACCGATCGACAACTTTAATCTCATCGCTGCTAATCTTTTAGCTGACCAACTAAATCAAAGAAAACCTAAACATGTTTAATGGTATTGTCGAAGAGCTAGGTGAGGTAATAGCGATAAAAGGAACGAGTCATCAGGGACTTGAGTTTACCTTTAAAGCCTCCTGGAAAGACACCCTCATTATCGGAGATTCTGTGTCTGTTAATGGAGTGTGCACCACCGTCATTCACCTAGAGGATAATTTATTCCGAGTATTCACCTCTAAACAAACCCTTGCCATCACCAATCTATCCACATTAAAAGTTGCCGATAAAGTAAATTTAGAGAGATCTCTCGTTTATGGTAGTCGGATCAATGGACATATCATTTATGGACATGTGGATAAGACTCTCCCTGTAACCGCTATAGAAAAACATAAAACCTCATGGCTTTTCACTTTTGTTCTTGATCCCAATGATTCTTCTTCGGTAATTCCCAAAGGGTCCATCGCTATAAACGGCATTTCTCTCACCATCTATAAATTAGAAAAAAATAGATTAACTGTGATGGTTATCCCTCATACCTTTCACCATACTAATCTATCAGTTCTAAAAGTTGGTGATCTGGTAAATTGCGAATTTGACTCCTTAGGAAAATTTATCAAGCAGCATGTGGAAAGGCATCTAGGCCGCTAAACCCTATCTTAATCAATCATCCTATTCACAAGAAATATTTAAATAAAGAGTAAAAGTTACTCACAAATAGTTGAAATTTGAGTCTAACCTTTTTGACTCCCTCTCTTTCCTCTTTAAAAAGGAGATCTGAAAGACAAAGAAACTTACGGCTCAATGCCATCCACTTCATAAGTTCCCATATCCGGGCGACCTACCCGACCATATCCGCGGGCATCGGTGCCAGTAAGATCATCAGCATTGTTCGGCGGACTCTTTTGCATGGTCAAGCCAGGATCACTATACCAGTCAGTGTTATTTTCGCTATAATAAAGATTGGCTTCCGAATAAGTATTCCCTGCCTTTACCCCCCTCACATAGACTCCCTTATCTTTAGCCGGACTATTGTTGTCTATAGAGGTGGTATCAATCTCACCTCCATAATCAGCTAAGGGACCTAGTCCAGGATTGTCAGTGATAATCTCCTTGCTATTAATCTCAATAGGATAGACATTAGTATCATCGCTTTCCAAACGAATACCTATTGCTGTGGTGGAAGGAATAATGCCCCCCTCAATAACGGAGTAATACAAATTCACTGTTTCTGTATCAGAAGTATCATTCAGTAAATAGATATTTCCATTATCATTACTCCATAAGATCGTATTTATCAGAGTAAGTGGTTCTCCGTTACCATTATGATAGATTCCGCCACCTCTTAAAATATTATCGAATACAACAGAAGCCTTATTGTCCGAGAAAGTGACATTGATCAAGGTAGGAGAGGAGCTATAATCATACATCCCGCCTCCATGAATTATAGCCACATTATCCGAGAAGGCAACATTGATCAAGATAGGAGAGGAGCTATGATTATACATCCCACCTCCTTCACTAGCCACATTATCCGAGAAAGTAACATTGATCAAGGTAGGAGAGGAGCTATGATTATACATCCCACCTCCATCTTGAGTACCCTGATTACTCAAGAAGGTAATATTGATCAAGGTAGGAGAGGAATTATTATTATACATCCCACTTCCACCGATAGAATTACCATTGGCAATGACCACTCCATAAAGAAGGGCTGTACGGTCAAGGTCATTATTATAAAATACTCGCTTATCGCTATTACCGCTAAGGAAGCTTACTCCCATTCGATCGTAACTTCCGGCAGTAAAACCACCCACTAAGGCTACATGGTTCTTCATAACATAACTGGCATCCGGTTTATAAGTTCCCAATGCCGCCAATATCACATAGACTTTATTGTCATCAGCATCGGTAATTTCATCTATCATCGCCTGTATATCGTTAGCAGCATTACTCCAAGAACTTCCATCACCGTTACCGTTAGTAGTAATATAACGGGGTATCACCGTCGCTCCTGTATTATATCTAGAGAAAATTTGCTCACTCATCTCCCCATAACTGTTAAGACCAATGGGAATAGTTCCATCTTCAATAATTGTTTCAAAAGAAACCGTAATTTCATCAGCATAAAGAGCAAGATCATTGGTCACTTGGGTATTTATATCATAGGCTTGAGTTAAACCACTATCACTATACCACTTATATATCTTTCCTGATATAGAGGGAATAGGGTAACTCGGTGCGGGGATCGTAGTCAAACTAATAATCGGGACAGTTCCCAGGAGACTGTTTCCCCGATAAAACCTAACCTGATACTGCTTATTAGTCCACTGAGCATAGATCGTAGTCTGGGTGGTGATGGGAATATCGAAGTCAAAAGTATTCCCATCAATAGGGGCATCATACCATCCTTTAAACCCATAGTGTTCCAGGAATGGATCTGATGGAGGAGAAACTTTCTTTCCATAAAGGATATATTCGTCGGCAATAGGATTACCACCTATGAGCCCCCCGTTAGCATCGAAGGTTATTCCATAATAACTGGTTAGGGTCACCGTATAGGAGGATGTAGTCTTATCAATCGCAGTTACCGTATAGGTATTATTAGTGGAAAAGTCCTGAGCTACTCTTGAGGCCGGAGAAATATTTGAGCCACTATGGAAAATATATGGAATTAAACCAGTAATCTTTTCCACATTGGTAACCGTCTTAGTTATAGTCCGATTGTTGGTATTAACATCCATCACAATATTCGCTTTCAAGTGTGTATGATCTCTTTCTAGAAAAATAAATGAGAGAATCTCTTTGCTATCTGCCTGTTTCTGTGATACTCCTATGATATAGGTGACAGGAGTACTTCCATCCTGGGCTGTTACGATAAAACTATGGGTAGCTCTACTACTGAAGTCCATATTGGTGGTGTATCGATTATTTTTATCTAATCGTAAATCATCATTACCATTTTGGAGAGTAGCTCCCTCACCTACTTCTAAGGTAAACATAACACTGCCAGGATCAGATCCTACCAAGAGTATGGTAATGTAGTTTTTGTTAGGAAAAATCTCTTTACTGTCATAAATAACAACAAGAGAACTGTCAGAATTCTTTTCAGTGGCGATGGGATAGGTTATGTCATCAATGACCCGATAGTCACCGATGGTTAAACCTTCCTTTACAATTAGTTGATAGGTGGTATCATAGCTTAGATCAGTTGTTGGAACTATTTTCACCTGATTAGTTATTTGAGTAGGTTCAACATTCAAGTCAATGAGGCTACCCTCCATATTTATAAATTTTATTTGGCTTTTCAAATGATTGATATAATCAGCCATAGCCCCTAGTGACTGATCGAATGTCAATAAAAATGAGACATCCACCGGTATGGCATTGGTATCGTTAATTGGATTTTCATTGCCATCTACAACGGAAAAAGACGAGATCCTCAGAAGATTATAATCTATGGTGGGAGAAGTGCCTCCGTCATCTAATTTCTCTCCCGTACAGGACAGGTAAAGTCCGATCAGTAATAAACAGATCGTAAAGTATATGACTTTTTTTACTCTCACACTATTACCTCTAAAGCTAGGAACCGTAGGTTCTATAATAGAAGGGGGGGAGGGGGGGCAATCTTACTTGAAGGAGTGATCAGTTCCAAGACTTGTTTTTGATATAATTTTTTCATTAGTCTATCCTTTCTTGTAGATTTTATTTATCATATTATATTTTATCATGAATTAGTAAACAGATTGTAGAATATAAGGTTTTAGGTATAACATTTTTATGCAATCTTCATTTAATTTGTTTTTTATTTTTTCATTCATTTTAAATCCTTATTCATTTAATTAAGAAAATTTCTTTAATTAAAGTCAACTTTTACGACTAAATCATACAATACATTAAATAACTGCAAAGAATTCAATAAGAGAGAGTTTTTTTGCCTATAATTATGTTACTTCAAACTATCCAAATTATAAACTTTTTATCCTTAAATTTTAATAAATTTTTACGGCTCGACCGTTTTAATCTTTAAATTTGAAAAAATCTATCTTTATCTATGCAACAACTCTACTAAATATATAATCACATATTGGTCACACCTTCATAAAAAACGAAGTTAATTATTGATTGACAAAAGAAATATCTAGATTATTGAGTAATGTAGATAGGGGAATAAAAATAAATCCAAATCAACTTCAACTCTCTGATATCACTTAAGAGATAAAAACCTACTGAAAAAATTTCTTCACTTCTAGCGATGTAAATCCTTAAAAAGTATTAATTCCATCTTATCACAAGAACAAGAAATAGGAAAAAGTCAAAATAATATTGATCAGCCCATTTATTTCAAATATTTTCTTCCCACTTTATTCATTTCATTCACAACCAATCGCATCTCATCCTCACTGAGGAAGGGATGAATAGGCAATGCCAATATTGAATCGCTAAGCTGCTCACTGATTGGAAAATTCCCTCGTCGATAACCCAATTCCTGAAACGGTTTCTGTAAGTGGATCGGAACCGGATAATAGATTGCAGTGGGAATACCCTTCTTGCCTAGTTCATCCCTGATCATCTGCCTTATTGTGATAAGATGACTACTGGAATTATTGATAACTACGCAATACTGGGCATAGGCAGAACGATTATTCGGATTTACTTTTTGTGGAATAAAGAAGTCAGAATCGATATTTTCTTGATAAAAACGGGCGATATGGTTCCTTTTTTCCAACTCCTGATCTAAATACTTTAGCTTAACTGAAATTACCGCGGCTTGAAGAGCATCAAGACGACCATTGATTCCGATATAATCGTTATAATATTGCCGACTCTGCCCATGATTAAGCAACATCCTGATTTTTTTAGCAAGTTCATTATCTTGGGTAAATACCGCACCTCCATCACCATAGCCCCCTAGGGGTTTGGCTGGAAAGAAACTGGTAGCAGCCAAAGTTGAAAGATTACCAGATTTCCCTTGTAAGGATGAAGCCCCAAAAGACTGAGCTGCATCTTCCAATACCGGAATACCCTTATCATAACAAATTGAATTGATAGCCTCCATGTTAGAAATTTCTCCAAATAGGGAAACTGGGATCACTGCCCGAGTTTTTTCTGTGATCTTTTCAACAACCATCTTAACATCGATATTGAACGTGTGAAAATCAACATCGACAAAAACTGGATGAGCTCGAAGGAGAATAATCACTTCTGCAGTAGCAATAAAAGAATAAGGAGTAGTGATAACTTCATCACCTGGACCCACCCCCAAAGCCATTAAAGAAAGGAGGAGGGCATCAGTGCCACTGGAACAAGCAATCGCGTAAGGAGCCTTACAATATTCACAAAGGCCACGTTCTAATTTAGCTATCGCTGGTCCGCCAATAAAATGTCCAGAGGCAATGACTTTCCGAACCGCTACATCAATTTCATTTTGATAAGCTGAATATTGAGCTTGAAGATCAAGGAGTTTCAATTATTGTTAGTCTTTTTCTTGATCAAGTTGAGAGCCGAACCGGCCTTAAACCAAGCGATTTGATTTTCATTATAGGTATGTTTGACTTCTATTTGATCCTTGTTTCCATTTCCATGAGTAATTTCTATCATTAAATTTTTACCTGGCATCAAATTTTCAACATCCAAAACCTTGAATCGATCCCCTTCTTGTATCTTTTCATAATCGTTGGGATCAACAAAAGTAGCTGCCAGCATCCCCTGTTTTTTAAGATTGGTTTCATGGATCCGGGCAAAGGACTTTACTAACACCATAAAAACTCCAAGATGTCGAGGCTCCATGGCGGCATGCTCTCTTGATGATCCCTCTCCATAATTTTCATCCCCAACAACCACAGCAGTAATCCCTTGTAGCTTATTCTCTCTCTGAACTTGAGGAACTTCCTGATATTCACCACTATGAGGATTTTTTACCAAATTAGCCTTACCGTTAAAGGCATTGATAGCTCCAATCAACATATTATTAGATATATTATCAAGATGACCACGGTATTTAAGCCAGGGGCCCGCCATAGAAATATGATCAGTGGTACATTTTCCTTGAGCCTTGATAAGGAGATACATATCCTGATAATTCTTAATATCAAATACGGGAAAGGGATTAAGTATCTGAAGACGATCTGAAGTCGGACTTACACTCACTTCTAAGGAACTCCCATCTTCGGCAGGAGCCGCATAGCCTTCGATGCTTATGGCATAGCCCTGCTCTGGGGCCTCCAAACCTTGAGGAGGATCCAGTTTTACTGTTTGTCCATTCATAGTGGTTATGGTATCAGTAATGGGATTGAACCGGAGATTGCCCGACAAAACATAAGCGGTAACAATCTCTGGTGAGGCCACGAAAGCATGGGTATTGGGGTTACCATCATTCCTTTTAGAAAAATTTCGATTAAAGGAAGTAATAATACTGTTCTTACGGGTAGGATCATCGGTATGACGTTTCCACTGACCAATACAAGGTCCACAGGCATTAGCTAGCACTACCCCACCAATTTCTTCAAAAGTATTGATAAGTCCATCACGTTCTATGGTAGCTCTCACTTGCTCACTCCCAGGAGTGATAGTTAATTCAGCTTGAACTTTAATATTTTTTTTCTTAGCTTGCTTTGCTATTGAAGCTGCTCGGGTAATATCTTCATAAGAGGAATTAGTACAAGAACCGATGAGACCCACCTCCAAACGTTCCGGCCAGTTATTTTTCTCCACTTCCTCTTTGAATTTTGAAACCGGGATGGCTCGGTCGGGAGTGAAAGGGCCATTGACATGGGGCTCAAGAGTAGAAAGATCAATCTCAATCACTTCATCAAAGTATTTTTTTGGATCGGCATAGACTTCGGGATCGCCATTCAAATGATCTTTGACCCCTTCTGCTAAATCTGCTATCTCCTTTCGTCCAGTATCGCAAAGATAGTCATACATCTTATGATCATAACCAAAGATAGAGGTGGTAGCTCCAATCTCTGCACCCATATTACAGATGGTTCCCTTGCCGGTACAAGAGATGGCTTCGGCTCCTTCTCCAAAGTACTCCACAATCTTGCCGGTTCCTCCTTTTACGGTCATGATTCCGGCTACTTTTAAGATCACATCTTTGGCAGAGGTCCAACCGCTCATTTTTCCGGTAAGTTTTACTCCTACGATACGAGGGAAGAGAAGTTCCCAAGGCATTCCTACCATCACATCGACAATGTCAGCACCGCCAACCCCGATGGCAATCATAGAAAGCCCACCAGCATTGACAGTATGGGAGTCAGAACCGATCGCCATACCACCGGGAAATGCGTATTTTTCTAAGAACACCTGATGAATGATACCTGCTCCTGGTTTCCAGAAATCGACACCATATTTCTTAGCTACCGATCCGAGAAAGTCATAAACTTCTTTGTTAGTGATATTAGCGGAATTAAGGTCATCCCGAGCTCCTTTTTCAGCTTGAATTAAGTGATCTGCATGGATGGAAGCAGGAACATCAGTTTTATTTTTTCCCGCCTGCATGAATTGGAGCATGGCCATTTGAGCAGTAGCGTCCTGCATGGTCACCCGATCGGGTGAAAAATTCACATAGTCCTTCCCCCGGGAGAAATCATTTAATTGTTGATCAGAATAGAGATGAGAAAATAAATTCTTTTCTGTCAAAGTTAATGGTCGTTTTATATTTTTTCGAATAGTATCTATACGATTATCTAATTTTTGATAAACGTTTTTGATCATACCTAAGTCAAAGATCATGACATCCTCCTAGTGTGAAAATTCAAGAATAATGGTCATTGATGATTTGCTCAATTACCCAATCCGTTATTATAATTTTATTATGAAAAAGGGAATATTCAATTTAAACAATGAATTAGATAAAAAAACAGTATCCTATATTCTGGTAAATATAGATAAAACTCATTAACTCAAATTCTTTATATAGAAAAATTTTTTATTACTTTTTGATTTTATCAATTACTTTACCATAAAGTTCCAGATAATCTTTTATCATTCGAGACAAAGAAAATCTTTTATCAGCTATCTTTCGACATTTTTTCCGATCTAATAATTTTAGATCACTTACAAATTCTGCAGCCTCTTCCACGGAATCAACAAGAAAACCATTTACTCCATTTTCGATAAGTTCCGGCATTGATCCCCGGTTGAATGCAATCACTGGAGTTCCACAAAAAAAAGATTCTACCACACTAAGACCAAAGGGCTCTGCGAATGAAATCGGATGAAGCATCCCTTCTGCTTCCCCTAATAAACGATTCCTTTCTACTGGACCAACATTACCTACATAGACAATCTTCTCTCCATCAATTTCTGGAGCCACCTTTTCTTTAAAATAAGCCTGATTTTGAACCAACCCGGCTATCACAAGTTTTCTTGAAGTTTTTTTAGCAATAGCTATGGCTTCGGCTGTCCCTTTCTCGGGATGAATTCTTCCCAAATAAAGGAGGTGACCAGATATAGGGGCTGGAGAAAAATCGAATAGTTGGGAGTCAACCCCATGATGAATGACCGCAGCATAATCAAGTTTTGGACTACGATCACTTTCACTTATCGCTACATAGTGATTATCAGCATTATAACGACAATAAACTTCTAAAATTTTTGGAGAAGAGAACCCGTGAATAGTCGTAACCATGGGAGTTGAGATCAATCGAGAATAGGTTAAGGGAAGAAAATCATAATGGTTATGAATAATGTCGAATCGGAAAGCCTGCTCCATAAAATTCCCAATATGAAGACATTCCCAAACCTTGGGGTCCATCTCCGGATTCTCACCATAAGGGACTGCGCTTACCGACTCTAATTTGCCAGAGGTAATCGAATTACCACTGGCAAATAGAGTGACCTCTACCCCAGCATTTATAAGTCCCTCACAGAGTTGAGAAGCCACCTGCTCCCAAGGCCCATATTGTTTAGGCGGGGTTCTCCATGCTAAAGGCGAAAGAATGGCGACTTTCATCGTTATCAAAACCTATCCCGATTATACATCTTTTTCTTAAAAACCAATCTTCATTGATTCTAAACATTTTAACATCTTTGAAAAGATCACTTGTCAATAAACCTAATACCGTTCTTATAAAACTATCTTGACACAATAAAAAATATCAAATTTAAGCTCAAACAATAATCCGGACAGATTTATTAAAATAAAGTTTCAAAAAATAAAACAATTCAGAATTTTCCTAGGTAATAAAATTTATCTTGTGATACGGTAAAAACTCAGAGACCTCTGTGATTAATAAAAATTACTAAAATAGAAAAATTTTGAATGGAAGTATAACCGCAGAGATATGCAAAGAATTTACATATTATATATAAATCAGGTTTTCTATTTCTTTCTTTTTAAGTGAATGTAAAAAATTACATAATTCATGGCTTTGGCTAATAATATTCGTGATTTGTATTCGTGATTCCCTTCCCCAACCCCCAAGTAAAATTAAGAGGGTCAGAGAAGAATACAAAATGAACAAACAAAAATCAATCCTACGATTGAGAGTTGATCCCCTGTCTTTCTCAACTTCGCTTGAAGAACAGGAAAACTTTACGGCGCAGTCCCCCCCACTTCATAAGCTCCCATGTCCGGGCGACCTACCCGACCATATCCGCGGGCATCAGTGGCGGTGAGATCATCAGCATTGTTCGGCGGACTCTCTTGTGTGGTCAAACCGAGATCGCTATACCAGTCGGTATTGTCTATACTGTAATAGAGATCCGCTTCCGAATAAGTATTCCCTGCCTTCACCCCCCTCACATAAATCCCCTGATCTTTGGCCGGGCTGTTGTTGCCGATGGAGATGGTATTAACCTCACCTCCATTATCAGCTAAGTTGTCCAGTCCGGGAACATCGGCAATGACCCCCTCGCTATTAATGGCAACAGGATAGATGATAGTATCACCGCTCTCCAAACGAATTCCGCTTGTAATGGTAGAAGCATTAAGCCCGTCAGAAATACGGGAGTAATACAAATTCATAGTTTCTGTATCGGAGTTATTATTGTTCAAATAAACCTGTCCTTTATTATTACCCCACAAGATCGTATTTATCAGGGTAAGTGGTTGCCCGTTACCATCATGATAGACCCCTCCTCCTACCCCACTATCAACCAAATTTTCGAAGAAGGTAACATTGATCAAAACAGAGGAGGAATCCAAATTATATATCCCGCCTCCATTACCATTATTATCAACCGTATTATCCGAGAAGGTAACATTGATCAAGGTGGGAGAGGAAAAATTATCATTATATATCCCGCCTCCATTAAGATTAGCCCTATTATCTGAGAAGGTAACATTCTTCAAGGTGGGAGAGGAATTGTCATTATTACGCATCCCACCTCCATTACCATTATTATCAGCCGTATTACCCGAGAAGGTAACATTGATCAAAGTGGGAGAGGAAGAATTATTATTATCCATCCCGCCTCCATTATCAGCTGTATTGCCCGAGAAGGTAACATTGATCAAAGTGGGAGAGGAATTGTCATTATTACGCATCCCACCTCCATTGCCATTATTATCAGCCGTATTACCCGAAAAGGTAACATTGATCAAAGTGGGGGAGGAAAAATTATCATTATACATCCCACCTCCATTATCAGCCGTATTGCCCGAAAAGGTAACATTCTTCAAGGTGGGGGAGGAATTAACATTCCACATCCCGCCTCCAAT
The DNA here is from genome assembly GCA_965224715.1 of Spirochaetota bacterium. GTDB lineage: Bacteria > Spirochaetota > UBA12135 > COTS27 > CAXSBA01. The sequence continues at coordinate 886,592 of OZ245054.1, read as the reverse complement.
TCCAGCGCTACCATTGGTAACGACCACTCCATAGAAAAGAGCTGTGCGGTCAAGATCATTATTATCAAACACCCTCTTGTCGTTATTACCATCAAGGAAGGTTTCTCCCAATCGATCATAGCTGTCAGTAATAAAACCACCTACTAAGGCTATATGGTTCTTCATAACATAACTACTACTAGGTTTATAAGTTCCCGATGCCACCATTATCACATAAACCTTATTCTCGCTAGCATCATTGATCCCGTCTATCATCGCCTTTATATCGTTAGCAGCATTAGCCCAAGAACTCCCGTCGCCAGTACCAGATTTCTTAACATAACGAACTGTTACCGTCGCTCCCGGAGTATAATTAGAAAAGACTTCCTCACTTATCTCTCCATAATGAGTAAGATCTGTAGGCATTATTCTATTTTCAATGATCATTTCAAAAGACGCCGGAACTTCTTCGGCATAAAGATCAAAGTCAGCAACGACTAGAGAGTCCTTATTGAACACTCCACCTAAACTTACATTACTGTGCCACCTGTATGCTCCCCCTGCATTGGGATTAACAGGATAATCCGATACAGAGATCGTAGCCAAACTAGTAAGCAAGATAGTGTCTAAGAGATCAGTTCCTCGGTAAAACCTAACCTGATATTGTTTATGGATGTATTTCGCATACAGGGTAAGGTCATTGCTTACCACCCGATTAAAATCATATCGAGCAGTGAAACTACTATCTATATACCAATCTTCTAAAACATAATGATTTGTGATAGGATCAGCAGGCTTAGCTACAGGGGTTAAACTATTTACTATTACAGGGTTAATAGTACTTCCTCCATCTGTATCAAAACTCACCTTGTATTGCTTATTAGTCCACTGAGCATAGGCTGTAGTTTGGGTGGTAATGTCAGTAGTGGTGAAATCGAAAATGCTTCCCCCACTAGAAGCATCATACCATCCTTCAAATCCATAGTGTTCCCGGGATGGATCTGACGGAGGGGGAACTTTCTCTCCATAAAGGATATATTCGGTAACAGTAGGGTCACCACTTATAAGTCCCCCGTTAGCATTGAAGATTGCCCCATAGTAACTGGTTAGGGTTACCGTGTAATCGGATGTAGTATTATTAGTTGCGGTTACCGTATAAGTGTTATTCGTGGAGAAGTCCTGAGCCACTCCCGAAGCCGGAAAGATATCCGATCCACTATGGGCAATAGTTGGAATTAAACCGGTAATCCCTTCCACATTGGTAACCGTCTTAGTTATAGCCCGACTATTGGGATCAATATCCATCGCAATATCCGCTGCCAGAAGTGAATTATCTGTTTCTAGGAAAGCAAATGAAAGGATCTCTTTGCTGTCTGTTTGTTGCTGCGACACTCTTATGGTATAGGTGGTAGAGGTAGTTCCATCCTGGGCTGTTACGGTAAAGTTATGGGTAGCATTACCACTGAAGTCCATATTGGTGGTGTATTGTCTGTTTTCATTCAATATTAGATCTTTGTTATTATCATCTTGAAGGGTAGCTCCCTCACCTACTTCCAGAGTGAACATAACACTACTTACATCAGTTCCTTTAAAGAGTATGGTAATGTTGTTTCCGTTAGGAGAAATTGTTTCATCATTATAAATGACGATAAGGGAACTGTCGGAGTTCTTTTTAGTGGTGACAGAGTAGGTTATGTCATTAGTAACCCGATAATTACCGATGGTTAAGCCTTTTTTTACAGTTAGTTGATAGGTGGTATGGTAGCTTAGATTAGTTGTTGGAGCTATTTTTATTTGATTAGTTATTTGAGTAGGGTCAACACTTAAGTCAATGAGGCTACCCTCCATATCTATGAGTTTTATTTGTCCTTTCAAATAACTGGTATGATCAGCCATAGTTCCTAGTGACTGATCGAATGTCAACAAAAATGAGGTATTCAATGGAATAGCATTGGTGTCGCTAATTGGAACATCATTGCCATCCACAACAGAAAAAGACGAGATCCCCAGAGGATCATAATTTTTGCTGGGAGTGGTACCTCCATCATCTGCTACCCCACAAGACCAGTAGAGTCCGATCAGCAGTAAACAGATCATGAAATAAGTAACTCTAGGCATACTGTTTTTATACAATTTTCTATATAATTTGATTTGATTGTTTTTCATATACATGTTCTTCCTTCAAAAAAATTGTTCAATTGACCTAAATGCTAGACTATATTTAATTATATTATATTTTCAATATTTTTACAAGCAAAATACGAAAATAAAGTACGCAGAGAATTTACTGTACCCCTCCCACTTCATAGGCTCCCATGTCCGGGCGACCTACCCGATCATATCCGCGAGCATCAATGGCAGTGAGATCATCGGCATTGTTCGGAGGACTCTCTTGTATCGTCAAACCGAGATCGCTGTACCAGTCAGTTTGATCTTTGCTATAATAGAGATTAACTTCCGAATAAGTATTCCCTGCCTTCACTCCCTTCACTCCCTTCACATAAACCCCCTGATCTTTAGACGGGCTATTGTTGCCGATGGAGATGGTATTAACCTCACCTCCATTATCATCTAAAGAACCTAGTTCGGGATTACCGGTAATAACCTCCTTGCTATTAATGGCAACAGGATAGATGACAGTATCACCGCTCTCCAAACGAATTCCGCTTGTAGTGGTAGAAGCATTAACCCCTTCAAAAATACGGGAGTAATACAAATTCACAGTTTCTGTATCGGAATTATTATTGTTCAAATAAATTTGTCCATTATTACCCCCCCACAAGATCGTATTTATCAGGGTAAGTGGTCGTCCGTCACCATCATGATAGATTCCGCTTCCATTACCATTATTATTATTAACCATATTATCCGAGAAGATAACATTAATCAAAGTGGAAGAGGAAGAATCATTATATATCCCGCCTCCACTTCCATTACCAGCCGTATTACCTGAGAAGGTAACATTAATTAAGGTGGGGGAGGAGACGGCATTATACATCCCACCTCCTTGCTGAGCCTTATTGTCTAAGAAAGTAACATTGATCAAAGTAGGAAAGGAATGACTATTATATATTCCGCCTCCACTCGCATTAGCCGTATTACCCGAAAAGGTAACATTGATCAAAGTAGGGGAGGAATAATAACTATACATACCACTTCCATTGTCAGCATTACCATTAGTAATAGTTACTCCATAGAGGAGGGCAGTATTATCGAGTCGCTTATTATTTAACACTCCCATGCTTCCATTGCCATCAAGGCGGGTTTCTCCTGCTCGATCATAACTTCCGGCAGTAAAACCGCCTATTAAGGCTACATGGTTCTTCATAGCATAACTACTACTAGGTTTGTAAATTCCCGATGCTATCAATACTATATAGATTTTATTATTATTAGCATCGTTGATCCCATTTATAATCGCCTGTATATCCCCACTGGCATTGTTCCAAGAGCTCCCGTCACCATTGCCGGATTCAGTTTCCTTAACATAACGAGCTTCTACTTCCACTCCTCCAGTATAGTATGAAAAGATCATCTTACTCATATCATCATAATCAGTAAGATCAGAGGGAATGACTTCATTTTCAATGATCTTCTGAAAATCTGAAATAGGGGTATAGAGATCCAAGTCACCGTCTACCAGAGAACTCTTATCGTAGAGTTGAGTTAAATTATTATCACTATGCCATTCATGTGTTTGCCCTAGAATAGGGTGGACAGGATAGTTTATCGCGGGGATCGCAGTTAGGCTGGCAACCGGGACAGTTCCCAGAAGATCGGTTCCTTGGTAAAACCTAACTTGATATTGTTTGTTGGTCCACTGAGCATAGATTGTAGTTTGGGTGGTAATGGGAGTATTAAAGTCGAAAATGCTTCCTCCAGTAATAGCATCATACCATCCTTTGAATCCATAGTGTTCCCGGGATGGATCTGATGGAGAGAAAGCTTTCTCTCCATAAAGGACGTATTCAGTGACGACAGTAGGGTCGCCACCTATGAGTCCTCCATTACCATTGAAGGCTACCCCATAGTAACTGGTTAGAATTACCGTGTAGTCGGATGTAGTCCCATCAATCGCGGTTACCGTATAGGTATTATTCGTAGAGAAGTCCCTGGCTACTTCCGAGGCCGGAGAGACACTCAATCCATTGTAAACAATAGTTGGAATTAATTGAGTAATCCCTTCCACATTGGTAACCGTCTTACTTACTGCTTGACTATTGGCATCAATATCCATCGCAATATCCGCTTTCAGATGTGAATGATCTGTTTCTCGGAAAGTAAATGAAAAAATCTCTTTACTATCCATCAACTGTACTCTTACGGTATAAATGGCGATATTCCCATCTTGGGCAGTTACTGTAAAGTCATATGTAACACCATCACTGAAATCCATATTAGTGGCATATTGATTGTATTCATTTAATAGTAAGTCTTTATTGTCATATGAGAGGGTAGCTCCCGCCTCCACCTCTAAGGTAAATCCAACATCCGAAATTCCCTCACTATTAGGCAAGTAAATAATAAAAATATTTTTGTCAGATGAAATATCTCTGTTATTATACAGCACCTTAAGGGCAGCACTATCGGTACTGTTATCATCAATCACAGTACAAGAAAAAAGTACACTAAAAAACAGTAGAAAAATCGCATAGTATTTTGTTTTACTCATTTTGGGTCTATTTAATACAAACTATCCATTAACATAATTAAAAATTATTATATAACTATAATCGGCTTTACAATTAATAATATATAACTTAAAACAATTTAAGCAAATAAATTTATTAAAATTTTGCAATACTTAAGTATTTTCTTTTAAATTTTATTATAAAACATGTATTTTATCCAAATACTAAAATTCAAAGATTAAAATTAGATTATATATAAAAATTTATCAAAGTTTATGAATAAAAATACCTAATCTAAGATTATCAGGGTATTAGTTTGAATAAAAAAATGATCCTTCCCTAAACCATTATACAATTTTATCTATTTATTCTTTCTAAAAGTCATTTAAACCCAAAAGTTAGGTTTTTGACTTTTCTTTAATCGACTATTATCATATAATATTATAATCAAAGAATTAGAAAAAATTTAATTAAACCAACGTTGAAATATTAGTAAGGTCACAGAATATGGATCAAAAACCAAATAAAAACTTTTTAAAAGATTTAGAGAAAAAACTAAGGAAAGATAAATCACCTCCTCCTCCAAACCAGAAAGGAAAACAATCACCTACTCATTCGCCTTGGAGCCGGCTCTCATTATTAATGTTGGTTATCTTGGGAGTTTTTACCTTCTATCTTTTCAACCAAAAAAATCAAGACGAAAATATTACCACCATCTCTTATTCTGAGTTTATTGCTGATGTCAAGAATAACCAGATCAAAGAAGTTCTGATCATTGAAAATCTTTCCTTAATTGAATTTGAAAAGGATGGCATAAAGTACAACACCCGCATCCCATATATGGATATTAATCTGGTTAATGTCCTGATAAATAATGGCATCAAAATCTATTCTGAAAAAAGAGAGGAATCTAAATTATTCCTAATTCTTATGCAATGGCTTCCATGGATTTTGATCATGGTTTTTTTCTGGTATCTTATCTCACGACAACTTAGAGGACGAGGCGGTGAAGCCTTTAGTTTCGGAAAAAGTCGCGCTCAGATGATTCGAAGTGAAGAGATCAAGGAACGTTTTACCGATGTTAAAGGCTGTGATGAATCGGTGGAGGAACTTAGGGATGTGGTTTCCTTCCTTAGAAATCCTAAAAAATATACCATGATCGGAGCCAAAATGCCCAAGGGAGTACTGTTAGTAGGCTTGCCTGGTACTGGGAAAACCCTACTAGCTCGAGCGGTAGCCGGTGAAGCTAGCGTTCCCTTTTTCTCTATCTCTGGATCTGACTTTGTGGAGATGTTTGTAGGAGTCGGAGCTTCTCGGGTCCGTGATCTATTTGAAAACGGAAAAAAAAGTTCCCCCTGTATTATCTTTGTAGATGAAATTGATGCGGTAGGACGAACTCGAGGATCTGGCTATGGTGGTGGTCATGATGAAAGAGAACAAACTCTAAATCAGCTTTTGGTAGAAATGGATGGGTTCGATACCAATATGGGGATCGTAGTGATAGCCGCCACCAACCGTGCCGATGTTCTCGATAAAGCTCTTCTTCGCCCCGGTCGTTTTGACCGTCAGGTAACAGTAGATGTGCCTGATGTAGGTGGCAGGGAGGCAATTTTAAAAATTCATTCCAAAAAAATTAAGTTAAAAAAAGATGTGGAACTCTCAGATATTGCTCGAACTACAGTGGGATTTACTGGAGCTGATCTAGCTAACCTGATCAATGAAGCTGCACTTCAAGCCGCTAAAGAAGAAAAAGATACCGTTTCCATTAATCATTTGGAAATAGCAAAGGACAAAGTAATGCTCGGAGCTGAAAAGAGATCTCGGATTATCAGTGAAGAAGAAAAACGCAATACCGCCTATCATGAAGCTGGGCATGCTTTGGTCAGTTTATTAGTTCCCAAATCTCATCAACTTCATAAAGTCACTATTATTCCCCGGGGGCGGACTCTTGGGGTTACCCATTTTTTCCCTGAAGACGGAAGGCTTACGATGTCCAAAACCTCCCTAGAAGCTCAACTCAGAGTACTTTATGGTGGGCGGGCTGCAGAAGAATTAGTTTTTAAAGATATAACTAACGGGGCTATGAATGATATTGAACGAGCCACTCAAATCGCCAAAGCTATGGTTTGTGAATGGGGATTCAGTAAACTGGGAGCCATATTTTATGGAAGCCGAACTACCAGCCCATTTAATTACGATCCCTATAAAGAAAGTAATATCGGGGATCACTCCCAAGAAATGGGAAAAAAAATCGACCAAGAAGTTAAACGAATCCTTGATGAGGCATATAGTGATGCCCTAGACCTTCTCAAAAAAAATATAAGTAAACTGAAAAGGTTAGCCGAAGCATTATTAGTGAATGAAACTATGGCTATTGGAGAAATCAGATCTCTCTTGAATATCAAGGAAAACTCTACAAAAATTTCTTCTTGACCCCTTCTAATTAATAATTGAAATGAAGAAGAAATTACTTATTATAATATTAAGCATTTTTCTTATCGGCTCCCTCATTACCTTGGGATTGTTTTTGTTTTCTAATGATAATAAGACTACTCTCTCAAGTACTTCTCCTGATACGGCCAATTTTGAAAATAATTTCTATGACTACTTAGCTATATCTCTTCAGGAAATTTTTATTTCTTCTGGAGACAAAAATTTAGATAACCTCGACATCACTCAAAAAGTTGAAGCCCTTACAGAAGAAGGCATATCGATGATTGATGAGTTTGTCGACCACCAGAAACAAAAGGGACGACCTATCAGCCAAAAAGATTATGATCGACTCAATCAATTGCGATTCTATGTCTATTCCAGTATCGCCATAGATGAAGAAAAATCTCGGGAATCTTTAAACCTCCTTCCCAGCAGTCCCATTAAATTAGCTCTTCTCTATACTTACATTGAGACTTTTGCTAAAAAAGATTCCAAAAAGATAACCACTACTGCCTTTGAGTCCTATCTATCAGATCAAGAGCCATGGGCTAAGGTTTTGGATGAGAAATATTTGGAAATGGTTGCCACTATAAAATACAAGGCTGATCCCATAGGAAAACTCCTACCCAATCATCTTGCCAATTATCGAAGTATAAAGGGAAAAAGTCTTGATCTCAATCTTTTTCATGGAAAATATGTTCTTCTTGATTTTTGGGCGACCTGGTGTCTGCCCTGTATCGCCGAACTTCCCTATCTCCAAGAGGCTTATCAAAATTACCAAAACAAAGGATTTGAGATTATCTCAATTAGTCTAGATGAAAACGAAGAGTCTTTCCGCAACTTTATATCTGACCGTAACATTGCCTGGATTCAATATTACGATGGCAAGGGCTTTCGAGGGGATTTGGTTAATGCCTATGGAGTCACCAGTATCCCTGTACTCTACTTAATTGATCCTCAAGGAAAGACCCTTTCGGTCAATATGAGAGGAGAGGAACTTCTCCAAATCCTGGAAACTCACCTTGGCACCTAGACCAAATTAATGGGTTTTATTCACACCACCCAAAGCCTCATTAATGAAATCATCTCCATCTGTAACCGTTCAGGGAGAAATTCAACTGCCGTAACCCTGGTGGCAGTAAGCAAAACCTTTCCGGTTGAAATTATCAATCGTTATCTAGAAGAGGTTCGAGAGATATTTTCAGTTCCGGTCCTAGGTGAAAATAAAGTTCAAGAAATATTAAGTAAGAAACCCCATCTCAAGGAACACCGTCTCCACCTAATAGGCCATCTCCAGACCAATAAGGTAAAAATGGTTATTCCCCATATCGATTATCTTCAATCTCTAGACTCAAAGAAACTAGCCGATACTTTAGAAAAAGAACTTATCCGGAGTAATCGTCAACTCCCGGTATTAATTCAAGCAAATACTACGGGAGAAACCAGTAAATTCGGTAAAGGTTGGGAAGAAACCTCTAAACTAGCTCAATATGTTTCAAGCCTTTCCCACCTACAACTGAAAGGATTCATGACCTTAGCTCCCTTTACAGAAAATAAGAAAATCATTCGGATGTGTTTTCAAACTTTACGAGAATGGAGGGATCGTCTTGAAGAAAAAACTGGATCTAAGTTACCAGAGCTTTCCATGGGAATGAGCCATGATTACCAAATTGCTCTTGAGGAAGGAGCTACTATGATCCGGATTGGAAGTGCTATTTTTGGTAAACGAGATTACAAAAGTGATATAAGGCAATAACTCTTTAATGCCTCTTGAACAACCCAAACATATCTATTGTATAATAGTAATGTTTGCAAATTGTAAATTGATGATAGTGAAGTACGGTGATGAAAGACTCAACTGAAAACGATCCTATAACCTATAAAAAGTGGTGTCGGGTTTTAAGTGAGAAAGAAACTACAATTTTCAAAAAAGACACCAAGTTGGAATTTTTTCAAGTTGCTTTAGAAGCTTCTCTTAGTCGGCTCCAAATATTTATTGAAAAAAATTATCCCGAAGAATTCATTCCAGAGTTAAAACAACTTGAAGTTACAGTTTACAGTAATGACAATTATCAAGAGAATTTTATTTTAGATTCACATCTTAATCTTTATATCCGCTCTTTTCTCTTCCATACCCTCACCCAGAATACTCTAAAAGAGCTCAACACCTTAGTTCTATTTTTTCATCTTCAAAAAAAGAATTACTTTATTGATATAATTCTGGATCTGGTCAAACTTCAAGAAAAATTTATCAAGTCCCGTCATCTTCTCCTCAAGAAAGATGAGTTTCATGTCATCTATGATACATTAAAAAGCCGCGACAACCATTTCATACGAGCTCTTATCTTTGTCTCTCTCCTCCATTATCCTAATGAATATTATAAAAAAATCAATTTGATTGAAATTAAGAATCTCAAGGAAATCTACTTTTCCCAAAAAATGAAGAAAATTCTTAATCTTGAGGAAAGTGATTATGAATACATTCAAGATAATCAGCCATGGGAACATCTATCTCAAAAAGGTCAAGATAAATTTACTGTTATAAAAAATGAGTTTGAAAATAACCGGATCAGCATTGAAGAATATGTTCAAAACTATTTTGAAAAAAAGAAAATCCTGTTCTGGTGTATGTGGACCATAAGTCCCTTTCTAGCCATCGATATAAATCGTCTTTTCTCAGCAATCAATGAATACAAGTCTATTCAGCGGGTCTATTTAGACCTACCTCAAAGCAGTCAAGAAATTGTAAACCTGTTTATCTCTGATAATCATTATCCAGAAGTCGAAATAGAAAAGGAAATCAAAAAGATTTACCCTTCAGTGGTCAATGATTATGCCAAAGAAACTTTACCATATATAAAAATCCTTGAACGTCTCCAGCTCTTTAAGATACCCCAATTTTGTATCGGAGAGGAAGGTGATAGTCTAAGTAAAAAACTTCCATACCTTAAAGATAATCGATTAGAATTCGAAATTGATGAAAGATGGGAGAAAAGTATCCATAAAGAGATGCAAAAGCTAAATCAAATGGACAATCAAGAGCTTATTATTTTTTTTTATTTTCTGAAACCGATGAATTATCTCCTTCCTTATATCAAGGATCATGAAGCGATTGAAACTCTAATCCATACCGATCCCTTTACCGGTTATGGTCCTAATCAGTGTGAAAATCGTTTATCTTATTATTCTCACTTTCACCCTCAAAAACAAAAAATTCCCTCCTTTATCCTCCATGACCTCCATCGTTTTTCTTTAAAGGAGGAAAAAGTAGTCTTCTTTCCCTATAAAGACGATGACTACATTAAAATAAACGATGACCACTTTAATAGGTTCTGCCTTTATAACACCTTACTTTTTTCTGGATTTAGAGGAGGGGGTGGAAGGCATCAGCACTTATTTTCCCCTTCGCCTAATTATAAAGTGAGAGTCTGATTTCCCACTTCATGAGCAACTATCTGAGTATCAAGAACGCACGTGAGCATAACCTTAAAAATATATCCCTAGACCTCCCTCGAAACCGGATGATCGTTTTTACCGGTGTTTCCGGTTCAGGTAAATCCTCATTAGCTTTTGATACCATTTTTATGGAGGGACAACGACGTTATATCGCATCTCTTTCCGCCTATGCCCGACAATTTATCCAAAATATTGATCGCCCTAGTGTAGATAAAATTGACGGACTGTCTCCTACGGTTTGTATAGATCAAAAATCTGTAGGAAGAAATCCCAGGTCTACTGTAGGAACCATCACTGAAATCTATGACTTCCTTCGCTTACTTTTTTCTCGACTGGGAACCCCTCATTGCCCTAACGGACATGGTCCCATCCACAGTCAAACTGCCGAAGTGATCATCAAACAACTTTATCGAGAACGTTTAAATCAAACTCTTTTGATTATGGCTCCTGTAATCGTAGACCGTAAAGGAGAATACCGTAAAGAACTTAATGAATTTCGGGAAGCAGGTTTTATTCGAATTTTGGTGAACGGTAAACTCAGGCGATTGGAAGAAGAAATTATCCTAGCCCGCTATGAAAAGCACACTTTGGAAATCGTATTGGATCGAGTTATCGTTACTCAAGAAAATCTTCCTCGAATCACCGACTCAGTATATAAGTCTGTGGACCTTACCGGAGGGAAAGTTTCTTTTTTGAACTACAACGTTTTAAATCAAGATGAAAAAGTTACCCGAATAACTTATGAAAATAAGGACTATGTGATCACCAATATTAAAAATGCTTGTCAGATTTGCGGCACTGGAATCAAAGAAATGGAACCTAAGATGTTCTCCTTTAACTCTCCCCAGGATGCCTGTTCCCAATGTCAAGGATTAGGTTATGTAGAAACTTTTGACCCGACATTAATGGTAAGAGACCCCAATAAGTCAATATTCAATGGAGCTTTGGCTGTTCTTAACGACAAGGGCAATGTTCTCTATACCAGAAAAGGCCATAGTGCGATTTTGAAAATCTACCATCTCTATGGCATTGACCCCGATCTTCCCTGGCAGGAAGTCCCTATAAATATTCGACAACATATCTTGACCGGAAAACCCAGCGACACTTTTTTACTCAAAAGAAAGAAGAAAAGTAAAGAAAAGAAAAACACTTCTTTTAGTATCCTTGCCCTCCTAAATAAAATTTATGACCGCTACCGAATCTCTTACTTAAGACAGTTTCAGAGGCAACAATCCTGTTCAGAATGTAAGGGAAGCGGATTAGGTTTAGTTGCTCGCTATGTTACCTTGAATGATAGGAATATCCATAGCTATAATCAGATGCAAATTCAAGAGTTGGCTACAACCATCGGGGAAGCAGATTTTAGCAAATTCCCAGAAGCGATCTGGAAACCAATTGTGAAAGAGATCCAGGAACGTATTAGCTTTTTGATCAATGTCGGACTTGACTACCTAAGCCTAAATAGAAAGGCAAATACTCTTTCCGGAGGTGAGGCTCAAAGAATCCGTCTAGCAGCCCAAGTGGGGAGTGGATTGGAAGGATGTCTGTATGTTTTGGATGAGCCCTCAATCGGTCTTCATGCCATCGACAATCAAAAACTGATTCAAACCCTAAAGCGTCTTCAAAGTCAACATAACTCGCTTATCGTCATTGAGCATGATGAAGAAACCATGTTAGCAGCCGATCATCTAGTTGAGATCGGACCTGGGGCTGGAGTCCATGGTGGAGAAGTATCCTTCAATGGAACTCCCTCCGACATTTTTAAACATAAAGCAGACAATACTACCATCAACTATTTGATTGGGAGGAGTAATATTGCACTTCCACTACAAACTCGGAAAGAACCTTCTGTTCTTAGCCTCCACCCTATTCATCGTTTTAATTTGAAAGGACTTAAAATAGATATTCCTCTCAAGATTATGACTGTTTTGACCGGGGTATCAGGATCGGGAAAATCCACCCTATTTGATGTTCTCTCACAAACCGTTTCCACAGCCTTAGCCTTTTCTAAAGATAGTTCTGATCCTGAAGCCAAAACAAAAAAAATTAAAAACAAAAAGAAAAACAAACTTGACAAGGTAATAGTAGGTGGAATTACAATTACAGGATTTTCTCAAATCAACAAAGTTATCGAAATCAATCAAAAACCGATTGGACGTACTCCCCGTAGTAATCCCGCTACTTATACTGATGCCTGGGGAAGTATTCGCGACCTCTTCGCTCAAACCAAGGATGCTCAACTACGAGGTTATGGCAAAAGTAGGTTTTCCTTTAATCTTAAAGGAGGGCGCTGTGAGGAATGTCAAGGATCGGGAGTAAATCGTATCGAGACCCAATTCTTTTCTACCATCGAAGTTATCTGTGAAGCCTGTGATGGTCAACGTTTTAACCGGAACACCCTATCAGTTTCTTATAAAAATAAAAATATTTATGATATTTTGGAAATGACCATTGAGGAAGCCCATAAATTTTTTATTGCTCATCCCAAAGTAGAGAAGATATTAAGGTTTTTAAATGAGATTGGCCTCAGTTATATGAAGTTGGGACAGAACTCAACCACCCTCTCCGGAGGGGAGGCTCAAAGGGTCAAATTAGCATCAGAACTTAGTAAGAATAGCTCGGGCAATACCCTCTATCTCCTTGATGAGCCCACAACTGGTCTCCACTTTTCGGACATTGAAAAACTTCTCTCAGCTCTTCACTCCTTAGTAGATCAGGGCAACAGTGTGGTGATTATCGAACATAATTACGAAGTAATCAAGTCTGCTGATCATATTATCGAAATGGGACCTCAAGGTGGTGAAGGTGGGGGGCAGATAGTATTTTTTGGGAAGATGAGCGATCTCCCTAAATCTGGAACCGCAACCGGTGAAGTGATGAAGTCCTATTTGAAACGTCAGGAAAAGAAAGAAAATGGTTATTTTTTACAGAAAAAGCATCAACCTCACTTTTTTCCAAAAAGATCAACAAAACCAATCATCTCCAAACCTAGTCAACCCAGCAAAAAGAAAAAAATATTTTCTAAAACTCATACAATTACTATAAAAGGACTCCATAAGCATAATCTTAAAAACATTGATCTCGACCTACCTAAGAATCAGTTTATAGTTTTCACTGGAGTTTCCGGTTCTGGAAAATCCTCAATCGCCATGGACAGCATTCACACCGAGGGGCAGAGAAAGTATCTAGAGTCACTCTCCACCTATGCCCGACGTTTTTTGGGTAGGCTAGAACGTCCTCCTGTGGAAGCGATGGAGAATCTCTCCCCTACCATCGCCATTGACCAAAAAAAGGGGAATCCTAACCCCCGATCCACCATCGCCACCCAAACCGAAATCTATGATAACTTGAGAAACCTATTCGCATACGTGGGAATCCCTTATTGTTCGATATGTGATGAACCCCTTCGCAAACACAGTGAAACCATGACGACCAAAGATATTCTATCCCAACTTCCAGGAAAATCGGTCTTGGTTATGGCTCCTATCTGTCACCAAAAAGATCAGGGGTTTCTCATTCAAAGAAAGGCTGACCTACCTAAAGCAGTGAAGGCTTTCAAAGAAAGTGGTTTCCTTCGCCTTCTCATCAATGGAAAAGTTATTAAAATCGATCAGATAAACTCTTCTTGGCAGCCAAAGATGCAGGAAGCCTTCTTAATAGTGGATCGGGTGGAGGTACTACCAGAAAATGAAGAACGGATTATCGCTGCCCTTGAGAAGGCCTATCAAGTCGGCAATAAAACCGCATGTTTCTTGGATTACAATGATCTTTCTTTAGAAAAAATGAACTATCTATGGTATACTGGCTATGCTAGTTGCTGGAAACATAATCAAACGATAAAAGATAAAATCACTCCCCGACATTTTTCATTCAATCACCACTTAGGAGCTTGTACCAACTGTAATGGGATTGGAAAAGCTACGGGATGGGATGAAAAGGATATAATGAGCAGCCCCCATCTCCCTTTTCCAGAATCCTTAGATAAAAAACTCCTTTCTTATTTAAAAGATACCTTAGTTGAATTTCATAGTATTTTGAATAAACTTAATCCGAAAGAACGCAAGGCTATCTCCAAGCCTTGGTTAAAACTTGAAAAACAAGAGAAAAGATTTATTCTCTGGGGAAAGCCTTTATCATATCAATCAGGAAAAGGAGAAAGAGAAAAAATACACTGGCCTGGACTTTATTATAAACTTCTTCCTATTACCGAGCAAGATGAAAATGTAATTTACCACAACGCTACTCAAAAGGGTATCCATTCAAAATACCTTGCTCCTTTGGCTCAATGTCCTATTTGTGTGGGTGCTCGCTTGCAAACCTATCTTCTCAAATTTAAAATTAATGGATTAGGGATTGATGATGCATGTGGATTGTCTATTAAAGAAGCCAAAATTTTTTTTAACGAACTTCCCGACTATCTAAGAAAACAAAGCTCTGCCTTATGGCAGATCGCCCGGGAAACTGTGGAAGAAATTACCTTTCGAATAGAACAGATGCTTAACCTTGGAATTGACTACCTAACTTTGGATAGGGAAACCGGAACTCTTTCCGGTGGAGAACTTCAGCGTGTCCGCCTCTCCACCCAAATCGGCAACCAACTCCACGATGTCATTTATGTTCTTGACGAACCTACTATCGGCCTTCATGAGCATGATAACCACAAACTAATCCAGGTAATGCAATATCTTAGAGATCTAGGCAATACTGTACTAGTCATCGAACATGATGCTCAACTAATCAAGAAGGCTGACTATATCGTCGATATCGGACCTGGGGCTGGTGAATCTGGAGGACAGGTAATCTACGCCGGACCGAATCAACGATCCCAGCTTAAGAAAACCAGTTTCTTCGACTATCTTAACCCCCCAAAAAAAAATCAGAAAAATAAAACAGAACTTGATAATAAATTCATCTATCCTCGAAAAAAATTTCTTCCATTTATCTCTACTGATCACCACCTGCGATTTACTTCTCTTAATCAAAACAATATTCATAATCTTGATCTTATCCTCCCCTTAAACAAACTTGTAGGAATATCCGGAGTATCCGGCTCTGGGAAAAGCTCTCTCTTAGAGGCAATGGAAAAACTATTGGAGGAAAAAATACACCTCCCCTCATCGGCAAAAAAAAACATAAAAAGTTTAAAGAAATCAAATAAAGAACAGAAAGGGACAAAAGCAGAAATATCAGCCTGGAGTGAAGAGAAGGAGATAGAATTTGCTATCGAGAGAATTCGAGTAGTGGATCAGAGTCCGGTGTCCCTCAACAAACGATCCACCTTGATCAGCTATATGGATATTTACAGTGATGTTAGGAAAATCTTTGCCAGAAGCAAAACCTCTAAAGCCCGAGGTTATACTATTTCTCATTTCTCTTTCAATTCCGACTTGGGACGTTGTCCCAAATGTTATGGATTGGGAGAGGAGGAAATAGAAATGCACTTTATCTCCAATGTCAACATCATTTGTGAAGAGTGTCAGGGAAAACGTTTTAAATATGAAGTTTTGGATGTATTTTATAACGGCAAGAATATTCACGAAGTTTTGGAGATGACCTTTCAAGAAGCCGAAAAATTTTTTTATCCCTTTCAGTTTCTACAAAGAAAAATTACTCGGATGCTTGAAGCGGGATTGGGCTACCTAAAACTCGGTTTTAAAACCTCCCTTCTCTCCGGGGGGGAAAGACAACGACTTAAAATTGCCTATCAACTGGCCATGGATAATCCTTTGAATACCTTGTATTTTTTAGACGAACCCACAACTGGTCTTCATTTTCGAGATATCGAAAAATTAATCCGTCTCTTAGAAAAATTAATCTCCGCGGGAGGAAGTGTGGTTACTATCGAACATAATATCGAATTTCTTCGTAGTTTGGATCACATCATCGACTTGGGGCCTGGAAGTGGTCCTCGCGGTGGCCAACTTATTGCTACCGGAAATCCTCGCCGACTACAACAAAAAGATTTTCCAAAAAGCATTACTTTAAAATATTTGTAAAAATATTTTTCTCTCTTCATTTATGATTGAAACAGCCCCTCTTTTAAGAAGGGATGGGGAAACCTGGAGAACATCAGTTCTACTGTTTTGTGAAGATAAAAGTTTATATATAACTGGTGAAGTTCGCTGCTTTTATGACAACCATCTGACTTCCATTAAAGTTGGCATTATTTATTTTTACAACAGTGAATTGGTAGGATCTCAGCTTGGAAAATGATTACGCTTAAGGTAACTCCTCAATATAGCTTTCTTCTTAACTCAAGTTATAATTAATCATGAATCAAAAAGCGATCGACCAAGCATTAATCCGCCCGGGACTAAAACTAATGAATCATGTGGTAGCAGGCTATCCCAATATCAATATTTCCCGGGAATGTATTAAGACCATGGAAGCGGCTGGGAGCGACATGATTGAAATCCAAATCCCTTTCTCCGATCCCATGGCTGATGGACTTACCATCGTCAAGGCCAATCATATAGCTCTAAATCAAGGCATGAATCTCAACACTTTTTGGAGTTGGCTCTCTCAGGTGAGGAAAGAAACCCATCTTCCTCTTCTTCTTATGACTTATTACAATATTCCGTTTAAAATGGGATTAAAAGATTTCTTTTCCCGGGCTCAAGATACGGGAATGAGCGGACTTATCATTCCTGACCTCCCCTTAGACAATCCTCATGAAGCATTCCTAGAGCATATTGCTCCTTTCAATCTGTATCCTATTCCGGTGATTTCCCCCTCGGTAAAAAAAGATCGTCTTCAAGAAATCGCTTCCTTAAAACTGGGAGGATTTATCTATACCACCTTAAAAGTTGGGATTACTGGGAGTAAGAAGTCTCATGATTCCGGGATTGCCTTTCTTGATACAGTCAAGGAATATTTTTCCATACCGATAGCAGCTGGATTTGGAATTGAAAGCCTGGAAGACAGTTTGCCTCTGCTTGGGAAAGCAGACATGGCGGTAGTTGGGAGTAAAATAATCCGACTTTTGGAAGAAAGTCTCACTCGGAATCCTAAGAACCCTGAAGCTACTCTTGAAATTGCCTTGAAGGAAGTTTACCAATTCATCAAAAATTTTAAAACGATTACAATATCCTGACTTAAATGAAATGACCTCTTATACCATTATCGGTGGAGGAATTATGGGATTGTCCATTGCCTTTCGCTTGGCCCATCGTCTTTCAAAAAATCAGTCTTGTTCCATCATCCTCATTGATTCAGAAAAATCATTTTCTGCTAGCTCTCAGGCCGCTGGAATCTTAGCAACCCACGGAGCTCAACATTTTCTCTCTCCTCTTCGTCGACAGATCGTTGAATCTATTCGAAGTTATCCAGAATTCCTTACTGCTATTGAATCTGTTCTGGGTAAAATTGAGGTAGGCTATCATCCTATCATTCATTACCATCTCTATGATGAATCTCCAGAACAGACTCAGATTTTAGAAAAACGTCTTCGTCGATTGGAACGGGAGAGAGCCATTGATTGGGAAAGAAAACTCCCTCCCAAACCTATATGTAGTATATTAAAACAAAGTGATTTTTTTTCTGGTAAGATCACCGGACTAAAATTCAATTCTCATTGCTTGGATCCAAAAATCCTTCTCACCACTCTCAAAAAAGCTGGAAAAGCTCTGGGAGTAAAATATGCTATCGGTGAAGTTATAGATATTCACACCAATCGTAAACAAGATAATGTTACGGTAAAATATATCGATAGGGAAAGAGAGCATATCCTCACAACAAATAAGGTAATCCTAGCTACTGGAAGTGAAACCAAAAAAATTTTCACCAGAATAGATCAGAAGACAAAACAAACGTTTCCAGAAAAATTCTATAAACTAAAAAATTTAACTGGAACTATCCTCATCACTGATCCCTTTCTTAAAGAACTCTTTCCATCTAAGAAAATTCTCATCACCTTGGCTAATAAACGTTATCTCCTTTACAAACCGGATCAAGTTTTTTTCGGAAGCTATAATCTCAGGAAACAAGAAAATGGAAATATGAAAATCGAACCGGAAACAATACTAAAACAGGAAATTCTCAGCCTTCTCCCTAAATTCAATCCTCAAACCCTGGAGATACTTACCGGAAAAAGACTCTATTATCATGACAAGCTACCCCTCCTGGGTTATATAAACCGAAACTTATTTATAGCTACCGCCCTTTATAAAAGTGGTCTATCCCTAGCCCCCCTCTACAGTAAGTTAGCTGCTAATATGCTTATTAACTATAACGGTGATGAGAAAATTACCGACCAAAAATTGGTTTGGGAAACAGAGTATCTTGCTCCTCTTCGAAATAAAGAGGCACAAGTCAAAATCCTCCCAATAACTCTTAACTAACAACTTTTCTGAGAGCCATAGAACAGCCTAAATGGAGCATCTCATGGTTAGTGGCATAGAGGATGCCATATTCCACATTGGAGAGGGTAATTCCAAATTGAGTTTGATAAGGTTGATAATTATGAAAAATTTTTTTCTTATAATCCTCTATTAACCTTTCATGACAGGAAGAGAGTGCCCTCTTTACATCTTCCAACATTTGTACGGATACTGGAACAGAAGAATCAGGTTTACTTCCTTTTCGATAATTATCGACCCATTTAGAAAGGGGAATGTTCAAATCACAAGGTCCATAGATCAATAGATCAGTGGATACCATGGAATGGATGATATTCCAAATCAAATTATTATTGAAGCTATGCGGAATTCTGTTTAACTGTTCCAAGCTCAAGGTTTCTATCATTTCAAGAAACTTTTTTCGTATTAAGGCTAAAACTTCAAAACTATCATTTATCTGTTGATTCATAATTACTCCACTGAATTAAATTAATTTTGTTTATGTTTTAAAACTACTCTCCCTCGAATTTTTCCATTTTTCATAAGTTTAAGAGTTTGATCCAATTCCTCTAAGGAAATCAAGGTTTTTAATCTTTCTAGATCAGGCTTCCAAGGTCCTGCAAGTTTTTCCCAAATTTTCTTCTTGAGATGGAGAGGACATTCTGCACTATCAACTCCGATCAAGCGAACTCCTCTTAAAATGAAGGGAAAAACTGTAGTATTAAGCTCGATACCAGCCACCATCCCACAACAAGCTACTGTCCCCCGATACTCACAACTACGGATAAGATCACTCAATACTTTACCCCCCACGGTATCGACAACACTGCTCCACTCCGATTTAAGGAGAGGTCTTCCTTCATCAAGTCCTGCCTGCCATTCATCCAAGGAACGGGGAATACCGGGAAGTTTTTGAATAAAGTCATCTTGCAAGTTTCTAGTCAAAGATACAACCTCATAGTTGAGATGGGAGAGGATCATTATCGCCACACTCCCTACCCCACCTCCAGAACCGGTTACTGCAATTGGAAGTTTTTTGAGGTTAATATTATTCGCTTCTGCAGAATTAATAACTGCTTCCACACACTGAGCTGCCGTGAAACCTGCAGTACCATAAATCATGGTTTCTTCTAAAGTGAGACCATTTGGGCGAGGAACAATCCATTCTCCAGGAACGGTAATAATCTCTCCAAAACCGCCTGGAGTATTCATTCCCAGATCATACCCGGTTACCACCACTTCATCTCCCGGTTTGTATTCCGAAAAAGCACTTTCTAAGACTACCCCAGAAGCATCAATTCCAGGAACATGGGGATAATTACGGGTAATCCCTTTATTTCCGATTGAGGAAAGGTAGTCCTTGTAGTTGAGGGATGAATAATGAACTTGAATCATCACTTTTCCTGTTTCTGGAGAATTGGCCTGTAGAGTGGCAATCTCTCCCTTAAACTTCTCTTGAGAATTTTCATCAGAGATTTCACTAACTTGATAAACTCTATATTTCATATATCCTCCTAAAAGTAAAAAGTAAATTTAAAAAATTAAAAATTATAGGTATAAAATTCATCACAATTTTTACAAAAATCCCAACCAGCTACGTGTTGTTCAAAGAAGACCTGCCCTCGTTTATAGATCTCCTCAATCGGTTCAGTAATGAGGTTACCTAAAGAATGTTTTTTGTTGATATCCTGCTTACATAACCATACCTCTCCATGAGCATCAATTTTCATACCTCTTTTAAGATGCCAACAGTCAATTTGATCATAGGGCTTCATAGGATTGATTCGTCTTTCCGGAAGAACATTGCAATAAGTATTGTATTTCCCAACAATGATTTTTTTAGTATAACGGGAGAAATGATCATAAAAGGCAGGCAGATGTTTAAAGGTGGCGGTAGTCTTTACGGTTTCAACATAGGAATGTTCGGGGTTACGGAGAAGGTAGTACTCAATATTATCCAAAATTGTGGTAAGAGGAAAAGCATTTCCGCGTATGCTCGCATAAAGCTCCGAATCGACTGCCTCTATTTTAAAAATAATTGTAAGGAGGTCATTTCTCGGATGTTTTAACCAATAATCAGATATCTCTTTGTTCCAAAAAACCGCGGCAGTTTCAAGAATACATTTCTGCCCTTGCCCCAGAACTTCTTCCACCAAATCCCACCATTGCGGATGGGCTGTCATTTCCCCAAAACCACTAAAAGCAATCACCGGCCTTTCGGCAAAGGAAATAGTTTTACTAAGAACAGTTCGAAAATTCTCTAGAGTGAGATCACATTCTTCATGTCGATCAGGAAGGTAGATATTTTTTTGAACTGCCCGGTGAGTTATAGCTATCTCATAATATTTAGGATGGGTTCTCAAAAGATGTCGATACTTAAGGATAGTTTCAGCAAATTCCCGATAGGAGATGTGAAGAAAATCGGTTCCTTCTGAAAAGAAACTTTTAATGGAGTTAGCAATAATACGATCTTGGAGATTATCCGTGTAAAACGATAATCGAAGAGAACGAAGGGCTATCTCGGCATAATGATTTTCCAAATCAAAAGTATTATGGTCTACCGCTATGATCTCCTCAAAGACATTTCTTTTGACTGTAATATTATTTTGTTTACGAATATTTTCCATCACTGGAAAAGTTTCCCGACGAAAGAATTCTGCGATCACCCCACCCGGATAATTATCCCCAAAACCTATATCGATCTCATATTTGAGTACCTGTTCCAATAGCTTCCGATTCTCCTCGGCATTATAGAAACCACTATCCAAATGTCCAACCATGAGAAAGTCGTATCCTTCTGTCATATTAAAAATCTGAGGAAGAAGTTCTTCTGGAGATACAGGAATAACTTTAATAAGAGGAAGTTTTAGAAATTCGGCTAATCGAGAAAAAGCTGTGTTATCCCGTTGTTCTTTCTCAACGTCAAATAAAGAAAGCTCTATAGCAGCAACTTTAAAAGATAATTGAGGCATAATTAAAACTTGATCCAATGGCTAGTAGTTAATGAGGTTACTGCTTCCTCAATAAAACGAATTTCCCGAACTCCATCATTAATTGATCAGATAGTTATAATTTCGAATTACATCTGTTTATCATTGAGAATATCTTCATATGCCTAATATGCCTCTCATAAATCCAGATAAAGATATCTAAGTTAAAAAAATAAATCTTATATCCTTTATGTTCCTTCCAGTGCATGGATATCCGAAAAAAGTTCTTCTATCTCAAATTTTCAAGGTTCCAGGGCTTTGAACTCTAGTTTTATTAACTGTCCTTCACCCATTCTAAAAATAATATACTAGGCTTTGACTTTGGATTTAGGGCGAAACTCCAAGGGGAGGGGGAAGTGAACATCCTCTTCAATAACCATCCACTCTTTAACCGAGTTAATCGGATAATTATTTTTTAGATGTTCCACTAATTCATTAACCAGGTATTCAGGTGCTGAAGCTCCAGAAGAAATGCCTATCTTTTTATGTCCTTCAATGTATTCCGGCTTAAATTCTCTACTGCCATCAATAAGATAAGCCATTACTCCTTCTTTATCGGCCATTTCCCGTAACCGATTAGAATTGGAGCTATTAGATGAACCAACTACTAGAAAAACATCGACAGAACGAGCGAGGTCCATCACTGCTTTTTGCCGGTTGGTGGTAGCATAGCAAAGATCCCCACTCTCTGGCCCCATGATGTCTGGATATTTATTTTTTAAAGCATCAATAATTCCTTGGGTTTCAAAAATGGAAAGAGTGGTTTGAGTAGCAAAGGCTAGTGGTTGATCTTTAGGGAAACTCAACTTTTTAACATCCTCTTCACTTTCCACCAATGTAACATTGCCTTCGGGAAGCTGTCCCAAAGTCCCCACCACTTCAACATGTTGGCGATGGCCAATCAAAATAACATGAACATTTTTTTTATTATATTTCTTTACCGAAAAGTGTACCTTTTTGACCAAGGGACAGGTGGCATCAATGATAGTAAGAGATCGGTTTCCCGCATCATCATAGACCGATTGAGCCACTCCATGGGCTGAAAAAATAACCACGGAACCACTAGGTACCTCAGAAAGTTCTTCCACAAATACCACTCCCTTTTTTTTGAAATTTTCCACCACCGATTTATTATGAACAATTTCATGACGTACATAAATCGGAGATGAATATTTTTCTAATGCTTTTTCGACTATCACAGTGGCTCGTTCCACCCCCGCACAGAAACCACGGGGTTTAGCTAATATTAATTCCATGGGATATTTTAACATATTTTAATATATTTCAACACTATTTTTATAAAAAATCAAAACATTACTTAAAATTCAAAAAAAAACAAACCTAATTCTCACCATCCCGTTTTTTCTGGAGACCAGAGGTTCTTTCTTTTTACAGAATCTTTCACCGCATTAAAATTTTGCCTTTTTTGGTTTCGAGGAATAATTTTGACTTTATCTTCACCTTTTTGACAATTCCTCTGTTTTCTCTTTTCCAATCTATGAAGTTTTGCAAAAACCGGCTTTAATTTGATTTGAGAATAGTCCCGATAATGACTTTCAACTATGATGGGAGTAGGGTCAATCCATCTCCCCCTTAAGTCTCTTTCTCCATAATGAAGATGGGGGCCAGTACTTCTACCACTATTCCCACTTAAAGCCAACACTTCACCGGCTAAGATCCTTTTTCCTACAGAATAATTTTCACTCTTGGGAGTAAGATGAGCATAATAACCGGTATGCCCGTCATCATAACGAATGATGATATAATATCCAAATCCCAATCCGCCTTCTTCATTAATGCCAACAAAATTTCGATCCCATTTCGCCATCTCAATTACTCCAGAACGGATCGCAAATATCTTTGTTCTTATCGGAGTGGAAATATCAATCCCCCAATGGGAAAAATTTCCACTCCTAAAACCCCGACTGTAGCTAAAATTGTTATGGGAAATAGGGTGGCTAAGTACAGCATTACACAAGTTAGGTAAACGTGAAACCGGAAATATCTTCACATTTAAAAAAATCAAAATTATTAACAGATAACGCATGGGTGAGCAAATAAGTAAGGAAATCAAAAGAAAAAGAGTTTTACTGCCATAGCACTGGCCATTACCATCAAAAACACTTTAACAAACCCCTCCCCTTTTCTAACTGAATAATTTCCTGCAAACCAAGCGCCTAATACCCCTCCCAGGGCTAGGGGAATACCATAGGACCAAATAACCAAGTCATGATAAATAAAGATACTAATCGCAACCATAGAGATACAGAAGGTAGCAAACATTTTGGCATGGTTGGCTCTATGAAGGTCTACCCTATCAAAAATACGACTCACCAATATACAGAGAAACCCTACACCCGCTTGAATAAAACCACCATAAATCCCCACTATGAAAAAACCAAATAAGCTGAATATACGTTGGAGTATTAGACTCTTAAATTTAACTACTTCGGGTTTGGGGTTGACTACGATAACAGCTACCACTCCAACAATGATGAAGGCTAAGGTTCTCTTGAAGACATCCGCATCTATTTCTACAGCTAAGATGCTTCCAAAAATCGCACCTAACCCTGCCACGACTCCCTGTTTCAACCCAAGAGGAAAGGAGGTTACTTTTTGATTACGAAAACCTGATGCAGCCCCGATACTTTGAAACAATATCCCCACCCGATTGGTCCCGTTAGCATAGGTATGTGATAGGCCCATAAAGATAAGGAGGGGGAGGGTAAGAAGGGATCCACCTCCAGCCACGGTATTGATAAATCCGGTTACAATCCCCACAACAACTAAAAATAGAATCTGAAGAAGTAAGTTATCGCCTAACCATTCCATGATTTATATAAGTTAAATTGCTTATTGCCTATTCAATATTTATCGCTATTACGTAAAATTGTAACATGGGAAAGTAATTGTTGATTTTCCATAAATTATTCTGAGTACATATAAAATCATCTTCGACACCCCGTAAAGTTCCGTCTGCATTCCTTGTACCGAAAATTATCCCAATCACCAGATAATTATCCATATAAATCGGTCAATAAAAAATAACCAACACAATGATTAAATTGATTGTAAATAATAGAAAAAAATCTAATTATCAGAGTTCTTTTTATTTTTTAAGTATAATTCCTTCATATCTTTAAATAGGGTAATAATGAATAATATCTTATCAACTTTCATCTTCATTATTTTATTTGATAATATCCCCCTAAAGAAATCCAGGTGAAGGGAAAACCTATTTCTACATAGATACCTTGATGATCAGAAAGGTGGAAACGAGAACCGAGCCGAAATATCCATCCCAATAACCAATGATTATTAGATTGAGCTAAAAAATTTTTATCATCAAAAGAAGTTTGTTGGAAAAAAGTTTGCCGGGTTAGGCCTAACCCAATACTGATCCCCCCATATATATCAGCTCGGGCAAAAGAATAATGAACCAAAGTTCGGAGTCCAGTTAAAAGAAAAAATAATTGAGTATAGCCCCCATATAGTTGTTCACCCCCCACCGCTATTGTCCTGTTTAAATTTCCTCCCATGGTAAGATCAACTCCAATATTAAAAAAATTACCAAAAAAGTAATCCGCAGCCAAAGTCATTGTTAAGCTATGAAGGTAGACATGGGATGTTTTATAAGGATCTAAACTGAATCCAAAGGCATAGAAAAAAGTTCCAACTCCCCCATAACCTAAACCATAACTCAATATCCAATTCCCTTCTTGAAACAGTATAGGATGAATGATCGAAGAATTGGTAAGGTCATTCGATAAAGGAGACGAAATAAGGGTGACTTGATTGGTTTGAGCAGAAAGAGACACATAAAGGAAAGAGACTATTATAATCGAGTGAGCTACTGAAAGGATTCGGAATCGTTTCATAGAGATTATCTTATAATTATAGAATAAAATAAAAATTATGGGACTTGAAATCAATGGTGAGATAATTGAGGACGATCTTATCAACGAAGAGTTGGAGTATATCATAAAGGGGCAAAAACAACTCCTCACTCTTGAAGAAAGAGACGCCCTCCTTCAATCAGTCAAAGAAGGATTAATCTATAAAACCATCCTTCGCCAAGAGGTAGAGAGACTAGAGATGATCATTCCCGATGAAACTATTGATAGGGAATATCTCTTGTTTTTCTCAAAGAAAACCCTACCCGGAGAAGAAAAAGAAGTTAAGAAATACATAAAAGGAAAGCTGAAAGAGAGTCATTATATAGATCAGGTATGCCAAGACCTCATACCTCCCCAAATATCCCATCTCCGAACTTTCTATGAAGATAACAAGGAGCATTACTTTATTTCTAAGGAATTCCAATATTTAGAAATTGGTTTCCATTACCCTAGACCGGAATTTCATATCCAAATATACGAAGATCTTACCTATATCCGAAATCAACTATCTAAAACAGCACCTACTGATCTTAGCCGATTCATTAATTCAGATGATGGGGAGAAAATAATTTTTTTAAAAATGGCCAAGAGTGAATTTCAATCTTATTTCTTCTCCCAGAAATGGAAAACTCCAATAGGAGAGTTGACCCGGAAAGGTCTTGAGTTTTTTGAGAGTCTAACTAAAACTGGAATTTCCCAGGTCACCGATTCTTCGGGAGAATCTCTTTATTTCACTCCATTAAAAGTTAAAAAGCTGGCAGAGAATCAAAAAAATAAATCTTATCACTACCTTGGTTTATTTCTTCATATTCAAAATCGAAATGATTTTATTCCCAATTTTGAAGAAATTATCAAAAAAGTAAGAAGTGATCTCTGGGAAGAGATGAGGCAGATCAAAATGAAGGCTCATCTACGCCGATTAATAGAAAAAAGCACCATTCGAGACATCAACTACATTTGACCATATAATTAAAATGATTGACAATAATAAAGTAAATATAGATAAAAAAATGATCATCTCCAAAAAGGTAATTACCGAAACCGATACTCAGGAGATGGCAAAGGATATTTTCCCTCACATCAACTCCCGTCATATCGTCCTTCTTATCGGGGATATAGGTGCGGGAAAAACCTTCCTCGCTCGGGAATTTCTCAGGCTCTGGGGGGTAGAAGAGCCGGTTACATCTCCTACCTTTAATTTGATCCATGAGTTCACAGTCAATAACCTACACATCATCCATGCCGATTTTTATCGTCTCAACTATGAAAGAGAACTTATCGATCTTGATATCTTAGAGAACTTTACTCTCCATACAGGACCGATCTTTATTGAATGGGGAGAAAGATTTCCTTCTTTAAGAAGAGAAGTTGATTTAGAAATAATAATTCAAATGACTCCTGATGGAAAAAGAAAAATTCAGGTTTTCAAAAATATATCTAAATCCTAACTGTTAAATTTTAATCAAAGACAAAAGTCTTAGGATCATCCCTATATCTGAGAAGGATACGTTCCACTTCTAAGGAACGAGCACTAGCCAAAAGTCTTGTTATATCACTGTGTTGGTTCGACACTAAACCTCCTCTTTTTAAAAGGAAGATTACCATTTCCGCGTCTCCATTCCATGCAGCTACTTCAATGGGACGTTGCCCCTGTCCGTTTTCCAGCCAAAACATCTCCTTAGAATTGATTTGTCGAGCTCGTTCTAAAAGATTGTCCATTAATTCCAGATTACGGCTTCGAGCGGCTAAATGGAGTCCGGTTTCTCCATAGGCATCATACTCCAATGGATTGATATTGATAAACTTCATCAATTCTTGGGCGGCTAACACATGGTTATTATATAAAGCCAAATTGAAGGGAGGGATACCATCTCTATTTCTTTGATTAGGATTAAACTGTTTTTTCCTATCTACAGAGATATGACCCGCTTTATTCTTCGATAATAATACATTATATATGACTCTAATAACATCAACAAAGCCCCATTTAGCTGCTATATGAAGAGGAGTATCTCCATTTCGATTTTGAATATTAGGATTATCGCTATATTCAAAAAAAAACTGTACACCTGGTAAATTTCTTTTATATACAGCCATATGAAAAGGAGTCAAAGAATTTTTATTCTCATATTCTATATTAACTCCCATATTTACTAGATTTTTGATTACCAATAAATTATTATTTTTCACCTTGGATGATACAGCCAAATGAAGAACATTGTTTTTGAAATGATCAAGAGAATTGAGTAAACTGGGTTCTACTGTTCTTAAATAATTTAAGACATCAAGATTACTCATCATCGCCGCTATATGAAAGGCATTCCTTCCCATTTTATCGGTACGAGTCGGTTTGGCACCACGTTGAATAAGAAGCCGGATGATCTCCACATCCCCTATTTCCGGTTTGCGTTGTAAAGCACGATAAAGTGGAGTAAATCCTTCATCATCTCTAATAAAAATTTTTGCTCCATGATTCAATAGCTTTTTAATAATATCAGAACTAGCCCAAAGACATGCCCAGTGAAGAGGAGTTGCATTAATGCCATCAGTACTATTGGGATCAAATTCAAATTCCAATAAGAGTTTGACCATAGGTAGATCATTGTTGAAAACCGCCCAGTTAAGGAGGGTCCATTTATATAAACTTCGAATATCATATTTTCCAAATTCCCTGTCTAAAAACTCTTCTACCTCAGCCTTAGAACGATAGGAGATGAACTCACTGAATATCCTTACTCGTTCTTGAATATCCTGGTTAACAGAAATTTTTAAATTTTTAAGTTCACCATTAAGTATCTTTTTGACAGTTTCATGATCACCATCTACAACCGCTTGATGAAGAGAATTAATGGCAAATAACTTCATCTCACCTGCTATTACTGAAAAAAATATAATAATCCAGAAAATTCTTATTAATCTTTGCAGCAACCTTCCATTAATCCGCAATATTCTCATATTCAAATCTTATTAAGGGATATCATAGTAACTTTCATCAAAATATTTTTTTGGTAGGCTTAAAAGTAATCCATTTCTGTAATGCCTCTCGAAGGCCGGAGTGACGAATATTCTGTCGATTCAAAGCATAATGTAATGAGTTCTTATTCATAAAGAAAAACACTTGCTTACGAGCTCGAGTGATAGCAGTATAACATATTTCCCGACTTAAAAAACCACTATCACCCTCCATCATCACCATAACCTGATCAAATTCTGATCCCTGGGATTTATGGATAGTCATAGCATGGGCTAACTCATAATCTCCCAAAATATCAGGAGAGAATTCTTGATACTTTTCTTCAATCTCAAAAAAAATCTTATTAGCGAAACCTTTCTCATGTCGAACTGGTAATGTAATTCCAATGTCACCGTTATACAGACCGAGTTCATATCGATTACGACTGATCATTACCGGATCTCCAATCTTAAGTGTTTTTTTATTTCCCAGGTCATTCATTCCAAACCAATCACATCGAAAATCTTGACGAAATCTCCTAAGCCTAACTTCTGCTGCTCGATTCATCTCCTCTACCCCCCATTTTCCTCTCCGATGAGCACAGAGAATGGTCTGTTTTCTATACAACTGAAATAAAGAGATGATAGCTTGATTACGAAGCTGGATCAATCTTTGATCCATGTCTGAATTTTTTAAAGGCTTACTTTTTTCTAAATATTTAAGATAAGAGGCTATCTCCATAAATGCTGTTCGGTAATTAGGATTGAAATATGTTTCTATAACCTCATTAATTTCTGCCCAGTTGAAGTCTGGAAAATAAACCAAATCACTCACTCTTTCAAGCGAACCGGAATATTCTAATTCAACAAAAATAGAATAGGCTGTAGTTCCATTTTCATTATTATCTTTTTGTAAATTTACAGGAGATGAAGGGTCCTCCATATTTCTTATTTTCTTGGCCACCTGGGCAATATAAGAGTTATCGGGATAGCGATAATTTTTAGTTAAAAAGTCAATTTGAGAGCTCAAAGATGGTGAAAACTCCTCACCGACAAGTTCGTAGAAGAGTGACCCTTCTTCTACACTGGAGAGTTGGTCCTTATCTCCTAATAATATTAAACGAGAGGCACTCTGAATCTGTTTAAGAAACTCATAAAAAAGGGGAAGCGAAATCATCGATGCTTCATCCAATACTATTAGGTCCCAAGATTTTCTCCAATTTATGGAGGGTGGATATTTGAGAGTATCTAAAAATCGATGCACGGTATAGGTGGTTTCGGGAATACTATTGATTAGAGAGCTATTGGCTCCTTTCTTACCAAGTTCTCTTACTTTAGCCATCTTGATCGCTTCCCGCAAACGTCCAGCTGCTTTACCAGTAGGAGCTAAAAGAGCAATGTGTGCCTCTTGGTTATTTTGTAAACATTTAAATATTTCAACAAACACCCTGGTAGTCTTACCTGTTCCAGGACCACCGGTCACAATAAGAAGATTCCCTTCCCGAACTCGCTCTCCAAGCATTTGAGCAACAGCCTGTTCATAATAATAATATTTATTAAAATATAACTTATACTCATCCAAAACCATAAGATAAGTATTGTCTTTATGACTACTTAAACCCTCTACTTTTTTAGCTATCTGAATAATCCCCTGAATGAAGAGATTGGAATGAAACAAAGATTGCAACCATTTTTCTTTAGAGTCAAAAGTAACCAAGGGCTGTTCCTCCGGATAACTTTTCCCTGCCCAGTAATCTAGATTCAAGAGAAGATGATTTTGGCTTACCAAATGACTTAGGAACATTACTGTAAAAATTATATCAGGATCAGTAATGGAAAAGTGCTCTTTGACTAATTTCCCCCAGGCTAAATCAATAGGAAAAAAAATTTTTTTAGCTTCCCACTCTTGAAAAAGAACATCAATTGATTGCTTATCAGAAAATCCTTGAAATACCATTAACCTCAATGAATTAATGCCGGTAATTTCCTATCTTTAAAATAGTTAATAAAAGCTTTTTGATTATAAAAATAGCAACTATTAAATTTTTGAATCAAAACTTTTTCTGATTCAATGCCTATGGCAGATAAAGTAAGAAATATAAAATCCAAACTACGAAAATTAGAAGTGATTTTATGTTCGATCATAGAAAGTATCTTATCAATATCTTCTTTGGTATAAGGTATTATATTGAAAGAAATAAATATATTATAAATTTTATTTAATTCAGTACTGATAGACAGTATACACCATTTCATCCTTGAAGACTCATCACCATTAAAAGCTAAACGATTATCAATAAAAAAAAAGTCAGGAAAATCAAACTTGATAATTTCATCTACTACTTTTTCCATATCAGTAATACTCAGAATTTCTTTGACAACTGGAGCATTGTTCACTTCATTTAATATTTCCTTTCGCTGAGACACATCTCGAAAATCAGGGTCCACTTGCTCAATGAGATTATTCTGAATCATAGCCTTGTAAAAATTCCCTTTCTGGACGAGTAAATTAACATAAAGATAACGTCCCACTGAAATATATTCTGATCGATCATCCACGTAGCTTTTCAAGTAAGTATCAAAATATTTAAATGATTGTTCATAGTCTTGAGTATTGAAAAAAGCAATTCCTATAATGATGCCTACCGTTTTAGGAATTTTGACATCGACTGAAATCTTATAGGTAATATTAATAACAGAAAGATAATCTTTCAAGTTAAAATAAATCAGTATCTCTTTATATAATATCTCTACAGACAAATTTTCTTGAAATATCTTTTTAAATGACTCTATATAAAAAAGCGCTTTATCGAAATTATTTTCATTGATTTCGATATCCAAGAGAATTTCTAAAATTTCTTTATTATCATTATTATTGATACGTTCAAAATAAAATCTAGCAGCCTGGTAATTTTTTAATGCAAATAAACGCTTTCCAACTTCAAAATTTGCAACATGATGTTCAGGGTTGATTTCTAAAATAGCATAGCAATCTTCAGCAACTTCCTCGTATTCTTGTATCATTTTATTAGCCTCGATTCTTTTGAGTCGGATAGAAATCTCATCAACATTATTTGGAAATTTACCTCCCTTCAAAAGTTGTTGGTATTGAGATACAGCTAAATACCATTCTTTACGACGCTCGTAAATTTTAGCTAAACCATAAACAACTTCAGGATAATGACTCCGTCCTTGAAGGGTATGTTGATAGATTTGCAATGCTTCTTCATATTTTTCCTCATCAATTAAACGACAAAAATTTCTTATCTCTCCTGGAATCAAAAAAAGAGAGTTCACTCCAAAAAGAGTTACGACAACCGTAATGACAATCAAATAAGTTAACAATATCTACCCCGTTATCACCTGAAGTAATTGAAAAGCATGAGACATATAGGATTCAGCTTGAGCATAATCGTTTCCTCTTACAATGACATTGGCACTCTTCATTAAATTATTTTTTGGACTTAATATCTTATCTCCTTTCTGAACATGGACAAAAACCTTCTTGACTCCTGGACAATTCATTGTTTCCTGAACATATTTAACACCGATGACCTTGCCAGGCTTACTGAGTACCGCTCTTTCAATCACCACCCCCAATGTTTGCTCCTGAAGTGGGAAGGGACTAACTCCTAAACTAAGCTTTATTGCCGCTTCCATTAAGTTTACACCGGAAGAAAGTGGATAGGTATAACTCGACATATAACCACCGGAAAGCCGTCCCGCAATCTCTCCAACGATAACCTGGTTGTCCTCACTCATAAAAATATCCCCTTTAAAAGCACCTTGTACTTTTTGACCATCAGTTACCACCCTAATAGCTTCCAGAAATTCCTCTTTCAGTCTTTGAGTAACTTCTTTATGAGCTTGTGAGGGGATGACATGTCCGGTCTCGATAAAATATGGTGAAAATCCAATAATCCGATCAGCAATTCCAGTTACCACAATTTCTCCATCATAGGCTAGAGCATCAAGAGAATATTCCTTTCCAGAAATAACTTCTTCAATAATTACTTTTTTTTTGCGAGAGAAATTCATCGCTTTATTAAAATCGATAAGATAATGAGAAAGGCGATCGTAAAGAAACTTCCCTCGATTATCCTTTTCTTCTTTCTTCAAAAAAAGCTTCTTCACTCCACGAGCTCCCATAGAGTCTATAGGCTTGATCACTACAGAGAATTTTTTTTTAGAAAAGTATTTCAATGCTTTGATAAATGACACTTCATCATTCACAATTCGAAAATCAGGTTGCAATAAACCACTATTGGTGAATTTCTGTCTCATTAAAGATTTATCGGTTAAAAGTTGAGCTTGAATATAAGGGAGAACCGGAACTTCATAATATTCTCCTATCCTAGAAACTGTTCGACTAAAATCGGTACCAACAGTCACAACCCCTCCAATACCTTGAGACAACACCTTTCTTACCTCAGCAAGAACCATCTCTTCATCACTGATATCCACAACAATAGGAACATCGGCATTGGCTATTCCAGGACATTGGGAATTTCTATCTACAACATAAACCTTAAGACCCATTTTTTTTGCTTGTTTGATAAGGGGCATCTGCATAATTCCACCACCGATAACAACAATATTGTTTTTATTTCTACTCAATTTCCAAAAATATAAACGAATACCTTAAATTTTCGATTTTTTAACCATTAAAATTTAGTTTTATAATAAACCATCATTTTTTTAAAACAAAAAATTTAAAATCATAGTCCAAACTATCAGTTTAAAACAAATCTAGGCAACACTATGATATAATTAAGAATCTAATTCTAAAAAAGTGATATGAAAAAGAGTCTTATTTCTTTTATTTTTTCAATATTAGTTTTTCTTACGGTATTTGGATTTCTGGAACTAGAGAAAACTCTCATTAATTCTAGTTTTGGCTTTAGAATATTTACTCCCATTGAAAAGTTACTCTTAAATCTTAGATTTTATTATCAAGAAGAGAATTTTAATAATCGAGATACAGTTCGTGAGTATGTTAATAACAGCCGTTTTGTATCCCATGAAACACTTATCATTGGAATTGATCAAGAGTCTCTGGTAGAGATCGGAGAATGGCCGTGGTATCGTCATATCTATAAGGATTTTTTAAGAAAAGTTCAGCACTTTACCCCCCTTTCTTTACATATAGATGTCATTTTTAATATCAGTGAAGAAATCCCCACCTATATGGAGACTAAACTAAAAGAAAAAAGTCCTAATCTTTTGAATATTGTGAAAGAAAACTATTCTGAAATGGATGGAGTTTTTATTGAAGAACTCAATAACTATAACAACATCTATGTCGATCAATTACTTCTTAAGAGTAGATTTCTTCGTTTTGAAACGGATTTTGTTAAAAATCTAAATTTGAACGAAAAAATCCTTAAAAAAAACTCTATCCCACTTTTATCCCAGAACTCTGATATCTTCAATATACCTTATGTGTATACTGAGCCTCTTATCCCTGGAGTGATGCAGAATGCTATCCCAGCAGTGGTAAATGCTGAAACCGATAGTGACAAAATTTTGAGGAAAGCAGTACTCCTCTATCCCTACCAAACTCAAAAGAATGAAAAAATTCTAATCAGTTCTATCTATTTTTTCCTACTCATGAACTATTACCATATTACCAAAGAAAGTGTAGAGGTTTTTCCTGACCGAATAGTTTTTCGAAATGCATTGACAGCTAACCTTGAACCTGAAAGTAAAAATCCAAAGGTAGAAATTTGGGATCTCTCTCGCTTAAAGTCTATTCTTACCGAAAACCATATACAAAAAAATAAATATAACCAAAATCTTTTTCACTATATTGTCAATATATATCAAGGACGTTTTCAGGGGGATCAAATTAAAATGCCTGATTTCCCTATTCATCTTCTTGACAATCTTGACGGAACCTATACTCTAATTCAGGGCAAAGAAATTTTCGATGCAGCTTTAGCATTAGAATCTCAACAAATTAAGGTAATCATCAAAAAAAAGAAAAATATAGAAATACCTCTCTATGGAAATCAGGATAACAATCCGTTTACCTACTATATCAACTTTGGAAGTCGGGAATTTGTCCAAGGCAAAGAAGGTGATATCAATTTCAAAGACTTTACCTTGCCTAAAAAAAGTTTTAAGGATATTTATAACACTCCTTATCTTCCTGACATCCCCCCCTTCCCAAAAGACAAAAATTTTGCAAGTATTGCCAGCAGCCTAGTTGATCAACCAAAAGTAAGAAGCTGGTTTACCAAGCTTATAAATTTAAAAATTAAATCAATGCAAAAAACCGTTTTTACCCTCTATCGCGATATTGGTCAAAATTCAATGTTAAATTATGCGGTTCAAGATAATCACTATGAAGGCTTTTTCTATCTCATCCATCTCTACCTTAAAAAATATGGATGGAATTTTAATGCCCAAACCTATCAAAATTTTGTCATTAATTTTTTTAAACAAAACCGTATAGAATTAGATCACCCTTTAATCACCGATTTTACTTTTAGCGATGAAGTAGTCTATGATTTGCTAATTGACTCCTACAGTCAAGGATTTCAAGACTTTTATGGTAAAACAGTTTTTGTTGGAGCTCTAACCACAGGAATGGCACGTGATGTTCATAAAACTACTTTTGGAGACATGTTTGGAATCACTACTATTGTTAATGCATTTAATACTGTAATCAAAGACAATCTACTCCAGCATGTTCCCTATAATTTGGAAATCATTTCCTTATTTTTTGTTTGCTTGGGAATGGGCCTGACCTATACTTTCTTACCACTTGTTTTAAAATACATATTTGTTTTTGTTTCTACTTTATTGATAATCATTATTTCAACATATTTTTTTAGTTCAGGATTTATCCTTACTACTTCTCCTTTTATCGCCTCTAATATTACTCTTTTTTTTGTCATTATACTCTATTCCATTTTTGTAGAACAACGGGACAAAAAATTCCTTCAACTCTCTTTTTCTGACTATCTATCGCCGGAATTGATCGAAGAGATGTACGAAAAAAAAGAACGGCCTCAATTAGGAGGAGAAGAGAAAACTATCACTGCCTATTTTACCGACATTCAAGGTTTCTCTTCTTTTTCTGAACTTCTTACCGCTTCTCAATTAGTCGAACTTCTCAATGAATACCTTGGAAAAATGACCGATATCCTTATGGAAGAAAAAGGAACTTTGGACAAATATGAAGGAGATGCGATTATTGCTTTCTTTGGTGCCCCTTATTATTCCGGTGATGAATCCTTACGGGCCTGCCGGACTGCTATAAGAATGCAGAAAGAGTTGGTGTTATTAACTGAAAAATGGAAACAAGAAAAAACACAGGTTAGTTTGAATAAAAAAGAAGTTTCTGAAGAAAAATGGGATCCACAAAATAAATGGCCTTTCCTAGTACATAACATGAAGATGAGAGTTGGGCTCAATACTGGGAATGTTGTGGTCGGAAATATGGGAAGTGAAAAACGTAAAAACTATACCATGATGGGAGATGCTGTGAATTTAGCTGCCCGACTAGAATCTCTATCTAAGCAATATGGTCTTTTTACTTTGGTTAGCGAAAATGTTATGGAATCAGTCAATGAAAATAATTCCGGCCAATTGACCAAGGACTTTTTGTTTTATCGTCTCATCGATAAAGTTACAGTAGTTGGCAAGGAAGAGCCTATTTTGATTTATGAACTATTTGCACTTATTGGCAATGAAACCGAAAACGAAAAGTCAATCAAGGAATATTATGAAGCTGGCCTCAACCACTACTTTCAGATGGAATGGCAAGAGGCAGTAGCATGTTTCAAAAAAAGTTTAGCTTTTGAAAGCAATACCAAAACAAACCCATCTCAAATTATGTTGGATCGATGCCAGACATATATCCAAAATCCACCCATTAAGAAAGAAGAAAAATGGGATGGAGTTTTTCGACAAACCAAGAAATAATTCACAGAGCTTATGACCAATCCCAGTCATTTCTCCTTACCTTCCCATCTTCAAGTTTCATCATTTCCTTCGGATACCCTCCCACAAGATTGTTATATAGCTCCTGGGGTTCAACTTATCGGTGATCTCAGAATCAAAGAAGGAGTTTCGATCTGGTTTAATTCTGTCCTCCGTGGAGATGTAAATTATATCTCGGTTGGCTATCATAGTAATATCCAAGACAGTTCGGTGATCCATGTTACTAACCATAATCCATGTATCATCGGAAATCGAGTCACTGTGGGACACCATGTTAATCTCCATGGTTGCCACGTGGAAGACTATTCACTTATCGGAATCG
The DNA here is from genome assembly GCA_965224715.1 of Spirochaetota bacterium. GTDB lineage: Bacteria > Spirochaetota > UBA12135 > COTS27 > CAXSBA01. The sequence continues at coordinate 849,647 of OZ245054.1, read as the reverse complement.
GGGCTATTGTGCTTACCGGCGCAGTGATTGGATATGGAAGTATTATCGCAGCTGGAGCAATGGTGAAGGAAAATCAAGTAGTTTCTCCTAATTCTTTGATGGTGGGAATTCCCGCTAAACGAATTAAAACTTTATCCGAGAATATCATAGAAGAACATGAGGGCTGGGCAGAAAAATATTATCAGTTGGCACAGCACTACCTCAAACAAAGTCAATAAACAGCTAGGCCTTTTAAAGTTTTTAAAAGAAATTCTTAAAGGTTTTTTTATTTCTTCAAAGAATCTCAGTTCTACCTATGAGTGAAATTATTAAAAGAATAGACTTCACTAAACAAGTAAGTCAGGACCAAAAACGTTATTCTCGCTATGTCTGCGACTCCCGAGCTATTCCCAATGTAATAGATGGTCTCAAACCGGTTCAACGAAGAATTTTGTGGACAATGTTTAATTCCGAGGCTCGGGACCGTTTTACTAAGACAGTAAAAGCTGCAGGTATGGTAATGGGCTATCACCCCCATGGAAATGTTTCCATTGAAGATGCCATTAGTCAGATGGTCCAAGGCTTCCCCTTCGCCAATAATTACCCCCTTATCAAAGGAGAAGGCACTTTTGGAGACATCCTTGATCCAAAAGCGATCGCATCTCCCCGATACACTGAAGTTCGCCTCTCAGAATTCGCTAAAGATATCGGCCTTTTTGAATCCATTCCCGATATCGATTATATTCCAAACTATGATGAAACTTCCAAGGAACCGATTTACTTTGTTCCTAAGATCCCCCTGGTTCTCCTTAATTCCATCCGCGGAATTGCTACTGGATTTCGGGTCAATATCCTAGCTCATCGGATCAGTGATGTCATAGATACAATGATTGAAGTACTGAAAAAGAAGCCTGTTACGAATTTTAAACCCTATTATAAAGGATTTCAGGGCTATGAAAACTATGAATTAAGTGGAGAAGGTAGTAGTTTTATCTATACTACTGGATTTGGATTTAAGTGGGACAAGGAAAAAAAATCTTGGTTTCTTATCGCAGCACCTCAGGGATGGAACCGGGAAAAGGTGATTGGTTATCTCAACGATATCCTTAAAGATAATAAAGAAGATATTCTTAGAAGTTACCTTGATCACTCAAGAGAAAATTTTCAGATTGAGTTGATCTTCAAACGGGGAACCAAAATCAGAGAAACAATTCTCTATCAAATTTTTGATAAAGTAAATCGAGAAATGGTGGAGCAAAACCTGATCAATTCAGAGGGAAAACTCAAAAAAATGAGTATTCCAGAAATCATCAAGGAATTCTGTAAAATACGTAAGCAACATCTTGTTCGACGTTTCTTTCGTCTTGCTAAAATCGAAAAAGAAAAGATTGATAAACTCAATGAACTTATTCGATTTATCAAAGAGAAATGGCATGAAAAAGTCCCGCAATTTAAGAGTAAGAAGGATTTGGAAAAAAAATTACAGAATGAGAAATTTGTTTTTTATGAATGGTTAGCGGAAATACCAATTTATCGACTTACCTCTGAAGAAGTAAAGAAAAGCGAAAACGCTATTGCTGAGTCAGAAAAAAAATTCAAAAATTATATCGAACTGGCCGAAAAGGACAAAAAACTCACTACCTTTATCATTGAAGAAATCGAATCTCTTAAAAAAAAATGGGATGAATAAGCAAAATAATCTCTTTGTCAAAATAATATGTCTAAACGTGTTTTTAAGAAACTCTCGAATGTTGAACATGTCCGTTTAAGGACAGGGATGTGGTTAGGACAGAATTCACCTTCTGTATTTGAACAACATTTCATCATCCCTCAAAAAAAAGGGGGATATCAGATCAGTCATGAAGAGATTCAGGATGTTCCCGCTAAACTGAAATGTTTAGATGAAGCTTGTATGAATGCCATTGATGAATATAACCGCAATCTTACCGACAAAAAAATACCCAGATCTCAGAAAATGTCCCGACTCACTGTTGAATTGATCAAGGGGAAAAGGATCAAGGTAACAGATAATGGACGAGGTATACCTCATAAAAATGCTGAATTCGTTTTCCTCCATCTGATGTATGGGGAAAATTTCGATGATCAGGGTCGTCAGGAACATATCACCGGACAAAACGGAGTCGGAATTTCTCTGGTCAGAATCGTTTCTAAATATTTTAAAGCTGAAACTAAATATGAAGGAAACCATTTTTCCAAGGTCTTTACAGTTACAGATGAATTTAAAGCAACCTGTCAAAAGCTGAAATTATCTCCCGCTCTTCAAGAAAAACTTTTTCTTTATTATGATGAACACGGAATAATTAAGGGCTTTCCAGGTTTGACTCCTAAAATGATAAGACCTCTCCAAGAAGCGATGAAAAAATCAGGAATGGTTCCAAAACTAAATTTCTATAACGACAAAAACGAACATGGCACTAGCATTGAATTCGAACTTAATGAAAAATACTTCTCTAATCAAAATATATCCTTTAATGAAAAATGGATAACCCAATACCTTCAGGACCTGGCTATGACCAATCCTGGTCTATCAATCGAGTTAATCATTGACAAAAAAAAACAATCCTTCCTTTTTCAAAAAGGTTTAGTCGATATCTTTTTACAGAATCCCCTCTCCCAATATTATTTGAACTATCAAACTCCGGACAAGAAATTCAAACTCAATGCGGTTTTTCTTGGTGAAGAGGGAAAAACCCTTTCCTGGGTTAACAGTAATTTTGTTTCCTTAGGTGGTTCCGCTATCGAATATCTAATCAATAGAATCTGTGATGAAGTAAGGAAAAAACCAGCCATCTTAGCTTATGAGAAAAAGCTCAAGACTTCCACTACCCGAAACGATGTTCGTAATTGTTTCCACATATACAACGATTTTCGTCTCAAAAGTCCTCGTTTCAAGAGTCAGGATAAATCCTACCTTATCAATGATCTTAAGGAAGAGACTCGAGATCTGGTAGATAAACACTTAGATAAACTGATCAGAAAATTAGACCTCATTTCCAAAATCAAAGAAGAAATAAACCGTCGAGTAAAGATCAAGGAAATTGAGGGAGTGGAGAGGGACCTAAAAAAAACCTCTGTCACTTACATTCCTAAATTCATCCCCTGCACCTCCAAGTCAACCGATAAAATCAAAACCCTTTTCATTGGTGAGGGGGATTCTGCCATTGCAGGTCTTCGTCCAGTTCGGGATCCAGCGGTACATGGGCTTTTCCCACTTCGAGGGAAACCCCTCAACGTTAAAGGGATGAGTTTATCAAAAATTCTTGCTAATGAAGAAATGAAAAATATCGTTAGCATTCTCAAGCTCCCTTTCAGTAATAATAAAGAGGACAAAAAAGCAAAAAAAAAGATTTCTAACCAAAGCCTAATAAAAAATACAATTAACAGTAGAAAAGATTTAACTTTTGATCGGATTGCTATCATTACCGATGCCGATTATGATGGTTATGCCATTCGTTCCTTAATTCTGAGCTTTTTCTTTGAATATTGGCCAGAGCTTTTCACTTTTAATATGATCTACATTGTGGAAGCCCCTCTTTATGAAGTAGAGCTACTGAACCCGGATAAGAAGAGGAAAGTCTTTTACTGTATTGATGACAATGAATATGATGCTTTAATGAAAAAAGCTCATGCGACTCAATGTATTCTAATCCGCAAAAAACGAAATAAAGGTTTGGGAGAGACTGGAAAGGAAGCGATGGCTTATGCCATTCAAAAGGGACTTATCCGAGTAGAAATAAAGGACATGAAAGAGGCTAACAAAGTGCAGGATATTTGGTTTCACAAAGATAGAGCAGAGTCAAGAAGGAAGGAAATCTCTGAATATTCCAAATTGTTTTTTGAGGAATAGCCCTTTCTTCAGTAACATAAACTATAAATCTTAAACAACTCTCGTTTTAAAGTTCATTAAGTTAATAATGATAAAAATAAACAAAATAATAGAGAAATACTACAACTAAAATAATACTGTCGTTACGGTCATAAAATCCACCATGCCCTTTGATTAAATCTCCAGAATCTTTTACCCCTGATGACCTTTTATGAAGAGAAGCAATAAGGTCGCCCCATTGTGCTACAAGTCCCAAAACCGGATAAACCACCCAAGGCCAATAAGATTCGGAAAAAAAACTTTTTTCCCATAGTATGGGATCAAACTTATTTAAAATAAAGGAAACCCATGTCCCCGCAAGAAAAGAAGATAAAAAACCGGAAATAAGACCCACCCAACTCTTTTGCGGAGAAACCAATAGACCAATCTTTTTACGCCCCCACTTCCTGCCAAAAAGATAAGCTGTAGTATCAAAAACCCAAGAAATAACAAAGGCAAGAAAAAGATAAAAGGAAGCAAGACTTTGAAGTGGAGAGTTTACAAAAAAATACTTTAATTTAAGGTAATGAAAAAAAATAAAATTTATATAAAAAAATAAAAATAGATGGACCTGCTTATCATGAAAAAAATGGCTGAAATTTTTGGCCAAGAATATTGAAATAAATGAAAGCACTAAGAATTCCATAATCATGAAACCCAAAATCAACTGATTTACATCAATATAGCTAATCTGACCAGTAACTTGAATTGCAGTGCAAAAAGCTCCCAAAATAATAAATATAAATCCTATTTTCCGATTGAGTTGACGTCTCTCTCTATTATTGTTTGATATTTCACTAGAACTTACAGAATCTATATCTGGTAAAGCTAGATCATATAATTCCTTCGCTAAGATAATTGCAGATAATATGTAAATGGGGATAATAATAGTTGGATTTTCAACAAAGATGAAAATTAAGGCTAATGGAACAATGATAAAAGTAGATCGAACACGGGAACCTAGACTGGTTTTTCGATTCATAATCAGAACTAAATTATTTCAAAATTTTGTGAATCCGTCCTCCATATCGACGTTCCCGGTTTCCATATTCAACAATGGCTCTATCCAACTCTTCAACTGTGAAATCCGGCCATAGGGTTGGAGTAAAGTAAAACTCGGTATACGCAGATTGATAGAGGAGAAAATTACTGATCCGGTATTCTCCACTGGTACGGATGAGGAGGTCGGGATCTTCAATTCCAGAAGTGTCAAGATGGCTTTGAAACATCTCCTCATCGATTGTTTCTGGATCTATTTTCCCCTGAACTACTTTTTGTGCGATAGCTTTAACTGCCCGATGTATTTCATCCCTTCCCCCATAACCCAGTGCTACTTGCAATACATGTTTATTCAATCCCCGGGAATCCTTTTCACTTTTAGCCAAAGCATGCTTTACGTCTTCCGGAAAACGTTGAGTATCACCGATGATCCGGATACGGGTTTCTCTTTCGAGTACCTTGTGGATCTTGTTATTAAAATAATGGAGGAGAAGGTCGAAAAGTATTTTCTTTTCTTCTTCAGATCTCTTCCAATTTTCACTAGAAAACGCATAAAGAGTTACAATAGGAATATTATTCTGGAAACAATGATCAAGGATATTTTCCACCACCTCTAACCCTCTACGGTGGCCTTCTGAAAAATGAAATCCATGAGAAATAGACCACCGATTATTGCCATCCATGATAAAAGCAATATGATTCGGTTTTCTCATAAAAACATGGGATCAGTTTCCGATTAAATCCTTTTCTTTTTCCCTGAGTGTGTTTTCAATTTGATTGATATGACTATCGGTGAGTTGTTGTATTTTTTTAAGAGCACTCTCCATAATATCCTCACTGATTTCCCCATCCTTTTCCATCTTTTTGAGATCATCGTTATATTGTCTCCGAATGTTACGGATAGAGACTCGGGATGCCTCAGCCTTTTGTTTCGCCAATTTAATAAATTCCTGGCGTCGTTCAGTAGTTACCGGAGGAAGGGGAACAAACATCTTATTTCCTTCGAGACGAGGATTAAGTCCCATATTTGCAGCACGGATAGCTTTATCGATAACAGAAACTAAACCCTGATCCCAAACTGTCACTGTAAGAGTAGTAGAGTCTTGAACTGCTACCGAAGCTAAATTTTTAAGAGGCATCACCTGAGAATAAGCCTCTACCTTAATGTTTTCCAGTAAACTGGGATGGGCTCTCATCGAACGTATAGAAGAGAATTCCATGCCCAAATTCTCCAGGGATTTATCCATTTTGGACTGAACCTCGGAATAAATTTCCGTCAGTTTTTCTTCCATACTGATAAAATGAATGCTCTTAACTTCCGATATAATTTCGCTGAAATTGAAAAATCCTAATAGGAGATCCAACCTTTTTAGAAATCTCATCAATAAGTGTTTTAACACTTTTTCCGTTTTCTTTAACAAATTCCATATCCATAAGGCAAAGCTCTGAAAAATGTTTCTTAATTTTACCTTCTAGGATTTTTTCTTTGATCTCAACTGGTTTATCGTCTTCCTTCATTTGTTTAAGGAAAACCTGTTTTTGCTCCTCAATTGTTTCTAAGGATATCCTATCCATCGATACCGCTACTGGATTCATGGCCGCCACTTGAAGACAGAGATCTTTGCCAAGTTCCAGAACATCCGGATTATCCAATATCGTGGGATCATCACTTTCTAAACCTAGAACCACCCCAACCTTATGGTTGGCATGGAGGTATGTGAAAAATTTCCCTTTGTCAGTTTGGAGGTGTAGAACATCGCTCACCGCCATCTTTTCTCCCGTCTTAGATGTGGTCTCGGTGAGAAGTTTTTGAAAATCATCTCCTTTAAAATAATCAGGACCTTTCTCGACAAAATCCTTTTCTACGGCCTTAACAAGTACACCGAAATGTTCACTCTTAGCTACGAAATCGGTTTCACAACAAATATTGACCATCCAGGAATTTGTCCCCGAAGTTTTAACAAAAACCACTCCTTCATAGGTTTTTCGGTCAGCACGTTTGGCTGCCACTGCCATTCCCCTTTCCTTGAGGATCTTGATTGCTTCTTCTTTATTGCCCTCCGCTTGAACCAAGGCCTTCTTGCACTCCATCATACTGACATCGGTAAGGTCACGGAGATCTTTCACATCCTTAGCACTAACCGATACCACAGCATCAGATTTTTTAACTGATTTATTTTGTTCTCCCATTTTGGGTTTCTCTAATGGGTCAGGTTTATCTTTCATATCTGTTTTTGATTCCAACTTATCTTCCCCTTCCTCATCACCCATATTTTTATCATCAGAACCTTCTTCTGATTCTTTCTGAACCTTTTTCAGTTCATCCTCTTTCTTGATCTGTTCAGCAAAAAGGTCTTCCTCTTTTCGTTTTCGTTTATAAATTTCACTACCCTCTTGGATAGCTTCCACCACATAATCAAGAAAAAGACCTACGGAACGGATAGCATCATCGTTGCCGGGGATAATTACATCTACATAATCAGGGTCTCCATTGGTATCTACAATGGAAAAAACTGGAATCCCCAAAACTTTCGCTTCCATAGCAGCATTTTTTTCGCAAAAAATATCAACAATAAAAACCGCTTCCGGAAGCTTATCCATCCCCACCACTCCACAATAAAGTTCGTGGAGCTTGTTCCGTTCCTTTCTTATCTTAACCAACTGATTTTTGGTATATTCCCCTTGCTTGCTTTCATCTTCTAAAATTTCGTTGTATTCACGAAGACGCTGAATAGATTTACTTACTACCTGATAATTAGTCAAAAGACCGCCAATCCATCGTTGGATCATATAATATTGACCGGTATTCTCTACTTTGAGCTTGACAATCTCTTTAATCTGTCTTTTAGTACCTACGAAGAGAACCTTCCCCCCTTGGGTTGTGATATTTTTAAGTAGATTACAGGCCTTTTCTAAATATAAGACAGTTTTCTGTAAATCAATGATATGAATGCCCCGCCTTTTCATAAAGACATAACGCGACATTTTAGGATTCCAATGAATCGTCTGATGACCAAAATGGGCACCTGCTTCTAATAAATTTTTAATCGAATAACCTGTTCTTGACAAGATTCACTCCTGAATGCAATATACTTATAAATTCTATAATGATTCCACTTCAAAGAAAGTGAATTTTCATAAAAATTGAGTTTTTTTGAATTCAGCCTGTAAGGTTATAAATTTCAAGAATTTATCAAAAAACCTAAAAAAGATATTGAAATGAGTGAGAAATAAAAAAACTTAATCCCTGGCCTACTTAAAAATTAATTGGAAGCAAGCCAGAGATTATTTAACTGATTACAAAAATTTTATCGGATAATTACAGACCCGAAACTCCGATAGTAGCAGTGTAATCAAGACCAAGAGTCATGAACTCATCATCATCTGTCTCAGAATTGGGATCCTCATATGTAAAATATCCCTTGATAGAAGCAATTTCTGCTGGAGACCAAGTAACAGATGGGGTGATCTCATAGCGATTAAAAGCTTTAGCATCATCAGCAGCAGCAATAACCCGAGCAGTATTTTCACCAACCATACCGAATATGAAGTTAAGCGCTATTTTAAACTGTCCTAGGGTATAGGAAGGAGTAACATCCACTTTAAAAAGATCATAGAAAGTATCACTATTAGCAGTACCATCCATATCATCAAGAGTAGTTTGCTTGGTATGAGTGTCCAAAGCAAAAACAAGATCATAGGCAAGTCCTAGACCTTCAACTCCGAGATTGGCAATATCCCCATGAAGGGCAGCTACTAAGTTCAACTCATTTTCATACTCACCCTCCCCACTCTGATTTTTGTCTGGATCAAAAAAAGTAGAGGTGCCGTGCAAGGGGAAGACCACACCAAGGTCAAGATTAACCGCTCCCGCAAGAAGAGCTGCCAATAAATCGGCTGTAAATCCAGCAGACATATGGGCAATTGTAACTTCCTCTAGTTCTCCACCTACTTTTTTCGGAAGCTTTAATTCTGTAGAACTATCAGCAATTACAGTACCAAAATAAATGGTAGCAGGGACGAAGGCATTATTGATTCCGACATCAAGCTGAATAAGATGGAGATTTCGACTACTTGCACTTGAATCAATAGCATTTGTACCGACCAAACCAACACCAGCGGTATGAATAGTTCCAGTATTGATACCATAACCCAAACTGATGCTGAGCATGTCGATAGGTTTTAGAGTGAATTTGATTCCATGGGAACCAAGATCGGGCCGGATACTGTTATCATAACCGGCAGCATAACCGATATCGAAGAACTTTAAAGTGAGAAGACCATCGAAAAGGTCCGCTACTTCGATATAGGCAGAGTCAAACCCAAGGTCAGACCCGTCATCATCACCATCATCTTCAATTGTTACAGATGCGGTCACATTGTCCAAGACTGCCTTGAAACCGATACTGAAGTCATCGATATTACTACCGCTATTAACAAATTTAGCATCTTCACCTTTACCAATTCCTTCAGCTTTAGTTTGTCCAGTCAGTTTAAGCGTAACGCTGTTCTGAGCGGATGCGAAAGCGAAGGCAAGAACCACCAACGCCATCATAATTTTACTTTTGATTATTGTTTTCATTGATTTACCTCTCAATAAAATTTTTGTATTCAACCGATCTACCGAATCATCCCCAACGAGCGAAAACATCTGAAAAATAGACACAACTATTTAATACAATATTTTCAACTACTTACCCTTCGAAAGATCGGCAATTAGCTAAATACCTTTCATATTCTAAAAAACTACTGATAGGTTTCCAGAGCATGAATTACATTAATAATAGTTTATCATAAAATCGTCAATTGTCAACTATTTTTACACTTTTATCCAAAAATTAAATGAAAAATGAGACTTTAAAGAGAAAAAAACAGTTTTTATCCATTTTTTTAGGATAAAAAAAAAAATTTAATCTATTATAGACATATGGATTTAAGTTTTTCTTTTATAAGTATAACCAAGTGAATGATTTATAAATGACAGAAAAACCAAAATTTTTAAAATTAACAGTTTTATAGTTCGGCTGAATATAATTTGAAATAAGCAGTCTGAGATAAAAAGTTAAATAATCAAGTGTTTAAATTATTAGAAATCACAAGAAAATTCCCCATTTTACGAACAATTTATTGATTTTTTACTGATTTAAGCTAAATTATATATAGCTTAATATAAGATTAATTTTAGGTAATTTTAGTATTTTTTTAAGTTTAATGTTAAAGTGAGAATAAAATCAATAATAAAGTAACAAAAAAAATTAATCTTTGGTATAATTAGTTATAGTTTTAATTTCGGTATTTTCTAATAAGTCTTTTTAAATAATAAGTTAAAATTAATAAGTAATGATGCCGATGATAAGGCTAAATTGACAAATTAAAAATGTATCGTCAAAATTTTTTTAAAGGTAGAAACATGGAAAAAAAATTAAAACAATGGATAAAGTTCTCCTCAATGGGAAGAGGATTATTGGCTTTTTTAGCTATAGGATTTTTAGGTTTTACTATCATTTCTTGCTCATCGCAAAAAAAAGAAAGCATAACCACCACTCCAGAGAATACTTCTCAAAATTTAGATAATGATCAAGTCTTGAGATTTGAGCCCGTAGAAGAGTCAGAAGAAGACATTCAATCAGTTGAAAATGCTAATGAAAATGGCAACACATCATCTTTTTATGATATAGATGGTGAGACCTGGGATATCCCCGCTGATCTTTTACAGGAAATACGTCAAGCCCTCCTAGTCGAGAATTATCCAAGAGTTCTTACGCTAGTTGAAGGTCGTACCGATGATGCTTCCACCTATTATCGTGGCATTGCTTATTTTGTGATGATGCAGGAAGATAAAAAATATAGCAGTGAAGAACGAATAGGTTATGCTCGTAGGGCAGAGCAAATTCTTGAAGACGTGGCTAACAATACCACCTACCCTGAACTTCGAACTCGGGCTTTACTTTGGTATGGGGTTACCCTCATTGCTAACTATGAGGAATTTCCACCACTTAAAAAAGCTGTAAGTAGTCTTTACCAAATAGGCCGTTATCCTAATTCCAGAGTTTATAATGACTCCATCTATTATATGGGGAATGCTCACGCGAAACTAGGTTGGTATGGACCTGCCCGTTATTATTATAAAAAAGTGAGAAATCTAGATCGAAGAGATGACAGCGTTTATGACTATATCAACAAAACTTTCTATTCTACCTATGATGCTAGTGAAGCAGGACTTAGAAGGTTAGAAGCATATATGAGTGGACAACATCCAGATTATAAATACGACCCTAATTATTAGTTAATGATTGATTAATAATTAAAAATGATTTATATTAGGAAATATGTTTAGAAATTAGCTATATTCAAAAAACTAAATTGAAACAATAATAAATTTAAACACTATTTTTTTATCTAGATGAGTTCACTTTTTGTAGTCAAGGAGGGAGGGAGCACTCTTACATCTTCTTTAACTTCGTTTCCCTCTCTTGTCTATCTTATTAAAAGCATTTGTGATATACCTCATATATTTCATTTCAGTCTGGGAATGGAAGTAAGTGGTGACGAAGACTTTGAGGATGATTTTGAGAATGACTTTGAAGAAGATGATGATGGCTTTGATGATAATTATGATGACCTTGATAATAACAACTTCGATAGCGATTTCGATGAGGACTTTGAGGAGGACGACTTCGATAGTGACCTAAGTGAAGATGATGTCTCTTACTTTATTGATGACGAAGGTCTGGATGATGGCGATAAGGGGGATGATGAGTATTTCTATGGGGAATACGATGAATAATTCACCCTAAGACTTTTCCCCTTTATAATAAATGATCAACCTGTATATGACCACGACGAATGATTTCGGGTTTTGTCCGAACATCAATTACGGTTGAGGGATGCGAATCCCCAATATTTCCTTCACAGAAGGTTTCTTGATTCGGATAGAAGGAGTAGTCCAAAGACTCTCCAAATTCGCTACGAATCGCCTCCCAGGTTCTAAGTTCATCTTTTCCCGAACAATTCACACTGGTTACCGCTAGAGGCTTACTTAACCTCTCTAACAATCTAAATAAATAGCGATCACCTGATGGAATACGAACTGCCAAACTCAATTTATGATCTCCTTTTAAATTTGATTTTTCACTTAAAAAGCTATAATAGGGATGAGATTGATTTTTGACTCTAAAAATGAGGGTAAGAGCTCCAGGCCAATATTGCTGGATCAGGCTTTCTGCAAAAGATGACACCTCTAACATATCCGCAAGAATTCGGAAATCCGCCACCATCCAGACTAAAGGTTTATCCCAAGCTCTTCCTTTAAGGCGATAAATTTCATTTACCGCCTGAGGTAAAAACGGAGAAACCGCCATACCTGGCACGGTATCAGTATTAACCAAGAGTATCTTTCCCTGTTTAAGAGCATCAATGCCGTGAAGAATTTTTTCCTTATCCTCTCTCCTTCTCTTATGATTGTGACTATCAAGCATTATTTGTTATTGTGAGTTTTTAAAATATGATGATAGGATATCCTATTTAGGCGGATATAGAAGCCGATACCCGATCGTAAACACGGTCAACATAATGGAGAGGAGGAAAAGAAAAAAGTAATCCTTAACTAAAAACCCATCAGTCAACGCCATCAGTCCTTTGGCATAAATAAGAGAAAAACGTTCAAGGAAGAAAAGAGCAGTATCTGGGAATATAAAGAAATGAGGGAATAAACTGGAATACTGCAACCAAGCAGATACCGTTATTCCTCCCAAAAGAGCTGGTGAAGTTGCTATAATGGTAAGGATGACCAAAAAGGCAATCTTTTCTTTACTGATATATTCAGGCAATACTTTAAGAAGATAGAATTCTTTTAAAAAAAGATGGGAGAGGAGAAGAAGCCCTACTAAAAACAAGATAGGAATTCCCTGTTGACGAAAAATCAATATTCCTATAATCAATAACCCTATAAGGAGGAGAGGAGCGGTGTGAAGTAAAAATGAGATTATGATCCCAATTAAAATCATGATCACCTGACGACAAACTATTTCTTTCCAAGTAGTTGGAATAATCAAAGCTAAATATGGAAATAAACTGATGGACTCTCTGATTAGCGAAGAGAATCTAGTGAGATAGAGTAGCTTTTCTGTTTTAATAGAGATAAAAAAACGAATCCCCAGGCCGAGTAAAAAAGTAAGAAGGAATAGACCCCCCCATAATATAGGTAAACTAAAAAACCCTATCTTGATTTCCTCAGGATCATACACTCTTAAACTAATGCGGTTGATATGTTCGGTGTAATTTTTAGGGGTATTGATGAAATGAATTTCTATTTCTAACCGTTCTTCATTTTCCATATTTTTAATCGTTGGGGTAAAAGCAAGAACCACTTCACCCTGATCATCGGTTAGGTCGTGATAGATATTGCTATAACTTACTTCCGAATAAGAGGACTTAAGACCACGGATCGGCTCAATAGTTTGAGGATAACCCCAAAAAACCATAACCGACTTCCCTGCTACTCGAAACCGTTCCCGAGTTACCCGATTAGTTAAAAACAATTTTTTTCCCAATTCCACTTCGTGGTCAAGAGCAAATTGTGAAATTTCACTGGTAAAAATATATTGTGACTCTAAAACACTTTTCTTTAGGTCAGCCAGTTTAGAGTTTGATGAATATCCTAATATAGGGGAAAAAAGATAAAGTAAAGGAATAACGATCCGTAAAAAACCTTGAAGTAAATACGATGACTGATGCATCACGATAAGCCAAACTAAATTCCAGAAAAAGAAGCTACTTTAAAACAGAATCAACCAAGGCACGTACTTGTGAAATTCCTTGACCCCCATCTATGGTAACGAGAAGATTTTTTTCCTGACAAAAGTCAATTAGGGGCTGAATATTTTGATAAAAAATTTTGATTCGTTTACGAATAACTTCTTCTGTATCATCTTCCCTTTGTTTATCACTTTTTTCGGCCCGGCCCAAAATTCTTTTAACCACTTCTTCCTCATTGACTTTAATGAAGAGTACTTTTTCGATAGTGACGATTTTATCCAAGGCATGCGCCTGATCCAAAGTTCTAGGAAACCCATCGAAAACAATCCCCTGAGCCTTAGAATTTTCTTGTAAAAATTTCTGAATGATGGTGATCATGATATCATCGGAAACCAATTTTCCTTCATCCATGATTTTTTTTACTTTCCCCCCCAGTTCAGTGCCTGCTTCCCTTTCCCTACGAAGAATATCTCCGGTAGAAACATGAGTATAGCCTCTCTCTTCCATTAACCAAGTTGCTATCGTACCCTTACCAGCACCTGGCATACCCAATAAAACAATTTTCATAAGTTTTTTAATTTTTATCTACTTTGTATAATTTTTTTTAATTTGGTCGAAAATTTACTGGAATTAATCTTCTTTCCTTTTGCTTTTCTACTCTTATTCACACAGTTTTCCACCCATGTAATCAATGACTTGGAATCAAGTCCACATTCTTGAAATTGTTCATTACGAGAAGCGTGTTCCACTAAACGATCCGGTAATCCTCTGACTGCTATCTCAGCCCCATCATAAGTTTTGGCCATTGAATTGACCGCCTCCAACACTGCTGATCCCAAACCACCTTTTTCGATACCTTCTTCTAAAACAATAATCAATTTATGGGTTTTATACAGTTTCTTAAAAGTATTCATGTCAATTGGCTTAGCATAGCGGACATTTACTAAGGAAACATCAATGCCCTTCTCCGCAAGAATTTTTTCTGCATGAGCCGCTTCCACTACCATACTGCCATAAGCATAAAAACATACTCCACTCTTCCCTAACTTAAGGATTTCCGACTTACCAAAATCTACCTTATTTTCTTTTTTTGTCGATTTACTTCTTGAAGAAACATTTCGATAACGGTTAAAAGCATCGGAACTGGGAATCGAAGATCGGGGATAGCGAATGGCCGTAAATTTAGAACCATTTTTAGAGTCAAGAACTCCTTCAATCATTTTTTCTAGGTCATCTCGATCCCTAGGAGCCATTAGTATCATATCAGGAAAAATTCTTAAATAGGCAATGTCATAACTACCGTGATGACTGGGGCCATCATCTCCCACAAGTCCAGCTCTATCGATAAGGAGAAGAACGGACAAATTTCCCTGAAGGATGATATCATGAAAAATTTGATCGAAACCCCTTTGTAAAAAGGTTGAGTAAACGGCAAAAACCGGCTTTAAGTCTGAAGTTGCCAAGCCTGCAGAAAGGCCAACCGCATGAGCTTCACATATCCCCACATCATAATAACGATCTGGAAATTCCTCTTGGAACTTATTAAGCCCAGTACCTTCTGCCATGGCAGCCGTGACAGTGACAATAGATTTATCTTTGCGAGCTAGTTTAAGAAGAATTTCCACAGCTGCTGCTGAATAAGAAGGAGCTCCAGATTTGGTAGAAGACTTTCCTGAAAGGGCATGGGGTCCAATAGTGGTGCCCCCTTGTCTTCCATCGGGTTTATAACCCAACCCTTTCTGAGTGAGTGCATGAATCAAAACAGGTTTATTACGAATCGCTTTAGCCTGGGTGAGTGCAGTTACAACTTCATTTACATTATTTCCATCAATCGGACCCAGGTAGTCAAACCCTAAAACTGTGAAAATCTGTTGAGGAGTAACCAAACGAGCTGCCTCATCTAAACTGTAATTAACTACTGCTTCCAGACGATTCCCGACAGCTGGTATTTTTTTAAGATTACGGACAACCCCTTCACGAAATTGGTAGTAAAATTGATTATGGCGAAAGTCGCTGAAGGTTTTGGCCAACCCTCCGATAGTCGGAGAGATAGACATGGAATTATCGTTTAAAATAACAATTAAGTTCTTTTTCATATGTCCACTGTGATTAAGACCTTCAAAGGCCATTCCTCCAGTCATAGATCCATCTCCTACTAAGGCAATGACATAATGTTCACGATTTTTTTTAAAAAAATCAAAACCGCAACGAATTCCCAAAGCCGTAGAAATAGCAGTGGAAGCATGTCCTCCCCGATAAACATCATGGGGACTCTCTCCTTGGTGGGGATAGCCACTCAGCCCCCCCTTTTTACGGAGACCTGTGAAGGCCTTATGGCGTCCACTAAGAATTTTATGAGGATAAACTTGATGGCCAACATCAAAGACTAAACGATCTTTACTCAGGTCGAATAGAATATGGCAAGCCAAGATAATCTCAACCACACCGAGATTTGGACCCAAATGCCCCCCGTTCTGAGTTACAGCTTCAGTGATAAAGTCACGAACTTCTTCAACTAAGTGGGGATATTGATTTTTAGATAGAGTCTTTAAATCATCGGGCAGTTTTAATGAATTTAAGAGTTTATATTCAGTCATATATTATATATCAATATGAATTTACAAAAATTGTTAAGTTAATATTTTACAATAGAATTAATACTAAACTGAGTAAAATGATTTAATAATCAAGATTGATTTCAAATTCAAACTCAAAAAATAAAATTTTTCCATACTATTTTTTATTGAATAAAATATGATATAATTTTCGACAACTCAATATTATAGTGACTACCTTAAAAAAAGTAAGCTATTTTACTTCTTTTTTAGGAAATAATAGCGATATATTGGATTTTGATCAGTTAGCCCTATAGCAAAAATACCATTTAAAACAATTAAAATAATGTTACTAACGATTCTTAGAAAAAAACTTAGGAGCTATATTTTGCCAACCAGTGATATATTTTCTATCATTGGCGATATAAAATTCAGTACATGTCTGGATGTTGGTGCTGGAACTGGATTATTTATTGAAACTTTTTATAAGAAAAAAATTATAAATAAAGGATATGGCTTTGAAATAGACCATAAGTATTTTAAAAAGATAAATAGCGATTTAGAAATTGGCAATAATATTCCTAAGGAGAAATTTAAACTGTTAACTATGATCGATGTACTTCATCATATAGACAATAAAGAAGATTTTGTTTATCATTACTTATCCTACACTACCAAAGGTAGCTATATACTGGTTAAGGATATGAATCCTGAAAACATCATATACAAATATTTTAATAGGATACATGATTTGATTTTTTCAGGACAATTAGTAAAAGAAATTACTCCCGATAATGTAATTGAAATGATGCGAAAAAACAACATAGAATTAGTAAAAAAAGGGAATAAGAGGGTTTTCTTGTATGATCATTACTTTTTATTATTTAGGGTAAGCTAAAAATAATATTTGCCTGATAACCTTGATTTAAAGTTTGATTCTTTTAAGCTTATTTTTATCTTTAACTTTAGTAATGCTATTTAGTTCATCCCATGTCTATAGCATGAAAATAAGACAATAAGCATCCATAATATAATTAGAAAAAACGGCAAGAAAAGCTATGCTTAGAAAAATTAATTAAGAAAAAAGGCGAAAGTCAGATTTGCTTATAAATAGATTTTCAATCATTCTAGCAAAATTTGTTTCCATTTTTCTATTATTCTATGCTATTGGCTTCCCCTTTAATCAATTGGAATGGTTTTTAATTATAATTTTTGCAATAGTGTATATTATATATGCAACTCTAAAAATAAATGACATTAAAGAAGTCTATTTCACCAGTGTAACATTGCTTTTATTATTTTTAGTCAAATTTCAGTTTCCTCTTGGAACAATATATGAGCAACATAATATTTACCTACCCCCAGATGGGGATAAGTTTCCGACTTATAAGTTACTTCCTGCTCCAGTAAATAGTTTTTTTGAAAAAGAGTTTTTATCGATCTACCCTAAAGATAAGTGGCAGACCAATGACAATGAGTATGGAACTTGGCGGGGGATAGGGAGGGATAAACATGTAGAAATTTCTAAAAGTGCCGACGGATTATATGACAGAAAATATTTAAAAAAAAATAACTTTAGTAGAATTGTTCATGATATTCAGTTTTCTGATATTGCTTCTTTTAATGCTTCATTCCTAGACAAACACTATAACTGGTATGACTGGAAATCACAGTTAAAAAGAGATAAGATGCCTTTTTTTGTAAGCTATCAGTTTGACCCACAATTTTTAGGAAGTTCCTTACATTATAAAGGTAGTATTATGATTGAACGAGATGATGATTATCAAATATTATCAGGAGGTAATAATTTTAAGAGTCTCGCAATTGACAAGAACATACTGAACTCCAAGATTTGGGGTATTTCTATCGATAATAATTTAGAACTTAAACTCATCAAAAATTTTACATTAAGATTTTTTGATTTGTTTCACAATCTAATTATTCTTTTAATTTTTCTAGTTATACTAAATTGTTATAGAATCGTTTTAAGCAAGGATTTTATCTTTACTCACCTCATCATTATATTTGTATTGTTTGAGATATATGCCAATGTTGGCAGTTTATATGTTTATGAAAATTTTTTTGTCACAACTGGGGGTAATGATGGACAGACATATAATGGCCTTGCCTCTTCAATGTTAGAGGCTTTTTTTAATAGAGATATCAAAGAAATTTTTAGAGGAGGACAGGATATATTTTATTATATGCCGGGAATGCCTTACTTCATTTTTTTTAGCTATTTTGTATTTGGTCAAACCAGCCTATGGTTGATCGGGGTGTTTATTTTATTAGTAATAGTTTTTTGGAGAATTTTTCAAATTTATATAAATGAAAAATTAGCTTTTATTTATATTTCTCTTTTCCTACTTTCTATTATACCTTTTCAATTCTTTAGAACTTACAAGTATATCGGATTATTGAATGGATATCAACCTGAAGTGTTAGCAACGTTATTTTTTATGACAGCTTTCTATTATATTGTTAAATTATTTGAAAAAAAAGTGTCATCCCATTGCTTATTTTTAGTTGGTTTACTGTTTGCTTTTACCATATTTTTGAGACCTAACATATCAATAACTATAGGATTAATCTATATTTTCTTATTTATAATTTTTTTCACCAGAAAAAAAATAAGTTATATTTTAAAAGTTAGCTCCGGGCTTTCTGTTGTCATTTTTGTTCCTATCCATAATTATTACTATGGCAGAGAATTTGTTCTGTTGACCAGTTCTGCTTTTATTTCTGCTAATTACAAATTACCGGTTTGGGATTACTTTAGAGCTTTTACAGACTTAGATACTTTTTTAAAAGTAATCGACCATTTAAGACTATGGTTAGATGATTTCAATCCCTTATTTATCATGGGGACATTTTTTCTGGTATTTGCAGCTTACAAGTTTCATACATTTACTCATAAAGTCAAGTTACTTATTTTAGCAACCATTGGAATGCAACTGCCACTTCTATTTTGGCACCCCAATGATAGGTATGCTTATTTGGCTTGGTTATTAATGGTGATATTGATTACCCATTTATTAATAAGTAAGCAGGTGCAATTCAGGAAAATTACGAAATACTTATGGAGGCAATAATTGATTAAGCTTTTAAGAATTCATCAATATATTAAAAATTTTTTTATTTTTGCCCCACTTTTTTTTTCTTTTAGCCTTTCATTCATAAATATTTTTTATACTGTTTTAACATTTATTTTATTTTGCCTTATTGCAAGTAGTATTTATATTTTTAACGATTGGTTAGATGTTGAAGAAGACAGACAACATCCAATTAAAAAATTTAGACCCTTAGCAAATGAAGAGGTCTCTAAAAACACTGCCATATTTTTCATGCTATTACTTTCAGCAACTTCATTATTGTTAGCCTATATATTAAAACCATTACTCTCTCTGATTTTATTAATTTATTTTCTATTCAATCTAGCTTATTCCTTGAAATTAAAGCATATCCCCATAGTCGATATTTCTATTATCGCTATAGGCTTTGTTTTAAGATTGCTAGCAGGATCAGTTGTTATTAATATTAAACTTTCGGCATGGATAATCATTGTAACTTTTCTAATGGCTTTATTTTTAGGTGTTGCCAAACGAAGAGGTGATGTTCTTCTAACTTTACAAGGAAAACAGACAAGAAAAAATATAAATGGATATAACTTAGAATTCGTTAATGCCACAATGGTTTTGATGGCAGGAGTAGTGATCGTATCATATATTCTTTATACTGTTTCAGACATTTCTATGCAAAAACAGAATAGTGAATATTTATTTTTAACAGCTTTCTTTGTTATCTTGGGGATTCTAAGGTATATGCAGATAATTTTTGTTGAACAAAATTCCGGCGATCCTACAAAAATATTGATAAAAGATCGGTTCTTAAAAATAACCATACTATTATGGATCATAAGTTTTACTACTATCGTTAAAATTTTCTAATTTTGACAAAGGTTGGTTGACCACATCCAACCTTACCTTGCCCATGTTAAAATTATCACAATAATCTCCACTAACAACCAGTTATTATTCATGTTTGAAAAAATCAATAATCAAGTAAAGTTTCCGGAGGTGGAGGAAGAAATTCTTTCCTTTTGGAATCAAAACAATATTTTTGAAAAGTCGAAAAATATTCGTAAAGGTAAGCCGGAGTATGTGTTTTATGATGGACCTCCCTTTGCCACGGGTCTCCCTCACTATGGGCATATCTTGGCCAGCACTATAAAAGATATCGTTCCTCGCTACTGGGCGATGCGAGAGCATTATGTGGAAAGACGATTCGGATGGGACTGTCATGGCCTTCCAGTAGAAATGGAAATTCAGAAACAACTGGAGTTGAATACTACCGCTGATATCCAAAGTTACGGAGTGGAGAAATTCAACCAAGCCTGTCGAGCCATCGTCAACCGTTATGCCAAAGAGTGGGAGAAGGTGATCTCCCGTATGGGAAGGTGGGTAGACTTTCACAACGACTACAAAACCATGCATGCCAGTTTTATGGAAAGTGTATGGTGGGTGTTCAAAACTCTTTACGACAAGGGGCTTATTTATCGTGGCTTCAAAGTTATGCCTTATTCTTGGAAGGCCGGAACTATTCTCTCCAACTTTGAAGAAAACCTTAACTATAAAGATGTTCAAGACCATGCTATCACAATTAAATTTCCCGCAATAACTGAGTCGAACGAAAAGGAATACTTCTTAGCTTGGACAACTACTCCCTGGACCTTGATTGCCAATCTAGCCTTGGCGGTAGGAGAGCATCTTCGTTATATTAAGATCAAACATATTGAAAGCAAAGAATTTTATATTCTCCTTGAAAAGGCTTGTCCCCATATTTTTAAAGAAGGAGAATACGAGATTGTCACTCAATTCCTCGGCAAAGATTTAATAGGCAAACGTTATCGTCCCCTCTTTGGCTTTGCTCAAAAAAAGTTTTCTCAGGAACAACTTAAAAAAGCTTTTCAAGTTTTTGGAGGTGGAGACATCATCAATGAAGATGAGGGAGTTGGTATCGTTCACATGGCTCCAGCTTATGGTGAAGAAGATTTTAACCTATGTTCCGCTGCTGGACTTCCTTGTTATGATCCTATCAACGATGTTGGTAATTTTACTTCAGAAGTAAATTTTATATCCGGAATTAATTTCAAAGATGCAGAGAAAACCATTATTCGAGACCTCAAAAATCGTAATCTTCTTTTAAAGCAATCTTCCATTCAACACAGCTATCCCTATTGCTGGAGAACCGATACACCCTTAATGTATAAGGCGATCTCCACTTGGTTTGTAGCGGTAACGAAATTTAAGAAAGAATTGATCGCTAATAACCAAAAAATTCGTTGGGAACCGGAACATATCAAAGACGGTCGATTTGGGAAATGGTTAGAGAATGCCCGGGATTGGGCAATCAGTCGTAATCGTTTTTGGGGAACCCCAATCCCGATTTGGGAATCGAATGACGGCGACTTTCTTTGCTTTGGAGATATTACCTCCCTAGCTTCAGCAAGTGACAAATCACCTGAGGAAATCACCGATCTTCATAAGGAAAATATGGATAAAATTGTTCTTACCCATCAAGGCAAAACCTATAAGCGGGTACCAGAGGTTCTTGATTGTTGGTTTGAGTCCGGCTCTATGCCCTATGGACAAAATCATTATCCTTTTGAAAAAAAAGAAGATTTTGAAAAAACTTTTCCCGCTAATTTTATTTCGGAAGGACTTGACCAAACTCGGGGATGGTTCTATACTCTTTTAGTGATATCCACCGGCCTCTTTAACAAGCCCTCTTTCCAAAACGTAGTGGTCAGTGGGTTAATTCTAGCAGAAGACGGAAAAAAAATGTCTAAACGGCTAAAAAATTATCCAGATCCCTCCTATATCCTGAACAATTATGGAGCCGATGCTCTTAGGGTATATCTCATCAGTTCCCCGGTTATTAAGGCGGATACTCTTAAATTTTCCGAAAATGGACTCAAAGAAATTATGAAGTCGATCATGATTCCCCTATGGAATGTCTTTTCCTTCCTCACTACCTATGCCGAGATTGATGGGTGGAAGCCTCCAGAGTCTCCTCCAAAATTGGAACAACCCCTAGATCTTTGGCTCTTTTCATCTCAAGAAACCATGATCCGTCAAGTCAATACGGCTATGGAAAAATATCGCCTTTTCCAAGCTGTTCCTCCCCTTATCGATTATATCGAAAAATTGACCAATATCTATGTTCGGCGGTCACGAAAACGGTTTTGGAAAAGTGAAAATGATGATGATAAACACCAAGCTTATTTCACTCTCTACACCAACCTTCGCTGTTTTGCAGTGGTCATTGCCCCTTTCATGCCTTTCGTTAGTGAGAAGATCTACCGAGTGCTCCGCCATGATCAGGATCCGATTTCGGTTCATTTAGAAGACTTTCCATCCTATAACCCTTCTGCAGTTGATGTAGAGTTGGAAAAGGAAATGAAGTGGATAAATGATCTTCTTACTATGTCTCGAGCTTTACGTCTTAAACATAAACTAAAGATCCGTCAACCTCTTCGGGAAATGGTAGTTATTACTCAAGAGAATCCGGTCATTCTTGGTTATTTGGAAAGGAATCGAGATATCATTCTTGAAGAACTTAATTTAAAAGAGATAACCCTTAAGTTCAATGAAACCGAATATGTTAACTATCATGCTAAAATCAATTTCCAAACTGTAGGTCGAAAATTGGGACCGAAGATCAAACCTCTTAGTGGAAAAATCACTGCCCTTAGCCATGAGGAAATTGTCACTGTCATTGAAACAGGAAAGTGGAGTTGTGAGTTAAATGGAGAGACGATTATTTTAGATATACATGATCTTGATATTCGCCGAACTGAAAAAGCAGGTCATGTGATTCTTAACCAAGGAGAGATTACCTGTGTTCTTGATACCTATTTAGATAATAAGCTTATTGCAGAAGGTTATGCTAGGGAGTGCATTAATCGGATTCAAAAACTCAGAAAGGATCTCAATTTAGAATATACTGACCGGATAACAATACGATTTTCCTGTGAAAATAAACTTAGGGAAATCCTTACTTCCCAATCCGAAATTATTTTAAAAGAGACTTTGGGGAATAATCTGAGCTATCAAGAGACACTTCCTGAAGCAGAAGAAGATCAACTTAATGGAGAGATCTGTCGAATTCAGGTGATAAAAGATTAATTAAAAAATCTCATTGAGCAATGCCCACCCTAAAGTGAACATTACTACTCCAATTAATCCATCCAATATTTTCCAGCTCCAAGAATTTTGAAACCAAGGTGTGAGAATACGGGCTCCATATCCCAAAGAAAAAAAAAAGAGATAAGAAGCCATTACCGCTCCTAAAGTATAACTTATTATCGTATCGGGAAATTTTAAGGATAAAGAGCCGATCACAATCAGAGTATCAAGATATACATGGGGATTAAGCCAGGTAAAAGCTAAAGCTATGAGAATAGTATTAATGAGAGAGTGTCGTTTATCTATTTGTTTTTCCTTTGCTTCATCAGAAATAGAAAAATATTCTTCAATACTATGAGTAGCAGCAAAAGCACTATAAAAGCTCTTAATACTATATAAGATCAGGAAAATCGCTCCAAGGTATTGAAGCCAGATTCGAATCTTAGGAAAAATTGTAGCAAACTCTTGATGAGCAATTACTCCAACAATGATGAGAATGGTATCGGATATGGCACAAGTTAGACATGCTCCAAAGACATGTTGCTTTTTAAGTCCTTGTTTTAATACAAAGGCATTCTGAGCTCCAATCGCTAAGATAAAAGAAAGAGCGATCCCTAGTCCAGAGAGGAAAGCATAAACTGTGTTGGACATGAGACAATTATATAATTATATGACTTTTGTTTTTTGGAGAATTTTGTAAGATTGTTGTTACTTATCTGTAATAATTTTGCAAATAATCAGATCCTTCAGAAATCAAATGGCGATACCAAGCAGGGGATAAAATAAACTCAAACCCAACAATAGGAAGTAAAGATATAGGAAAGAGATAATATTTTATTCTAAAACTAGAGCAACTAATTAACTTAAAAGTTATCGAATAACTAGCCCACTTCAAAAAATCCCATCATTCCAGATACCTGATGGTCAATAATATGACAATGAAACATCCATTTGCCGGGATTATCAGCCACAAAACCAATCTCCGCTTTCTCATTAGGATTCATAAAGATGGTGTCTGAAGATCGGGGATTCTTTGCTTTGATTCCATTTCGGCTTAATATAAAGAAAGTATGTCCATGAAGATGGATGGGATGAGAGAAGGCGGTGATGTTTTCCAACTCCAAAATAACATGGCGATCTTTCTTTACTTTAAAGATCGGTTTGTCATAATGTCCCTTTTCAGGCATAGCTACCCCATTGATAGACCAAAACAGACCTGACATCATACCTCTTATCATCCCCCCCATTCCCCCCCGCATCATTCCTGACATTGCTCCACCTTGAAGACTCACCCTTATCTTTCTGGCTTTATCACCTCTAATTTTAGGAATAGGATTATTGGGTAAAGGGTTGATTTTAGATAGGGACTGACTACGAATAGGCTTACCATCACCAACCAATCTAAAAAGATATTCTTTATTTCGATAAGCATTATCATTGATTTGAATTTCACCTGTTTTCTTTAAGAACACATCGGAAGGCATGTCAGCAATGATATCCATCCGCATTCCTGGAGCTAAGACGATTTTTCTATAAGGCTCTACTGGAACCGGTTGGCCATCGACAGCTAGGAAATGGGGATTAAGGTTCCGGGGAATATTGACATAAAAAATACGAGCAGTAGCAGCATTGATAAAGCGGAGTCGGAGCCTGGAGCGGGGAGCAACCCTCAAAGTGGGATTGACCTTGCCATTGACAGTGACTACATTTCCAAGAAGACCATCATGAGCCGCAGTAGGCATACTCAAAAAATCATTTCGAAGTAATCTTCGATCCATCTGCATATTTCGATCTAGGCTCCAATCATTCATTAACAAGATCAAGTCCTCATCAACCGGATAGGGTTTTTTTTCTCGAATGATGAGAGGGCCAACGAGTCCCATCCTGAGTTGCATCAAACTATGGGAGTGGGTATGATACCAGTAAGTGCCAGCATCAGGGGAAGTGAATCGATAACGATAACTTTCTCCCAAAGTTATCGGGGATTGGGTAAGATAGGGAACTCCATCCATGGAATTCGGGACCCGAATTCCATGCCAATGGAGCCCTATAGTTTCCATAGCAAGTTGATTACTTAGGGTAAGATCAAAGGTCTCATCTTGGGAAACCACTAAAGGCGGAGCAAAGGTATTTTTCAAAAATCCCCAAAGCTGGGTAGGACGATTACGAGCAATCTCCCAGGAAATTTTTTGAGCTCGTAACCTCTTTACCTGATCAACATTATCTTTTGTTGGCACTGTAATTTTTTCGTAATTCAGAGTACCTTGAGATAATCCAAATTTACTTCCCATGATTCCAGTCATAAGTCCAGTAATGCCTAGGATGCCAACTTGACTCTTCTTTAGAAACTGCCTTCGATTCAATATCCTCATAATACTTTTATACGTAATATTTTAAAAAGCCGTTCCATTTTTACAACTTTTCTTCTGTATGACAATTTTATACATAATATCTTAGGGAAACTAGTGGTTGCCCTAAGATATTACTTTTTAAAACTTTACTAATAAGTTTAAATTTATATGAATTGCTCAAAATATATTCAACTGTTTATTATTTTCCTTCAACCATTTTTTTTAGGCAATGTTATAATTATTACACATAGAAATGTGATGGCGTTTCCCTTTCATTATGCTTTCAAGGTAAAGAACCTGGAATTGATTCGTCAGTTTTTTATCGATATCCTGGGTTGCCATGAGGGGCGCAGTAGCAATCATTGGATGGACTTTGATTTCTTTACTCATCAATTTTCCACTCATATTTCTGATTCTATTTCAAAGTTAAATTTTTGTAGACGATTGATGATATCCGAGCTCCGATTCCTCATTTTGGTTGTCTGGTACCGCTAGAAAACCTTATCCGTGATGGATTATAGCCAAAACCTCATTGCTTTCAAGACCTTCACACAACCTGAAGAAATATTTGTTAAATAGCTTGATTATGAATAAAAAAAAAATTTTGACTCCAGTACTTATCATCATTTTATTGGGAGTGATTCCAGCACTTATAAATGGATGGGGATGTTCGGCTAGAAAATCAAATTCCTCTATTACGAAAATTCAAAATATGAGAGATAGCCTAAACCAAAATAACTCTGGAACTTTTAAAAAAGTAAACTCAATGGATATAATGAATTATTCAACTAATTCCCATTATCAACGGTTTCGATTTTTTTTAAATGAACTGACTAAAGAATTTGTTTTTCTCCAACCCTATATCAATCATTTTCCGATTGTATTACTATTCCTTTCTCCAGTTTTTTTTGTTTTAAAGTCATTTAACAATCGCTCTGAATATTCTTGGATGTGGAAATTTTGTTTATGGACAGGCTGGATAACATCTGCTCTGACTAATCTCAGCAGCTACTTAAAACCTGGAGGAGTATTCTCTGCCGACAATGAAATACTGATTCGCCATGCTATTGCCGGAGAGCTTACTTTTTGGCTTTCTGGATTGACTTTGGGATTTAGTTTTTTAACCCAACGTTGGAAGTCCAAATTTTGGATTCAAATTATCATTTTTACGTTACTGCTCATTACCTGTGTTATGGCATTCTATTCTGACTTTTTAATTAACAATAATTTATCTTAGCTTTTTATCATCTATTCTGGGAGCCTATCTTAAAATATAAAGTGACAAATGGATATCTCAGATATCACTCCCACAAATGTTATAAATACTTCTAAAAGGTATAAAACCAGATTTATTTAGACTGGATTATGTTAAAATAAAGATCATAATGAAAGGGTTCATCATTAATCACGAACTAAACCGTATCTTCGTAGAAGAAAGTGATGCTGTAGAAGAGACATTTTTTTACGGCATTTTAGAAGATGGAAGATCATTTATTTGGAAACAAACCCAGCCCTATATTTTAGCTTTCCTCAATACCCCATTACCCGAAAAGTACAATAATAGAGTTTGGAAGAAGATTGAAAATATTTATACCGATTTTCGCAAGAATCCGGTTTGGGGTTATTTCTTCAGAAATCAAAACTCACTTAATGAACTTCAAGCTGAGTATCCAGATTTGGATTATCATGAAAGTGATATGATTGCCGGAGAACAGTTTCTTATGTCCAAACATATTCGGGGTTCCGTAGAATTTCTCAGTGATCCCCAAAAAACGGAAAATAATATTGTTTATTTTACCGATCCCGAAGTGAAGGCAGTGAAAGATCTTTTCATTCCCTCAGTACGGGTATTATCTTTAGATATCGAGACCGGAGTGGAAAGTAATGAAATCTATGCTATCGGCTTATACGGTTCTGAATTAAGTCAGGTACTACTGCAAGATTCAAATGCAACACCAGGAAAAGTCCGAAACTTCGATTGGGGTGAAGTGAAAAGCTATCCTAATGAAGTTGAACTTCTTAAAGGTTTCCAAAAGTTAATTCAAGAATACAATCCCCATGTTTTTATTGGGTGGAATGTAATGGGATTTGACTTTAGTTTCATCCTCAGGAAATTCACTGAACATAGAATTAAACCTGAATGGGGGCTCGGGAATAGTCAAGTAATTTTTTTCAAAAGTGATAAAGGGAAGTCATCTGCAATTGTGAAGGTACCTGGACGAGCAATCCTTGAAGGAATAGATGTGGTCAAATGTTTATTCGACCCACTTCCCAACTATAAGTTAAATACTGCAGCTGAATATATCCTTGATGAAAAAAAAACCATCGAGAAAGAAGGCAAAGCTAAGATAGAAGAAATTGAACGACTTTACCATGAGGATAAGGATGAACTGGCTCGTTATAATCTCTACGATGCTGAATTGGTTTATAAGATTTTCGACACCCTTAATGCCATTGATTTTGTTTTCAATGCTTCCATTCTCTCCGGAGTAGTTTCAGAAAAGATCTTTAATCCCCATGAAGTTATGGATCGTTACTATATTCCACTCCTGCACAAGTATAAGATTACTGCCTACCGACGTCTCACAACCCAGGTTCAAATTCAATCACCAGTTTCGGATAAAGAATTTTCCGGTGGATTCTATAACCAAGTGGTGGTATTGGAATTAAAAGACATATTCTTGAGTGTAATCATGGCTTATCGTATTGACCCACTAGGCATGATCCGAGCTCATATCGATAAAGATCATGCTTCTATGATCCCTAACGGGGTTTACTTTCATAACCAAGATCATATCCTCCCTGGAATTATTAAAAATCTCCTCGATCTCAAACTAGAGGCAGATAAAGGTTCATTGACAGTTTTAAAAGCAGCCATCGAAAAAGTTCTTCAACAAATCTCAACCTGTTTTGGAAGTACCTATTCCCGATTTTTTCTTCCCGGCCTATATAATGTTCTCGAAAGTAATGTTCGTTTGGTCATCGAAGCAATTACAAATCGTATGGGGAACAATCAAGTGATCTATTACGATAATTCCTGTTTAGCTGTGGCCTTAGAAGAGCCTTTCGAAAATTTCTCCCAACGAATACCTGAACTCATCAGTAAGGATTTCCTATTTAATCTATTCTCAGACTTGGAACAAAAAGATCACTATCTTTTCAATGTAAAACGAATTCTATATTTTGAGGAATTCTTTATGCCTAAACAAACTGCAGGACTTAAAAGTAAAAGTTCATTCAAATATTGGGCATTAGATTCTCAAGGAATATTTATTAAAACTAAAAACGTAAAGTCATCACTTAATTTAATTGATAAAATCTGTGATCAAATCATCTACCGTTTACTTAAAAAAGAAGATATTGAAACTTATCTCAGAGACTTTAAAAAATCTCTCCTGGCTGGAGACTTAAATCATGAATTGATATTTAAAAAGAAACTTTTAAAGAAACCAAGCGAATATGCTGAATCCAGTTCCATCCCTCCTCAAGCAGTGGCAGCACTCAAGGCTAAGGAAAATTTTGAGGGACCAAATTTTTTCCAAAAGAATGTCGAGTATTATCAAACCTTGGATGGGCCTGAGCCAGTTCAAGCTCTTAAAAGTAAGTTGGATTATCCTTATTATCTTGAAAAAGAATTTCTTCCCGCTCTTGAGGGAATATTTGCCCATTCAAATAAAAAAAGTCTACTCCATATTTTCCAAAATCAAGATCACCAACTCTCTCTCTTTTAAACTCTCATGGATGTTTTTACTGCGTCCTTCATTTTATGTTTATTGGGATTCTTCTTTACTCACTGTTTTTATTTCTTCAATCTTAACTTACAGTCTCGAACTACTATCAATTTTGTAAATTTCTTTACCCTGTGGATATATATTATATATGTGAGCTATTTTCTTCTTGATAATCGCATCGGACTTTTCGAGAATCGAGATCAGCATCTTCTCCTTTTGGGAATAACTCTTCTTATTATTTTCACCATTACTGACTTTTTTTCTGGAACTAAGTCTCTAGGACTCTTGTTTTCAATATTTATTTTACTTCTGGGAACCACTGGAATTGTGAATATTTTTTATCACGAAGTTATCCATAACCTCACTAACTTAGATAGTCTAAACCGTTTAGAAAATTTCCTTTTATTTCTAGATCAATTAGCAGTAACTTTTTTATTTATAGCTGTCTTTCTTTCAATTCTTTACCACTATTCTCTTATCGAAGTTAAATATCATCGTAGTTTTTTTTTTTCCAATCGTTTCCCGGGCTTTGACCGACTTGGGCATTTAATCGATAGCTATCTTTTAAGTGGCACCCTTCTAACTTCTATCAGCTTATTTTTATCACTGGAATTCAATCAAGAATGGAACCAAAATGATCTTTTCAACAAAATGATCGGGGGAATTACGATTTTATATTATTTGTCTCTACTTTATATCCGATATCGGAGATGGTTTTCCTCCAAACTAAATCTTTACTGGATGTTACTGAGTATTTTTCTTTTGATTACCAAAATAGGGTATTGGCTATGATCCTTATTGTTGGAATTGATTTTCATAATATGGGAGTTGAAGAACGTGAAATCTTCTCCTTAAGTCCCGATTTTCTTCCCCAAATTTATAATGAGATACATGCTCATTATCCAGAAGCAGTCTTCTTGTCCACCTGTAATCGTATGGAGGTTTATTTTTCCGGCTCTGCTCATTCTTCCTCTACCATGATCAACTGGTTACTAACTCGATTTATCCCCTCTAATACCCCCGAAAAAAAAATCAAGTTACTCAAAACTAAATTTTATCATTATCGAGGGAATCAGGCAGCCCGTCATCTTTTTGAAGTGGCAGCGGGACTTCATAGTATGGTAATTGGAGAAAACCAGATCCTCCATCAAATCAAGAGAGCTTATCAAGATGCCAATAACCAACTTACTTTGGATGCCGAATTCCATAAGTTATTTCAAACCGCATTGGGTTTAGGTAAAAAAGTAAGATCTCAAACCGATATCGGTAGAGGGGGCATGTCTCTAGGTTCAATTTCGGTTGATATTATCAAAAAATTCTATGAGAAAAAATCTTATTTCACAGTAGCCTTGATCGGAGCAGGTGAGATTGCGGAAGAAGTTCTAAAGTCCCTCATCCATCATGGCCAAGTTCAAATTCAAATCTGTAATCGTGATTCTAAAAGAGTGAAGAAACTTCTGAATTATTATCAAAAATACTTTAACGTAGAATATATTCCCTTTAAAGAACGTTACCAAGCGGTAAGTAAAGCTAATGTCATAGTGGTCTCGACAAATGCTCCTGAATATGTCATTACCTATTCAGAGTTGGAGAAGAAACAAGATGGTCATTTTAGATTCACGTTTTTTATCGATCTCTCTGTGCCTCGAAATATCGATCCCAAAATTTCTGAACTTCCGGATATCGTACTTTATACCCTTGACGACCTCGATAAAGTGATATCAGAAAATTACACTCAACGTTCCTCCCAGATTAATTTATGCCATAATCTAATTGAAGAGCAATTACAGGGTTTTCAAAAATGGAAAAATAAACGCCGTCTTTTTGTCATAAAACAGGAATGGGAAAAGCTATTAAAAGATGTTAATAAAAAGAGGCAAGAAAACCAAGAAGAGCTTATTTCCTCAAAAAAATTAGACATCTTCTTTGAAGAGCACTATCAAAAAATGTTTGAATGGGATGAGGAAGAATTAACTAAAGAATTTCTTACAAAAATCTTGGAAAAGGTTCGAACAAAAAAAGAGACATGAAAACGATCAAAATTGCTACTAGAAAAAGCCCCCTAGCCTTAGCTCAAACTCACTCAATGATTGCTCTTTTAAAAAATTACTATCCCCAAACCAAATTCATGACCATTCCTTTAACCTCACTCGGCGATGAAGATGCCCGTTCCTTACAAAATTTTTCAGAGGTAGGAATTTTTGTTAAAACTTTGGAAAATGCTCTCTTTCAAAAAGAAGCAGACTGTGCTCTTCACTGCCTCAAAGATCTTCCAGCCCCCATAGCTGACTCGTTTGTTCTCCCCTGCTACCTACCCAGGGAAGAAGTGAATGATGTCCTTATCTGTCGAAAAAAAGATTGGGGAGAGGCCACCGACCATGAAATATTATCACAGATAAAAATCATCGCTACCGGAAGTAGTCGTCGTCGGATTTTCTTAAAACATCATTACCCGAGTTGGGAATTTATTGACCTCAGGGGAAATATTAATACCCGACTTAGAAAACTAGTACACCAATATGACGATATGGAAGGTGTCATTTTAGCCCAAGTAGGAATCCGCCGTCTCCATGATTACTGCCGAAATCATTTTGACCCTCTTTTAACAGATACAGATCAGGATGGATATAACGAGTTCCTAGACCATATCAATCAGTTACGGATAATCCCCATTTCTACCGATGTTCTCCTTCCTTCGCCTGGTCAAGGTATTCTGGTATTCCAATGTCGAATTCAAGATACCGAAACTACTTCTCTCTTAAAGAAACTCAATCATCCTCTTACCGAAAAATTAGCCGTGATTGAGAGAGAAGTTATGATGAAAGTAGAAGGGGGATGCCGTACTCCATTAGGTGTATGGGCCCATGAAACTTCTCATAAATCTTCTTTTAAAAAAAAAATTTTGATTGAAGCTATTATGGAAAGGGATGGAGTAATTGCCTCTATCACCAATGAAAGCTGCATCAAAGAATTAAATTCAAACTCACCTACCCAGCTATCTCACCGGTTGGCTAACAAGTTACTGAAAAAAATCACTTCACCACAAAATTAATCAACCGATTGGGAACAACGATTTCACGGACGCTTTTTTTTCCCTCTAGATAACTAATAACATGGGTTTCTTTTCGAGCCACTTCCACCACTTTGGTGTCAGGGGTATCAGCAGGCAATTCAATCCGCCCTCGAAGTTTTCCATTCACTTGAATTGCAATTTCTACATTATCCTTGATCAAAGATTGAGGATCAAATGTTGGCCAACTCTCTTGACTGATGCTAATTCGTTTATGAGAAGGATTTCGAATTTGAGAAAGTCGATGATTAAGTTCCTCAGCTAAAAAGGGAGCAAAGGGAGAAAGGATGATAAGAAATTTCTTTAAACAACGAGCATGTTCCTCCCATAATTTTGGATTTTGGAGTTTTTCTTTTCTCACCATCACAGCTTGATTCATAAAAGTCATCAGAGCAGCAATTGCGGTATTGAAATGGAATTTTTCAATATCATCTCCTACCTTAGCAATAGTTATATCCAGCGATTTGGTTAAATCACCACCATCTGGTTCTGAAGGTTTTCCCGAATAGGCAGAGAAGATCGACTCTGCCCAACGGTAGGTTTTGAGAAGAAATCTTTGACAGCCTTCAATTCCACCTTCATTCCATTCCAGGTCTTTTTCCGGGGGAGCTGCAAACATAATAAAGAGTCGAATACTATCAGCCCCATACTGGGTTACCATTTCACGAGGATCTACTCCATTATTTTTTGACTTACTCATTTTTTCTATTTTAATAACCAGAGGCACTCCAGTCTCAGGACAGGTCTTTTTATCTCCTTGAAGTTCTAAAGGAGCATAATACTTTTTCAAAGAGGGGGAGAAGTAGGAGGGGCCTACGACCATTCCCTGAGTAAGAAGGTTTTGAAAAGGCTCATCAGTGAAAACCATTCCTAAATCCCTAAGAGCCTTATGAAAGAAACGGGCATAAAGGAGATGCATACAGGCATGCTCAATTCCACCTATATATTGATCGATGGGAAGCCAGTAGCGTGCTGCCTCTTCACTAAACGGAACCTTTTTGTTCATAGGATCAATAAACCTAAGAAAATACCATGAAGAACAAGTGAAGGTATCCATGGTATCGGTTTCCCTTTGCCAAACCTCTTTTTCACGTTCCACCTTAACAAACGGGATATAATCTATCAGTGGATTACGGGTACCAGTAAAAGGAAGATCCGGAAGAATCACTGGAAGATTTTCTTCTTTTTCTGGAAAATAGTCACCTGAAGGAGTCTTGAGCATGGGAATCGGATTCCCCCAATAACGTTGTCGGGAGATAAGCCAATCCTTTAATTTATATTGTACCTTTCTCTCACCAAGTTTTTTCTCTTCGATATATTTGATAATTTTGGAGATAGCTTCTTGATTCGGAAGTCCGTCAAATTCCTTGGAATTGATTAAGACTCCGGATCCAGTATAAGCCTCACTCAGTCTTCCCAACTTTTCTGGAGGAGAAACCACCGGTAGGATCGAAAGATTATATTTTTTAGCAAAATCAAAATCACGAACATCATGGGCAGGTACTCCCATGATGGTTCCGGTACCATATTCAGCTAAAACGAAATTGGTGACATAGAGGGGGATCTGAGCTCCAGTAAAAGGATGAATGATGGTGCTTCCGGTCTCCAGTCCTTCTTTTTGATAATCGGAATGTTGGTCAAGTTTTTTGCAGTCTTCTACAAAATCGCGAATTTTTTCGACATGAGATTCATTGCCTTTTACATAGTCAAAAAGATTTTCATGATCAAAAGCAATTGCCATGAAACTAACCCCGAAAACCGTGTCAGGACGAGTTGTAAAAATGGGAAAGATTTTCTCATTACATCGGAAGTGAATGATAGCTCCTTCACTTTTTCCAATCCAATGCCTTTGCATGGTTTTGACCCGCTCCGGCCAACCATGCATTTCATCAAGGCTATTTAAAAGTTCTTCCGCATAGTTAGTGATCCGGATATACCACTGCTCAATTTCCCTCCTTTCTACAACCGCCCCAGATCTCCAGGCCTTACCATCTTGGACCTGCTCCTTGGCTAATACGGTTTTGTCGATAGGGTCCCAAAAAACCGGAGCCTTCTTACGATAAACTAAGCCTTGCTTATAAAGTTGTAGGAAAAGCCACTGCCCCCATTGATAGTAGTCTTCCTTGGCAGTACAGACTTCATGATCCCAATCATAAGAGAAACCCAGGTCATGGAGTTGTTCCCGCATACGGTCGATATTATCAAAAGTCCATTCTTTGGGGCAGGCCTTTCTTTTAATAGCCGCATTTTCCGCAGGAAGCCCAAAGGCATCCCAACCGATAGGATGAAGAACCTGGTATCCTTGAAGTTTGCGGGTACGGGCAATCACATCCCCAATGGTATAGTTACGTGCATGACCCATGTGAAGGTCTCCACTAGGATAGGGAAACATCTCTAAACAATAGAATTTTTTGGAGTCAGAAGGAATATTAGAGGAACGGGTGAAAGTCTTATTCTCACGATAAAACTGTTTCCAACTCGCTTCTATTTCAGTAAAGTTGTATCCCATAATGAAAATTATAACATGGGCTCCACCCCCCCCCAACGAGTCCATGACAACCATAATTTTTTAGTGATATCAAACTGCATGTTTCGATAAATTCCAACTATCACTGCTAATCTTTATTCACTTGGGTTTTATATCACTCTGTTAAGTTTGGCTCCTGGGAGATAGCTTTATGTTTTATTCCATACACTTTGATTACCTATAAAAGTCATTCCTGTTACGTGACACTCATAATCCCCAAATCTATTTTCATTATTTGTTTGCAAATTCATCCTATGACGTTTTATTTTTTAAATTATGATATAATTTATTATAATTCAATATGGTTACCTCCTATTTACATTGTTATTAGATAATATTAGTTTTTCAAGATTGATTTTGTCAAAATAGGAGACGATATTGGATTTGCTATCATAAAAAAAGAGGTTGAAACTTATTATGAATAAAAAAACGATTATCAAAGTAACTAAATGGATAACCCCATTAATGTTTTGGATATTACTGTTTACCTATGCTATAAGCGCAGAGGCACAGTTTTCATTAGCCGAGCCATTGATGGAAGAAACAGTATCGATCACAGAAACTAGTGGGTATATGCATAGGGGAGGCGAAGTGTGGATGGGAGAAAAGTGGATAGATGACATTGACAACCCGGAAATAAGAGAATTCTTCTATAGAATGCTGGAGGAACTGGGACCTGCTTCAATTCCCCTCTTATTCCTATTCGGGGCTTTAGCAGTGACATGGGGATTCTTTGGATTTATCCTTACTCTTATTTTCTCCGCTTTATTGCTCTTCATTATTATCAAGTTGATTCAATTCATTGTAAGAGGATCCGCTGAAGTTGAAGCTGATGCCATTGGCGTATATGTCTACTATCTATACCTGGTGGGCATCTTGATTCAATTCATGTATATTCCTGGAATAATCATTGCCTACGTGTATCAAGGAAAGTCATCAGAATGGATGAAAAGTCATTATCGTTTCCAAATTCGGACTTTTTGGATTAGTATTCTCTATTTGGTTTTAAGTTCGATTTTAATACCATTTGTTATAGGGTTTTTGGGATATATTTTTATCATTGTTTGGATATTGATACGTTCAATCCAAGGTATCCAAGCTTTCAATCGGAGTGAACCTATAGCTAAACCGGCAACTTGGCTATGGAATTAAGATAATCACAAATCACCTATCAAAATAGTATTTTGATAGGTGATTTATTTGATTAAATTCCCTCATACTTTAATTCAATGATTTGCCAATTTTTCATTGCTAAAGTTAGGCTAAATATTCTATGGTTTTTCCCAAAGAGTTAGATAACCGATATCGTTTTCCTTGGTTTCATAATGAATTTATAGAATATATTGAGTCCTTCTTTGGTTCTGAATTAAAACCAAGACGTTGATCTTGCTTTATGGGAGGAATATCTTTTAAATAAAAAGAAAAGACTACAGGTGAAAGAGTTATAATTTTCTTACGTTAGTCACTAAATAAAAATGCTAAAAACAAAATTAATTATGTCACTAAGGCATCTTATTTCTGGTCTTCCATCTACTTCTCAACTCCCCGAACCACCTAAAAAAATTCCTTTGAAAATACCTGTCCTAAGAAGAGTCCTTGGTCCATTCTTTTTAATGATGATAACTCCTTGGATAGCGATAGCAGTATGGATAATCCCAACATACTTTGATGGCTCTCTAACAAAATTCTTTAAAGCAGGATGGAGGGAGTGGATTTCTCTTATCCCCTATCCTAGTGTTTACGCCATTAAAATTATCTTAGGATTTATTCTTTTTGAATGGATTTTATTATGGCTTCTTCCTGGAAAAAAGGGCTATGGTCCTATTACTTCCAAAGGAAATCAACCCATCTATAAACTCAATGGAGTCTTGGCTTGGATGGTCTCCCATATTCTCCTTTTCGGAGTAGCTTATCCCCTAGGTCTCTTAGACCCAATCATGATCTACCATTCCTATGGATCTATTCTGGTTACCTTAACCCTCGGAGTGTTCTTCTTTTGTATTCTTCTCTATGTTAAGGGACGATTGTTCCCTAGCAGTAATGACAATGTTTACACTGGTTACTTACTCTTCGACTTTTTTCAGGGTATCGAACTCTATCCCGTTTTTTTAAATACATCCTTAAAACAACTCATCAATTGTCGAGTGTCGATGATGGGATGGTCTTCGGTATTCGTTATTTTTCTTCTTGCTCAATGGGAACTCTATGGAAAGATTTCCACCTCTATGATTACCTCAGTGGTGATTTTAGTCATTTACCTATTCAAATTCTTTGTTTGGGAGAGAGGTTACCTTTATTCCATGGATATTATGCATGATCGTTTTGGTTATTATATCTGCTGGGGGGTAATGGTCTGGGTTCCTTCAGTCTATTGTTTAGTGGCTCTTTACTTAGTAAACCATCCCACTGATCTAAGCTTTTCTATTACCTTGCTAATTATTGCTTTCGGCTTGATCAGTGTTTGGATCAATTATGATGCTGATCGTCAACGAAGACAAATACGAGATAGTCAAGGAAAATTAAATATCTGGGGAAAAGCACCAAAGTTGATTCAAGCCCGATATACCACCGCTGACGGAAAAACTCACAAAAACCTTCTCCTTGCTAGTGGTTGGTGGGGAGTTTCGCGACATTTTCACTATATTCCAGAATTGGCTTTAGCAATAGCCTGGACCCTTCCGGTTGGGTTTAACCATATCTTCCCTTGGTTTTATGTCGCCTTTCTTTTTATTTTGCTGATGGACCGGGCAAACCGTGATGAAAAAAAATGTTCTATCAAGTACGGGACTTATTGGAATGAATATAAGAAGTTAGTCCCTTACAAAGTATGGCCTGGAATATATTGACCATTATGACATTAATGAAAATTTTGATCTCTAGAGTACTGATCTTTTTGATTCTTCTAATCATTGATAGAGGCATATTCTTTTCAGTAGCCATAAAGTCTTGGTGTGCTCTCCTTCTTCAGATATCCCTGACTATTTGACAAGTATCATCAGCTATGATAGAATATCATATGGCAAAGTCCAAAGTACTACCTTCTATATCTGTGATGATGGTGAACTACAACTATGATAAGTATATAGGAGAAGCGATTGAATCTATTTTAAATCAAACTTTCACTGACTTTGAACTTATCATCTATGATGACGCTTCCACCGATCATTCAGTTGAAGTGATAAAAAAACACCAAAAAAAAGATAAACGAATTATATATATCTTAGGTAGAAAGAATAAGGGAGAAGCTTATGGACGTAATCAAATTTTGAAGAAAGTTCGGGGAAAATATATCGCCATTCTTGATAGTGATGATTTGGCTCACCCTCAAAGACTAGAAATACAGTATCGATATATGGAGGAAAATCCTAAAATAACTATTTTAGGGAGTGCTATCATAGCTATTTTAGGGAGTGCTATCAATTGCATAGGAAATTCTCAGAGGATACATCGGTTCGAAGCTACTAATGACAAAATTCGAGTTGCACTACTTTTTGATTCTTCTTTCTTTAACCCCACAACATTTATTCGTAAAGCTTTTTTTGATATAACTCAATTGACTTATAATGAAACTATTCCTATTGCCCCTGATTATCAACTATGGGTAGATGCTGCACTCAACAAAAACTATCCAGTTCAATTTGCTAATCTGAAAAAAGTTTTAGTCGACTATCGTAAACATGAGAATAACCTTACCAATGGAAGAAACCGCTCTATGTTCATTAAAGCACATATCTATATTACTCAAAAAACTTTGTCGGAATTAGGTATTGAAGCAAATGATGAGAATATTCGAAAACATATGACATTTTCAAATCTTTTTTTTTCCGATGTGCTATCTCATTTTATCCCGATTAAGACTTTCCAACAGAATCGATATTGGATGAAAATTCTACTTCAGGCAAATGCGAGAGTTAATTTAGTTTCCCAATCACAACTATATAAAATAGGTCATAAGAAAATAATTCAGCAACTATTACGTGATTCTATCAAAGCAAGAAATCTTGATAAAATCAAGGCATTTTTGATTTTGTCAACAAATTATAAATTGTGTTTTCTCACAATACAAATTGTTCTACTTTATTTGATAAAAAAACTTCGGTTTTATTTGATAAAAAAGTTAGACTGATTTATTCTCTATTGAACTAATCCTGGTTCCCCAAAATAATAAAGATAGACATCCCTACTATCTTTTTCGATGATCATCTGAATACTGGAATCTAGTGTCTCTCCTTGAATTCCGTAACGATTTTTTCCAAAATCCACTAATCCATAGCCATAACGTCCCTTAACTTTTTTTTCATCAATACTCCTTTCTTCTTCTCTATGAAACCCTTCTTCCATCAACGCAAATTCAAAGAAAGTACTGTTGATCAGATGTTTTATGAAGGTTTGAAGGTCATGGGCACTAGCCGCTAAATATCCAGCAGAAAAAGTTGAAGTCACAAAAGCTTGATGGTTGGTAAGAGGTCGGTAGCCCTCTCCTAAACCTATAAGCTCTAAATTAACATAACCGCGAACGGGATGGCAGTCGAGATCGTAAAGATAAATACAAGTGCTCTTCAAATTCAATCGATCAATGATTCTGAAATAGAGAACCT
This sequence comes from Spirochaetota bacterium, assembly GCA_965224715.1. Lineage (GTDB taxonomy): Bacteria > Spirochaetota > UBA12135 > COTS27 > CAXSBA01. The sequence continues at coordinate 810,007 of OZ245054.1, read as the reverse complement.
CTTCAAAGGTTTTCTTAGTAACCTGTTCAATAATCATCCCCAAAATATAGTATCCGGTATCAGACGGATGAGCTATACCTACAAGTTCAGGGTCATAGATGGTATAGTCTTTGATAAGTTCCTCTAAGGTAAAGGTATGGTTCTGTTGTTTAAAAATTTTGGCATTTTTGGAAATTAGATTTTGATCAAGTAGTCCCGATCTATGAGATAATAGATGTTTTATTGTTATTTTTTTGTCAAAGGGGAGGGCATTGTGTCTAAAATATTGAGTAATGGAGTCATCAAGGTTTAATTGACCTTCTTCATGAAGTTGAAAAATTAAAGTGGCAGTATAAATCTTGGTTATATTTCCCAAAAAAAAGGGAGTATCTAGTGAAGGAATATTTCCTAAATAGGTACCAGACTTTTGAATATAGATGAAAGGGGTTTTCTCATAATTGATAATCTTAGCCAAGTTGTTTAAGCTAATTTTATTAGGAAGATCATAGAGCCCTCTATCACGGATAATGATGACGATAAAAAAAATTATAGGCAAGAATATAATTATGAAGGTGATATAGGTTATTCTTCTTAAAAAATGAAGAAATCTGCTTCTAATCCAGTTCATGCCTAAAATGAATTATACCATAATGGATAGATTAAGTCTGCAAATATCTCTAATTTAAGAAAAATTAAATAATAAGTATTGTTTGCCTTTACCTTAACTCTTTTGTTTGTGGTCAGAAACTACAAATCACCACTTTTACATCGAGTTGGTAAAACATGATGGTTAGGTTTCTTTATTTTATATCATCAAAATTATTTATCAGTTAATTATTCTCTTATTTTTCCGTAGCCCTATTGATCACTTTATCGGCAACAGTATCTTGTATTTCCCCAATCAAAACAACGGGTGAACAGTAACATCACCTTTATATCGTTAGCAGCATTAGCCCAAGAACTCCTGTCGCCAGTATCAGATTCCTTAACATAACGAACTGCTACCATCGCTCCCGGAGTATAATTAGTTTAGATATTTATTAGATTATATTTATACTTTTAACATTTTTATAAGTAAAAATAATAACAAACTCTGAATTTAAACAATTTTTTTGGAAAAAATTTATTAAAATGAACTATATCAACATCTTTAAAAGGCCTCTCACTCATTGAGGAAGAACATTTAAAGTTATTTTAAACATTCTATTTTAATCATTTAAAAATATTCCTAACCACTAGGGAAATATCGAAACTACTATGACTACCAGAAGAAAAATCAATGAACTGTTTTCCTACATCTAAGTCGGATCCTTCTGGAAAGAATATGCCATCATAGAATTTCTAGCCATCATGATAAGGAATAACACTATCGGAAGGTAAATGGTAAACTCTAATTTGAATTTTTGGGTAGGGTATATTCATAACAGAATAATTTTTAAAAATTTTCAAATAATTATCTGCATTAAAACTTCTATTGGCAATTGTACAAAATAGATAAAAAACTCCCATAACATTATTACATTGTTGGCGGATACTTGAAAAACTTGCTACTAAAGATAGGCTTTTGAAACGAGAATCTCCTGAAGCCAACAAAATTTGGGCAAAAAAAGATGAGATTTGAGAGCCCAGGGAATGGCCAATGATATGGAGCCGAATATTTTGGCCGAAAATCCTCTCAATTTGGGGAAGAAATTTGTTGATAATTTCCAAAGTATTATTGACTCCCGGTTTTCCCTGTGATCGGTGATAGCCTGGATAGGCAGGAGCGATGAAAGAAGTATGTTCGTTTAAATAATCTAAAATATAATTAAGTCGTCCAGTATTCCCATGGAAATAGACGAAAATATCTTGATTTCCACGATTTCTATATATCACATCAACTTTTTTCTCATTTACAGTATAAAATAAGCTCTCATATTTCGAGTAGACATTCTCTATTTGCCTTTCAACAGGAAATGTTGATTGGTAGAGTATATACTCTAAAATAACCCATCCCCATATAAGAATGGAAAAGATAAAAATAGTACTATAAATGAATTTTTTGACTTTTTTCAATTGAAATTTTGATAGATTTTGATTATGAATAGTCATTTTTTTATATCAAAAATTCGATAATATTTTTAGTGTTATTTTTATGGCATTAATTTTATTATAATTCTATACAGATAATTATAATGAAAGTAATCCTGACAAAAAGTAAACATAAAATTTTTTAATGTTGTTTCAACCTATTTATAAAATCAAAAATATTTTTAAGAATTTTATTTTATTTTTATCTTTGATTCCTGCTACTGCTATTTTAATTGCTTGGGTAACAATCGGCTGTGAAGCTAAAAAAACTATTTCTGAAATCACTATTGATAACCCATTTATAGTTGGAAATCGTTCACCGGCATCTATTGCCCATCGAGGTGGTAGTGGAGAATATCCGGAAGAGACCCTCCTCGCCTTTAATCATGCTAGTCGTTTAGGGATAGATTACTTAGAAATGGATGTTCGCCTCACATTTGATAATCAATTAGTTGTACATCATGACAGTTTGATTGACCGAACCAGTGATGGACTAGGAGCTGTACTGGAACTTAAGTTAGAGGATTTAAGAAAATTTAATTTTGCCAATAATTTTACTAATCAGGAAGGAGTATTTCCCTATCGAGACACTGGAAGGCCTCAAAGAATTTCCACGATTGAAGAGATTTTTCGACAATTTCCCAACTATAAGATGATCATCGAAATCAAGGATACTGGAACAGAAGGTAAGGTAGCTTCTGATCTACTTTATAAAAGTATTATTAAATATAAAAAACAAAGTCATGTTATTGTCAGTTCATTCAATGAAGAAATAATGGATTTTTTCCGGCAACAAAGTGGTGGGATGATCATTACCATGGCAGCTCTAAAGGAATCTTTATGGTTTTATCTATCCTATTTTACCGGAATTGATTCCCTATATGAAAAAAAGTCCGATATCTTAGCTCTTCCCACTTCTATGTTCGGTTTTGATCTAAGTAAAAAAGAATTCATCACAGATGCTCACAGACGTAATCTAGCAGTTCATTATTGGACGATCAATGATAAAGAAACTATGATGACTCTCATCAATAATGGAGCCGATGGGATTATGACCGATTATCCTACTTTGCTTCTTAATGTGATATCTTCCATATCTCAAGTTGACAGTTATATTGACAGTCAATAAATTTTTTCCATCACCGAAACTTTAATAACCTTTAATAGAAAAAATAAAATATGAGTCAAAAAAGTATGGAAACCAAATCCTCAACAGGAATCGACCATTTGACAAACTTCATCTTCAAATTCGATTTCCAAGGTAGCATGGCTAATTCCTTTTTCCTTGAGTTTTTTCCTGAGATCAATCTTGATAGCAGGGATGTTTTGGGGGAAACACTTCTTACTGATTACGATGTGAGCACTAAGGATATGTTTACTTCCATCAAGAGACCAAATGTGCGTATCATGGACTCCTTTCACCCATTTATGATTGGTTAGCACTTCTTCTATCTCTGAGGTAATAATTTCACTAGGTGTAGCCTGGAGAAAAAGAAGAAGGGTTACCCGAAAATTCTTTATTACTCCTTGAAAGACATAGGCAGAGATGAGAAGAGAAAGAATAGGATCCAAAATAAAGAGATCAGTGAACATTACCACCACACTAGTGATAGCTACAGCGATCCAACCTAGAACGTCTTCCAGGAGATGGAGGGAAACCGTTTTTTCATTAAGTCCCTTACTTTCGGAAGTCTTATATACAGCATATCCGTTCACAATAATTCCAAGAAGAGCAAGTCCCAACATGGATGGAGAGTGAATGGTTTTCGGATTCCAGAGCCGGGGAAGAGCATGATAGACAACTACCAACAACCCGATACTCAGAACTAAGGTATTGAGGAGAGCACCCAAAAGAGAAAGACGTTGATAGCCATAGGTGAAGTTGGAAGTTTTTTTGCTATTAGAAGCATAAGCTAAACCCCAGGCCAAGCCTAAAGCTAGAGAATCTCCTAAATCATGGATGGCATCACTGGCAATGGCAGTGCTATTGGAAAAATAAGCTCCGATAAATTCGATTACCACAAAACCAGCATTGAGAAAAAAAGCAGTTCGGATATTAGAGACACTGGAATCGTTATTAGGAATATGCCCTCCGAGATGATGGCAACGTTGATGAGAATTTGATTTATTTTCATCCATTGAGCTTTATGAATTCACTTTAATATCGAAATGGTAAATATTTTCCTTGATTCCCAAAGATTCATAGAGACAGATTGCTGGAGTATCGCCCTGATCGGCTTGGACAAAGATCACATAACTATCTAGTTGACGGGCTATTTTTCGAAGGTAAAGGATCAGATGGGTAGCTACTTTTTGACGACGATAAAATGATAAAACTGCCAGGTCATAAATATATATTTCACGGCGTTCTTGCTCAAATTTATCGAGAACATAAGCAGTAAGACCTCCAATAATTTTATTTTCCTGACTAGCCACAAGAGCTATGAAGGTGTCTCTTTTCAAAAGTTTTTTTAGATAGTTATCACTGGGTTGGTTATTTTGATAGGTATTCGGTTCTGCAAAGACTTCTCCAAAAAGGTTGAGAAGATTTCTGAAGTCATTGATTTCAGATGAGTTTAGTTGGGAAATATTATATTGCATTTCATAACATATTTTTGTCAATCAATGAACTGGAGATTATGTTTGGATATTATGATAACCATAGAACTATCTCTCTAGCTTAAATTATACAATATTTCATAATCCTCAATTAATCAAAGTCTGAAAATGACTGATGTGTTCTGGCCTACCTTGTACATAGAGGATATCATCAGGACAGAGGATTTCATCAGGATGAACATAATCTAACATCTTATCTTTACGTAATATCCCTAAAATATTTATTTTGTAAAGTTTGCGAAAATTAATTTCATTGATAGGCTTTCCGACAATCTCTCCACTATCTCTAGTGATCCTCAAGCTGGTGATATTGAAATTAGGAAATTTAGCTGGTCGGAAAGTTTTAGGTGAATTTTTACGACTTTGAAAAAGTTGATAGTTATCAGTTCGAAGAGTTTCGATAAATTCATCAATCTCATTCTCAGGTATGAGGAAGTTATTTAATACCCGAGAAAAAACTTGAATAGAAGTTTCAAATTCTTCCGGAATAACATCATTGGCTCCTAAAGCTAGAAGACTATTCATGTCTTTAATGTAACGTACTCGTGCTAGAACATAAACAGTAGGACAGAGAATATGAATTTGACTTACAATAGATCTGGTAGCGGATAGATCCGGGATAGTTACAACTACCGCACTTGCTGCAGAAATATGGACCGACTCTAGAATATGTTCATGAGTTGCATCTCCAAAGATAATGGGAATACCGTTTTTTTTCTCTGCTTGGACGATTTCAGCATTGATTTCAACCACAATGTAAGGAATCTTTTTGTATTCAGCGGCTTGAGCCAAATGGCGTCCACTTACTCCAAAACCGATGATGATCAGATGACGATAAAAAGGATGACGACGATTTTTTTTAAGAGTTCTACGTGGGTGCTTAAACCTTGTTAGAAAGAATTTAATCATTCGAATACGAAAGAATCGGCTTGTCATATTCTCAGAAAAAATAATTATAAAAGGAGTTAGAAGCATGGATGAGATCGATACCGCTAGAAAATACTGATTGATCTTGTTATTAAGGAGGCCATATTCCATACCGGTTTTTGAAAGGATAAAAGAGAACTCACCGATTTGGAATAAAGCTAATCCGGTAAGGAGATGGGTTCGGGGCGGATACTTTAGAGCCGCAACCGCAACCGCAGTGATCAATGACTTTAAAAGAAAGACTCCTAATAAGATCAATAAAATATAACCCAAATTGCCAAAAAAGAATTTCAGATCTAGTAACATACCTATGGAAATAAAGAAAAAACTGATAAAGAATTCTCGGAAGGGAAGGATTGAACTGGTGGCTTGATGACTGTAATCCGATTCTGAAATAATGAGACCAGCCAGGAAAGCCCCCAAAGCTAAGGATAGACCGGCTGCAGAAGTAATGAAAGTGATCAACATACAAACTACAATGGTGGTAATGAGAAAGAGTTCTTTATTATTAGTACGTGCTACCGCATCTAAGACATGGGGAATGATATAACGGGCTCCCAAGTAGGTAATAAAAATAACTCCTCCCGTTTTAAGAAGAAGGAGAACAACTGCATAGGCAAGGTTGCTTGTTTGTCCCGACAAAATAGGTGTAACAAGGATCATGGGAACAACAATAATGTCTTGAAAAATCAAGATGCCCAAAGCATTCCTTCCATGGGGAGCGGAAAGTTCGTTACGGTCTTGAAGGACTTTGAGGACGATAGCGGTACTGGATAAAGAACATAGGAAGCCGATAAAGACTGAGGTTCCAAGTTCGTAGGTTAACACATAGGTGATGGCTGAAGTGAAAAGGATAGTCAATCCCACCTGGAGGGAGCCTCCTATGAATACGGTTTTTTTGATGGTTACTAAATGTTTAATAGAGAGTTCCATTCCAATCACAAAGAGCAAAAGAATAACTCCGATCTCAGAAAGGAATTCTACATCTTCGTGGGCTTGTACCCAACTGAGTCCATGAGGGCCTATTAGAACACCGGTGATAAGAAAGCCCAGAATAGGAGGAAGATGTAAACGATTAAGAACAAAAATGATGATTGCCGAAAAACTAAAAATCAGGAGAAGGTCTTGAAATATGGGGAAATGCATAGTCTATTTAGTATAAACTAAATATTAAAACCTGTCAATGAAACAATAAGCAATTCTTTTGGGTATCATTAAAAAGCTATACACTTTTGAAACTATTTAATTGATTAGTTTTGATTATTCAAAAAGATCATCCATAACAATGACAGTACTTTAATATTTTAAAATAAAAAAGCCCTATTGGGCTTAAAGGACCAATAGGAAAAGGGAGGAAGAAGTGAAAATGTCTTTATTGATGGTGAGATTGACATTTCAGATCGAATCGATCTGCATTCATAACTTTATGCCAGGCGGCAATAAAATCATTAACGAATTTTTCTTTGGAATCTTCTTGGCCATAGACTTCAGCGATGGCACGAAGCTGAGAATTTGACCCAAAGACTAAATCTACTCGGGTTGCCATCCACTTTACTTTACCACTGGCTCGGTCTATTATCTCAAACTCATTCTCTTTATCAGATGTGGCCTTCCACATATTATCCATATCGAGGAGGTTCACAAAGAAGTCATTGGTAAGAACTCCGGGCTTATCGGTTAAAACCCCTTGTTGAGATTGATTAAAGTTAGCATTCAATGCTCTCATGCCTCCGATAAGGACGGTCACCTCAGAAGCGGTGAGATTGAGGAGTTGGGCTTTATCTATGAGTAATTCTTCTGCAGAAACAGAATATTCACCTTTGAGATAATTCCTAAACCCATCCGCTATCGGTTCCAATACCGAAAAAGATTCTACATCGGTTTTATCCTGAGTAGCATCGCTTCGTCCGGGAGAGAAAGGAACTTTGACATTAAAACCAGCATCTTTTGCTGCTTTTTCCACAGCAGCACATCCACTGAGAACAATTAAATCAGCTAAAGAAATTTTCTTATTGCCGGAATTAAATTTGTTGCCAATGTCCCCAAGAGTTTGAAGAACAGTCTGCAATTTAGCTGGTTCATTAACTTCCCAATCTTTTTGAGGAGCGAGAGCAATCCTAGCTCCATTGGCTCCACCCCTTTTATCAGAATTTCTAAAAGTGGAAGCTGAAGCCCAAGCAGTAAAAACCAACTGAGAAACAGAGAGACCGGAATTAAGAACTTTATTTTTTAATTCAGCGATATCTTGACCGTCAACAAGTTCATGGGTCACTACTGGTACCGGGTCCTGCCAAATTAATTCTTCCTGGGGAATTTCGGGGCCCAAGTAACGACTTCGGGGACCCATATCCCTATGAGTAAGTTTAAACCAAGCCCGAGCAAAGGCATCAGCAAATTCATCGGGACTGTGCAAAAATTTTCGAGCAATCGGCTCAAATCCAGGATCAAATTTGAGAGAAAGATCAGCGGTGGTCATCATGGGGCGATGCTTTTTATTAGGATCAAAGGCATCTACAACCATATCCTCTTCTTCAACATCCTTAGCTAACCACTGCCAAGCCCCTGCAGGACTCTTTACCTTCTCCCAATCATATTTAAAGAGAACTTTCAGATAACCCATATCCCATTTAGTTGGATTGGGTTTCCAGGCTCCTTCAATTCCACTGGAAATAGTATCGCCAGCATGACTACTACCGTAATTACTGATCCATCCAAGTCCTTGATGAACGGTAGCAGCTCCTTCCGGATCAGGTCCTACATGGGAAGGGTCCCCGGCTCCATGACATTTTCCGAAAGTATGTCCACCTGCAGTTAAAGCAACGGTTTCTTTATCATCCATCGCCATCCGTGCAAAAGTCTCTCGGACATCTATACCAGAAGATACAGGGTCGGGATTACCATTGGGACCTTCTGGATTCACGTAAATCAATCCCATTTGAACTGCAGCTAAGGGGTTTTCTAGGTCTCTCTCCCCACTATAACGATTATCACCGAGCCACTCCTTCTCATTACCCCAATAGATATCTTCTTCCGGTTCCCAAACATCTACTCTACCTCCAGCAAAGCCAAAAGTTTTAAAGCCCATCGACTCCAAAGCAACATTTCCAGCAAGGATCATTAAGTCTGCCCAAGAGATTTTGTTCCCATATTTCTTTTTAATCGGCCATAAAAGTCGCCGGGCCTTATCAAGGTTGACATTATCTGGCCAACTGTTTAAAGGAGCCAGTCTTTGGCTGCCAGTTTCAGCACCACCCCTACCATCTCCAACTCGATAGGTTCCAGCACTATGCCACGCCATCCTGATGAAGAGAGGACCATAATGACCATAATCGGCAGGCCACCATTCCTTGGAATCCGTCATTAAGACATGAAGATCTTTCTTCAGCCCCTCATAGTCTAGTTTATTAAATTCTTCTGCATAATTAAAACCTTCCCCCAAGGGATTAACCCTATTGGAATGTTGAGAAAGCACCTTTAAGCTTATTTGATTGGGCCACCAATCTTTATTATTTGTTCCTCGGCCTGTAACTGCAGGATTACTTGTAGATGTAAAAGGACATTTACCACTCATTATTTTATCCTCTCTTTTTTAGATCTGTTTAATTTCTTTTATCAACATTTTATTATAACATATTTTTATTTATTTATAATATATATTTAATAATAATCATTATTAAATACATGGTTCGCAGGATGATAATGAAAAGAAAAATTAAATTGAAGACAGATAGTTTTAGAAAAAATTTATAAAAAGTTAAAATTAATCGGTTATAATGAATTTTGAAACTTTGTATTTAACAGCTTTTATTGAAGAAAAAACCGTCAATATTATTTATCCAATTATTTAGGTCTCTTTATTTTTAGTAAGTTGTGCTTGTGCCAAATTTTTTATAGCTTTATTCTCCGATTGTGTCAATTTTTTCAAAGTATGTTGACAATAAGGGTTTGGATGAGCAGCTATGGCATAAATTATTTTTTTAATATAGCTTTTCCTTGACAGCCCTTCAAAATAGGGAGGTATATTTTGAATTGCCTTTAATAAAAACTCTAGATTATCTTTGTTTTTATTGAAATGGGTTTGAAAAGCCGAAACTATATGTTCATGTTCATGGTGATAATGCTCTATTAAAAACTGTCTAAATATGGCAAGTTCTTCATCATCGGACAACTGTTTAGGTAATTCCCAAAATAAAGTATGGAAAGTCTGATTAAAATGTTTAGACAATTTGTTATCTTTGTTTTTTTCTAATAAATAGATCAACTGTTCAAAATTAGCTTTAAAAGACGTTTGTTTTTGAAACTCCTCCACATCAATCGTTCTTTCACATAATTTTTCAATCAGTGTATTATCTTTGAGTTCTATTTCTTTCATTATTTTACTCTTTGAAAAGCAACAATATTTTCATTAAACAAAGTCAGAGCATCTCCCGTACCCAGCCCAATATTGATCTGTGTCATGTTTAACTTATGCCCTTCTGTTTTAAATAAGGCATGATGCTTCTCCCAATGTTTAACTTCAAAGACATGTAGCATTTTGGGAAAGTATTCCATCATCTTTCTGGTTTCGTCATTCTTAACTCCACAATCCATCAGTTTATCTAAAGTACCATGCTTGACCAAAAACTGAACCACTGCTCCATTATTTCCATAGCCTATTGCCTCTATATATTCTAAAGTAGGCGATGTGAACATTTCAGATTTGCCTTCCAATACACAGTTTAAGCAAAGAAATTCAAATGATTGCTCCCTCATTCCTCTATAAAAAACTTCTCCATTTTTATAAATTTCATAATCTGCCCATTTTGAGACAAAGTTCCCCAAATTTAAATTAGTTTCATATTTACTACAATTCATCTATTTATTAAAATTATACCAGCTTTTCTAAATATTCGTTATTTTCAGTATATCATAAAAAATTCTGGAAGGAATAACTCAAAGTTAATCGTTAAAAACGATAATGCTCCCAAATCATTTGATTAAAATATCCAAAAATGGAAACTATAAAAAATAATGTTAAATATTGTTTAGACGGATGACAGTTATTGATTTATCGATCATGACTAATCGATAAAATAAAATTATAGTTAATTCTTAACAATCCAGGAAAGGCCTTACTCCATCAGTATTTGTCAAAATACTGACATCTTTCAGGCCGAGAGCTTTCTCCGTTAAAGGAGGTAATCCGACCACAGCTTCCGCTACGGTTGCTTTGTTACGACTTCACCCTTCTTACTAACCTTTCCATCGGCATCTTCCCCCTTTGCAGGTTGGTATAATGACTTCAGGAAAGATCGGCTCGAGTGGTGTGACGGGCGATGTGTACAAGGCTCGAGAACGCATTCACCGTGGCATGCTGATCCACGATTACTAGTGATTCCAGCTTCATGGAGTCGAATTGCAGACTCCAATCCGAACTGAGAACCGTTTTTTGAGATTCGCTCCACCTCGCGGCTTGGCATCCCTTTGTACGGTCCATTGTAGCACGTGTGTAGCCCTGGACATAAGGGCCATGGGGACTTGACGTCATCCACTCCTTCCTCCCGGTTATCCGGACAGTTCCCTAAGAGTGCTTTACTCCGAAGAGTAACTAGCAACATAGGGTGTGGGTTGCGCTAGTTGCGGGACTTAACCCAACATCTCACAACACTAGCTGACGACAGTCATGCAGCACCTCGCTTGAGACCCCGAAGGGAGAATTGCTTTCACAATTTGTCCTCAAACGTTTAAGCCCAGGTAAGGTTTTTCGCGTATCATCGAATTAAACCACATGCTCCACCACTTGTGCGAGCCCCCGTCAATTCCTTTGAGTTTCACGCTTGCGCGCATACTACCCAGGCGGTACACTCAATGCGTTAGCTCAGCTTCTCAACAGATGCGAACATCTGCCCAAAAACTAGTGTACAAAGTTTACGGCCAGGACTACTGGGGTCTCTAATCCCATTTGCTCCCCTGGCTTTCGTACCTCAGCGTCAATCTTTACCCAGTAGCTTGCCTTCGCCTTTGGTGTTCCTCCTGATATCAACAGATTTCACCCCTACACCAGGAATTCCCGCTACCTCTATCAAAAATTCTAGTCAGACAGTATTAATGACAGGTCCATGGTTGAGCCATGGTCTTTTATCGTTAACTTATCTGACCGCCTACGTACTCTTTACGCCCAGTGAATCCGAACAACGTTTGCCCCATACGTATTACCGCGGCTGCTGGCACGTAATTAGCCGGGACTTCTTCTGCAGGTACCGTCATTGCTGACCCATTTCCTGATCAATTTATTCTTTCCTGCCAAAAGGACTTTACAGTCCGAAAACCTTCATCGTCCATGCAAGATTGCTCCGTCAGGCTTGCGCCCATTGCGGAATATTCTTAGCTGCTGCCTCCCGTAGGAGTCTGGGCCGTATCTCAGTCCCAATGTGGCCGATCACCCTCTCAGGCCGGCTACCCATCATCGCCTTGGTAGGCCTTTACCCTACCAACAAGCTAATAGGAGTTAGTCTCATCCTCCAGTGACGCAAACGCGCCTTTCAAGTTACCTCGTATCCGGTATTACCCAATGTTTCCACTGGCTATCCCAGTCTGAAGGGCAGATAACTAACCATTACTCACCCGTTTGCCGCTCGCCACCCGAAGTGCTGCCGCTCGACTTGCATGCTTAAAACATCTTGCTAACGTTAGTTCTGAGCCAGGATCAAACTCTTCATCATTGAAAAATTTAATCATTTAATTTACTACTTACGAAAACCGTAAGTAGTAAACTCAAAGTATTGCTCTCACTGTCATCCTAGAATGTCAAAGAATACTACTATTTAATAGCAGTTAAATCATTATAACATTTAAACTAAACAATGTCAAATAAATTCTATATTTTTTGATAAAATCTTGAAAAAAACTTTTTTTGAAGGTATTTTAATAAAAATAACATAAAAAAGCTAAAAAAATTCAGGTATTTAACTTTTTTTTACTCTTGAATAAACCAACAACTCAGATTTAGCGGGTTTCACAACCCGCAATCCAATCTAAACATTATTTATTAATTTCTTTCCCATATAAATCAGGGAACAAATCCCTAGTAGAGAAAATGTTTTCAAAAACTATGGAGATGGAGGTATCCCGCCTGCTTCATAGGCTCCTAAATCAGGACGACCTACTCTCGTATAACCCCGAGCATCTGTATAGTTTAATGGTTCAGCACTATTCGGCAGAGAAACCTTGTCTATCGGTTCTAATGCTCCACTAACATTATCCAAGGTCTTATACCAATTTACGTTATCTTCACTAAAGTAAAGCAATTGAGAGGTTTTATCATATTGTACATATATACCTTTATTTTTAGCGAAAGAATTACCGGGGATAGGAAGCGTATATATACCTCCTTCATTGTTCAAAGAACCCAGTTGGGGATTCTCATCATAATAAACTTCATGTTCTGCTAGTTCCAGATATCTCCTATCTGAGAAGCAGAGACCATCAGGTCTAGGACACGGTGGTTGAAAATCCCAGTTTCCGTAATCATTTTTTTTAAATATATTATAGCTAAAAATCAGATGTTCTGCTCCTAATTTCTCTGTATCTGCGAGGTTAAATTTTATTTTCACATTATTTGGTGACCAGATTATACTGTTCAGAACAAAAACTCCCCCCTCTCCTATGGAAACAATGGAGGGGTACTCTTCGTCTAATGAAGTTTTGAGGTGACTATCATAATATATAACAGAAACAGATCCGCTGTCTTCGTTATCATAGGAAGTAATATTTATGAGCTTCAACGCGCTACCCTGACTGGCTATAGCTCCAAAAGATGTTTGTCCGTCTCTACATTGACCGACAAAAGTAGTATTAACAACCATGAGGGTGCTTGCGCTTGCTGAGAAATATAATGCACAACCACCCGTTCTCTGTGCTTTATTACCAACAAAAGCACTATTCTTAATGACGGTGTCTCCAAGTTGATATCCATACACCCCTCCTCCATATTGTTCAGCCTTATTATATAGAAAGGTAACATTGTTGTACTCCCCCAAACCGCCATATTGTAAAATTCCAGCTCCCCTGTATGAAAAATTACTTACAAAAATCACTTTCTCAAAAAGCACTTGATGAGGAATACTAGACGCGGTTTGACCATTATACGCCTGCAAAAATATCCCTCCGCCTCCACCAAAGTCTTTGGAACTAGCATCACCGGCTTCATTGCCGGAAAAAACAGCATCTTTAAAGGATAGTTTCATAATATAAGCAGTATTGCGGGCATCAAAAAACGCTCCACCACCCTTGAAGGTTGCTATATTGTTAGAAAAATAAACATTTTTGAACTTTGAAGAGGAATCAAATATGGCAGCTAATCCGCCACCATCTTCAGCTTGATTATTCAAAAAAGTTACATACATCAAAGACGGGGAAGAATTTTCATTATACATTCCTCCTCCTTTAACCGTACTTCTTCCTTTTTGTATTATTACATCCAATAAAACAGCTTTTTCAGTAAGATTGTTATTAATATTTTCAAACAATCGTATCCTATCGTCCCCGTCAAAAACTGTTTTTTCTTTGGAATAGCCTCTCCCCAAGGAATCGTAACCCCCCACAATAACAACATGATCTTTCATGGATAAGGGGCTTTGCGGAGTATGTGTTTCTCCCGCAGCTACAAATATTAAATAGACCTTAGTATCACTAGCATCGGTAATTCCATTTATGATTCCCTCTAAATTATTAAACGGAACTGCATTGATCCAGGAACTACCGTCCTTATTACCATTACCATTAGCCGTTACATAATAGGATCCCACAGGAGTTCCGGAAGCATATTTTCCAGATAAAACATAAATTGATTTCTCGTCATAATTGTTAAAATTAGCAGGAATTTCTCTGTCACGGGCAATCCTCGCTAAGTTCCACCCCAACCATTTGGCATGTAAGGTCAAATCACTGGTTACCGGTGTAGAAAAGTCATAATCAATACCGGAAACTTTAATCCAAGCCAAGAACTCATAACCCGACCTACTGGGACCATTATTTGCCTTCACAGACGACGCATTCGAGCCTTCTCTTACAGACTGAACAGCGATTACCTCTTCATCATTAAGAAAAGTTACTTCAAAAAGACGAATCCAGTTAGCATACAAAGTCAAATCACTGTTTACCGGTGTAGAAAAGTCATAACTATCCCCAGAACTATTTGCCCACCCTAAGAACTCATAACCCGACCTGCTGAGACCATTCACAAACGACGCATTCGAGCCTTCTCTTACAGACTGAACAGCGATTACCCCTCCATCATTAAGAAAAGTTACTTCAAAAAGACGAATCCAGTTAGCATACAAAGTCAAATCACTGTTTACCGGTGTAGAAAAGTCATAACTATCCCCAGAACTATTTATCCACCCCAAGAACTCATAACCCGACCTGCTGGGAACACTACTCAACTGCATTATTTGCATTCCAGAAGTAATTTTTTTCTCAACAACCGGAGTAACTCCATCTTGGAAATCAAACGTTACGGTATAACCGCTGAGATCCCACACAGCATAAAGAGTAAAGCTATTACTGACCGGCAAGTTAAAGTCATAAGCTTCCGTTCCATTAGAATCGGTAGTCCATCCACCAAAATAATAACCCGTCTTAGATGGGATATTTGATTGTAGCTTAAGTCCTTCACCTACAATGGAATTGGAAACTGAATCGCCTTCCTTAGAATCAAAAATTATGGTATAAGTCCACCGACCATATAAGGTAAAATCATTACTCACCAACAAATCAAAGTCATAAATGTTTTCGTCCAGGGTGTCCTTATCATAACTGGAATCAGTGAACCACCCATGAAAAGAAGCTCCACCGCTTTTAACCGGATCGTTAGGCTTACTTACCTTAGAGCCTTCTTGGACAACTTGCTGAAAGACTGTAGGCTCTCCGCCACCTTCATCTGAAAATTTAAAAGTTACAGTATATTCTGAAGTATTATCTTCAACAATGAGAGCAGTACAAAAGAAAAGCCCAGCCAAAACCATCCCAACCAAAATAAATAATAGTGATTTTTTTAATTTATTATATTCCTTCATTTCAATCTCCTCTAAAATAAGCTACATATAATTATATTATTTTTTTTTTAAAAAAACAAGTGTTTTTTTAAAAAAAATCTTGATATCTTGAAAAAATTGACAAATAAATATAACTTTATAATAGAATATATGAAATTATATATAAAAATCAAAAAAATGTTCAACAAAAACAAATATGCTAGATTTTTCAGAAAATCATAAAACAAAATATAATAATCCATTAAAACACTTGAAGTCCAACAAGGCCATTCAGGGGCTTAATGCTTTTGTTGACATAAGTCACTATAATGAACAGGTTGATTTATCAGTGGCTAAAAATGCAGGTCTAGTTGGTTTTTTCCACAAAGCAACCCAGGGAGTGAGTTTTGTAGATCCGAAATATGGCGAACGCATACAAATAGGCAAAGAACTCGGGCTATTGATGGGAGCTTATCATATTGGCACAGCTGAGCCTGTGGAAATTCAAGTAGATAATTTTATTGCTTTACTACAAAAATATGGTATTAAAGGTATTGTTCCCACTTTAGATTGGGAGCCTAATTCCAATAAAAAACAAGGAACGATGAGCAGAGAACAGGCTATTCAATTTATAGAGCTAATCTATCAAAAAACAGGAATATATCCTATGATATATGGGGGTTATTGGATACTACTTCAACTTTCAGATGAAAAAAATACCGAAACTTTTTCAAAAGCACCTCTTTGGCAAGGATTTTATTCAGCTTCACTTGGCTATTTAGACGGCATATGGAATACTTGGTCTTTTTGGCAATATACGGACGGTATGTTGGGTCCAGAACCTCATGAGATGGCAGGCATAGGCAAAGTAGATAGAAATACTTTTAATGGCAGCTATGCTGATGCTGTTGCTTTCTGGCAAAAACATGCCCCACAATAAAATTAATACACTGAACATTATGATAAGACCTTCAAGTTACAATAAAAATAACGTAATATGGGAATTTCTTAAACCGGGGAATAACTATAAACATCGTAGAGCAACGAATAATCTTTATATGCTGATAAGTGCCAATAATTCGCAGCCACGTTAGACAACCTTATTGGAATGGTTATTTATTATTTTGGTTTATTAGGCGTTGCCGTCTTTGCAGTTAGCGGTGCCTTGGCTGCTGGCCGCAGAGAACTAGACTGGGTAGGTGTTGTGGCTTTAGCAGTGGTAACTTCTGTCGGTGGTGGAACCATTAGAGATATCTTATTAAATCGTCAGACAGTCTTTTGGATTGAAGATCCTGCCTATCTTGTAGTCGTCATTGCTGCATCTTTTCTTACGATTGCTTATGTTCGGTTCTTTAAGCCACCGACAGACTCATTGTTATTTGCAGATGCCCTAGGACTTGCACTGTTTACCATTGTTGGAGCTCAAATAGCTGAAGCAGAAGGTGTCTCAACCTTAATAGTTATTGTCATGGGAGTGCTCACAGGAGTGGCTGGAGGGGTAATGAGAGATGTTCTTACCAGTGAAATCCCGCTACTTTTTCGCTCAATTGAAACGCTTTACTCTGTTGCTGCATTAGGCGGTGTTTCAGTGTATTTGTTATTACAAGCATTAGGACTTGATAAAACTTCTGCTTCTTTATTGGGAATTGCTTTTGTAGCCATTTTGAGGTTCATAGCGATATTTTATAAAATTCGGCTACCCGTTTTTCATGTTTCGGAAGAATAGAATGACCATAAATTCGTTCGAACTAATTGCCAATGACTTTATACCGTTCTAGCTATTTCAATAACAGAAAAAGATGAATCGGGTACTGAGAAATATTATTTTAATTTAGGAAATACAAGTGAAATATAAACATAAAAAAAGATCACATAATCTAATATCGCCCCGCATCATTGTACCTGAAATAATGAGACTGTTATCCCCCAAAAGTGTGGTAGATATTGGTTGTGGAACAGGAACTTTCTTAAATGTTTTTAAAAGCTTAGGAGTGACAGATATCTTAGGCATCGATGGGGCTTGGGTGAATAAAAATTTGTTGTACGAAAACATTACCCCGGGTGAATTTTTAGAATATGACCTAGAAAGCAAAATTACCTTAAATAAAAAATATGACTTAGTGCTAAGTTTAGAAGTAGCAGAACATTTAAGCTATAAATCAGCTAATCTATTTGTAAAGTCTCTTGTTAACGCGGGAAAGATGATTGTTTTCTCGGCTGCAATTCCCTATCAAGGAGGACAAAATCATATTAATGAACAATGGTTGACTTATTGGGAAGAAAAATTTGCGAAACACAACTACGTGATTCACGATATATTGCGTCCAATTTTCTGGGATAACCCTGATGTTTTCTTCTGGTATAAACAAAACATGGTTTTACTGGCACCCAAGGAGTTAGAATTACATTTTGCTGAGCAGTCGGTCCCAATGAGAAATATTGTCCATTATGATGCGTATCTGGCCAAGGTTAAGGAGTTAGAATTACATTATGAGCGTATCTGGCCAAGGTTAAAAAGTTCGCTGCCACCGCACGCTAAACGACTATCCAGTATTGGGTATGACTTTTACATTTGGATAAAACATTTACTAACAAGATATAGAAAAAATTAAAAAAGAAGTATAAAAAATGTTTAACTTCGCCCATTAAATATAAAGAAAACGCAATAAAAATATTTACTTTTTGTTTATCTTTGTGAAAAATGGGGAGGGATCAACACTAATTTCCCCGTAAATTTTTTAGCAAGAAAATCTCGTTGTGCTTGGACAATATCTGACAACGGATAAGTTTTGGCAATAA
This sequence comes from Spirochaetota bacterium, assembly GCA_965224715.1. Lineage (GTDB taxonomy): Bacteria > Spirochaetota > UBA12135 > COTS27 > CAXSBA01. The sequence continues at coordinate 791,600 of OZ245054.1, read as the reverse complement.
TCGGTTTGATCAAATTTTTTTCAACACAATGGATGACATTTTCAAAAACTCCATCTGTTTGAAAGGTACATCCATAAAGGGTCAAATCTTTTAAATACAGTGTGCGTAAATCTAAATTAACCATAGGGCCAGCAATCGCCCCAGCCGTAGCATAGCGGCCTCCAGCCTTGAGCAGATCAAGCAAGTGTGGCCATTGCTCACCCCCAACCAAATCAATAACCACATCAACTGTCTCCTTTAGTTTTCCCTCAAACATATCTCGACTGACAACTTCATCTGCACCCAGTTGTTTGACTGCCAATTCTTTTCCAGTTCCCACAAGAGCAATCACCCTGGCACCACGAGCTTTGGTTAATTGTACTGCCGCTGATCCCACGCCTCCAGAGGCTCCAGTAATAAAAACCGTATCCTTATCGTTTACCTGACTACGAGCAAGCATTCCTTCAGCTGTAGAATAAGCACAGGGAATAGAAGCCAATTCTGCATAACTCCAATCACTATTTATTCTATAGGCATCTACTGCTTTTACTTTAGTAAACTGTGCAAAGGCACCATCGCACTCTGAACCTAGAGTCCAACATTCCATAAGATTGTCGTTGGAATAGCCACGCAGTAAGGTGCGAACCATTACTTGCTCCCCGACTTTTCTAACAGAAACATCTTTTCCAACTTCTCGAATAATCCCAACACAATCGGCTCCCTGAATTCGGGGAAAATGAATCGCCCCTCCTGACCAACTCCCATCTTGGAAATGATTAAACCCCACTTCTACAGCTTCCTGAGCCTCTTGAGTGCTATGGGTAACAGATTTTGAATACCACCCTATTCGAGTATTAATATCGGTATTATTCACACTAGCAGCTAAAACCTGAATCAATACTTCATCAGAATCAATTTTAGGTATTGGAATATCTTCACGGTATTCCAGTTTATCCAAACCTCCATGACCAGTGAGATAAACTCCGATCATATTACCTTTCATATTTTTATTTTGTTTTTTAGGTCAGGTGATTTGCTATCTAAGCCAAAGAGTTCTAAAAGTTCTTATAAAATAATATCCCTATATTAACCTTATCTTGGACTTTAATCCCTTTTTACATATTTTAGCAATTATCTTTAATTTCTTGAATTGACTTTCTATATTGTTCTCTGCCACCTCCTTTAAAAATGGCAGAGCCTGCTACTAACACATTTGCTCCCGCTTCCACGATTTTACCACATGTGGCAGAAGAAACACCACCATCTATTTCTATAAAGATATCCCTATTGCCAACCATATTACGTAGCTCTCGTATCTTGTCCAAACAAGAGGGGATAAATGACTGACCTCCAAAACCGGGATTAACCGACATGACTAAAATCAAATCCAATTTATCCATAACATAGGTAAGCGTATCAGGAGGTGTAGCGGGATTCAATGAGACACCCGCTTTTTTCCCATGCTCCTTAATTAAAGACAAGGAACGATCTAGATGTTTTGTCGCCTCTACATGGACAGTAATAATATCTGCACCTGCCTTAGCAAAGTCACCAATATAGGCATCACAATTTTCTATCATTAAATGACAATCAAACACTTTTTGTGAAGATGACCTAATCGCTTTTACTATAGGAGCACCAAAGGTAATATTTGGAACAAAATGTCCATCCATAACATCTAAATGAATCCAATCCGCTCCCGCCTCATCAACCTCCTTAATCTCTTGCCCTAGTTTAGCAAAATCTGCAGATAAAATTGAAGGTGCAATTAAAATATCTTTAGTCATTTTTTTCTTTCTTTGTAGCAGAAAATATGCGGCTTTTTAAGATATCTTCTTCTGTAATAGTAGATAACTCTTCTTTACCTAGAGCTATCTTTGCTTCAAATAGCCTACCTGCTTGACGTAGACGTATCCTATCCACCGCGTTACGAATAGAACGAGCATTAGCAAAATGAGGTTGAGTTTTACGAATAGCGATATAATCAGCCATCGCTTTCTTAGCTAATTCATTAAAACAGCAATTTTGCTCTTGAACGATAAGTTCTGCTATCTCTAATAATTCCTCACTGGTATAATCAGGGAAGTCAATGTGATGCGTAATACGCGAACGAAAACCGGGATTGCTTTCAAAAAATTTTTCCATCTTATCTGCATAACCCGCTAAAACCACTACCAAATCATCCCGATTATTTTCCATAATCTGCAACAAAATCTCTATCGCCTCTTGCCCATAATCTCTTTCATTTTCTGGACGATACAAATAGTATGCTTCGTCAATAAATAGCACACCGCCCATAGCTTTTTTTAAAGTTTCCTTAGTTTTGGGAGCGGTGTGCCCAATATATTGCCCTACCAAATCATCACGTGTCACTACCACAATATGATTATTACGGATAAACCCTAGATTATGTAATATCTCTGCCATCCTCATAGCCACTGTTGTTTTCCCTGTACCAGGATTCCCCGTAAAACTCATATGAAGGGTAGGTGAATGATCTTGTAAGCCTAAAGCCTTACGTGCACGTTCCACTAACAGGTACGCAGCTATTTCTTTGATCCTCCCCTTAACCGGCTGTAACCCTATCAAACTATTATTGATATTATCCAGAATATCCTTGACCCCAGAGTCAATATATTCCTTGGAAATATCAATCTTTTCTAATTGAGAAGAGCTGCTTTCTGACATAAGCACTTACTTTAAATTTATTTTAAAGACCAAGAATAAGATTGCTCACGCCCCCTCTTATCAGAGCGATTGAAAATAATCTCAGGCTCATTCTTAGGACGATTGACAATAAAAGACATCCTGACTGTTTCAAAACCTCTATTCGCATCAAAAGCATTGATACGAATATAACTATCGGCAATAACTTTTCTACATTCTTCTAATTCCATCATCACCCCTTTAGGATCTTGCAAATCAAACATGGGGTTACCCCACATTTCCCAGTAAGTATTACGGGGATGAGGATTATTGGTATATTCAATACCAATAGCCCATCCATTATCTAAACAATAGGCTACTTGCTTAGAAATTTGTTCGTTTGTCAAGTCAGGTAAAAATGAAAAACATCCTTGCGTAATTTTCATGATTCTGTTCTCCTTATCAAAAAATTTTAAGAAATAGTTTCGGTTGGTACAAAGTCCGAAGTATCCGTAGATGTGTAGTTAAAGGTAATATTCCCCCAAACATTTAGAGCAGCTTCCAAAGGTTTACACCATTTGGCAGCTTTTCTCAGTACTTCGGGTCCCTCACTTTTGATATCTACGCCTTCATTACGGGCTAACACCATTGCTTCTAAAGCAACACGATTTGCAGTAGCTCCGGCTTGAATACCCATAGGATGACCAATTGTACCACCTCCAAACTGTAGGACCACATCATCCCCGAATAAATCCAATAGTTGGTGCATTTGTCCCGCATGAATACCTCCAGAAGCAACAGGCATTACTTTTAAGGTATCTGCCCAATCTTGTTCAAAGAAAATACCACGTGGCAGGTCAACCTCATTTTTAATTTCCCGCAGAACATTATAATAGCCTTGTACGGTCAAAGGATCACCCTCCAACTTGCCAACGGCTGTACCAGCATGCAAATGATCTACACCAGCTAACCTTAACCATTTAGCAATCACACGGAAAGAAATACCGTGATATTTCTGCCTGGTATATGTTCCATGTCCCGCTCGATGCATATGCAAAATCATATCATTATTTCGACACCATTCAGAAAGAGATTGAATAGCCGTCCAACCAACAATTAAGTCTACCATGATGATAACTGAACCGATTTCTTTGGCAAATTCAGCACGACGATACATTTCTTCCATTGTGCCCGCAGTGACATTTAAATAATGTCCTTTAACTTCCCCTGTGACGGCAGAGGCATGGTTAACTGCTTCCATACAATATAGAAACCTATCACGCCAATTCATGAAAGGTTGGGAGTTGATATTTTCATCATCTTTCATAAAATCTAATCCACCTTTAAGCCCCTCATAAACAACACGTCCATAGTTTTTGCCAGAAAGTCCTAATTTCGGTTTAGTGGTTGCCCCCAATAAAGGCTTTCCGAATTTATCTAAACGTTCACGCTCCACGACTATACCTGTAGAGGGTCCTTTAAAGGTCTTAACATAGGCTACAGGAAGACGTATATCCTCTAAACGGCAGGCTTTCAAGGGTTTGAAAGAAAACACATTACCGATAATAGAAGCTGTCAAATTCGCAATAGAACCAGGTTCAAACAAAATCAAGTCATAAGCAATATAAACAAAATATTGCCCTTCTTGTCCGGGAACCGGATCTACTTTATAGGCTTTACCACGATATTGATCGCAAGCAGTCAAACGATCAGTCCATACCACTGTCCAGGTAGCCGTAGAACTTTCTCCTGCGACTGCTGCCGCTGCCTCTATCGGATCAACACCCTCTTGTGGAGTAACTCGAAACAAACAAATAATATCCGTATCTTTCGGTTCATACTCAGAATTCCAATAACCCATTTGTGCGTACTTCAATACGCCCGCTTGATAACGTTCTTTGCCTTTTACTTCTTTTGTTGCATTTTCACTCATTTTTATCTCCTTAAACTGGTTTATAAATTACCATCTTTATAGCGATCTGCCATATCATCTAATGATATAGGTTTAATTTTACTGGCATTCCCAGCTGTGCCAAATCTTTCAAGTCTATCTCGTACTAGAGTCCGCATTGCATCCATGGCAGGAATCATAAATTTTCGCATGTCAAACTCTTGTGGTTTTTCCTTAGCAAGTTTTCTAAATTGTCCTGTCATTGCCATACGACAATCCGTATCGATATTTACCTTGCGAACACCGGACCTGATACCTCTTTCAATTTCTTCTACCGGCACACCAAAAGTTTGAGGCATGTCACCGCCAAACCTATTAATAATATCCTGTAATTCTTGCGGAACAGAAGAAGAACCATGCATAACTAAATGAATATTGGGTAGTTTATTGTTGATCGCTTCAATGACATTCATTGCCAATATATCCCCATCTGGTTTACGCGAGAACTTATACGCTCCGTGCGAAGTGCCACATGCTATAGCAAGCGCATCGCATTGAGTTTTATTGACAAAGTCTACCGCTTGATCCGGGTCAGTTAATAATTGATCATGACTTAATTTGCCGACTGCCCCATGTCCATCTTCTTGATCCCCTTCTCCTGTCTCCAGTGAACCCAATACGCCTAACTCTCCTTCCACAGAAACCCCAACAGCGTGAGCACAGTCTGTAACTTTTTTAGTTATATCTACATTATATTGGTAATCTGCAGGTGTTTTACCATCTTCTTTCAAAGATCCATCCATCATAACAGATGTAAAACCATAACGCATGGCACTTAAACAAGTAGCAACGTTATTCCCATGATCTTGATGTAAACAAACAGGAATATCAGGATACATTTCCACTAAACCCTCAATTAAACGGGATAGTAATTGATCGCCAGCATAAGAACGAGCCCCTCGGGAAGCTTGTAAAATAACTGGTGCATCACACGCAGATGCTGCTTGCATAATAGCCAGTCCCTGCTCCATATTATTGATATTAAAAGCAGGTACACCATAACCATGCTCCGCTGCATGGTCTAATAGTTGTCTTAATGATATTTTTGCCATATTTATTTATCCTTTCTTATTTTGATAACTCCTCAAAGGCATCACATATAGCATCTGCTGTAATGTTAAAATGTCTATATAACTGAGATGCCGGTGCACTAGCACCAAAACTATCAATACCAATGAATTTACCTTTATCACCCAACCACCGTTCCCACCCAAAGGAGGAAGCTGCCTCTATTGCTATAATTGGCACGTTTCCTAAAACAGTTCTCTGATAGTTTGATGGTTGAGTTACAAATAATTCCCACGAAGGCATAGAAATGATCGTTACATTCTTGCCAGTTAGTTTTTCTCTTGCCTCAAAAGCCAAAGAAACTTCTGATCCGGTAGCGATAATTGTTAAGTCCCGTTTATCTTCATTACCGGCAATAATATACCCTCCTTTGGCAGACAGATTCTCTTCTGCTTCTTTGCGAAGCAGAGGTAAATTTTGACGAGATAATACCAATACACTGGGCTTATCCTTCGTTTCCAGTGCTATTTCCCAACATTCTGTTGTTTCAATAATATCTGCTGGTCGCATCACTACCATATTAGGTGTAGCTCGCAACATAGCCAAATGCTCAATAGGTTGATGGGTAGGTCCATCCTCACCTAATCCAATAGAGTCGTGAGTCATCACATAAATCACTTGTTGCCCCATCAATGCAGATAACCTCATTGCTCCCCTTGCATAGTCGCTAAAAACCATGAATGTTCCCCCGTAGGGAATAAAGCCCCCATGCAAAGCTATCCCATTCATGGCCGCAGCCATACCATGCTCTCTAATACCATAATGAATATATCGCCCTTTGAAATTGTTCTTATTAATGGATTGTAACTGACCAGTAAGGGTTAAATTAGAATGAGTCAGATCAGCTGATCCCCCCAAAGTTATATCAATATGCGAGTTGATCACCTCCAATACCATCTGTGATGCTTTGCGAGAAGCTACCTTTGCATTATGAGCAATGGATTCCTGTTTAAACTTTTTTAAGGAAGAAGATAAAGAAGGCAATAATGTTTTACTAAATCTATTAGAAAGCTCAGACTTTTGAGGTGAGTTATCAAATCGAACCTGCCATTCTTTGTTAGAGTCTGCTCCTCTATTTGCAATAGCATGCCAACTATCCTTAATATCAAGAGGGATCTCAAATTTATCATAAGACCAACCTAAATTTTCTTTGGTTTTAGCTATTTCTTCTTCACCCAAAGGTGAACCGTGTGTTTTTTCACTGCCAGCCAAGTTAGGAGAACCAAACCCTATTGTAGTTTTACAAGCAATTAAATAGGGTTTATCTTCTTTTGAATTATGCGCAGTTATTATAGCATTTGCAATCTCATCGTAATTATGTCCATCTATGTCTAAAGTATTCCAGCCTGCCGCTTCAAATCTTTTTAATTGATTCGTAGAAGTAGAAAGTGAAGTTGATCCATCAATAGAAATCTCATTATTATCCCAAAAAGCAATCAATTTCTTAAGACCTAAATGACCTGCTAAATCAATAGCTTCATGACTAATACCCTCCTGCAAACATCCATCACCAGCAATGACATAAGTGTAATGATTAACCAAATCATTGCCAAATTCAGCATTCAACTTTTTTTCTGCTATTGCCATACCAACCGATGTAGAAATACCTTGACCCAATGGCCCTGTAGTGGTCTCTATGCCTTTTGCATGCCCATATTCAGGATGTCCAGCGGTACGACTACCTAGCTGACGAAAATTTTTGATTTGTTCTATATCCATATCATCATAACCTAAAAGATGATGAATCGCATACAATAGCATAGAACCATGACCTGCTGATAAGACAAAGCGATCTCTATCCATCCATTCAGGATTAGCAGGATTAATTTTTATAAAACGATTAAACAGAACAGTTGCCACATCAGCCATACCCATCGGCATACCGGGGTGACCAGAGTTAGCTTTTTGCACGGCATCCATCGCCAAAGCGCGAATGGCATTTGCCATCATTTTCTCTTTTTGCGTATCCTTTGTCATATCAAGTCCTTAATTCACCATTGCACGTTTTTTATTCAAAAATAATTTATTGATAAGTGGCGTAAATATCAACTGCATCGCTAAGTCTTGCTTATCACCTGGCACTACAATAGAGTTGGCGCGAGACATATAAGAATTATGAATCATAGTTAGTAAATAGGAAAAGTCAATCTCTCTAGGATTAGCGAATCGGATAACTAATAAACATTCTGCCATTGTAGGGATCCACCGGGTAATAAAAGGATTGGATGTGTCCACAATAGGCACTCGTTGGAAATTTATATCGGTTAATGAAAACTGTGGGCAAATATAATGCACATAGTCATGCATTCTCCGCAAAATTGTATCCGTAACAGCTTCTGTTGAATATCCACGTGATGTTTTATCGCGATGAATTTTTTGTATCCATTCCAAATTGATAACCGGCACAACACCTATTTTTAAATCACAATATTGAACTAAATCTAAACTACCACTCTTAATGCAACCATGTAAACCTTCATAAAACAAAAAATCACTTTCGGGAAAATCTTCCCAATCGGTAAAAGTGCCTTGCTTCGCTTTATATAATTCTTCCTCTATTTCGTCATGAATATAATAACGAGTTTGTCCTGTACCAGTTTTCGCATATTGCTTAAATATTGCTTCCAATCTTTCTAAATCGTTAGCTTCAGGACTAAAATGTGTGAAATTTTTTCCTTTTGCCTTAGCATCAGCGACTTTTTTACGCATCTCATTACGTCCATAACGATGAAATGCATCCCCTTCAATAAAAACAGCCTTCACTTTTTCTCTAACAAAAATTTTTTGAAAAGTGTCTTTAACTGTTGTTGTACCTGCTCCCGAAGACCCTGTAATAGATATGATAGGATGTTTTTTTGACATGACTTAACCTTCTTTAATTTCTAAATAAATTTCGCTTATTAAATAACGGTGCTCTAGCATTTTTTAGATATGATTCATCGTAATAAGTTTGCATAAAATCAATCTCATCTGCAGAACCAAACAATAACGGAGCACGATCATGTACTCCAGTTGGTATTAAATCTAACATATCACCGCTGCCATAAATAGAACGACCACCAGCATTTTCAATGATTAAAGCAATAGGGTGACATTCATATAATAAACGCAACCTACCCCTCTCATATCCCCTGCGATTATCTTCAGGGTATAAAAAAACACCACCCCTCATTAAAATCCTATAAGTATCCGCTACCAAAGAAGCTATCCATCGCATATTATAACGTTTTTGCCTAATACCTTCTTCTCCTTCCAGTAAGTCATCGATATATGAACGTATAGGTAAATGCCACTCAAAATAATTCGACATATTGATAGAAAATTCTTTGGTATTTTTTGGAATTTTTATTTTGTTACCGTGAGTAACATATTGTTCCCCATTATATACAAAATAGTAACTACCTCCATTTATAGCTATGACCATAGTTGTTTGTGGCCCATAGATCACAAAACCAGAAGCAATTTGCTCGCGGCCTTTTCGTAGAACATTTCTCAATATATCTTCTGAACCTGAATGATTCAGTTCGTAAATAGAAAAAATAGATCCAATGGTTATATTAGTGTTGATATTTGACGATCCATCTAGCGGATCCATAGTTACCAAAATATTTTCATTCAAACTTACGATTGTCGGTAACTCTAGTTCTTCTGATGCATATATGCCAACGGGAGAATCCGTAAAACTTTTTAAAAATAATTCGTCAGCATACACATCAAGAGCTTTTTGTGTATCACCATCAATATTTTGTGTTTTTAACCCATTGCAATTCAAAAGATCACTTAAACCATTGACCGAAATGATTTTACTCAATTCTAATGAAACCCGTGCAATCGTTTGCAAAGTAATGGATATTTCTTTCTTAACCCCTTCATTCTCTTTTGTTTGCAAAAAATGTTCCAGTGTCTGTATATCCATCATTTTTACCGCTTCAAATAAATATTAATTTAGTAATTAAATATAATTTAACTTAATTATATCATATTATAGTTAAAAATAGATCATAATAGCACTTTAATTTAAAAAAAACTTAATTTTATTGCAAAATAGCATAAAAAGAATAAAAAATTCCATATTTATTCTAAAAAAATTTAATTTTAATGTATTTATATCATCATATTATAAATATGTTAAAATTAATTTAATTTGATATATAAATTAATAATCAAACTATTTCAAATATAAAATGATCAACAACCTTACCAACAGCCTTACATTAAAGCAACTGCAAACCATTATAGCTGTTTTTGAATCAAGAAAATTGAATATAGCAGCAAAAAAACTATACTTAACTCCAGCCGCTGTTTCGTTACAAATTAAACAAATTGAAGAGAATGCCAATATTACTTTATTTCATAGAAATAAGAACTCCTTAACTTTAACAGAGTTTGGAGAGGTTTATTTACAAACCGCACAGGATATACAGCGAACTCTTCATAAACTATCTGTCAAAGTCAATAATATCAAGAATACGGATACAAATTCTTTACGGTTTGGAGTAACAGTAACGGGAGAATATCTTGCTCCTAATATTATCAAATCTTATTGTCAGAAGTTCCCTAAAGTTAATTTTTCTTTAACTGTCGGCAATCGTACAGAGCTTTTCAACAAGTTAGAAGCACATGAGTTGGATGTTATTATTGCCGGTCGTCCTCCAAAAGAATTTGCAACACGCTCTGTCGTCTTATGCAATCATCCTTTATTGATTGTTGCTCATTCGAGTCATCCTTTAGCAAAGGAAAAGAATATTCCTAAAAAATTATTAAATAATCAACATTTTTTTGTAAGAGAAGTTGGATCAGGATTACGAGCAACTTTAGATTTTTTTCTATCAGACTTGATAATCAATTCTATCCATAGTTTTAATGAATTGCAGTCAAATGAAGCTATCAAACATTCTGTTTTGTCGGGATTAGGGATAGCACTTATATCCGGCCATAATGTAACTGCTGAGTTAGAAAAAAAACAATTAACTATCTTAAATGTAGAAGGCACTCCTATCATAAAGCAATGGTTTATTATTTCACGTGTTGATAAATTTAAAAAGCAAATCATTCATAGTTTTGAAAATTTTATTCTAAATAACAAAACCTTATTAATTGATAAGTTCTGAATTTAAAAAGAATCTGTTTATTGAATATAATTTAATTATATCCAATAAATTATCAATCTAAAATAAAATTATCTCTTGGAGGGACTTGCCGCCAAGATGCCTGAGAAGATATGGCTGGGTAAGTCGACTGAATATGGAAGCCTATGAGGCGCAATAAGAAGTAGCTTTACTGCTTTATTCTTTTTGAACTTTGATTTTTATTTATTAAGGAATGAAATTGCTCGGGTAAGCACCTCGTCGCTATCTCCCGTTACAACCAGTTCATCCGGAACAATACCTATTTTAAAATAGCTTATATGGTCTGGGGTAAAAGTACGGCTACTAGTAATCCGTATTATCCATCCATTCATAAGTTCCTTGTCGATAATAGTGCCAGTACAGCCATAGGTTGAAGTACCGATTGTACGACGATAGCCATCTGCTTGTTGAAACATTAAGGATAACATTTCACCACCACTACAAGTTCGTGTATTAACCAAAAGCACCAGAGGAAGTCCACGTAAAGCTCCTTTCCCAACAGGGGATACTTTCTCATATACAGTTTCATAGGTAGTAGGAGAAGTTAGGTTTTCTGAAATCATGAAAGTTTTTTCTTGACTGAGAAACCTCCCAGCGATTTCTTTGCCCCGATAGGCTGCCCCACCCGCGGATGACCTGATATCAACAATAATCTTTTCGACCCCTTGACTGGAAAATTTCTCTACCATTTCATCGACAAGTTCACCGAATACACTCGTTGAAGTAAGTCGATCAATCCCTCCAAGATTATCAACAAGGCTTATCACATACAAGTACCCTATGACATTGGAGATTATCCCATAACGGATGAATTTAGAATCGGTTTTAATCCAAGTTATTCTGTTATCACTGATAATGGGTTCATCGATATCAAAGTTGCTCTTTCCACGTTTATTTAAGTAATATTCATCAAATTCAACATCCCCTGAAGGTATAGGAGAATAAACCGAATAAACATGGGGATCAAGTAGTCGAACATTGATAACCCTATTTAAGGCATCACGAAGAGAATCCCAAGAGTCGTTTAAATTTCTACCTTCAAGCTCTTGGATTTGATCTAAAGTATATCCATCAAAGGTATAGTCTTTATAAGCATAACTCTGTTTTAATTCATAGAAGAAAAAATCATAGTTACCTTGAGGAGTGTTATCGAAATTCCCCTCAAAGGGAAAGCTACAGTTCAAGAACCAAATGATCCCTAACCACCAGGCCATCCATTTAAAATGATATCTTATAGGGAAACGTCTCATAAGTTAAAAACAACTCCAAAACTAATATTATTTTGCCAATCAAAGCGACGACGCGGGATTTTAGTATATTCTAATAAGCCGAAATAGACCATTTCTATGCCAACTACATCATTAAAAAAATATTGATAAGCAAACCGAATATCAAAACTGAAAAAGTTATGCCATGATAGAAAAGAAGGATTCAAGAAAATAACAGAAAGAGTGCCCTCAGTTTCTAAAAGGGCTTCTTCCTTTAAGGTGTAGCCAGAATAATGTGCCCTCCAACCTGCTCCTAGAACTGGAGTATAGAAATCGACTTCAATACTATGCTTTGGGTTGATTCTCCATCGATAATTAAAGACTATTCCGACTCCAGAGTGTAAAAACCATGTATATCTGAGAATATCCCATTCTTCACTATCGGGTATCCATCCATTACCGTAGAAATGGGTGCCAAATCCCAAATATAGCCTATGATTATCGTACCCCCAAATTGAGAAAGCAGTAAAATAGTTTAACGAGAATTGAAAAACCAAGTCATCCAATGATGGATAATCTGGATCACTGATGTAGGGTGAATAAAGTCGACCAGCCCCACCGCTAAGACTTACATGATGAAGAATGGGAACAGCTTGATAGTCATAGGCTAAATAAACCCCTCCTAGAATGGGAGTTTTATATAAATAAGAATAAACAGTATCAGCTGATACTGCTGTCATCATAAGAATTTCTAAGGATAAATGATGGGATGCATTAGAAAAAATTTTTCTTGAACTATTGGTTTGAGTAATGTTTGTATGGATTAAAGGATCTCCACTATCAATTTCTTGAGAATACAGAAGTCCCACAATTAGCACAAAAAGAACAAAATAATATTTTAATTTTAAAAAACAATTGTAATCTAAAAATTGCACTTATTAAATTATATAATAAAAAGATGAAAAGGGAAAATTTATCTCTTAAGTTCAAACAACTTTTTCAGACAAATTTGTCAAACAAAAATATAATGCAATATAAACAAATGACATTACAAGAAAGAATAAAAACGTTTAAGAAGTGTTTATTAGTATAAGGCAATACGCTAGTGAATATAGCTAAAATACTTGAGAGGGGTATTTCACGTGTTAGAAGCTATTAAATCGCCTAATAATTAAGCTTTTCTATATTAACAGCTGATTCACTCTATTAATAGTTATTGATTAACTTGAGATGCTTCATCCAATAAATAGAAGATTGACCCATAAGGAATTCTTCCATGTTCACTGAGACCAATTTCACAAGTGATACTAGTGGAGTAGCCTTCTTGACATCCCTGGATCTGGTCTTTCAAAGTAGTGAGAGCGGAGGCGTTTAGTTGGGGATACTTAAACCCCTTATCCCCAGCAAATCCACAGCATTTTATCTCCTGGGGAACCACAACTTCCTTAGTCAAAGTTTGGGCTAGATCCAATAAATCTTCTTCCAAACCCAACCTTGAAGCACTACAGGTAGTGTGGATTGCTACTTTCTTGTTTAGTTTCCGAATTAAGAGTTCTTTTAAGAGATATTTTTTAATAAAAGTAATAGGATCCAATACTTCCCAGTTATCCGGGAGAGTATTGTCTCTAATAAATGCAGTACAGGGGCTAGTGTCAATCAAAATTGGATATTGCCCGCCTCCTGCCTCGGTCAAGGCTTTTATTAATTCGTTGGATTTAAAATCAGCAGCGGACTTAAACCCTTTAGAAGAATAAGGCATTCCACAACAGTACTGATTGACTCCAGAAGGATAGATTACCTCATAGCCAGCCCGGAAGAGAAGGGAAGAGATCACTTCTACTAACGGAGTTTGCTCTTTAGCGCTAAAAGTTCGAGAAAGACAACTGGGAAAATAAATTACTTTCTTTTTTGAATGTAGCGAGGAAAAAGTCGGACGAAAGCGGACTCGCCTAGGAAAATATTTGAACCAAGGGGGCAAGACATTTATTCCGATGATTTTTTCACTGGTTTCTTTTAACAACAGAAGAAAATTCATAACCTTCATGAGGAAAGAAAAATGGCGAGCTGTAAAGTTAGCCATCCAAAGTTGTCGAGATGATTTATACGACCGTAGTTCTTTCATGAGTTTTCCGGTGTTGATAGAAACCGGACATGCAGGTTCACACATGGAGCAACTCACACAACTTTCTTCTCCTTCATAACGGTAAAGGTCATTAATCTGATGGTAGGTTCTTTTCATTTCCTTTGAAATTTTTCCGGATTGGCCTTGATTTAATTGATTTGACAAACGACTTAATTCCCTACTGATCACAATTCGTTGGCGAGGGGTAAGGGAATGAGTTCGGGAGGGACATTCACTTTCACAGAAACCGCATTCGATACATTTATCCACTAGAGGATGGGTTTCAGGAATAATTTTTAGGTTTTTGATGTGGAAATCGGGATCAGAATTGAGGATCACTCCTGAATTAAGGATATTTATAGGATCAAATATTTTTTTAATCCTTTTCATGACGGAATAGGCTTTGGATCCCCATTCCATTTCTACGAAGGGAGCCACATTTCGTCCAGTCCCATGTTCAGCTTTTAATGAGCCATCGTATTTTTTGGCAGTAATGTCACATAACTCATCCATAAAACCTTGATAACGGATTACCTCTTCCAAAGTAGAAAATTCCTGGGCAAATACTAAGTGAAGATTTCCCTCTAAGGCATGCCCCATCACGATTCCTTCATCATAACCGTATTTTTTAAATAACTTCTGCATATCCATGGTAGCCTCGGCTAAGTGTTCAATGGGAAAAGCCACATCTTCAATGATAACGGTAGTACCAGTTTTGCGTATCGCTCCAATAGATGGAATGAGTCCCTTCCTCAAAGTCCAATAGGTTGAATAAACTTTGGGATCCGCAAAAAATTTAATAGGCTCTAGGGTTGGTATCCCTGCAATTCCTTGGGTAATAAGTCGGATATTCTCTTCCAGGTCGTTTTGAGTAAAACTACGGGTTTCTATGAGGAGGGCACAGGCATCTATCCCTAAAGTTTTCATCACTGGGGGAGCCATAGGGCGATCCTCCACGGTACGGATGGAAATACGGTCAAAGAGCTCTACCGCATAGACACATTGGCGTAACTGAATTTTCATGATCTCCACAGCTTTACAGGCTGTATAAACATCTGAATAATAAATCATGGCACTAGCCTTAAGAGGATGCTCTTCTACGGTTCTCAAAGTCACATTGAGAATGATTGCCAAAGTCCCTTCGCTTCCCACAATTAAATGAGTAAGAATATCGATAGGTTCGTGAAAGTCCACCAAGGCATTTAAACTATAACCGGTGGTATTTTTGATCTTGTATTTAGTGATAATTTTTTTTTTAAGAATAGGATCAGCCTTGACTTCCTCTGCCAACAATGTCAATTCTTTAAGCAGGAAGGCATGACTTTTTTGAAAACGAGTAACGCTTTCGGGATCGCCAGTATCTAAAATGGTTCCATCATAAAGCATGATTCGTAAGGAATCAATGGTCTTATAGCTATTCTCTTCCACTCCGCAACACATTCCGCTGGAATTGTTACTGATAATCCCTCCGATCATAGCCGAAGCAATTGAAGCTGGATCAGGACCAATCTTCTTGTGATAGCGTTTTAGTACATGGTTGGCAAACTCTCCAATCACTCCCGGCTCCAATTTAATTTTAGCTCCATCATCCAATATTTCGTATTTCTTAAAACCCCAGTTAAGAGCAATTAAAATCGAATCGGTGGAAGATTGTCCGGAAAGAGAAGTGCCCGCAGTCCTTACCGTGACCGGAAGTGAAAACTCCCTTGCTAAAGAGAGGATTCTGGAAAGCTCCTCTTCACTCAAAGCTTTAATTACAATTTTGGGAATGAGACGATACAAAGAAGCATCCGTGCCATAAGCAAGAGTATGGAGAGGATCGATGAAAACACGACTTTTATCTATCAGACGGGAAAGCCGTCGATGAAAAATTTTGTACGGGTACGGAAGCAAGCTATTCCTCAATATATATTATAATCTAATAACTTATTCATCAACTCTGAGAGATAAATTCTAAAGTCAAACCGGATAGAAGAATTTACTTTTTTATGTAAAATAAATGCAAAATTAAAGAACAAAGTAAGAAAAACTAAAGTTTAATAAAAAGTCTTGAGTAGGCTTTGAGTCAACGAAGCAATACAAAAGCGACTACTGAAAGAAGAAATAAGATGAACTATCTTTTTTAGAAATAAATCGTACATAGAGTAAGATTATAACTAAAAATCTATAGATTAATGAAGCTTATAAAAAGCTTTACCAAATCATACAAATGAATTTTACAACTTTACTATTTGAAAAAAATATTGTATAATAATATAAAAAAACCTCAAGGTGTTAGATTATAAATATTGGCAAATATATCTGAAAAAAAATTAAAAATGAAAAAAATATTAATTATACTGATTTCTACAATACTGCTGCTGATACTGGGATTTACTATAATTTTAGCAGATTTAATTTCTGATGTGCAGAGAACTGAATTTAGTTCATTCTATGAAGTAGAAAAATCTGGATATTTAAAAAAGGGATGGATACCTGCTGACTTCCCACGGAATACCTCAAATATAAAAGAAACCCATGACCTTGATTCAAATGAAGTATGGATTATTTGTGATTTTAATGGAAAATTGAAATTTGGTAATAGAATAATGGAAGTTTTAAATAATTTAGAAAGAAAAAATTATCTCATCAAGCATTTCAAATTAAAAGATAAAAAAGTACAATACTATTCTGTAAGTGATAATGAATTTATAGCAATAAACACTAAAAAAGGAAAACTTTATTACTACCATGGTCGACAATAATAATTTTATTGTGATTTTTGTCTCAACTCATGATGTCTTTTTTTTAAAGAAAAAATTTTTGTTATTCTTCTTTTCTGAAATTATGGAAAGGTAACTCTCCGGATATTAACCCCAGGAAATAATTTCTGAGAAATGGAAGTAAAAACTTCATTGGAGTCATTGGTAAAAATTTTAATCTCTCCTGATCTCTTTTTTTGTGAAAGTTTTTCCGATAACTGTTGAGAAATTCGAATCATAGAAATAGGAAGTTTTTTTACATAAAATTCTTGAGGAGGAAGTTCTCCTTGAGAAAGAATTTCCCGAAGATAATAAGCTGTACTTTCTGCAGAGTCCACTATATGGAGGTGGGGGAAGGTCTTTTTGAATTCATTTTTGATAAGAGGATAGTGAGTACAACCTAGAAGGAGAATCTGAGACTGTATAGCAGCTTTATTCAAATACTTTTTTAATACCTCATTCAGGATTCGGTTGTGAGTCATCCCTTCTTCTATCATGGGAACTAATAGGGGGCAGGCAATTTCATGAACTTTAAGACCTGGATGACAAGCTAAAATTTTCTTCCGGTAGATATGTGAGTCGATTGTCCGAAAAGTAGCAGCAACGGTAATCCCCTTTTTTTTTGACTTAGAAATAAAACTTTTCGATTTTTCCAAAGAATGAAGCACCGCCATTACTCCAGGATCGACAACCCCTATTATCGGCACCTTAAAGCGACTTCGTAAATAATCAATAGCAATAGCCGATGAAGTATTACAGGCAATGACAATTATTTTGGCTCCATGATCCAGAAGAAGTTCTACATTTTCCCGGCTATAAGAGAGGATATTTTCTTTGCTTTTATTGCCATAGGGAAGTCGGGCGGAATCACCGAAATAGATGAGAGGAAGAGGTAAGATACGGGAAATCGCTCGGGCGACGGTAAGTCCTCCTACCCCAGAGTCAAAAATACCAATTCTCGGATTTTTAGAATTCAGTTTAAGCAAAGTCATTTTTCTTATTGAAATATCGATGCATTTCTTCCATGGATATCTTTATTCCAGTCCAAGTCAATAATTGCAGACGAGCCTGTCCCAAGAACATACTAAGCCCGGCAATGATTTGAGCTCCCGCCTCTTCAGCATCTTGAAGAAAACAGGTATAAAGAGGATTGTAAACGATGTCATAGGCGATCATCCCTGGAGACCAAAACTCCTTGGGAACTGGACTTACCTTATCGTAAGGAAACATTCCCAGTGAAGTAGCATTGATCACTACAGCTTTATCAGTTTCTTCATCTGAAAGGTTATTCAGTTTTTCCCAAGGATGGGAGACGAATTCGGAGTATCCTGGGTTCAAAGAATGGGCATCGTCAAATAACTTTTCAGTCTTGGCTGGGTTTCTGGCTACTACAGTTATTTTTCCTCGGAAGTTGGGTTCAGTGATCAAAGTTAGAAGTATGCCCCGGGCAGCCCCCCCATTGCCCAGAAAAATAAAATGTGAATTCCGCCAATTCCCTTTCAGTTGCGGTAATGTCTCTAATCCGGATAAGGCCCCCTTTCCGTCGAAATTATAGCCAATGAGACATCCCTGGTTATTCCATACCGTATTGACACATCCCAACCGATTAGCGGTCTCATCCATTTTATCCAAATAATTGACCACCTCTTCTTTAAAAGGAATAGTGACAGAATAACCAGCAATAGAAAGGACCCTCATGGCTTTGATCAGTTTTTCCACCGAAGGGTTTTCAAAGCCCAGATAAACAGCATCATAACCATGAGCATGAAAAAGAGCATTGAAAAGTCGAGGAGAAGCAGAATGTTTGACTGGATTTCCGATTACTCCATAGAGCTGGGTGGTAGGACTGAACATATATCAATGACTATTCATAATAAAATATTTTAGTAATATTTTATTAAATTTAAACCCTCTTTTTAATTTCCAAATGATAGCCTTCCAAACGTTCCATATAATGGAAGAAATAATCGGGAAGCTTGATATCAAAAGAAACTCTCTTATCAGTAAAAGGATTAGTGAACTCTAAATAATAAGCGCAGAGCATAAGAAGACTGGGCTCTTTTCGACTGCGATTCCCATACAATCTATCTCCCACAATAGGGTATCCCTCGTGAGTGAGTTGTACTCGGATTTGATGAGTTCGGCCTGTAAAAATTTTTATCTCTAGAAAGGTATGGTTTTTGAAAAAAGCTATTGGGGTTACTTCGGTTTCAGCTATCTTATATTTTTTTTCAATCATTAGTTCAATTTTTTTTGATTTTGGATTTGGATACCTGGAGGGAGAATTATCAGAGATTACCTTGCGTCGAGTACGATGATGGGAATCACGGATCAGCTTATGGGTTAAATATTTATAGTGCTCAAAAAAATGCCCATGAACCAATGCACGATAACCTTTTACCACCTTTCGTTGAGAAAAAAGGTTTTTAAAAGCTTGAAGTGCTTTAAGGTTCTTGGCCATGATCAAAAGACCTGAAGTATCACGATCAAGACGATGGACTAGGCCTTTACGAAAAGGAGGAATGTTAGAGTTACTTTCCTTATAATACCCTTCAGAATCTATTTGATTGTCACAGTCATTAGTTTTTTTTGGAATAAATACTTCCATTTTATCTGCAAAACAATCAACCAATGACTTTACCTTCTGTCCTTGATAAGCGGGATGGCTATAATAGCCTGGGGGTTTATTAACAATAAAAAAATTTTCCTCTTCATAAACGATTTGGGGACTTTGAAGTTTCATACTGGTTAGTGAGTGGGAAGATAGATAAGATTAAGATGAAAACGGTTATCGATCATTTCTTCTTTCTCTTTCTCCCATTTCACCGGATCGGAGATTCTCTCCAAAAAATCATTGGAAACAATAATAAGGGGCCAAAGAACCGCGTTAACCCATTTAAAAACATAATAGGGATCATCAACAGAACTAGGGTAGGTGTCATGATAATAAGTAAAATTATTGTTTCGTAGATTATAACTTCCCCTCACACCTTCAAAATAAGCACCCATCACGGAAAAATCGCGAAATCTTTGTACCCAAAAATCAGTCCACAAAATAGTAAAGGGAATAGAGATAAAAAAAAGAACATCAGCTCGACGAAGAGGATGGGTTGTGGTGGTGCTATAATACCTCTCCCAAATAGTGGGTTCCTTATTGGTTGAAACGAAGTAAACTGTATTGGTCATGGTTTCAGATTGAGTTACATCAGCTTGCACTAGGGTTATTTCACTGAATTCAGAAAAAAGAATTCCAGCTAAAAAATCTCCTGTATTTATAGAGGAAATAGATGTTGGTATTTCCTTCCCATAACTCCAAATAAAAAGAATCAGTAAAACTGTAATCAACCGTAAAATTTGATCAAACCACACAGAAATCATTAAATTAATTATACAATCAATGATAGAATAGTCTATTCAGTATAACTTAAGTTAGTTTAATATTTATGGCAAATATCCTTATTGTTGATGATGAAAAAAATATCCGTGATGGCCTTAAAGAAGCCCTAAATGGATCTGGATATCAAGTCTTTTCTGCTTCCGATGGAAAGGAGGGGTTGATGGCGATTATGACGCATTCCATTGACCTAGCTATTTTAGATATTCAAATGCCCAAGATGAATGGGATAGAGATGATGAAGAAAATCGTTAAAATGGATATAACCATTCCAGTGATCTTTATCACTGGTCATGGCAGTGTCGAGATCGCTGTGGATGCCATGCGTGAAGGGGCTTATGATTTTATTACTAAACCGATCAATCTGGAAAAACTAGAACTCATCATCAAGAGAGCCTTGAAACAAAAAAACATCGAAAAAGAAAATCATTCCCTCATTGTTAGACTAAAAACTTACGAGATAGGAAAAACCATTTTAGGAGATTCACGTGCAGTTAACCATCTTCGGGAAGTCATCGAAAGGGTTGCTCCCTCCCGTTCCAATATCTATATTTACGGGGAAAGTGGAACTGGCAAGGAACTGGTTTGTGATGCGATTCACTCATTAGGAGGTGGAGACAAGCCCTTGGTTAAAGTGAACTGTGCAGCTCTCACTCCCACTCTTCTAGAAACGGAACTTTTTGGTCATGTTAAGGGTGCTTTCACCGGTGCTGATAGTGACAAGATCGGACGCTTTGAACAGGCCAACACCGGAACTCTGTTTCTTGATGAAGTGAGTGAAATTCCTCCTTATATTCAAGTAAAGCTTCTTAGAGTCCTCCAGGAAAGAATAATCGAACGAGTGGGAAGCGGGAAACCCATTCCTCTTAATATCCGGCTTATCTGCGCCTCCAATAAAGATCTCAAACAAGAAGTGGAAAAAGGGAACTTTCGTGAAGACCTCTTTTATCGGATTAATGTTCTCGACATCAACATCCCCCCCCTTCGAGAACGAAAAGGAGATATTGAAACCCTAGCCTACCATTATCTTCAACTCTTCAGCAAAGAGAATCGGAAAAGCCTGGAGGCAACCTCTAGCTTTTTTAACTGTTTAGAAAATTATTCTTGGCCTGGCAATATCCGTCAACTAGCTAATATCATGGAAAAGGTAGTGATCATGAGCCAGAGTAACAAACTTACCGTTAACGACCTCCCGGAAGAAATACGTAAGAGTGAATCCAGTAAAAAATTATTTGAGGTTCCATTAGGATTAACTATGAAAGAGATTCAAGACTTAGCCATCGAAGAGACCATCCGTTACTGTAATGGGAATAAAAGCCAAGCTGCCAAAATCCTCCAGGTGGGAAGGAAACGTCTGTATCAGTGATTTTTTTGACAAATAGGTTGTATTTTCATAATATTAAGAAAGCAAAAACAGGCATATAATATTAAAAAAATTGGTTAAGCCTGCAATATGGAACTAGAAAAGATATACAATGAAAATTGTTTGATGACGATGGGGAATATGCCTGATCATTTTATCGACTTTGTTATCACATCACCACCATATGACGATATAAGGAGTTATAATGAATATAAATTTGAATTTGAAAAGATTGTAAAAGAATTATATAGGGTTGTAAAGAATGGAGCCGTAATTATTTGGGTTGTGGCAGATGCAACAATTAATGGAAGTGAAACAGGCACTTCTCTTAAGTAAGCATTGTTTTTTAAAGAAATCGGTTTTCGGTTGCATGACACAATGATTTATTATAAAAATAACCCCATGCCTCAAACAGGAAATAGATATCATCAACATTTTGAGTATATGTTCGCATTTTCTAAAAATAGCCCCAAAACATTTAATCCAATCACAGAACCGACAAAATATCAGGGACTTGCAAACATGAAAAATCGTGGACAAAATGGTTCTTTGGATTATGAAAAAGTTGAACGAACCAAAGAAAAAAAGTTGGAAATGTATTTTTCTATTCAGTAGGCGGAGGAATTTCAACAAAAGACAAGATTGCATACAATCATCCTGCAATATTTCCTGAAAAACTTGTTGCTGACCAAATAAATACATGGACGAATGAAAATGATTTGGTTTATGACCCGTTTATGGGTAGTGGTACTACAGCTAAGATTGCACATTTATTAAATAGAAAATGGATTGGTTCTGAAATTTCAAAAAAATATGTTGATATTGCTAATGAGAGATTGAAAATGCACATGACTAACAACTTGTTTACAGTATATGGATTTAGTTAAAAAAGGTTCTCAAACAGCAAAGGACGGTTTCAGGAATGAAGACGATATAGTCAATAAATTCAATAATTGGAAAAAAGATAAAGATGATCAAAAATGGTTAATCTTGATGAAATACAAATTGCTGGAGATTGAGTATGTGGAAGCTGTAAAAATATCAGGTTTTAAAACAGATGTCCAGGTACAAGTAACGATAAAGTTGAAAAAATCAATAGATGTTGAAAATTTACAAGTCAAACTTGTGAGCAACCCAAAAGGATTTAATCAAATTGACAAAAGATGGGTAGATAAATATACAGAAATGTGGAATATCCCCAACCCAATTATTTCAATATTAAAAAGGTATACTGGAGAGAATAAATCAAAAAAGAACGATTTAAAGGATAAAAGAAGAATGTTCTCAGATGAATTTACAAAAATTGAACAGAATAAAATTTTAGATTGGCTTAACAAAAATAAATCTCTTATAGTATCTGATATTTTGAAAAGTCAAGGCAGATTTGCTGCTGAGTGGATGCTTGTGGTACAAAAAGTTGATAAAGACGCACGCTGGATACTAAAACCTATGAATTTTTGCATGAATTATTTTGGTAATGGAGAAATTGAAATTACCAATAGGGGAAACTTTAAAATTGGAAGAATAACAATGCAAAGAAAAGGTGGTGATGGTGGCAGAGATATTGCTAAAATGTTACAACTTAAAATTAATCCAGCCGAATTATTTGACATTGAATAGAGTACGCACCTGTAACATTTTGTATAAGTAATGACAAGGCAAGTGCTAAATATTAAGGAATGCCACCTACTTAAATTTTATCTCGGTTTGATAGGAAAGAAGCCTGCAATCTATTACTACTCATACAATTTATCATTACTATCAACAAAAGGTAACATTAACCTCAAATATAACTGTTGTGTGACAGAAAATAATAAAACTAATTAAAGAAAAATATTAATTAAAAATGGGCGGATAGGGACTCTGCATCTATTAAACTAAAGGAACAAAGCGAACACCACAGATAGGAGTTTCCTTTATCTTAATCTTTCCATTTTGGTCCTGGATTTTATTAATAAGGATTAACTTTTGATAGATACTACCAACCGGGGTCACAATTAATCCTCCTATATTAAGCTGATCTACCCAAACCTTCAGCATCTTGGGAGCCGCAGCACTAACGATAATTTTGTCATACGGAGCATGGGAAGAATAACCCTTGGCCCCATTATCCAAAATACAAACAACATTACTATATTTGCTCAAAAGTTTTTTTTTGGCTTTATGGTGAAGAACTTCTACACATTCTATTGAAATCACAACCTGGACTATCTCTGCTAAAAGTGCCGTCAAATAACCAGAACCGGTGCCGATTTCCAATACTCTGTCAGTATTTTTTAGGTGTAGTAACTCCATCATGAGAGCTACGATATAAGGCTGGGAAATGGTTTGCTCCGCCTCAATGGGGAGGGGCGAATCACTATAAGCCTCTTTCATATATCTAGGAAGAACATATTCATGACGAAGGACCTTCCTAAATGCAGAAAGAACTTTCTCATCCTTAATACCCCGAGCGATGAGTTGTTCATCTACCATATTTTCATGAGTGACCCGAAAATTAAGAGATGACATTTTTAAAAAAATCAAAATAAAGCCTGATCTAATAGGTGTTATGAACGGGGAGCCTTGACCTAACCGCATCTATAACTGCTTGTTCATTCTCATAACCCAATGCCTCCTCAGCGAAGATCTTGGCTTCCTGATAGTTCAGATGAAGGGTACGGTCTTTCGTTGGCAAAATAGCGGGAACATTCATACTGAGTTCATCTACTCCAAGGCCTATTAAAAGAGGAACAGCATCCATATCACCGGCCATCTCGCCACAGACCCCAACCCATTTACCTTCTTTATGAGCAGCTTCCACGGTCATCTGAATCAATCGTAGTACGGCAGGATGAAGAGGTTGATAAAGAGAACCCACAAGTTTATTCTCACTCATCCGATCTGCCGCTAAGGTATATTGAATCAAATCATTACTTCCAATGCTAAAAAAATCAACTTCCCGAGCAATAATCTCTGACGCAAGAGCTGCTGAAGGAACCTCAATCATGATCCCCAATTGGTAAGCTGCTATTTCTCCTAACTCTTTTTTTATCTCCTCTTCTACCTCCTTAAGCAATTTTTTGGCTTTTTTCACCTCTTCCACGGTTGTGATCATAGGGAGCATCAGATGAAGATTGCCATAAATGTTAGCTCGCAGGAGAGCGCGTAGTTGTATTTTAAACATGTCCAATTGATTAAAACAAAAACGTATTCCCCTATTCCCCAGAAATGGATTCTTTTCATAAGGGGTCTTGAAATATGCTAACTTCTTATCTCCTCCAATATCTAGGGTACGAATGATTACTTTCTTATCTTTCATAGAATTCAAAACTTGCTTATAGGTTTGATATTGTTTATCTTCTGAAGGAAAGCTTGAAGTGTGCATAAATAAAAATTCTGTTCTCATCAATCCAATCCCTTCCGCTCCATCCTTTAAAGCGGAATAAACATCACCAGGAGAGTTAATATTGGCAGTTAGTTCAATTTTTCTTCCATCTTGGGTCTTTCCCTTAATTGGAATAAGCGATCTCATTTTTTTATAATATCGTGTCTTTTTAACCAATAACTTACGGTAATATTCAATTTCTTTTTCAGTTGGAGATAAGATTACCACTCCCTCCCCTCCATCTATGATAGCAAAATCACCTTCTGTATTCAATACTTTTTTTAGTCCTAAGACTGCTGGAATCCCTAAAGCTTTTACCATAATTGCGGCATGGGAAGTTCCTCCTCCAACTTCACTCACAATACCCTTAACATGTTTCTTATCCAATTTAGCTGTATCGCTAGGGGTAAGGTCATGAGCCAAAACAATCACATCCTCACACAGATGACTCAGTTCTGGTTGTTTTACACCTAACAGTTTGGACAGCACTCTTTCAGCAACATCTTTTAAGTCCAATGCTCGTTCTCTCAAGTAAGCATCATCGATTTTGGAAAACATTCGGACATACTTATCGGCAACCTCACGATAAGCCTGGGAAGCACTTAAGCCTCTTTCAATTTCTTTTTGAACCTCTTCTAGTATTACCGGATCAGTTAAGATTTGTATGTGGGCATCAAATACCTGGGCATGTACTTGATCAAGACTTTGAGCCACATCTTTCTTAATGTCCTCAATTTCTTTTTTTGAAACAGTTAATGCCTGATTAAAAAGGGATAACTCCTTTTCTGGAGAATTTGAAGTATTAGAAGGAATATTGAACTCTATTTTCCAATATCGTAATACCTTAGCTAAGGCAATTCCTTCACTAACAGGAATACCATGAAAGTACATCATTAAAGATAGAGTCTATTTTTGAATACTGCCCAGGCTAAGGGATTTATTGAAACGAATATACCCCTTACTCACCGATCGGTTACAATAACTCCCATATTGTAAAAGCATGCTCTTCAAAATTACTCTTAAACATCTTTTAAGTTGTCTGCTGTAGGAAATACCGATTATCCCTGCCAATATAAAAAAGAAGCAAAGAAAAAAGTGATAATTAAAAAAGAAAATCTCATTTGTTTGCTACCCGGAAATGAATATCGACATTAGAACTTTTCAAGGTATTCGATGAAATACAAGCTTGATCAGATATGGTCACTAATTTTGTCAATTCCTCTAAATCATCTCCGGTGGCAGATACCTCAACATCAACCCTAGTATAAATGATCGGTTGTCCATCCAAGGTGCCAGTGATCTTGAGTTTGATATCCTTAATATCAAGTTCCCGCGACTTAATCGCTGCTAAGAGATTACTACTAAAACATCCTCCCAAAGCTGCCAAAAGTATTTCTCCGCCCATAGGTCCTTGATCAGTCCCCCCCTTACTCTCAGGACGATCTACCAATATTTCATGGTGGCGAATATCAGCCTTGGTCGTACTGGGTCCGGTTTGCGACATTTCAATCTTAATTTCCATAGTAGTCTCCTAAAAATAATTTATTATATCATAGCAATACTATACCAAGTCTTTAAGACAAACTACTCCAGATAATTTTCCTTCACGACTCACCACGGGAATTTCACCGATTTTTTTTCGGCTCATAAGGTCCAAGGCATCCATAACAAAGTCATTTTCCTCTAACATCCTGGGAGCTTCAGTCATAACTTGTTTGATCGGTAAACTAAGAAAGTCGCTACTTTTATTAGAAGTATTTATTTCTTTAACTCTTTTGGATAATTTTATCGATTTAGTTAAAATGGGCTTTGCATCACTTTTTTCTAAAACCCGTCGAAGATCCCCATCAGAAAATATCCCTTTTACTTTATGGTTTTTATCAACAATGACTGCGCTACCGATGCGGGCCTTGGTCATAGCCATGATCACCTCCTTTAAAGGAGTCCTCTCTCCTACTTTAACCATATCACTTCCGACTCTCATGGCATTTTTTATTCTAAGGAGCTTTTTCCCCAGACTGCCCCCAGGATGATTGGAAGCAAACCTCTGTTCGGTGAAAAAAGGATTTTGCTTGAGAACACTCACCGCCAAAGCATCCCCAAGGGCAATCATTAAAGTGGTGGAGGTAGTAGGCGCTAATCCCAACCCACAGGCTTCCTCATGATCCCCCATCCATAGAGGAATATTAACATTTTTATAGAGATAGGAATGCCGATTGCCGGTAATACCAACAGTAAAGGAGCCGATCTCCCTGATGAAGGGGATAATTGAGGTGATCTCTGAGGTATTACCACTATTAGAGAAAAGGAAAAGCATATCATTTTTATGAACCATCCCAAGATCTCCATGCCCAGCCTCAGCTGCATGCATAAAGAAAGAGGCATGTCCCAAACTAGAGAAGGTGCCAGCCACTTTTTGGGCTACGATTCCGGCCTTACCCATACCACAGAAAACCAATTTCCCCTTACAGGACAGGATACTTTTTACCGATAGAGCAAAGTTATTTCCAAGATGCCCAGCTAATGAGTTAGCCATGAATCCTGCCATAACTTTAAGCGACTCGGTTTCTAACTCCAACACTCGACAACCATCCTTGATCACTTTTCGAGTAAAGGAGTTGCTCTCCCTACGATCTTTTTTCTTCATCTTTTATATCTTAACATTAACCATCGATAACGAGAAGACATAGTCCAGAATTAAGAAATGATCTCCTCTGACTTTTTTAAAAAATGATGGTATGACTGTTTCAATTAAAGTAAAATATAAAGCATATCCAAAGAAATAAAAGAAATAAGAAAAAAAGATTAATTTAGTCATCATTTTACTAAATATAAAACTCTATTTTAAAATTACTTTTGATAATAATCCAAATTTAGAAAAAAGGCACAAAAAAAGGTATTTGTTTCCTTATCCAAAAAGGAGAATATCTAGAGTTAATTAATCAAAAAGATAAACCTTTCTAAACAAAGGCACGCAATTTGTTAAAGATGAATGAAACGCATATTATCAAAAAGGTATAAAATATTCCTCTGGATTATCCGAATTATCTCTATAACCCCAAAGATTAATGGCTCCAACTAGTTCCTCATCTAGGGAAAGTCCTAACAGGGCAGATCGAACTGGAAGTGGAAGTTTCTTTGATTCCAAATGTTTTTTGATCGTTTTTTTCCCCACTTTCTGACTTTTATCATATTCCGATAAAGGTCCAATTGCCCATTTTTCTTTTTTCAATGAAATCATTTTTTTTGGTAAAAAAATGGGAACTAATACATCAAAGTGTGTTTGGGGAGAAAGGATTACTTTCCCGGGTTTAGCTACCCCCAAATCAACTTGATGCAATAAAGACTCTTCTCCATCCCCTTGAATCCGCAATTGAATAACCAATGAAGATTCCCCTTCTGTGACAAACTGAATAAGAGGAGCAACCCAACCTCTACTATAAACCACATGATATTTTTTAGAAGGGTCGGAAGTGGGAATATAGGTAAACAACTCACTATCCCCTTTACCATTCTTATCCAAAATTGCCTTAATCTCATTACGAGAAAACCTCTTTTCCGGGAATTTATAATAAAGGGCTCTGTGGAAAAGATATTCCTTCTCTTCCCGAGGCAGATCATCAAAACTTGAATGAAGAATAAATCCAGGAACTCGGAAGTTATGTTCTTTCCCCCTAACATGCTTTAATGAGAGAAAAATAGGTAATTCTTGTATCCAAGTTTGAGTTTTATCTAATAGATTTTCCCCTTGAGTGAAAAATTTTAGAGTTTGGAACAGGTTGTTTCTCCAGTTCGGAAATTTTACATCAAGTGAAGGGAATATTCGATTACGAAGATAATTACGTTCATAGTTAATTTCATCATTACTGGAGTCGGGGAAATACATGATGCTATTTTTCTTAGCATAGATCTCCAAGTTGACCCTAGCCATTCCTGATAATGGACGAAGAATCATTTTTTCTAATCCTGCTCCCTTCACAATCCTGGCCAAAGAAGCGGGAGACTGGCCTTTAAGGAGTTTAGCAAAGAAAGTCTCTAAATGATCATCTCGATGATGTCCGGTTAAAATAAAGTCAAGTCCATATTTTTGAACTATTTTTACCGCTTCACGATAACGAATTCTTCTAGCTTGGGATTGGAGGTTGCCAGATTCAGTTTTCATATGGGACAGAGGAAAACTCTTTTGATGAAGAACAATTTTTGTTTTATCACAAATTTTACGAATTCCTTCCATCTCCTTTTGGTTCTCTACCTCTCTCAATCCATAATTAATATGGAGAGCCTGAACTTTTTCTGGAAATGGATAGACTTTTAATAAGGTATGGAGTAGCACCACAGAATCCAACCCTCCTGAGTAGAGAAGGAGAAATCCTACCTTGGGAAATTGAAGATCAATTTTATGCTGAAAAAAAAAATCTCGAATAATTATAACCGGATCAACCAAGGATGTCAGGGATGCATCATGGTTTTCAACTCCATCCCCATTCACGGTTTTACTGATTATAACCGTGACACCTCATAAGGTTTAGGGCTATTTTTTTTCTTCAGCAGATTCTTTGTCATTAGCAGCTATTTTAGAAGTGCTTGTCTCAGCCCCACCCTCAGATCTTTTCCTTGAAGAGATCAATACCCCGATGAGAGCTAAGTCGGGAGATTGCAAGTATTTGATCCCCTTAAGTTGGGGGGCATCTTTCAAATAAATTCGTTGATTAACATCAAGATGACTGATATCAATGGTAATATTTTCAGGAATTTTCTGCGAATCACATTCAATAAGGATACTTCTAGAAAGAACCTGAATGAATCCACCCTTGGACACACCAACCGGATTTCCAACATATTCAATAGGTACTCGAATTTTAACTGATTTTCCAGGAACAATTTCCTGAAAATCCACATGCTGGATTCGATGATTATTTAAAAAGAAGGAATAATCTTTAACAAAGGTCACCTTTTCAGATTTACCCAGGTTTACTTTGAGTAAAGTATTACTCTTCATTTTGGGAACTAATTTTTCGAAGTCATGGCGATCAAATTGGATGGGAAGATTTTCTTTATGATTATAAATCACTCCAACAATCTGATTGTTACGGAAAGCTTTCTTAGAAGCATTCTTGATACCCTTTTCCCGGGTTTGGGCTTTAAATGTTAATGTAGTCATTTTAAATCAAACTGGGGTGATAGGACTCGAACCCATGAATGGCTGGACCAAAACCAGCTGCCTTACCAACTTGGCTACACCCCATCATATTTAATTACTAAATTTAGATTCACTTATCCTCACTCCTGAAGAAATCAGTTTCACTTTAAAAGTGTTTGGGAAAACCATCTTCAGAGATGAATACGTTTCATCCAATTTAATTATATCATGAAATAAAGCATAAAAACTGGATCCTGAACCACTCATAAGCGAATAGGCAGCTTTTTTTTTAAATATCTGACGGATTTCATTAAGATTATGATAAGATTTTAGAGTTTTTGCCTCAAAACTATTGAACAAATTTCTACCAAGAAGATCAAACATTTTCTTTCGCTTATCAGAAATCCGTTTTTCCCTAGAAACAATCCTAAAAAGCTGTTTTTTAATCGGTTCTATACTTTTCCGGGGATGAAGAGTATTAAATTCTTTATAGCTTCGAGCAGTTTCAACCGAATAATTCGGATAGCAAAGAAGAAATTTTTGATTAAGAGCCAGAGGATGCTTTTCGATGATCTCACCCCGTCCCTTAACCCAAGCCATTCCTCCAGCAAAAAAAAAAGGAACATCACTTCCAAATCTTGCCCCAATCAACATCATTTCACTTTGGGATAACCTTAGCTTAAACATTCGATTGATTCCTAATATAAGACCAGCTGCATTGGAACTTCCCCCGCCAAGTCCAGCTCCAACAGGAATGTTTTTTGCTAATATCACTTCCAACTCGGGAATTCCGTAATGGAGACGAAAATATTTATAAACCTGGTTCATAATATTATTGTAATAAAAATCTTTCTTCTTAATAAAAAAAGTTGAATGGGGTGACATGGTGATCTTGAGATGTTTTGTTTTATTATTTTGCAAATTATTCTTCAAACTTGAATGCCGAATAATTTGGATTTGATCAAAAAGGGATATTGCATGAAAAATAGATTCAATCTCATGGTAGCCATCTAAACGTTTCTTCAGAGTGTTAAGATAAAGATTGATCTTAGCTGGACATTGTACAGTCAATGAAATCAAGGCTTTGGGTTGATCAGTAGTTTTTGGAGAAGGAGACATAATAGCGGAAAAAAAATTATAACATAGAACTATGTTATAATTTTAATAACATTCCATGAAGTCTTACCAAACCTATCTTTTCGATCTGGATGGAACCCTAATCTCTACCATTGATCTCATCTATAATTGTTTTAAATTCTCTTTAAAAAAATATCTGAACCGAGAATTTCCCCGTCAAGAAATTCTGCTTCACATCGGTCTTCCCTTAAAAGATCAGTTTATTCATTTCATCAAAAGCGATGGAGGCAACCCCGACAATTATGATCTTGAGAAGATGGCTCACGATCACATGGAATATCAACTTCAAATTTGTCAGGATCATCTTCGTGTCTATGACCATGCCTTAAAAGTGCTATCTACCCTCAAGCAAACTGGGAAAAGGGTAGGAGTTGTTACCTCCCGTCTCAATAGCACTGCCGAAGTTTATTTGGAACACGTTGGCATTAGTCCTTATTTGGACTGCGTTGTTACTCCGGAATCCACTCAAAAACATAAACCCCATCCTGAACCAGCTCTCACTGCTTTAAAACAGATAGGAGGAAAGGCTTCTTCTTCGGTAATGGTAGGGGACTCTCTTTTTGATATGCAATGTGGTCATACCGCCGGCATGGATACCATATGGATGGTGCATCTCGACTCTCCTTGGATAGTGAACAAGGAAATAGATGGGGAAACCGATAAAAACAAATTGAAGAATAGCGAGCCTGGAATTATAGCTACTCACATCATCACTGATCTCCGCGAACTTATCTCTGATCCATTACTCAATTAATTTAATCAATGTGGTTGACCTTTAATCTTTATGATCAATAAAGCCGTCACCGCCAAATTTGACTCTCTTATTCCGAAAACAGCCCGAAAACTCCATCATACCTTAAAGCAAGCAGGTTATGCTACCTATATCGTAGGGGGATGGCTTCGTAATATCATACTTGAAGAAAAAAAAGAAAGGATGGATTTAGGAGATATTGACTTTGCTACCGCCGCTAAACCTGAAGAAGTTGTCAAACTGTTTTCTCAAACCCATCCCACCGGCATTAAGCATGGTACCGTAACTGTCATCATCGAAAATCATTCCTATGAAGTTACCACTTTTCGTCAGGAAGGAAAGTATTTAGACAATCGTCGTCCCGAGGAAATTATCTTCTCTCAGAGTTTGGCAGAAGACCTGGTTCGCCGTGATTTTACGGTAAATGCTTTCGCCTATGAGCCGGAGACCCAAGAATTCGTCGATCATTTCAATGGCATTGATGACCTAGAAAAGAGAACACTTCGGGTGATTTCCAGAGCACCTGAACTCCCGCTTACCCGTTTTCAAGAAGATGCCCTAAGGATGATGCGGGCTTGCCGCTTAGCTTCCCAATTTAGTTTCACTATCGAACCGGTAACCCTAAAGGCCATTACAGAGTCCGCCTTCCTAATCAAGTACATTTCCCAAGAGAGAATTCGTGATGAATTCATCAAAACCGTAACCGCTTCCAAGGCAAGCATCGGGCTGGAATATCTCCGTAGCACCGGAATCCTGGAGATCATCCTTCCTGAATTTACCCAAACTATCGGTGTTACCCAGAACCGATTCCATGCCTATGATGTTTACCACCACTCTTTAGAGGTACTTAACGCACTCAATCAATTACAGGAGGGTTCAAGAAAGGCTAAGGATTACCGTCTCTCCTTGGCTGGATTATTTCATGACATTGCCAAACCCCAAACCAAGGCTGTTGATCCAAACAAAATCATTGATGGAGAAGCTCATGTTAGCTTCTATCGTCATGAGATAATAGGCGCGGAGATAGTCAAAAAAATTATGAAAAGACTTAAATTTTCCAATCAGGACATCTCTTCGGTTAGCCATCTAATTCGCCATCATATGTTTTATTATACATCAAAATGGAAAGATGGGACCATTCGTCGCTTCGTCTCCAAAATCAAACGTGAAAACTTAGAACCTCTCTTCCTCCTTCGTCAAGCTGATCGACTGGGCAAAGGGAATATTGCACCTGATTATCAAGAAGATAATCAGGACTTAGAGGAATTTCAAAAACGAATTGAAGAGCTCATCGATGAAAAGAGCTCCTTAACCTTGGCAGACCTAAATGTCAATGGTACCATTTTGATGCAAGAATTCTCATTGGCACCTGGCCCATTATTGGGGTACCTCCTCAAGCAACTTCTAGAGCAGGTTTTAGATGATCCGAGCAAAAATCAAAAAAAATACTTGCTCCAAATCGCCCAAAAATTACTTGAGAAAAAAAGTAATACCAGTATCATATGAACTCTATCTTTTATAATCCGAAACGTTTAATCCAGTTCTTCTTTTTCTAAGAAGTCTTTTATGATTGGGTCATCTTGTGGGAACTTCTTGATCTTAGCAATGATCCGTTTCAAGAATTTATCATTACCTTCAGCTTGATAGAGATAATAATATATGATTGATTTTAAATAATTTTTATGAGATACCTTTCTAAGGGCTTTTCTTGCTTCACTGAAATTCTTCCAAAGAATATAGATCTCTGCAAGTTCTAAATACGTACTTTCTTTAATTTCCGAGCTTTGAATCTCCTCTACTGCCTTTAGAAACCATTCCCGAGCATCAATAAGGTTTCCCAACTTCTTTTCCGCCCATCCTAAATAATAATATCTTTCCGGTCTATCATAATGTTTATAGGCCCTGATCACTGCCTGATAATCTTTTTCAAAGAATTTGATTTGGCCATAGAGATCATAAGCAAAAGGTGAAACCTTAGTCGCATGATTGATATAGGTCTTTAGAATGATTTTCTTCTTATCGGTAAAGGGAATCCGAACAACGATTTCTTCAATGTAATCATCCTCTATAAGATCATGAAATTGAGGATAATACTCTTCAAAATATTGGGTAAGGAAACTATACTGCTGAGAATTGAGGAGACGAATGCAATTATTGACAAAGGTTTTTTCGTCCCTAGGAGGAAAGCCATGAAGATTTCCCCAGTAGAAATTCCCTAAAATAATAATACTGATAAATAAAGACTTCATGATGAAAGTTTTGCAGAGTCGATGCCCTTCAACTTACGATAGTATTCTGTAATATATTCATCAGTCATCCCAGTAAGAAAATCTAATAAACTGAGTATTCGTTTATAGGGAGATATTTTCTTGAATGTATCAAAATCCTTTCCTCGATACTGGGGATTTATTAAACTAAAAATTTTCTTTTCCCGATAATTGTGTATTCCGGTATTAGGAGCTAGGATAGAAGGAAGAAACCAATCCAATAGCTCCGGAAGAATATGGGAGGCACCTACCATAGTTTCAGACACAGTATGATAGTTGTAGATTTTTTCAAACGAAATTTCTTGAATCTGCTTCAATGACTTGACTCCATACTTTTCCACCATCAAATGGATCAAATCCTCGCTAGTTCCATTCAAAATTTTATCATCATTATCCATAAACACTTGTCCCGCAGCTTCCGTAAGAATATTGATACACTTGGAACGTAGGTAAACGACTTTCTCTCGCTCATCTTCAATACTCATTTCCTTTTCCTTAACCACATCTAATTCTTCCTTATCCGGAAAAAAAATATCACATACTTCATTGAAAAGCTCCCAGAAGTAGCTCTTAACTTCCTCAGTTGAGAGAATGCCTATTTTTTGAGCATCCTCCAAGTCCATAATGGTATAACAAATATCATCCGCAGCCTCTACTAAATAAACAAAGGGATGTCTGCGAAATATAAAACATTTAATTCCAATCCTTTCTTTATCCCAAAGCAAATTGAATGAAGAAGCGATGTTGGCCACTATATCCATTTGCTCCTGAAAAAATCCATATTTATTTTTTTTGACTTTTAGCTCTGACGGTAATTTCTTAAAGTTGGCCATAGCCACTGCATCCCAAGGATATTTCATAATGGAAGCTAAAGTCAAGTAGGTAAGACGTAATCCCCCAGGAAGTTTGCCAAAATATTCAGTAGTGAGCACCCTTAGGGTATTGGCATTTCCTTCAAAATGAGAGAGATCTTCCCATTCTTCATCTCTTATTTTCTTTAACTCTTTTTCTCTCCCTTTAAATTTTGAAAGATTTTGTCTCAATTCCTTAAAATAGTCAGAGATGATCTTTTCTCCAGAATGACCAAAACAGGGATTTCCAATGTCATGAGCTAAGCAAGCTGCCAAAATCACATCTTTAAGTTCATAACGATAGAAATCAATCACATCTTGAGTAAACTTATTTTTTTCATTCCCTTTCTCTAGAAGAAATGATATTTTGTTTCCCACCAAATTACCTAAAGATCTTCCTACACTGGACACTTCTAAGGAATGGGTAAGACGATTATGCACTTGAGCGGTTCCAGGGAGGGGGAAGACCTGAGTTTTATTTTGAAGACGTTTAAATGCAGAAGAAAAAATCAGACGATCAAAATCACGATGATATTGGTTACGAAGGCCAGATTGACCATTGGAAATGATAAAATGCCTTTCACCTACTCTTTGAATTCGATTCTCAATAACTTTCACCCAACGGTGAAGAGAAAGATTTTCAGGACTATTTTCCATATTATCTATGAAAATTTTATTATAGATTGATTTAGGCCATGATGAAAAACCTGGATTCAAAAATTTATTTAAATAGTAAACAAAGACTATAGTTCTTTGACTATCAATACAATAAGAAATAATCTTTTTTGTCCTCTACAGTAGAAAAACAGAAACAAAACCACAGAACAGAGTTATGCGAGAAACCTCTCCATATCCTCTGGGATTTCCTCTTAATTTTATTTAGCAAGGCAATACTCCTGCCCTCAAGTAGATTCGAGGGAGTCGGAGAAATTTATGGCGTACTTCCTACTTCATAGGCTCCCATATCCGGGCGACCTACCCGACCATATCCGCGGGCATCGGTGGTAGTGAGATCATCGGCATCGTTCGGCGGACTCTTTTGTATGGTCAGGCTGGGATCGCTAAACCAGTCAGTATTATTTTCGCTATAATAAAGATTGGATGCCGGATAAAGATTTTCAATTTCACTCTTCACCCCCCTCACATAGATTCCCTTATTCTTAACCGGACTGTTGCTGTCGATGGGGATAGCATCAACCTCACCTCCATGGTTAGCTAATGTCCCTAATCCGGGATCGTTAGTGATAACAGCCTCACTATTAATGCTAATAGGATAGACGTTAGTATCATCACTATCCAAACGAATTCCGTCTGCAGTGAAGGAAGCATCAATTCCTTGATAAATACCGGAGTAATACAAATTTACAGTTTCTGTATCGGAGTTATTATTGTTCAAATAAATCTGTCCATTATTATCCTCCCACAAAATCATATTTATCAGAGTAAGTGGTTGTCCGTCACCATTATGATAGATCCCACCTCCATCTTCATCAGCCTTATTGCCTGAGAAGGTAACATTGATCAAGGTGGGAGAGGAACTATTATTATTCATTCCACCTCCATTCTGAGCCCAACCAACATTACCATTGGTAACGACTACTCCATAGAGAAAAACTGTGTTGTCAAGGCCATTTCCATTATTATCAAACAATCTTTTATCGTTATTACCATCAAGGCGGGTTTCTTCCACTCGATCATAACTTCCGACAGTAAAGCCACCTACTAAGGCTACATGGTTCTTTATAACATAACTGGCATCCGGTTTATAAGTTCCGTATGCTATCAATACCACATAGACTCTATTCTCGTTAGCATCACCGATCCCATCTATCACCGCCTGTATATCTCCACTAGCATTAGCCCAAGAACTTCCATCGTTATTACCGCTGGGAGTAACATAACGGGAAATCACTGTTGCTCCCGAAATATAATTAGAAAAGATTTCCTCGCTCATCTTTCCATAATTAACAAGATCTGTAGGAATTATTCTATTCTCGATGATCATTTCAAAAGATGCCGCAACTTCTTGAGCATAAAGATTAAAGTCAGCAACGACTAGAGAGCCCTTATTGAACACTCCACCTATTGCATTGCTATGCCACCTGCATGCTTTCCCTGTATTGGGATTAACAGGATAATCTGATGCAAAGATCGCTGTCAAGCTAGTAACCGGAATAGTTTCCAGGAGACTGGCTCCCCGGTAAAAGCTAACCTGATACTGCTTATTTTTGGAAAAACGATTTACTTTTATAGAAACAGTTCCTATAACCGAACCCTTGTATTGAAGGTCATTTCCACTTACGATTGCGGTTATAAGGTAAGTATTGGAAAAATTCGGAGCATTGTTTGCCACTATGATACTACCGTTTGTTAGATTTAGGGTAACTCCATTTGGGAAGGGAGGATTTGCACTGTAGAGATAATCGCTATTAGTAGCATCAGAGGGAGTTATGTTGGTTAACTGAGCTGTTCTGCTGGCTTCGTCTCCGTAATCGACCTGGATATTCTGATAGCTAATACTACCTGTTATTTATGTTTTGGCGATTGAGGAATTTGTTTCGGAGTTACATCCTAAAATTAATATAGTTAGGATAGTTGTGAGAGTGATTGTAATGAGATATTTGAGAGGTAAGCTCATACTTAGATGAATTGGAGGAGGGGGGGATCTTAGTTAAGGGAGCGATCAACTCTGATTTTTTTGCTAAATATAATTTTTTCATTGTGTTGTCCTTTTAATGAATTTTTAAATAATAATTTATGATAACATACTAACCATGATTTGTTAAGAGGGGGGGGTTTATGAAATTTTTTATTGTGGTATAAAAATTTCATAGATTTGACGACGACAGTAAAGTTTGCCATAATTTTTTTTGTCTAAAAAATCTTATCATAAAACCAACTTTGTCGTCGCCATATAATTCATTACCTTGAAACAAAAACTACAGTTTTTGCTCCCAGTCAATACCGCTTGAGGATTTCCATACATCGTTTAGGTAAACGTTGCCATCATATCCACCAATGAGGTATAGTTCATTGTTAAATACGACTACACTGTGACCACTTCTTTCGGAAAACTGAGCGTTATTATTGACCTCTGTCCAAGTAACACCGTCTGTGGATTTCCATACATCGTTTTTGTAAGAGCCTCCGCTATACCCACCGATGAGATATAGTTCATTGTTAAACACGACTACACTGTGACCGTTTCTTTCGGAAAATTTAGATTGAGCGGTAGTCACTTCTGTCCAGGTAACACCGTCTGTGGATTTCCATACATCGTTATAGTAACCAGAGCTACCATGAAATCCACCTATGAGGTATAGTTCATTGTTAAACTCGACTACACTATGTTCATACCTTGCGGAAAACTGAGCATTATTATTGACCTCTGTCCAAGTAACACCGTCTGTGGATTTCCATACATCGTTATAATAAGCGACGCCAGATCCACCGATGAGGTATAGTTCATTCTTAAACTCGACTACACTGTGACCACTTCTTTCGGAAAACTGAGCGTTATTATTGACCTCTGTCCAGGTAACACCGTCTGTGGATTTCCATACATCGTTTAGTTCAACGTTGCCATTAAATCCACCAATGAGGTATAGTTCATTCTTAAACTCTACTACACTGTGATCGTATCTTCCGGAAAACTTAGATTGAATGGCAGTAACTTCTGTCCAGGTAACACTGTCTGAGGATTTCCATACATCGTTATTATAATGGAGTCCACCGATGATGTATAGTTCATTGTTAAACTCGACTACACTATGACGGGTTCTTCCGGAAAAATGATTTACCTTTATGGAGACACTTCCTGTAACCGATCCCTTGTATTGAAGATCATTTTCGATTACGGTTGCAGTTATAAGGTAAGTGTTGGAAAAACCAGGAGCATTGTTTGACACTGTAATGGTACCGTTTGTTAAATTCAGGGTAACTCCATCCGGTAAGGTAGGCTCTACACTGTAGAGATAATCGCTATTAGTAGCATTAGAGGGAGTTATATTGGTTAGCTTAGCTGTACTGCTGGCTGCGGTTCCGTAATCGACCTGGATATCCTGATAGCTAATACTACCTGTTATTTGCGTTTTGTCAATTAAAGAATTGGTCTCGGAGTTACATCCTAAAGTTAATATAGTCAATATGACCGTGAACGTGATTACAATAAGATATTTGAAGGGTAAGCTCATACTTAGATGAATTGAGGGGGGGGGGGGGGGGTACTTTATTGGAAAGAGCGATCAACTCCGATTTTTCTGTTAAATATAATTTTTTCATTGAATGATCCTTTTAATAAATTTTAGTAATTATTATAACATATTAACCGTAATTTGTCAAGGGGTTTTTGTTATAAAATCTTTATACTATAACAAAAAATTTCATAGATTTGACGACGACAGTAAAGTTTGCCATAATTTTTTTTGTCTAAAAAGACTTATCATAAAACCAACTTTGTCGTCGCCATATAATTTATTACCTTGAAGTGAAAGTTACAGTTTTTTCTCCCAATCGATACCGTCTGAGGATTTCCATACATCGTTAAGGCGAGAGCCCCCATATCCACCGATAAGGTATAGTTCATTGTTAAACTCTACTACACTGTGACTATTTCTTGCGGAAAACTTAGATTGAGTGGTAGTAACTTCTGTCCAATCGATACCGTCTGAGGATTTCCATACATCATTAAAGATAGAGTTGCCATCTTTTCCACCGATGAGGTATAGTTCATTGTTAAACTCTACTACACTGTGAGCGTATCTTCCGGAAAACGGAGCTGGATCAGTAACTTTTGTCCAAGTAGCACCGTCTGAGGATTTCCATACATCGTTATAGTAAGAGTTATCATATCCACCGATGAGGTATAGTTCATTGTTAAACACGACTACACTGTGCCCTTTTCTTGCGGAAAACGGAGCTGGATCAGTAACTTTTGTCCAAGTAGCACCGTCTGAGGATTTCCATACATCGTTTTTGTAAGAGTTACCGCTATCAGATCCACCGATGAGGTATAGTTCATTATTAAACTCTACTACACTGTGCTCGTATCTTCCGGAAAACTGAGCTTGATTAGTAACTTGTGTCCAAGTAGTACCGTCTGAGGATTTCCATACATCGTTATAGCGAATGATTCCGGCATCATATCCACCGATGAGGTATAGTTCATTATTAAACTCGACTACACTGTGCCCTCTTCTTGCGGAAAACGGAGCTGGATTAATAACTTCTATCCAAGTAGCACCGTCTGAGGATTTCCATACATCGTTAAGGCAAGAAAAGGAGTTACCCCCTCCACCGATGAGGTATAGTTCGTTATTAAACTCTACTACACTGTGTTGGTCTCTTTCGGAAAAATGATTTACTTTTATGGAAATAATGGAAATACTTCCTGTCACCGATCCTTTGTATTGAAGATCATTTCCATCTATGGTTGCGGTTATGGTGTAAGTGTTGGAAGAACCCGGAGCATTGTTTGCCACTGTAATGGTACCGTCTGATGGATTCAGAGTAACTCCATTTGGTAAGGGAGGCTCTACACTGTAGCTGTAGTCGCTATTAGCAGCATCGGGGGGGGTAATGCCGGCAAGATCAACTGTTCTGCTGGCTTCGTCTCCATAATCGACTTGAATATCCTGATAGCTGATGCTACCTGTTACTTGTGTTCTGCTATCTTCGACATTGATACTGATACTTCCTGTAACCGATCCTTTGTATTGGGGATCATTTCCGTCTACGATTGCGGTTATGGTGTAAGTGTTGGAAAAAACCGAAACATTGTTTCCCACTGTGATGGTACCGTTTGTTAGATTCAGGGTAACTCCATTTGAGAAAGGGGGTTCTACACTGTAGAGATAGTCGCTATTGGCAGCATCAGTGGGGGTAATGCCGGCAAGATCAACTGTTCTGCTGGCTTCGTCTCCATAATCGACTTGAATATCCTGATAGCTGATGCTACCTGTTACTTGTGTTTTATCAAGTATTATGTTGCCATCTTCGTCGGTTGGGCATCCTAAAGTTAATATAGTCAATATGACCGTGAACGTGATTATAATAAAATGTTTGAAGGGTGAGATCATGCTTAGATAAGTTTGGAGGGGGGGGGGGGGGGGTAATCTTACTTAAGGGAGTAATCAACTCCGATTTTTCTGTTAAATATAATTTTTTCATTGAATGATCCTTTTAATAAATTCCAGTATTATTATAACATATTAACCGTGATTTGTCAAGGGGGGTTTTGTTATAAAATCTTTATACTATAACAAAAAATTTCATAGATTTGACGACGACAGTAAAGTTTGCCATAACTTTTTTTGTCTAAAAAGACTTATCATAAAACCAACTTTGTCGTCGCCATATAATTTATTACCTTGAAACAAAAACTACAGTTTTTGCTCCCAGTCAATACTGCTTGAGGACTTCCATACATCGTTTAGGTAAACGTTGCCATCATATCCACCAATGAGGTATAGTTCATTGTTAAATACGACTACACTGTGACCACTTCTTTCGGAAAACTGAGCGTTATTATTGACCTCTGTCCAGGTAACACCGTCTGTGGATTTCCATACATCGTTTAGTCGATCGCTGCCATCATATCCACCAATGAGGTATAATTCATTGTTAAACACAACTGCACTGTGACTTTCTCTTGCGGAAAAATGAATGTTAGGGGTAGTACTAGTAACTTCTGTCCAGGTAGCACCGTCTGAGGATTTCCATACATCGTTATAATAAGCGACGCCAGATCCACCTATGAGGTATAGTTCATTGTTAAACTCGACTACACTATGTTCATACCTTGCGGAAAACTGAGCATTATTATTGACCTCTGTCCAAGTAACACCGTCTGTGGATTTCCATACATCGTTTAGTGGAACCCTGCCATCATTTCCACCGATGAGGTATAGTTCATTCTTAAACTCTACTACACTGTGACCACTTCTTTCGGAAAACTGAGCGTTATTATTGACCTCTGTCCAAGTAACACCGTCTGTGGATTTCCATACATCGTTTAGTTCAACGTTGCCATTAAATCCACCAATGAGGTATAGTTCATTCTTAAACTCTACTACACTGTGATCGTATCTTCCGGAAAACTTAGATTGAATGGCAGTAACTTCTGTCCAGGTAACACTGTCTGAGGATTTCCATACATCGTTATTATAATGGAGTCCACCGATGATGTATAGTTCATTGTTAAACTCGACTACACTATGACGGGTTCTTCCGGAAAAATGATTTACTTTTATGGAGACACTTCCTGTAACCGATCCCTTGTATTGAAGATCATTTTCGATTACGGTTGCAGTTATAAGGTAAGTGTTGGAAAAACCAGGAGCATTGTTTGATACTGTAATGGTACCGTTTGTTGGATTCAGGGCAACTCCATTTGGTAAGGGAGGATTTATACTGTAAAGATAATCGCTATTAGTAGCATTAGAGGGAGTTATGTTGGTTAGCTTAGCTGTACTGCTGGCTGCGGTTCCGTAATCGACCTGGATATCCTGATAGCTAATGCTGCCTGTTATTTGCGTTTTGTCAAGTACTATGTTGCCATCTTCGTCAGCCGGGCATCCTAAAGTTAATATAGTCAGAATGGCCGTGAACGTGATTACAATAAGATATTTGAAGGGTAAGCTCATACTTAGATGAATTGAGGGGGGGGGGGGGGGTACTTTATTGGAAAGAGCGATCAACCCCGATTTTTTAGTTAGTTGTGGTTTTTGTTTTATTTTTTTCATTGAATGATCCTTTTAATAAATTTTAGTAATTATTATAACATATTAACCGTAATTTGTCAAGGGGTTTTTGTTATAAAATCTTTATACTATAACAAAAAATTTCATAGATTTGACGACGACAGTAAAGTT
Organism: Spirochaetota bacterium; assembly: GCA_965224715.1. Classification (GTDB taxonomy): domain Bacteria; phylum Spirochaetota; class UBA12135; order COTS27; family CAXSBA01. Next base: position 748,615 of record OZ245054.1, on the reverse strand, counting down.
TGCCATAATTTTTTTTGTCTAAAAAGTCTTATCATGAAACCAACTTTGTCGTCGCCATATAACTTACTTTGATAAGAGAAAACTACAGTTTTTGCTCCCAGTCAATACCGTTTGAGGTTTTCCATACATCGTTTAGTCGATTATTGTCAGTTATTCCACCAACGCTGGCATCCACGTCTCCACCAATGAGGTATAGCTCATTGTTAAATATGACTACACTGTGACCGTACCTTCCGGAAAACTTAGATTGAGTGGTAGTTACTTCTGTCCAATCAATACCGTCTGAGGATTTCCATACATCGTTAAATCGATCAGAGCCACTATCCTGTCCACCAATGAGGTATAGTTCATTATTAAACTCTACCACACTGTGATAATCTCTTTCGGGAAACTTAGATTGAGTGGTAGTCACTTCTGTCCAATTGATACCGTCTGAGGATTTCCATACATCGTTTTTGCTTCCGGAGTCACCGGCGTCATATCCACCGATGAGGTATAGTTCATCTTTAAACACGACTACACTGTGATCGGATCTTTTGGGAAACGGTTGAGTGGGAGTAACTTCTGTCCAGGCAGCACCATCTGAAGATTTCCATACATCGTTTGTGGAAGAGATGCCATCATATCCACCGATAAGATATATTTCATCTTTAAACACGACTACACTGTGATCGGATCTTTTGGGAAACGGTTGAGTGGGAGTAACTTCTGTCCAGGCAGCACCATCTGAAGATTTCCATACATCGTTTGTGGAAGAGATGCCATCATATCCACCGATAAGATATATTTCATCTTTAAACTCTACTATCCTGTGACCATTTCTTGCGGAAAACTGGGCTTGATCAGTAACTTCTGTCCAAGTAACACCGTCTAAGGTTTTCCATACATCGTTTAGTTGATCGTTGCCATCATATCCACCGATAAGATATATTTCATCTTTAAACTCTACTATCCTGTGACCATTTCTTGCGGAAAACTGGGCTTGATCAGTAACTTCTGTCCAAGTAACACCGTCTAAGGTTTTCCATACATCGTTTAGTTGATCGTTGCCATCATATCCACCGATAAGATATATTTCATCTTTAAACTCTACTATCCTGTGACCATTTCTTGCGGAAAACTGAGCTTGATCAGTAACTTCTGTCCAAGTAACACCGTCTAAGGTTTTCCATACATCATTGTTGATATCGTGTTCTTTATTATCTCCACCAATGAGGTATAGTTCATCCTTAAACACGACTACCCTATGAGCGTATCTACCGGAAAAATGATTTACTTTTATGGAGAGGGTTCCTGTAACCGAATCCTTGTATTGGGAATCATCTCCGGTTACGGTTGCGGTTATAAGGTAAGTATTGGAAAAACCACCCGGAATATTGTTTGCCACTGTGATGGTACCGTTTGTTGGATTCAGGGTAACTCCATTTGGGAAGGGGGGGACTGTACTGTAGAGATAATCGCTATCGATAGCGCTAGTGGGAGTAATGCCGGTAAGATCAACTGTACTACTGGCTTCGTTTCCGTAATCGACTTGGATATTCTGATAGCTGATGCTACCTGTTATTTGTGTTTTATTAATTGAGGAATTTGTCTCGGAGTTACATCCTAAAGTTAATATAATCAATATGACCGTAAAAGCGATTGTAATGAGATATTTGAGAGGTAAGCCCATACTTAGATGAATTGGAGGGGGGGGGGGGGGATCTCACCTGAAGAAACAATCAACTCTGATTTTTTTGTTAAGTATGATTTTTTCATTGTGTTGTCCTTTTAATGCATTTTTAAATAAGAATATTATTATAACATACTAACTGTGTTTTGTTAAGGAGGTTTTCAGATATGTTTAGATTTTGCCAGTAGAAATACAGAGATTTTGATTTCATATTGTTTGAAATCAAAATTTTTATAAAGTAAAAAAATCAAATAAGTATTTCAAACGTATAACTGTGCAGATAAACGTAGATGATGAGAGTAGCCTAGTTAGCTCTTTGTTATTCGTTGAACTGGATGACTGAATTATTACTCAACCTTAAGCCCCAACCATATTCAGCCAATAAACGATAAATTTTCTAAATCTTCTGGTCAACATATGGTCAACAACAAAATTTAGAAAATTTACTCAACTCAAAAACCTTAGTAAAAATGGTGGGTGATGACGGGATCGAACCGCCGACATCTACCTTGTAAGGGTAGCGCTCTCCCAACTGAGCTAATCACCCACTATTTATTTGACATCATCTACTCATGACCTAGATGAGATATATAATTATACCATGGTTTCATTACCCAAAAAGAAATTTTAATGAAACTTTATCGGTTGTAAAAATAAAAATATTATTATATAATTAATGATTCCCTATAACTATAGCCCATGCTCACTAAACGTCTCATTGCCTGTTTCGATATCATCAACGGTCGGGTAACCAAAGCTCATAAATTTCAAAATAACATCGATATCGATTCAGCCCAAATTATGGCAGAAAAAATGTACCGAGACCAGGTCGATGAAATTATCTTCTATGACATCAAAGCCAGCGCCGAGAAACGTCAAATTGACATCCCCGTGGTTAAGGCGGTAGCAGAAAAGGTATTCGTTCCTTTTACTGTGGGAGGAGGGATTGCTTCCTTAGAAGATATGCACGTGGCTCTAGACGCTGGGGCAGAAAAAATTAGCATCGACTCCATGGCAGTAAGACAACCGTCCCTGATTACCGCCGGAGCTGGAACTTTTGGACGACAATGTATCGTTCTCAGCATGCAAGTGATCCGTCGAGAACCCAGTTTAACCTTACCTAGCGGCTATGAAATCGCTATCGATGGGGCTCGGGTGTTTACCGGAAAAGATGCAGTAACATGGGCTCAAGAAGGAGAAAAGTTGGGAGCAGGAGAGATCGTGGTAAACAGTATCGACAAAGACGGAACCCATACGGGCTATGATTTAGACATCACTAAAAAAATCGCAACAGTAGTAGATATTCCAGTGATCGCTTCTGGAGGCGCTGGTACTCCCGAACATATCGTTGAAGTGTTTCAAGAAACCGAAGCTCAGGCTGCTATTATCAGTTCTATGCTTTACTCTCCCAAAATTTCCCGAAATTATTCCATTGAAGAGATCAAAGCTGAATTAGCTTGTCAGGGTATCCCAATACGACCCTTCATACCTTGCTAATTTGCAGATTGCTAAATTCATTTAGTGACGTTTAAAGCCCCCACTAAATTTGATGCAGTTAACTGATAATTGTCAAGATACCTTTTGAATCCTTTCCAAATTCGATAACCGCCTCGGGGATGGGTAAAGTTAGCGGTACCGATACCTACCAAGGAAGCTCCAGCTAATAGATACTCTACCACATCATGCCAAGTAGTTACTCCTCCAACTCCAATAACCGGAAGAGATACTGCTTGAGTAATTTGATAGACCAAAGACAAAACGATAGGCTTCACAGCTGGCCCTGAGTATCCTCCTACCCCAGTAGCGATCATGGGTTTTCTCTCCTGAATATCAATCCGCATGCCTGTAAAAGTATTGGATACAGTAAGAGCATTCGCCCCTGCTTCTTCTGCTACTTTAGCCATTTTAACCGCATGGTGCATAGGGGATAATTTTACCAAAAGGGGAGCATGTTTTTCCTGAGAACATGCAGATACAACTTCCTTAAGAAGAATTTCATCAGAAGAGAAGTCTTTTCCATGATAGTCGGTATTGGGACAACTCACATTCATCTCTACCATATCCACATATTCCAATCGGCTAACTCGTGAAACCATTTTAACAAAATCCTTAATCGTGAAAGCAGCCACACTGGCGATCACCCGTGATTTGATTTCTCCTAGACGTGGATGAACCTTGTTAATAAAATCATTCAATCCACAGTTCTGAAGCCCTATAGAATTAATGAACCCACTTTCAGTTTCACAGACTCTAGGAGAGGGGTTCCCTGCTTGAGGTTTAGGAGTGATAGTTTTTAAAGTAAGACCTCCGAAACATTCCTCAGCTCTAGGTTCAATATCTAAAAAGTCACTCCCATATCCCACTGTACCAGCACTCCCCACCAAGGGAGTATTAAAGGATTGCTCTAAAAAAAATATTTGAGAGGCAAGAGTTCCCATAGTTTTAGTTATTTACCTATATTTTTCCAGAAAAACAATTTGCAATAATACTCAACTTTAAAAAATCACTTTTTCTTAACATCATTGTCAGTCTTAGCTACTACTTGAACGGTAGCGGTATTAGGGCTAAAACTAACTTTTCTTATTCTCTTATTCCTAAAATATTTAATTTTTATCTTATGATCTCCAAGTTGTTTAATACTATCGGCTTCAAAATAAAAAGTCAAATCCTGGTCAGGATAAAAGGTATCTATTTCGTCTTTATGGATTTGATATGAAATATTAGAAACTAGAAGAGGTTCGGCTAATATCCAATCTTCCTGAAACTCGTACTTGACCTCTATCAAATCTACTAAATTTTGTAAAAGATATTCGGATTCAATATTAATAGAAACATCCAACCGACGATCCCGGTCAAATTTGAGCCCAGGATGAACATTCTTACTGAAAGTAACACTGACTTCTTTATCTTGATTAAGATTTTGAATATCGATAGGTTCCGTTTCAATTTTAGTTATGTCGTTAAGAATATCTCTAGGACCAAAAACCCATAATTTCCCAGGAGAAACACTTATTCGTTGAATTCGATAATCGGAATGAGGTCTGCCTAACAAAGTAGCTTCAACTTTAAGAAGTTTCTTTTCAAGGTTAGAAAGCTCTATATCCAAGGTTTGGGGATTGATTCTGATAACTTGGATACCATCAGGAATAGACTCTAAAATCGGAGAACGCTGAACACTCCCAGGCAAGGTAATATCCGTTAGATCAATTCGGGCTATAATTTTGTTGACATCCAAGTTGTTAAGTGCACTTCGATTACCACTCACAAAGATACTCACTGTCTTAGGAAGATCGTTGACAAAGGTAAGTTCTTCATTCTTATAAATTTGAAGGGGAACAAAGAGGTTACGTTGCTCTACATCTTGAAAACGGACATAAACAAATGTCAAAAGAGCTAAAACAACAGCAATAAACTTTTCCTTTACATTAGCGGTTATAAAATATTTTAGATTCTTTCTCCAATTTATAAAATAATCCTTAACAGCATCTCGAATATGTTTAAAGAAAATTCTGTAAATATTAAAAATTTTAGACACAAGTCAAAAGCTAGAAGTTAGAATTTTTTAAGTTTTGTTCTTCCCCTTGGAGAATAGCAAAATAACCTTCAATCATCTTTCGTAAACGAACTGGACCAATCCCCATAGTTAAAGCCCCTTTATAGGCAATGGAAACCTTTCCATTTTGTTCGCTTACCACTAGAATATAGGCATCGGTATCTTCACTGAGTCCTAAAGCAGCTAAATGTCTAGAGCCATAGTTTTTTTGTTTATCTATGGTCGAACTGAGATGAGGAATAAAACAGGCTGTTGCTTGAATACGATTACGAGAGATTATCATGGCTCCATCATGAAGCAAGGATTTTTTATCAAAAACAGTTAGAATCACTTTTTTTTCTACTTGAGCATTGAGAGAAACTCCACTTTCAATAATCTCAGACAAACTATCATTGCCTTCCAATACGATGATAGCTCCCACTTTCCTCTTAGACAAGGTTTCTATAGACTTTACTAGGTTATCGATAACAACATTATCGATTTTATAGAACATATACTTTTGAAAAAAGGTGTGTCCAATTTGATACAACCCTCTTTTAATCTCAGTAGGAAAAAGGATAATAGCCGACAGAAACATTAAAGAAACCATATTTTGAAGAATATAGTGGGTAGTATTAAATCCAAATATACTTGCCAAAAATGTAAGAAAAAGAATAACCATGAAGGCCTGGAGAATCGGCATGATCCGGGTCTTGGAAACTTTAATAAAAATGATATAGAAAACTATGGAGATGATACCCACATCTATCGCATTGAAGAGAGTGAAATTCTCAAAAACAAATAAATAATTACTTAACCAGCTATTCACAAAAAACTACGCTTCTTGATATTTCATTACTGAGAAAAACACCTGTATAGCATCCCACATCTCACGGACATCATGACAGCGAATGATATGACATGTATGTTTAAGTGCAGCTAGATGTACCGCGATACTCCCTGCTAAACGACTCTCTACCGGTTGATCTGTTATTTCTCCCAACATTAGCTTTCGAGAGGCTCCAATCAATATACCTGTACCTATATCTTTAAATTTCGGCAAAGCTCTCAGTAAATCTAAATTATGATCCAGCTTTTTTCCAAAACCAATGCCAACATCGATAAGGAGTTTATCTAAGGCTAATCCATATTCTTGTGCTAAATTCACTCGATCATTAAGATAATTATAAACCTCGCTCACTACATCCTGATAAAATACATTATTCTGCATAGTTTTAGGAATCCCCCGCTTATGCATCAATACTAAAGGGATTTGATTAGAAGCACAAATTTTGAACATCTCACCTTTAGAATTCTCACCAGCACTAATATCATTGATAAGATCAACGCCAATATCAATGCATTTTCGAGCTACCTCTGGTTTGGTAGTATCGATAGATACTTTCAGTTTAGGAAAATGTTTTTTTACATATTCCAATTTTGGGAGAAGTCGATAAAGTTCTTCTTCTACAGTGACTGGATCTGATCCTGGACGAGTAGATTCTGCTCCCAAGTCTAAAATATCCATATATGGAACGATTTTCTTCAGTCTCAAAGCAAAGGCTTTTTCTTCTGATATTCGACTGGCTGGGTAAAAAGAATCTACTGTAAGATTTACTATTCCCATTATGTATGGACGATTTAATTCCCAAACCCGATCTGAGAATCTAAGTAAGGGGATATCAGGCATGTTAGGAATAGAAATAATGCTGTTGATTCCCAATAGTAAGAGCTAAAGAATTATTTAAACTTTCATTTTCTTCAGATTTTACTTTCAAACTTTCAGTATATCCTACTACTTGAGCTGAAAGAGAGAAGGCATCTGCAATTTTAATAAGAGAATCAACCCACCTCTCCTCAACATAAAGCTCCAATCGATGACCACAATTAAACACCTTATAAAGCTCTTCTGGTGCTTCTTGGTAAAAGGGATTGGCAGCAATGATCTGAAAAAGAGGAGGCAATTCAAAAAGATTATCTTTAACAAAGTGTATCCCTTTACCAAATTTTAAACATTTAGTTTGTCCCCCACCAGTTAAATGAATCATAGCCATAATTGATTCTGGATATTCTTCAAGCATGGCTTTTACTACGGGTAAATATGATCGGGTAGGAGATAATAAAGCCTGACCAATATCAATAGAGGTATTTTTTAGAGGATCTTGAACTCGATATCTTCCAGAATAAACTAACTCCTTCAAAATACTTTCATCATAAGTTTCAGGATAACGGGAACAATAATCAGCTATCAGAAGATCATGCCTGGCTGAAGTAAGACCATTAGAAGCTATTCCAGAATTATATTCGATTTCATATTTTGTCTTTCCTGAAGAAGCAAGGCCCAAAATCGCCAAGCCTGGTTTAATTTTGGCAGTATCGATAAATTTACTTTTATCCATGAAGGTCACAGCATTCATGTCCACAGTTAAAGTTTTAACCACATCGCCAAGATCAGCAGTTTCCCCTCCCATTAACTCACAGTGAATCCCCCACTCCCGCATTTGGGAAAGATATGCCTCTGTCCCTTCCAACAAGGCACTTAATACTTCTGATGGAATTCTGTTTTTATTTCGGGCAATAGTAGAACTAAAGTAAAAGTGATCAACTGCTCCAACACAAAGAAGATCATCGGTATTCATGACGATGGCATCTTGTGATAGTCCTCGAAAAACCGAAAGATCGCTGGTTTCTTGCCAATAGAGATAGGCCATCACTGACTTGCTTCCGGTCCCATCGGCATGAGAAAGAAAAAGTGGCTCTTTAACTGAATTTGTGGATAATTGAGGGAAAGGGTTGGCTATTGCTTTACAAAAAGCACCAGGGAAAATCCCTGAGGAAATCCCTGAAACAGCAGCAGCTACATCTTCTTTTAAAGAGGAAACTCCCCGGAGATTATAGATGCGAGACTTCGAATCCACAAAAATACATTAAATAAAATTAATGAAAGGTTAAAAATTTTACCACTTTTAATGTTATGATAAATTATCCTTAACCCAATATTTCCTTCACGGTTTTCCCAATTAAGGCTGGAGAGTCTATTACCGTAATTCCACATTCAGACATGATCCTTTTTTTGGCAGCTGCAGACTCATCGGTTCCAGAAATCACAGCACCAGCATGCCCCATCCGTTTGCCCGGAGGAGCAGTATTTCCAGCAACAAAACCAATCACCGGTTTCTTTATTTTACTTTTAACATAATGAGCTGCTTCAATCTCCATTGAGCCTCCAATCTCTCCAATCATAATAATTGCCTCGGTATCAGGGTCTTGTTCAAACAGGTCTAAGAGTTCAGTCATCTCAGTTCCAATGATGGGATCACCACCAATTCCCACACAAGTAGTGAGGCCCAACCCTTCATTAATTACCTGATGAGCAGCTTCATAAGTCAAGGTACCAGATTTGGAAATAAGACCTACCGGACCAGACTTGAAAACAAATCCGGGCATGATCCCAATTTTAGTTTCGTCAGGAGTAATGATTCCCGGACAATTAGGACCGATCAGGCGGGTATGACTCCGAGAGAGTTTATCATAAACCACTATCATATCTCGTACTGGGATTCCTTCAGTAATACACACAACCAATGGCAAAGCCGCATCTATTGCCTCCAGAATAGCATCCGTAGCAAAAGAGGCAGGAACAAAGATGAGAGAAACATTCGCTCCTGTTTTATCCACAGCTTCTCTAACAGTATTGAAGACCGGAACTCCATTCAATACTTGAGTGCCTCCCTTACCGGGAGTAACTCCACCAACAATCTGAGTGCCATAGTTCAAACACTGTTCAGCATGAAAAAGCCCTTCAGAGCCGGTGATCCCTTGAACTATAACTTTGGAATGCTTATTAACAAGTATTGACATATTAAATCCTATTTTGATTAGTTCTATTTTGTGGCATTAACTGCTAGACGAGCAGCCTCCTCAAAGGAAGAGGCGGGAATAATGTTGAGCTTAGACTTAGCAAGAAGGTTTCGAGCTTCTTCAGCATTGGTTCCTTCTAAACGAACCACCAACGGATGGGTTATGTTAAGTTCCTTAGCTGCCGATACAATTCCACCAGCAACACGATCACAACGAACAATCCCACCGAATATATTAATAAGAACCGATTCCACTGCTTTATCACTGAGAATAATCCTCAAGGCTTCTTTCACAGTCTCCACATTAGCTCCACCTCCCACATCTAAAAAGTTAGCAGGATCCCCACCTTCTAATTTGATCAAGTCCATAGTAGCCATTGCGAGTCCAGCCCCATTCACCATACAACCTACATTTCCATCTAACTTGATAAAGTTTAAATTAAATTTCTGAGCTTCCACCTCAAAGGAGTTTTCCTCATCAATATCCCGCATCTCCTTGATTCTAGGATTGCGGTAGAGAGCATTATCATCAAAGTTAATTTTCCCATCCAAAGCTAGAATATCTCCCTGCTCGGTAAGGACTAGGGGATTTACCTCCACTAAGGAAGCATCATTATCCTTATAACAATAGTAGAGGGCTTGAAAAATCTTAGATGCTTGCGCATGCTGGGGCCCTTGTAAATCCAAGGCATAAGCTAAACGGCGTGCCTGATAGGGCATAAGAGGAGCATTGGCATCCACAGAAACCTTGACGATCTTCTCAGGAGTTTTCGCTGCTACTTCTTCAATATCCATTCCCCCAGATTGAGAAATCATAAAAACATTCTTTCCTTGAGATCTATCTAAGGTAATGGCAGCATAAAATTCCTTTTTAATATTGATGGCCTGGGCAATCATGACCTTCTTTACCCTTTGCCCTTCAGTTCCAGTTTGGGGAGTCACTAATTGCATTCCCAAAATCTTTTGAGCATTGCCTATAGCTGTCTCACGATCAGGAGAAAATTTAACACCTCCACCCTTCCCGCGTCCTCCGGCATGGATTTGAGCCTTTATAACTACTTGAGAAGTAGTGAAGTCTTCCATAACTTTATCAACAGTTTTTTCAATTTTCTCAGAGCTATCGATAACCTGTCCATCTTGAACTGGTATCTTATATTTTTTAAAAATCTCTTTGGCTTGAAACTCATGTATTTTCATAAAAAACCTCAAAAAATAATAATATAGTATAAAAAGTGGTGATTGCCCATTTTGGAAAGGTAGAGATATTTTAACATGACATTAACTCTTAATTTTCAAAAAAATCATACAATGTCATCAGTTTGAACTTCTATCCTACCGCCTAACTTTTGAAGTTTATCAGGAAGATTCTCATAACCTCTTTCTCCATGATAAACTCTTCTCACTTCGGTAGTATTAGAAGCAACTAATCCAGCCGCTACCAGAGCCGCTGAAGCTCTAAGATCGGAAGCCTGAACCACAGCTCCTTGAAGTTTTTCCACACCTTTAATAATGATAAAACCGTTAGAAATCTGAATCTCCGCTCCCATTCGGGAAAGTTCAGCAGCATAAGAAAATCTATTTTGAAAGATTTTTTCAATAATGGTACTGTGTCCTGGAATCATAGTAGCTAAAGTTCCAAACACTGGTTGAAGATCAGTCGGAAATAAAGGATAGGGTAATGTCGTTATGGTAAAGTCCTTCAAGTCTTTCATTTTCACCGGTTTAACAGTGAATCCTTTATTATTTTCAATATGTTTTTGGATGGGTATTCCAATCTCTTCAGCCAAATCAAAAACGTTACTGATATGCTCAAGATGAGGATAGACGACTTTAACCTCTCCACCAGTGATAGCAGAAAATACCAAAAAGCTACCTGCTTCCACTCGATCTGAAATGACAGTATATTCGCCTCCACCCAATTTTTTTACCCCTTCAATTTCCAGTGAAGAATGAGTATTTTGTTTGATCTTAGCCCCCATTTTATTGAGAAAATTAACCAAGTCAATGGTTTCTGGTTCTTGGGCAGCATTTTCGATAATGGTGACACCTTGAGCAAATACTGAGCCCATAAGGATATTGTCGGTAGCCAAAACCGAAGTACCAAATTCTCCCATGAGATTGATAGTAGTGCCGATGAGTTCTGGAGCCTGAGCTTTAATGACACCATGATTGATATTGATTCGGGCTCCTAGTTTTTTTAAACCTTTAATATGAAGATCGATAGGCCGGGGACCAAAAACACAACCTCCAGGGAAAGATACTTCAGCTCTTTGATGTTTAGCTAAAAGGGGACCTAAAACTGTAATTGAAGCTCGCATTTGTTTTACAATTTCATAGTCTGCTTGATAGCAGTTATCTCTATCAGGGAGAATCCTCAGAGAATTTTGACCAAGATTCTCAACTTTCTTTCCAAGCTTTTCCAAAAGACGTTTCATAGTGAAAATATCTCGTAATATAGGAATATTGTGTAGTATCACCGGTTCATCACAGAGTAAAGTAGCAGCCATGATCGGAAGTGAGGAATTTTTAGATCCGGAAATGACTACTTCTCCCTCAAGAGGAACTCCCCCCTTAATCACATATTTTTTCATTTTTTTTCCTTTTTATTTTAATTTTATCTCTCCTTTCATTAAGATAATCAATCCACCATTTCATCTTAGCATCACTTTCCTCCCATTCTTTCTCTGGCTCGGAAAAATGATTCACTCCTACTCCAGAATACAATCCACAATATAATCTCCCTTCCATTCTTAGTAATTCCATACATCTAAGATTAACATAAAGATCAATCGATTGATCGATCTCTATGGGTCCCAAATAACCAGCATAATAACGACGATCATGAGATTCGATTCGATTAATTTCTTTTATCGCTAAAGATTGAGGCGTGCCCCCCACAGCTGGAGTAGGATGAAGAAGAGCTATCATTTCATAGGGAAGACTATCACCATAATATCGTTTTAAGTCTACAGTAAATGTACTTTGAAGATGGAGGAGGTTACCCTTTCGCACTGTTACTGGCCCCTCTTCCCGATATTCTCTTAGGCGGATTTTTTTAAAACAATCAATGATAAACCTTGAAGTGACAGCCTGTTCTTCAATCTCTTTTTGAGTCCAAGCCACCCGATGAAGGAAACGCTTGTTCTTTTTCCAACCTTTACTATTTAACCATTGGGTCCCAGCTAGGGAAACGGTATGAAAAAAATTCATAGAGTCCCTCCTTACCAAAATTTCTGGTGAAGCTCCCATCCAAGTTCCAACTTCAGGCCCAGAAACTAAATTAACAAAAGAGAAAGGAAAATCATCAATCATCTTAAAAAAAGAATGAGACAAAGAAAAGTTTGAAGGTAAGGAAAGAATTTTGAGTCTAGAAACAACTACTTTTTTTAGTCCATTTAAGCGATCCTCCTTTTCCGCATTCATTCTTAAACGAAAAGATTGCTCCTTTATTTGATGACAAAATTCTTTTTTTCTAGTAGACAAGATATTGTTTTTACGATATTTTTTCGAAATATTAGAGCATGGTTCAGTAACATACATTTTCTTTGATAATTCTAGCAAACCCAAATCGTTAGCCCGATCTCTCTCATTCAATTGTTCAACAATCAAGAATTCTTTAAGCTGGTCAACTAACTCTTTTGCTTCCCTCCCATTACGATAATGAACCTTTCCTCTATAAAATTTTTTTTCTAAATACCAATTGTTTAAAGGGATGATAATCTGAATTTCAAAGAAGGAAAACCGAGGACGAGAAGGGGAACTATTAAAAGGAGAAAAAATAAATCCGGGATGAGCCGGGGTAATGTCACGGAGATCCAGAAAAAGTTTTTGTTTAAGTCCACTACCTCCACCTATTAAAATACGAAGAGCCTTCTCTTGCCTATTTTGTTGTAATAAAAGTTTATTCTTACCGACCCTTGATTGCTTTGTTAAAACTTTTTTTGTTTCTTCTTTCTCCTTATAAGGATGAGCATAGGCGATAAAAGTAAGATGTTTATCAACACAGAAGTCATAAACCCTACAGAAAAAACTATTAAAAAAGTCTTTTGAGTTAGGGCATGGATATTTCAATTGCTGGGTTTTGAGCATGATAACAACTAACAACTATGGTGTTTAAGGAATTCTATTAATAATTCAGTATCTTTTTTACTAAAAAAAGGTAGTTGTTCAATAGCTTCAGGGTCCGACAACTTGATGGACTCCCAACTGTCAAAGCGGGTTAGGAGAATTTTTATTTTCTTTTCGCCCAAGCCTTTAACCTCAGAAAGTAAGCTTTTCATTTCTTGTCGATCCCGGAGCCGAACATGAGTTGAATTCACAAAACGATGAGTTTCATCTCTTACCATTACCAAAAAGCGAAGCCCAGGATCGTCATGAGACATTTTTAGAGGATAGGGAAGTTTGGGGACATAAATCTCTTCTTTCTCTTTGGCTAAAGAGATAATCGGTCTTCCCTTCAGTCCTAAACTTTCCAAACTTTTTCGAGCCGCAGAAAGTTGTCCCTTCCCCCCATCAATCATAATCAAGTCCGGCAATCCCCTATTTTCCTCTAATAACCTCCGATAACGCCGATAAACCGCCTCCTCCATACTTTTAAAATCATTTTGAGTATCGGTGGACTTGATATTAAATATTCGATAATTATTCTTATCTTTTTCTCCATCCACAAAACGCACCATACCGGCAATTATTCGACGATCAGCAGTATTAGCAATATCGAAGGATTCCACCACTCTAGGAATCTTAGGAAGTTTAAGGAAAGTTCTAAGTCGTTTAGCATAACTTTTCTGCTCTTGTCGTTTCATTAAGAGTTGGAGAGAATAACTTGCATTAGCTTGAGCCAAATTAAGATACTTCACCCTCTCTCCCCGAAATCCGGTCTTTACCTTAGGGAGAACCATAGTGAAGGTGGAATCCTCTTTCTTTATCCTCTTAGCAGCTAAAGTTATCGCCTCTGCTACCACTCTTTCAAATTCTGTAACAATTTCTTTTTCTTTCCAAGTTTTGGTGAAGAGAAAGGGAATAATTATTTGTGACACTGATTCTCGAATCCTAGAATAATATTCAAACAAAAATTGAGGCCATACTTCTTCAATTAACCAATCCATTCCGGTATCCTCTTCATACAGTTTATTCTCAAATTCATAAGTAAACTTATCAACCAGTCTGCCATCTCGGAAAGAAAGAACCGCTATCACCAAGACTCCATTTCCTTGAGCGTAATTGATTACATCGAAATCCTTTTTTTCAGAAGTATTGAGTTTCTGACGAAAGTCAAAAGTAGACAACACATCGATATAGTGCTTGATCTCTCGGGCCCTTTCATAATTAAGCCTATTCTTTTCCTCATCAAGCTTCTCCATTAATTTCTTAATCACCTCTAGCCTTCCTCCAGTGATAAGGTCACGGATACCCTTCTTCATCATTTTCACAGTTTCCGGAGCCACCCCACCAGTACAGTAGTCAAGACATTTCCCAATATGAAAGTAAAGACAGGGACGGAAACCTTTGGGAAACCGAGTCTGCCGACATTTTTTCAAAGGATAGAGGGAGTTGACAATATCTAAATAAACGTTTAGAAGCTTAACGTCAGTGTAGGGACCAAACACCTCCCCACCCTTTTCCGGTTGACGGGTCTTAATCAACCGGGGATACTTCTCATTAATAATTTGAAGATAGGGATAGGATTTATCATCCTTAAGATCAATATTGAAAAAAGGAAGATGTTTTTTGATAAGAGTGTTTTCCAAAACCAGAGCATCTTTTTCAGTATCGGTAACAATATAATCAATATGGACAACCTTGGTCATGAGTATTTCAGTGATAAGACGATCCTGTCGTTTGTTAAGGTAAGAAGATACCCTGCCTCTGAGATCTTTGGCTTTTCCGATATAGATGACTTTCTCATCTTGATCATACATTCGATAAACTCCAGAGGTACGGGGAAAGTTGACTACCAAAGTTTTCAATTTCAATAGAGAAGATGATGACTTTTTTTTAATATTTTCTGAATTTTGATTGGTAGCTTCTGATCCGTTATCAAATTTATTCGATTCATTTACATCCTCTTTATTTTTTAAAGACAGAGTATCCGAAACTCTTTCATTGCCAAGAGAATCATCGATAAACATTGGTATATTTCTTATATCCTTTCCACCATATCAGGAGTGATGGACTTATGAGAAGAACTCCAAATAAGAAGAATTCCTCCGGCAATCACCATGGTACTGCCAATCAAAACCTGCGGACTAGGCCAAAGACCATACACTCCCAAATTAAGAACGATCGCCCAAATAATTTGAGAATATTGTAAGGAACCGATAAGAAGAATCTCTTTCCTCCGAAAACAATAAAGCACTAGGAGAGCAGCAAATGCTAAGCAGAAACCAGAGATCATATTCATTCCCAAATGTTCCCAAGTGTAAGAGGTTCTCTTCCATAACCACAGGGGACAAAGCACTATTGCAGTAATCATAGATCCAGTAAGAACAAAGGAAGCTGTAGTCTCCTTCTTCCCCCAATGACGATAGATATAAATACAATAACCGTCAACAATAGCAGAAAAAAGAGCGAAGAAGAGAGTAATACTCCCTCCTTGGTAGGTGGGATTGAGTACTACCAGCACTCCAATGAAAGTAAATAACGAAGCTATCCACATAAATCGAGAACTTTTTTTATGAGCAATTACCCAATCAAATAGAGCTGCCCAAAGGGGACCGGTGAGAATAAGGGAATAGGCTGAAGCGATGGAATTGTCTGCATAAGAATAGAAGGCAGCAAGGTCCATAGTTGCTATCAAGATCCCCCGGAAAAGATGGAGTTTCCAACTCCTAATCTTGACCGAACCCCACCCCAGGATCACTGGAATCAAAAGAATTACAAATATCGTTGCAGATAAGGCATTAAAGAAACTTACCTGAAAAATAGAATAATGCTGAAGAAGAAACTGGATCAGAAAATCCATTATAGTAAAACTGAGATAACCAGTAAGAGTAAGAAAAACAATGGCCATAAAGTTATAGGGTGTAAGAGGGCAAATAATCGTATAATTTTAACATAGTGAGGAAACAATCGAAAAGGTAAACTTTATACCTTTAAGCGAATCGATGATTTACATACGGTGAACTATAATTTAATTTATCATAAGGTTTAACAATTAATGGCTTTTTGACTTTTGGATTAAAGTCCCATACTCTAAGACTAGCTCGGATAACGCTATAACTTTTGTGAAAGGAGGTTATTTTCGTCGTTTTCAGTTTAAGAAACCTAATATGAATAATTATGAAATCTATTTTAAAAATAAAAAACTATTTCTTTTCTGTTAAAGTATTGATTTTGATATCCAAATTTAGAGAGGAACTCAATAAATTTAAGTTAATTCAATAGTGAATTGTAGTATACTATAAGTCAGTTTTACTTAAATTCGATAGTTTCAAATTTTTAACTTCTTAACTACTTTGAAAAAAGTTTATTTCAATATCAGACCAACATCCAGGGAAAGAATGTGGGACACTACAAGATACTCAACTAGCGTTTGCGATGTTTTATTGCCTGCAAATGTAAGCCAAAATAGCTCTATTAAAATTAGTCATTTACTTAAAACTTCTCTAAAAGAAAAAATTAAGTCCAATGTTAAGAATCAAATTTCTAAATATATCTTAAATGAGCAGAAAATCGATAAAAACATTGCTAAAGATGCAGAATTATTATATATATGGGGTGCCTTTCCTAAAAATACCAACAAAGAGTTTATAGTAGAGATAGACAATCCTTATTGTCTATCATACTACCATAAGAGTAATTTTATTAGAAATAAAAAAAAAATAAAAAAAAAATTAAATCAAGCAAAAAAAATTACTTACTTATCAGAAGCTGCAAAAAATCATACGATAGAGTTATTTGATGGAGACTTTGAGCATAAAAGTTTTGTAACTTATCCTTATATGAAAGATAATCATAAGCTTAATAATAGAGATAGCGATTTAATAAATTTTGTTTTTGTTGCACTAGATTATAAAGGAAAAGGGGGTCGTGAGCTACTTGAAGCATTTACCAACATACAGGATAATAGTATTAGACTTACTTTTATTTCTGATGTAGAGGGTGATTTAAGCAATAAATACAAAAAAGACTATAGAATCAATATTGTTCCACCTCAGCCAAGAGAGGTGTTGTTGAATCAAATATACCCAAAAATGGATGTTATGATTTTTCCAAGTTTTCAAGAATCTTTTGGAGTAGTTTTATTAGAAGCCTTGTCTTTTGGTATGGGGTTAATTGCTACCAATACTTATGCAATTCCAGAAATGATAGTAAATAATTTTAATGGCAAATTAATTCATCATCCAATATTAAAATCGACATTTGTAAACGGAAATAAGATAATAAACTGTGTAGATTTAAAAATTAAGGATTTTCGTAATAGATATCTGCAAAGCAATGAATTTTATTACGGTCTTTACACCGAGCTTAAATCTAGTATTAGAGAATCTATTACAAGTTATAAGACTTGGCAAGAAGGTAGTATAAATTTGTTTAATAAAAAGTTTAAACCAGAAATTTGGTTAAATAACTTAAAAGGTGTAATTGATTAGTATAATAAATTTTTAGGACATTGATTTAATTTTATTTTATGCATATTTTAATACTCCAACTTGGTCATAATGCTACTGCAGCATTAAGTGATGGTAATAGTGTTATTGAGGTTATTAGTCAGGAAAAATTTGACAATATAAAGAATTCATCATCATTTCCAATAGATGCAATTAATTATATATTGGTTAAATATAAGTTATCCAAAGACGATATAACACAAATAATAAATTCTGGCAATATAGTATTTCCTCATATGTTAATAGAGAATAAAGACGACTGCCGACCAAGCAAAAAAAATAAATTAAAGTTATTCCATAGGTATATTGATTATAAACTTAATAACAAATTGGTTAATGCAATTTTTGATTATAGGATTTCCAAGTATCAAAGTAAATCAAGTAATATTCTGACAAACAAATTACAAGAGTTGGGTTTTAATAACTTTAAGCTTGAGTTTATTGAGCATCATACTTGCCATACTTTTTCCCCTTTATCTTTGTATGGAGATAGTAATGATAAGTTTCTAATTTTTGCCATGGATGGGATGGGTGATTTTAATAGTTCTATGGTTTCTATATATAATAGTGGCAGTATTAATACTATAGCAAAAACCTCTCATCATAGCTCTATAGGTTATATTTATAGTATAACTACAGTATTTTTAGGGATGAAAGCATTAGAGCACGAATATAAAGTTATGGGGCTTGCAGCATATAGTAAGAAAAATTACTATATGGAAACATATAATAAAATATTTAAAAATATAGTAACTATTAATGATGATTTAACATTTGAAAGTAGGTTCCCAACTAGAAGGTTTTATCACTACTTAAAATCTGTTGCTGTAGGTGAGAGGTTTGATAACATAGCTGGTGCATTACAACATTTTACTGAAGAATTAGTTACAAAATGGATAAGTGCAGCTATCAAAAAAACAGGAATAAAAAATATTATGACCTCTGGTGGAGTTTTTATGAATGTAAAAATGAACCAGAAGATATTATCTTTGCCAGAAGTAGAAAAGGCTTTTTTTATGCCTAGCTGTGGAGATGAATCAAACGTATTTGGAGCGGCAGCTTATTTTGTAAAAAATGAGCTAAAAAAGGATATAAAACAAAATTTACCAATTTATTTTGGTATGGAATATTCAAATTCTCAAGTAGAAGAGTTTATAAATATTAATAAGCTAGCAGATAAATACAATGTTAAGTATGTAGAGGATATAGAAATAGAAATAGCAAGACTTTTGGCAGATTTTAATACCGTTGCTAGGTTTGCTGGTAGAACAGAATTTGGTGCTAGAAGTTTAGGTAATAGGGCATTACTAGCTAACCCAAGTGACATGAAGAGTTTTTATACTGTAAATGATCAAATTAAAGTTAGAGACTTTTGGATGCCTTTTGCTCCATCTATGCTAGATACCTATGCTGATAAGTATTTAATTAATTATGATAAAGATAAATACAACCCTTATTATATGATGGCTACTTACGAGTCAACTAAAGAATTTCAAAAACACTGCAGGGCTGCTATGCATCAAGGTGATAAAACAGCAAGACCGCAAATTGTAACAAAAGAAATGAATAGTAAATACTATAAGGTAATAAAAGAATTTGAAAAGCTTACTGGCATTGGAGCAATTTTAAATACAAGTTTTAATTTACATGGTTACCCCTTAGTTGGCACATTAGAACAAGCAATTTTTACTTTTGAAAATTCAGGACCTGGATATTTAGCAATAGAAAATTGGCTTATATCTAAAAAACTTAAGAATTAGTCTTAATTAGTATTTAAAATATGCATTTATTTTAAGGGTTGCAGTAAAGTATGAGAATTATTATTTTACATTTAGGTCACAATACAACAGTTTCCTATTTGAAAGACCATCAAATTATTGAAGTTGTTAGTCAGGAAAAATTTGACAATATAAAGAACTCATTATTATTTCCAATGGATGCAATTAATTATATATTGGATAAATATATTTTAGATGCCATTAGTATAGACAGGATAATTATAGCGTCTTCAACGGTAAGCAAAGGAAATGTTGTTAATGCTAATAACAGAATGACTCTTGGAATAGAAAGAAATCTTGGCATATACCATAAAATGAGATTTCTTTTTCCTAGGAATCGATTTTTAAGGATATTATCTGAAACACATAAAAAATTACAAAGTAAGAAAGGATTTATTGAATTAAACAATAAAATTAAGAGTATAGGTTTTAGAGAAAATATAATTTATACGGTAGATCATCACACCTGCCATGCTTACTCACCTATTGCTATTTTTGGTGATAATAGTGATGATTGGCTAATATTTACAATGGATGGAGGTGGAGAAGGGTTGAGTTCTACTGTAAGCATATACAAGAATAGAAAATTGTCAAGAATAGCCGCTACAATTGATTCTTATTCTCTAGGTACTATATATGGAAGAGTAACTGAATTATTAGGAATGAAATCTTTAGAGCATGAATATAAAGTTATGGGGCTTGCAGCATATAGTAAGAAAAATTACTATATGGAAACATATAATAAAATATTTAAAAATATAGTAACTATTAATGATGATTTAACATTTAAAAGTAGATTTGATACAAATTTTATAGAGCTTTATTTAAAAAAGAAGACTTGTGTTGAAAGATTTGATAACATAGCTGGTGCATTACAACATTTTACTGAAGAATTAGTTACAAAATGGATAAGTGCAGCTATCAAAAAAACAGGAATAAAAAATATTATGACCTCTGGTGGAGTTTTTATGAATGTAAAAATGAACCAGAAGATATTATCTTTGCCAGAAGTAGAAAAGGCTTTTTTTATGCCTAGCTGTGGAGATGAATCAAACGTATTTGGAGCGGCAGCTTATTTTGTAAAAAATGAGCTAAAAAAGGATATAAAACAAAATTTACCAATTTATTTTGGTATGGAATATTCAAATTCTCAAGTAGAAGAGTTTATAAATATTAATAAGCTAGCAGATAAATACAATGTTAAGTATGTAGAGGATATAGAAATAGAAATAGCAAGACTTTTGGCAGATTTTAATACCGTTGCTAGGTTTGCTGGTAGAACAGAATTTGGTGCTAGAAGTTTAGGTAATAGGGCATTACTAGCTAACCCAAGTGACATGAAGAGTTTTTATACTGTAAATGATCAAATTAAAGTTAGAGACTTTTGGATGCCTTTTGCTCCATCTATGCTAGATACCTATGCTGATAAGTATTTAATTAATTATGATAAAGATAAATACAACCCTTATTATATGATGGCTACTTACGAGTCAACTAAAGAATTTCAAAAACACTGCAGGGCTGCTATGCATCAAGGTGATAAAACAGCAAGACCGCAAATTGTAACAAAAGAAATGAATAGTAAATACTATAAGGTAATAAAAGAATTTGAAAAGCTTACTGGCATTGGAGCAATTTTAAATACAAGTTTTAATTTACATGGTTACCCCTTAGTTGGCACATTAGAACAAGCAATTTTTACTTTTGAAAATTCAGGACCTGGATATTTAGCAATAGAAAATTGGCTTGTATCCAAGAAGTAGTCATTAATGCTTAGTATAGCTAAATCAGATTATAGAAAAACTTTAATACTTCGATATTTAACCACTGGGTTTAACATAGTTACTGGGCTTATTTTATTCCCCTTAATTGTAAAGTATTTAGGGCTATCGGAGCTAGGGGTATTCGGTTTATTTTATAGCACAAAGTCTATCATTGATATGTCTTCTGGTTGGTTTAGCATTAGTTTTACTAAAAATATCTTAAAATATAGACACCTATCTAACAATATATCATCATTTTCATTTATAGTTAATTTTTCTTATGGTTTAATAGTTGCTTTTATATTTTCACTTTGTATTTATATATTTAAAAATAATTATTTTTATAGTGCTCTTTATTTTTCAGTTTTTATATTTACCAGCTTTGCATCACAGCCTTATCAACAACTATTTACTGCTAAATTAAATCAATATGGTGCTGCACTGTTTGGTTTTATTTCGCAGTTTTTATTTATAGTTACTTCTATTACAATATTTATCTTTTATAAAAATGATACCTTAGATATTATATTTTTTACTTTAGCATTTAGTAGTTTGTTTGCTCTTATTTTTATACATTTTTATTACATATCTAAGCACAGAATAACTCTAAAGTTTAATAAAATAAATAAAAAACTTATACATAAATTATTTATTACCGATGGGGTTAAGTATTTATTTAACAGTATTTCTACAGTGTTACTTTTACAAGTTGATACACTTTTAATTTATTATTTTTATGGCACTGAAGCTGTTGCTATTTATTTAATTATCTGGAAAATACCAAATACTATTATTATGCTCGGTTGGCAATTAAGTAGTCCATTTCAAGCAATAATTGCAAAACACAAAAAAGATAAATACTATATTAGAAAAAGGTTTTTTTCTTTAGAGAGGAAAATACTTTTTTTGGCAGTAATTGCTTCTTTTTGTTATTTGCTATTAGGTGAGATAGTGCTTGATTTGTGGATTGGTAAAGAAGAAATTCCAAATTTAAAGTATATGTATATAATACCTGCTATTTTGATTATTTTTTCAATAATGCAAAGATTATATTTATCTGTTAATTATTATATAAGCGGGCTTAATACTACCTCTTTTTTGCAATTTTTAGAAATTATTTTTAAAGCATTAGCAATAGTTTTTTTATTTGATATGTTTAATGTTATTGCTCCACTATTTGGATGGTTGATTGCTTTTTTGTTTACTTTTGTAACTTACAGAAGAAATAGTCTAAAGCTTTTATTATGATATATAAATTGATAACTAAGCACTGTTATTTATAGTAGAAAATAAATTATGGATAAATTAAACAAATTATATCTAAAGTGGCTTGATGAGGAGAATAAGGGTCATTATAAAACTAACGCTAGTAAATTAGATGTGTTGTCTTTATTTGGTAATCAGGATTTTATTTTAGATGAAATAGAAAAAGTATTTAATTTTTACAATAAAGCTTTAGATGGGAATATTTTAGATGTTGGTTGCTCTATGGGGGGGGTGCTGTATTCTTTGTATAACTCTAATAAGTTTGATTTTATTGCTGGTATTGATATAGATGAAACTGCTATAGAAATGGCAACAGAATATAAAAAAATAAAAAATATCAAAGATGATCATTTATCAATTATTAATAGTGGCATTTATAATATTCCATTTAAAGAAAACACATTCGATTTTATTCTTATGAAGGATGTTGGTGAGCATCTTGAGAATAAAAATAACTTAGAATTGGCTATATTAGAATTAATGAGAGTTCTTAAAAAAGATGGTTCTATTTTTATAGAAACACCTAATTATTTATTTCCATTTGAAGTTCATTTAAAAATACCTATGCTGCCATTTATTTCTACAAAGAGTAGTACTAAATTAACAGCAAAAATATTAAATAAAAATGGTAATTTTGTTAATCATTTAAATTTTACAACACCTAAAATGTTTGAAAGTATTTTTAAAGATAATAATATTGTTTTTAAAAACGCGTATACAGATTATAAGCTTCCATATATAATTAAAAACCATAACACCTTAAGCAATAGATTCAAGTTTGTTGCTCCTATTTTTAAGATTTCGAATAAACTTAAGTTAGATACTATTATTGTTAAGATTCTCAAGGTTACTAAGCTCTATCCATCGCTTTGGTATATAGTTAGTAAAAAATATGAATAAATATAAAAATATAATAAATAATATAGCAAATTTGTCATCAACTGGTTACGGTGTAAATAATAATTTTCCTAATGAAATTAAAGCTTTTTTAGAAAAATGTAAGAATCAAAATAAACAAATAAGAGTGCTTGATTTTGGATGCAGTAAAAAACCTTATGAGTATTTGTTTTGTGGTTATAATAATGTTGTAGAGTACATTGGAATTGATGTATATAATGGCAATAAAGTTGATATAGTATATGATGGCGATGAAATTCCGTTTATAGATGAGTATTTTGATTTAGTCTTTAGCTCCTCTGTGCTAGAGCATATAGAGAACTTAGATAATACTTTGTCCGAAGTAGCAAGAGTTCTAAAATATGGTGGATTGACAATACACAGTGTGCCTTTTATAAATCATCTTCATGGCACTCCATTTGATTTTAATAGGATTTCTTATTTTGGCTGGAAGAGTAAATTTAAGAGTTTGGGTTTTAACAAGATAATTATAAAAAATAGCGACAATAGATTTTGTTGCCTAATTAATATGTTAACAGCTCAATTTAATTTTTTTCTTATTAAGATAGTTAAAATAATACTTAACAAAAAAGAAGAAACAAATAAGGATATAAAGAAGGGAGACGCTTCTCCAGAAAATGAAAAATCATTAAAATTAAGTATTATGTATTTTTTTCTAAAATTAAATCCTATTAATTTTTTATTAGGGCTTATGTGTTTTATCAGTAATACCTTGCCTAGTAATAAAGATAAAGAAGGTGAAATTACTTCTGCCTATATAATAAAGGCTATAAAGTAAATGTGCGGCATAGTAGGAATTTGGTCAAATCATAATTTAGAAACTCAGGAAAAATATGTAACTGTAGTATTAAATAAACAATATCATAGAGGTCCAGATAACACTTCAAAAATAACTGTTAATAACTTAACATTAGGTCATAATCGTTTAGCTATAATTGATTTAAGCACAAAAGCAAACCAACCATTTATTTCTAATTGCGGTAGATATTTTATTGTTTTTAATGGAGAAATATACAATTATTTAGAACTTAAAAAAAACTTAGATTATGATTTTATAACCTCTAGCGACACTGAAGTTTTACTTGCAAGCTTTATCAAATACGGCTATAAATGCATTGAAAAATTTAATGGTATGTTTGCCTTTGCTATTTATGATAAAAAAGATAATATATTGTTTTGTGCCCGAGATAGAATAGGGGAAAAGCCTTTTGTTTATAGTGAGCATGGCGATGGTTTTTATTTTGCATCAGAACTTTCAGCTTTATTTAGTATTGGTATATTTAGTGATGAGCAAGATGAGATAGGTATTGCTTATAGTTACCTTAGAAATTTTAGGCATATCCCAGAACCTTATACCAAATATAAATCCATTAAAAGGCTAGAGCCAGCCCATGCAATCATTGTTAAAAATAAAAAAATAGTAAAGAAATGGTGTTATTGGACGCCAAATATGGAATATGATAATAGTATAACCAAGCATGATATTTACAACACAGTTAATGATGCAGTAAAAATTAGAGAAAGAGCAGATGTTGAAATAGTAACACTTTTGAGTGGTGGGGTTGATAGTTCTGTTATAACAACACTAATGGTTAAACACGGTTTGCATCCTAGAGCCTACACTCTTAAAGCAGATGATGAAGAATTGGGCAGGGCAAAAAAAGTTGCAAAAATGCTTAATATTAATCTTGAAATTTTTAGTTATGATAAAGACTTACAAGATAAACTTTATCAAAAAATTACTAAGACTTATGGTGAAGAGGTGAGATTATTACCATTAACCCATGCTGCTAGACTTTATCAACAAATATCAAACAAAAATATAAAAGTTGTAATGAGTGGCATTGGTGCCGATGAAATATTTTATGGTTATGATGGCGCTAATAAACAACTTTTATTTTCAGATATGATAAAAATGGTAGAATTTTTACCAAAAAGCTTGTTAAAAATTTTTTCTAAAATATTTAGTTTTAATAAAAATTATAAATTACTATTTGAATTGGCACAAAGAGCAAATTACCAAAGAAAAGGCTTTTTATATCATATGGAGGCTAAAAAAAAGGGCATAGTTAATTATAATTACAATACTTTAATGGATTTCTGGGCGGAAAAAGCAAATGCTAATAACTACATAGATATTTCAAATTGGCTTGGCCTTATTACTGAAAACGCACACTCTATAACTATAAGTTCAGATATTCCATCTATGATGTATAGTGTAGAGTGTAGAGCACCATTTTTAGATCATAACGTTATAGAGTTAGCGTTTAAAATAGACGCCCATAGAAAGGTATCTAAAAAAGGTAAAATTCTTAATAATAAACTTATATTAAAGCAAGCTTTCGAGAGTATTCTTCCAAAAGATATACTTTATGCAAGTAAAAAAGGTTTTGGTTATGGCATAGAAGATATATATAATTAGGCGAATAATATTAATTTTTTTAATAAATAAGTTATATTGCCCTTATTTATTTAATATTATAAACAGGAAATATGGTAGACTTATCTTGTTATGATATGGCTCCTAAAATAGCATATCTTGCTAATTAATAGAATGGTTAACGAGATACATCTTGCCAACTTTAAAGAAAAAAAGATTATAACTTCAGATATAGCTGGACATAATCCTATTTATATTTTTAATGATAAGCGTACAATTTATTATTCTATAAATTTAGTAGAGTTGCTTGATGAAATTAGCGGTAAATTAAATATCTCTAATTTAGGGCTTTCTTTTTTATTAAAAAATGGAGTTATACCAACCCCAAGAACTATTTATAAGAATTTATATGTTGTATCTATAGGCAATGAAATTAGTATAGAGGCTATAAATAATAGCTTTTCAATCTCATTTTCTAATAATTTCCCCTTTATTAGAAGAAAAGATTTGAACAATGTACCAAATGAAATAGATATAATAAATCTTCTTGCGGATGCAACCATAAGTAGAGTTAAAAATAATAAAAATAATTTTTTATTTCATAGCGCTGGAAAAGATTCTAATATGATAGCATTAGCTCTTAGCGATAATGGTTTTAATGATTTGTGTTGTGTATCACATCAGTCAGTAGGCAAAAAAGATGAAAGCAATATTTCAAAAAAGATAGCTGCTAAATTAGGATTTAAACACTCTATTCTTACTGAGCCAGGCACTCTACATAGAGAACATATTTTAGCTTTTGAAAATTATTTTAGAAATATTCCACTACCATCAGTAGATGAAGTAACTTTGGCATATCCAATTTATAACACTCAGATTGACTTTAAGGAATCGAACATAATTGACGGTATGGGGAATGATGTTTATATAGGGCATATACCAAGCTTAAGAGAATATAGATTTGCAAAGTATTTGTCTAATTTATCTTTTTTGAAAAATCCAGCTAATAATTTTCGTTCTGAGAATTACCTTAATATAATTTCATTAAATAGAGTAGAGTGGATAGGTTTAGTTGGTTTTATGAATAAAGATTGCTCTTTATTTTTTAATGATTTTAAGGCAGTAGATGAGTATTGGAATAATTTAGATAGAGATAATTCCAATTTAGATTATATAGATTTGAGATCAAAAGTAAGAGGGGGAATAATAGACCAAGAAATATTTATGAGGAAGGTTAGAAATTTTGCAGATATAAATTTTTCTAATGTAATATTTCCATGGGCTGATAGTAATCTTGCTAACTATTTTTACTCATTGAATGAAAAATATCTCTTTGACAGAAAAAATTTAAGAAATAAAGTTATTTTAAGAGAAATACTTAAAAAAAGAATAGGTTTGAATAGTGATGAAATTGGTAAGTTAGGTTTTTCTTTTAACTACTGGAAAATATTAGATTTGATGTTTGATAATGTGAGAAGTAATATATTGGATTGCAGCTTATGGAATAAGTCAAATATGGAGTCAGTATTAAATAGACTATATAATAGAGCATCAATAAGTAATCGTTTTTCCAATAGGGCGAAGGCTCTTATACAGAGGCTTTACTTAATATCTATGTGGCATAATAATAATAAATATATTAATTATTATGCTAGTTAAAGGGCCTTTATATACATCCAGCTATTAGAACTTATAGAACTGGTATTTTTGAAAAACTTTATCAAGAATTAGAGATAGATTTTTTTTGGAGTAGTCAAGCAAAGTACAAGAGTCATATAAGTGAGAAAATATTTAATTATTAAAAGATACTAAAATTAAACACATACAAGCAAATGAATTTCATAAATTACCCATAGATGGTTTTTCATCAAGTTTATTTAAGTTACCTTTGATGGGGTATCTGTTTATATATTTTCAAGCATAGTAAGTATGCAATTACATTTATTATATTAATTCCTATTTTAGAGAAAGTTAGCGATAAAAATGTTAATATGTTTAAGTCTAAGGATGGTAAATTACAGATGGAAAGACTATGAATATGTTTGTACAATTAATAAAATAAGTTAAGTTATGTGTGGAATTTTAGGAGTAATAAATTATCATAATACTAACTGCAAAGAAGCATTAAATACTATTATCCATAGAGGGCCAGATTATAATTCTAGCTTTACTTTTAACAATGTTTGGTTAGGACATACAAGGTTATCTATAATTGATTTATCTGCGAATGCAAATCAACCTACAAAATATAATAAAGACTATGCTCTAGTTTTTAATGGAGAAATTTATAATTACAAGGAACTTGGAAAAAAATATTTAAATAAAGATTTTATCTCTGATACTATTTTTTTATATGAACTACTTATAAAGTATAACAATAATAAGGTGTTTGAAATTATTAAAGAATTTAGAGGGATGTGGGCATTTGCTTTTTTCGATGTTCGCAAGAATCAAATATTGCTTATTAGGGATTTATTCGGCAAAAAACCATTATATTACTATATTAAAAATAATACTTTTATTTTTGCATCTGAAATCAAACCAATTAAATACATTTTGGATAAAGAGTTATATTATGATGAAATAGTTTTACAAGAGGTTATTAAATATAGATTTTCTAACTCTGATAGTCCCTATATTAATATAGATATGTTAAAAAAAGGGCATTATGGGTTGTATGACATACAAAACAATACATTTAAAGTTAGTAAGTATTTTGATGTTTTTGATCTAATAAGTAATAATACTCCATTTTCTTTTAGCTCTGATAATGTAAGTAGAATTGATAATATATTAAATGATTCTATAGCTTTTAGAACTGTATCTGATGTTAGTATCGGTAGCATTGTATCTGGCGGACTTGATAGTAGTCTAATAGCTGCTATGACACATAGGATTAATAATAATGCGGGACTTTTTCATGTAAATGTAGAAAATAGTTCTGAAACTAAATATGCTTTGTCTATATCCAAGAAACTGGGTACAAAATTAAATATTTATAATTTTACAAATAAGGATTTTATAGATAACTATGAAAGAGCATTAAATTATTATGAATATCCTATGGTGCATCCAAACAATATTGCTTTGTTAGGGTTGTCTAAATTATCACATAAAAAAAATACAAAAGTACTACTTTCAGGTGAGGGTGCAGATGAGATTTTTGGTGGTTATTCCAATGCATTACTAATCAATAAATTTTTAGGTTTTTTTAGCTTATTGTTAATAAAAAATAAAAAGTTTGCTTTTTTATTAAGTGAAATATTTAATTTTAATTTAAAAAAATTTTTATTAATTAGTCCCAAGGAAGATAATTTTCTACCAGTAGAATTGGAAATGGAAAAAGTATTTTCTAAATACTATAAATATTATAGTGATTTTTATAAAAAACAAAACGCTTTATATGCATCATTCTTAGCAATACAGTTTGAGTTTTATACTAAACCATTGTTGTTAAGAGCAGATAAAATGTTTATGGCCAACTCTGTTGAGTTAAGAAGCCCTTTTTTTGATACACAGGTTGTAAAACATGCTTTGCTAACACATCCAAAACTTAGAAGAAGTAAGAAGATTATTGCAAAAGTAGCAGAAAATTATATTGACTACAATATAATTTATAGAAAGAAATTTGGTTTTTCTATACCCTACTATAAAGCTTTAAACTATAAGAAAGTATATAAAAATGATGAGTTAAACTTTATATTCGATAGCTTTTATAGATTAAAGTATTGATTATGAAAATACTATATACACATCCAGCTATAAGAATATATAGATTAGGCATTTTTGAAATGCTTTATAAAAAACTAGGAATAATTTTTTTTTGGTCTGAAGATTATAACAAACATAACAAACATATTAATGAAGAGATTGATAGAATATTAAAAAATACAGATATAAAGTATATTCAAGCAAAAGATTTTAGTAAATTACCTATAAATGGTTTTTCATTAAGTTTATTTAAGTTACCTTTTATGGGGTATCAGTTTTACATATTTTCAAGTATAGTTAGCGTCCCATCTATTATATTAATTCCTATTTTAAAAATTTTAAGAAAAAAAGTGATTGTTTTTGATGAGTTATGGAGATATCCAATAGAAGTAAAAAAATATAGAAAAATATATCCGTATGTTAGATTTTTGGTTAAACATTGTTTAGATGGTGTTATTGCTGCTGGTAGCAAGGCCAAAGATTTTTATATTAACGAACTTGGTTTTGATGAAAATAAAATAGAAATAGCTTACAATACTACAATTGATACAAAAGAACATGTAAAAGATGACAGTATAAATAAAATTATCAAAAATAAAATTAACCTAGTCACCGCAAAAAAAAAGCTTCTATATCTTGGAAGAATTGAAAAATATAAGGGTTTGGATATTTTAATAAAGGCTATGAAATATGTTGATAAAAAATATGATTTAATTATAGTAGGAGAGGGTGACTTTAAGAGCTATTGTGAAAATTTAACAAAAGAATTGAGTTTAAATAGTAGGATTCATTTTTTAAGAGGGTGTTTATCAAATGAGGCACCTTATTTTTATAAGAACTCTGATATTTTTGTTTTACCAGCTAGGTTTAGGATTGATGCAAGTGTTCAAATGGAAAGCTGGGGATTTACTGTTAATGAAGCTATGGCTTTAGAGATTCCAATAGTAACTACTACAGCAGTTGGATCTGGGTTTGATTTGATTATAGATAAAGTAACTGGCGCTTTGGCAGAAGCTGGAAATGTAGAAAGCCTAGCAAAGAAAATCAATTTTATAATAAATAATAATCAAAATAATAAAATAGGTAAAAAAGCAAGAGAGCATTTATTAAGTATATGTAACTATGATGGTAATTATAGAGCATATAAAGCAATTATTAATAAGGTATTAAGTGGCTAAGAAAGTAGTGTTTCTAGTTAACTCTCTTGAAGGCGGAGGGGCAGAAAGAGTTGTTTCTACGCTTTTAAATTATTTGGCTGATAATTATGATTGCTATTTAATTTTACTTGAAAAAAAACTATCCTATGATTTAGATAATAGGGTAAATGTAATAGATTTAGGGCAAAAAAGTAATAGCAATGGATTTATTAAATTTATTAAACTACCAACCATTGCTTATAAATTAAGTAAGGTAATTAAAAAGCGTAATTTTAATGTAGTTGTTAGTTTTTTATATAGAGCCAACTACATTAATGTTTTAGCTAAGTATTTTGCTAACCACAAGGCAATTATTAGTGAGCGCATAGCCCCTAGTTCTATGTATTATGGTAACTCCTATAATGAAGTAATTAGTCGATTCTTAATTAAAAGTCTATATGAAAGGGCAGATTTTTTAGTACCAGTGACAAATGCAATTAAAAGTGATTTACAGAACAATTTTAATATTAATATAAATAGCAAAGTTATTTATAATCCCTATGATATAAATAGAATAAATTTTCTATCTTCAAAAAGTATAAGCATAAATATTAATAAATCAAAAAGTATCATAACTGTTGGCAGCTTAGATATTAGAAAGAATCATAAATTATTAATTAAAGCCTTTTCAAGATTAGTTGATAAAGAATATAAACTCTATATTTTAGGGAGAGGACAAAGGAAAAACAATTTGCAGAAATTAGCTAGTGACTTAGGCCTTGACGATAACATTATATTTATAAACTTTGATAATAACCCTTACAAATATTTATCTAAGTGTTGTTTATTTGTTTTCAGTTCTAACTCCGAAGGTTTCCCCAATGTTGTTGTGGAAGCTTTGGCCTGTGGTTTGCCGGTTATCAGTACTGACTGCTTAAGTGGCCCTAGAGAGATTCTTGCTCCAGGAACAAATTATAATGTTCAATTACAAAATAAAATCGAATGTGCCGAATATGGTATCCTCACCCCAATTAACGATGTGGGAAGAATGAGAGAAGCAATGGAATTGTTGATTAGAAATAAATCTCTCAGAGAGGCTTATGCTCGAAAAGCTAAAAAAAGAGTTCAAAATTTTGCAGTTGAAAAAATTGCCTCTCAGTATTTGGATACAATATGTGTGCCATAACCGGTTTTATCAGTCACCACAAAAATATTTCGACTCTCAAGACCATGCTTGATACCATGGTTCATCGAGGACAAGATGATCAAGGACTTTATTTCGACCCGTCCACCGGAGTTCATCTAGGACATAATCGTCTTTCGATTCAGGATTTAAGTTCTCTGGGGCATCAACCCTTTATCAGTGACTGCGAAGATTATATCATCTCCTTTAATGGGGAGGTTTATAATTTTAACTCCCTTCGTCACGAATTGGAAGGCATGGGTTATTGTTTTACTTCACAAACCGACACCGAAGTGATCCTTTACGCCTTCAAGGCATGGGGCATTGACTGTATCAAAAAATGGATTGGGATGTTTGCCCTTGCATTATTAGATAAAAAACAAAAAAAACTATACCTGATCCGTGACCGAGCAGGAGTTAAGCCTCTATACTATTATACAGAAGGCGAGCTATTTCTTTTTGCTTCTGAGATCAAGGCTTTGATCGCCCATCCTCACTTTAAAAAAAGGGAAGATCCAAGTGTGCTTCCCTATTATTTCCAATTTGGATATATTCCTGCCCCTTATTCCATTTTTCAAAATTGTTATAAACTACCAGCAGGACATTATCTAGAATTCGATTTACAAAAATCAACATATCAGATCACGAAATATTGGGATGTTAATAATTTCTATCTGATGGATAAATGGAATAAAAATGAAGAGACTATCCTTAAAGAACTGGAAGATATGCTTACAGAATCGGTTAATTTAAGAATGATTTCTGATGCCCCAGTGGGGGTATTTCTTAGCGGAGGCTACGATAGCTCACTGGTAACTGCTTTATTGACAAAAATATCTCGTCAAAATCGGATCCGTACCTTTACGATCGGATTCGATAATCCGTTATTTAATGAAGCAGAACAAGCACGTTCAGTTGCTGAATATTTAGGAACAGAACATACTGAATACATTATGAAGGAAAAAGACATGCTTAACCTAGTAGAGAGCCTCCCCATTTATTTTGACGAACCCTTCGGAGATAGTTCTGCCTTGCCTACCATGTTAGTATCCAAAATGGCGCGGGGAAATGTCACCGTAGCTTTAAGTGCCGACGGTGGAGATGAGGTCTTTTGTGGTTATAGTAAATACTTTTTTCTTGACCATCAGTTGAATTATCATCCAATAGTTAGATTAATCATAGATAATATTATCAGGTTTGTCCCTCCTACAGCTATCAAAAAGATCAATGATATTCTACCTCGACAATTTAGACAAACCAATATTCAAGATAAATTTGAAAAGTTTAAGAGAGCCATCAGTGCAAAAAACCAGAAAGAGAGATTTTTTCAGGCCAGTAGCTATGTGGCTCCAGAAATTGTATCTAGTTTTCTTAAAGTCTCAATGAATGATAAACTTCTTGGATACTGGAGTAATATTCCTGGAATAGAATTTTTAAATCAAATGATGGCCATCGACTATAAATTGTTTATGACAGATGATATTCTTACCAAGGTGGATCGCTCTACTATGTGTGTAAGTTTAGAAGGGAGGGAGCCCCTTCTTGATCATCGCATTATTGAATATATGGCTCGGATACCTATTGAATTGAAATATAAAAACCGACAAGGAAAATACCTTCTTCGAAAGATACTCCATCAATACCTTCCTCCAAAGATAGCCGACAAGCCTAAATCCGGATTTCAAATCCCTCTGTCAAATTGGTTAAGGGGGGACCTACGTCCTTGGATAGAAAAATATATTTTCAATAAAAACTGGAATGAAGAAATTTTTGATTATGCTAAGATTAGTCGATTAACCCATAATTTTTTAAACGGTAAAGGTGATCCCACTCCGATTTGGTTTCTTCTTATGTATCGGATGTGGAAGGAGAGATGGCTCTGAATAAAACCATTGTCATTTCAGTCAACAAGAGCTGGAATATCTACAATTTTCGCTTGAACCTAGCCCGTACCCTAAAATCCAAAGGCTATCATATTATTCTCATCGCCCCTAGAGATGAATATACTTCCCTCCTAGAGAAAGAATTTTTATACTATCCCATTACTTTAAACGATAAGGGGACCAATCCCTTTGAGGACTTAAAAACATTATGGAGATACTATCGGCTTTATCGTGATTTATGCCCTGAAATAGCTCTTCACTTCACCATCAAACCCAATATCTATGGAAATTTAGCTATTAAGCTTCTAAGGATGAGGCCAGGGAAAAAAGTCGATATTAAAGTAATCAATAATATCACCGGATTAGGAAGTGTATTTATCAAAACCAATTGGACAACCCAAATTGTGAAAGTAATGTATAGAATAGTATTTAAAAAAACTAACAAAGTTTTTTTTCAAAATCTTGATGACAGGAGTTACTTCATTAATCATCAACTTGTCGATAATCGAAAAGTGGAAGTTCTTCCTGGGAGTGGGGTTGATACTAAGAGGTTCTTTCCAAGAAAGAAGTTGAGGAAAAGATTCACCTTTCTCCTTATTTCTCGATCTCTCTGGGATAAGGGAATACAGGAATATATTGATGCAATTAAAATTCTCAAGAAAAAATATACCGATATTTGTTTCCAACTTTTAGGACGAACTGAAGTTACGACTTCTACCAAAATCGATATCGGTAAAGATCAGATCCAAAAATGGATGGACGCCGGATATATCGAATATTTGGGGGAAAGCGATCGAACAGAGGATCGGATCGCTAATTCAGATTGTGTAGTTCTTCCTTCTTATCGAGAGGGAGTCCCACGTTCTCTTCAAGAAGCCAGTAGTATGGAAAAACCAATCATCACCACAGATACTATCGGATGTCGAAATGTGGTAGAAAATGAGATTACAGGGTATTTATGTAAATTAAAAGATCATTGTGATCTTGCCAAAAAAATGGAAAAAATGCTCAAACTTCCGGCAAAAGAAAGACAAAAGATGGGACAAGCTGGAAGAAAGAAAATGATCCGAGAGTTCGACGAAAAAATCGTTATCCAAAAATATCTTAACGCCATCGACTTACTTCTGTTATAATTTAAGAGTGAGTTATTTGACGGCCATATCTATATCTCTATTGTCTCTTCTCTTTCTTATCCGTTTTAATAAAAAAGTCAATATCGTTGATCACCCAAATTCCCGTAGCAGTCATATAGAACCTCTACCACGTACTGGGGGCATCGCCATTATTCTAGGACTGATCCCTACCTTATTCATTTTTTTTTCCAATTACTTTGGACACTTTACTCTAGGAGCTATCATCTTGGTATTTTTCTTAGGACTTTATGATGATATTCGCGGATTAAATGCCAATATAAAATTTACCTTTATTTTCTTAGCAGCGATTATTATCCAACTCGATGGTATCATTATCAAGAGTTTAGGGCAATACTTTGAGTGGAATTTCACCCTCGGATGGTTATCTCTCCCTTTTACCCTGCTAGCAGTTGGAGGCATTACCAATGGAATCAACCTAATTGACGGACTGGACGGATTAGCCGCAGGACTTTCTTCTATTATTCTCATTGCTTTTGCCTATATCGGATATAAATTTGAAAGCATACCTCTTTTTACTCTAGCCACTCTTCTCATCACTATTTTGATCCTATTTCTATTTTTCAATTTTCATCCCGCCAAGATCTTTATGGGAGACAGTGGGAGTTTGAGTTTAGGATTTTCTATCGCAGTCTTAGCCACATTATCCATAAAGTATATCCATCCGGTAACTATTTTATACCTTTGTGCTATCCCAATAATCGATACCCTTGTGGTAATGCTTCGCCGTATCTTTACCAAACAAAATCCCTTCTCAGCGGATAAGAACCATATCCACCATATTCTTTTCTATTTCTTTAAATCAGTTCGACTTACGGTTATTTTTATCATTCTCCTTCAAACTCTGTTTTGTTATATCGGCTATGTAGTAGCCAGACAGATCAATCTTTATCCCACAGGTCTATTACCTTTGGCTACAGTAATCAGCTTCATCATTCTTATCATTTTGAATTACATTGTCTTTACCACCATGCTGAATTATATCAACAAAAAAGCTATTTAGGATAAATACTATGTCACAATTATCAAAAGGAATAAATTCATGAAAATTCTTATCACCGGTACGGCAGGTTTTATTGGTAGTCATCTGGCAATGAAACTGATTGAAAGAGGGGACGAGGTTGTCGGATTAGATAATATAAACAATTACTACGATCCTCAAGTTAAATTGGGTCGTTTGAAATGGGCTGGCATTACAATATCCAAGTCTAAAAAAACTTACTCTCAATATAATTCATCTTCATTTAAAAACTATTTTTTTTTAAAAGGAGATTTAGAAGACAAAGAAAATTTATTAAAACTATTTAAAAAAGAAAGATTCGATGCAGTCTGCCATCTAGCCGCCCAAGCTGGGGTTCGCTATTCCCTAACTCATCCCGATGCCTATATCAGCAGCAATATTATCGGATTCATGAACATATTGGAGGCCTGTCGTTATTATGAAGTCAAAAACTTTTCTTATGCCTCCAGTTCTTCTGTCTATGGACTGAATCAAAATCTTCCTTTTAGCACCCGAGATAATGTTGAC
Organism: Spirochaetota bacterium; assembly: GCA_965224715.1. Taxonomy (GTDB): domain Bacteria; phylum Spirochaetota; class UBA12135; order COTS27; family CAXSBA01. Next base: position 712,242 of record OZ245054.1, on the reverse strand, counting down.
CACCCTATAAGTCTTTACGCTGCAAGTAAAAAGTCTAATGAGCTAATGGCTCATACTTATTCCCATCTCTATGGGATCGCTTCTACTGGTCTTCGATTCTTCACAGTCTACGGTCCCTGGGGCCGACCGGATATGGCCTTATTTCTATTCGTCAAAGCTGCTTTGGAAAATAAAGCCATTGAGGTATTTAATAATGGAAATATGCTCCGAGATTTTACCTATATTGATGATGTGATTGAGGGAGTGATTCGGGTCATTGACCATCCAGCCCGTCCTCAATCCCAATCCAATTGGGATCACCGAGATCCTTCGATTTCATCCGCTCCTTATAAGATATACAATATCGGAAATAACAATCCAGTTAAACTGATGGATTTTATTGCGGCCATTGAAAAAAAATTAGGAAAAACTATTAACAAAAAACTTCTTCCCATTCAAGCTGGAGATGTACCTGCTACTTTTGCTGATATCAGTGATTTGGTTCGAGATTTGGATTATCAACCCCAAACCCCAGTTCAGATCGGTATTGACCGCTTCATCGACTGGTATGTCGATTTTTTTAAAATCAAAATTTGAATCAATAATTTTTCACGGATAGAGTCGCAACGATCAGATTTGGATATATCAACTTTCCTTAATTCATACTTTTAGTAAAAAAGTCTTGTAGTTGATTTTAGTCGAAATTAATTTTCTCTCCAGAAAGCTCTATGTAAAATCGTAAGAACGGTAAAAAATTCCAACCGACCTAGAATCATTAAAAAAGCACCGAATAATTTAGAAATATCAGAAAAGTGAACAAAATTTTCTGTAGGTCCAATCGTAGAAAATCCTGGTCCTACATTGCCAATGAAGGTTGCTGTAGCGGTGAAAGCAGTGGTAAAATCTAATCCAATTGCGGTAAAAAAAATAGCACCTAGTAAAATAGAAGTAACATAAATACTGAAGAAAACAAAGGTGGAGAAGATCACTTCTTCTTTTAATAGATGACCTCCAACTCTAACATAACTTACCAGATTAGGAGTCAGGGAATGTTTGATCTGCTCAGAAAGAGAACGAAACAGAAGAACTATCCGATAAAATTTTACTCCACCGGAAGTGGATCCTGCACTACCTCCAGTAAACAAAGTTAGAAGTAATATCGCCTGCAAAACCACTGGAAATAGTTCATAATCAACATTAGCGTATCCGGTAGTAGTCACCATAGCAATTACAGTAAAAGCATTATGTCGAAAATTTTCTTCAAAAGGTTTTTCTGGAATAGTTAAAAAAGTCCAAAGAGTAAATACTATTGTTAAAAAAAGTATGAAACTGAAATACCATCGAACTTCTATATCTTTGATTGAATCTTTACGATTATGAGAAAGTAAAAGTTGATATAGCCCAAAGTTGGTTCCTCCGATCAACATAAAAAAAGTGATAGTCCATTGGATAGTGGGAGAGAATGACATCAAACTATCATTCTTAGTTGAAAAACCACCCGTGGAAAGAGTGGTAAAAGCATGATTGATCGCATCAAACCAGGTCATCCCCTCAAGTTTAAGAAGAAAGACAAGGATTAAGGTAAAGGTGAGATAAATAAGCCAAAGGATACGGGCAGTATCACGAATATGAGGAGTCCGAGCTTCCTTAATCGGCCCCGGAACTTCGTAGCTGAAGAGATTTTTTCCTGCAGATCCAAGACTAGGAATAACAGAAACAAAAAAAAGAATAATACCCATGCCCCCCAACCACTGAGTAGCAGAGCGCCAAAGGAGGAGAGAAGCAGGAAGAGACTCAATATCTGTAAAGATTGTAGAGCCAGTTGTAGTAAATCCAGAAGCTGATTCAAAAACCGCATCTACCCAAGACAGTCCTTGAAGAAAATATGGAAGCCCTCCAACAAAAACCAACATTACCCAAGAAGCAAGAACCACTAATACCGCATCTTTGATATTAATGTCTTCCAATTTACGACTGGACTTGAATCCCATCTTATACATTATCAAACTTATAATTATCAGTCCACTAACCACTCCAAGTCCCATGTAAAATTCTTTTTGAAAAATATCTTGCCTTAAAAAGGCTACTCCCAAATAGATAAGTAAAAGGAAATCTAAGGAAAAAAGGATATATCCGAGTAAACGAATAACTAGTCTTTCATTTAATGTACGCATTATTATTGACTTTCACTTTCCAAAAAAACCAAGTTATCCCGGTGGATCACTTCAGTGTGGGATGGACGCCCCAAGATACCCAGTATTTCTTGGCTTTTCTTACCTTTAATATGTTTAAGATCGTTATCGGAGTAATTGCATAATCCCCGAGCAATAACTTGTCCTCGATGATTGACTACATCGCAGATATCTCCCTCATTCCAACTTTTATTTGTACTAGTAACTCCACGTGGCAAAAGAGACTTCCCCTTCAATAAAGCTACAAAAGCGCCATCATCGATACGAATACTTCCCCGAGGATTTCCGTGGGAGAGAAGCCAGCGTTTCTTAGCATTGATGGTTTTTCCTTTGGCCTGAATTGTCTTTAAGTAAATCAAAGTTCCCTTACAGTTGTCCAAAATATGTTCATAGATTTTCTCTTGATTACCGTTTTTAATTAATGTGGGAACTCCAAATTTAGCTGCCATCCGAGCAGCTTCCAATTTAGCCAGAATTCCACCACTACCGTAAGTAGATGAGCTAGAAGTAAATTGAGCAAGAAATTGAGGAGTAAATTCTCTGATTTCCTTATAAAGCTCTCCCATTTCCTTTTTAGTTTGAGAAAAATTTTTATACACTCCATCAATATGAGATAGTATCAGATAAAGATCTGCATCGATTAACCCACATGTTAAAGCCCCTAAAATATCATTCTCTCCAAAACAAAATTCTTCGGTAGCCAGAGGATCATTCTCATTAATGATAGGGATCACCCCCATCCTCCATAGTTCATGAATAGTATTGCGAGCATTAAGATAAGAAGTTCGATGATTAATGGAAAATTTTGAAATAAGGATCTGTCCAACTTCGTAACCATAACGAGAAAAATATCTCCGATATTTTTCCATCAGATAGATTTGACCGATTGCAGACCGAGCCTGTTTTTCTGGAATTGAAGTATTATTTCTATTAGAAGAATGAGGAATAATACTTCTGGAAGCAGCCACTGCTCCGGAACTCACCATCGTCACCTTTCGGCCTTCTCGACAAAGACGGACCACAAATTTTACTAACCTTTTTATTTTTGTTGGTGAAAGACAACCTCGCTCATCTCCATCAAGCTCATCTACCAACAGAGAACTTCCAATTTTGATAACTATACGATGAGATCGGGAGAACAAATCAGAGACTGATATCAAATTCTTTAATGGCATGGATTACAGATATAGTATATCATGAACAAGTTATAAGTAAGATAGTGAAGGTAGGTAGCTTTATCCAGCCCTAAATTTAAAAAGCAAATTAAACAGAATCATTAAAAATAAAAGAGTGAAATAATTTAGAATTTTTCTAAATAAAAGAGTTTATCTTATGATACAGTGAAACTAAGTGATCCTTGTGATTAATGAAAGTGATTGAAGAAATAAAAAAATTTTGAGTGGAGGTATAACTGCAAAAATATACAGAAAATTTACATATTATATATAAATTTGGCTTTCTATTTCTTTATTTCTAAGCGAATATTGATAATTAATATAATTTATGGCTTCGGTCAACAGTTTCGTGATTTTCTCCCCCAACCCCCCCACCCAAGTCAAGTTAGGGGGTCAGGGGAGGCACCAAAAAAATAAACAAACAAAAAAATCAACCCTACGATTGAGAAGCTAGTCCCCTATTCGTCTACCAATTAGTAACATAAACTTAATACCATGCTCCGACGTAAACGGTGTTTACATGAAAAGTTCTCGTAGCAACTGGAATCATTCTTTATACTATAAGTGAGACACAAATATTTAAGATACCTAGCGAAACTAACCTTAGGAAGGATTCAAGAATCCTTCCTAAGGAACTATCAAAGGAAAACTCAATTTTGTTTTCTACATATAAAATATATCATGAAAAAATAATTTTGTCAAGTTTAAACAATCATTATAAAACTTGAATTTAATTGTATGCAAAAGATTTCCCCTTTTTCTAAAGGGGAAAATCCGGGACTAAAAGCTATTATGGCGAAATTCCCCCCTCTTCATAAGCTCCCATATCCGGGCGACCCACCCGACCATATCCACGGGCATCGGTGGCAGTGAGATCATCGGTATTGTTTGGCGGACTCTCTTGTGTGGTCAAATCGGGATCGCTATACCAATCGGTATTGTCTATGCTGTAATAGAGATTGGCTTCCGGATAAGGATTCCCTGTTTCACTCTTCACTCCCCTCACATAGACTCCCTTATCCTTGGCCGGGCTATTATTGCCGATAGAGATGGTATTAATCTCACCTCCATTATCAGCTAAGTTGCCCAGTCCGGGATTATCGTCAATAACCTCCTTGCTATTAATGGCAACAGGATAGGTGACGGCATCATCATTTTCTAAACGAATCCCGTTTGCAGTGGTGGAAGCATTAACCCCTTCAAAAATACGGGAGTAATACAAATTCACAGTTTCTGTATTGGCGTTATCATTGCGTAAATAGATATTTCCAGCATTATTCCCCGACAAAACCATATTTATCAAGGTGAGTGGTTGTCCGTTACCATCATGATAGACCCCTCCTCCTACCCCACCACTATCAACCGTATTGCCCGAGAAAGTAACATTGATCAAGGTAGGGGAGGAATTTTCATTATACATCCCTCCCCCCTTATCAGCCCCCCTATTACCCGAGAAAGTAACATTGATCAAGGTAGGGGAGGAATTTTCATTATACATCCCTCCCCCCTTATCAGCCCCCCTATTACCCGAGAAAGTAACATTGATCAAGGTAGGGGAGGAATTTTCATTATACATCCCTCCCCCCTTATCAGCCCCCCTATTACCCGAGAAGGTAACATTGATCAAGGTGGGAGAAGAGGAAGCAGCATTTCGCATCCCGCCTCCCCAACCACCCTCATTACCTGAAAAGGTAACATTGATCAAGGTAGGGGAGGAATTATAGTTATTCATCCCACCTCCACCTCCAGCATTACCATTAGTGATGACCACTCCATAGAGAAGAGCTGTACTGTCAAGGGCATTACCATTATTGATATTAAAAAATACCGATCTTGCACCTAGACCATCGAGGTGGGTTTCTCTCACTCGATCATAACTTCCAGCGGTAAAACCACCTACTAAGGCTACATGGTTTTTCATAACATAACCATCAAGAGAAGCTCTATAAGCTCCCGATGCCACCAATACCACATAGATCCTACTCTCGTTAGCATCATTGATTCCATCTATCATCGCCTGTATATCTCCACTGGCATTAGCCCAAGAACCCCCACCACCAGAAAGAAAACCAGTTTCCTTCACATAACGAGTAATTACATCAGCTCCTGCTATATAATGAGAAAAGATCATCTCGCTCATATCATCATAGTTAGCAAGATCGGAGGGGATAACTCCATTTTCAATAATACTCTTAAATGTACCATCTGTAGTAAGAACCTCAGCATAAAGATCAAGATTGCCGACTACCTCAGAATTCTTATCATAAGCATTTGCTAAACCACTATCGCTATACCACTTATACAATTGCTTTGCAGCAGAAGGAGTAGGATAATTTAATGCAGGGATCGTAGTCAAGCTAACAACCAAGATAGTGTCTAAGAGATCGGTTCCTTGGTAAAACCTAACCTGATATTGTTTGCGACCGTATTTCGCATACAGGGTAAGGTTATTACTTACCACCCAGTTAAAATCATATCGGACAGTGAAAGCACTGTCCCTATACCAGCCCTCAAAAGCATAATGATTTGTAGTAGGATCAACAGGCTTAAGTACAGGGGCTAAACTATTTACCGTTACGGGGCCAATAGCACTCTTTCCATCCGTATCAAAGCTCACCTTATATTGCTTATTAGTCCATTGAGCATAGACTATGGTTTGGGTAGTAATGGGAGTATTGAAGTCAAAAGTATTCCCTCCACTAGGAGCATCATACCATCCTTTGAATCCATAATGTTCCTGAGATGGATCTGATGGTTGGGTAGCTTTCTCTCCATAAAGGATATATTCGGTAACAGTAGGGTCACCATTTATAAGTCCCCCGTTAGCATTGAAGGTTACTCCATAGTAACTGGTTAGGGTTACCGTGTAATCGGATGTAGTGCCATCAATTGCGGTTACCGTATAGGTATTATTCGTAGAGAAATCTTGAGCTACTCCCGAAACTGGAGAGATATTTGATCCACTATGGACAATAGTTGGAATTAAACTAGTCGTCCAACTTTCCACATTGGTAACCGTCTTAGTTATAGCCCGACTATTAGGATCAATATCCATTGCAATATTCTCTTTCAGATGTGGATTATCTGTTTCTCGAAAAGTAAACGAGATAATCTCTTTGCTGCCCGTTTGTTGCTCTAATACTCCTACGGCATAAGTGGCAGAGGTAATTCCATCCTGGGCTGTTACGGTAAAATTATGAGTAGCACCATTATTGAAGTCCATATTGGTGGTGTATTGTCTGTTTTCATTCAATGTTAGATCTTTGTTATTACCATCTTGGAGGGCAGCTCCTTCACCTACTTCCAGAGTGAACATAACACTACTTACATCAGTTCCTGTCGGCAAGAGTATGGTAATGTTGTTTCCGTTAGGAGAAATTGTTTCATCATTATAAATGACGATAAGGGAACTGTCGGAGTTCTTTTCAGTGGTGATGAGGTAAGCTATGTTATTAGTAACCCGATAGTTACCGATAGTTAAATTTTTTTTTACAGTTAGTTGATAGGTGATGTGGTAGCTTAGATCAGTTGTTGGAGCTATTTTTATTTGATTAGTTGTTTGAGTAGGTTCAATCTTTAAAGTAATGGGATTGCCCCCCCCCCCCCCCCACATATCTAGGAGTTCTATTTGGCCGGTTAAAGAGTTGACATGACTATCCATATTTCCTAGTGACTGATCGAATGTCAACAAAAATGAGGTATCCACCGGTATGGCATTGGTGTCGTTAATTGGACTTCCGTTGCCATCCACAGCAGAAAAAGACGAGATCCCCAGAGAATCATAACTTATGCTGGGAGCAGTGCCTCCGTCATCTGTTGTTCCACAGGACAGGTAAAGTCCGATCAACAGTAAACAGATCATGGAATAAATGACTCTAGACATACTGTTTTTATATAATTTGATTGGATTGCTTTTTATATACATGTTTTTCCTCCGAAAAATTTGTTTCATTTATTTAAATTTTGATATTTACTTAAATAACACTATAATAATACTATATTTTTAACATTTTTATAAGTAAAATACGAAAATAATTCAGATTTAAATCAAACAATAAAAATTTATTGAGGCTTATAAACAAAAAAGCCCATAGTTTGAATAAAAAAAGATAAATGATAGGCAAAAAAGTATGACATATGATAGTCGTTATCCCAACCAAACTATCTATAGTTTTATTTATATAAATCTACATCAAAAAAAGAAAGTCATAATCATTAACTATTTACTTTTTATTCTTTTTATGTTATAATTATGGTTAGATAAATTTTTACCGATATAATCATAATAATAATATTATCGAGGACGACATGTACTTTTCTTACAAAAAACTTTTAGATTATCCAGATAATCGTTATGCTTTAGCTAAAGCTTGCATGGAATATGCCAAAAAGGTGCGTTATCTTCATCCGGAAGAATATCATGAGGCTGCCGATAAAGATACTCTAGTAGCCATTGACCACCTGTTAGAAGGTAAGGTAAATTATACTATGGATCAAAGTGAAATTGAGATTGATCTTTCTGAGGATAGTATTCTCCTCACTAACCAACCGGAATCGGAGCAACCTGAAGAAAACGAAAGCCCATTCGACTGGAACTGATCGGCTACCCTACCCTCCCATCGTTATTGTCAGTGGCCCCACAGCTTGTGGCAAAACCGAGTTGGTTCATCATTTAGCGGATCCCCATCGTGATATCATTATCAACTGTGATTCCCGCCAATTTTTTCGTGGTCTTAATATCGGTACAGCCAAACCTAATCTCTCAATCCTAAAACATTACCATTATCAGTTGGTGGATTTCCTTAATCCAGGAGAAATTTTCTCCGCTTTTGATTTCCTTCAGAAATGTATGAAAGAGATACGTCAATTATTGAAGATTCAATCCGTTAGAAGAATTTTCTTAGTAGGAGGATCAATGTTCTATACTAAAGTTTTAAAACAAGGTCTCCCCACCATTCCCTCACAATCAACGGAGATAAAAAATCATTTTTATAGTTTATGGAAATTAAAAGGTCTCAATTATCTAACCTGTTTACTCAAGGAAAAGGATCCGGATTTCTATCATGAAATTGATCTCAATAATCCTCGACGAGTTATCCGAGCTCTGATGATTATTGAAAGTGGACTCAAACCCTCACAAATAAGAAAGGAATGCCAACCTCCACCTTGGAAATTCTTAGAAATTATTCCCATTTTCCCACGTAAGATTATCTATCAACGAATTGAAAAGAGAATCATGAAGATGATGGTGGCAGGATGGGTAGAAGAGGTAAATTCTCTCCTTAAGCATTACTCCCCTAAAGAAATTCGGAAATGTTCCGCTATCGGTTATTCAGAAATACTCGACTATCTAAATGGTAAAATAACTTACTCAAATATCATTATTCAAATTATCCAAAAAACCCGACAACTAGCCAAACAACAGATTACTTGGATAAAAAAAGAAGCTACTGGTTTTTTGGTATTTAATCCTAATTCAGAGTATAATATTAATGAAGTGTTTAATTTAGATTTGATGAATTTTACCGAACCAACTGATATTTGGCTGAACCGTTATCCTAAATATAACTTATGTAAACAAACCACAGGTCCATCTCTCTTGATCAGTGATAATCCAGTTAAAGAACTAGAAAAAGAGTTGGAGGATTTCTATGGATGAATTGTTTACAGTTATAATGGCCGGTGGACGAGGAGAAAGACTCTGGCCAAAAAGCAATAACGATCTGCCCAAGCAGTTCACCAAAATCGTTAGCGAGAAAACCATGCTAGAAGAAACTGTTGTCCGATGCAATATGTTTTCACCTAGGAAACGGATTTACATCAGCACCTTAAAAAACAATCTCCCTCTTCTTAAAAAGATCATGCCTCATTTCCCCAAAGCAAATATCATCACCGAACCGATAGTCCGTGATACCGCCTGTGCTATTCTTTTGTCTGCCCTCTCTATTCCTGCTCACGATCAAGATGTTATAGTATTTATCCCCGCCGACCATTACCTTAAACATTTGCACAAATTTAAAAGTAATATCACTGCCGCTTTTCATAATACCAAGAAAACCGGCGTGACCTTGATCGGAATCACACCTAATTTCCCTTCTACAGAATACGGTTATCTTAAAGTTTCTTCTTCAAAGTCTAAGAAGAAATCGACAAAGCCCAATATCCTCCATATAGAAAAATTTGTTGAGAAGCCAGACTTCCGTAAAGCTCAAGCCTATATTCGAAATGGGAATTATCTATGGAATTCCGGTATTTTTATGTTCAGTCGAGGTTATCTTTTAAATCTTTTTCGCAAACATACCCCTGAACTCTTTGCCTCAGTTACCAAGTATTTGGCACTCATTAAGTCTAAAAAAACTACCCAAGCCATCAATACTTTCATGCGAATAAAAAAAATATCTTTCGATTATGCAATCGCAGAAAAGATTACTGACATCTCATGTGTACGCTCCACATTTTTTTGGGATGATGTGGGAAGTTGGGAGTCTTTTTTCCGGATCAAATCCACAGACAAGAACGGAAACATCGTTATCCCTAAGACTTACAGTTTTCTCAAGGATGCCAAAGACAATCTCTGTATTATCGACGATGATCGTTTGCTGGTATTGAATGGGGTTAAAGAGTTGATTGTTGTTTCCAACGATAATAAACTATATATCGCTCACCGAAAGAGTGCAGGCAATATTAAGACCATTTTAAGAGAACTAGAAAATGAAAAAAAAAGAAAAAAAATTAGAAAAATATAAGCCACTGTTTAAATCTGGTCTCTATCAAAATATCGATAAAGAGATATCCAAAGTTTTTATCGGTCAGAAAAAAATACTCTCAGAAGTGTTGATTACCTTATTTTCCAATGGTCACCTCCTCATTAATGGCCTTCCAGGTCTTGCTAAAACTTTGATGGTCAAAGCCTTTTCAGAACTCTTCTCACTCACCAATAACCGAACCCAATTTACTCCAGATCTTATGCCAGCAGATCTCATCGGCTATGAAATTTTAGAAGAAAAGGGAAAAATACGCCAAATGCGTTTTATCCCTGGACCGATTTTCTGTAATCTCCTCCTTGCTGATGAAATTAATCGTTCCCCCGCTAAAACCCAATCTGCTCTCCTTGAAGCTATGGAAGAGAAACAGGTTACAGTGATGGGGAAGCGTCACTACTTAGAGTCTCCATTCATGGTTATGGCCACCCAAAACCCCATCAATGAGAAAGGTACCTATGAACTCCCCGAAGCTCAACTCGATCGTTTCATGTCAATGTTAGAAATTCACTATCCCACTTATGAAGAAGAATTGGAAATTGCAAAAATTCAACCAGAACAAGGACTCAGAAAAATTAAGCCCTTATTCAAGAATTCCAAAGAATACTTAAAAGTTTGTAACGATATAGATAAAATTAAAATTGCACCTGAAGTTTTGGAATGGATTGTCAGACTGATCAGATCTACTCGCCCCGAAGACAAAGAATGCTCGGAAAAAGTGAAAGGATATATTCAAGTGGGCTGTTCACCACGGGCTACCAAAAACCTCATCAAGGCAGCTATGACCTGTGCCTTTTTCGATCAAAGCAAATATGTGGAAAAGAAACATATCGAATTCGTTGTCCCAATGATCATCCGTCACCGTATTCGCCTTAAGTATGAAGCTGAGTTCGATAATGTTTCACCGGATTATCTCATTCAGGAAGTTATGGAAAGTTGCTCCATCTAAATGATTTTCTAAAATAAGTCCACTGGACTTACATCTATTTCCATATAAACTTTTTTGTTAATTGCTAATTGAGTTCTTTGAATATTCTCCAAAAAATATTTCTGTTGTTTCAATTTTAAGAGGATATTCCATCTAAAATATCGGTTTTGTCTTTCTAATAAACATGGGGAAGGTCCAAGTATTATGATTCCCTTTTTAAACTTTTTTTGAATAATCGATTTAACTTGATGGGAAACCGCTTCTACTTCTTTCCCATTAAGACCACGAAACACCAAACGAATCAGTTTACTGAATGGGGGATAATCAAAAGCCCGACGATATTCTATCTCCTTCTCAAAAAAATCTAGATAAGAATGTTTCTTGGCTGATACAAGAGCATAGTGATGAGCAATATCAGTTTCTACAATCACTTTTCCAAGTCCTACCTGTTTATCACGTCCAGCCCTTCCCGCTACTTGCATGATATGGGAGAACATCCTCTCCCCACTGCGGTAATCAGGAAGGAGAAGATATTTCTCCGGAGCTAACACCACCACCAAGCCCACATTCTTAAAATCATGACCCTTGATGATCATTTGGGTCCCCACTAAGATATGAATTTGGTTTTCCCTAAACTCTTTAAGAGTTTCTTGTACCTGTCCGGGTTGGGAGATGTTGTCGGAATCAAATCTTACCACATGGTATCCAGCAAAACGTTTTTGTAACTGCTCCCAAATATTTTCAGTACCGGCTTTGATATAGCGAAGTGCTTTATCTCCACATTCATGACACTCTCCTGTAAATATCTCCCGATAACCACAGTAATGGCATATGAGAATATTTTTTTTCTTATGAAAAGTAAGAGTGATGTCACATTGGGGACAACGGTAATCATGATAACAGTTTCCACAAATAACGGTTGAACTGAACCCTCTTTGATTAATATAGAATAAAACCTGTTTCCCCTCTTCCAAAGTATGAAAAACCTGATGATAGCTATCCAGACTAATTCCTTCCTCGGTCTCTCTCCCGATAAATTCTACTTTCGGAAGAGTAGCTTTCGCATAACGTTCTTTCAATTCTACCGCCATCATTTCCCCAATTTGAGTTTGATAATAAAGCTCTATAGTGGGGGTTGCGGAAACAAAAGCCAAAGGAATGCGTTTCAATTTTGCCCAATGGTAAGCTACCTGTTTAAGTTGATAACGGGGACTACCCCCGTTTTTATAACTGTTTTCATGTTCCTCATCAATGACAATTAATCCTAAATCCTTAAAGGGAAGGAAGAAACCTGATCGAGTAGTCACCAAAAGGGAGACCTGCCCAGACCTAACTTGCTTTTTAACTTTCTCTCTTTCTTTATCTCCCATCTTACTGTGGTACCTTGCCAAGCCCAACTCCGGGAATAACTTCTGACATAGGTCATAGATTTGAAAAATAAGAGTTATCTCTGGAACCAAGATAATTGCCTGTTTCCCTTTAATTAAACATTCCTCCACCATCTTTAAATAAAAGAAAGTCTTCCCACTTCCAGTAACTCCATGTAACAGAATAGGATTAAATTCAAATAGTTTATTTTTAATCGTAGAAAATTTTTTTTCCTGATCATCGTTGAGTTTAATAGCTGTCCTTTTCTCTAAACCAATTCTTTTTAAATCTTCTCTATTTTCTTTTTCTTTTTTTCTAGCTTTCAGTGTGAAAGAAAAGAATAAACTGAGTGCCTCCCCTAGAGTGGAAAGATACTGTCGGCTAATCCATTCTGCTAGATCTCGTTGTTCTTGGGTAATCACTGGATCATCATCGACAACCTCAATGATTTCTTTGACTTGATAGTCGAAACTGTCTTGTTTCTCTAAACGACGATCTACATATCCTACTACCTTTTGATTGCGCAAGGAAACTATGACTCGACGTTTTTCTAAGTCTGGTAAAACCGACGAATAAGTAAAGGGCTTAGGGAGCGGGCTATTAAAATAGATTTGATAGTAATGGAGAGGGGTCTCCATCTGAATAGTATTCAGTTTTTTTTAGGGATACAGGTCGTTCTCATGCAGGTAGCCACCCAAGGAATAGAGTCAAGTCGAGCTGGGTTAATTTCTTTATGGCAACGAGTACAGATTCCATACTCTTCTTTTTTAATTCTTTCAAGAGCATGATCAATAGCATGAAGCACTTTTTTTTGATTTTCAGACATATCGATAGTTTTGTTTTTCTCATATAACGAATACGCTTTATCAACAATATCTCCTACTTCAGCTTTCGAAAAGTCTTTGATCTGGATCTTCTCTTTATTGAGCTGTTCAATAAGGTTCAACTTTTCCTCAAGTAACATTTTCTTATATTTTTTTAAATCTTTCTTATTCATTACTTCTCATACACTTTAGAGAAAATAAATAATCCAATTTTTCAAAAGATTATGTTTTACTTACTTTCTCTTTCTTATCGATTGTCGCTCCATCTTTGGCAGCAACTTCCGCTTTATCGTCTTCAGTTAAAAACTCTGGAACTAACTCAATAACACACATTTCAGAAGCATCCCCAGTTCTCTGTAACAATTTATATACCCTGGTATAGCCACCTGGTCGTTTAAGGTAACGTTTGGCCACATTCTCAAAAAGTTTTTTTAGAACCAAAGTATTCTTAATATCTCTAAATACCAACCGTCGATTATGAAGGTTATCCACCCTAGCTCGGGTTATCATTTTTTCAATAAAGGGACGAAAAACTCTTGCTTTAGCCTTGGTGGTAGTAATCTTCTCATGACGAATAAATGCTATTGCTAAGTTCCTTAGAATCGAAATACGATGCTTACGATCCTTACCTAACCTGATTTTTTTCACTCTATGTCTCATAGTAAATTTTAACCCTACTCTAAATCTATCAGTAAACCTTTACCTTCTCCACATAATTGATCCCTTTCATATTTAATGATAGGTTCTTCTGAATCAGTCCATTTTGAATGTCCTGGATAATTTCCTCATCTACTTTTTTACGAGAACGGATATATGCATCATTCTTAGTCACCAACTGACCGATTTCCAGAAACCCATTTACCTTGAAAAAATAATGAGTCTTGACCATAACATTCAGATTATGAACACTTTCATAAAAAATGAGATCCTTACTATCCTTCTCAGGACTTAGGTCCTCTTTAATCGGAGTAGTGAATATCTCCTTATCCACTTCACTAAAGGTTAGACAACACTCTTTAAGAATTTGAGCTGCCCTTTGAAGAGCTACAACTCCATTAATAGTACCTTTAGTTTCAATCGTTATCAATAATTTTTCAAAATCATCCCTACTACCTACCTTAGTGGGTTCTGATGTAAATCCAACTTTCTTGATTGGGGAATAATCAGCATCCAAAGGAATGGCTCCTCTTACTTCAACATCTCCTTCAATCATCTCACTAGGAATATATCCCCTTCCTTGACTGATTTGAATATCTAATGAAAATTCTGTATTACTATTTGTTCGAAAAATAACAAATTCCGGATTTCCGATAATGATCCCAGACTCTGCTTCTTGAATCTGTTTAGCAGTGAACTCAGTTTTCCCCTTAATATCAAACTTTAATACTTTGTTCTTTATATTTTCATCCTTCAAGGCAATTGCTACCTGTTTAAAATTAAGAAGGATCATAGTTGTATCTTCCACAACTCCAGGAATATTATCGAATTCACTATTTATGTTACTGAATTTAACTGCAACAATGGCATAGCCAGGTAAAGCAGAATAAAGAATCCTTCTTAAAGAATTGCCAATAGTAGTAGCCACTCCTTTTTCATAAGGACTAGCAACAAAAGTACTGCTATTTTTATTTTCAGAAGCAGCCGTTAGTTTAACATATTTAGGTCGCTTGAAATCATTGATCAGAGTGTCAATCATAGTTTAATCCTTTTCTTTTTTAATTATTATTTTATCTTTAATTTCTTCTTAATTTCTTGGCTCGACAACCATTATGGGGGAGACCCGTTACATCTTTGATCATGTTGACGTGAATCCCAGTTCTAACTACCGCACGAATAGCAGATTCTCGACCATAGCCAGGACCATTGACTTTGATATCCACTTCCTTGAGTCCGTACTTGAGGGCGCTTTCCATAGCTGATGACGCCGCTACTTCGGAGGCATACGGAGTACTTTTTCTGGCTCCTTTGAAATTCATAGAGCCTGCTGTAGCCCAGGCAAACACATTTCCAGCCATGTCCGTAATAGTTACGGTAGTATTGTTGAAAGTATTTTTGATATGCACTATTCCTTTAGGAAAGCTTTTCTTTATTTTTTTTTTTTCTTTTGTAACTTTTTTTGCCATAATCCCCAATAATTTAATTTAACTTTCTATTTTATATTTCATAATATTTTTATGATTCTTTTAACTATCTTTTATTGTTTTCTATCCACTTTTATCCTTTAGAAGCTACCTTCTTATTAGCAATGGTCCTACCCCGTCCCTTTCGAGTTTTTCCATTACTTTGAGTTCGTTGACCTCTAACCGGTAATTTTCTCTGATGCCTTTGACCCCGATAACAATTAATTTGAATTAACCTTTTAATTGAGTTAATATACCGATTACGTAAATCACCTTCAAAAATATAATCATTGTCAACAAGCTCTTTGTTGATCAAACTGATTTCCTCATCAGTGAGGTTCCCCGCTTTTTTATTATTGTCAATATGGGTTTGACTTAATATTTTCTTAGCCATGGACCGACCTATTCCATAAATATAGGTGAGAGCCACTTCCATTCGTTTGTTGGGTAATTCGATACCTGCTATCCGTGCCATAATTTATCCTTGTTTCTGTTTACACTTAGGATTTTTACAAACAACCCGCAAAACACCTTTTCGTTTAATTATTCGACAATCCTTACATATTTTTTTTATTGATGATCTTACTTTCATGATTAATTCTTTTCTCGATAAACAATTCTTCCCTTACTTAAATCATAGGGGGACATCTGCACCTTCACCTTATCTCCAGCTAAAATCCGAATATAAAACATTCTCATCTTCCCTGAAACATGACAAAGCAGATCATGGCCATTTTCCAGTCTCACTTTAAACATAGCATTCGGATAGGGCTCTAGTACTACTCCGGACATCTCTATCAAGTCTCCCTTAGAATCGGACATAATATCTATTTTTTCTTAGTCTTACCCAAAAAGCCCTCATATTCTCTCATGACCAATTGAGACTCAATCTGCTTCATAGTATCTAAATCTACCGCCACTAAAATAAGAAGAGAAGTTCCTCCCATTAAATAAGCCAATCCAGGAGACATTCCTTGGAAAATATTAATATTGAGTAAAATATCAGGAAAAATCGCAATCAATGCTAGAAAAAAAGAACCAGCAATTGTAATTCGACTCAATACCTTTTCTAAATATTCTTGAGTTTGAGTTCCCGGTCGAAAACCTGGTATATAACCACCTGACTTTTTAAGGTTATCTGATATCTCTACCGGATTGAATTGAACAAAAGTATAAAAATAGGCAAAAAAAATAACTAACAAAGCATAAAAAATCATATAAGGTAACTGCCCAGGTGATAAATAAGCAACTACATTAGAAAAAGTAGGGTATTCATTGCCCAACATCTGAGCAAACTGGGAAGGGATTAAGATGATGGCCGAAGCAAAGATGATCGGGATAACTCCAGTGGGATTGATTTTGAATGGAATAAAACTATTCTGCCCTCCATACATCTTGCGTCCAACCATTTTCTTAGCAAAATGAACACTCACCCTTCTTTGTCCTTTCTGTTCATAGACCACGAAGAAAACTACAGTACAAAATATGAGAAGCAATACCACAAAAGCAACTGGATTAAAGTCCCCACTTCTTACCTGTTCAATAGTTCTAAGAAGCTCGCTAGGAATCCGAGCAGCAATTCCTGCGAAAATAATAAGAGATACCCCATTCCCAATACCACGATCTGAAATCTGCTCACCTAACCACATCAAGAATACCGTTCCAGTCGTGATAGTGACCACTACTAATATTGTGAATAATATCCGGTTATTCTCTAATTCTGCAGAAAGTACTCCTTGGTTAGTAGACATCCATCGACTAATAGCAAAAGCCTGCACTATACAAATAGCAACAGTTCCATAACGAACATATTGTTGTATTTTACGCCGACCCACTTCTCCTTCCTTGGTAAGAGCTTTGAGTTGAGGCATAACACTGGTGAGCAATTGAATAATAATAGATGAAGTAATATAAGGCATAATCCCCAGTCCAAAGATAGTAAACTTCTCAAAAGCACCCCCAACAAATAAGTCGATATAAGATATAAGCCCTCCGAATGCCTGATCCCTAAGTGACTCCACCAATGCTTCCAGACCGATAGGATCAATACCAGGAGTGGTGATATGAGAACCGATTCGATAGATGATTAAACAAAAGATAGTAAAAAAGACTCTCTTACGAAGGTCCTCTACTTTAAGAATATTTGTGACTAGATTAGCCATAAGTTTATTTTTTCTCTTGATAGATTACACCAGCATTTTTAAAAGCTTCAGCTACAGAACGGGTTATAGCTATTTCTGATGTGACCATCACTTTTTTTTTAAGTTCTCCTCCACCAACGATCTTTACCCGTTTATATCTAGAATTGATGAGTCCCTTCTTTTTAAGGGTAATAACATTAACCTCTTCACCTTCTTGATAAGAACTATCGATCTTTGATAGTGATACTACTTGATAATTCTTCTTAAAAGGGTAATTAGAAAAGCCAACTTTAGGTAGTTTTCTAACGATAGGCATCTGCCCCCCTTCAAACACCAAAAGACTTGCGGTTCCTGATCGTGCATTATACCCTTTATGACCTTTTCCAGAAGTTCCTCCTTTCTTGCTACCAGAGCCTCGACCAACAATTTTTCTAGGACGAGAACTATTATTGGGTTTTAATATTTTTTTATCCATCAACCTTCTCCACACTAAGAACAGTTTGAGCGGTTTTGATCATCCCCTCTAAAGCAGAATTGGTTTTTTTGAATTCAACCACACTGTTGAGCTTTTTTAAGCCTAAGGCTTTAACTGTTTTCCTCATCCGTGGTGGACGTCCGTGAATACTTTTAACCAACCGAATACGAATCATCAATTTAAAAAATCCTTTGTGGTCATATCTCTCTCTTGAGCCATCTTCCTAAAACTCCTCAACTCCTTAAGCGCCTCAAAAGCTGCCTTAGCCGCATTGATAGCATTTCGTGAGCCTAAAGTTTTAGAGAGTACATTTTCAATCCCTGCAAATTCTAAAACCGAACGTATGTTAACCCCCGCAATAACTCCAGTTCCTTCAGAAGCAGGTAGAAGTCGGACTATTGAAGAGCAGTATTTCTTTTCCACTGGATAAGGAATGGTATGTTTCTGTAAAGCCACTCGTATCAATTTTCGTTTTGCTTCATGAATAGCCTTTTGAATAGCATCAGGGATATCCTTAGCTTTACCAAAACCTAGCCCTACAACCCCTTGTTTATTACCTACCACCACCAAGGCGGAAAAACTAAATGTCCGTCCTCCCTTCACTACCTTGGTTACTCGATTTACTTTGATAAGATGCTCTTGCAAATTTTCTATTTCCTCGGGATTGATAAATGCTCTAGCCATATTTAAATTTGAATTGAATACTTTCTTAAACCTTCAACAAAACTCTTCATTACTGATCCGAATTTATATCCGTTACGATCAAGTTTTGCTTTAACAATGCTATTTTCTTTTAATTTTACAGAAATAACATCAGCTAACTCTGCCGCTGCTTCCTGGTTTTTTTTACCTTTCACAAAGGCAGAACAAAGAGTTCGGGCATCATCATCATTAATGACCTGTACATAAAGAGACCTAAGACTCCTGTAAACTGTAACTCTGGGATTATTCGCACTCCCATGTATTTTTTTACGAATCTTTATTTTTTTACGTAATCTATTATCTTTTATCATTTCGAAGATCCCGCTTTTCCTTGTTTTCTAACCACATGTTGTCCGACATATTTAATACCTTTACCCTTATAAGGTTCAATAGGTCTCAACTTCTTAATATTTGCAGCCACCTCTCCTACTTTTTGTTTGTCAACACCCATAATTGTTAAAACATTGTCTTTAATCATAACTTCGATTTCATCAGGAATATCATAACTAACATCATGAGAAAATCCTAGTTGAAGTTTAAGATTTTTCCCTGTCATACTCCAGCGATAACCCACTCCATTTATTTCAAGCTCTTTGATAAATTTTTTATTTACTCCCTGAATAACATTCTCAACCTTACGATAGGAAAGTCCCACCAAAGATTGATTATATTCCTTACTAAGGAGATCAAATATTAAAATTCCATCATTAAAATTCACCTTAACCCCTTTGGGCAATTGAAAGCTATTTTCTCCCTGACTCCCTTTGGCATGGACCCGTCCCTTCTCAACTTTAACCTCCGTCTCTGGCGGCACACTTAATGGTCTTTTTAAAAATCTACCCATAATAATCCAAATTTAAAAGATATGACAAATAACTTCACCCCCAACCCTATTCTCCCGAGCTTCCTTGCCAGTCATAATCCCTCTAGATGTAGAGACAATCATGGTGGCATAACCATTATTAACACGAGGAATCTTTTTATATTTACTATAAAAGCGACGACAACTTTTACTATGCCTTTTAATCTCATAGATTACCCCCTCCCCTACATTATTGTACTTAAGGCTTATCACCAAATAGTTCTTTTTATCTTGATCAACCTTTTCATACGAAATAATATAGTTCTTCTTGAGGAGTACCTCAACTATACCGGTCATAAGTTTATTGGTCGGGAATTGCACCTTAACTTTTCCTGTCCGTTGAGCATTCATAATGCAATTTAAACCATTACTAATAATATCTATCGCTGCCATAATAAATAAACTAAACCCTTTAAATAAATTAAACCCTTTTGAAGCCTTTTATGAAATTCCTACCAACTGGACTTCACAACTCCTACAATATTCCCGTTATGAGCATGGTAACGAAAACAAATCCTGCACATCTTAAACTTGCGAATAAATCCCCGTGAACGTCCACAAAGTTCACAACGATTATGCTGTCTCACCTTAAACTTAGGTGTCTTCTTTGCTTTAACTCTAAGTGCTAATCTTGCCATAATATTTTTATTTCTTAAATGGTAATCCCAACTGCTCCAATAAACCTTCAGCAACCTTATCATCTCCAACCGAAGAAACAAAAACAATACTGAGGCCTTTAAGAGTACTATTATGAATCATAGAAGTTTCTGGAAAAATTCTAAAATCTGTAATCCCCAAAGTAAAATTACCTCGACGATCAAATGACTTTCTAGATATACCATGAAAGTCTTTTACCCGAGGAAGAGAAACATTGATCAATTTGGTAAGAAAACTATACATACGTTGATTCCGTAAGGTTACCATAGCTCCGATACCTAGTCCTTCTCGTATTTTAAAACCAGCAATAGATTTTTTTGCCACAGTTGCTATCGCCTTTTGACCAGCAATAAGAGAGAGAAAATTAATGCCTTCAGTTAAAACATTTTTATTATTCTTAGCTTCTCCAAGTCCCATATTAATAATAATCTTTTCTAAATATGGAATTTCCATGGCTGAAGAAAAACTAAATTGCTCTTTCAATTGTGGTACCACATGTTTAAGATAATATTCTTTGCTACCTTTTAACATCTTATTTCCCCTTATTACCTCCTCGACCATCAACACGAGAGTATCTTTCGAATTTTTTACCATCTAATCTCTTGATCCCCAATCTCACCCTCTTATCAGCATCGTTATCAAAGTACATAACATTAGAAATATGTACTGGTAACTCTTGAGTTATAAAACCACCGGTTTGATTTTCTTGAGTTTTCTTGATCGTTTTTTGAACCTTATTTACTCCTTCAACAACTACACGTTCCTTTAGTAAATCTATACTCAAAACTTTTCCCTTCTTGCCGCGATCTTTACCGGAAATGATTTTTACAACATCATTGACTTTAAGTTTGGTTTTAATCTTTTTCTTTTCCATTAAATCACCTCCGGAGCCAAAGATACGATTTTCATAAAACTCTTTTCTCGTAGTTCCCTAGCTACAGGCCCAAACACCCGAGTTCCAATCGGATTTTTATTATTATCGATTATGATCACAGCATTATCATCAAAACTAATACTACTACCATCTCTTCGTTTCATATTTTTACAACAGCGAACTATTACTCCTTTAACAACACTTCCTTTTTTGACATTAGACCTCGGAATAGTTTTTTTTACAGAACAAACTATAATATCTCCCACTGAGGCATAACGCCTGTGACTGCCCCCCGGAACCTTAATACACATCACTTCTTTAGCACCACTGTTATCGGCAACTTTTAAACGAGTATGAAACTGAATCACTATATTTTTTCTGCTTTAATAACAACCTTACTTAATTCAAAAGCTTTACGACGACTGCGAAGACGAGATTCTACAATCTCAACTGTGTCTCCCATCCTACCTTGATCCTTTTCGTCATGAACCATATATTTTTTTGACCAAACAATTTGCTTGCCATACCGAGGATGCTTCTTTTTAGTGCTAACCTCAACCACAATAGATTTTTGAGGCCGATCAGATACCACCAATCCCTGAAGTCTTTTTCTTCTTTTTTCCATGATAAGTTACTTCTTTTCTTCTGGCTTATTTCTCTGTGTAAAAAGACGAGCTATTTCTCTTCGAGTCTTTTTCACCTTAGAAGTATTCTGAAGCTTATTAAGACTGATATCAAAACGTAACTTTCGGAGTTCGTTTTTAAACTCTGCTATCTTCTTATCAATGGAAAGCTTATCCATTATTAAACACAATTCCCTTGGTTAAAATTCTTGTTTGCACCGAGAGCTTATGGGAAGCCTTTATAAAAGCTTCACGGGCGATAGATTCTCTTACCCCACCTATTTCAAATAGCATTCTCCCCGGCCTAATCACAGCACAGTAATAGTCAATATCTCCCTTACCTTGACCCATACGTGTTTCTGCAGCTCTTTTAGTAAATGATTTATGAGGGAAAATTCGAATCCATAAATTTCCTTCTCTTTTTAAAACTCGATTAATACTGATCCGGGCAGCCTCAATTTCTCGACTATCAACAAAACCGGGACTAGTTGCGCAAAGACCAAATTCCCCAAAATTAATATTAAAACCACCCTTAGAAAAGCCTTTAGCTTTACCTCTTTGAGTTTTCCTCCACTTAACCTTTTTTGGCGATAACATTTTTTACTTTGATTATTTGGTAGATACCAAATTTCCAACCTCTTCCAATTTAAAATTTTTCTTACTTTTACGACCAACATAAACCCATACTGTCACTCCGATAATACCATAAGTAGTCAAGGCATCAAAATGTCCATAAGAGATAATCGAATCAAATGTCTGAAGGGGAATGGATCCTTCTTTAAAAGTTTCGGTTCGACTCATATCAGAGCCGCCCAATCTCCCTGACACCATGATCTTAACGCCAAGAGATCCAGCATTAATCGATCTAGCTATTGCATGTTTAATCGACCTCTTATAGGGCTTCCTCCCCTCAATCATTCTCCCAACCATCTGAGAAAGAACCCGAGCATCTAAATCCACCTTCTTGATCTCATTCACATTAATATTGATATTGATATCTTTTTTTTTAGTAATCTTTTTTAATTCCTTTTTAAGTTCATCAATGTCCGCACCTCGCTTCCCAATCAAATGACCGGGACGACTTGAATTAATAAAAATTTCTATTGTATTCGGAAAACGTTTAATCTTAATATCTGAAATTTCAACACGGCTGTAAGCTTTGCCTTTAAAAATCTTTTTCTCAATGAAACGGCGAATTTGAATATCCTCAACCAAATTATCAGCATAACCTTTTTCAGCATACCAGATACTATCCCAAGACCGATTAATCTTAAGACGCATTCCTATCGGATTAGTCTTTTGCCCCATTATTCTTTTTCCTGTTTATTTATTTTTTTATCCCTTTTTTCTTCTATAACTTTTTTTTCTGACTTTACTGGCTTAGAAACTTTTACAACTTTTTCTTCTACTATTACAGAAATATGACATGACCTTTTCTGTATCCTATCAGCACTACCTCGAGCTCGATACATAAGTCGTTTCATACTAGCCCCTTTATCCGCAGTTATGAACTTTACAAATAAACTCCCTATATCACTATTTGGAAATTTACTAATAAAACTATTCTCAGCCGTTTTAACTGCCTCCAATACTTCTCTAGCAGCTCTCTGAGGAAAAAAAGAAAGACGATACTTAACCTCTTCAACATTAATACCCTTGCAAATATCTCCTATCCGAGCTACCTTTCTTCGCGAAATCGGCACATAACGTTTAATAGCCCAAGCTTGATTAGTTTCACTTTTCTGAGAAGATACTTTCATTTTCTTTTCCGGCATGATTAAAATCCTATCAAGCTCTCTTATTGCCCCCATGGGCTTTAAACAATCTTGTAGGAGCAAATTCTCCCAACTTATGACCTATTAAGTCCTCACTAATCTTAACCGGTATAAATTTACGACCATTGTGAACATGAATAGTCTTACCGATCATCTCAGGGATAATCATTGATGCCCGTGAATAGGTAGAAATTGGTTTATGCGATCCACTTTCTTCAACTTTTTTCAACTTCTTATACAATTTAGGATTAATAAAAATACCTTTTTTAACTGATCTCGCCATAATAAAACAATAATTATAAAATCAACTATTTCCTACGCTTCATCTTTCGCCTACGGACAATAAAACGTGTACTATATTTCTTTCCACTACGGGTCTTATATCCCTTTGCCTTAATTCCAGTAGGCGAACAGGGATGCCTCCCTCCCGAAGTTTTGCCTTCCCCACCTCCCATAGGATGATCAACAGGGTTCATTACCACTCCTCTCACCTTCGGCCTGTGACCTACCCAACGGGTCTTGCCCGCCTTGCCTTTTTGTTCATTGATCTTTTCTTTGTTAGACAACACACCAACCGTAGCATAGTTCTCTCCAAATATTTTTCTAACCTCTCCAGAAGTAAGCTCTACACTCACATATTTTCCATCCTTGCCTAAAAGACGAGCAAAGGCACCAGCAGACCGGACTAGTTGCCCGCCTTTACCTTGATTTAATTCAATATTATGAATAAAGGAACCAACATTAATATTCTTTAATGGCATTGCATTCCCTTCTTCACAACGAGCATCTACAGATGACATCACCCTTTGTCCCACTACCATATTTTCAGTAGCAAGAATATATCGCTTTTCACCATCATCATAAGATAAAAGGGCAATATGGGCGGTTCGATTGGGATCGTACTCAATGGATTTTACCGTTGCCCAAATATTAAATTTATTTCGTTTAAAGTCAATAATTCGATAAACCTTCTTATGACTACCACCTCTTCGCCTAACCGAAATACGGCCAGCTCCATCGCGTCCAGAAACACTCTTCTTGCCAGAAGTTAACGTTTTCTCAGGTTTATCCGTAGTAAACCTACATTGAACAGAAACCTTACCCCGTAAACCAGGAGTAGTGGGTTTATAGTTTTTGACGATATAATCTTTAGCCAACATTTTTATGCATCCAACTCTGGTATCTTACTCTTACCCTTAATGAAAACGTATGCCTTCCTTATAGCAGACTTTTTATTTTTCTTCCCAGTTCGAAAATTAGTTTTTATTTTAGGCTTCCGCACTAACACTCTAACCTTATTCACTTTTACAGAAAAAAACTTTTCAACTGCCTGCTTTACTAAAATTTTATTTGCTAAAGGATGTATCCGAAATATATAAATCCCAGACTCCCTCTGAGAAGTACTTTTTTCGGTAATCAATGGCTTAATCAAAACTTCACTCAAGTTCATAAAACTATTTCAACTCACTTCCCTAGCTTTCTTTCATCTCCCTTATCTCTATCTGTCAAAACCTGAATAGCTGATACTGAAAAAACAACATGATCAGCATAGAAAATATCTTTTAACTCTAAAGACTCTACATTAAAAAGACGGAGAGTAGCCATATTAGATGCTGAACGCTGTATATAATATGAACTTTTCTCTTTAGTAGAAATAACCCAAACTAATCTTTTTTCTTTAAGGCTTCTAAAAATATCGGCAACAGTTTTAGTTTTATATTCATTTAATTCTAAATCTGACATCACCGAGAAACGGTTACTCTCTCTCAAATCAGCAAGAATGGACCTTAAGGCTTTCTGCTTCACTTTGGCAGGCAGGTTATAAGTATAATCTCTTTTACGGGGCCCAAAAGTTATTCCTCCCCCCCTCCACAAAGGAGACTTACGACTACCGGATCGGGCTCGACCAGTTCCTTTTTGACGAAAAGGCTTTTTTCCGCTCCCTTTAACCTCGGACATTGTTTTCGTGGAAGCATTTCCTTGTCGTTTATTATTTAACTCACTTTTGATAGAGTCATAGACTGCGCCGAAAGATACCTTTTCTTCAAAATGAGAAGGAAGGTCAATTTGACCGACTTCTTGAAAGTGATGATCTTTAACAGGAAACTTCATTATTTCTTAACCGCCTTCTTAACAGAGACCAAACCATGATTAGGCCCTGGCACCGCTCCCCGCACTAATAGAACATTGTTTTCTATATCTACCTTAATCAACTTTAAATTTTGTACCGTTACAGTTTTTCCACCCATACGACCAGGTAACTTTTTGCCTTTCCAAATCCGACCGGGAAAAGATCGATTTCCGATAGACCCTGGATGGCGATGAAATTTAGAACCATGAGTATCAGGACCTCCGGACATACCAAATTTTCTAACCACTCCTTGAAATCCCTTGCCAATAGAAACTCCTTGAACGTCAACATAATCAACCCCTTCAAAGAGGGATACCGTTAGTTCATTGCCTGACTTGAAGCTATCTCCTCCTCCTCGAAACTCTCGAACAAGTCGAGGAACTTTTCCCTCACTATAAGCTCTTACCATCGCTTTACGTTTATCTTTCTTGTTGATCCCATAGCCAACCTGAACAGCATCATAACCGTTTTTTTCTCGGGTGCGAAGCCCTACTACTTTATTTCCTTTAATTTCAATTAAAGTTACCGGCATCTCAACTCCTGCATCATCAAAGATGTGAGTCATTCCAACTTTCTGACCGATTAGCTTCACTATTTCTGCCTCTTTATCCTTTAGTCTATCTATTGCTTAACTTGAATATCTACACCATCCGGAAGCTGTATTCCCATCAGAGAGTCCATAGTCTCAGCTGTAGTATCATAAATATCGATGAGCCGTTTGTGAACTCTCATTTCAAATTGGTTTCGCGCCGTAACGTTAACATGAGGTGACTTCAAAACGGTAAACTTTTTAATCTTGGTAGGAAGAAAGACCGGACCTGATACTTTAGCACCACTTTTTAGAGCAGATTCAACGATGAGATGAACAGATCGTTCTATCACTCGATTATCAAATGATTTTAAATTTATACGTATTCTCTGTCCGACCATTTCTATTACTTTAAAAAATATTATTTAACGATATCAGTTACCACCCCAGCACCAACTGTTCGACCACCTTCTCGAATCGCAAATTTACTACCTTTATCCATCGCAATGGTATGAAGAAGTTCAACTTCGATCTTAGCATTATCACCAGGCATAAGCATTTCCTGTTCTATCTTAATCATTCCGGTAATGTCAGTGGTTCGAAAATAAAATTGTGGACGATATCCATTAAAAAAAGGCTTATGCCGCCCACCCTCATCCTTACTGAGAACATAAATTTCAGCTTTAAAGTGACTATGAGGATTGATACTTTTAGGTTGACAGATAACCTGACCTCTTTGCACCTGATCACGATCAATTCCTCGGGTAAGAAGACCAACATTATCTCCTGCTTGAGCTTCATCCATCTCTTTACGAAACATCTCTACTCCGGTAACGGTAGTTTCTTGAGTATCACGAATACCCACAATCTCTACTTTATCACCTACCTTCACTTTACCAGTTTCTATTCGACCGGTTACAACAGTACCACGACCTTGAATAGAAAAAACATCTTCAACAGGTAGAAGAAGTGGCTTATCAACCTCCCTCTCAGGAGTCGGAATATAATTGTCTATAGTCTCAAGAAGCTCTTTAATACATTTGGTATTATCGGTTTCTATATTACCGGCAGCGATATCTTCCATAGCCTTAAGAGCAGATCCCTTGATAACAGGAATATCATCTCCAGGGAACTGATATTTGGATAAAAGTTCACGCACCTCTACTTCCACCAACTCTAATAACTCTGGATCATCAACTTGATCAACCTTATTCAAAAAAACCACAATATAGGGCACATTTACTTGACGAGCCAGAAGGATATGTTCCCGAGTTTGAGCCATCGGCCCATCGGTAGCCGCAATCACCAGAATGGCACCATCCATCTGAGCTGCCCCAGTAATCATATTTTTGATATAGTCAGCATGCCCAGGACAATCGACATGAGCATAATGCCTTTTATCGGTTTTGTATTCCACATGAGAAGTATTGATGGTAATCCCCCGTGCTTTTTCTTCCGGAGCATTATCAATTTCATCATATTTCATAACCTGACCCATTCCCTGAGCGCCCGCATAAGCAGTGATCGCCGCAGTTAGTGTTGTTTTACCATGATCGACATGACCGATGGTTCCCACATTTACGTGTTCTTTATCTCGAACAAATTTTTCTTTAGCCATTGTCAGCTCTCCTTAAATTCAATTTGTTATCTTAAATACATTCATCAAACTAAGCTCCCTTAGCCTTCTTGATGATTTCTTCAGCGATGCTTTTAGGCACCTCTTCATAGGAGTGAAACTCCATACTATATGTCGCCCGTCCCTGAGTCTTGGACCGAAGGTCAGTCGAATAACCAAACATTTCAGATAAAGGTACATGAGCTTTAACCAACTTGCTCTGTCCCACATCTTCCATTCCCAGAATCTTACCGCGTCGAGAATTTAAATCTCCCATAACATCACCCATGTTTTCTTCAGGACATTCTACCTCTACAGCGAATATCGGCTCCAATATAAAAGGATCAGCCTGTGAGACCCCTTCCTTAAAACACTGAGATCCCGCAATTTTAAACGCCATCTCACTGGAATCAACATCATGATAAGATCCATCCAATAATTTCACGTTGAGGTCAACCATGGGATAACCAGCCAAAATACTGCTTCGCATTGCTTCCTCAATTCCCTGTTGTACCGGCGGAATATATTCCTTGGGAATACGCCCTCCGGTAATCAGATTTTCAAAAACCAAGCCCTTTCCTTTTTCTCCAGGAGCAAAAGCACAGACTACATGACCATATTGTCCACGTCCACCTGTCTGCTTAATATATTTAGTTTCAATTTTCTCTACCACCTTACGAATCGATTCACGATAAGCTACCTGAGGTTTACCCACATTAGCCTGAACCTTAAACTCCCTCATCATCCGATCTACAATGATCTCCAAGTGCAGCTCTCCCATCCCAGAAATAAGGGTTTGTCCCATTTCTTGATCCATCTCTACCTTAAAAGTGGGATCTTCTTCCGCCAGTTTTTGTAAGGCTACTGTCATCTTCTCTTGATCTACCTTACTGTTAGGTTCAACCGCAACCTTAATAACAGGGTCAGGAAAAACCATACTTTCCAGCTGTATGGGGTTAGTTTCAGAACACAGGGTATCCCCTGTTGTCACTTTGATTCCTACACAAGCAACAATATCACCAGCATAAGCCTCGTCAATCTGTTCACGATTATTGGCATGCATTCTGAGAAGCCGACCAATTCTTTCCCTTTTCCCAGTACTCACATTTAAAATTGAGTCGCCTTTTTTCAATACTCCTGAATAAATCCGAATAAAACTAAGACGTCCTACATGAGGATCTGTCATAATCTTAAAAGCCAGAGCTGAAAAAGGCTCGTCATCACTAGAACGACGAACCATTTCCTTTTCTGCATCATTAATATCAAAGCCACGAATATCAGGAACCTCAGGAGGTGAAGGAAAGAATTCTATGACATTATCAAGAAGAGCACTCACTCCCTTATTTTTAAAAGCGGTTCCACAGGTCATAGGAAAAATCTTCACCTCAATAGTAGCTTGACGAATAGCTTTCTTAATTTCATCCGAGGTAATCTCTTTACCCTCTAAATATTTTTCTGCAATCTCATCATTAACATCGGAAAGAGATTCTAGCATTTTTTCTCGATATTCTTCCGCTTTGTTTTTAAGTTCTGGACGGATATCTTTAATATGGAGAGTAGCTCCTCTATCATTTGAGTCATCAAGCTTCTCCTTCATATCGATAAGGTCAACAATCCCTTCAAAGGCATCCTCTGCTCCTACCGGGATAGAAACAGGCACAACATTAGCATGGAGTTTATCTTTTAAACTTTGGATTACCCGATAAAAATCAGCTCCAACTCGATCCATTTTATTCACAAAAACCATCCGAGGAACCTTATACCGATTAGCTTGACGCCAAACCGTTTCCGATTGAGGCTGTACTCCTGCCACAGCGCAGAAAACTCCTACCGCAGAATCCAGGACTCTAAGAGATCTTTCTACTTCAACAGTAAAGTCAACATGTCCTGGAGTATCGATAATCTGAATATGGCAATCTTTCCAAAAACAGGTAGTTGCCGCGGAAGTAATGGTAATTCCTCTCTCTTTTTCCTGCTCCATCCAATCCATCTCAGCTGCCCCATCATGGACTTCTCCAATTTTATGAGTACGCCCGGTATAAAACAAAATTCTCTCAGTACAGGTGGTTTTACCAGCATCGATATGAGCCATAATCCCAATATTTCGATATTTCTCAAGTGGATAAGTTCTTGCCATTTGACTATTTCTAAGATTATTAAAACTCCGATTAAATACTAATTGTTTCCCTATAACTTTAAATTACCAACGATAATGAGCAAATGCCTTATTGGCTTCAGCCATACGAAAAACCTCTTCTTTCTTTTTAACTGCACCACCGGTATTATTACAAGCGTCTTTAATTTCACCCACTAATTTTTCTATCATACTCTTGCCGGAACGAGACTTAGCACTGACAATCAACCAGCGAATCGCCAAATAACGTTTTCGTTTATCGCGAACCTGAGTTGGAACCTGATAGTTAGCACCCCCAATCCGCCGAGAAGTTACTTCTACTTCTGGAGAGCAGTTATTGATAGCTTTATAAAATTCCTCAATACCTTTATTATCAAAAGCTTTATCCAACTCCTTAATCACAGAATAAAAAATTCGAGATGCAATACTTTTTTTGCCACTTTTCATCAGTCGATTAATAAACTGTGAAACCAACTCACTATTGTAAATAGGGTCAGGTACAATGCTTTCTCTGGTCTTATAAACTATCTTTTTTCTGGACATCTTATCTTTCTACCCAACCTGGACTATTTTTTAGCTTTTTTGGCTCCGTATTTGGATCGACCCTTTTTGCGATTTTCCACCCCCAATGTATCTAAAGCTCCACGAACAATATGGTACCTAACTCCCGGCAAGTCCTTTACCCTACCTCCTCGAACCAATACAATGGAGTGTTCCTGAAGATTATGGCCAATACCGGGAATATATGCAGTCACTTCAGATCCATTCACCAATTTAACTCTGGCTACTTTTCTAAGAGCGGAATTCGGTTTTTTAGGCGTTACAGTCATAACTCGGGTGCAAACACCACGTTTTTGAGGCGATCTTCGCAATGCTTTAGATTTGGTCAATTTAATGACTTTCTTCCTTCCCTTCCTCACTAATTGCTGAATAGTAGGCATTTTTTAATAAATTCAATAATTTTATAACACAAAAGTGGAGAATATTATAACATATGAGAGATTTAATGTCAATCAATTTGATTAAAAACCTTTATATTTTGGGAAAAAACTATATTATTAGAAAAATAATAAAAAAATGTAGTACCTTAAGTTCAATTTACTACTTAAAATAGCTATAATAAATACTTAAATCATTAAGTAATCAAAAAAAACTATCCTCAAAAAAATAAATTAATAGTAAAATTATTATACGCTTTGCGTATTCCTCGGTAGCTCAGTCGGTAGAGCAGTTGGCTGTTAACCAATTGGTCGTAGGTTCGAATCCTGCCCGGGGAGTATAGTTTGATATGGGTGAATCGCAAAAGGTTCGTTTAATAAGTGCTGCAATTTCTCCCCCCTTATTACTTAAATCCTTTAACCTAGT
The DNA here is from genome assembly GCA_965224715.1 of Spirochaetota bacterium. Taxonomy (GTDB): domain Bacteria; phylum Spirochaetota; class UBA12135; order COTS27; family CAXSBA01. The sequence goes on along the minus strand of OZ245054.1, from coordinate 681,012 downwards.
CTTGGCATTATCCCCAAAATATTCAACTCCGCTGACAAGCAAACGAATTAAACTGATTTTTTTCAAGGCTGATTTCTTCAATTTCAAATTTTTTTCAGTTCACCCCCAATCATTCTAAATGTTTTGCTTCCGTTTTTAATGAATTGAAAAAATTTTTAATAGTTTTGATTTATATTTTTTAGTCCGTTTCAACTTGATTTTTAATTCCTTCAAATTCGGGAGAACTAAATATTAGGGCTATATATTTCCTACCATATTCCAAGAAATTCAACAATATTTTTATTTCGAAGCTATTTTTCAATTAAAGCAAGTCCATTTTCAATATTTTTTATTATATCAATAAGAAATATAAAGTCTTTTTCATTTTGTGAAAAAATGGTTATTTTTTTATCTAAAACATTTATTTTTGCCATTTGTTAATATTCGTATTGTGTATTAGTTCTCAAATATAAAGTAATCCATTTCCAATCAATTTAATTTCATCATCTGTTAAATTATATATTTTATATACAAATTTATTTAGTTGACTTTCAACAAGATCAATTTTTTGTAACACCAGTTCCTTTTCTTGATCTATAGAGTTTTTGTCATATTCTGAATATAACTCAATAATTTTTTTGGCATTTTTTGGTATTATTAATAATATTATTATAGAGTCCTTTAATTCTTTCATTACCAATATCAATCTTAGGAATAAGAAAATTTTCAATATTACATAATGAAATAATTGCCTTATATCCATATTTTTATTATTTCTTAAATAAGAATAGTATTTTGTAAAACTTGAACGTCATTTAAGTTTTATGGGTATATATCTATTTAAAAATTTGTATTTCGTTTTTTAAATTACCTTGATTTACTCTGAATCGATAACGAACATAGATACTTCTATTATAGAAGTATTCAACTATAACGATTTATTATCAGCCCACAAGAATCACCCTCTACATGAACTATAACATTCAATCCACTTTTTGACCGAGTGTAAGCTTACAACTTTTTTAATCGTTGGCATGTGAATTTCACTGAGATTTTTGAACCGAATACAACTCTTCCCCATGTCCAGCCTTATATCTGCTTTCTGATAACCCTCCTGCAATATTTCAAGAGCCTTAGAATCTGAATAAACGTTCATTAGATATAATCCAAAATGCTTCTTCTGAGCAGCTAGCGAACAGTATAGCAACGGTTTTTTATTATATGTATTAGAGAACACTTCCAACGGAATCTCAAAAGATATCATTCCCCAATTCATAACCTCTTGAAATCCCGGCCTTATGGCCTTTCGTAACGTATCAAGTACTGGAACTAATATTGCGGATTTCTCAGGTGTAAGTTCATCAATATATTTAGAAACTGATTCAGCACGACTTTGTACCATTCATAAATCCATCGGACTTGAAAACTCCGACGAAAAGTTCACCGACATTTTTTATAAAATGTTAAATGTCTGGCAAAACAGGTTGGTTGACTATTTTCTATAACGTTATTCTAACTTGATAACCACACTTCTGCTTCTTCTCTTTGATCTCTATCAAAAGCCTTAATTTCAAGCCCTGGAATTAACATTCCTTCAAATTCACTTACCTTTTTTATCCAATCTTTGTCAGTCAAAACGGCGGCACGATCAAACTTCTTTATAAACCAAAACATTGATGGTAATCGTGAAAACTCAACAGCTATTGCACCTAATGATGGAAGATGAAAGTCAACAATGTCATATAACATCTTTCCTTTTTCAATTTCTTTGGACTTGCTGACAAGTTCATCTAACGCAACTTTCATTTCTTCAGTATCCAATTTGCCACTCAACTGAATATCTAAACGATTAACACCATTTTGTTCTACTTTAAACATAAAGATCCTCCTGTTAATGAACAATCCATATAACGAACATATTATACACCATAATAATATAACAATTATACCTAGTGGCGCCGTAAATCATTTGTTGGAGCGTTTTGTTCAATTTGACTTTTATTAAATTCGGCAATTTTATTTTTCAACATATCTCTTACAGTTTCAATTAGCTCTTTTTTTTCTTTTTCGAAAGAGCAAACTGCTGGATTCCAATTTACATTTCTATAAAATAGAAACGCAAAAAGTTTCGGAAACATTTCCTCGAAATATAATGTTTTTAGAATAACATATAAATAAAACCCTCTTCCTTTTCCCTTTTTTCCCATTCTGTTAATATCAACATTGAGATCATGCAAAATAGATACTCTGTAGTCATTCGGATCTCCAAAAAAAACAACAGGGATTCCCATTGCTATACAAGGCAAAGCACAGTGCAATTTAGTTGTAATAACTAAAGAAGCTTCATTTCGATAGGCTTCCAATAAACTTTTAGCTTGTAGAATTTTAGTTTTATTATCGTATAAGGGATGAGTAATATCGTGCTTAACAATGATTGCTTTTTTTCTTAAGGATTCAGGAATAGGAATTTTTATCGCATCAACAATAAAAACTTTCCCTTCTTTGGGTTTAGCTTCTCTTTTTGGAAAAGTTAAAGTTAAACACTTACTATAAAAAGATTTTACCCCTTTAGCGGCAAGAATTTCAGCCGTAAATTTATCTCTACAGCCAATAGGCTCATGACGTTTAAAGTATTCAATTCCTTTCGGACTCAAAAAAACATCCCTTGTATTATTACAGGATGTCATATGAAATGCTATGAAAACTGGAATAATGGAATCGGAAGGAGGAAAACAATCTATTGGAAAATGAGAAAACCAGCCGTTCATAATGAGCAAATGTTTATCTATTTTTACATGAGCAAGGGTATCTCGATTTAGATATGTATCTATGTGAGGCAAAAACTGCTCTGCAGCTAAGCTCTGGATCTCATCACCAAGATTTGCGTAAGGATATTTATCACCATATCTATCTTCATATTCGTATTTTAAGACCGCAAATTTCATTAATTTTCCTGGTAAGGGGGAGAGGGGGGGAGGTACAAGCCTCTGCGTGATAAAGATTGATAAAGTGAATGGATAATACTATTTATGTAAACAAAAAGCATGAATCATTATAACATATAAACCGAGTTTAGTTTGTACTAAATGACTTGATTCTTTTATTTTTTTGAAACTTATATAAAAAATATAAAAACATAAAATGAATTCTAGCAAGAAAATAATATTAAACTCAAGAAAAAAAATTTTAGAATGTAGCCAGGAATAAACCCCTCTTCAAATATTAGAGCTTTCCGCAAAAAAAACCTATTTATCGAATAAAAATAAGCTGATTAATGATATGATTCCTTAATCATGTTGGGAAATCATAGAAACAAATCTAATTTAAACTGGAGATGGCTTTTTATTATAATCTCATTTATAGTTCTCCCCCTTACCTTATTCTCACAAAGCGAGGTTCGGGTTAAGAACGCTTATAATCATTACCGAAAAACCGGCAATGAAAATCATCTTCGCTTCCAATTGATTAATGAACTTAATTTCCCTGATTTTCTTGCTGGTGGAAATTTCCTAAAAAGTCAAAACCATCTTCGCAGTCTGGAAATCTTGATTGATGTTCTTAAATCCTACAACCGATTTGATCTTTTAGAACAAGTTCTCTTCAGTAATTTCAATGAACCCTATCGGATAAATTATAAAGAACTCTATTATCAAACCCTTCTCAACAACCTTAAAAGTGATACTCTTCTAAATATCCTTTTATCCCGAATAGAAGATCTTAATCAAAAAATGGAAAACATACAAAATAAACAAGAAGTCAATCCCAATGAAATCAGCAAACTTATCCATTTTGAATTACGTTTTCTTCAAGAGATAGCCCGCAAAGGAGAGAGACAGATCCCCAAATGGGAAGAAAGGATCCGTAAATTTTCTTTTTCTCCTCCTAAAAAAAGAAAAGAAAAAATCATCTTTAATCACTTCTATGCTGCCTTAGAGAAAAAAAAATTCCTTAAAAAGGTTTATCAATCACTAATCACTTTTTCCATGAAATCCGTATCCCAAAAACCGAAAAAAGAAATCAAAGAGATAATACTTACCAACCAAAAAAATAACTACGAACATCTTAACTCAGCAGAAAATTTTTTTAATTTAGAAAAAATTAAATCTGAAATTCCTAAGGAAAAACTTCCGCCACTTGAAAAGATTGATTCCAGTGGTATGGTTTATACGGTTATTCAAAATAAAATTGAAACCGACTTCCTTAATCTCCTTTACCAAAAAGGATATTATCGAAACTACCTCCATCTAACCAAAACTTTAGCCCAAAAATTTTCCGTGAACTCTTTAGAATACAAAAGGTTTATTAAAAAATATCGAGAAAGAATTTCCCGGGCCCGTCTTTATGCTAAATCCTCCGAATTCAAGGAAGACTCCCAAGTTATCCCATTAAGAAAATTATTTTTCCAAAATGAATATCAGAAAATTATCGACAATTATATCAGTTTTCAACAACATGATTATTATTTATTAGCTTTAGCTGCTCAGGGACAGTGGACTACCCTATTTCAAATTACTCAAAACAATTCCGAATTAACTGCGAATTATCGAATACTCTCTCTCTTATCCCAAAACCCTGATGAACTTCTAAATCGACTTAAAGCACAGCCTTCCGAAAAACTTTCAGCTTGGCAACTTGACTTTCTCAACTTGATTGAAGAAGGTCTCTCTCCAAAAGAGATTGCACCGGTTTTCTTGGATTTTTTCTTCAAAAAAAAAAATACCCTCTCCCGACTTAACCAAATTAAGACTCTCCCCCTGCTCTATGAATATGGGATCACTTTACAAGCTCAAATTTATTTAAATGGTGAAGAGCCTCAAAAGGTAAGAAGAATTTTTAGAAATTACTATAATCAAATGAAAGCACCTTCCCTTAAAGAACGACTTATGTTTCTTCATGGGATCTCCCATCTCAATGAGAATCCCATCGAAGCAGAAAAAATCCTTTACCGCCTTCTCACTCTAAACCCCCAGTCTCCCTACCGCTTTGACATCGAAGAAGCATTGAACTCTTTACTATAAGCCCTCCTTACAACTTATTATAAAGTTTATTAAAGGTTGAAAAATTTATCTCTTTTTCCCATTTTTATTCATTCGGTTATCACGTTTTGCCTCCATAATCAAAAGGAGGGCATTGAGGCGAATAAATCCAACAGCATCTTCAGGATGATAGACCCCGGCATCATCTTCCATTGAAGCTACCTTATCATCATAAAGGGAATTCCTTGATTTAAAGGGTCTTCCAATCAAAAAGTTATTGATGTTAAAAAAAGTCTAACCAATAACAAAGTAATATGTATCGATAAATACACGTAACGACCTATCTTCTATTTAGTGTCAAAAAAACATATTTTTTCTTCTATTTTGTATTAAAGTGTGCTATGATAGGAGAATTTTAATCAAAAATTGAGAATATAATTATGAAAAAGACAATTATGAGTGCAATAAAATTATTATTTATTGTAGGAATGGGTATAATATTATATTCATGCAATAACACGAATATGTTTGATATACCTAAAAATGGAAAGTTAGAAGCAGGTCAAAGAGCTAAAAGAAGTAGTGGCCAAGAACTAGCAATTGACAAAACTGCAAGTCATGCAGTTATATTGCCCGAAGAATTTGATTCGTTAGCTAGTTTAATATCTACTTTTTGGTACTATGCCATGAGTGGCCCTGAAATTAGAGTGGGAGTTTCTTCTGATTTAGCTTTACAGTTCCAACTAAATGTAAGGCATTATTATAACCAAAATCCTATTAAATTTAAAGAAGAATTTTTAAATTTAAAATTAGAAGATTTACAGCTAATGATGGTTCTATCAAAACCCATTTGGGCAAATTCAGCATTTACTGCCGATGCAAGTGATGGTGGAGCTCGTTCCAAACGTCATGCCCGGTCTTCCGACATAGTTCAGGATGGATATCGGTGGGAAAAGATATTAAAACGTGCTGTGGAAACTAATGACAGATCCTTATTAAAAGGAGATAAAACTTCACACTCAACTCATAAAAGAGATTTGAGGGAGGGAATCTGGGACTGGACGAAATCTTCTTTACTACTGGGTTGGCTGAGCTCTAAGGTCCATGATATAGAGCAGTTAGATATATCTAAGATAAAGGATGCAGCGATTCATAAGGGTATTGAATTTGCATCCAACATATATGAAAGTATTAAGCATACACCAGAAACTATAGATATAGTTAGAACTATATTTCTAATGGGACATAGTAAATTCGCTGAAAAAGTTGCTAATGCCAATTTACTTGATGGTGGGCTTCTAGCCGTAATAGGAAGTGCATTGGTATCGGGTTTGATGGAAAAGGAAGATTTGGGAGACATTGTTGTTTTAGATTGTACTAGTAGTAGATACAAAGAATATTTTGATTCAACGACTGGTAAACGATCCTGTTACGACACTCGACCAAGAAGATCTGCTTATGATATTGTGGATGAGGTCAGTACAATTGATCAGTTAAATAATTTTTTACCAGATTTTAGTTTGCTCCTAGGTGTCTTTCAAGCAGGAATAGAGCTGAATGGGGAAATGGGAGGATTACCTGCTAAATTATCAGGGTTAGGTAATGCATATAAAATTCAAATTAATGTTCATCCAGGAAGAACTGAGATACTAAGGAATGGGGAAAAAAAAGTTGTTATGCGTGTTAAAATTTTCCTCCGTACGGAGTTGAGTATTTCAGGAACCAAATCATTTCGAAAGAACAAAGCTGCTCATTTTGGATCAACCGGAAAATTTCTGATAGCAAGAAACCATGGTATAGATATTCCATTAATTCGTAATGAAAAGAACACAGCTTGGGTGACATACAACGAGGGAATCAGCTATTTAGAAGAAATTCTTATTAGAGGAGAGGGAGGAGTATCTATTAACGTTGATAATTTTGTATCGCAAGGAGAACGCTTGATTGAAGATACATTTTCATCAGAAGGATCCCAGGTATCAAGATTTTTAGCTGGTTTTCAAGGAAGTCCATCTATAGGGATAGAAAACGGATGGCACTTTCATTGGGATTTTCAAAACAGGAATAAGGCTATAGCTGCTTTGGGTGTCAATCTTGGTGCAACGGTAGTTTCTCATATAACTGGTACAGTTATAGGAATGTTTGGCGCTAAACAAGGTCCAGTCGCTTCTTTGATGATAGGAGAGGGAGTTAGTGCTGTAGTTGAAGGCATAACTTTGGCCACAGAGTCTATTCCTGGTAGTCATCTTCATCCAGATAAGATAAACGGTTGGGTAGGTTTGACTTTTGGATTAGAAGCTTATTTCTCAGGAAAAAGGTCTACTTTAAAAGATCCAGGTGGAACATTTACTCGATACTTATCTCCCACCGTGAGGGATCCCTCTGTTGGAAATGGAATTAGTTTGCGTAATTTTTTCAGTATAGGAAATAGCGGTAGAGGTCGTTGGTCAGATATGGGAGCTACTGAGGATACCTTCAGAACTTATGCTACAAAAAGATTAAAAGCGAATGGAATAAAGAGTTCGACTTTTACTTTAGGTGCTAGTGCATCGCTGATATTTGTTCTTGCAAAGGATTGGATAATATTTTTGAATGATAAAAACAAAAAAACTAAAAATTTCGATGTAGATTGATTAATTTTCATACAATACCTCTCTCTTCATACATCTGTGAAGAGAGAGGTATTGTATTTTTTATAGGTATACTGAGATTTAAATGTATTGATTGCATCTTTCAGAGAAGTAACACTTTCCGTCACTATATCACCTAATAAATCAGAAGTACTTTTTTTTTGTCTCCCTTCCATAAGCATAAACATACAAGATCCAACATATTGACTTGTCAATATATCCTCTTCACAATTCAATACCAAATATTTGACAATGTGAATTAAAGAATGCACATTATATTCCCATACATAACGTTTTAATATAGTATATACTTTGAGATCGACTTTTTCGATAGTTTTATGATAGTAATTTATATAATATTGTGCAAGTACAGAAAGATCTTCTAGCCTACTATTGATCGGGGTAAGCCTCATCGATAAAGAGTTAATTAAAAAAATATAATTCTTCCGAAAATTCGCCTTTTTGTACCAATATATTTATATCCTTGGTACTAGTACATATAACTCGGACATCCAACACTTGCATACTGTCACTATCTACTTTACTAAACAATTTATGCTGTAGTAAGCTAACAATATCTTGTTGAACTTTTTGAGGCAATGCCCATATCTCATCCAATACTACTGTACTACCTCTTGCTTTTTCAAAAAGACCTTCGTAATCTTTCTTTACTCCGATCTTATAATTTTTATTAATTCCCCTTAATTTTATCTCAACTTTATTCACACTGGCTAATCTCTTTACAAGATCAATACTGTCAATTTCAACTATAGGTTTTGTTTTTCTGTGATTATTTTTATGAATGTGCTTTAAGAAAACTCCTTCCCGTACCAGGATCACCATTAATGAGAATTGGTGATATCTGATCGTGCCAATTTGTACATGACATGATATCAACTTGATTCTTTATCTCTTTGCTATCAAAAATTAATGGTGGTGTTTGTAATTCTGTTATTTTATCGAATAAAACACGTATATTCTGTTTTAATGTATGAGTATGTAGTGCATGTCTAATCGTTTTTTCTGCTTGTTGACAAAAAATAGATAAAAGTTGGAAATCATCATTGGTATATTGTTCGCTATTTCTTTTATTACAAGCTTCTACTACAGCAAACACTCCGCCATTGTAATCGAGTAGAGGATATGTCATTAATCTTTGCGTAGACAGAGAAAATTCTTCACCGCCTTCTCACTCTAAACCCCCAGTCTCCCTACCGCTTTGACATCGAAGAAGTATTGAACTCTTTATTATAACCTCCTTACAACTTATTATAAAGTTTATTAAAGGTTGAAAAATTTATCTCTTTTTCCCATTTTTATTCATTCGGTTATCACGTTTTGCCTCCATAATCAAAGGGAGGGCATTGAGGCGAATAAATCCAACAGCATCTTCAGGATGATAGGCCCCGGCATCATCTTCCATTGAAGCTACCTTATCATCATAAAGGGAATTCCTTGATTCCCTTCCTATTACGGTCACATTGCCCTTGTAAAGTTCCAGATAAACTCGACCACTGATTGGCTTTTGGGTTTCATTAAGCAAGGCCAAAAGACAACGCATTTCATGACCAAACCAAAAACCGTTATACACCAAGGATGCGAAGTGAGGCATAAGGGTGTTTTTGAGTTGGATCAACGATCGTGAAAGGGTAAGGGTTTCCAAATCACGATGGGCCAAATGTAGGATACTTCCTCCTGGAGTTTCATAGACCCCTCGGCTCTTCATCCCCACAAAACGGCTTTCGACGATGTCGATCCGACCAATTCCATTTTTCCCACCAACTTGATTGAGTTTTTCCATAAGAGCTACCGGTCCCACCCGTTTCCCATTCACGGCAACAGCCATCCCTTTGACAAAGTCAATAGTAAGGGGGGTTATTCGGTTCGGAGCCTTTTCCGGAGAAACCGAATACTCAAACATTTTTTCAGGAGGTTTACAAGCTGGATTCTCTAAAATTCCAGCTTCAAAACTGATATGCAGTAGATTAGCATCACTAGACCAGGGAGTTTTGGTAGTCGCCTTGATAGGAATATTATGTTTTCGAGCAAAATCCATGGCTTCTTTGCGACCCTTGATAAGGGAATAGAATTCACTAATCTTCCAGGGGGCGATGATCTTGGATTCAGGAGAAAGAGCTTGAAGAGATAATTCAAATCGGACTTGGTCATTTCCTTTTCCGGTCGCCCCATGGGCAAAACTGGATGCTTTTTCAACACGGGCAACATCTACCATAGCCTTAGCGATGAGAGGTCTAGCTAAGGAAGTTCCTAGCAAATAACGTCCCTCATAAAGAGCATGAAAAGCGATGGAAGGATAAACATAATCGACAATGAATTCCTTGCGTAAATCTTTCACAACTATTTTCTTAGCTCCCGAGGCGATGGCTTTTTTCTTGAGTTCGGAAAAATTTTCTGGCTGCCCAATATCCGCAACCATACAGATAACCTGATAACCCTTAAGGTCAAGCCACTTACAGATAATGGAGGTGTCAAGACCTCCAGAATATGCTAAAATCAATTTTTTCTTCATGATAATCCTTTTAGTATAATAATGATTTTAAAGTATTTGCTCAGTACGAGTTATTACATGGAAATTTTAACATATCTAATGGTTATAGGAAGAAAAAACGAATTCCTTGATAACCGACAATGATACCACCAACCACTAATACCCCATAGAGAATTCTCCGAAAGACTCCCTCTGTAATCCTCCTTCTTAACTGATATCCTACCATCATACCTGGAATAACTGCAACACTTGAGACAATAATTTTTTCCAATAAAGGATAATCATAGTAGCCGAAAAAGGAAAAAATAATCAGTTGGGCAATTTTACCCAATACAAAACAATAGTTAATGATCTTGACGGTTGCAATTTTAGATAGTCCTAAATTAAGAAGGAAGATGACATAAACAGCCAGGGAAACATTGACCGTTCCTCCAACAATACCACCGAGAAAGCCAAAAATCACCATATTGGAGAAATTTTCTTGAATGAATGTAAGCTTAATTTTACGATAACAGGTATAGAGATAAACAACTATACTTATAGAGAGAATCAGTTTAAAAGGTTCAGCTGGAAAATATATAATTAAATAGGTTCCCAAAAAAGAGCCGATTACTCCAACAAAGGCAAGGACAATATACCTTTTTACTAAATCTATAAAGGGACCTCCTTTGATTATGTTAAAAAGATTATTTAAAATTGTGGGAATTACTGTAAGAAGAATGGCATAGCGGACATCATGAATCATGGAGATGAGAGGAGTGGTGAAAAGCGGAAAGCCAAAACCCAAAGCACTGTGCACCAAACCCCCACCAAAAAAAATAAGATAGATAGTCCAATCCTCACCCAACATATCCCCGCCTTAGATTAAACCCTATTTTAAACCGATAGATGTTTATGTTTTTGTTTTTCGGTTAAAATATTTAAACCAATGCCCACTCAATAGATACCCAAAGATAAAAGTAAAAATTGTAGTTAAGGAAAAAGCAGTTGTGATTTCACCGAAAGTTCCTTCCAGAGAAAAGGCGGGAATGTAGGCAAAGAAAAATGGGGCCAGGTAAAGCATTTTAGCAAACTTCAAAGACTGAATCGCGGTAAGCCACATATTGGCTTTGGCAATAGTTGCTCCAGTGAAAGCAGCAATACAAACCGGAGGTGTGATATTGGAATCTTGGGAAAGCCAATACACAATCATATGAGCAGCCAGAAGAGGAACACCAAGTTCGGTAAGAGAGGGCACTGCTACCACTGCAGTGATGAGATAGGCAGCGGTTACTGGTACCCCCATTCCCAGTACCAATGAAGCCAAAGCAATAAGTAAAATAGTGTAGGGCAAGGAACCAGCTGCTATCTCGATAATGATATCGGCAAAGGTAAGCACTAAACCGGTAAATGACAGAACCCCGATAATAATACCGATCACTCCTACAGTAGACCCAATCTTAATGCTCTGTTCAAAGCCATCATTGGAGGCAGTGAGGATACTTCGAGCAAATTGTTTGATAGAAAATTTCTTACGGTCATTAATTAGTCCCACAACCAAACAACTAACAATTCCAACCACTGCAGCATAAGCTGGCGAATAGCCTAAGAGCATGATTACGGTGATAACTATCAAAGGCACAAGGTTATGCCAGCCCCTCTTAAATATTTGCCAACCGGTTATCTCGGGACGAGCTCCTGTTAGATTATTTTTCTTAGCATAGAAATGCACCATCACATAAACGGAAAAGAAATAAAGGATCGCCGGGAAAAGAGACACCAACATAATTGTGGAATAGGGGACGGAGGTGAGTTCAGCCATGATAAACCCCCCAGCTCCCATGATTGGCGGCATGAACATCCCTCCAATAGAAGCCGCTGGCTCAACACCTCCAGCTACTTCGGGCTTGAAGCCCGCTTTCTTCATCATCGGAATGGTGAAAGTACCGGTAGAAACAGTATTGGCTATGGCACTCCCAGAAATGGATCCAAAAAAACCACTAGCAATAATCGATACTTTGGCTGGCCCTCCCTGTCGATGTCCAACTAAAGCCATGGGGAAATCCATGAAAAATCTTTGGGCCTTACTCACCTCCAAAAAAGCACCAAAAAAGATAAACAGTAATACATAATTAGCTAAAACACTGGGCATGATTCCAAAAAGACCATCACTTTTATAAAAAATACTAGTACACAAATCAACAAAACTGGCTCCGGAATGAGAGATCACTTCTGGAAAGAGATAACCATAAACCCCATAAGCGAGAAAGATAATACCCATAATCGGAAAAACAAGACCCAATACCCGACGGGAAAGCTCCAAACCAACCAACACCCCAACTACCGCAATCATACGATCTACCTCATTTTCAGCACCTACCCGATAATTGATATCTTCAAAGTTGAGGATCCAATAACCTATAGTGATAAGAGAAGCAGCAATTAAAGTATAATCAAAAATCCGTAGTAAAAAATGTCGAGAACGATAAACCATAAAGCATAAAGCATAAGTAAGAATGACATAAATGCCCCGATGATATTCCGTAGAAGCAGGACGAAAAATTGATGAATAAGCATAGAAGAAAAGTAGAAACAAAGATGCTCCTGAAAAAATAAAAAATTCGATACGGTTTAACGACTGGTTTTTCATATGACCTCCAATATACCTAACACTAACAGATTATAGATTCAATTATTTTAATATGAAAAATTCAGAAAAAAGAGAAAAGAATTTTTCCAGGAGGAAATTCTCCCAGAAAAATTTAAATAAGTGAAACTTAATGTTAAAGAACGCCTTTTTCCTTCCAGAACTTTTTAGCTCCGGGATGGAGAGGAGTAATAATGCCACTAGTTCCGTTTTTCACTGTCATGGACTTGAAGGTACCCTTTTGTTTCTTCATGAATTCCAATCCAGCATCCGCATACATGATCTTCATCATTTGATAGACTAAGTCTTTAGAAACCTTTTTATTCGCAACCCAGATAGAAGAGTCTTCAAAGGTAAGGGAGGGAGAATTAACCCCTTTATAAGTTCCAGCTGGAATCGTCATCTTAGTAAAGTAAGGATATTTTTTAAAGTATCCACTGTTTTCAGCATCTTTCTGTAGATTAACCATCTCAATATCATTGTTTTGAGCAGCCAAGATCACAGCACCAGAAGGAAATCCCGTGAGCAACCAGAAAGCATCCAATTGGTTATTCCCAAAAGCCTGAGCGGCATCGTTGTACCCCATAGCATTACGATCGATTTTATCCCAGATTCCCATGTAGGAGAAGAATAGCTCACAATTAGCGAAAGCTCCCGAACCAGCATTGCCCACCCCGACTCGTTTACCTTTTAAGTCTTTAACGCTTTTGATACCAGAGCCCTTTTTTACAATCAACTGGGCAGGGGAACCATAAAGAAAACCCACAGCCAACACATTGCGGTACTTTTTCTTATCACCTTTCAGCGTCCCTTGTCGGCCATTGAAAATAACTCCGGAATGAACTACCCCCATCTGAACTCGATTGCCATTTACTAGTCGTAGGTTTTCAGTAGAACCCCCACTAGCTTGAGCTTTCACGTTATACTTTTTCAAATCCTTGATCGGATCATAGATTTGAACTGCATTAGCAAAAACTTGAAAAGTTCCACCAGCAGGACCACCAGCAATAATTACACGTTTCTTAGCTGCAACACTGAACCCAAATACCAACATCCAGCCAAGAAACCCATAAATTACTAGCTTAAAAATATTCTTATTTAACATTGTCACCTCCATAAACATAAATGTAACAAAAGCATTATATCATGTAAAACTATTTTATGGCAAAAGTAGTCAGCTAAGCCCATTAAACTACCATTTACGTTCTTAAAATATAACTGGAATAGTTATATAGATAGGATATTCTATCATTCTATATTTTTTATTTAATTATTAGATCAATTTATTCAATTCAATACTCAATTTCACCGAAATCAATAGTTTTTCTCACCCCCTTTTCTCTTACGATGAGATAACCGTTTCTTGCAATATCCTCTACCACTACTTTCTTCTTTTGACCGAGTATGTCATTAAGACTTACTTGTTGACCGATAAGATCACTTAGTCCTTTCCAAGACTCAACAAAGGGAGCAAAACCTTCAACTTGCCAAAGCTCGAAAAAAGAGAAAAACTTTTTTAAAAATTTATTGAGAGCATTTCGAGGATTTAGCATATTTCTTTTATTAATATCCCCTTTATTTATCGGAAGGCATTCTTGTAATGATATGACCTGTCGTCCTGTTTCTGTTTCCAATCGCTTTAAAAAAACTTCATTAAAAACCAAATTTATTCCCATACCTAAAACCATAAAAAAATTCTTATCTACAATAATGGTTTCGGTTAAGAGCCCGGCTAACTTCTTCTTATGGATTATGATATCATTCGGCCATTTGAGATTTACTTTTACTCCAGCTTCCCGCATCAAGGTCGCCCAGGTCCAAGCAGCAACCTGAGACAAAGAATTAATATTTTCTAACTTAAATGACTTGTTTTTGGAGCCCCTGTGATAAATTTTATTTTCACTATCCAGATCAAAGGAAAATAAAATACTGAAAGTAAGAGCCTTCCCTTCTTCTGGAGTAGGAACAATCCACTTTCTTCCCCTTCTCCCCCTACCTTGATTCTGATAATCTGTCCACACCACATCATAATTTATAAGTTGATCCCGGTCCCTACGTAAAGCATCCATGATATAGGTATTGGTAGAAGGGGCTATCAAACAATGAAATATCCTTCCTGGCCATCCATCAAAATGGAGTACCTCCAAATCATTAGGAACAATAGAAGATTTGAACATTTAAAAAAAATACTAAGCGAAAATAAATAGATTCATTATACAATTATTTATATTATATCACTCAATCCTAACATGACATCTATTATCACTATCACAAAGCCAATCAATGCCTTAAAAGAAAAAGAAGTTACAGTGCCAGGGAGTAAATACTTGGCTAATCGACTTCTTATTATTGCAGTCTTAGCTGAAGGAACTAGTACTTTTCATAATCTTCCCCAGAATAACGATATTAAAATTGCCAGCCAAGGAATTATTAATTTAGGAGCAAAAATTTCCAGAAATGGAAATACTTGGGAAATCATAGGTACGGGAGGGAAAATCAAATCTCCAGCTTCAGTGTTTACCGGTGAAAACGGTACTTTTTCTCGTTTTGTTACCGCATTAGCCGGACTAGGTAGCAAACCGATTATCCTTGATAGTGCTCCTCGTATGAAAGAACGTCCAATGGGACAAATTTTAAATGCCCTTCGTGACTTGGGAGCTAAGGTAAAAGGAGAGACCTTTCCTATAACCATCACTGGTCCTCTCATCCAAGGTGAAACCTCCCTTAAAGGAAATGAAAGCAGTCAATTCTTTTCTGCCCTAGCCCTAACTCTTCCTTATGCACAAATAAATAATAATGTTGGAAAAGAAACTCAGGTTCGAATCCTTACTTCCCTAGTCTCAAAGAAATATCTTACAATGACCCTAGACCTTATGAAAAAATTTGGAATTACCGCCCACATAGAACCTGCAGTGAACAAAAATAATCAAGCCACTCTAATCATCCCCCAAGGGCGATATCAAGGACGAAAATATACTGTGGAAGCAGATCCTGTCTCTGCCACTTATTTTATGGCCTTGGCAGCTCTTTCTAAAGAATCCCTTACCATTTGTGATTATCCCGACCATACCCTTCAAGGAGAAGGTGAGTTCCCTACGGTTCTTGAGAAAATGGGATGTGAAATAGAAAGGGTAGATAAAGGATTAAAAATATATCCTCCTGCTAAAGGACTACGAGGAATAACCGTAGATGTGACTCATATGCCCGATGCAGCTCCAACTTTGGCAGTAATAGCTGCCTGTGCCTCAGGAAAAACCCGAATCAACGGGATATCTCATCTTCGCCTTAAAGAGTCTAATCGTGTGGAAGATATAGCTAGCGAACTTCGAAAAGTTGGAATTAAAGTTAAAGTCGGAAGTCAGTTTATGGAGATTGAAGGAGGAAATCCCTGTCCAGCATTGCTTGACTCTCACAATGATCATCGATTGGTAATGAGTCTCTCCCTTCTTGCTCTCCGTAGCCAAGAAATAAAATAAAAAACTATATAGCTGTTGAAAAGTCTTTTCCCGACTATTTTAACAAATTAATAAGATTAGGATTCATAGTCTCTTATCTTTGATTACATGGAAAAAAATCTTATTGTCATGATTGGCTATCGGGGATCGGGAAAATCTACTTTGGCTCAAATCCTAGCTCAAAAAATCAAGTGGAAATATTTTAGTAGTGACAAGATTATTGAAAAGGAAGTCGGGGAACTTTCTAAATGGATCCCCTTTAATGGATGGTCATCTTTTCGAGAAAAAGAAAAACAGGTTTGTTATAAATTATCTCAAAAAAAACAGGCAGTGATTGATTTAGGAGGAGGTGTAGTAGAAAATCCCAAAAACTTAGAGCACTTTTTAAATAAAGCTATTGTGTTCTGGATCGACACCGACAGAGAAACCCTAATAAAACGTCTTCAGAAAGATAAACACCGTCCCCTATTGTCTTATTCATCTATCATCAACCAAAATCCAAATAGAGAGCAAACTATAATAGAAGAAACTCGTAAAAAATATGAGGAACGACTTCCTCTTTATCGAAAATTCTCTCATCACCGAATCGAAAGTTGTGGAAAAATCGAAACTACGGTTTCAGATGTGCTTGAAATATTGAAAAAATATCATACAATTAATATAAGTAAATAATAAAAATGGCTGGTGATAGTTTTGGAGTAATGTTTAAAGTTACGAATTGGGGTGAATCCCATGGATACGGCCTAGGGACGGTAGTAGAAGGATGTCCTCCAGGAATTTATCTTCAGGATAGCGATATTCAAAAAGAATTGGATCGTCGCCGACCCGGTCAAAATTCTCTCACAACTCCCAGAAAGGAAAATGATCAAGTAAAAATCCTTTCTGGCATAGAGAGAGGGTTAACCACTGGAGCTCCTTTATCACTCATGATCCGCAACCAAGATCACCGATCTCAAGATTATCTCAACCTTAGCAAGACTTTCCGTCCTTCTCATGCTGATTACACTTATGAGAAAAAATATGGACTCAGATCAATAGCTGGAGGAGGCAGAAGTTCAGCCCGACTCACCGCAGGAACTGTAGCCGCCGGAGCTATAGCTAAAAAAATTCTTAAGGAATGGTTTAATTGTGATATCTTAGCCTACGTCATTTCAATAAAAAATCTTAAAGCCAAAATACCCAAATCAGTTACCCAAAACCAAGTGGAAGCCAATCCAGTGCGTTGCCCCGATCCGGTGATAGCCAAAAAGATGATAAACCTTATCGAAAAAACTAAGAAGGTAGGAAATTCCCTGGGGGGGATAATCGAATGTGTTTCTAAGAATATTCCAGTTGGGTTGGGAGAGCCGATCTATGATAAATTAGAAGCCGACTTGGGGAAGGCAGTTCTTGGAATCAATGCTTGTAAAGGTTTTGAGATCGGCTCTGGTTTCGGCGGTACTGTCTTACTTGGCTCTGAACATAATGATCGTTTTCTGGTACGTAAAGGTAAGGTAACGACTAAAACTAACCATTCCGGAGGTGTCCAAGGAGGCATTACAAACGGAATGCCAATTATCTTTCGAGCCGCCTTCAAACCGACGGCAACCATTCTTCGTCCCCAATCTACCATCAACACCCAACTTAAAAAGGAAACTTTTACCGTTAAAGGTCGGCACGACCCTTGTGTTTTACCCCGAGCCGTCCCCATCATTGAAGCTGTAACCGCTTTGGTTTTAATTGACCACACCCTCCGCCATCGAGGACAAACCGGTCATTTTTCTTAATTCCAAATTCTCTCCGAATGAATCAACTTCGGGCTATTTCAACTCATCTTACCAATTTAAAAAACCGTGCTTTTCTGGAACAGGGTCTTAGAAAATGGTTTCAAAATCATGATTTTTTGGAAGTCACCACCCCGGTTATTCTTCCTCACAGTAGTTTGGAAGAGAATATTCAGCCTCTTAAAGTCAGTCTAAATCCTTACTCAACTAATAAACAAAATATAAAGTCCTTTAAACAAGGTTTCTTACGGGTATCTCCTGAATTGTCTTTAAAAAAAATCCTAACCGGTATCCCTAAGATATTTGAACTGGGTCCTTGTTTCAGAGATTTAGAAAAAAGTGACTCTCCAGAACACCTTAATGAGTTTACTCTTTTGGAATGGTATCACACCGGAATTACTTTGTCAGAATTAATCAACGAGTTTATCGATCTAGTGCACTATTTAATCGAATTGACAATCCATCATTTAAACAATAATACGACTATTGATTATAATAGAACCAAACTAATCAAAGAAAATTGGAAAATTATTACAATGGCCGAAGCTTTTAGAGAATATGCGGATATAGATTTTGATCAATGGGACAATTGGGACGAGATATTGCTGGTGGCTAAGAAACGAGGCTTTAATCCCACTACTCTGGATGATGCCTTTTATTGGTTGTTCTTAAATAAAGTTGAACCTGAGATCCGCTCTGGCCCCACCATCATCTATGAATATCCCATATTTCAGGCTTCTTTCAGTGAGGGAATAAGATATTCTTATGGCTTATCGTCCCCCTTAAAAAAAAACAAGACCACCTCTCAAAATAGTCTTGAATATGGTCTTCGTTTTGAAGCCTACTTAGGAGGTATGGAAATCTGTAACGGATTTCAGGAATTATTAGATCCATCGGAACAGAGAAGACGCTGGCAAATATATTTAGACAAAACCAAAACAATGGATAAAGAAGGAGAGTATTTGGTTATGGATGGACAATTTCTATCTGCTCTCGAAAATTTGTACCAACAGGGTCAACCTATCTCCGGAGTGGCAGTAGGCTGGGAACGTCTCCTTATGTTCTTACTTAAAGCTAAAGATATCCGGGAAATCCAACCTTTAACTCCTTAGACCCTTATTTCTTGATTTTCTTAAGAACAAAGTCAAAACATCTTAAAACGAAAATAAATCCCCCCAGCGATAAGGGGATAAGGGTAAGCAGCTTCAACAAAAAAACCAAATGGTGCCTTACTACCGAAGGCAAGCCGGAAGCCAATTATACCCGTCCAATATAAACCAGCAGAATTTTGATCGCTAATTCTAGAAGGATGACGTAACCACATATAACCTGCTCCACCACCAAAATATGGATTAAAAAAACGAAAAGGGTAATGAAACAATAATTTTCCCACTAAAATAATATAGCTTCTTTTTAATTTGATTAAATCGGTTTGAGTGATTTTATATTGCTCAAATATCTTATAAGTATAAATAGATTCAATACCCAAAGACAGATAATCAATAACTGAAAGATGAAAGCCACCTCCAATTGGAGGAATATCGGTTATATCATTCCCTAGTCCCAAAATTGTCAAATCCGGTATCTTAGGATAACCTGACATCACATAGAACATCAGATCACCTTGCTGAAATGATAGGCGAACTTTTCCTCTCTCATCTCTTTGAGCATGTACATTAAATACAGAAAAAACTATCAACAAAACTAAGAAAATAAAGAACTTCTTCATAAAAACTAATTCACCCTTTCTCTTTAAATAAAATTATAATATATTAACATTTATTGACTAAAAAAACTATCAGTTTGAATAAAAAAAAAGAAAACTTCGATTCTTCTTAAATATTAGTAAAATTAAACATAGCTCAAAAAGATGAAAAAATAATAAAAAGAAGAATCTTTTTATTTTAAAACAGGCTTATTTATTTTGATAAAGAGGCTATACTAATTGCGGTAAATTGGAAACATGTTAAATTCAAAAAAGTAATAAGTCTATAAAACTATTTCTCCCATTCACTGCAATGGTAGGAACGATATAATATTTCCTAAAAAGTACTAAGTTATTTTATCTCTTATTCTCTAAAGATATGATTTTAAATCTGTTCGAATTATTTTGTTTGAAATCAAGTTGTGCTATAGGGTATCTCTAAATGCCCTATAGCACAATATTTATTCTATTCGCACCAAATTTTAACTGTATGTGGCTGGTAAATGTAAAGGGTGATAAGAGATAATAAATGATGCCCCATGTTTCTAGTATGAGTAACTTGAACTGCTTCACCATTCTCACAAACTTCCTTATTATTATCAAATCCCCATGAAGCCTTTTCCATACTAAAAATAGTATCATTTTGCCATCCCGTAATAGTTGGCTCGCCTTTCATAGGTCCATTTTTCTTTGAAAATGTTAAAGATGCACAAGAAGAAATAATTAGTAAAGATAGCATAAAAACAACTATCAATACTTTTTGTAATTTTTTTTTCATTTTTCGTACTCCGTATTAAAAAATTTTTATACAAATAGTATAACGTATAGAGTTGCCAGGCTAAAAAAACTATTCTAAAGCAGATCAGTTTTTTACTATAAAAAATTAAGAGAGGGGGGGGGGGGGGGGTAATCTTAGTTGAAGAAATGTTCAATTCTGGAACTTTTGTTTAATGTAATCTTTTCACTTTCTTTATCTTAAATCTAGAGAGGGCATCGTATGAGAAATTGATGAAGAAAAGTCTTACGTTCGATTAGTACCGGTCAGCTGAACATGTTACCATGCTTACACTTCCGGCCTATCAACCTTCTGGTCTAGAAGGGAACTTTACTCTCCGAAGAGAGAGGGATGTCTCATCTTGAGAACGGCTTCCCACTTAGATGCTTTCAGCGGTTATCCATTCCAAACATAGCTATCCGGCTTGCTACTGACGTAACAACCGGTACACTAGAGGTTTGTTCACTCCGGTCCTCTCGTACTAGGAGTAAATTCTCTCAAACATCCAACGCCCACAGTGGATAAGGACCGAACTGTCTCACGACGTTCTGAACCCAGCTCGCGTACCACTTTAATTGGCGAACAGCCAAACCCTTGGGACCTGCTACAGCCCCAGGATGTGATGAGCCGACATCGAGGTAGCAAACCCTCCCGTCGATATGAACTCTTAGGGAGGATAACTCTGTTATCCCCGGAGTACCTTTTAGCCGTTGAGCGATGGCCCTTCCACTCAGAACCACCGGATCACTATGACCTGCTTTCGCATCTGCTCGACTTGTAGGTCTCGCAGTTAAGCTGGCTTATGCCATTGCACTCCACGTATGCTTTCCATACATACTGAACCAACCTTTGTACGCCTCCGTTACGCTTTAGGAGGCAACCGCCCCAGTTAAACTGCCCACCAAGCAATGTCTCCCGTGTGCGGGATTAGACTTTTAATAGCACAAGAGTGGTATTTCACCGATGACTCCCTATAGGCTAGCGCCCATAGATCAAAGTCTCCCACCTATGCTACACATGTAATACCAAAAGTCAATACTAAGTTGCAGTGAAGGTTCCGGGGTCTTTCCGTCCTACTGCGGGTAACCGGCATCTTTACCGGTCTTTCAACTTCACCGAGTCTACAACTGAGACAGTATCCAAATCGTTACGCCATTCGTGCAGGTCACTAATTAGGTGACAAGGAATTTCGCTACCTTAGGACCGTTATAGTTACGGCCGCCGTTTACCAGGGCTTCAATTCAATGCTTCGCGGCGAACCGCTGACATCTCCTATTAACCTTCCGGCACCGGGCAGGCGTCAGACCCTATACGTTCCCTTACGGGTTTGCAGAGTCCTGTGTTTTTGGTAAACAGTCGCTTGGATCTTTTCACTGCGGCCATCTCAAAGTTGCCCCCAAGATGGCGCTCCTTCTTCCGAAGTTACGGAGCTAATTTGCCGAGTTCCTTAGCTGTAGTTTTCTCGTACGCCTGAGAATACTCATCCCACCCACCCGTGTCGGTTTGCGGTACGGTTTGATGCGTATATGTTTAGAACCTGTTTCTTGTCAGTCGGGCTACACCCTCTTCAGCTAACCTTAGCTCGCTTGGCATTCGGTGCTCAACTAATCATTATCTATTAAACAATGCACGTCTAACACCTTAGACCGGAATTCGTATAACCGGCAGAGATTCACCTCCTGAGTCAGTCCATCACGCTACGCATCAAGCAGAGAAATATTAATCCCTTTCCCATCGACTTACACCTTTCGGCTTCGCCTTAGGGGCCGGCTAACCCGGGGAGGACAATCCTTCCCCCGGAAACCTTGGGTTTACGGCGGACGGGTTTTCCACCCGTCTTTTCGTTACTAATGCCTACATTCTCACTTCCCATACCTCCAATAAACCTCACGGCTTATCTTCACAGGCTTAGGGAACGCTCTTCTACCATGGCAGCAAGCTGCCATCCGTGATTTCGGTTATATGCTTAGACCCGCAAATTTTCGGCGCATAAACACTCGACCAGTAAGCTATTACGCACTTTTTTAAGGAATGGCTGCTTCTAAGCCAACCTCCTGGCTGTCATAGTGTCTAAACTTCCTTTAAATCACTTAGCATACAATTAGGGACCTTAATCGACGGTCTGGGCTCTTTCCCTTTTGACTATGGAGCTCATCCCCCACAGTCTGACTCCCAAAATCTGGAGTTGTAGTATTCGGAGTTTGATTGGATTTGGTACCCGGTTAAAGGCCCTCACCCATTCAGTGCTCTACCCCTACAACTAAACTTTTGGGGCTATACCTAAATATATTTCGAAGAGAACCAGCTATAACCAAGTTTGATTGGCCTTTCACCCCTATTCACAGGTCATCCGAACCCGTTTCAACGGATACCGGTTCGGTCCTCCATTTGGTGTTACCCAAACTTCAACCTGCCCATAAATAGATCACTTGGTTTCGGGTCAAATATATGCAACTAAATCGAACTTTTAATCCTCGCTTTCACTACGGCTACACTCCAAAAGAAGCTTAACCTTGCTACATACATTTACTCGTAGGCTCATTCTGCAAAAGGCACGCGGTCACCTAGCAAGCCAGGCTCCCACTGTTTGTAAGTGTAAGATTTCAGGTTCTATTTCACTCCCCTCACGGGGTTCTTTTCACCTTTCCCTCGCGGTACTTGTTCACTATCGGTCACCAACTTGTGTTTAGCCTTGGAGGGTGGTCCCCCCAGATTCACGCCAAATTCCACGTGGATGGCGCTACTCAGGATACCCCTAGCTCTAAAGACAATTTCGGGTACAGGACTATTACCTTCTTTGGTTATCCTTTCCAAAAGTATTCCCCTATTATCTTTAAAACACGTTGAGGTCCTACAACCCCTGTACGATACAGGTTTGGGCTCTTTCCCGTTCGCTCGCCGCTACTAGGAAAATCTCTGTTGATTTCTCTTCCTCCGGGTACTTAGATGTTTCAGTTCCCCGGGTTTGCCTCCGGCTTGCGCCGGATACATGGACATAACTCCATGTGGGTTTCCCCATTCGGAAATCTACGGATCAAAACTTGCATGCAGCTCCCCGTAGCTTATCGCAACATACTACGTCCTTCATCGCCATTTGGTGCCAAGGCATCCGTCTTACACCCTTTCTTTCTTTTCCTCATCTTTTTGTTATTATCATCCAAAGTTATCAAGTATTTAATGACTTAAGACAATAACGCCTTGAGTTTCTCATACGATGCTCTCCAAGATTTCAAATAACCAGATTTATCCATGAAACATGGATAAATTCCAGATGCTAATTAAAATTAGCGATAGTAATTATAACAGATTTTGGAGAATATGTCGATTAAAAAAGTGAAAAATCATCAGAATTTAAGTAGTATTTAACAAAAATTACCTTTATGTACATAAAATTTATAATAACTATCAAATAATTAGGTAAATTTTATATTTTTTTGAAGAATTATTGTCTTTTAACTTCGTTTTTCAACCAATTAATTTGCCGGTTTATGATGAATTCACAAAAATAAGAATAAACCACCGACCATATTAATAGGATTGCTAAAATGAGATTCACCCATTTGTATATCTTAGGATGAGAAAAAATATTTTTCAATAAATTGCCAGACAAACACCACATTTCTTGTAATATCATAGCTATTAGAATGTCGATGAAGATTATAACTACAATCGAATATGTATTAATCGGCAACGAGAGAAAATTGACTGATCACAGACAATGCGGCTATATACGCCTTCGGGTTTAAAAGGTTAAAAAATAGACCTTGGTAAAAAGACATCGGTTGCACATTTATTTTGTCCTCCAAGGGTTTAGAAGTAGCGATTTTATAAGCTAGATAAAAAATATACCCCAACATCACAATTTTAAAAATTCCAAAAACAGTTTCATATTCAATAAAAACCGTGATCCCTAAAAAGGATATCGATAAATTAAACAGAAACCCACTGATAATCCCAAAGAAAAACGGAAGAGTTTTTTTAAAACCAAAATTAATTCCACTATGAAACAGGGCTATCACTGCAGGGCCTGGGATACCAAGCAGTACGGAAGAGAATATAAGACTAAATTTAGTAGCTAGCTTAAGCCAAGTTTTCGCATAATTTAACAACTGTTTAAGTTTTATAACACTTCCACCAATAATTATTTGATCTTATTAATTTCATGCTAATTTTACGTAGTAAAATTTACTACTTTTTAAAACAATGACATAAAATTATTTTTTATCGTTCTAAATGATATATTTTCATAATTTTAACTAATATTCTGTCAAAATCAATTTTGAGATTGCTCAATAAACCGGTTTGAAAGTCGAAGACCCAACCATGAACTTTTAATTTTCTTTCATAATAGGCTTTCTGTACTGACTCCACCTTAATAACATTGACACATTGCTCCTGAACATTGAGCTCCACCAAACGCCTATATCTTTTTTCTTCATCAAGAATTTTATCCAATTCTTTCTGATAAAAACGATAAACATCACGGATATTTCTAAGCCAAGGATTGAGAATACCTAGGTCATGAGACATCATGGCTTCTTTGACCCCACCACAGGAGTAATGTCCACAAACAATAATATGAGTAACTTTTAAATAATCAACCGCAAATTTAATTCCAGACATCACACTAAAATCTAGATTGGATACCATATTTGCGATATTACGGTGAACAAACATCTGTCCTGGAGACAAACCCATGATTTCCTCAGCCGAAACCCGACTATCAGAACATCCGATATAGAGAATTTGGGGACTTTGTCCTTCTGCTAAACGTTTAAAAAAATTTGAATCTTCAGATAACTTCTGCTTAACCCATTTTCGATTATTTTCAAATATATCAGCTAATTCCATAATGTAGATTATACAATATCAACATGAAATTATTTTCTTGATTATAAATAAAAAGTTGTATTGAAGTTATAATTAAATGTACTCACAAAAACCAATCAAAAATAAGCCTTGAACATATTCATTAGTAAAGGAGATCAAAATTCTCTAATTTTTCTCAGTTATTCTTTGATTACCTGGTATTCTGGAGATAAGGTTTGGATTGATCTAAAGCGAGTTTAACTTCAACTCTGACTTATAAATTTATGAAATTTTTTCCTTTTTCTATTAAATTTCATTTGATAAAGTTAGGATATAGATATGGGAAATGAATATTATGCCTCTGACTATCGTGACACCATCATTCGTCATTTCCGACAATCTCAACCTTTTAGGGAATTTATAGACTTATTAGAGGATGGACTCCCGACTCTCTCTGGCTTTCTTCCTACTGCTCTTATCTTATTTCTCGGAAATTTTTTTCATGAACACTTTCATAAGAAAATGACACGTTATCAAACTTTATTCTATTTTGCTTCTAACGACTCTGAAGCCTTCAACCTTTATGAGGAAATTCAATTCTTCTTTCCCGGTTTTAAAAACCTTTATTATTACCCATCCCTTTCAGAATTACCAGGAAAACTCACTCCACTTCCAATTAAGGAATGTCACGCTCGCCACACCTTGATTCATCGATTGACCCAAATCAATAACAATAAAGATTATCATCCTCTATTGATTGTTACTTCATTAAAAGCTGCCCTAGAGAAGATACCTTCCCCAACTCCTCAAAACAAAAGATCAGAATCACATATTAAGGTGGGGGATAACTATTCCCTAGTACATTGGAAAAAAATTCTAGAAGAAATGGGCTATCACCGCAGTCATGAAGTCACCATTCCTGGAGAGTATGCAATCAAAAACAATATCTTAGATGTATTTACTTCTCAAGAAAACCACCCTTACCGAATCTACTTTTGGGATGAAGAGATAGAAATGATCAAACCTTTTCATCCTCATACTCAACAACTTCTTCCCGAGTCAGCAAGAGAAAAGATTACAACCCTATCACTACCCTCTTCCCGGCTTAACGATTACCATTCAAAAACTGATGAAAAATCTATTAAGAAAGTCCTTCTCAAAGAAATACATGACGAGAAAGATGAGAAAATCATAAACAAGTGGAAAAGCTTTCAAGAATTTTCATGGGCTCTCTTAGAACCCTTCTTGGATAATGAAGAATGGGGATGGACATTACTTCCTGCCCTCGCTCCTAAACCTTTGATTATTCTCAAAAAGGAAAATTTTTCATCAAATGCTTTAATTTATAAAGAGTTCATCAAACCGTATCAACTTCATAAAGAATGGGACAAGCAATCCTCTTTTGCACTTCCAGAAAAACGTTTCTATCCTCCAGAAAAACTGAAGTATTTCCCCCATATTGCCATTTATCGGCATCCTCCCACTGAAAATTCTGGAACTAAACATATTCACTTTTTAACCCAAAGGCCATTGGGATTTAAAAAAGATATTGACAAGTGTCGAGAATACCTCCGTCAAGAAAGTGAGAATAAGAAGATATTTCTTTTCACTTCCAGTCCCATCAGTGGGAAGAAATGGGTTGACTTTTTTCAATCACTCAATCCCATTTTGCTTGAAGAAGATAGCTCAGATATAAAAAGGAACAATAGCCAGCTCTATATTATCTGCCACTCTCTCTCGGAAGGTCTAGATTTTGGGAAACAACTTCTTATTACTGATTTTGAACTTTTTCGTAAGAAACCGAAAATGTCTTTTAGATCACTCCCAGAACGTGGACTCACAGAGATTCTTGAATACTTCACAGATCTAAGAGAAGGAGATTATGTGGTTCACATCAACCAAGGAATAGGACGTTATCTTGGCTTGAAAAAAATCAAAACTGAAGGCAGTGAAAAAGACTATCTCAAAATCACTTATCAAGGAGGCGACAAACTATTCGTTCCAGTAGAGCAAATGAACCTGGTCCAACGTTATATCGGCAGTAAAGGTCAATCTCCTCGTTTAGATACCTTAGGGGGTAAATCCTGGGATCGAATTAAACAAAGAGTAAAAAAACAGATAGAAGCTCTCACTAAAGAACTCATCAATCTTTACCAAGAACGGCGTGATTTTAAAAAAATTCCCTGTAACCGAGATGATACTTTTCAAGAAATATTTGAATCTGCCTTCCCTTATCAAGAAACTGAAGATCAACTTCGCACTACTGAAGAGATCAAACAGGATTTAGAGTCTAGTATCGTAATGGATCGCCTTCTTTGTGGGGATGTCGGCTTTGGAAAAACCGAAGTAGCAATGCGAGCAATCTTCAAAGTAGTTTTTTCTGGTCGACAAGCAGCTGTATTAGTTCCAACCACCATTCTTTCGCTTCAACATTTTCAACGATTTGAAAAAAGGTTTCAAGACTTTCCAATTACTATAAGGGTATTAAACCGTTTCAAAGATCGCAAGGAAAGAGAAAATATCTTAAAAGAAACCACTGCTGGGAAAATAGAAATTCTCATCGGAACTCATGCCCTCCTCTCTGAAAAGATAGAATTTAAGAAGCTCGGACTATTGGTGATCGACGAGGAACAAAAATTTGGAGTGAGACAAAAGGAGAAAATCAAGAAAAACTATCCCCATGTCGATACCTTATCACTTTCTGCCACCCCCATCCCCCGCACCCTCCATCTCTCTCTTTCTTCTATAAGAGCCCTCTCTACTTTAAATACCCCTCCTCAAAATCGTCAAGCAGTTAAAACCTATGTATTAGAATGGGATATCTTTATTATCAAAGAGGCGATAAAACGGGAAAAGGAAAGGGGTGGACAGATTTTTTTTGTTCACAATCGAGTTTCTACTTTGGCTTCAGTAGCTTCAATGTTATCTCATGAAATGCCGGAGATTCGAATTAAAATAGCTCACGGACAGATGGCCGGCCATGAATTGGAAAAAGTTATGGATGATTTTGTTCACAAACAATTCGATATGCTGGTTTCCACATCAATCATTGAGTCAGGTATGGATTTAAGTCGAGTCAATACCTTGATGGTAAACCATGTCGATCACTTTGGCCTTACCCAATTATATCAACTCCGGGGAAGAGTGGGGAGATCCAATCTGGAAGCCTATGCCTACTTTTTTCTTCCTCCTGATCGTTCCATCAGTGAAAATGCCATGAAACGACTTGATGCCCTTACCGCTCATAGTGAATTGGGAGCCGGATTTAAAATATCTATGAGTGATTTGGATATCCGTGGACCAGGTAATATTCTGGGGGCTGAACAGTCGGGAAATATAATGGCCATCGGATTTGAACTATATACTCGTCTCCTCAATGAATCTATCAATGAATCTCTTAAAAATAGGAATGAAAAAAAACATGATAAACGTGATCTCTTCCTAGGAACCTTATTGGAACTCAAATACGAAGGATTTATCCCCCATAGCTATATCCCTGAAGATAGACAGAAGATTGCCGTCTATAAGAAAATTGCTGCTATTGATACTTTTGAAGGAATTGATCGGGTAAAGAATGAAATCGAAGTTCAATATGGAAAAACCATTCCCATCATCGATCGACTCCTTCAAATCGCAGAAATAAGAGTCTATGCTAATCAAATGAAATTATTCTCCATCCGTGAACAGGGAGAGTACTATGAAATCACTCTATTCAATAACAGCCGGGTAAACCAAGATCTTTTATTGAAAATGGTTGTCGATAAATCTTTAAAAGCAGTAGCGGAACATCCTGAAAAGTTTAAGATGTCTATTTTGGACTCCAAGTTGGAACGTCTACTACCTTTTGAAATTAAGATATCGAAGCTACGGGATTTATTATTGTCGCTTAAAAAAAAATGAGATATACAATCAAAATTCTCCATAAATATCGTTTTTTGCATGAATTGCTTCTAGTCTTTATTAGTAGACCGATTAATTTATTAATCGAACAAAAAGAAAATAGAATTTGTTGTTTATCTATTTTTTACATTATAGGATAACTCATTATTACATCATTAAATTATGTTATATTATAATAAGATGGTATTCAGAATTTACATTTTTTTATTAGCTTTCCTTTTTCTGCTAACATTAACCTTTGCCTCCTTATATCCAGTGAGAGATTTAACCGAGGCAGGAAATTCTATAATTAAGAAAAAAAAAAGAGAGGAAAGAACTCAAGAAAAGTTAAAAGAAGCAATAACTTATTTCAAAGAAGCCCATAATAGGGAGCCAAGTAATATTATCGTAATATATAATCTAGCCAATGCCTATCATCATCAAGGGGAATTTTCGAAAGCAATCCATTTATACCAAGAAGCCATTGATTTAGCCAAGAAAAAAGAAGATTTTGAATTGCTTGCTAAGCTTTATTATAACTTGGGGAATACCTACTACAAAAAAGAGGACTTTGGAAAAGCTGTAGAGTCTTATATATTGGCTATGGATGAAGATGAGCATGACCTTCAAATCAAAAATAATTTTGAACTAGCATTCAACAAACTTCAAAAAAACAAAAGGCCCCTATCCAATCCCAGACAAACTCAAAAAAATAATAAAAAAAATGAAAGAGATCAACAAAGTCAAGAAAAAAATCCTAATAGAAGTTATAGTTCGAATAAACAAAATAATCCCCCAAACAAAAATCAGTCAAAAGATAATAAAAGTAATAATTCTTCTGACAGTAAATCCCCTAATACCCTTAGTAGTAAAGACAACCAAGATTATTCTTCTTCAAGTCCCAATCTAAATAAAAAGAAAAAAATATCTACTTCAGGAATTAGTCTTGAAAGAGCAGAACAAATACTCAACTCATATCAAAATCGTCAAAAAAAATTTGAATCTTTCCGAAAATATAATCAGAAAATATCATCCAGCCCCAACTCTAAAAATTGGTAAGCTATGACTATCCAAAATAGACAATGCTCTAAACAGAATTGTTCCTTTTACTCGCTATTTCTAACTCCTAAATATTTTCTCCCTATTTTAATATTTTTTCTTTTGTTCTCCAAAAATTATGGAAATTCTTTCATTATAGAAAATCCTTCAATAGTAGAAAAGGGCAATGTTTTTAAGATCAAGGTAATCCTTCAAAAAAATAAAAAAAATGAGAAAATAAAGATTTATGGGGATAACTTCGACTTCCTGGGTCAAAGTGATTTGAGTACAATTAAAAGCTTGTACAATGGACGGTTCACTGAAAACAAAGTTTATACTTATCTTATGAAGTCGAAGTCATCTCAAAAATCACGAACTATTTCTCTTACCGTAGAGGTAGGCACGCAAAAAAAATCTGTCAAGATTAAAGTAGTAAACCCATCACAGAATAAATCATCCACTTCTGAGCTCTCTTCAAAGTTCTATTTAAATCGTCCAACCCAAAAATCTGCTTTGATTCGTAACCGAATAAGTAAAAAGAAACTTTTAGTCAATGAAATTGCTATCCTAGAAACAGAAATTTATTCAGATTTTGCTGTTGATAGTTACAAATTAGCAAGCTCCTATAAACAAAACTGCTATAATCTTATCCCCATAAGCTATTTTCCTTCTCAAAGAAGCCCAAAAAAAATAAATCAGAAAAAATATCTCAGTAGTGTTATATACAAGTATATTATCTATTCTCCAAAAAAAGGAAAATGCACTATTGAAGAAATACCCTATCGTGTCACTCTTATCCAGCCAGGTTTTTTCTTCAATAAAAAAGTAAAGATGGATATTAAGTCACTTCCGGTAGAATTCGAAGTCATTGACTATCCCAAATCAGGCCGTCCGAAAAACTTTCAGTTTCA
This sequence comes from Spirochaetota bacterium, assembly GCA_965224715.1. Lineage (GTDB taxonomy): Bacteria > Spirochaetota > UBA12135 > COTS27 > CAXSBA01. Next base: position 649,957 of record OZ245054.1, on the reverse strand, counting down.
TTACGGTGATTATCGTCTCCGCTTCAAGCTATCAAGTCATAAACCGGAAGTAAATAACCCGATAAAGCTTTCTGTTACAATATCTGGGACCGGTAATTTCGTTACTTTAAACGAGCCAGATATCGGTATCCCCCCCAATTTAACTCTTATCAAAGATAAGGTAATCGACAACTTCGCCCCTCATCGCTATACTTTAAAGGGAAGCAAAACTTATTATTATTATCTAACCTTTCACAAGACGGAATCTTCTTATGATACCTTTATAATAAATTTTTCTTACTATTCACCTTCCACTCAAAGTTATAAACAAATCCGAAAAAAAATCTCAAATATTGAAATAATTCCCTTTTCCGGATATAATCCTTCAACAAAAGATAAATTGACAACAATATCCTCTATAAGAAAAAATGAAACAAAAAGTCCTCCTCAACTTTTTTCTCCCTATTTTGAAAAAACTCTTAATCCGGAATTTAGTTTCATAAAGATTGTAGGATGGTATCACCTATTTGGGATTTTAGGTTCTTTGATATTCTGGATAAAGATGGAGAAACATAGGTCAAAATCATCTCAATCCAGATTCCAAATCAAAAATCTTTACAATGATATTACCCATTTAAAAAACATTGCTAATAATCATTATGAAAAAAATATAACAAAAACTGAAAAGATAGATTCAAGAAAACTCTTATTAACTGAGTTTAAAAATTTAGTTGTTAATTGGACCCAAAAAATTTATAATATCAAATCTGAAAAAGGCTGGGATAAGGAAATTACTAAACTTACAACTTCCTCCAATCTTTCTTCATATGAAACAACAATCCTCCAGAACTTACAAATGAAAGTTAATGGTTGGGAAAAGACACTATATTATTCAAATGAATTAATAAAAGAAGATGTAAACTTTGACTTTGAATTAGAAGAAACTAATAAACTTTTAAAAGAATTGATCTCTCTTCATCTAGATCAGAAACTTTCCAAAACCTTTATGAAAAGTTCTAAATAAATAGTGATTGTATATTTAAATTTTAAATCCATTTTATTATGCAAATAATTAAAAAAAGTTGTGGACTACTCCTGCTAATCCTAATTCAAATCATTTGGGGACAAAGAAGTCAAAATAGTTTTAGTACCGATGAGATACTTCAATTGGGCAATCAATATTATAAATCAATGGATTACCACTCTGCTATAAAGCTATATCGAAAAATTCTTATGATTTCCCCCAAAACTTTGGAAGCACATTATAACCTTGCTCATGCCTATTATCATATCTATACTGGACAGAAAATTATCGATAAGGGTTATTTAGCTCTGACAATTTATAATTATGAACAAATATTAGAAAATAGGAATGCCCGGTCATGGGAAGAATTTTTTTCTCATGATGATATCCCTACTCTCGCCGCCAATAATCTGGCTGAGATTAGGATGGCTCACAATCTCAAGGTAGTACCCCGGAATTTTTTTGAACTTATTAAATTAGCCATCCGAAGTAATCTAATAACTCTGTCTCATGGTCTGGGAAGTATTTTCATCATCACCATGTTTTTCTTAACACTTTCTTTCTGGAAGTCTTCCAATAAAAGTAATCAAAATTTTTCTTTTAAAAAAAAACCTGACTTTGAAAAAGGTTTAAGTCAATTCTTTAAACAGGTTTTTTTAAAAATAAAAACCAAATCATTAATTCTTTTTGTTATTTCGATGTCAATCTACCTATTTATTTTAGGACTTATTCTTTGGCAGAAATGGGAACAGAGCTCTGAAATAGTGCCCTATCTTACTCGAGCGGTTATCAACCAAGATAGCTCTTTAAGAGAAGTACCCCAACTCAGTACTCAACCTCTTTTCATCATACCGGAAGGTGAGACAGTTCTTATTATAGAAACCAGAGAGAATCAAGGTAGAAGCTGGATTAAATTGAGAACTTCTGATAGCTCCAATAAACATAGTCAATTTATAGAAGGGTGGATGGAATCTGAAAAAATTTGGACGATCGGACAAGGCAATCCCAAGAACCCTCCGAAAGAAAGATTATGAGTTGTCGTATTTACCTTTTTCTTTTAAGAGTTCCTGAATTCCATTTTTGATTTTTTTTAAACGGATCATTTCCTTTTCAATAATTTCAGAACGAGCATGCTTAACAAATCCTTGATTAGCAAGTCTTTTTTCAATGAAGTCTTGATCTCTCTCTAATTGTTTTAGTTTTTGATCAATCTTAGTTAAAATTTTCGATGTATCTTTTCTATTTTGCTCCACATAAAGTATAAAATCTGACTCAACAATTTTAAATAATTGCTCTTCACCCTTATATTCACTGTAAGGATAAAAGTTCTTTAAATGAGCAAGATGAATTATAAGAAATTTCTCTTTAGCGAACACTTTCTCATTGCCAGAATAATAAACCTTTAAAGGATCGTGATCTTTATAGTCATTCTCCTTTTTGAATGACCTCAAGGCATTAACTACAGCCTGGATAGTCTGATAAGATTTAACACCTATTTCAGTCTTTGAATTTTTCAAGCAAATAAAATCTTGCTCGCCAAGAAAAGGGGTAATGATTAAAGCCGAATGACCTCGAAGCTTTAAACCTCTTTCCTTTGACCATTTTCGAAGATTCTGATAAAGTTCTTCAGTAAGAAAAGGAATAAGGGGATGAAGAAGGACCAAAATTTTTTCAAATAAAGCTATCAAATTGTTAAGAGCATTAAGATTATCTGAAGAACTACTATTTGAATTTAAACGAAGTTTGATGCTCTCTAAATACCAATCACAGAAATCATTCCACACTAAAACATAATAGGCTTTACCTAAACTAGAAAAATCATATCTTTCTAGTGAAGCTACAATTTCTTGAGTTGCAGTCCAACATCGTGTTTCCAACCATATATCTTCAGTTTGTCGTGAATAATCACCAACGGTAGTTATTGCTGATAAATCTTTAGGTGCTTTCTCCAAATGAAGGAAAATCAATCTGGAAGCATTCCAGAGCTTGTCAGTAAAACGACGACCTAATTCTAAAAAATTATCCATAGAAAGCTGTAATGACTGCATGTGTGAAGAAAGAAAGATCAAAGTATAACGAAGAGCATCAGCTCCTACACCGATAAAACCCTTAGGATACTTCTCCTCAATTTCTTGAAGCATCATTTTCATTTCCTTAGGTCGAGCATCCAGAACTGGAGATTTAAGCTCGTCGACAGTAGCTCCTTCAATGATATGTTTGGGGTCTAGTCCATTCCCTTTAGATTTCGACATGATCTTACCTCGGTGATCCATAACCGTAGGGTGGAAATATACATAAGAAAAAGGAAGACGGTTTTCAAAAAAAAGTGACATCAAACACATACGGGCTACCCAAAAAAAAATGATATCTTTAGCAGTAGAAAGTGCGGTAGTTGGGAAATAACCGCGAAAGTCGGAAGTATCTTCTGGCCAACCCATCACTGACATGGGCCATAGCGCAGAGGAAAACCAAGTATCGAGAACATCATCGTCCTGATACCACTTATCAGGAAACTGCTTAACCTCTTCTGGTTCCTCCTCTTCAACCAATATCTCACCAGTTTCTCGATGAAACCATGCAGGAATTCGATGTCCCCACCAAATTTGTCTAGAAATACACCAATCCCGGATATTGGTCAACCAATGACTCCAAAGCTTTTCATAATTCTTGGGATAAATGTGTAAATCTTTTTGTAACAAAACTTTCTCAGCTAAAGGTCTCATCTTAACAAACCATTGATCGGAAAGACGATATTCGATAAGAGCTTTCGAGCGATAAGAACGACCGACAGGAATCATTCGATGCTTCTTCCCTCGAAAAAAGCCTAATGTCTCCAGATCAACTACTACCTGTTTACGTGCAGCTTCACGACTGAGGCCTTGATATACAAGTGGGACATTTTCATTTAATGAAGCATCCTCATTCATGATATTAATAATTGGAAGCTTATATTTACTGCCAATCTCAAAATCATGGGGATCATGAGCTGGAGTGACTTTGAGGCATCCAGTTCCAAACTTAGGATCAACATAATCATCTGTGATGATAGGAACTTCTCGATCAGTTAGTGGAATTCTTACTTTTTTGACTCCATTCTTGATAAGATGATTAAAACGTTTATCTTGTGAATTCACTGCCACTGCCACATCGCCAAATAGTGTCTCTGGTCGAGTAGTGGATACTATAAGTTCTCCTTCTTCATCCACTAAAGGATAGGCGATATCGTAGAGAAAGCCCGGCTCTCCTTCATCAGAGGTTTCAACTTCATCATCTGAGAGAGCGGTTTTATCTATCGGACACCAATTGACGATTCTTTGGGCACGGTAAATATAGCCAGCATCATAGAGTTTCTTAAAGGCATAGACTACTGCTCGAGAAAGACCCGGGTCCATAGTATAGCTAACCCGATTCCAATCACAGGAAATCCCCAAAGAACGAAGTTGCCCTAGGATAATGTCTCCAAATTTATTTTTCCAATTCCAGACATGTTGGATAAACTCTTCCCGGTCAAGATTACGGTAATCAATTCCTTGTTCATCAAGCATTTTCTTGACTACAGTTTGAGTGGCAATCCCAGCATGATCAGTACCAGGTATCCAAAGAACATCGCATCCTCGCATCCGATAGAAACGAATAAGAAGATCCTGAATGGTATTGTTAAGGGCATGTCCCATGTGAAGACGACCAGTAACATTGGGAGGAGGAATGACCATGACAAAAGGGGGTCCACTTTGTCCTTGGGGATTTAATTGTCCGGTCTTATCGTATCGAGATGCGAAATACCCATTATCAAGCCAAAATTGATAGATATTCTTTTCTGTGTCTTGAAAATGATAATGTTTTGAGATCAAAAAAAGACCTCCAAATACCTATGAACTATCGAATATTGATAAGTAATGGGTGTGTATAGATGAGAAGTATATTTAGAACTTCTGGAAAGAAAGCTAATCTCTACTTTTCTTACCAATCATCTATGGGATCTAACCTCTCATCTTCTGGAATTTGAGCCATCTCCAACTCTTTCACATAAAGAGAAACATTGCTTTCAGCCTCTAGGTTATCCAAATAAGTATAAAATCTTCCGATAGATTCCTTAGGGTCAAATTCAATTAGGAAAGCAATAAAAGTAACTCCGTGGGTTTTATAGAAAGTTTTTCTAGTAGAATCTACTTGAGAAAAGAAAGGCCAAGACGGATCACTGGGGATTGAAGTTTCTAGCTTCTTCCAACCGTAAAAGGACAATTGCCCAAAACTGAATTTGAAAATACGACCCTTGAAGTCTCTTACAATAGCTGATAGTTTGTGCTTACTACCTCTTCCATAGGCCCAAACCGATAGTTTTTTGGTATAACCAGGAATAAAAATAGGAGCTGGTGGCTCTAAAGAGGCTTCACCAAATCCTCTCTTAAAAAAATTTATCTTAGCTCCCAAGACATATTTAGAGATATCAGGATTAGCCTCGCGAATTTCAAGAGGTGCGCCTTTACGTTTTTCTACTTGAATAAGGCCACTGTCAATACTCATAGCTCCAAACCATCGATCAGCATTTTCAAAGTTATTGATTAAAATATTCGACAATAAAAGTTCGCCTTCATCAGCTACTGGAGTTGGGTTTGAAGATTCTGAAGATTCATTATCTTGATTCTCAGAGGATTCTGAAAATTCTCCATCCTGACTTTGAATATCTTGTTGATTTTGTTGAGTATCCGGTTCCGGTTCTTCTTGACCCCAAACAATACTGATAGTCAATGATAATACTAAAAACAACTTCACAAACAATTGGATAATTTTATTTAACAACATAATAATGGCCTTTTTTTATTACTAATAATTTACTACTTATCTTTATAACTTTTAATTTTAATTCGAACCTGTATTTTCTTCTGCCGAAGAATTAGAGTCGTCTTCAGCCTCATCATCAGATGAGTCAACTTGAGAAGTCTCCCCCCTTTGCTGTTGGGTTGCTTCCTGACGTTCTCTTCTAATAATTTCTTCTATCCCCAAACCATCATAGATACGAGAATAAAGTTCATAAACAATTTCTAATTTATCCATGAAAATATAGACATCTCCAACTCTATCTCGAGGAGAAGTATAAACTCTTAAACGATCAAAAAAATATTTCTTATCAATATCAAAAGTATTGATTTTATGCTTAACTGTTACAGGGACAGGTACTTTAAATTTTCTCCAACCTTTAAAATCTAGTTTAGCTAACTTTAAACTATAAACCAATCCGTCATTACGCTTAAATATCGCAGCAATTTCATGTTCGCTTCCAGGACTCCAGAGCCAAATAGATATACTTTCCAATCCTTCAACCGGATAGGCAAAGGGATTTTCTTGAATTTTTTTTGGAACAATATCGGCATGATGACTCCCCAAACGACTCCAAGACAGTTTCACTCCTAAGGAATTTGAAGAATTATCATAAAAGGAAAAGAAATTAGCTACTGTGGGGTAAAATTTAACCGTTGAAGCATCTTCCAAAAAATAATCTGATCCTTCTAAAGAAAATTCTTCATTGGGCTCAAACTCAAACCAGTTTAATGTTTCTGTTTTAGAAAAATTATAATTATAGTTAATTTGAGCATTGCCATGAAATCCTATAAAAAGGAGAAAAAACATACTCAAAAAAATTTTTATTAACATTGGTCTATCACTTGCAAATCTAATCATTTTCAACTCCATAGAATAATAATTATATCATAACTTCATAATTAAAGTAAATATATTAATTTTTTTTTATCAATAATTTTCAAAAAATGGGATAGTTTAGGTCCCTTTTTTTTCCCAATCAAAACAAGATATATTAATTCAAAAAAAACCTTGATATCCAACTGAAATTCTTCTATCAACCTATAAATATGTTCGGCAATTTCTTCCTCTTCTAAATGGGAAGATGAGCTTTTTAACAAATTTCCAAATTTATTTATAGCAAAACGGTATTTTTCTTCATATTTATCTAAAATTTCAATATTTTTCTCCTTGTTTAAACTAAATTTGAAATCTTCAGGAGCATATTCTCTAATCCAATTACATGCACAGTGAAAACGTAAAACAAATATTTCTTTATCAAAATCATCGTTTAAATAGTTTTGGTATTCATCTATAACCCTATCCAAAGAAAAATCGTAGATTTGGATCAAATTGGTTAAATGCCTAAACGATGCCCGAAAAGGAATTTTTTCAGGAATCTTTTCTAAGTTATCAGAAATTTGTGATAATTCATAGATTCGCTTTAATTTTGCCAAATTTTTCTTAGATACCACCTCCAACCCATAATATACTCTCTCTAATCGATCAAATGCTTCATAATTCTTTATGACATCCAAATCAAAGGAAATAGAGAATTCCATATTGTTTCTATTAGAAGCAAAAATCCAACGAACAATTTCAGGGGTATAAACCCCCAAAACATCATCAAGAGTGATTACATCACCGGAACTAGAGGACATCTTCCCCCCCTTTCCCTTAATAGAGATGAAGTCATAAGGAATATAAATTGGAGACTTCTTGTCATAGACCTCTTTTACAATCTCTTTAGCTGTATCAAATGAACCACCTTCAGATGAATGATCTTTGCCTCCTGGCTCGAAATCTACCCTTTCATAAGCCCATCGCATCGGCCAATCAATTCGCCAAGGGAGCTTTAGATTATCAGCAGTATCAATTTCAACTGACTCATTATGACCGCAACTACAATTATAGAATACCATCTCAGTATTAGCATCAGTGATCTGAGTGTCATCTCCTCCACATTGGGAACAGAATACCGATACTGGATACCAATTTTCTCCTAAAGGTTCACGGCGATGGACATTTAGGATGGCCATTATCACTTTCTTTTTCTCAATAGCAGTTTTGATTTCCTGAACATAATCACCTTGACGATACTTTTCATTTTGATAGACAAATTCTGGAAATATTCCTACTTTAAAGAGAGAATTCTCAAAAGCCGCTTCATGATGACGGGCATAAGAAACCTCTTTCTCAAATGGGTCAGGGACAATATTAATTGATTTACCTAAATAGCTTTTAAGCATTCCTTGTTGAGGCATATTTTGAGGAATTTTTCGAAAAACATCAAAGTCATCCCAAGAAAACAAAAATCTCACATTTTCTCCCTTATCTTGAAGGGCTCGTTTTACTAAATCAACAGTTATCACTTCTCGAAAATTACCGATGTGAACTGTACCTGAAGGAGTAATTCCCGAAGCTAAGGTATATCGATGAGTCTGTTTCCCAGCTTTAATAATACGAGAAGCGGTTACATCTGCCCAATGATAGTCCTGATAATTTGAATTTTGCTCTTTATCTGAACTCATAATCCTATTTTATACAGATTAAATTTTTATGAAAAGATCTTATTTATATTTCACATTGGATAGTTTAAATATTCTTTGTTAGCCTTTTTGTAATCTACACAATCAGTTTAATAACCTATAATCTCTTAATTTAATTATACAATTATTTATCGACTTATCAACCAATTATCTCCTAAGTTGGCATATCATAACTTAAATGAAGCAAAAAGATAAAAATATTCTTGACTATCCCATTCACTCTCTTAAAAACCTTCGGCCTGCAGTTATTCAAGCCCTCAATAAAAAAAATATTTATACCGTACAGGATCTGATCAACTACTTTCCTAAACGCTATGAAGACCGCAGTACCCTTCTCGATATCCAAAATGCTTTACGACTTTCCCAGAAACGATCGGATTTTGTCACTACTCTCATCGCCCAATGTATTGATAAAGAAAAGACTTTTTTTAGAAGTCGTCAAATCAATAAATTTCTATTCACTGATCAAACTGGCAACTTTTCGGTTCCCGCTTTTAACCCTTATACTCGATTTCAAATAGGACAGTTTTATATTCTTTCTGGAAAGACACGGAAAAGAGGTAGGGAAATTCAAATATTCGTCAATGAATACGAAATTTTCGATGAAGAGGCGGTAGAGAACCTTAACTCTGGACGAATTGTTCCCATCTATGGCTCCGGGGAAAACTTAAATCAAAAACTTCTCCGCAATCTTATTCATCAGCTTCTTCTCTCCATTAAAGATGAAGAGATATCCTATAATGTCCCTTCTACTTTGATCGACAAACATTGTTTTCCTTCCAAAAAAATTTGTTATGAAAGAGTCCACTTTCCTGACAAAAAGAAAGATATAGAAGAACACAAAAAACCCCTTATTTATGAAGAGTTCTATCATATTCAAAAAGTTTTAGCTGAGAAAAAAAGCAAACAAGTTAAAGGTAAGGAGTCAAACCGTTACCACCCCCAACCCGATTTTGATATCTTTATGGAGCAACTCCCGTTTAAACTAACCTTAGATCAGAAGAAAACTTGGCAGAAAATGGAACATGATCTTTTCTCTCCCAAAGCGATGTATCGCATGTTGCAAGGGGATGTGGGTACTGGTAAGACCCTTTTGGCCTTGATCAGTATGATGTTTGTGTACTGCAATGGCTATCAGGCCGTTCTCATGGCTCCTACTGAAATTTTAGCTTCCCAACACTACCATACTTTTTCCCGACTTCTTAACAATCATGTTCGAAAAACCGGAATGGATATCAAAATCACTCTCCTAACCGGAGGAGGAAGTAGTAAGGCTCAGGAAATTGCTCGTTGGGACATCATGGAAGAAAAGCAACTCCTTATCATCGGAACTCACTCACTCATCCAAAAAAACATTCAATTCAAAAATCTCAAATATATAGTAATTGATGAACAACATCGTTTTGGTGTGGAACAACGGGAAACTCTTATCGCTAAAGGTGAATTTCCTGATTTTTGTACTATGACCGCTACACCAATCCCCCGATCACTTTTTGTCTCTTTCTTCGGCGACTTAGATGTATCCATACTTATGGAAAAACCTAATCAAAACAAATCAACATCTGAAAAAATTAACGAAGAAAAACGACCTCGTTATTGTCGCATACTCTGGGAAAGGGAAAGGAGGCATGGTTATAAATTCCTCATCGACCGAATCAAGCGAGGAGAACAGGGATATATTGTCTTTCCAGTAATTGAAGAAAGCAGTAAAAAAAATTTACGTTCCCTACTTAAAGAATACGAACTTCTTAAAAAGAAAGTTTTCAAAGGAATTCCCACCGGACTTATTCATGGCAAGATGAGTGCCGAAGAAAAACAACATCTTATGGAAGAATTTCGTAAAGAAAATCTTAAAGTCCTTCTCGCAACTACAGTACTTGAAGTAGGCATCGATCACCATAATGCTACTACTATAATTATCGAGTCCGCTCATCAGTTCGGACTTTCGCAACTTCATCAACTTAGGGGACGAGTTGGACGGGGAGAAAAAATTGGTTATTGTTATTTGGTGGTAAAAGAAGGAATGAATCCCGAAACTATCCATCGTTTAAAAAAATTCTCCTATTTAGAAAATGGATTCCAAATTGCGGAGTTAGATTTAGAAATGAGAGGACCAGGGGATCTTATCGGAGTAAAGCAGTCTGGCATACCTCCTCTTAAAATTGGTAATTTAACTCATGACTATGAACTCCTTCTCAAAGCTCGTCAAGATGTTTATACAGAGTTTTTCCCCAATGAGGAGTTATCAGTATATTTTACTCAAGCTATGGACCAAGCTCATAAAACCCATGATTGAAAAATTTATTGATTATGTTGAGCTTACTTTGAGTTCTGGGCATGGAGGAGCGGGAGCAGTATCTTTTCGGAGAGAAAAATTTATCCCTCATGGAGGACCTGATGGTGGGGATGGGGGTAGAGGAGGCAATGTTATTATTCAGGTAAATCCCCAAATCAGTAATTTCTCTCATTTTCGAGGAAAGAGAGTATTTCGAGCTCAAAACGGATTCCCCGGAATGGATAATCGCAAACATGGAAAAAACGGAGAAAACTTGATATTAGAGGTTCCTTTGGGGACAGAACTCAAAACTCAAGGGAAGATACTCCTTCATGATTTTGACTCTATTGGAGAGTTTCTCTTTCTGGAAGGAGGTAAGGGAGGACTAGGTAATTTTCATTTTAAAAGTGCTATAAAGCAAAAACCTTATTATGCCCAAAAGGGTCTTCCCGGACGAACCGCTGAGGTGATACTGGAGATCAAACTTATAGCCGACATCGGTCTTATTGGGCTTCCCAATGCCGGAAAGTCCACCCTATTATCGGTGTTGACTCGAGCGCATCCTAAAATTGCTGCCTATCCCTTCACTACATTAACTCCCAACCTTGGGGTTTACTGTTTTGCCGACGAAAGAATTCCTACTGAGAACAACTTAATCATAGCAGACATCCCAGGCTTGACTGAAAATTCCCATCTCGGTCATGGGTTAGGTATTGAATTTCTTCGCCATATCGAGAGAACCGGAGAACTTTTCTTTCTTTTGGAAAGTATTTCCGACGATCCCTACCATGACTTTACCCTTCTTCAAAGAGAACTTCGATCCTATTCCACAAAACTCTATCAAAAGAAGTTCCATATACTCATAAGTAAAATGGATCTCATTAACAATTCAGAAGAAGAAAAAAAATTAGAAGAGAAACTTTCTGTTTTCCCCAATAAATATCAAAAAAGTATCATCAAAATAAGTAGCATCAATCACAATGGTTTTGATCAACTTCGCCGAATTTTATCCACGGTTTGGAAAAGAAAATTCGCTGATAAATGATTAAAGTTCCTTGTACTGAGATATTCGGTTTGACTTTTTTTAGATTACGATTTAAATTTAATAAATAACTAATATATTTTTATAATGAATTCTCAAAACCATTTAATGAAAGCCACCACCATTGTTTGTGTTAGACGTGGTCAACATGTTGCCATCGCTGGAGATGGCCAAGTTACTTTAGGACAATCGGTGATGAAAAATAACGCCCGTAAAGTAAGAAAGCTCTACCAAAACCGGGTTATCACCGGATTCGCGGGAACGGTAGCTGATGCCTTTACCCTCTATGAAAAATTAGAAGAAAAGCTTAATCAGTTCCATGGCGATCTGAGTAAGAGTTGCGTTGAACTTACCAAAGAATGGCGAACCGACAAATATCTTCGACGCTTGGAAGCCATGCTCTTAGTGGCCGATAAGGAAAGAACCTTATTGCTCTCCGGAAATGGAGAGGTTATTGAGCCTGAATACGAAGTAATGGCTATTGGTTCCGGAGGTGATTTTGCTCGAAGTGCAGCTCTGGCTCTTCATGAGAACACCGTTTTGCCTCCTATTAAAATTGCAAAGAAATCTCTTGAGATTGCGGGAAAGATCTGTATCTATACCAATCAATCCATCCATTTAGAAGAAATTAAGTAAATCCTATAAACAAATAATATGAAGATCAAAGAACTCGCCTCCAAACTAAAAGAAGTTACTCAGTCTAATTTAACCGGTGAACTCACACCTACTGAAATCGTCAAAGAATTGAATAAATATGTCATTGGACAAGAGTCTGCCAAAAAGTCAGTAGCCATCGCTTTAAGAAACCGTTCCCGAAGAAAATGTGTTTCTCCTGAAATGCAAAAAGAAATTTCTCCCAAGAATATTCTTATGATTGGAAATACTGGGGTAGGCAAGACTGAAATTGCTCGACGACTAGCGGATTTGGTCAATGCCCCTTTCGTTAAAATAGAGGCAACCAAATTCACTGAAGTAGGTTATGTAGGACGGGATGTAGAGTCGATCATTCGAGATCTCCTTAACATCGCTATTTCTCACGAAAAAAGTAGAGTCTTGAAAACTGTCCAAGAACAAGCCCATAAAGAAGCCAATCAAAAAATCCTTAACTCTCTTCTCCCCCTTCCCAACCAATCCAAGGATGAGTCATTCTCGGTTACCTTAAATATGTCCAAACCCGATGAGGAGCAAAAACCATCCGGAGATAATAATAAAACTCGAGAAAAATTTATTGAGAAATTAAAGAAAGGGGAATTAGAAGACAAAATGATCGAAGTTGAAGTTAAGTCTGCATCCCCCCAGGTGATGGATTTCTCACTAAACAATGAGGACATGAATCCAGGTAATATGATCAAGAATATTATTGGGAGTATCGGAGGTGGACCTAAGGTTAGGAAAAAAATGAAAGTAGCTCAAGCTAGAGAAGTACTTAAACAGCAGATCGCCGACACTCTTATCGATATGGACAAGGTTCATCAAAAAGCATTAGAGAATACTCAAAATATGGGGATTGTCTTTATCGATGAGTTTGATAAAATCGTCTCCAAAGGAAATAGTCAGCAAATAGACATTTCCCGTCAAGGAGTGCAAAGAGATCTTCTTCCTCTTGTTGAAGGATCAGCGGTAAATACTCGTCACGGAGTTGTTCACACCAATCACATCCTTTTCATTGCGGCAGGAGCCTTTCATACTTCCTCAGTTTCCGATATCATCCCAGAATTGCAAGGCCGATTTCCCATTCGTGTGGAACTCAATCCCCTTACTGAAAAGGATTTTCTCTCCATTCTCACCGAACCCAAGAATTCCCTCATCAGACAATATCAAGAATTGATGAAGACCGAGGGAATAATTCTGGACTTTACAGAAAGTGCCGTAAAGGAAATCGCCAAAATCTGTCAGTTGACCAACACCAAGATCAGCGATATTGGAGCTCGTCGTCTTTCTACCATTATGGAAAAACTTTTAGAAGATATTTTATTTCAGAATTACAACAATAAAAAGAAGATCCCCATCGATGACAAATTTGTTCAAAAACGATTGAACCAGATATTAGATGATGAAGACCTTAGCCGTTATATTTTGTAAAATATAACTATAGTTATTCTAAAATTTGTTGTTTGATAGAGGCAATCATTATAAATTATTTGACTCAAAGTCAAAGACAATTTATATCTATTTCATATCTTGACTAACGCTACGCATCAGTGGAAAATCGACATGTAACTCTACATAGGTTACTCTGTAGCAACTCCATACTGTACAATTTGCCTACTGTCATCCAATGTATATCATTGAAGATCGCAGCATATAACGTATAGAAGTAAAAGTCCCGTCCACAAGTGCCATCCATTTTGATGAAAGGGATTGTTTATGGTAGACTGGAAACATTTGTTATACCCTAAAAAAGGAATAGTTATAAAAATATTTTTCCTGTTTATTTAACAAGATAACTAAGAATAAACAAATCGTTCAATTTTCAAAATTATAGTTTTATGGAATTATTGATTATTAGAAATTAAATCCGACTTTAAAATATAGGATGGGTCCTAATTTTAATGATTCATAACTTTGAGGAGTAAATTTTGGATTTTCTGGAAGAGTATAGTTATTGAATTGAATGGTGTTTTGAAGAAGGCCGAACCCAAAATTGAGATGCTTTATTTTGAAAATTAATTCAGTGAAAAAATGAAAAGAATGGGATTGAGCAGAATATTGCTGTTCCCATCTTTCTGAATTGATTTTATCTTCAAAGTGAAGGGTTAGGGAAAGACTAGAAAAAGAATAGCCCAATCCACCAACCAAAAAAATATTGTTATCGTATCGACTTCCAAAAGGGTATCTTCCCATTACTGTAAATTGAAAATTGTTCCCAATTGCATCCACCGAATAGCTGACCGTATCATTATAGTAATTGGTTATATGAGACGAAGGAGACACAGCAGCTAGATGAGAAAAGTAATGATTACGAGTATAGGTGAAACCGATGCCGAAATATTTATAAATAAATACATCTACATTAACCCCGATTTGATACGGTTTAACATTGTTTTCCTTGAAGTATTCAAGTTGATTAGTTGCTTCTCGATCCTGGTTAAGGGTATCTTTCTTTGTATTAATGAGGTTTTGAATTTGCAAAAAATTATTTTTTTCATGAATAAAGCCGATTCCGGTATTGAAATTAATATAAATTTCAGTATTCGGGATAAGAGTTCTATTCATATCAAACCCTTCAAGTTCTTCTTGTTCTGCAAAAAAATCTATTTCCCGATGAGTATAGAGAGTATTAAGAAATTGCCCCCATCCGGTATGATAAAAAGTAATCCAGAAAAAAAACAAAGGTAAAAATTGAATAAATTTCCTCATAAAATAGAGTATAATCTTATCATGACTTATTTATTGATTTTTAAAAACGATCATTTCCACTACAGTGTTAATGATTATTTATATTTTTTCCAAGGAAAAAATGTTTAGAGTTGGCTTAGGTTATGACATTCACCGAACCATAAAAAATCGAAAACTGATTTTAGGAGGAGTTAAAATTCCTCATATTTATGGCCTTGATGGACATTCGGATGCAGATGTTGTTCTTCATGCTATCGCTGATGCCCTTTTGGGAGCAGCTGGACTACCAGATATTGGACATCACTTTCCTAATACCGATGAAAAACATCGAAATGCCGATAGCCGAATTTTGTTAAAGGAGGTGGTAGCCATAATCCAAAAGGATTACACAATCATCAATATCGATACCATGCTCATCTGTGAACAGCCTAAGATTTCTCCTTATATCGGTGCAATGAAAAAAAATATTCGTGAAGCCACCGGCTGTTCTGCGGTAAATGTCAAAGCCACCACTTCAGAGGGAATGAATGACGAGGGATCCGAAAAATGCATTTCTGCTCAGGCGATTTGCCTTTTACAAATAAAAAAAACATGAAGGTAAATAAGGTTGATTAGGGAATGATACAGTTGCTACCCTAAAGAAGAAGGTTCAGGGTAACAACTATATGGTTATCGTTTTAACCGAAGTATCTCTTCCAACATAGTATCGGATGTGGTGATTGATCGGGAATTGGCTTGAAATCCTCTCTGAGCTACAATCATATCGGTGAACTCTGAAGTAAGATCAACATTGGACATTTCTAACATACCAGCATTAATAGATCCAAAACCTTGGGAATTGGGAGTTGCGATATTGGCAATTCCGGAATTAAAAGTTTCATCAAAATAAGTATCACCGATTTTCTCTAATCCTCCGGTGTTTGCAAATGTTGCCATGCCTAACTGTCCGAGTTCTTGTTTGAGCCCATTGGTATAGCTTCCTACTATAATACCGCTGTTATTGATAGTGAAGCCTTCTAAATATCCCATTCCCACTCCATTTTGGAAATAGGCCTTGGTACTAGATTCAGAAGCAAATTGGGTAATCCCATCAAATTGGCCAGAAGTTCCTAAATTAAGGTTAATATTCATAGGCTCAGCTCCTTCACTTGGGTAAGTGAGATTGACTAAAATTGGGGCCCCAGTATCTCCTGCCAC
Organism: Spirochaetota bacterium; assembly: GCA_965224715.1. Lineage (GTDB taxonomy): Bacteria > Spirochaetota > UBA12135 > COTS27 > CAXSBA01. Next base: position 633,755 of record OZ245054.1, on the reverse strand, counting down.
GGCATCGGGGTTATTTGAGTTGACAACACTCACAATGGCCCCAACATTATTAAAACGGAGAGTGAAAGTGTTTCCACTGTCCTCCCCTCCAATATTGGAAGCAGCCTCTGGGATCGGAGTGCCATCAGGAGTAAAGACAGTCATTGTGGCTTGCCATTCATTGGGAATCTCATTACCATCAGCATCCAAATTTTTGGTAAAGGAAAGCTGGAGTTCTTGCTCTTCTCCCAAAGAATTAATCACCTGAATACTGGAAGTCCAGGCACCATCAACATTAGGATCGGTAAGACGATCAAGGTTGGACCGATAATTCACCAAGGTGGTTGCTTGAGCCTCGACTTTCTCTCCGATAGGGACAATGAGGTCTTGAAGTCCTCCATTGTAATCAATGATTCGATTTTCATTTTCGTCAACTCCAGGAAGAAAGCCTTGAACTCGATTCCCATTAGCAGGATTTACTAGTACTCCGTCAGCATCAAGAGAATAGGCTCCGGAACGGCTATAAATGATCTGGTTATCATTTCGTTCAACGAAAAAACCATTACCCATGATAGCTAAGTCGGTATTGATCCCTGTAGTTTGCATAGCCCCTTGGGTATGGACGGTATCGATAGAAGATACCTTAACCCCTAAACCTACTTGTTTCGGATTAATACCACCTCGTTCTATGGCCGGAGCCGCTGCTGAAGAGATAGTTTGATAAATCATATCTTCAAAAGTAAGACGATTCTTTTTGAACCCATGAGTGTTGACATTGCTAACATTATTACTAATAACATCCATCCAAGTTTGGTGGTTGTTGAGTCCGGAAACACCGGAATAAAGTGATCGCATCATAGTTATGCTCCTATTTTTCTTGATTATAAGTATTCAAATTAGTACTGATAATATTCTGGCTTTTCTCAATATAATTTACCTTGTCCAGGTCTATCATCTGGCCATCTATTTCCACTTTTTGTCCGTTTTGTAAATTCATTTTTGTAATCATACCGGTTTTCACATTTCCAAATGAATCAATATATCCTGCTTTCTTGCCAATAAGATTGACCCCCCGCATTTGTGCAAACTCAGTTCGTAATTCTTTGATTTCTCCACTGACATTTTGCATCTGCTCTAATGAAGAAAACTGAGCCATTTGAGAAATAAAGGCAGTATTATCCATTGGTTCCAAAGGGTTTTGATGAGAAAGTTGGACAGTAAGAAGTTTAAGAAATTCATTTTTCCCTAGCCCTTCATTTGGAAGGGATTGACTTTTGAATTGTTGATTGAACTGTTCTGCAGAATGATTCAGTTTGATCAAATCTGAGCCAGTAATTCGGTTATTATAATCTAACATATTTATCTTTACCTGTTTAAATTTTTATATTGAGCAAATTGGCTCTAATTCTAAGATCGACAGTTTTGCCGCTTTCCTCATCAGATTTTACATTCCCTGAAGTGGACAAAAAATCATTAAACTTTTTTTCACCCTTTTCTTCTCTAGGCCCCGATTGGGTTGAGCGGTCATTGACATCAACATCAAAGGAGAGAAGGTCTAACTTATCCTTGTTTAGCTCTAAACGAATTTCCTGACTGCTCTTGTCAAGGAGTTCCTTCACTTCCAGACTATCTACCTTTAATTTAAGGTGTAGAGAATTTTCTGTCTCTTTTTTAAGTAGAATTTGTATGGGCCCTAAATTCTCTGGTTGCAGTTTTACCAACATTACTTGTTTTCCTGTCACAAAACCATTATAGATCCGTCCGGTGAGATGTTGGACTAAATTTTTAAAATTAATTGACTGGGGAAGTCCATTTTGGGTGAATAACCCTGAAGCTTTATTCAGAGGAGTGCTGGAAGATGACTGAGAAAATCCCTGACCAGCAAAATCCTTTCCTTCCACACTAGAAGCATTAATAACTAAATTATTCTGAACTTGACCCATTACCGACTTAGTTGTTACAGTATTATTGACTGTGGTTTTCTGATGGCTAGGATTAGCTCTAAACTCTTCGGTGGATTGTAATGAAGATTGGATTTTAATAGGCTGGTTGGTATGATCCTGGACTTTGTTTCCCTTCAATACATTAAAACGATCTTGATTCTTAATATAAGCATCTTCCACTTTTATCTGCTTTGCTTCTGGGCTTTTCTCTCCCAATAATTTCCCCAGATCTGCTAACTTTTCCAAAGAATTTGTCGCAGAATCCCCTTTCTTTTGTGATATTTGAACTTCTTTGGTTTCTTTAAGCAGTTGAGCTATCTTTTTGATTTGCTCCATTGCCTCTGTAGGTAATTTAATTTCATTATTTATACTTAGTAGTTTAGTCAGAGCTTGGTTGTCAAGAATTCTTAAAGCATTTACGTTCTGTTTCCCCAATAACTCTACAATGTTTTCTTTAAGAAAATTCAGGTTTTGGAAGAGATAAGCCTGTTCCGAGACGGATAATTCTTTCTTTTGGATTATTTTTTGAAGAAGCTCCAGAATTTTGGAAATTTTTTCCTGTTTAACTCTCTTTTCAGAGATTTTATCTTCATCTGTAATATTTGTGATTGAATCACTCTTTTCTACTTTTTCATGATTCATATTATCTTTGACTTGGTTTACTTCTAAACTAGAGTCAGCAACTTTCTTTTCATCTACAGAACTATCAAAACTTTTTTCCAAAATTTCATTAAAAGTATTATCAATAGGTTTTCCCATATCGTTATTTATATTATTAGGGAATTCCGTAAGAGATCTAGAAAAAAACTCAGGAAAAAGGTTTTCTAGGTTATGGTTAATAAAATTCATAATTTATTCCGTTTTAAGTTAATCATTAATCTCATCCAAATAGATTGAATTCAACATACGAATTTTCTATTCATAGGCAAATTTCTTTTCGGAGTTTTTTAAAAAATAAAAAACAAATTCATTTTTTAGTTTTTATACTAAAGTTTTTTTGATTAAAAATGAGAAATTTAAAGATAAATGAATTTTTTTGGCAAATTATCATTCTTATTGCTCGTTGTTGTTTAGTTTTTTAGGAGACAGAGATTACTTCTATTTCTCTTTTAGTATAAAAAAAATCAAAAAAAGAGAGTTTTTCCTTTAAAGCAGGGGTAATATTATTGCAATATTGGACTTTCTAATAAAATTTAATTGTTTAATAATTTGTTTTTAAAGTAAAATATATTAAATTGTAATTAATTATTTATTTGGAAAAAACTAATAAATTAATGGAAACCAGTACCGAAAAACAAAAAATTCTAGTCATAGCTGAAAAGCCGAGTGTAGCACGTGACATCACAACCGCTCTTAAAAATGAAGACAAATTCGATAAAAAAGAGGGCTATTTTGAAGGTGAGAAATACATAGTAAGTCATGCTCTAGGCCATCTCCTCACCATTGCCGAGCCTCATGAAATAGATGAAAAATTCAAAGGGTGGTCTCTCAAAAATCTTCCTATTATTCCCCAACATTTCCTATTAAAACCGATTGAGAAAAGTAATCAACAACTTAAAATTATTTCCAAACTTCTCAAAAGAAAGGATATTACCCAAATCGTCAATGCTTGTGATGCAGGTCGAGAAGGGGAGCTCATCTTTCGTTATATTATTGATTATGTATTAGGAGGAAGCTATAATGTAGTAAAAAAAGGAAAAGTCATTACTCGACTCTGGCTCCAAAGTATGACTCAGGATGCCATTCGTGAAAGTTTTCATCAATTACGGGAGGATCAAGAGCTTTATTATCTTCGAGATGCTGCCATGAGTCGATCGGAAGCGGATTGGTTAGTGGGGATTAATGCTTCTCGAGCTCTTACCAGTTACAATTCTCAGTATGGAGGATTCGTTCTCACTCCCTGTGGTAGGGTTCAAACTCCAACCCTTTCTCTTTTAGTTAAAAGAGAAAAAGAGATTGAAAACTTTAACCCCCGTGATTATTGGGTATTGACCGGAAAATTTAACAATGGTTCCCAAATTTATGAGGGACGTTGGTTTGATGAAAAATATGACAGTAAGTCTTCGGAAAAGGATGCTAAGCCTGACCGGATTTTCGATAAAAAAAAAGCTGACACCATCATCACTAAGTGTCAAGGAAAGTTGACTTTGGTGGAAGAAAAAAGCAAGGAGGCTTTAGAAAACTGTCAACTTCTCTATGATCTAACCAGTCTTCAAAGAGAAGCTAACTCCCTATTTGGGTTTTCCGCAAAAATGACTTTGGGTATTCTTCAAAACCTTTATGAAAAATATAAACTTCTCACCTACCCTCGAACCGATAGCCGATATCTTCCCGAAGACTATGTAGGTAATACTTATGAAATTTTCAAGAAATTTTCTGGATTCGGTTTAGATCAAAATCTTTCCACTTATTATCAAAAAGCTTTAGATAATAATTATTTGGTCAAGTCTCCCCGGATTTATAATAATAAAAAAATCTCCGACCATCATGCTATTATTCCTACCGGAGAGAAACCCAAAAAATTAGATGGACCTTTCCTGAAAGTTTTTACTATGGTGGCTCGGAGATTTGCTGCGATCTTCTATCCCCCAGCTAAATACCTCAAAACCACCCGAATTTCCCGAGTGGAAGGAGAACCGTTTAAAACTGAGGGAAAGGTAATGTTGGAGTTGGGATGGAAAGAAGTTTATGGACGTAGTGAAGATGACAAGGTAATTCCAGCCTGGAATGACAAAGAGAAGACAGTGGCTACTTCGATAGAAAAAACTCAGTCAATCACAAAGCCTCCAGCTCGGTACACCGAAGCTTCTCTTCTCAATGCTATGGAGTCAGCCGGAAAAACCATCGATAACGATGCATTGAAGGAGGCGATGAAAGAGAAGGGATTAGGAACACCTGCTACCCGAGCTGCCATCATCGAAAAATTGGTTGGTGATCGATATGTGGTTAAACAAGATCGAGAATTGGTTCCCACCGCTAAAGCTTTTGATCTTTTTGAAGTCCTTTATGCCATGAAACTTAACACAATTAGCTCTGCAGAACTCACCGGAGAATGGGAATATAAATTGTCAGAAATCGAGAAAGGGCAAATCACCCGATCTTCATTCATGGATGAAATCAAAGAAGTAACCATCAAATTGGTTTCCACGATTAAAAATTATGATGAGAAAATAACTGAAAAAGAAGCTTCATTCTCTCCGATTAATGGAAAAAAATTCTATGAATACCTTTCCCGCTATGTTTCTGAAGATGGAAGTATCGTTATTCGTAAGATCATGGGAGGGCGTCGTCTTAAACCTGAAGAAGTAGAAAAACTATTGAAGGAAGGAAGGGTGGGACCTTTTGAAGACTTTCGTAGTAAGCGAGGTGCCTTATTTCCGGCCAGTTTAGTCTTAGAGAATGGTAAAGCAAAATTCGAATTTATGAATCAAAAAGAAGAAACTTCTCTGGATCTTAAAGATGCCGAGGAAATCGGTTCTTTTTATCTTGATAACAGCCGGGTTTATCGTACTCTCAACAACTATATAACCGAAAGCTATATTGAAGACAAAGAGAAGGGATTCAAAATAAGCCGTATTCTCCTCGGAAGAGAGATTTCCAAGGAGAATATGGAAAAAGTTATTCGAGGTGAGAAAAGCGATCTTATTATTGGTTTCCGTTCAACTAGAACCAAACGTCTTTTTGATGCTTATTTGGAAATAGATTCAGAGCGTAAAATAAGATTTTCTTTCCCAGAGAGGAAGATCAAAGGAAAGGGGGAAAAAACTATCCCCAAAATTAAGGATACCCCAAAAAAAGCACGGACTGGAAATAAGAAAACTCAGAACAAAACAAGATCAAAAATAGTTAAAAAATAACTTTTTTAAAATACTTGAAACTTAAATGGGGATATTGTCTGCAAATGAACTAAAATCCTTAAAGAAAGGGAGACATCTTTTCTTTCTCACCTGTTATGACTATCAAACCGCTCTTTGGATGAACGATACCGCTCTTGATGGAGTTTTGGTGGGAGATAGCCTTTCTCAAGTTCTTTACGGACTGGATCATACCTCAGAAATCAGCATGGATATTATGATAGCTCATACCCAAGCCGTAAGGAAGGGACTCAAGTCCAAACACCTTATGGCAGATATGCCTTCATATGTTTCGGGACTTGTTCCTGAGAAAGATAAAGGAAATAATATCCAGAAGGAGATAGAGTCGGAAATTGTATCACGAGCCTTTAAATTTCGTGATGTGGGAGCAGATAGTATCAAAATAGAAAATCCTTCCTCGTCCTTGGTGGAAAAAATACTCCGTGCTGGTATTCCGGTCTGTGGTCATGTCGGCCTTACCCCCCAAACTATCCATGATTTTAAAAAACAAGGTAAGGATGATGAGTCCGCTCAAAAGATTTTTAATGATGCTCTACGTCTTGACAGTTTAGGGTGTTTTGCTCTAGTTTTAGAAGCGATCCCAGATGAATTAGCCTTAAGAATCACAGAATCGGTTTCTGCAATCACGATTGGAATCGCCGCTGGAAAAAAAACCGATGCCCAGATTTTGGTTCATTATGATCTTCTTGGACTCACTTATGTCCCCAAGAAATTTGTTCACCCTCAAGCTACTTGGGGGAAAGAACTCCTTCAAGCTGTGGAAAACTATATTCGCGATGGCAAGAAATAAATTCACCTTTAAAGGAAAGTATCAAGTTTATTTTAAGGATACCGATACCGGTGGTGTCATGTATCACTCTCGCTATGTGGAATTCATGGAAATGGCCCGTACCGACTTTTTCCATAGTTATGGGTACTTTATCCGGTATTTTTTAGAAGAAAGAAATATTGTTTTCCCAGTAACAGAACTTTATGTCCGCTATTTTAAACCCGCCTTTCTAGATAATATTTTGGAGGTTGAACTTCAAGTGGTAAAAATTCGAGGAGCCAAAATTCTCTTTTCCTATCAAATTCATAACCAAAATCGAGAATTATTAGTAACTGCTACTACCACTAATGCAGTGGTCGATATTCGTAAACTAAAACCGTTAAGAGCTAGCCAGGTAATTCCAAAACTGGTGCAGGATTTTGGTTCTGAGAAAAGCTAAATCAATCGTATTGTATTGCTCTAATCATAATTAAAGGAAGTTCAAATTATAACTGAAATAACATGGAATTTATCCCTCTTTAGAAGCTAGGAAAAACTTACGGCGCAGTCCCCCCCACTTCATAAGCTCCCATGTCCGGGCGACCTACCCGACCATATCCGCGGGCATCAGTGGCGGTGAGATCATCGGCATTGTTCGGAAGACTCTCTTGTGTGGTCAAGTCGAGATCACTATACCAGTCAGTGTTATTTTTGCTATAATAGAGATTGGCTTCCGGATAAGTATTATTCCCTGCCTTCACCCCCCTTACATAAACCCCCTTATCTTTAGCCGGACTGCTGCTGCTGATGGAGATGGTGTTGATTTCACCTCCATTATTGGCTAAGGTTCCCAATCCGGGATCTTCAGTAATAATTTCCTTGCTATTAATGGCAATAGGATAGGTGACGGTATCACCATTTGCTAAACGAATCCCGCTTGCATTGGTAGAAGCATTAACCCCACCAAAATTACGGGAGTAATACAAATTCACAGTTTCTGTATTGTTGGCGAGATCATTGTATAAATAGATATTCCCAGCATTATTCCCCGATAAAATCATATTTATCAAGGTGAGTGGTCTTCCGTCACCATCATGATAGATCCCTCCTCCTACCCCACTAGTAACTGTATTACCCGAGAAGGTAGCATTGATCAAAGTGGGGGAGGAAGACCTATTATCCATCCCGCCTCCGGTAAAATCAGTCCTATTACCTGAGAAGGTAACATTGATCAAAGTGGGGGAGGAAAACCTATTAAACATCCCGCCTCCATAACCAGCTGTATTGCCCGAGAAGGTAACATTCTTCAAGGTGGGAGAGGAACTGTTAATATTACGCATCCCGCCTCCATTTTGAGATGCCGTATTGCCTGAGAAGGTAACATTGATCAAGGTGGGAGAGGAAGAAGTACTATCCATCCCGCCTCCATTACCAGCTGTATTACCCGAGAAGATAACATTAATCAAGGTGGGGGAGGAAGAAGCATTATACATCCCGCCTCCATTATCATTAGCCCTATTACCTGAGAAGATAACATTAATCAAAGTGGGGGAGGAAGACCAATTATACATCCCGCCTCCATAAGTACTATTACCATTGGTAATGACCACTCCATAGAAAAGAGCTGTGCGGTTAAGGTTATTTCCATTATTATTGAACAACACCTTGTTGTTATTACCATCAAGGCGGGTTTCTCCTGCTCGATCATAACTTCCGGAGATGAAACCACCTACTAAAGCTACATGGTTTTTCATAACATAACTACTACCAGGTTTATAAGTTCCCGATTCCACCATTATCACATAAACCTTATTCTCGCTAGCATCATTGATTCCATCTATCATCGCCTGTATATCTCCACTGGCATTAGCCCAAGAACTCCCGTCGCCAGTACCAGATTTCTTAACATAACGGACTGCCACCGTCGCTCCCGGAGTATAATTAGAAAAGATTTCCTCGCTCATCTTTCCATAATGAGTAAGATCTGCAGGCATTATTCTATTTTCAATGATCATTTCAAAAGACGCCGGAACTTCTTCGGCATAAAGATCAAAGTCAGCAACGACTAGAAAGTCCTTATTGAACACTCCACCTAAACTTACATTACTGTGCCACCTGTATACTCCCCCTGCATTGGGATTGACAGGATAATCCGATACAGAGATCGTAGTTGCACCGTCAACTGAGACAGTATCTAAGAGATCAGTTCCTCGGTAAAACCTAACCTGATATTGTTTATGGATGTATTTCGCATACAGGGTAAGGTCATTGTTTACCACCCGATTAAAATCATATAGAGTAGTGAAACTACTGTCCACATACCAACCCTCAAAAGAAGAATAATGATCACTGGTAGGGTCAGTAGCAGGCTTATTTACTGAGTTTAAGCTATTCACCGTTACGGAAGGGATAGGAGTTCCTGCATATGTTTCAAAACTCACTTTGTATTGCTTATTAGTCCACTGGGCATAGACTGTAATTTGGGTGGTGATGGGAGTATCAAAATTAAAAGTATTCCCTCCACTAGGAGCATTATACCATCCTTCAAATCCATAGTGTTCCCGGGATGGATCTGATGGAGGGGAAACTTTCTCTCCATAAAGGATATATTCGGCAACAGTAGGATCACCACTTATAAGTCCCCCGTTAGCATTGAAGGTTACCCCATAGTAACTGGTTAAGGTTACTGTGTAGTCTGATGTAGTTCCATCAATTGCGGTTACCGTATAGATATTATTCGTAGAGAAATCTTGAGCTACTCCCGAAGCCGGAGAGATATTTGATCCACTATGGACAATAGTTGGAATTAAACTAGTCGTCCAATTTTCCACATTGGTAACCGTCTTACTCACAGTTCGACTATTGGTATTAACATCCATCGCAATATTCGCTTTCAAATGTGAATGATCGCTTTCTAGGAAAGCAAATGAAAGGATCTCTTTACTGTATTTTTGTTGCTGTGACATTTTTATGGTATAAGTGGCAGAGGTAGTTCCATCCTGGGCTGTTACGGTAAAATTATGGGTAGCATTACCACTGAAATCCATATTGGTAGTGTATTGTCTGATTTCACTCAATGTTAGATCTTTGTTATTACCATCTTGAAGGGTAGCTCCCTCACCTACTTCCAGAGTGAACATAACACTACTTACATCAGTTCCTGTCGGCAAGAGTATGGTAATGTCGTTTCCGTTAGGAAAAAACTCTTGATTGCCATGAAGGACAATAAGAGAACTGTCGGAGTTCTTTTCAGTGGTGACGGAGTAGGTTATGTCATTAGTAACCCGATAGTTACCGATAGTTAAATCTTTTTTTACAGTTAGTTGATAGGTGGTATGGTAGCTTAGATCAGTTGTTGGAGCTATTTTTATCTGATTAGGTGTTGAGGTAACTTCAACCTTTAAAGTAATGGGATTGCACCCCCCCCCCCCCCCCATGTCCAGTAGTTCTATTTGGCTGGTTAAAGAATTGACATAACTATCCATATTTCCTAGTGATTGGTCGAATGTCAACAAAAATGAGGTATCCACCGGTATGGCATTGGTGTCGCTAATTGGAACGTCATTGCCATTCACAACAGAAAAAGACGAGATCCCCAGAGGATCATAATTTACGCTGGGAGCAGTACCTCCCTCATCTGTTGTTCCACAGGACAAGTAAAGTCCGATCAGCAGTAAACAGATCATGAAATAAGTAACTCTAGGCATACTGTTTTTATACAATTTGATTGGATTGGATTTTATGTTCATTTTAAATCCTTAATAATAGTAAAGTAATAATAAATTTAAAGCAATTGAAAATTTTCTTTAATTAAAATCAATTTCATAGCTTTACGGTTAAATTATATAATATATTGAACATTAAAATAAGTGATTTTCATTGAAATTTTGATAATATTTAATTATTTTATTTTGCTTTTACCATAAATCTATAAATTACCTGAATTTAAAAAACTTTTATAAGGAGGTAAATAAATAAAATTGTAAGAGGTTTGGATGGGATGATCAGTCCTTTTGTCCATAGTTTGTTTCTTCAAATTATAAATTTCCTTATTATATTAAATTAAACTTTAGTAAATTTTTACTATATCTAAATCCATTTTTTCAATTTGAAAAAAAACAAAATACCAATAGAAGACGAAAGAATAAGGAGTAAAGCTAAAGGATATCCCCAAAGCCAGTGAAGTTCCGGCATGATGTCGAAATTCATTCCATAAATGCCTGCGATCAAGGTAGGGGGCATGAATACCACTGTAGCTATAGTAAATATCTTGATAATTCGACTCTGTTCCATATTGACTAAACCGAGGAAGGTATCTTGAAGAAACTCCAGTCTTTCAAAATTGAAATTAGTATAATCAAGAAGAGAAGTTATATCTTTAATCATAACTTGGAGGTTGTCATTATCGGTGCTGGGAAAATATCGACTTTTTAAGATGGCGGAAAGGACTCTTTGTTTCACGATGATATTTTCTCGGATTGAGATAGTAGATTCTTGTAAGCCGGTTATTTTGAGGAGAATATCCCGCTCCAAATTGTTCTTTTTAATTAGGTTTTTGCTGATGGCAGTGATCTGTTCTGACATATGCTCTATAAGATCTGCATCTAAATCAATCCGGGTAGCAATGAGAGAAAAAAAAATGTCATGACCACCTTTAATGCTATGACCATTTAATTTTCTATAGACCATGATAAAGGTCTTATAATCATAATTTCTTTGAGTGAAAAGAATATCCCCTTTTAATATAAACGATACCGCTTCATTGATGTAATTTTCATCTTCCAACTTCAAAAAATTAAGGTTAATCCCGATCTCAGAGTCAGTCTCTACATATTTTGAGCTGGTTTCGATTTCCTCACTTTCTTGGGGAGTGAAAAGCTCTATTTGAAATTGTTTTTCAACTAAGAGTTTCTCATCCTCATTAGGGTTGATTAGGTCCACCCAGACCACATGCTCCAAACTGAAATTTTCATCTGTTTTAATTTGAATATGCTGATTATTGAGTGTAATATAGCGAACCACGATACTATTATAAAATGGGAAATATAATTATATTTCTCTAGGATATAACTAAATTAATAGAAATTAACAAAATTTATCTTCAAAGATGACCAATTCATATTATAATTATTAAGAATTTACAGAAGTAAAAAATGTATTGAATAGGTATTAATTATTATAGTATGGCAATAGTATATGTTCGACAGGGAGAAAACCCTGAAATTGCGATTAAAAGATTCCGTCGGGAAGTGGAGAGAGATAATATTTTGAGAGAACTCAAAGAAAGAAGGTATCATATTAAACCCGCTATGATGAGAAAATTGGAAGCTGTGAAACTTGAAAAGAAACTTAAACGAGCGGCTCGAAAAAGACGTTATATTCTAAAAAGAACATATTCATAATTTTTTGATTAATCTGACTATTAAGGAATTGTTTTAATAAAAATGAACAATATTTGGCATGAAGTCAGTCCCGGAAAAAACGCTCCCGATGTAGTTAATGTGATTATTGAAATTCCTGAAAATTTCAAAGTTAAATACGAACTTGATAAGGACACCGGCCTTCTTAAGGTGGACCGTTTCCTTCACAGCGCTGTGCATTATCCCTTAAATTACGGATTCATTCCTCAGACTTATTGTGATGACAAAGATCCCCTTGATGTTTTAGTTATCACTCAAATTCCATTAGTACCCGGTTGTTTAGTTGAAGCCCGCCCTATCGGGGTTTTTGAAATGATTGATGATGGAGAAAAAGATGACAAAATAATAGCAGTGGCTTCAGAGGACCCGGTCGTGAGTCATTTAGAAGATGTAGGTCAGGTTTCCCCTCATAAAATCAAAGAAATCAAATACTTCTTTGAAACCTATAAGAAGTTGGAAAAGAATGTAGAAACTATCATCGAAAAAATCTTAGGCCGGGAAGAAGGCTTGGAAGTGATTAAAGAGTCCATAGATCTTTATCAACAAGTATTTCAGCCTCAATTATAAGTTTATCCCTAATTTATCAATTCAATTTTTCATATCTTCCATAGTTAAACTTTCTAAGTAACTTCTCAACTCATGAGACAAATCTGATTTAAACCGCATCATTTCCATAGTAAAGGGATGGACAATAGTAATACTCCGACAATGAAGAAATTGTCTTTCCAGTTCCAAATCATTAATTAATTGTTGATCTTTTATTTCTTCTAAATTCTCTAAATAGCGAAGGAAAAAAGCTTCATCTTTACCATAGATTTTATCTCCCACCACTGGAAATTGGGACTCTGCCAAATGAGCTCGAATCTGATGAGTACGGCCAGTAAGAGGTTGGGCAAACAAAAGGGACTGAATCTTTCGATCTTGTCCTCTCCGATAAGCAATTCTGCGAAAATAGGTAGAACTATCTTTGCCTTGGAGATTATAGCCTTGTCGTTTGAATATCCGACTCCCCAACTTCTTTCCTAAGGGTATATTCACAGTAAATTTTAGAGGAGTTAATCCATGGACCATAACCATATAAATTTTTTTTCCAGCTGCCAAGGAATAGTGGAACTTCTTAACATATTCTGACTTCTTAGCTAAAAGAAAAACACCGGAAGTCTCATTGTCAAAACGATGAACAACATGCCAAGGTTTCCTCTCACGATGGAGAAGACGTATTAAAGTATGATGAAAGTAGCTACCGGTAGGATGAATAGGAAGGGGGACCGGTTTATCGATCACTGCTAAATACTTATCTTCATAAATCAGCCGATACCTAAAATTGACTTTTGGCTCCGGTAATTCCAAATCCGGATCATAGACAACTTTATGACCAACGGAAAGAATATAATGACGCCCCACAAAGTGTTTGTCTACTCGGATCTTGCCTTCGTTGAACTCTTTTTCCCAAAAGATATTTGGATCTATCGAATAGAGAAATTCAAGAATAGGTTGTTTATTTGAGACAGTAAAGGTCATCATATTTCAATGACTGAGTTGTTTACAGTTACAATTTATAGCCTGAGGATAAAGGTAATAACTACGATTTCGAATGAGATCAATTCGAAGCATTTTATTTACGTGAAGATCATCATGAGGTTGGGTGAAAAAGCGGATTACTTCAGAGGCCTGATAGCTTCCCACAATACCACAGAGAGGAGAGAGAACTCCTTCAGTGGAACAACTATCACCTATTTCATTCCAGGGTAATTTGTTAGCGGAAATGGAAGAAATATTTTGGGGTGGGTCTCCTAAATGAGGGAAAAAACATCTAAGGCAGGAAGTCCCCGGCAAAATGGTAAGAAACTGCCCTTCCCAAGCTAAAGCAGCTCCATGGATCAAGGGCTTATGATACTTTAGAGCAAGGTCATGGATAAGCAATTTGGCTAAGGTACTGTCTACAGTTTCCACTACCAAATCAGAATGGGCAGTCAATTCCTCAAAATTTTCTTTTTTAACTTTACTGATAATTGGTTTTAATTTAACCCCAGAATTAAGAAATCGGAGATTTTCGTAGGCAACAACTGCTTTAGCTTTTCCGATATCTTTTTCAGTAAAGAGAAATTGCCTAGCTAAATTGGCGGTGGAGATATGATCATGATCGATCAAGGTAATCTCACCTACTCCACTTACGGTCAGATAGGTTAGGAGTGGAGCTGCTAATCCCCCAATTCCAATTACCGCTACCCGACCTTGACGAATTTTCTCCACTCCATTGAAAGTGAGACCTTGAAGAAGGATATGACGGGAATAACGTTCTTTTTCATGCGAATTCATACCTAAATTAATATTTTTTTACCAAAATTGAAAATTTTTATAAAAAAATTATATTATTATATGACAATCATTATTTGGAATAATAAAGTAAATTGTTTTATTTTAATTTTATGTTAGAATATATTGCTAAGTTTAATGAGAGAGAATTTATATATTATTTATGATAAATAATATATATTTTTTTAAGGTAAGAATAAGTAAATACCAAACAAAATAAAATAGAATATGGAGGTAAAAATGAAAATTGAAAAAATAATTATCAGTCTAATTTCAACAACATTGTTTATTATTATGACCTCGTGTGGCAGTACAGCTCCGTTTACTGAAAGAGATGCAGCTTTTAAAAGTATTGATTTAGCTAAAAGTGTGGAAGCAGAAAAATATGCACCTGATGAATTTAACAAGGCGGTGTCAGAATATGACTCAGGAGAATCACTGATTGTTAAAGAAGGAAAGAGTTCTAAGAACAACGAAGCTAAAGATAAATACCTTGAGGCAGATAAACAAGCTCAAACTGCTTACATAAATTCGGTTAGACCTTATATCGAAAGTTTCATTCAAAAGACAGATGAGGAAATTGAAAAAGCCAGAAGTATTAAAGCCGATATAGCCGTCCCTGAACAATTCAAAAATGCTACTTCAAAAAACGAACAAGCACGTGATGCTTTAAATAATGAGAACTATGATCAAGCCAAAACCTCTTCACTTGAAGCCTATGATGCCATTCAACAAGCTCAAGCAGAAACCTTAGAACTTAAAGAACAGGCGATGGAGATAGATGCTATCTTTGCTGAAGCATTAGTTGAGCTCAAAGAAAAAAAGGCTGAAGCCGCTATTCCCGATGAATATAAAAATGTGGTAGCCAACTATGAAGATATTCATGTCCAGCTTCAAGAAGGATATTATGTTGAAGTCATAGAATTATACTTGGATGGTATTCTGGAAACAGATGATCTTTTAGTTTTAATTGAAAAAAAACGTCTTTTGGCTTTGGAGTCTTTACAAAAAGCTGAAGAGTCTGTTGAAAAAGCAAAAATGAAAGCTAACGAGGCAGGGATTGAATGAAATGGGAGGTAATATGAAAACATTTATCCGTAAAGTATTTATTTTTTTAACGTTAACCCTCTTCGGGATAACAACAGTCCAATCGGCATCTTTACAAGCGAAGATAGATTATATGGAGAAACTTAAACAAGAAGCAGCAACATTAGAAAAACAAGGATATTATGATAAGAGTACTGAAAAGTCTTTGGAAGTTCAACAGCTTGCTGGGGAGATCGATATCTTGATTGCGATATTAAAAAAATGGAATCAACTCCAAAAAAATATTGCAGTAGCGAAACAGGTAGGAGCAGATAGAGTTGCATCAGAGGAATTCAATTTGGGTGTTAACTTCTATAAATCTGCAGAACAGGCTTTTGTAGATGAAGATCTGGAACAGGCTGGATTTGATATCGATGCAGGCCTTTATTATATTGAACTTGCAATCGAAAAGGCTCAAGAAACATTTAATCAACAAGCTCAAGAAAATTTAGAAGAACAAAGTGCTCCTTATAAAGTGGAAGTGGCTAAGGTAGCCGGGGAATATGTGGTTAGGTTAATTCCAGAAAGAAGAGATTGTTTGTGGCGGATTGCAGAATACGATTTTATCTATGGGAATCCTTGGCAATGGCGAAAAATCTATGATGCCAATCGAGACATTATTGATGATCCAGACCTGATTTATCCGGGTCAGAAATTGGTTATCCCTCCCTTACCTTATGAACCGGACCTAGAATAATCGATATTCTAAAATCAAGTTTGTTTAAGGAGGGTTGGCCAAGTGGTAAGGCGAAAGTTTGCAAAACTTTTATGCACCGGTTCGAATCCGGTACCCTCCTCATTAGCCGAAGTGGTGGAATTGGTAGACACAAGGGACTTAAAATCCCTCGGTTATTGCAACCGTGACGGTTCGAGTCCGTCCTTCGGTAGTTTTGTGTTTTAACTATAATTTACTTTAGTTGCTTTCAGACCACCTTTTCAGTATTTTTTTGAATCACAAATCGACTTTACATTCCGTTTCATTCCCTTTAGAAACTTTTTCATTTTTCTATTGGAATTTTTAAGGATAGAAAAACAATAGTTTTTTCAATGTTTTTTCTAAACACCCGAGTTCGTCCTTCGGTAGTTCTCTTTTGTGGGATTGATTACAATGTTTTATAAAATAGACAAATATATATTGATCAAGTTTATCATCCCAGTTTTAATCATATTTTTTGCCGTCATTCGTATCCCCCTGCTGAATATTCAGGCAATAGGGAATGATGAAAAAAGAGATATAGGTATTATAGAAGGCAACCTCTCTCAAGATAGAGTTATTTATCATGGGGCTCGGTTTTCTTATAAAGGCCACATTCCTTCACCGATTTATTATAACCTCCTCACCTGGGGATACCAGCTCACCGACTCATTACTCGGCATGCGGTGGATGGTCTTTTTATTTAACTTAACAGGGGTTATCATGTTGCTATACTTTTTATCAGACTTACTTATTTATAGAGTTATTCTGTTTTTAGGTGTCTTTATAGCGGTATCCCCCTGGTTAGTAAAGTATGGAACATTTTCTTGGAATCCGAATTTTCTCCCTATGGTTTCAGCAGGATATTTTGTTGCTGGATATAAAACATTAACTCAAGAGAGATCCTTCTGGATCCTTCCCGCACTCTTATTCTTATTTTTTGGTATCAGTATGCATGTCATAACTCTTCCTTTTATTATAGCGTTTTTGTTCATGCTAATCATCTTACCTCGAAAGATTAATTGGTTTTATGGAGGAATAGCAATAACTATCATCATGGTCATTTTATCAATTTATCTTTATTTTGATGCAAAAAATAATTGGTGGAATACTCGTCATCTTTTTATTTCTGAAGATAAAGAACCGTACAAATTGGAAGCATTAAAAGTTCTCCAATACCTTTTATTGTTAACCACTACAGAAATATCTCATTTCGTTAAAAAAGGATTCCATAATGTTGTGGAGTATTTGTTGCCATGGTATCAAGCAAGTTATTTTGTTATTGCCCTTATCATAAGTTCATTGATTACTTTGATAGCACATTATCATTTTTGGACAGAACAGTATCAAAAAATAAAAAAATTAGGATTCAGAGAATATCTTTTACAATATCCCCTCTTTGGTTTTATTTCAGTAAATGTTTTAACTCTCATTTTATTTACTATCATGTTGGGTAGGAGTTTTGTTCCCCGTTATGGACTGATTGCTGTCTATTTTGTAATGATTATCATTGTTTGGGAAGTGGATCATTTTCTAACAGCCATAAAAGAGAAGTCTGAACTGTGGTATCGTATATGTTTGATAGGGTGGATTATACTTATGGTGTACAATCTATATTTTAGTTTAAGAATTTCATATCCACATCCTTTAAACCATATTTTTTACTAAAGAATATCTTACTCTAAGTGTTTTAAAACATTTCATATTATTTTGTCAATCTTGGGTTAGCTTTTAATTTCAAGACCTTTAAAAGTTATGTTATAATATGGCTATGTTTCCAGCAATCCTTGATTATATGGGAAGCATCAATCCTATTTTAGCTGCCTTCTATGCTACCCTTTTCACCTGGTTGATAACCGCTCTCGGGGCTAGTTCCGTATTTTTAGTCAAATCCATGAACCGTGTCTTTTTAGATGGGATGTTAGGTTTTACAGGGGGTGTAATGGTAGCTGCCAGTTTTTGGAGTCTTCTTGCCCCCGCTATCGAAATGAGTGAAGGGGAAGGCTTTACCCAAGTAGTGCCTTCTGCGGTAGGATTTTTTCTTGGGGCACTTTTCATTTATCTTTTAGATAAAATTCTTCCTCATATTCATATCAATTTTCAAGAAAAAGAAGGGATCAAAACCCCTTGGCGGCGAACCACTCTTCTTATTTTAGCTATTACCCTCCACAATATTCCAGAAGGGTTGGCGGTGGGTGTTCTCTTTGGAGGGGTGGCAATGAGTCTCCCAGAAGCTTCCATTGCTGGAGCTATGGTTCTGGCCTTTGGAATTGGCATGCAAAATTTTCCAGAAGGGATTGCAGTGGCCATGCCTCTTCGTCGTCAGGGACTTAGTCGAACTCGTAGTTTTATGTTAGGCCAGGCCTCGGCGATAGTTGAACCATTTGCTGGGGTAATTGGTGCCGCTGCAGTTCTCCTTTTTGCCCCCATCCTCCCCTATGCCTTGGCTTTTGCAGCTGGAGCCATGATTTTCGTAGTAGTTGAAGAAGTCATTCCAGAAACTCAATTAGATAAATATACCGACATCTCTTCAATGTGTTTTGTCATCGGCTTCATTGTGATGATGAGCTTAGATGTAGCACTAGGTTGATAGTTATTGATAATAAGGTTATAACTAGATTGGTTTACGTTGATCAAAATTAGTACTTAATAATACCGTTGATAAATATTAGAAAATGAACAAAATCGTAAACCAAACTGGATGGAAGCCACTTCCCTTTTCTTTAAAGATAGTTTTTGGATTATTAATATTGTGGGTTATAGGGTCCTTCTTGGCTCTTCCTCAAAGATATGAAATGGGTATTCCTTTTATGGGAATCCTTGTTAATGGTTTACCTGCAGGTCTTACGGTTTTATTCCTTGATGTTATAGCACCGACCTTTCTTCTCTATGCGACTTGGAAAAGGAGAAGTTGGGGACCTTTGATTGCATATATTTATATGGTTATCTTCATTATTAACAGTTTAGTGGCTTATTTCACTCTTCCCCAAGAGATAGCTCAAATACTGGGAGGGCCGGCCATGCTGGTCCCTGCTGTTTTTGAAGGGATAATTCTTTTTGTCATCTATATAAATAGAAAATATTTTGAAGTATTTTAAGAAGATTGATAATCATATCTCTTTATTATCATCCTCAAAGGATTACATGCTAGGTGAATTTTTTTTATCTTCACTCAATGAAACCTAACTTGTGAAAAGTTTATATTATATCACTTGGAGTGTGGGAAAAGTTAGTTTATAAGAAAACAAAATAGAGATATGGTGTTCAATTGCTGTCTAGCGTATATTAGGGTTATTCTTATTATCAAAGAAAAATACAATAGAACTCAAATAGAAAATGGAGAAATGGAAAACTAATATGAATTTTCATACTGCTGATTTATGGGATCAATATTTAGATAAACTAACACTACTAAATATTTCATTGAATTCCTATGGGACGAAACACTTGTTTCATGGTCAAATAGTGACACTTAAAGTCTATGAAGACAATTCCCTAATTAAAAAAACACTTGAAAGTAATGGGAAAGGGAAAGTGTTAGTCGTGGACGGGGGCGGTTCAAAAAGATGTGCTTTGATGGGTGATAATCTTGCTCAACTTGCAATCGATAACGAATGGAATGGGGTAGTTATTTATGGTTGTATTAGAGATTCCGAACAAATCAACAAAATGAATATAGGTATCAAAGCAATTGGAACTTGTCCTATAAAAAGCAATAAACGTAATGAGGGAGCAAAAGGACAAGATTTGATAATTGAAGGAACGAAAATAAAAAATGAAAATTATCTTTATGCTGATGTAGATGGAATCCTAATAGCAAGTAAAATGCTAAGATAATTATTTAATTTAGCTGAAAAATACCTTCCATTTTAATGAAATAATTAATATCAATATTTATTGTACTTCCAAATTTTGTATTACTGACCTCTCTCAATCACCATTCTTAAAAATTTCAAAATCATGTTATATTAATAAAACAGCCTTATGGATTTAGAAGAACATCTTAGACAAGAACACAAGGTCGGTCCTTTAGATCAATATCTTGAGGAAATCGTTTATGGAGGGATTGACGGAATCGTCACCACCTTTGCAGTGGTGGCCGGATTTGCAGGAGCCGGAGGACAGATTGATGGTAAAACCACCATCATGGCGGTGCTTCTTTTTGGGTTAGCTAATCTCTTCGCTGATGGGTTCTCCATGGGATTGGGAAATTTCCTTTCTCTCCGCTCCGCTCAGGATATGTATCGATCTCATCGCCGTAAAGAGGAAAGGGAAATTCAATTAAATCCAGATGCCGAGGGTAAAGAGACGGTCGAAATCTTAATTCAAAAAGGTTTTACCAAGGATGATGCTAAAGAAGTATTGAAGCTCTATAAAAAAAATCCCAAGTATTGGACTGACTTCATGATGAATCATGAGTTAAAACTTCCCAATACCACAGAAGACACACCCTTCATTAATGGAGTGGTCACTTTCCTTTCCTTTGTTTTTTTTGGTTTCATTCCTCTCATCCCCTATGTTTTCTATTTCAAGCCCAACGATGAATTTGATAACTTCTCTCTCCTTTTCTCTGCCATTCTCTTTACTTCTCTGGCTCTCCTTCTCCTCGGTACTCTTCGGAAGCAAGTTACCCAAATCTCCCTCTTTCGATCTTTAGCGGAAACCTATGTAGTAGGAGCTTTCAGTGGGGGGATCGCCTATGCCATTGGTACTCTGTTTCAAGTTTAGTTATAAAGAAAAAATAATAAGGAAAACATTATGAGAAAAAAAATCGTTGCCGGAAACTGGAAAATGAATCTTACCGTAAGGGAATCCCAAGACCTGATCAAAGCTCTACATGAGCATATTTGTCAAAGCGATTTCGCGGCTGAAGTAGTAGTTGCCCCTTCTTATCTCTCTCTTTATGCAGTTGTAAACCAACTCCAAAAACTAAACTCCCCGATTCAGGCTGCAGCTCAAAACGTTTACTATGAAGATAATGGAGCCTATACCGGGGAGGTGTCTACCTCCATGCTCAAGGACCTGGGTCTTCCTTATTGTATCATCGGGCACTCGGAAAGGAGAACTCTTTTAAGGGAAACCGATGATGATGTCAATCGTAAAGCCATCAAGCTCTTGGAGAACGGAATTATTCCCATTCTTTGTGTTGGAGAAACACTGGCCGAACGGGAAGCAGGACAATGGCAGGAGGTAGTCTCTCGCCAATGTCAATACGGACTTAAATCTATCTCCTTTGATCAGGCTGATTCAGTCATTATCGCTTACGAACCGATATGGGCAATCGGTACTGGAATCAGCGCTTCTCCGAAGGAAGCCCAGGAAGTCCATCATCATATTCGTCAGATACTTGAAAACTTGGTCTCAATACCAGACAAGGTGACCATCCTCTATGGGGGGAGCGTCAATGACAAAAATGCTGAAGAGCTATTCTCCCAAGAAGACATCGACGGTGGATTGGTGGGGGGCGCTTCATTGAAGCCGATAAATTTTGCTTCCATTATCCAAGCACTAAAGCTTTAATCTTCATCTTTGTCTATAAACAGGCCTAGGAAATCATAGGACTTTAAGGCAAGTATCAATTTCTTTCCTAAAATGTTCACAAATTTTATCTTATTTTAAAAAATCAGCATTCAATTGAGTACTATAATCACTCATAAAATAAAAGAGCTGATTACTACGATCATATTCCTTTTGGTAGTGGATATATAATAACTTTATCTATCAAGACATCTAAATAGATTGACTAAATATAAATGATAGTTGTTTCCTTTAAAGCCAAACTGATTAGCAGTAAAAGAGACGAATTTATAGCAGTTCTTCTTTTCTAGCTTTTTAGTGATATTTAATAACTCTCTTCCCTAGCTATTGTCACTAGATTATCATCTTATATCGATAAACACCTTTAAATATCTTTACTCTTTTCTTATATAGAAATTATTTTATAATTAATGTGTGAATAATGCTCATACTGCTTCTCCTGACTTTCGTTCATTTGCCAACATGTCTGGGAAAATCCTCGCTTTAGATGTAGGAGAAAAAATCCTTGGCTGTGCGGTTGTTGGAGAAGATGGAATTTCTCCTGAACCATTACCTTCAATTATCCGCCATAATGAAAGTTTATCTCTAGGGCCCCTTCGCCGTCTTTGTGTAGTTTACCGAGTCCATACTCTAGTGGTAGGGCTTCCTTTAAAAAACGGAACATCTAATCACCAAAGTAGGAAAACCAAGGGATTTATTTCCAAGATAAAGAAACATTTCCCCCAACTTGAAGTAGTGATTCAAGATGAAACCCTTTCCACATGGTCAGCAAGAAAAAACTTTTACAGACTAAAACTAAAAAAAGGGACTTCTCCTATAAATATCGACAGCTTTGCAGCTCGAGAGATTTTGATAAGCTACTTGAACAATAAAACAAGTGAAAAAATAACAACGACTCAAGTTTATGATAACCCAAATGACTGAACCATCTTCTCTTCATTCTAAAGTCCAGATATTGGATCAAGACACCGTAAATCAAATTGCGGCTGGTGAAGTGATTGAAAATTCAGCAGGAATTATTCGGGAACTTCTTGACAATGCCATTGATGCTGGAGCTAAACATATTCAAATTCGAGTTAATTTTTCCGATTTTTTTATCGAAGTTCTTGATGATGGATGTGGTATTCATCCTGATGATGTGGAACTGGCTTTTGAGAAACATGCCACTTCTAAAATAAAAAATTTTAAAGACATTTATTTTACTTCTACTCTAGGTTTTCGAGGAGAGGCTTTGGCCTCCTTAGCATCAGTAAGCGAAGTCATTATAGAAACCGCCATTGGGAATGATGGGCTAGGTATTCGTTATCGAATTCGAGGAGGAAAAAAGGTAACACTGGAAAAGATCGCCTGTAACCGAGGCACTCGGATTCAAGTCCGTGACCTTTTCTTCAATACCCCAGTACGGAAAAAATTTTTAATTCTTAAAAATAAGCCTCTAAAAAATTCAGAAAATTCAACATTGGAGTTGAAACCGGGAGAGAAGAAAAACATTAAACAAGAGATTATTTGTCATATTTTAGCTCAAGATGGAATTGGTTTCCAATACTTTATCTTAGATAAAAATGAAAAATTGGAAATCAACATTCCTGCCCAATACACTCTTAAAGATAAAATATTGATGTTCTTTAAAGGAGGTGGCTCTTTGAATAATGCTCTCCTCCCAGTAAAGAACACATTGAATGGTTTTTCTATTGAGGGTTATATTACCGATCTTTCCATTCGAGAATATCGTTCTGATAAACAATTTCTCATTATCAAAGATCGGGTAGTGAAAGATCCAAGCTTCCTTAAGGCAGTTATCACCGCTTATCTTCACAAAATCCCCCGAGGTTCCCATCCTATGATTTTTCTTCGGGTAAAACTTGATCAAAGTGATGATGTTGATATCAATGTTCATCCCCGCAAGGAACAAGTTAAGTTTCAAAATCCCCGTCTTTTCTTCGATACCATCAAGAATACTATTAAGCATACTTTAAGTTTGAGTTTCTTAGAGTCTGGTCGAAATCCAATGAATTATTCGAATATCACTTTTAAAAAAAACTCTCGACTGTCTTTAGCTGATGATAACAGTCCGTCCACTATCTCATTTGACCTGAATAGCCTTAGAAAGGCACAAGAACAATTTCATAATCATTCCCAGATTCATGAGCCTTTTACGGTAAGCGACAAAGAGAGAGAATCTAAGCGACAAAAACTATTCACAGAAGAAGAGCTTCCCTCATCCTCAAGAATTATTCCTGATGTTCCTGAAACACCTAAAACTCTTACTGTTTCTGATGAAACACCAATAAGGCCGATATCTCCTGATCTCCCTCTTGTTGTTTTGGGACAGATCGCTGACACTTTTATAATTTTCTCTATTGGGGATGATCTTTATGTAACCGATCAACATGCAGCCCATGAGCGAATCAACTATGATCAACTACTTAAAAAAATTCATAATCCTAAAGACAATGGAATCAGAAAAAAAGTTGACACTCAAATGTTGTTGATTCCGATACTGATAGAGAAAGACCCAGTGGAAAAAGAGAGCATTCTTTTGCAACAGAAGACATTGGATCAACTTGGGTTTGAAGTGGAGGATTTTGGAACTGGGACCCTTCGGATCAATCGAGTCCCTGCTTATCTTCCAGAAAATAAAATTGAAAAAATAGTGAAGTCTTTGATAGAGATGATAGCTCTTAGGTCTCAGGAGGAATCCCTTGACCCCAGTTCAGTAGATGCCCAGGAATTTTTGGGAGACATGATTGCGACTATGGCTTGTCGAATGTCAATCATGGCTGGAGATCGCCTAAGCCATACTGCAATGGAAGAAATCGTCCGTGAAGTATATAATAAAGGATATATCCTCACCTGTCCCCATGGGCGGCCTTTTGTTAAAAAAATCTCATTAAAGGAAATGAGACTCTTTTTTGATCGAGGACGTCATATTTTAGGAAATATCGAGACTTAAAACTCGACTAAATTCATCTAAAATAGAAAAGATTTTTTCTGGTAAAGAACGTCCGCTTTTTTCTTTAATAGGTTATTGATAAATTGAAAGTCCGGATTTTTGGCAACATCAAATTTTTTTATTCGTTTATAGAAAATTTCAAACTCTTCAGGAGTAGAATTTTGAACGGTAACATAACGGAAAAAAACGAAATCGGCAATAAGGGATTTATTTCCGTAGACTTTACGATTTAGTTCATAGTACTTCAAAGCCTTGGCTTTATTCCCACCAAGAACATCTGCTCTCCCCCCGTAATAGGCGATATAAATAGCAGTATTGATTCCAAAAAAATAATCAGGATCAAGAGCGTTGATCCGATCACTGATCTTTTTTATTGTTTCTAAATGAGCCAATTGTTGGGTATCATGGAGTTGATGAAGAATTTTCATTGCCCAAGTGAAATTGAACCAGAACAGGGTTTCCACGTCATTATTTTTAACTTCTTTCATGAGTTCATTGATGACTTGAGGATTGAAGATTTGTTTACTGAAATTTTTGATCCGCCTATCCATGCTTTTGAGGCCATAATTATAGGCCCTATCATAGAGTTTAAGAAGACGTTTAATGTTAGCGTCCGCATTCTCATCAAAGTCGTCATAAGGGGTGTCATCAAAATAGGCAAAAGTATAGGCTCCATAAAGCATGGCCAGTTTTCCAGAATAATAAGAGGATTTAGGATAATAACGATGAAGAGCTTCGGCAAATTTGATAGCAAAGGGAAGAGAATCTTTGGCAAATATCTCTTCCGGTTCGTTTAAGATGGAACCCTGCATTTCATCCACTACCGGTTCCAACTGATTGACCACAATTTTCCGAATTGAGCAGTTATTTAATCCTGCTAAAAAAAATATGAGGATAACAACAAATAAAAAGTTATTTTGAATCCGTACCGGTTTTTTTAGTCGATATATCACGTCCAACATTCTTAAATTCTAATATGAATACACAAGGTCATTGATGCAAATCAATAATTTTCTTAGCAAAACGATATTCCTGATAAACAGTTCCTATCGCTTTCGTTCCATAGAAGTTAAGGAAGGTTACCAGATTATGAAACCTCTCCTGAGGTATTTGCAGGGAATTTCTTCCCTTGATTGGAGGATGAAGCCAGTTCACCAGGGAACGAAGATGGAAAAGTTCTTTTCTTCTTCTTGATTTAAACTCCTGCCTTTCCTTACCTAGTTGATGTTTCATTTCCACATAAAGTTTTTTTTCATAACTTTTTGGGGACTGATCAGATATTCCTTGAAATTTTATTACCGCTTTATCTTTTTCTTTTTTTAGTTTTTTCCGGAGTTCTTTTAGATTAGTTTTAAGTGAGGGATCTTTAACTTGAAGTTGGGAGATCAATGCCCCCTCATCATGGGTGATTATTTCTTCGAGACTGAACTCTATACTTTGAGCTTCTTGAGTCCAATTCGGATTGATCACAGTAGCTGACATTCGTGGAATAACTCGGGCAGGAGAAATTCCATAGTAGGTGTAGCTGGGGAGAAGATCTTGAAGATATTTTTCTTCAGCCGGACCTGCAACATAGGCAGTTGCTTTCAAATAAGAATCTTGAAGAATATTTCGATTCCACACAGAGGGAAGAAGGATGATTTCACTTTCAAGATCTATTTTTCTCCCATCTCGAGTAAAATAATATCCATTTTCTTTAAACAAAGCTTCCCTTTTTCCATCAATGAGGACAAATATCGGACATTGTCCCTCTTTAATCCTTTCGGCCTCTTTACGGAGGATACTTTGAGAGAACTTTCTGAAACCCTTATCATCAGAACGAAACCAAATCATTCGGTTGTTTTTTATATGGGAACTATCAAAATCCTTAAAAATCTGTGAGAAAAATTTTTGATTAGCATCAAATAGGGAGTCCCCTGGACGATAGCTTTCAAAAACAATATTCCGGATATCATCGCTATGGGAAGTTACCGGGAGGGAGGAAAAATATTCATGGTAAAGTTGAAGGAGACCTTCATCCACATAATAATAGCCTATAGGTTGACCCAACTTCTGTTCATTATATTTGGGCATCCAACGATAACTCTGTATTTCATTTTTAGAATTGATCCCATGAAAAGTTCTGATTTCATAGAAGTCGGCATCATTCCCTTCCAGCCAAAATATTGGTTGCAATTTATCAAAAAATCTTTTCTCTGATTTTTCGCAGAGATGATAAACACCCAAAATTTTATAAAGTATGAAGATTGGTCCACCAAGAAGTCCAATCTGTTGTCCGCTGACTACTGATGCTGGGAAGACTGTAGAAGACATGACTTATTTGGATTTCTCTCCCCAAATGATAAGTCGAGGAGAATTCGGAGTTAATTTTTCACCGTTATAACTACCAAAAATTTTCTTTATTTTAAAACCGGCTTGGGGAAGTAGCTGGGAAAAATCTTTCAAAGTAAACAGTCTCACGGACTCTCGATGTTTACTGACGAAATGATTTTTTTGGTTATAAATTTCAATTTCCTTTTCAATACGACCTTTATGATTTTGAGGGAAATAGATACGGCGACGTTGATGAAAGACTTTTCCGCTCTGACTTCGTGATATGGTATCTATAAGTGGATCATTAAAAATTTTTTCCGCATTGAGGAAATCGAGCCATAGCTGCCCACCTGTTTCGAGAATATCTCCCATAGCTTGGAGGAAATCAAGATTGTCTTGGTCCTCCTCAAAATATCCGAAAGAAGTGAAAAGGGAGAGAATAACCTGATAGCGAATTGATTCATGAAAAAGATCTTCTACCCTGGCTAATTTGATATCCAATTCCGGATATTTCTTCTTCCCTTCCTCTATCAAAACTGGAGATATATCAATGCCGGTAATAACATAACCCTTTTCTCTGAAGATAGCTGTATAACGTCCATCGCCACAGCCCACATCTAGCCATTTTCCTCCTAGGTTACCTAATTTTTGGGTGATGAGATCCGCATGAATTTTAGCATCAGAAGAATCCCGATCTGCATAAAGATCTAAGTAATTTTTGTCAAACCATTCTTTAAACCAGGTCATGTTCACTCCAAAGAATAAATAGATACGGTTTCTCCCAACGCATAGAGGCGGTTTCCCTTAACAAAAAGATAACGGGGGGGTGAGCTTGATTCAGAAGATAAATTGAAGTTATGAATAAAATTTCCTTTCCGATCATAAACCCAAACTTTAAAGACGAGAGAATCTCCAACCAAAACCAAATCATGGTAAGCGGTTAGAGATTGAGGATTGTTTGGTTGAGGCTCTAATTCTGAAAGGAAATAGCCAGACTCCCCATTGTTATATATCTTAAGGTCTCGGTTGATCACATCGACAAAAAGAAGATCCTGTCCTTTTCTTTGGTCTGATGCCAGCAACCATATTGCTTGGGAAAACCTAAGAGGAAGGAGATAATTTTTCTTAACTTTCTTGATAGGTTCGTTCACAGTGAAGTAATCTCGAGCGGTTATTGTCGTCGGAGCAGTATCAAGTCCCTTATCAAGATCGAAAAACTTAATCCGATGATCTCCGTTATCAAATACTACCACTCGAGACTCCGTTGAAGAAAAAATATTGGTTTCTTGATTATATCTGGGTAGAAGAAGATAAACAGGATTGATTATTCCGGTATGGCCTGCGGGAAAGGAATAGACCTGCGATGAGGTAATAATTCGATTGCCGAGGAGAAAGGCACCGGGATACTGAAATCCAGTCATAATATAGGGACTATTTTTGTCTCCTACCTCTTCAAACGAGAAATTTCGAATTAAGTTGAAACTTAGATCATAAACCCGAATCTCCGAACGATCATAGTCAGTGAAGAAGAAATAATCTCCTTGACTCAAAACCGTGTCATAAGCTTCTAGTTGGGTTTCCAGAATTTTTTTAGGTTGATTTGGGATTTTGGTTTGATAACTTATGGGAACAACGACATATTCAGGAGCATCTGCTAAATTATTGAAAATCACTTCTCCTTTATAGAGATAATGGTTAGGGTAGGAAAC
The DNA here is from genome assembly GCA_965224715.1 of Spirochaetota bacterium. Classification (GTDB taxonomy): domain Bacteria; phylum Spirochaetota; class UBA12135; order COTS27; family CAXSBA01. Next base: position 605,181 of record OZ245054.1, on the reverse strand, counting down.
TATGAACTGATAATGATTGGTTTTTGTTGAAACAGAGGTTATCCACTTCTCTTCATCTTTTAATTTAGGTACTTCAATCTTCCCGTTTATGGTTATTTGACTCCCAGGAATATAATTTTTCCAAATAATTTTTCGGTGAGAGATGAGAGGACTAAGGCGAGCAATAGCAGCTCGAAACTCTCTCTTAGATAACCGAAAATAAATACTTTTTTCTTCATAACTAGGATATTTGAAGACTAGGAGAAAGGGATTCGTTGATAAATTCTGTAATATTAAGGGAGTGGTCCCTAGGAGATGGTCTTGATAATAAACAGCTGCTTTTCTAGGTATGGAAGTTAGTTGAAGTCGACTACGGGTATTGACTGAAGAAAATAAAAGTTTAATTTCTTGATCAGAATTAGGGGTTACCTGAAAGCGATGTTCCAAAAAGGGATAGTCTTGTTTATAGGCAAAAAGATAATGCTCCCCCAAGGATAGAGAGGCTCTTAATTTTTTCTTTGAAGGATAGAAACGTTTGTCGATCATAAGGAGATCGGGAACGTGATTTAATTGAATTTCTATGTCTTTTTCAAAGGGGACAAGGGTATAATGATGAACATTGCTTAATTGAGTGGTGACTCGATACTCATGATAGCCCTTCAAAACCAGATAAAGCCTTTCTTTATAATTGATTTTTCCCTGATCTTGTTCAAAAGCCAAGGGAGTAACTCCCATATAGTTATTCTCAAGGAACACTTTAGCTCCGGGAGGATCACTTTCAATGATGATATGTCGTGTATTTTTTTTAGAACATCCTGTTAATACTGTTAGCAATATAGGTTGTATTATTCCATATAACAAAATGCAGAACAAGATATCGCGAACGTTTAAACAGTTTCCTCGAAAAAATGATTTGGAATGATTTCGCACTTTTGTTAAGTTAATCATCTTATCAATAATTGTAAACCATCATAACCTTCTATGTGGGTAAAATAAAAATTACTATAGTCAAGCAATGAATTGAAATAAATAAAATATTTCTATAATTTACAATAGATCAAAAACCTATAAGTGCCATAGTTTAAATAAATTATGAACAAAAAAGACAGATCATTCCATCCAAACCTCTTATAATTTTATTTACTCCCCTATAAGCTTATTTTAATAAAATTATTAGTTTTTTAACAAAATCACTTATTTAAGTGTTTAATATATTGTATAATTCAGTTGTAAAGCTATGAGGTCTATTTTAATTAAAGAAAATTTTTTAATTACTTTAAATTTATTATTAATAAAAAAACAAGTCAATTTAAACCATCTACTCTACAATTTATTACTATTTTATAATAAAATATAAATATTATTTAAAAATTCATTAAAAGGACAACACAATGAGAAAAATATATTTAACTAAAACTCAGGAGTTGATCGCTCCCTTAACTAAGATCACCCCCCCCCCCCCCCCCCCTCAATTAAAGAAAACAACAATCTTCAAGGTTATATCCATAAGGGCATTGCCGGATTACTCGCCATCGCAAATATTCTTCTAATCACGGTCAGTTGCAGCGATAATTCAACCAATCCCACCAAATTCAATTTACCCAAATTGAGCTACACCCCACTCCATGCCCCCTTTGGCATCGGGGAGTCAGCTACTCCGCAGTGGGAAGGAGGCTCCACAGAGCCAACTGCGACTTTCAGCATGGTCCCCGCCGCCGGAGGAAGCCTCCCTGTCGGCATAGACATCGACGAGAAGACGGGAATCGTCTCGGTCAGTGCGGCCGCCGCCAAACAGGATGAGGCAGATTACACCGTAACCAGTACCGGTGCCGGCGACTACACCGGCACCGCAACCGTTACAATATCCATCGCCGTGGTTAGCCTGAGTGCTGCCGAACTGGACCGCGGCACCGACGAATATCGCGGACATTACGGTTCGTTCAGCGTGGACTCGGAGCACGAGGTATTGGCCGGAGACTACCGCCTGGCCCTCCGTGCCGCCGCCTCTGCGGAACCCGGCGCCGCGGACATCCGTGGTTCCTCGGCTAGCATTGTACGGACGCTGTCTACCACACCCATCAACGTGTTTATGAGCTTCCATATGGATACCGACCTGTTTGACGCGGCCACGGACTGGACACAGTCCCCAAATAAGGGAGTAAGCTCGGATTCTCTTAGCAATGCCCGCGTGAATACCGCGGTGCTGCAAAACGGCACAGCCTACGCGCTTTACGCGGTGAAGGCCGACGGCGCCGATGAGAAAGTTCACAAGCTTTTTGAATTTACAACAGACAGCGCCATACCAAGCGCGGGCATCAGCGGTATGCCGCAGGCGGTGCATACAATACGAAACGGAGAACCCTTTTTGCTGCAGGCGTATGTACAAGCCACATTTACTCCGAACTATCTAATGGACTCGCTTGATATCGCGAAGCTCAGTAATACTGATGACGATGTTGTCGCTCTTGCTCACCACGGCGCCGCCCTGGAATTCTTTTACTCCTCCAGTGTGACCAAAAACGAATATGCCATGTTGTCCAAAAGCCTGAAAACAGGAATTGCGGCCGATAAGACTTCCGGTGAAAATATGGTTATTTCGGTGGAGCATGGGGGAAATACAGTCAGTTCCACCTTTGTTATTCAATGATTTGGTGATGGGGCTGGCCTGCTTGCCGTGCTTGTGGGCAGGCGGGTTCTGTCCTTCGTTGTTCGACAGCCTGGCGAAAAATCAGGACACCTGGAAATAAGCTGTGTTGTGGAAGGCATAAGAAAGGGCAAACAAGCTCCATCTACAGAATCTTAAGAACAGATTGTAACAAAGAAATGTCAATGCCTTAATACGGTAATTCATCTCCAAAGTCCGCGATATAGCAGGATCGGGTAAACAACTCCCGCTGTTCAGAAGTTGTGCGTTATTTTCTTTTCCTGATATACAGAAAAAAAAGTCCTGTTGGTATCAATGGCATCTCGAAAAGCAGGAGCTGCCGGAGACTAATAAGGAGTCTTCCGGCTTTTTTTATCTCTTCTGTAACATAAGCCATGTGGCCTGCCGGAATCAGCACGCAAAACAACGAATTATGATATCTCTTTTGTTGTTGCCAAATCTACAAAATTTTTGTGTCATAGTGAAAAAAATTTTATAAAAACCCCTTGACAAGTCACGAATAGTATGTTATCATAATATTATTATTTAAAAATTTATTAAAAGGACAACACAATGAAAAAACTACAACTAACTAAAAAGTCGGAGTTGATCACTCTTTTAAATAAGATCGCCCCCCCCCCCCCCCCACACACACGAACTCGTCTAAGTAAAGACTCTCGGCACAAACATCCTTTCAAGGCTTTAATCAGCCGCTTAGTACTGCTTGGCATTGCTACAATTCTGGTAATCGCTTCGTGCGAGAATGAAGGTACATCACCGCTATCCTTATCATCCCTGACGTATTCCGCTTCTACAATCGACGCGGCCGAAGGGAACGCAATCAGTGATATTGCGCCCACCATAGTTCCTAAGGACGCAACGGCTGAGTACAGCGTAAGTCCACAGCTCCCCGCCGGTCTGGAACTCAATCCGAAATCGGGAGCCATAAGCGGCACTCCCACTGATGCCTATGTGGCGGAAGCGCTATATACCGTAACGGCGAGGGGTACAGATGGCTATGCGGGAACGGTGAGTGCCGATATTACCATTACAGTCGGCACGCTCGGCACAAACATTGAGGTTAGCACAGTTGCCAAGGCAAATCCCACAGAAGACAAGCGCTATCACTATGTCGCGTTTACCATTCAGGCCGATGGGACAACTTCTATGGGGCGGCATAAGTTTGCCCTGAGCCTAAAAACCAACCCTGTCCCCACGGTACAGGAAATGAACGATGGCGACGGTGTTTATCGTATTGTCAATCCCACAGAGAAAAAGGTGCTTCTCAGCTATACCCTTGGTTCGGGAATAAGTGATCTTATGACAAATACTAATTATTCAGGGAAAATGGTACAGCATGGGGACCAAATTGGCGGCACGGCGGCCAATATCGATGACTATTTACTGATTCCTGGAACAGAATACACCCTGTATGCCCTGAAGGACGGGGACAGCAGTGTGGAAAATCTGTACGATTTTACAACTGATACCTTTGATACAGCATCGACATTTACTGGTGAAAATAAGCATCTGGATACGGCGGTATTCGGTGGTGAGTATATGATCGACCCCGATGATGCCGTTTTTGTTTTTCCTGTCTCACTTATACCGTCCTCAGGCTCAGTATCTTCTTATGCTATAGCGGTTGATGGGATAATTAATGTTAGCTTTCTGTTTGTAGGGGGCATTTTCGGGAATCATTATTCGATATTCTCTGAGAGAATGATACTTGTGCCCTCTCAGTCAATTTTTGGAGGGAATCCCCAAGTTTCCATGAGCAATGCAGACATCATAACATGGTATCTTCTCGTACCTATGAATCTGGTAGAAGCAGGGGAGAAAATCGATTTTAAAGAAGTAATACAAAGCATTGATCTTTTTGCGATAACCCCCACACTCGATCAATAAAAGAGGATGGGATCGCCGCTTCGCCATCTGGTCCGGAGACTCTCCGGGCTGGATGGTATATAGCGAATTTATGTACTGACAGATACTTGATCACAGCTAGAATAAATTTGATAAATCTACAAAATTTTTGTGTCATAGTGAAAAAATTTCATAAAAAACCCTTGACAAGTTACGGATAATATGTTATCATAATATTATTATTTAAAAATTCATTAAAAGGACAACACAATGAAAAAATTATATTTAACTAAAACTCAAGAACTGATCATTTCTTCCAATAAGATCACCCCCCCCCCCCCCCCACACAAACGAACTCGTCTAAATAAAGACTCTCGGCTCAAATATCTTTTTAAAACTTCGATCAGCTGTTTCGTGCTGCTCGGAATGACCACAATGCTGGTAATCGCTTCGTGTGAAAATGAAGCCTCATCGTCGATATCCTTATCATCCCTGACGTATGCCATTTCTAAAATCGATGCATCCGGAGGAAGTACGATCAACGATATTACACCCTCCATAGTCCCGCAGGACGCAACCGCCGAGTATACCGTAAACCCAATGCTCCCCACCGGTCTGGAACTTAACCCGAAATCAGGAATTATAAGTGGCACTCCAACGGATGCCTATGTGGCGAAAACGGTATATACCGTAACGGCAACAGGAACGGATGGCTATGCGGGAGCGGTGAGTGCCGATATTACCATTACAGTCGGTACGCTCAGTACAAACATTGAGATCAGCACAGTTGCCAAGGCAAATCCCGCAGAAGACAAGCGCTATCACTATGTCGCGTTTACCCTTCAGGCCGATGGCACATCTTCCATGGGGCGGCATAAGTTCGCCCTGAACTTCAAAACCGACCCTGCCCCCACGATACAGGAAATGAACGATGGCAACGGGGTCTATAGAATCGTCAACCATATTGAGAAAAAGGTGCTCCTTAGCTACACCCTTGGTTCAGGAATAAGTGATCTTATGACAAATACTAATTATTTAGGGAATATGGTACAGCATGGGGACCAAATTGGCGGCACGGCGGCCGATGTCGATGGCTATTTACTGAGTCCCGGAACAGAATACACCCTGTATGCCCTGAAGGACGGAGGCAGCCGTGTGGAAAAACTGCACGACTTTACGACCGATACCTTTGATACAGCATCGACATTTACTGGTGAAGATGCGTTTCTGGATACGGCGGTATTCGGTGGTGAGTATATGATTGACCTCGATGATGCCGTTTTTGTTTTTCCTATCTCATTTATACCGCGTTCAACGGGATACCAATCTCATGAGGTATCGGTGTTAAACGCTATACCTTTCGTTTCATACAGTTTTCACAATGCCGAGAAAGTGGATGGCACTGTAACCGTCCGTGCCGAGAAAGTGGTACTTGTGCCTTCTCAGTCGGTTGAAGGAGGAAAACCCCAAGTTTCCATGGGAAATAAAAACATCGTAATGTGGTATCTACTCGCATCCATGAATGTTATAGAAACTGGAAAGATTCTCCGTTACCGCGACGGAAGTAGGAACATCGTTACCATAACTCCCACACTCGATCAATAAAAGAGGATGGGATCGCCGCTTCGCCATCTGGTCCGGAGACTCTCCGGGCTGGATGGTATATAGCGAATTTATGTGCTGACAGATACTTGATCACAGCTAGAATAAATTTGATAAATCTACAAAATTTTTGTGTCATAGTGAAAAAAATTTTATAAAAACCCCTTGACAAGTCACGAATAATATGTTATCATAATATTATTATTTAAAAATTCATTAAAAGGACAACACAATGAGAAAAATATATTTAACAAAAACTCAGAAGCCGATCGCTCCTCAAAATAAAATTACCCCCCCCCCCCCCCCAAAAAAAAACTTGTCTAATATAGGATTTACAGTTTTTAGTTTTAGAGGCAATCATATGAAAATAAAAAAAGTCATACACTTTACGATCTGTTTACTATTGATCGGACTATACCTGTCTTGTGAAATAGATAATAATGAAAATATTGTCCCTACTGCAAAAAACTCTGACAATTCCCTTATTGTCATTTATAACAATGAAAAGATTTTTCCTGATGAAAACAACATTACTATCCTCTTGGCGGCAGGAGCTGATCTTAATGATGTCAAGTTTACCCTGGAAGTAGGCAAGGGAGCTGCTCTCTATATTCTTCAAGATGATAATAAAAATTTACCATTGAATGAAAATAATCAATATCCCACTACTATAGACTTTAGTGATGGAGCTACTCATGATTTCATAGTAATAGCTCAGGATGAAAGTATCGCCATTTATAACGTAAAAGCACAACTGATGGATAGCAAAGAAATTTCCTCATTTACTTTTCTAGAAAGCGATCATTCAGATCTGAAAGAGAATATTGTAATGGCTGTTAATACCAATAGTCAAACCGTAAGAAAGACAGTTACCAATGTAGAAGGCATTACTCATCTAATTCCAACTATTGTCCATAGTGGGTCGAATATCTCTCCGGCCTCGAAAGTAGCTCAGGACTTCTCCACGAATAACACCTATACGGTAACCGCATTTGATGGAACTGAATCTGCTTACACAGTAATCCTAACCAATTACTATGGGGTAACCTTCAATGGTAACGGGGGACTCATTAGTGGCGATCCTACTGTTACCGAATATATCCTTTATGGAGAGAAAATCCCTCCGCCATCAGATCCATCCCGAGAACACTATGGATTTAAAGGATGGTATGACAATCCTGATGAAGGAAATGTTTTTAACTTCAATGATGCTATCACCAACCAAACCATAGTTTATGCCCGGTGGACTAATAAACAATACACGGTAAGTTTTGATACAGATGGAGGGAGTGTTATTGACCCTGTAATGGTGAATAGTTTAACTCCTGTAGCTAGGCCTGCTGATCCTATCACAAATCATTATGTTTTGGAAGGTTGGTATATGGACAATAGTTTCACCGCCCTATATGATTTTAATTGGAAGGTAAGTAATGATTTTGTCATATATGCGAAGTACGCCAACAAACAATACACTGTAAGTTTTGACACAGACAATGGTGGGACTATTGCCTCTGAAACTGTGAATAGCTTAACCCCTGTAAACAAACCTATGGATCTCACTAAGGAGCATTATGTTTTTGATGGTTGGTATATGGACAATAGTTTCACCACCCAATATGATTTTAGTTGGGCAGTGAGTAATCATCTTACCCTATATGCGAAATACACCAATAAACAATATCAGGTTAGGTTTTATCAGGGGGGGAATCCTCTGGAGACTATCTTGGTTACTAGTTTGGCGACGATCTCTGTATCGAATTATCCTGTTAATCCCAATGCAGGGGAAGCATATAGGTGGCATAGTAATGCAAATTTAGGTGGAGTGTTCGATAAGGACTCTCTAGTCATTGCTGACTTTGATCTTTATGCCCAAAAAGTTCCGGCGTCTTTTGAAATGATCATTGAAAATAGAATAATTCCTACAGATCTTACTCATTATGGAAAGATGAGCGAGGAAATCTTTTCCAATTATCCTGCAAGAGCAACAGTGATTTCCCGTTATGTTACTCCCAGAGGTAATAACGATGGAAGTTCTTGGGCTAATGCTAGTGGGGATATGAGGGCTATGATGGAAGGGATCAGTGATGCTAGCGCGGATAAGATTTATGTGGTCTTGATAGCATCGGGAACTTATGATGGTACTTCGGAGATTTATATCTATAGAGCTAATTATGTTATGAAGAACCATGTAGCCCTGATAGGTGGTTTTACTGCCGGAAGTTACGATCAAATGGGAGTAAGCTTCCTTAGCGGTAATAACGATAAGCGAGTATTTTATAATAATGACCTTGACCGTACAGCCCTTCTCTATGGAGTGACCATTATCAATGGTAATAGTTCTTCTGGAGGCGGGATGCATAATAGTTTTTCCTCCCCCACCTTGATCAATGTTACCTTCCAAAATAATATCGCTATTGATAATAATTCAGTAAGCTATGCTGGTGATGGAGGCGGGATGTTTAATTGGAATTCCTCCCCCACCTTGATCAATGTAACTTTCTCGGATAATACAGCTGATAGAAGTGGAGGCGGGATGCGTAATGCACACTCCTCCTCCCCCACCTTGATCAATGTTACCTTCTCGGGTAATGAGGCTCAAAGTGGAGGCGGGATGTTTAATACTGAATCCTCCCCTACCTTGAACAATGTTATCTTCTCGGATAATGAGGCTCAAAGTGGAGGCGGGATGGATAATTGGTTTTCCTTCCCCACCTTGATCAAGGTAACTTTCTCGGATAATACAGCTGATAAAAATGGAGGCGGGATGTTTAATTATCAATCCTCCCCCACCTTGAACAATGTTGCCTTCTCGGGTAATACGGCTGCTAATGGTAGAGGAGGTGGAATGGAAAATCTTAGTTTCTCCTATCCCACTCTGATCAATGCTACCTTCTCAGACAATGAGGCTGATTTTGGAGGCGGGATGCATAATGATTCCTCCTATCCCACCTTGATCAATGTTACCTTCTCGGGTAATAGGGCTACTGATAAAGGAGGTGGAGTTTATCACGATGGTGACGAACTATCATGGATTTTCAATGGTCAATCACTTACCCTAATAAATACGATCTTATGGAACAATGATAATGGGAATATCTATGTGCATAATAATCATGCTATAAGAACAGATACCGTGAATTTGTATTACTCCGTTATTGAGGGAGGAACTAATGCTTCTAATACTGCAACAGGAATTCGTTTGTATACTAATGACACCAATGCCAATCCTATTAACATTAATAGTGAGGAGGCTATTGACGATGATCCCGGATTAGGTACCTTATTTAATAATGGAGGCGAGGTTGATACCATTTCCATCGGCAACAATAGCCCGGCCAAAGATAAGGGGGTCTATGTAAGGGGGGTGAAGATAGGGAGTAGTTATTCGGCAACCAATCTTTACTACAGCAAAAATAACACTGACTGGTATAGCGATCCCGGTTTGACCACACAAGAGAATCCGCCGAACAATGCCGATGATTTCACTGCCACCGATGCCCGCGGATATGGTCGGGTAGGTCGGCCGGACATGGGAGCCTATGAAGAGGGGGGAGTTGCCCCGTAAGATTTCCCCAGTCCTCCTAACGGCGTTGAAGAGGACAAAAAAAGTCTCTTGTCAAACCGTTAATTTCCATATTTTCGCCTTTTTCATAACTTTACTTTAAAAATGACAAGCCCAATTCATAAATGAAATTATATCAACCCGTGCTTTTCTTTATAACTTTTTGATGATACCTGAAGCATTCTTCCCAAGTTTTTTAGCTATTTCACTAAATATCGTCTTATGTTCATAATACGTCTTTAAATATCTCTATTCTTCTTGTTATATCAACTGTTTATATCTCATTATTATCTTTCTAACATTATATTTTTATTTGTATTAGGAAGATATGAATGAGTAACATAACCTTATTCTGTAAATAAGTGAATCTGCAATAACGAGAGTTTAGAACTACAAATTCAAAGACAAAAAATTGTTATAAAAAAATAACACATAAAAACAACTAAGTTTGATCTATGTTAGAATTATGATAGAAATTAAAATAACATGGTAAAAAAAAAATCAACAAAGAAAAAAGCTAAGAAAGTAGCCCTTATCACTGGGGTGACCGGTCAAGATGGTTCTTATTTAGCCGAACTCCTTCTTTCCAAGGGTTATGAAGTTCATGGGATAAAACGTAGTTCTTCTTCTTTAAATACTCAAAGGATTGATCATCTTTTCAAAGAATGGTATGAAAAGTCGGATTTTCGTCTTCATTATGGTGATCTTACCGATAGTTCCAGTCTTTCTCATGTCATCGAAAAGACTAACCCTGATGAAATATATAATCTAGCCGCTCAAAGTCATGTGCAAGTCAGTTTTGAAGAGCCGGAATATACCGCCAATTCTGATGCTTTAGGGGTGCTTCGAATTTTGGAATGCATCCGTACTCTTGGCTTAGGAAAAAAGACTCGATTCTATCAAGCCTCTACTTCTGAGATTTATGGAAACGTTCAAGAAATCCCCCAAAGAGAGACCACACCTTTTTATCCTCGTAGTCCTTATGGAGTCGCTAAAATCTACGGTTATTGGATCACCATCAATTATCGAGAGGCCTACAATCTTTTTGCTTGTAACGGTATCCTCTTCAATCATGAATCCCCCCGCCGAGGAGAAATCTTTGTTACTCGTAAAATTACCCAGGGGCTTGCCAAAGTTTTAAGTGGTATTTCCAAAAAAATCATCTTAGGGAATCTTGATGCTGAAAGAGATTGGGGGCATTCACGAGATTATGTGGAGGGAATGTGGAAGATGCTCCAAATTAATAATCCTATGGATTTGGTTCTGGCTACCGGAAAAACCACTTCAATCCGGGAATTTATCCGTCGCTCCTTTCAGGTAGCCGGAGTAACTCTGGAATTTAAGGGAAATGGGATCAAGGAAAGGGGTATCGTTGCTCAAGTGAATCCTTCTTCCGTCCTCGGCACTGAACCCCATGATTTAAAAATAAAGTCTGGAGACACTGTGATAATGGTACATCCCAAATATTTTCGTCCCACTGAAGTAGATCAATTGATTGGGGATGCACGTAAAGCCCGTAAGATATTGAACTGGAAACCCAAAACCGATCTTGATACCTTAATTCAAGAGATGGTTCAAGCTGACTGGGAAAGACTGTCATTCAATAATCGAATTTAATTTAAACTGGTATCTTAATCCACCCCATGAATATTCAAGATAAAATCTATGTAGCTGGACATCTAGGAATGGTTGGATCTGCCTTGGTAAGAAAATTACAGAAAGAGGGCTATTGTAATATTCTTCTCCAAACTCGCCAAGAAACCGATCTTGTTTCTCAAGCTGCAGTTATGGAATTCTTTGCAAGAGAGAAACCCGATTATGTTTTTTTAGCAGCTGCAAAAGTAGGGGGGATTTTGGCCAACAACACCTATCGAGGAGAATTTCTTTATTATAATTTAATGATAGAACTTAATATTATCGAAGCAGCACGACTTTTTGGAGTAAAGAAACTCCTCTTTCTTGGTTCCTCCTGTATCTATCCCAGAGATTGTCCCCAGCCAATCCGTGAAGAGTATCTTCTTACCGGTAACTTGGAATCCACTAACGAACCCTATGCCATCGCTAAAATCGCTGGACTTAAATTATGTGAAAACTATCGCCGTCAATATAATTGTCGTTTTATCTCAGTAATGCCTACCAATCTTTATGGACCTGGAGATAATTATAACCCTTCCCGTTCCCATGTGGTGGCAGCTTTGATCCGAAAGTTTCACGAAGCTAAAATAAAAGGAACTCCTCAGGTAATCGTCTGGGGTAGCGGCAACCCTTTGAGAGAATTCCTTCATGTCGATGACCTCGCCGAAGCTTGTTTTTTTCTGATGCAAGAATATGATGAAGAATCGATTCTCAATATCGGAACAGGAAAAGATATTGCTATAAAAGAGTTGGCTAAACTTATTAAAGCGATAGTAAGCTATGAAGGTGAAATTTTATTTGATCCTAGTAAACCTGATGGAACACCAAGGAAACTTCTTGATATCTCTCGAATAACTGCTAAAGGATGGCGACCTCGATATGGAATTCGGGAAGGACTTACCCTGGCCTATAAGGCTTTTCAAAAGGAGTTTTCTTCAGGGGTTCTGGCAGAACGATAATGTTAAAACCGCATGAAGTAAAAGTTTGGGTCCTTCGGGATCAAGATTTAAATCGATATAAGACAGCTATAGATAAGTTGAAAACCCTTCTCCATTCCACAGAAATTAATGAGCTTATAAAGAAACTTAATCCGATCAAGCGGGAGAGAAGCTTAGGGGCTCGTTACATGATTTGGCGAACTTTGGGAGTTCAGCTTGGCTTGAATTGGGAGAGCTTGGGAGAGTTAGAAAAAATTCCACCTCGATGTCATGACCGAAATTTCCGAAATATTTTCTGGAGTATCACCCACACCGAAGGACTCACCATGGTTGCCTTGACTTTGAATCAAAGGATAGGTATTGATGTTGAATTCCTCTCTACCAAACGGGATGTTCTTAAGATCGCAGAACGTTATTTTGAGGAAGAAGAAAAAGCACTTCTCTTTTCTTCTTCTCCCTATCTCACAGAGGAGAATTTTTTTCGAATGTGGACCACTAAAGAGGCTCACTACAAATATCTTGGGTTTGGGAATTCTTATAGTTTTCTCCGCCGTTCCTGTCTTTACCTGCAATCAGAAAAAGATGTTTGGGGGCTTAAATGGGAACGTGATTTTTTTTTTACCGTGGTTACCGATAAACATCCAGAGTCAAACTTGGAAGTGAAACCTTTTTCGGAAAAACTATTTGATGGACTAGAAGCCTAGTCTGTTATTTCACCAAATAATTTATCAACCACCCCATCGAAGTTTATTCTTAAGAATACGGTAATGACTTTCATGGATAGGTTTGATTAAACAGAACACCTCCTTCGCTAATTTACACTGGATCTTAAGGGACTTTATGTTATCGATTTTCTGACCATCAATGGCAATAATGGCTTCTTGTTTTGTTTCTATCATAAGTTTATCATTATTGGAAAGAACAATTGGTTTCATGTTTAAAGAATGGGGAGAGATAGGGCTCAGTATAAAAGCTTTAATTTCAGGAGATAGAATTGGTCCCCGGGCCGAAAGATTATAAGCAGTAGAGCCGGTGGGAGTGGAAATTATAATACCATCACCGATAAACTCAACTGTTACTCTATCATTGATTAGAATATTAATGGTGATGGGGCGTACCGGTTCTTTATGGATGACTACCATCTCATTCAAACTGAAATAACTTTGTTTTTTAAAGGAGATAGAAAGAAGATTGCGGAGATCTTTTTTATAGGATTTGTTGTTGCCATCTAAATAGTTTTTGATGATTGCCACAGCATTACGTTCATGAACACTGGTGATATAGCCGAGAGTACCAAAGTTTACGGAGATAACTTTCACCCGAGTAGGGTCAGTGAGTTTCTTGAACACAGACAAAATAGTTCCATCCCCACCCAAAATAATCATAAGTTCTGCTTGACGAATATATTTAAGGTCGGTACGATTGAAAGGGAAAGAGGTGGATAGCTTATGAGGTATTCTCTTCTCCTTTAAAAGTGCTAAAATCCCAATATAGGCAGAAGATTGCAAAATATTTTTTCGGCTCTGATTCACTACCACAAAGGTAAATGGTTTATAAGTGGAAGCTTTAGAAGATTTTGTTATGTTTGAGAGCATCGTTATTTATTATAGACTATTGAATTATATTATGAAGAACAGTTAAAAATGAATATTTTTAATCGATACAGCTTCCACCCTATCGAAATCTCTCAAAGCATTGATTAATTTGAAGGATTTGTATTTAAAAATATCTCTCTCCTTGATTGGAATTTCTCGAATTATTTTTCGATCCAGAAGAAAGGCTTTTTGTACTCCTGGGAGAAGAGAAGGAGGGGTTACCCAGTCTTTCCCATCAAAGAAGAGAATATTACAATAACTGGAATCGGTAATCATTCCTTTACGAACGATAAGGATGTCATCGCTACTTCCTCTTTTTTCAAAAAGCCTGTTGATCTGACTTCGATCAGAATATTTACGGTCATAAATAATATTGTCTCCATCAACCAGTTGAAGAGTTTTGATGGGACTTAGTTCATAGGGAATAAATTTTACAGACTTGTTGTCAATATTATAAGGGTCATAGGTCACTCGACATTTAAAATATCCCTTACTCGATGGTGGCATTAAAGCTTTGAGAAAAAACATCGCTGTATCCAAAAAGGATTCCATCTTTTCTCTTTGCTTACCTCTAATCTTTCCTAAAGATAATTCAGTTTTAATCGTATGCGTCATTCGGTGGCAATGATACTCTAATAAAGAGGCTTTTCCTTTTTCAAAACTGATACTTTCAAAAAACATATGTTAATTTATCTCACTATTTTAATGATTTAACAATAACGAAAAGGAAGATAGACTTTATCCACCATCTCTTGATATTCCTTCTTCATTTCACTCATAAAAGTAATTCCCCCTCCACTTTTATAAAATAGCTTTTTTCCTCTTTGTTCGATATAACGGATAATCACAGCACTCTCAAGGCAACCCTTATGACCTATTCCCCATACCCCAGTGTAAAAATTACGGTGATGGGACTCTACTTCTCGGATAATGGAGACAGTACTATCTCTAGGAGCTCCGGTTACCGAAGCTGCGGGTAGAAGCTTCAAAAAAGCTTCTGCGGGATCATGAAAAAAATTGACTCCTAATTCTCCGACCACTTGACTGATAGTTTGATAGAGTTTTCCTTGATGAGTTTCTACTGCCTCAACAGTAAGAAAATTTTCTACCCTAACCCGATCACAGATTCGAGAAAAATCATTTCTTACCCGATCAACTACCGTAGTTTGCTCGGAAAGTTCTTTAGGATTCATCTTTTGTGATGCCTCGTCGGCTTGCTTTCTGGTTGTGTAAGTTCCCTTCATCGGGAAAGCAGATATAACTCCATCGGTTATTTTAACAAAAGTCTCCGGAGAAAAACTTAGAAAATGATCCCGATAGTTGAGCCGGTAAGGAGTTCGACTCAGGTTATAGATTTGTTTCAAGGTCAAATCAGTATAGATGGGGGTTTCTGTGGTCAAATTGAGGAGATAGGTATTCCCGTTGTGAATCTCATCCATTACTTTTTTAAATTGAAGGGCATATTCAGAATAGGGTATGGGAAATTTTTCAAAGATTACCTTTTGATAGAGAGGTGGGACGAATTGGGGAGAAAAGCACCCTGGAGTTGAAAAAAAAATATCTCCTCTAGAATCACTTTCATTCTTGAATCTATTGGATATACCAACTACATCGAAATAGGTTAATTCATAATTTATTAAAAAGAAAAAAGTCTCTCCAGATACAAAATAGGAGTTGAACTTTTTTGTGAAATCGTGTCGACTTAATCCGATAGGATTGGTTTGGGTAATCGCAGCTTGGATCATCGATAATCAAATTATTTGAGAATATAATTTTACTCTAAAAATTCGATCTATTAATTGTTTTAGTACTACCCTATTTTTTTATATTCTACAGCAATATTGTTTTTTCTAAGTATTTCATTACCCTTCAAAAAATTGATGCTGTATAATATTTATTTGATTTCCGGAGTATTCAATTTTGCTAGAGAAGCCTGAATTTCCTCAGTTGACACCTCATGTTTCGTTACCTTACCGGCAAAATAATCTTCATAAGCCTTCATGTCAAAATTCCCATGACCACAAAGGTTAAAGAGAATGGTTTGTGCCTTCCCTTCCTCTTTACATCTTTTAGCCTCAGCAATGGTGGTGGCAATCCCATGGGCCGCTTCTGGGGCTGGGATAATTCCCTCGGTACGAGAAAACAATACTCCCGCATCGAAAATTTCCACATTGTCGTGAGCCCGGGCTTCTATTAATTTATCCTTGAGAAGTTGGCTTACGATCACTCCGGCTCCATGGTAGCGAAGACCTCCAGCATGGATGGGAGCTGGTACAAAATTGTGTCCGAGAGTAAACATCGGAAGGAGAGGGGTCATTCCTACGGTATCACCGAAGTCGTAACGAAACACTCCCCGGGTTAACTTAGGACACGATGAAGGCTCACTTGCCACTAAACGAATTTGTCTTCCTTCTTCTAATTTGAAACGGAGGAAAGGAAAGGCTATTCCAGAAAAATTAGAGCCCCCTCCGAAAGGTGCGATTACCACATCGGGAAAGTCTCCAGCCTTCTCCATTTGGACAACCGCTTCCTGACCGATTACAGTTTGATGGAGAATGACATGGTTAAGGACACTTCCCAAGGCATATTTAGTATCGTCATTAGCGGCCGCTCTCTCTACTGCCTCCGAAATAGCGATTCCCAAGGAGCCGGTGGAATTGGGGTCTTCAGCTAAAATCTTCTTTCCTGCCTCAGTGAAATTTGTTGGAGAAGCATGAACAGTAGCACCCCAAGTGTTCATCATTATCTTACGATAAGGCTTTTGTTCATAGGAAATTTTTACCATGAATACCTCACATTCGATACCGAAATAATTACAGGCAAGACTGAGAGCACTACCCCATTGTCCGGCTCCGGTTTCAGTGGTGATTCTTTTCACTCCCTCCTTCATATTATAATAAGCTTGAGGAACTGCGGTATTGGGCTTGTGAGAACCAGCTGGACTTACTCCCTCGTATTTATAATAGATCCTAGCGGGGGTATCTAAAGCCTTTTCCAAACCATAAGCCCGGTAAAGAGGGGTGGGCCTCCACATAGTGTAAATATTACGTACCTCTTCGGGGATCTCAATCCATTTCTCTTGTGCCACTTCCTGTTTGATCAGTTCCATGGGGAATAATGGAGTCAAAGCTTCAGGTCCGATCGGCTTTCCGGTTCCAGGATGAAGAGGAGGTAGGGGCTTGTTGGGCATGTCTGCGACGACATTATACCATTTCTCTGGGATTTCTTTTTCTGTGAGAGTTATTTTTCTATTTTTCATAACTACTTTATTTTCTTATTTAATCAATATTTCGTTCTGCCATCCCGATATATTTAGCGGAGGGGCGGATCAACTTATTATCGGTCACTTGCTCCAAGATATGGGCAGTCCAACCAGTGATTCGACTCATGACAAAGAAGGGAGTGAAAAAGTCAATATCAAACCCCATCAGATAATAAGCGGGTCCAGTCGGAAAGTCAAGGTTAGGGAGAATGTTCTTTGCCGTTTTCATTTCATCTTCTAATTCTTCATACATACGACACCATTGGGTTTCTCCTCTATGTTCGGCCATTTTAAAGAAGGCTTGTTTCATAGTTGGAACTCGAGAATCACCGGTTCGATAAACCCGGTGCCCAAATCCCATAATCTTTTTTTTAGCGGCTAAAGCTTCTCGGATCCAGGCTCGAGATTTATCAGGGCTGCCGATTTCGAGCATGGTATGCATTACCGCCTCATTGGCTCCACCATGAAGCGGTCCCTGGAGGGAAGCGATAGCAGCAGTGACGGCACCGTAAATATTACTTTCGGTGGAAGCGACCACCCGAGCCGTGAAGGTGGAGGCATTAAATCCATGTTCGGCATAAAGAATCATGGAAATGTCAAAAACCCTCTTGGTAACATCATCTATATTTTTTCCAAAAAACATGTGAAAGAAATTGCTAACGTAATCTAAGGAAGTATTGGGAGGGAGAATTGCCTCGCCGGAACGAAGACGTTTAAAGGTAGCGACTATAGTAGGAATCTGGGCTAGCAAGCGAATCCCTACTTCTTTGATCTTGCTTAAATCCTTATTGCTGAGAGCAGCTCCCTCGGTATCATGACATCCCAAATAGGAAACCGCAGTTCTTACTACTTCCATCGGGTGAGCATCAGTGGGGATTTTTTTAATTGTATCCAATAAGTCGGGAGGGATGGAACGATACTTTTTTTCCAGTTCAATAAAAGCCTCTTTCTCCTGATTATTGGGAAGCTCTCCGTTGAAAAGGAGATAAGCCACATCAATAAAATCCTTTTTCTCACATAACTTTTGAACCGGATATCCTCGATAAGTAAGAGAGTTGCTTTCTGGCATTACCTTGGATACCTGGGTTTCATCGGCAACGATTCCAACCAGACCTTTCTTTACTTCTTCATTATTCATGTCTGCTCCTAATTAAAAAATTACTTGATTCTAAAATTGTATATATCTCTATCAATTTCGTTATACCCCTCATAGTCAAGAAGTTTATAAAGCTCTTTACGGCTTTGCATGTCTTCCAAAGCAGGCTCCTGGGTTCCCTGCTCTTTGATAACTAAAAGTCCTCTTTCCACTGCCTTCATTGCCAACCGCATGGTGGTAACAGGATAAATTACTACATTAAAGCCCAGGTCAGAAAGCTGTTGGACAGTAAGAAGTTTACTCTTACCAAATTCGGTCATATTGGCTAAAAGAGGGATGTTGAGTGCCTTCCTAAAAGTGGCGAACTCTTCTTCATTTTGCAAGGCTTCAGGAAAAATCATATCGGCTCCGGCATCGCGATAAGCTTTAGCTCGATCGATGGTAGCTTCAAGCCCTTCTACGGCTCGAGCATCGGTACGGGCAATCAAAATCAAATCAGGATTACGACGCATCTCAGAAGCAATTCTTATTTTTCTCACCATTTCTTCAGTTGATACCAAGTTTTTATTGTCAAGATGTCCACAACGTTTGGGGTTGACTTGATCTTCCAAATGGAATCCTGCTAATCCAGTCTCTTCAAAAACCCGTATAGTTCTAGCCACATTAAGTGGCTCGCCAAACCCAGTGTCAGCATCAATGATAGTAGGAAGATTAATGCTGCGGGCAATCTCATGTCCCTTCATGGAAACTTCGGTTTGAGTGGTGAGACCAATATCAGGTAAGCCTAGGCTATTTGACAAAACTGCCCCAGAAATGTAAACACCATCAAAACCCATTTTTTCGATGAGCATGGCGCAGAGGGGATTGAAAGCTCCGGGAAACTGAAGAAGACGGCCACTTTTTAATTCTTGACGAAGTAGGGTAGCTCGTGAGACTTTTTCCTTTTCTGAATTATTAACTGGAAACAATGATTTGATATGTAACATAATGTTTGTTAATACTCCTAATATTCAAATATCCCCTGACGAGGATTCTTTTCCAAATTTTCTGCTATTATATTGAGGGAGTTGACTTCATCTGGAGAAAGCTCAGTTAGTCGAGACACTAGAGATAAGAAACGATCTTGTTCCTCTGGTGTCACGATGTTCTTACTCAAAGTAAGGAATTTATTGACATAATCATCTCGTTTCCAGGGCGCTCTTCCCTGAGGATGAGCATCTGCTAGTGCAAGTTCATCGGAAATAATGGTATTATCTTTCATGAAAACTTCAACTCGACCTCCAAAAGCTTTGTTCTTTTCATCATGATAGAGTTTAGTCCATTTCTTTTCCTCACTGGTACTAATCTTATTCCAAAGTTCAATTGTGGATTTTCTTTGAGCTCGTTCAGAGGCATAAGAGTCGATATGATGCCATTTTCCATCCTCAAGAGCAACTGCGAAAATATACATGATGCTATGGTCTAGAGTTTCTCTAGAAGCCTGGGGGTCAAATTTCTGAGGGTCATTGGCACCGGTACCAATAACATAATGGGTGTGGTGGCTGGTGTGAATAATTATTTTTTCTACCGCTTTCAGATCAGGAATTTTCTTACGGAGAGAAAAAGCTAGATCGATAAGAGCTTGGCTTTGATACTCTGCAGAATGGGCCTTGGTGTAAGTATCCAATATGCCCCGCTTCCTCTCTCCAGGAGAAATAAGAGGAACATGGTATTCTGCATCTGGACCATCTAACATCCAGGCAATAACACTATCTTCTCCTTCATAAATAGGGGTAGGGGAAGTCTCGCCTCGCATTGATCTGTCCACCGCTTCTACTGCCAACTTGGTAGCATGAGCAGGAGCATAGGCCTTCCAACTAGAAATAAGACCTTTCCGAGATTGACGGGTGGTACAGGTTACATGAAGAGCTTGTTGAATTGATTGATAAATGATTTCAGTGGGAAGTCCCAAGAGAGTACCAATCCCGGCTGCCGAAGCAGGGCCGACATGGGCGATATGGTCAATCTTATGTTTATGAAGGCAGATCGATTTTACCAAGGCCACATGGATTTCATAGGCAGTAGCAATTCCCTCAGCTACATCCAAACCGTTCTTACCACAAGTTTGGGCAACAGCCAGGATAGGGGGAATATTATCTCCAGGATGAGAGTATTCCGCGGCCAAAAAAGTATCATGATAATCTAACTCTCGAACCGCGACCCCGTTTGCCCATGAAGCCCATTCCGGAGACACTCGCATATCCTTAACCCCAAACAAGGAAGATTTTCCGGGGTGGGAGAGGGCTTGAGCCCGAGCGGAGAGAATGGGAGGACGGTTGATTGAGGCCATCGCTACCGAAGCATTGTCGATGATTCGATTAATGATCATATCAATGATTTCATCGTCAAGACCATGCCGACTTTGAGCAATGGAGGCCATTTTCCAAGCTAATTCCTCTTCCTGAGGAAATTTAATTTTTGATGGATAGACTTTTAATATATGCTCTTTCATAGTTGTTCCTATAATTTAAAATAATTTTGTCATATTTATCAGTTTGGGTAATTGAAAATTTCTTTTAGAACATCTAGGCTAGTGGGATCTTCAATGGTGGGTGGCATCGGAAAACTTTCATGATGAATAATTTTTCTTATCGTAGCTCGAAGGATCTTCCCAGAACGAGTCTTGGGAAGTTTCTCTAATACATTAACCCGCTTCAACACCACTATGGAGCCGATTTCCTTTCTCACCTTAGCAATGATTTCTGAGATCACATCTTCCGGTTGATAAGTATCTCCTTTCTTTAACACCACAAAACCGATAGGAACCTCACCTTTGAGTTCATCCCTCATCCCCACCACAGCACATTCTGCCACCAATGGATGAAAGGCGATTACTTCTTCTACCTCACCGGTAGAGATTCGGTGTCCTGCGATATTAATGATATCATCAGTACGGGAGAGGACCGTTAGATAGCCGTCTTCATCGATGATCCCCGCATCTCCGGTTTTATAATAGCCGGGAAATTCAGAAAGATATTTCTCAATAAAGGCATCATCATTTTTGTGTTCAGGAACATCCTTGCCCCAAATGGTAGGCATACTTGATGGAGGCATAGGGAGTCGAACCGAAATGGAGCCCATCTCATCAGGCTTGACCGGCTGCCCTCCTTCATTAAGAATTTGCACATCCCATCCTGGCATGGGGACGGTACAAGACCCTTCTTTGACCGGCATCGTATCCTGACCTTGAAGCTTCAAATAACCCAGGGGATTGCCACAAATGGCCCAACCAGTTTCAGTTTGCCACCAGTGATCAATCACTGGCACTTTTAATTGAGCTTCCGCCCACTTCATGGTAGCCGGGTCAGTTCTCTCCCCAGCCAAGAAGAGCGACTCCAAGGAAGAAATGTCATATTTCTTAATCCATTGTCCTTGCGAGTCTTCTCGAACAATAGCCCTAATAGCGGTGGGAGCGGTAAATAGACATTTAACTTGATATTCAGAAATCACCTTCCATACCACTCCAGCATTAGGGGTGCCAACCGGTTTTCCTTCAAAGAGAATAGTAGCGCATCCATAGAGAAGGGGAGCATAGACAATATAGGAATGCCCAACCACCCAACCAATATCAGACATTGCCCAATAAACTTCGCCAGGATTCATATTATAGAGATATCTCATTGACCATAGAAGAGCGACCATGTATCCGGCATTATCACGAACAATTCCTTTAGGGTGGCCGGTGGTACCAGAAGTATAGAGAATGTAAAGAAAGTCCTCCGATTTGAGAGGTTCACAGGCAATCTCTCCCCCTGAATATTTTTCAACGACTTCTGCCCAGTCATAATCAAAGCCGGATTTGAGAGGGACAGTTTGAGCCTTTCGTTGCCAGATCAAGGTTTTACTTACCTTATGTTCAGATTTGGCAATCGCTTCATCAAGGATGCTTTTATAGTTGATTATCTTACCGGGTTCAAGTCCACAAGAAGCCGCTAAAATCAATTTGGGCTTGGAGTCATCAATCCTTTCTCCTAAGACCCGAGCACTAAAACCACCGAAGACCACGGAGTGAATCGCTCCGATCCGGGCACAGGCTAACATAGCAAAAACCGCTTGGGGGATCATAGGCATATAGATAATAACTCGATCTCCTCTTTCAACTCCCATCTCTTTGATGACTCCGGCAAGACGGGATACTTCTTCTTTTAATTCATTATTAGTAATGGTTCTCTTATCCGGTTCCATCTCACTGTGATAATAGATGGCGACTTGATCTCCTCGACCATTTTTTACATGTCGATCGACAGCATTATAACAAACATTGACTTCTCCACCGGTGAACCATCGATAGATCGGTTTATTCCGATCGTCGAGAACATGTTGATAGTTCTTAAACCAAGAAACTGCTTCAGCTTCCTGCTTCCAGAACCCTACCGGATCATTTAAAGAGCTACGATAATAGTTTTGATAGTTTGATACTGACATGATAACAACCTTAATTAAAAAAATATATATAATTGTAATATACTTTTTATATTGTATCTACAGATAGTCAACAACCTCATCGGGTCAATATACTTTAGAAGTACTAAAGCACTAAATGTTAGATAAATTCAATAAAAAGTAATAAGTTTTTAATTCTTTTTAGGTTTCTTTTTAGTTGTTTTTTTACATCCATGTTGAGTAACATAAGCATTAAAATTTTTTAAAAGAATATCCCATGCTCGTCTTTGTAGAGATATTGGGTTGATCTCATCCGGTTCAAAATTTAGGTTAATTTCGACTATTCCGGATGAAGTCTCGGCCATGCTTACTAATACATTTAAATTTTCTTTGGTGATATAAGTAATTAATGCTTGAGGAATAATTTCGATATATTCTCCCGAGAATTCACTGACTTCTCCACTTGCTGATTTCATAGAGCAAAAGAAACTACCTCCGACTTTCAAATCATTTTTGACTTCTGTTACTTTCCATTTCTTATCTACAGTATGCCAGGCTTTGATATGTTTAGGAAGAGTCCATAATTTCCATACGGTTTTAAGATCAGATTCAACTTGAACACTTAAAGCGATCTGATTTTCTTCATTTTCTTCCCTTATGGGGGGTTCTTTAGATAGAATAACTTTGAGAGGGTTGATTTCAATTGGAATAAGATTATCAGTAATCGTTCGGGCTAACTTATCCCTGTTATAGGAGGGCTCACTCTCTTTTGAAACTTGACTTTCAGAAGTATTTTGATTCTTAATAGCCTTACTGGCTTCTGCAAGTGTCTTGCGAATTGATATACTTTTCGGGAAATCTTTGGAAGTTATAGAGTCTGTTTTCTTTGTTCTGACTTTAAGTTGGGTGTCATTCTCATTTTCTCCATTTAATTCCTCTTTCTTATTACTATCTTTAGCTTTTTGTACAGTTCTAACTATTCTAATTTTTTTATTGGTTTTAGTCATAACGGCTTCATAACAGTTTATAAATTTAATTTTATAGCTTTTTGAATAAAAAGAATTTCATATGCCCACATCAACTCATTGATTTAAACTAAATCAATTTAGTTTAAATCAAATCCTTATCTTTATATTATTATTTGATAACATAAGATAGATTAAATATGCACTTCAATTGTAAGAATATATCATTAATATTAAAATGAAAACCGTTTGAATAGGTTGAAAATTTAAATTTATTGTAATAATAGCTGTTACTATTGATTTTTTCATGTAATTATTCTAAAATTATAGTTTATTTTCTATTAAAAAATTATTTTAAATGAAAAAAGTAAATCGTCATTTTTTAAAAGTAAGTGATCTCTTTTCTTTTGAGATTGAAAAAATTTTAAAAAGATCATTGTTTTATAAAAAAAATCGCTTAAAAGCTCCCAAATGCCTCCAAGATCGAACCATCGGCCTTCTTTTTCAAAAATCTTCTACTCGAACTAGGGTTTCCTTTGAAGTGGGAATTCGAGAAATGGGGGGAGAGAGCCTTTATTTGGATCAATTCAGTTCCCAAATGGGACGGGGAGAATCTCTTTTTGATACCCTTATGGTTATGGATCGCTATCTTTATGGTATGATTATTCGTAATCATGATCATCAAGCCTTGGTAGAAGTGGCTAACTTAATTAAAATGCCTCTTATTAATGGACTTAGCGAAAGTCATCACCCAACTCAAGGGATAGCCGATGCTCTAACTATTAAAGAAAGTGTTAAAAAAAGTAATAGAAACGAGGCTCCTCGGATTGCTTATTTAGGTGAGGGAAACAATGTTGCTTTATCCCTCATCGAAATTTGTAGCCGACTTCACTGGCCCCTCATAGTAGCTTCTCCCAAATCCTATGCTTGTCCCTCCATTTTTCTTAACAATGCGATAGTAGATGAAAAATATATCACTTTAAGCGAAGATCCCGAAGAAGCAGTTCGAGGAGCCAATGTGATCTATACCGATACCTGGTTTTCTATGACTGAACCGGATAAAAAAGAGGTAAAAAAAAATACCAAAAAGAAAACTTTGGCTCCCTATCAAGTAAATGAACGACTCCTTCGAATCGCTTCCCCGAATTATATTTTTCTTCATTGTCTTCCCGCTTACCGAGGCATAGAAGTGTCAACTGAGATCATTGACGGACCTCATTCACGGGTCTGGCAACAGGCGGAAAATCGTCTCCATGCCCAAAAAGCTTTGATGGAATTTTTTTTCTTCCAACAATTAAAAAATAAAGGATAATCTATGGCAAGTATATTTACCAAAATCATCAACCGGGAACTTCCTGGATACATTTTGGAAGAGGATAGGCATAATATCGCTTTTCTGGATATCCAGCCTCTTAAAAAAGGACATACTTTAGTGGTTCCTAAGCAAGAAGTCGATTATATCTTCGATCTTGAAGACGACACTTATATCTCTTTACAACGGTTTGCTCATAAGATAGCTCATCGTTTAAAGAAAATCATTCCCTGTGTTAGAATCGGGGTTGCGGTGGTTGGCTTGGAAGTTCCCCATGTTCATATTCATCTTATCCCTATCGACAGGATTAGCGATATCAACTTTGCCAATCCCAAATTGAAGCTTAATCCAGATGAATTCTCAGAAATCGTTAAAAAGTATCGAAACCCTAACTAAATTACTATTTGTCAATGAAACAGTTTGATCTTTTGAGAAGAGAACTTCACGCAACTCGAGTTATTCTTTTTCTAATTGGAATAGTAATAT
The DNA here is from genome assembly GCA_965224715.1 of Spirochaetota bacterium. GTDB lineage: Bacteria > Spirochaetota > UBA12135 > COTS27 > CAXSBA01. The sequence goes on along the minus strand of OZ245054.1, from coordinate 579,817 downwards.
GTGTGAGTATTGATCTTATTATTAAAGATCAAGTGGAAAAACATTGGGTTAGGCCTTGGAGTCCTGACCTAGTTATCCAAGAAGATGAGTTTTTGGTTTCCTTTACCAATGATCCAGAAAAAACCAAATTATTGGTTAAGGAGATCACGGTGATCAAAGATTTTTGGTCTTTCACCTATGTGCGTAACTATAATATCGGTTTTTCACTTCTGAGTTTTATTGAAAATTATTTAAGTCCGAAGGTTCAAGGAATTTTCTTTAAAATTTTACAACTTATAGCTTTAATCATAGTAATATTTTTTTTTTTATTTTATAGTATAGATTCTCCTTACATCTTTCTTCTTATTATAAGTGGAGGCATCGGAAATGTCCTTGATCGGTGGATGCGGGGCTATGTGGTCGATTATATAAAGTGGTATATCAAAGACTCCTCCATTCAACTTTTAAATCCATGGCCGATTTTCAATTTCGCCGATAGCTTGATCACAGTAGGGATAATCCTTTTACTTATCAAGATGTTTTTTTTGAATAAAAGAGAAGACAATTTAAAGAATGAAAAAACACTTCCATCTAACCCTAATACTTTAATGTAATTATCATTTTTCTAGGAATTTAATATGAGTAATATTCAAATCAAATGTAGAACTTTAGCTGTTAGAGAGGCAAAGCCCTATTTAAATCATAAACTCCATGAAGTGGTTTTTTATTTTTCTAAAAATAAACAAAAGGGAAAGACACCAGGCTTTTCTCCTATTCCGATAGGGAGCCGCCCTACTCACAAAAAACTGCTTCCTAAATTGGTTAAGAATAATATCGTTTCTGAACAACATACTCCCATTCTCTATGATCAGAATGAATGGAAAGTTGGGGAGATCGTTTTTTATTCCTTGGGGACTATCAAGCCTTTCTCCTCATCGTATTTTCATCTAGAAAATTTTACTGATCGGTTTCGTATGGCCGGGGGTGACCTTTCCCGTCAGCATCTCCAAAGTCTAAAACGAAAACCAAAAAGTGCACTTCTCATCGACATGAGTGAGCTGACCAAAGCAATTCAAAGTTTTGGAATTTCAAAAGAAGTTTCAAAAAAAATTTTAAAAGAGAAATATTCATCGATTAGACTCATCTCCGCCTTTATCGAAGGTCTCTATCTTGGTGTTTATCAATATAAGGATTATAAGACTTCTAAAAGAGATGAAAAAAAAATACCTAAATATTTAGATGTTTTTTTTCTTCTTTCAGATTCAGACAAAATAAAAGTAGGATCTTCTATAATAAATCGGGCTCGGATTACAGTTGAGGGAGTCTTCCGAGCTCGTAATCTTGTCAACGCTCCTCCCAATGATCTTCATAGTGAATCTTTTGTTCAAGAGGCTCGTAAAATCGCATCCTCTCTTAAAGTGAGATGTCAAGTTTTCGGTAGGACCCAGCTCAAAAAAATGAAGATGAATGCCCTTTTAGCTGTGAATTCAGGTTCTCTACATGAAGCCAAATTATTGGTGATGGACAATTATTTTGCTAAGAAAGGGAAAACTATCCTCTTAGTCGGGAAAGGAGTTCTTTTCGACAGTGGGGGATTATCTTTGAAGCCCTCTTCAGCCATGAATGGGATGAAAATGGATATGGCGGGGGGGGCTGCCGTCTTGGCTGCTTTTGAATCTTTAACAAAATTAAAGATTCAGGCTCGAATAGTGGCTATTGTTCCCCTCACCGATAATATGACCGGTGAAAATGCAATGAAAGTGGGAGATGTTCTTCGTACCCGTTCTGGGAAGACAGTAGAGGTTCTCAACACCGATGCCGAGGGGCGACTCATTTTATGTGATGCTCTTGACTATGGAATTAAGACCTTTAAGCCCGATGCTATTATTGATTTAGCTACCTTAACTGGAGCCTGTATGGTTGCTCTCGGAACCTATTATGCCGGTCTTTTTACTCCTAGTGATGAAATGGCAGAGAAACTCCTTCAGAGTTCTCAAAATTCAGACGAACCTCTATGGCGACTTCCCTTCGATAATCTTTATGTTAAGGAACTTCAGTCCGACATTGCCGATCTTAAGAATATTGGGGGTTCCTATGGAGGTGCTATCACTGCAGCTAAATTTTTAGAACAGTTTGTTCCTGAAAAATATCGTTCCCAATGGGCTCATCTTGATATTGCCCCGGTGATGGATTACTCTCAAACTAAGGGATACCAAGTGAAGGGGGGGAGTGGTTTTGGGGTTCGTCTTCTGATTGATTTCGTTGAAAAGATGGCAGAGATTAAATAACTACTTTCTTTTTTTTGCTTTTTCATCTAAATAACCTTTAATGAAAAGCTCGGCTGCTCGATAAGAGGAACGAACTAAAGCTCCGGAAGCCACGAAGAGAAAGCCTACCTTTCGAGCCATGGCTTCTAACTCAGCAAATTCGTCAGGATGATAGTATCTTTTTACAGATAAATGACGGAGAGTCGGCCGCAGGTATTGCCCAAAAGTAATGATGTCCACCCCTATATTCCGTAGATCTTGGCAGGTCTGCTTCAGTTCAGAAACGGTCTCTCCTAGTCCTACCATCAAGGAAGACTTGGTGAGTCGTTGGGGATCCAGCTCCTTGACTTTTTTCAACACCTTTAAGGAATTTTGATAAGTAGCCCGACGGTCCCTTACCATCGGAGTAAGGGCTTCCACGGTTTCAAGGTTATGGGCAATCACTTCAGGACCGCTTCTCACCAAAACCCTTAGAGATGATTCCTCTCCTTGAAAGTCACCTATTAGGGTTTCGATTTTAATTTCCGGTGATCTGATCTTGATCTCTTTCACAGTACGAGCAAAAATCTCAGCACCCCCATCGGGAAGGTCATCCCGATCAACACAGGTAATCACTACATACTTCAGTTGACTCTCTTGGATTTGATTAGCAACCCGAAAAGGTTCTTTCCTGTCTATAGCTCCGCGGGGATTTCCGGTTTTGATATGACAAAATTTGCATCCCCGAGTACAAATATCTCCTAAAATCATGATGGTGGCAGTACCGATTGACCAACATTCATTAAGGTTAGGGCATTTCGCTTCCTGACATACGGTGTTGAGTTTGCTAAGGTTAAGGTTCTGTTTGAGTTCATTGATCCGAGTTGGATCAGGAGTTGCCATTCGGATCCAATTCGGTTTACGAAAGTAACTATTAGGAAGCTTGATCATTAAAATAAAACTTATTTATCTAATTTATCAAAGATCCGATATAGTAATCCTTAAAAAGACTATGATTTCTTTTAAAAGAAATCATTTGAGTTATCAAAATTATAACATATCTTGTTTAACGAAAATAAGAATAAAAGATCATCCTTAAATTCAAAGATTAGATCAAGCCGTAAAAATTATTAAAGTTTAAGGATAAAATTCTAATTACTCCAACTTACCATAATTTAAAGAAACAAACTATGGACAAAGGGACTGATCATCCTACCCAAACCCCTTACAATTTTATTTATTTACCTTCTTATAAAAGTTTTTTAGATTCAGATAATTTATAGATTTATGGTAAAATCAAAATAAGATAATTAAATATTATCAAAATTCCAATGAAAATCACTTATTTAAATGTTCAATATATTATATAATTTAACCGTAAAGCTATGAAATCGATTTTAATTAAAGAAAAACGTTTAACTGCTTTAGATTTATTATTACTTTATTATTAATTAAGGATTCAAAATGAACATAAAAAACAATCAAATCAAATTATATAGAAAATTATATAAAAACAGTGTGTATAGAGTCATTTATTCCATGATCTGTTTACTGTTGATCGGACTTTACCTGTCCTGTGGAGTAACAGATGACGGAGGCACTGCTCCCAGTATAAGTTATGATCCTCTGGGGATCTCGTCTTTTTTTGTTTTGGATGGAACTCAAAATCGAATTAGTGAAAACGACACCAATGCCATACCGGTGGATGCTTCATTTTTATTGACATTCGATGAATCACTAGGAAATATAGATAGTTATGTCAATTCTTTAACCAGCCAAATAGAGCTACTGGACATGGGGGGGGGGGGGGGTAATCCCACTACTTTAAAGATTGAACCTACTCAAACAGCTAATCAAATAAAAATAACTCCAATAACTGATCTAAGCTACCACACCACCTATCAACTAACTGCAAAAAAAGGTTTAACTATCGGTAACTATCGGGCTACTAATGATATAACCTACTCCATCACCACTGAAAAGAACTCCGACAGTTCTCTTATTGTCCTTCATGGCAATCAAGAGTTTTTTCCTAACGGAAACAACATTACCATACTCTTTAAAGGAGCTGATGTAAGTAGTGTTATGTTCACTCTGGAAGTAGGTAAGGGAGCTACCCTCCAAGATGGTAATAACAAAGATCTAACATTGAATGAAAACAGACAATACACTACCAATATGGATTTCAGTGGCAATGCTACCCATAATTTTACTGTAACAGCCCAGGATGGAACTACCTCTGCCACTTATACCGTAGGAGTATTACAGCAACAGATGGGCAGCAAAGAGATTATTTCGTTTGCTTTTCGAGAAACAGATAATCCACTCCTGAAAGAGAATATTGCAATGGATATTGATTCTAATAATCGGGCTATAACTAAGACGGTTACCAATGTGGAAGGGATTACCGGTTTAATTCCAACTATTGTTCATAGTGGATCGAATATCTCTCCGGCATCGGGAGTGGCTCAGGACTTCTCCACGGCTAAAACCTATACAGTAACCGCAACTGATAATACTACATCCGACTACACGGTAACCCTAACCGGTTACTATGGAGTAACCTTCTATCGTAATGGGAGGCAACTTATAAACGCAGTTCCTACCACAGAATATATCCTTTATGGAGAGAAAGCTTCCCCTCCATTAGATCCATCTCAGTCACATTATGGATTCAAAGGATGGCATGATGCTCCTAGTGGAGGCAATGTTTTTGACTCTAATGCTCCCATTACCACTCAAACTACAGTCTATGCCCGGTGGACTAATAAGCAATACAAGGTGAGCTTTGAAACATATACAGGAACTCCTATCCCCTCCGTAACGGTAAATAGCTTAACCCCTGTAGACAGGCCTGTTGATCCTACCGGTGAGCATTATTATTCTTTGGAGGGTTGGTATACAGACGGTGCTTTCACTGCCCGATATGATTTTAACTGGGTGGCAAGCAATCACTTTACCCTGTATGCGAAATATATCCACAAACAATATCAGGTTAGGTTTTACCAAGGAACCGATCTCTTAGACACTGTCTCAGTTGACGGTGCAACTGCGATCCCTGCATCGAATTATCCTACTTCTACTACTGCAAAACAATTGTATAAGTGGTATAGCGATAGTGGTTTAGCAAATGTTTACGATAAGAATTCTGAGGTAGTCGGCAATCTTGATCTTTATGCTGATGTTCTTACTACAGATGGTACGTTTAAGAGTATTATTGAAAATGGAGTTATCCCCTCTGATCTTGCTAATTATGATGATATAAGTAAGATGATCTTTTCTAATTATATAGCAGGAGCTGATGTGATTGCCCGTTATGTTAAGGAAACTGTATCCGGGAGTGGTGACGGGAGTTCCTGGGCTAATGCCAGTGGAGATATACAGGCGGTGGTTGATGGGATTGGTGATGCTATCGATAGTAAGATTTATGTGGTGTTGGTGGCATCGGGGACTTATAAACCTAGTAGTAGTTATGCTATGAAGAACCATGTAGCTCTGGTAGGTAGTTTTACTGCTGGAAGTTCTGGAGACTATGACCGATTGGAAGAAACCCGCCTTGACGGTAATAACGACAAGGGGGTGTTTAATAATAGTGACCTTGACAGTACAGCTCTTCTTTATGGAGTGGTCATTACCAATGGTAATAGTACTTTTGGAGGCGGGGTGTATAATTGGTCTTCCTCCCCCACCTTGATCAATGTCACCTTCTCAGATAATGAGGCTACTGTAGGAGGCGGGATGTTTAATAATAGTTCATCCTCCCCCACCTTGATCAATGTTACCTTCTCGGGTAATACAGCTCAGAATAATGGAGGCGGGGTGTATAATCGGTCTTCCTCCCCCACCTTGATCAATGTTACCTTCTCAGATAATGGGGCTATTGGAAATGGGGGAGGGATGTTTAATTCTTTTTCATCCCCCACCTTGGTCAATGTTACCTTCTCGGGCAATACGGCTGATTCGGACGGGGGCGGGATTTATCATAATGCTGATAGACAATCACTTACCCTGATAAATACGATCTTGTGGGGTAACAATAAAGGGAATATCTATTTATTTAATGATACTTCTGATACAAAAACTGTGAATTTGTATTACTCCGTTATTGAGGGGGGGACTACTCCTTCCACCACTGCAACAGGAATTCGTTTAGCAAGCAGTGATACTAACACCAATCCTATTGAGATTAACAGTAAGGAAGCTATTGATGATGATCCCGGATTGGGTCCCTTAGCCAACCATGGAGGTGAAATCAACACCATCTCCATTGGCAACAATAGCCCGGCCAAGGATAAGGGAGTCTATGTGAGGGGGGTGAAGAGTGAAACAGGGAATCCTTATCCGGAAGCCAATCTCTATTACAGCATAGACAATACCGACTGGTATAGCGATCCCGGTTTGACCACACAAGAGAGTCTTCCGAGCAATGCGGATGATCTCACTACCACCGATGCCCGCGGATATGGTCGGGTAGGTCGCCCGGACATGGGGGCCTATGAAGAGGGGGGGACTGCACCGTAAGTTTTCCACGCATCTCTGCGGTTATACTCTCACTCAAAATTTTTCTATTTTTTAGTGATTTTCATTGACCGCAGAAATCACTGAGTTTTCATTGTCCCACAAGATAAATAGAAAAATTCTGAATTAATCTCGTATTTTGCTTGCAAAAATATTAAAAATATAGTACAGTTAAATACTACCAAAATTTAGATAAATTGAATGAATTTCTCGGAGGAAAAACATGTATATGAAATATAAAAAAGTGTAATTAAAATAAAAAACAATCAAGTTAAACTATACAGAAATGGCATGCTTAAAATGATCTGTTTATTGTTTCATAGTAAAATATATAATATGATAATAAAATTTACAAGAAAGGATAGAAAAATGAGAAAATTAAAACAAATAAAATCCCCCTTCCCTCCCCTCTCTAGCATAGAACATACAATTAGCCTTAGAAGCAATAATATAAAAAGAGTCACCTACTTTGCGTTCTGTTTATTGTTGATCGGACTCTACCTGTCCTGTACGGGAAAGAAGTCAGATGACGGAGGCACCGCTCCCATCATAGATTATGATCCTTTGGGAGTCTCATCTTTTTCTGTTGTGGATGAAAATGATGTTCCAATTAGCGACACCAATGCTATACCGTTTGATATTTCATTTTCATTTTTATTGACATTCGATCAATCACTAGGCAATATGGCTAATCATGTTAGCTCTTTAGCTAAGCAAATAACACTCACAGGTAATACAGGTAATGGAATACTTCCATTACCTTTTTTAAAGGTTGAACCTACTCAAACACCTAATCAGGTAAAAATAACTTCAGCAATTTATCTAGGCGGTGGCATTACCTATCAACTAACCTTAAAGAAAGGATTAACTGTCAATAACTACCAGACCACCAATGACATAACCTACCTCATTACCACTAAAAAAAACTCTGACAGTTCCCTTATTGTTATTTATGACAGTAAAGAGTTTTTCCCTAACAGAAATGACATTCCCATACTCTTGCCGATAGGATCTGATCCCAGCAGTGTTACGCTCACCCTAAAAGTAGGTGAGGGAGCTTCTCTCCAACAAGGTAATAATAATTTACCATTGAATGAAAATAATCAATACACCACCAATATGGGCTTCAGTGGTAGCGCTACCCATAGTTTTACCGTAACAGCCCAGGATGAAAGCACTTCTGTTACCTATACCATAAGAGTATTGCAGCGACAAATGGACAGCAAAGAGATTATCTCGTTTGCTTTCCGAGAAACAGATAATTCACATCTGAAAGCGAATATTGTGATGGATGTTGATGCCAACAATCGAACCGTAACTAAGACGGTTACCAATGTAGAAGGCATTACCGGTTTAGTTCCATATATTGTCCATAGTGGCTCAAATATTTCTCCGGCTTCGGGAGTGGCTCAGGACTTCTCCACGGCTAACACTTATACGGTAACCGCAACTGATAAAACTACATACGACTACACGGTAACCCTAACCAGTTACTATGGGGTAATCTTCAATGCTAACGGGGGACTTATAAGTGGTGATCCTACTGCCACAGAATATATCCTTTATGGAGAGAAAGCTTCCCCTCCATTAGATCCATCTCAGGAACACTATGGATTCAAAGGATGGTATGATGCTATTACTGGAGGAAATGTTTTCGATTTCACCACTACTGACATTACCACCCAAACTACAGTCTATGCTCAATGGACTAACAAACAATACAAAGTGAGTTTTGACACAGCTGGAGGAACTGCTATCTCTCCCGTAATGGTGAAGAGTTTAACCCCTATAGATAGACCTATTGACCCTGCCACAAATCATTATGTTTTAGAAGATTGGTATATAGATAGTAGTTTCACTACTCGGTATGATTTTAACTGGGTGGTAAGCAATGACCTTACCCTATATGCGAAATACATCAACAAACAATATCAGGTTAGGTTTCACCAAGGAACCGATCTCTTAGATACTGTCTCAGTTGACAGTGAAACTACGATCCCTACATCGAATTATCCTACTTCTACTGTTCCAAAACAATTGTATAAGTGGTATAGCGATAATGGTTTAGCAAATATTTATGATAAGAATTCCCCGGTAGTCGACAATCTTGATCTTTATGCTGAGGTTCTTGATACAGATGGTACATTTAAGAGTATTATTGACGCTGGAGTTATTCCCTCCGATCTTGTTAACTACGATGATATGAGTGAGATGATCTTTTCTCATTATATAGCAGGAGCTGATGTGATTGCCCGTTATGTGAAGGGAACTACATCTGGTACAGGTGACGGAAGTTCTTGGGGTAATGCTGCTAACGATATACAGGCGATGATAGACGGGATCAATGATGCTAACGAGAGTAAGATCTATGTGGTATTGATGGCATCGGGAACTTATAAGCCGGCCGCCAGTTATGTTATGAAGAACCATGTAGCCTTAGTAGGTGGCTTTACTGCCGGAAGTTCCGAAGACTATGATCGATCGGGCAAAACCCACCTCGATGGCAATAATGACAAGAGGGTGTTTAATAATAACAATAATGGCCTTGTCTATACAGCTCTTCTTTATGGAGTGGTCATTACCAATGGTAATGCTAATAATGAACATGGAGGCGGGATGGAGAATCTCAACTCCTCTCCCACCTTGATCAATGTTACCTTCTCGGGCAATAAGGCTACGGGCAATAATAAAGGCGGTGGTGGAATGCGAAACGACCAATCTTCCCCCACTTTAATCAATGTTACCTTTTCAGGCAATGAGGCTGATTTTGGAGGCGGGATGGATAATAATAATTCTTCTCTTACCTTGATCAATGTTACCTTCTCGGATAATAGGGCTACTCGTAGAGGCGGCGGGATATATAATAGTAGTTCCTACCTCACCTTGATCAATGTTACCTTCTTGGATAATGAGGCTATTGAATATGGGGGCGGAATTATTCATGATAGTGGCGGGAAACCACTTACTCTGATAAATACGATCTTGTGGGAAAATAATAATGGGAATATCTATGTGCAAAATAATGAAGCTACAAGAACAGAAATCGTAAATTTGTATCACTCCCTTATTGAGGGAGGGGCTAATGCTTCCGACGCTGCAACAGGAATTCGTTTAGGAAATGCTGATACCAACACCTATCACGTTGCCATTAATAGCAAGGAGGTTATTGACGATAATCCCGGACTGGGCAACTTAGCTGATAATGGAGGTGAAGTCAACACCATCTCCATCAGTGATAGTAGCCCGGCCAAGAATAAGGGAGTCTATGTGAGGGGGGTGAAGGTAGGGAATACTTATCCGGAAGCCAATCTCTATTATAGCGAAGATAATACTGATTGGTACAGCGATCCCGGTTTGACCACACAAGAGAGTCTTCCGAGCAAAGCGGATAATCTCACCACTACCGATGCCCGTGGATATAGTCGGGTAGGTCGCCCGGATATGGGAACCTATGAAGAGGGAGGGACTGCACCGTAAAATTTCCTTTTGTTCTTCAAGCGAAATTAATTTTTTGCCACCCGAACAGAATCGAAGAGCGATAGGGGATTAACTCTCTATCATGGAGTGATATTTTTATTTTATTTCTCTTGATTCTGCTTGGGGGAAGGAAAAATTATTTTGCTAAATAAGATAATCGTATTCTTTGAAGACTTTTCCTTAAAAAAATATAATGATAAAAATATTTTTCCTGTTTATCGAAAAAAGCCACATAATAAATTTATTATTTAGAAAAAATCTGGATTTCTCTATTCTCGATGAGTTTTATTTTAATAAATCTGTCCATTTTACTTCGTAAATTTAGATTTAAAACTGTTTTAAATTCAGGAGATTTCAGTTTAACTTATAGTAAAATTAGTAAGGCTAAATCTAAGGATTAACTATGAACACAACGATAATTGATACTCAAATTGATGATCTTAAAGGAACTTTAAATGTCCTCCTTAAACTTCAGGAGAGTAAAAAGATTTTAGATGATCTCAATAAAGAGATAAAAATGATCCAAAGTGATTTGGAAAAAGAAGAAAAGAAGTATTCTTCCAAGCAATTCCATTATCAGAAAAACATCCCCTATTTGGAAAAGGCAGAGTCTGAATATCAGAAGATCAAAATTGACATCGATCAAATCAATGATCAGATCAATCAAACCGAAGAAAAGAAGAAAAAAATCAAGACTATTAGAGAGTTCAAGGCAATCAATAAACGGATTGAAACTCTTAATCAACAAAAGGTAGTTAAAGAAAATGAATTTCTTGACAAAACCGAAGAATTGGAATTCAAAAAAACCAAAATGGATAAGATTAAGGAATCTCTGGAAGTCACAAAAGAAACTTTGGAACAAAAAAAAAAAGAGCTAGATCAAATTTTTCAAGAACGAAAAAATGAAATCAAAAAAGAAACTACCCGAAAAGAAGGAATTGAAAAAAAGCTATCCTTCCGAGTCATTTCTCTCTTCAACCGTATTTATCGAAATAAGAGTCAATGTGCTTTGGTTTCAGTAAAGAAAAATATTTGTCACGGGTGCTATACCCTCTTACCCAAACAGATATCCGTTAATATTCAAGAAGCCAATGATTTGGTTTTTTGTCCATTTTGTTCTCGGATCCTCTATCGGGACAAAGAATAATGTTTAGTGTCCTGCCATTATTGGAGGAGAGGGTACGGGTATTTACTGATGACTTTAAAGTTACACAATGGGTGATGCTCTATCATGGTTTAGATAACGTTTCCTATTTTTTTCGTCGTCATAAAGGTGAAGAAGGACGGGTTTTAATTAAGCATTCTGATTATTCACAGTTTTTCAAAAATATTTTCTCTGTCAAACAGGAATGGAATACAACCACAGAAAAGGTCTTTTCAAATGAGTCAGATAATTCTGGTCATCTCCGTAATCTGATTTTTGGAAGTAGCCTTTCCTCTTCACCGGAAAAACCTATCTTGATTTTTCCTGTTGTTGGAACATCGGGGGAGAAGCTGGCTACTCTTATTTCTGGTGATCGTAATATTGGCTCTCTCCCTTCTTCTTTATCCCAGCATCGAAAAACAGAAAAAAAAGTACTCCAAAAGATAGTTCGACTTTTTTCTCCTCTCTTGGAAATGGAAAGAGAAAGGCAAGATTTGAAAACAACTATCTGTTATAAAGATAGAGAAACACCTCAGAATTTTAACGCCTGGCTTAACAAAGTGCGAAAAGGGATTAAAGCCAAAAATTATCATTTGTATTGGATAGGTGAGAAGAAGGCGTGGATTCATTCTTCTGTGAAAAAAGAGGAAAAAGAGCACAAGTTAAGTCTTGAACGTCTTTTAAAATATTGGATAGCTAAGCCAGGAGTCAATACATGGGGGCAAGCAAAACTCAAAATTCATTCAAAGATCAGAAGTAAAATTACAATTGAAACGAGAGAAGATGCTACTTTAACTTTTACCTTTACCTTACCTGGGAATATTGTTGAAAAAGTAACAGGAGAGAAGAAACACTCTAAAAGCTGTTATTTAGTAATTCAATTTGTGGAAATGGCATCTGGCAATGGTTTTCTTGATCCAGAATTGCTCTATGCTCAAAAGGCTTGGGAAGAGGGGATGCAATATCTTAATGATTCAAATCTTATCAATTTGATTCAAGTATCTCTACAGTCTTTAGCTCAAAATTCGATAAACTTAAAATCTTTTACACCAATGCAAAAGCATCGGGTTGAATTTTACCAGAAAAACCAACTCCATTTAGTAGTTGCTCGTCCCAACTCTATTGATGATAGGGGCATTATCAAAACCGATTTAAAAACCGGTCTCAATGTTGGAAATTTTCCTGCTCATTTTAAATATTTTCGAATACAAAAAAACTCCAATGACTCCGATAATTTGACAAGGAAAGTAGAAATAATTGAATCCGGAATTGATTATTTCCTTTCTAGGTCGGTAGATATAATGGATTATGAAAAAAAACTATTGAATTACCTATCCGAAATTTTAAAGGGAAAACTAAACTCTTCAACCCTTTTAGAGAGATATGTGTTTTTTAATTTGGATAGTCCTACCATCACAGCCAAGACTTCTTATAAGAAATCCATAATTGGAGTTGTGGCAAAGGGATTTGATCTTCTTCATTATAGCTTTAAGGATGGAGTTTTAAAAAAATTACCTGAATTTGGATACTGTCTTAACGTTACTCCTAGCGAAGAAGATATATTATTATTTATTCCTCAAAAAATTGTCAATATAGGGAATATCCTTAAAAAAATAGAAAGTGAGTTGGTGGTGTTTGGTCAAGCATTTCCAGATAAACTAATTGAAGCCTTGGGAAAAATTTGTTCTGAAACTGAGTTCATGGTAATTAAAAAAATTAAAATGTTTTAGAAGTTGGCTTTATCGCTATTCTTTATCTTAACTTTCAAATATTCATTTAAACTGACTATATCATATTGTAATGACCCTGTCACTCTGAAAAAATGGAGTGTCTCAAATTATTCCTGTTAGAATTTTTCTACTTACTTTTTCCCACAAATTGTATCAAAATATTCACTGAATAAAACTGTGTCTAAATTTTTTAACAACTACTTATCCGACATTGACTTTTTATCTTAAAGTTCCCGAAATACGTAATATAGTAATAAATAAATCTATTTCACAGAAATAACTGTTAAGCTTGAAACATCATTCAACTTTTTCATTATTATTCCATTTCAGTTGTCGGTAGGATTCCGAAAGAGCTATAGCCGTGGCGTTAGCCAAGTTGTATGATCGAATGGGACCTAGAATAGGGATCGCTATTTTTTGTAACTGATATTGTTCGGTTATTGTTTCCGGTATCCCATGAATTTCATTTCCCATCAGAAGTATAGTATTAAGAGAGAAGTGGTAATTATAGATTGATTTCTTAGAATATTTGGAAAGAACTATAATTTCCCGATCTCTCTGACTGTTATGAAAGTGCAAAAAATCATCATAGACTACATATTTAAGGTGAGTCCAATAATCAAGTCCGGCTCTCTTCAATTGAGATTCACTGAGATTAAAACCCAGAGGCTTGATTAAATAAAGCTCTACTCCAAAACCTACACAGAGGCGACCAATATTGCCAGTGTTGGGAGGGATGGAAGGCTGATAGAGAGCAATAGCCGGACAGGAAGACATATTAAATTTCTGTAAAAAATGACTTACAGAATCTCATCGATATTTTTAAGGAATTTTTTTGAACGATTAAAGTTGAAAGTGATGAAGAAGTATTTAGGATAGTAAGCATGGGCAATATAATAGCCAAAAGGACGTTCCGATCCAACATATTTTTCTTTTAGGATAGCTTTAAATATAAAATTCCTATTTTCTCCAGGAGCAAGATCAATCCTCTCTGGGATATTATCAGAAACTTTTCGATAGGCGACAGTAGGAGCATATTGTATCTGAAGACCTCTTAGAAATTGATCTGATTGGTTTTTTATGGTTATTTTGCCTGTATATTCATTATTATTTTTTTGTTTCTTATCGAAATGAATACTTCCTTCAAAAGGGATAAGTTTGTGATCCTTTTTAAATTCTGAAGTAGCTTGACCATGAAGGAGAGCCCATTCACTGATATCATAATACCGACGTTTACTCCATAAAGCACGTGAAAGGTCATGAATAAAAATACCTTTAGCTAATCCTTTCCGATATAAAGCTTTATAAGCAGTCTTGGTTCGACGAAGATATTCTAACCCATAATTATTAAGTTCTCCATCAAGAAATTTTAAATCTGAGGCATTCCCCATCATCAAATTGTTTTGGTTGAAGGTCATATAATTGGGCCATTGTACCATCATATTACGAAATTGTATACGATTAGCTTCATAAAGCATGACCGCATCGATAAAAGCTCCAGCATCAAAGAACATATAGGGGTCTTGACCATGTTGGGCTCCGTGTTCCCATCCCAGGGTAAACACCCATAGAGGTTTAGTAAGTTTAGACTCTATAATCACTTGGTTCACAATGGAAGCCACTTTATGAGCTCGCCACCATCTCCATTTTTTGATCATAGTTTGATTTTTCTGATTCTCAACGTTACGGGCAAACCATTTCACTTTATCTTCAATATTGAATTTTTCATAATTTTTAGGGGTTCGAATATTCATATCTTTGATAACCACAGGTCCCATTTCATAACCATCAGCTCTTCCGGTCCGAATGAAATCTAAGCCCACAAAGTCGATATTAGGATCTTTTTCAAAATGTTCCATTCGTGTAATGATATGTTGAATACGACGTTTGTCCATAAGGGAAATATGAAGACTATCATGAAGACTGCCATTAGCATATCCTAATGAATTAATATATCCGGCTGCAATTTTTCCGTTAGCAGGGGTAAAGAAGGACATTAGATATGCACCATTTTTTATATTGTGTTTTTTCATAGCAGGAGCCATGAGTTTCATATTCTTAAAAGGGATATCACTGCCCCATGGAATTTCGGGACTGACTTTTTGATCCCATCCTGTAGTTTGTCCTGCCAACATCCAAAAAGCATCCACACCCATATAATCAAGCCACTCTGCCAATTTCTCGACACCACCTTGAGAATGATCAGGACCTGTAAATTTAAATTTTTTAATATTCACCCCGTATTCCCAGTTCACCACGGAAAAACCTTTGTCTAAAGCGATATGAGTTCGGCGAAGGATTTTAAAAGGTTGACTGATGCCTTTCCATTCTGGATGGGAGGTGGATTTGATGACAATTTCGTAATCTCCAGAAGGAGGATTATAGCCCATGGCATAAGAGGTATAAATGATTCCATCTAGATAGCGAAAGAAGACATCGTGATAACCCCCAACATTAGGGATAAGATAATCTCCTCGTTTCATATATACCTTGAGATCATCGATGTTGATATGATCTTCCGCAATCAGATTGATCTTGATCAATTCGAATCGATAATAACCTTCTTTATCCAAAGCTATTTGGAGTCGATTGAGTTGTTCCCAAGTATTGATATTGTTTTTGTCTGGCTTAGGAGAAGTATAGAAATTATGGCTAGGGAATACTTCATAAGCTTGAATAGGCCTTTGGTAGTTTTTCTTTTTCAATACTTGATAGTTCTTATTCAAAAATTCTTCTAAACTGGCTGCCTGATAATCGGTTTTTTCAGGAAGTCTAAGATATGGGTTTTTATCATTTTTAATTCCGCTATCATCAAAATCATGTATCACTTTGGATCCCTTAAATTTGCTGAGAACCGTGATATCTTGTTTTTTAATCAGGATTTGATTAAGATCTTGCTTAGCTTCGCTACTGTCGAAATCCCCCAGTTGAAAAGAATTTTGATTAGAAGATTCAACCGCATCTCCTCCTATGATTTGGTGTTGTTTATCGATTTCTTCAAAGTAAATATTACTATCTTCCAAATTTATTTTTTCCCTGGTTAATTCTTTGCGGTTAGTGGAAGAGATGAGTTGACGAATAATTTCCAAAGGAGAACCGATTCCGGTTTCATTGAACTCATACTTTAAAAGAATTTGTTCATCGTTCAAAACTTCTAAAGAATAATTTTCTTTTTCATTAAAATATTTTATTAATAAATTAACTGCTGGTATAAGCAGGATTAGAAAAGTACCAAACGCTAAGGAAAATAGGATTATTTTTTTTATTTTCATAGAAAAGACATTAAAAAGATAAAAAAGAGTTATTTTATTTATATTCGGAAAAAATTAAATTTTTTCAATAATTTTATGTTATATAAAGTTTTATAATTAAAAACTAGTAATTTATAGTATAATTTTTTATTATTTGCTTTTTAAATTTAGAAAAATTATGTACTTAAACATTCAAGGAAAACATTTAAAAGTAACTCCTGCGATTAATGATTATGTCAAAAAAAAGATCAAAAGGATCAAGAAACACTTTGATAAAGTACTTTTTGCTCATGTAACATTAGAAACTATTAAAACAAGTCACTTTGCTGAAGCTACTTTGTCTTCGGAGCATCATCACTTTCATAATCGGGTTAAATCTGGTGATATGTATTCCTCCATAGATATCCTTTTTGATAAACTAGAAGTTCAGGTAAGACGATATAAGGAACATTTAATTGATAAGAAAAAACATGGTGAAAATTTATCTTCCAATCTAAATTCCCATATTGAAGAGATTACGGAAACTTCACAAAAAAAAAATATCACCATTGATGACTTAGAAATTCCTAAAAAACCCATGAATTTTTTGGAAGCAGCTTTACAACTTCGGGTAGACAAAAAAAAACATGTTATGGGTTTTTATGTTCCGACTTCTAACGATAATGTGAAAGAAAAACCTAATTTCATCGAACAGTTAAATGAAAAACAATTCATTATCTATGCTTTCGATCATTTTTGGGAAAAAAAAGAAGTAGAGTTGATTTTTCCCGATAAATTAGAAATTCATACTATTTCTGCTATTAAACCTGGATATGATTTCATTGAAAATTCGATAGATTATCTTATTAATAATGAAAGTCGAAGCCATTTTTTCACCTCCATTCGTTTAGAATGTGTGGTTTTACTTCATCAACTGACTAATAATAGATTTGAAACAATCCGGGAATCACAATAATAATGATAATCAATGGGTGATTTGAAGGAATTTCCCACTCTTAAAGATCTCATCCGTTTCTTTGAGCTAAAAAATTCTTCTCTAAAAATGATTACAGAGGGAATAGATCCCTCACAATGTATTATCGTTAGTAACCAAACCAATCGTCCCGGACTTAATCTCTTTGGTTTTTACAAATTTTTTGCCTATGAACGTCTTCAAATATTTGGACGTGGTGAAGCAGAATATCTTAAAGTTCTTCATAAAAACCATCAGCTTAGTAATATCGAAAATTTTTTCAAGTATAAGGTTAGTGGAGTTCTCTTTTCCCATGGAACTATCCCTCCGTCACTCTTCTTGGAAAAAGCCAAGGAAGCTAAGGTGCCGGTGTTAGTGTCTACATTGGAGACTAGTGAACTTATCAATCTTACCTATGATTTCTTTGCCGAATATCTTTTTATAAGACAGGTAGCACATGGGCTTATGATGGAGATCTTTGGGACCGGGGTATTGATCAAGAGTAACTCTGAAATTCCTCGCAGTGAAACGGCATTGGAACTTATTGAACGAGGTCATCGTTTTGTTTCTGATGATGTGGTCAACATTAAACTCCTCAAAGATAAAAAGCTTTTAGCTCATACCTCAAGCCTTATTTCTCATCATATGGAGATTAAAGGAATCGGAATCATCAATATTGCTCATCTTTTCGGAGTGAAGTCAATCCTCAAAAATAAACAAGTGGATTTGGTAATTGAAATGGAAAAATACAATAAGAGTCGGGATTATGACTTTATTGGCAATCAAAAGTTGACTGAAAAGATATTAGATGTGGAAGTTCCTAAGATGATAATCCCATTTTCCTATGGTGGCATTATCCCTGTCTTGATTGAAACCGCGACTATGAATTTTCGTCTTAAAATGACCGGTTATGATCCTGCCTTGGAATTCAACAAAAAAATCATTGAATATTCCAATCAAAAGAAAGTTGTTACAAAAAAAAATTAAAATTACCCATCCACGTGGTATTCATTTGAAACCGGCGACAATGATAGCTCAATATTGTCTTCAACACCAGGAAGTTAATCTCACTTTTCATAAAGGAGGACTGGAAGTACGGGGGGATTCAGTAATGTCAATCCTGAGTTTGGAGTTGAACAAAGGATCAATCGTAACTCTTAAGATTAGTCAAAATGATCACAATTCAAAGAAAATTTTAGATCATATCATAGCTATTCTCAATGGCAAGATCGGGTGACCACCCTCTCTCTTTATTTTCACATTCCCTTTTGCCGTCAGGCTTGTGCCTATTGCAACTTTTATTTCGTGGTCTCACCTCAGGAACAAATTGCTTTTTTCAGAGCCCTTCATAATGAATTTCTCCTCTATCATCGTTTTATATTTTCTAATGCCAAGATAAGCTCTATCTATTTTGGAGGTGGAACACCTTCCTGGGTAGACCCCCAGCACATTACAGATACCATAGCTTTGATCAGCAATATATCACAATTTGAGAATATCGAAAAATTCCCTGAAACAACTTTGGAAGTAAATCCTGATGATCTCGTATCGGATCGTTTGGAGAGCTATCTTCAAGCGGGAATTAATCGGATATCACTGGGAATTCAGTCCTTTAATTCAAGTATACTCAAATATTTACACAGAGGCCATAATCGTGATCAAGCCAAGATCGCTCTTAGTTTGCTTTCCGAGAAATATAAAAACGGTCATCTTCGTTCCTGGAGTATGGATCTTATTTATGGGGTGCCATGTGAAAGAGCATGGGAAAAGGAACTCAATTATGCTTTAGGAATCTCAGAAGAAGGGAGAGAGCCTCCTCATATTTCCCTTTATGCCCTTACCGTGGAACCCAAAACCTCTCTAGAGTATCAAATCAAGACAGGAAAGAAACAATCTCCACTATCCAAAACTGCCAGGAACAACTACCTACAGGCTGTAGAAATCCTTGGGAAAAGAGGATATCATCATTATGAAATATCCAACTATTCTTTTGCCGGTCACCACTCTAGGCATAACTCTCGATATTGGGAATATCGTGATTATTGGGGAGGAGGACCTGGAGCCCATACTTTTATAGGAGGGAAGCGTTACCATAATCGGTCTCAATTAGCCAGTTACATTCGTCAATTTTCTGAAATCGATATTGAAAAAATCAATAAAGATACTTTTTATAAACTTGTCAGTAAAGTTAGAACTGAGGAAGTATTAACTTTAAAGCAAAGCTATAATGAATATTTGATGGTCGGGCTTAGGAATGCCCAGGGAGTTTATTTGACTGATTTAGAGAAAAAATTTTCTTCTTTATTTAATCGAAAAAAATTCATTGAACAAATTCAGCCTTTCCGAGATCAAGGGCTTATTCTTCTTGAAGAAGAAAAAATAAAAATCAATGAAGAAGGATGGCTCCTCTCTGATACTATTATTCAAGAATTATTTGTCATTGCTTAATGGTAATGTTTGTTGTCAGTTTAAAAGTTGTTTGAACTCAGATTTATTTTTTAATTCCCCTATTATGAATTTATAATATAATTAAATAAAGGATTTATTATGAAAGTATATTATGATCAAGATGTAAATACAAACATTTATCAAGACAAAACCGTAGCCATCATTGGTTATGGTTCTCAAGGACATGCCCAAGCTCAGAATCTTCGTGATAGTGGAATCAAAGTGATGGTGGGACAACGTCCCGGTGGAGCCAGCTATGAAAAAGCCAAAGAAGACGGTTTTGAGCCTCTTTCAGTAGCAGAAGCAGCGGTTAAAGCGGATGTTATCCATATCCTCCTTCCTGATGAATTCCAAAGCGAAGTTTATGAAAAGGATATCAAACCTCATTTAACCGCAGGCAAGGCTCTTTCCTTTTCTCATGGTTTTAATGTTCACTTCAAAGCTATTGTCCCCCCTTCCGATGTCGATGTTTTTTTGGTAGCTCCCAAGGCTCCAGGGCATACCGTCCGCCGGGAATATGTGAATGGAGCCGGCGTTCCTGGACTTATTGCCATACACCAAGATGTTACCGGGAAGGCGAAGGATTTAGCCCTATCTCATGCCAAAGCCATTGGCTGTACTCAGGTAGGAGTTCTGGAAACCAGTTTCAAAGAGGAAACTGAAACTGACCTCTTTGGCGAACAAGCAGTTCTTTGTGGAGGTCTTACTCATCTTATTATCGCTGGCTTTGAAACTTTGATAGAGGCGGGATATGCTCCAGAAATGGCCTATTTTGAATGTCTCCATGAAACTAAACTTATTGTCGATCTTCTTTATGAGGGGGGGATTGCCAATATGCGTTATTCCATCTCTGAAACTGCAGAATATGGTGATTATGTCACCGGCCCCAAAATCATCACTTCAGAAACCAAAGCGGAAATGAAGAGGGTTTTAGCGGAGATTCAGAATGGCAGTTTTGCTAGAAAATTTATTGAGGAAGCCCGTGGCGGGAAAACAGAAATGAATCGCTTTCGCAAGAAAACCGCATCTCATCCCATTGAGGAAGTGGGAGACCGTCTTCGTAAGATGATGGGGAGTTTGTTTAAGAATAAGATGATCAAGTAGTCCGGGGCGAAAGCGATTTCCTTTCTTCGTAACGTATTTCATTATTCTTCCTTCACCCTGATCTCTCGGATCACAGGGCAAATTCGTACTACCTTGTTAGCCTCTCTATGGGGGACTTCTGCCTATGGAGATATCTTTTTTCTTGCCTTTAAGATTCCTAATCTCCTGCGCCGCTTTTTTGCAGAAGGAGCCATGTCATCAGCTTTCATCCCTTTATTTTCTAAAATGAGAAAATCTACCGATGCATCGAAAGATGAGATTAACTTAGTTAAGGAGGAATTTTATTTCACTATCTTCTGGTTATTGGGAGCAACGATGATCGTGGTAGTTCTTTTAGGGATTACTTTTTCTAAGTTTATTGCTTCTTTCCTCTTCATTCTTCAAGATTCTCCTACATTCATGAGAATAGAGGAAACCGCCCTCCTTCTCAGAGTGCTTTTCCCCTATATCGGTTTTGTTTCCTTATGTGCCCTTCAGCAGGCAGTTATGGAAAATCATGGAAAATTTGCCTATTCTGCATCGGTTCCGATTCTTTTCAATCTGATCATGATCACCACTTCAGTTTCGGTTTTACTTATTGAAGAAAAAACACTTTTGATTGTGAGTTTTGTTAACTTCTTAGGATTTTCAATATGGGATCAACATTTAGCACAAACCATTATTGTCTCCTTGGGAGTGATTTTAGGCGGGATAGGACAATTGGGTTATGCTTATCTCAATGCTCGTTGTCTTGGTTATCGAATTTTTTTCATAAATCGAAGAAGGAATCATAGAAAAAAAATTCGAGAATACTTTTTCCATCCCTCGGTCAAGAAATTTTTCTTTCTTCTCCTACCGGTTTTTTTATCTTCCGGATCCTATCAAATCCAAATTCTCCTTACTGAACCGATCACCCTTTCATTAGGGGAGGGATCCGTATCCATTCTTTATTTTGCTAACCGTCTTTTGGAATTCCCCTTAGGGATTGTGGGGGTAGCTATTACCACAGCCTCTCTCCCCCTTCTTTCCAAAGCTGCTAAGGATTTACATGATGACGAGAAAAAGAAAAAATTTATCTTTTTGATCCATTATGCTCTTAACACCGTTTATGTTCTTTTCTTTCCAATCTTGATTGTCAGTGTATTCTATCCTGAAACGATTGTCTCTATCGTCTTTGAATTTAATCGATTCAACCGCCAAGATACCCTCGATACCGCCCTCGTTTTCCTAGTACTGATCCCTTCCCTCTTCTCATTGGCCGGCTATCGTATTTTCTTCAATGTTTTCTACGCCCGGGAGAATACCCGAACACCTCTTCTTATTGCTTCTATCAACTTATTCCTTGGATTACCTCTAGCCTATACCCTAACCCGTTTTTATCCTCATCCCGCTATGATTGCTCTGAGCTCTACGGTGAGCTCCTATGTGATATTGGGAGTGGCGATCCATCTCCTTCATCGAGAGGGGATATCCCTATGGAGTTATTTCTGGGAAAAAATCCGTTTTTTCTTGGGGGTGGGAATTCTAGTGATGCCAATATTTTATATCATTCATCAACTCATAAATCCAGTTTTCCGAATATTGGAAAAGATGACTAGTCATTTCCTGGCGGTAAAATTGATTTATTTAATGGAACTCAGTTTTTTCTCTTTGTGGGTATTTATTGTTACCTTGATGGTGCTCATCCTATTTCGGGAACCCACAGTAGTAAATCTTTTTCCCGTGTTTAATCAAAATAACAATGAAAACGATTAAATGAAAGAGTTTAAAAAGTAGTTCTTCTAACCATTAAAAAGGAACTTCATCATCTTCAAAGGACTGGTCTTCAGGGAAATTGGGAAAATCATATTGCCCCTGACCTGAAGGTGAAGTGTCCGATGGTTGAGGAGAAGCTGGTTTAGCTGTTCCGACTGGAGAACTTTGATAATCTTGTGAATTTCCACTGAAGTCTTTGGGTTCAATGAAGTCGAAACTACCGAGAACAATGACCACCTTGGAACGATTTTTTCCTTCCTTATCTTGAAAACGTTCTTGTTTGAGTCTTCCGCTAATCCCAATCCTTTGACCTTTCCGAAAATAGGTGGCGATAGTTTCAGCTTGACGATTCCAAGCGGTAATATCGAAAAAGTAAGTTTCTTCATTGGCACTGACCCGTTCATTGACCGCAATAGAAAAGGAAAGGACATTGAAATCCTGCCCTACCTTACGAACTTCTAAATCATTGGTAATCCGACCAATTATACTAACGTTGTTCACATTGCCTCCTTGTCTTTAAGATAGATTAAAATAACTATGATAACTTCCTTTATATTATACAATAACTTATAAGATAAACTTGCAAATTTAGATAAATAAGTTTGAATCTCAAATTCAAATTCCTAACCGGACATGAAATCTATTAAAAATTTATGAACAAAAGGACTGATCATCCCATCCAAACCCCTTACAATTTTATTTATTTACCTCCTTATAAAAGTTTTTTAAATTCAGGTAATTTATATATTTATGGTAAAAGCAAAATAAAATAATTAAATATTATCAAAATTTCAATGAAAATCACTTATTTTAATGTTCAATATATTATATAATTTAACCGTAAAGCTATAAAATTGATTTTAATTAAAGAAAATTTTCAATTGCTTTAAATTTATTATTACTTTACTATTATTAAGGATTCAAAATGAACATAAAAAACAATCCAATCAAATTATATAAAAACAGTGTGTATAGAGTCATTTATTCTATAATCTGTTTACTGTTGATCGGACTTTACTTGTCCTGTGGAACAACAGATGACGGAGGTACTGCTCCCAGCATAAGTTATGATCCTCTGGGGATCTCGTCTTTTTCCATTATCGATGGTAATGGAAGTCCAATTAACGACACCAATGCTATTCCGTTAGATACCTCATTTTTGTTGACATTCGATCAGTCACTAGGAAATATGGATAGTTATGTCAATTCTTTAACCAGCCAAATAGAGCTCCTGGACATGGGGGGGGGGGGGGGGTAATCCCATCACTTTAAAGATTGAACCTACTCAAACAGCTAATCAAATAAAAATAACTCCAATAACTGATCTAAGCTACCACACCACCTATCAACTAACTGCAAAAAAAGGTTTAACTATCGGTAACTATCGGGTTACTAATGACATAACCTACTCCATCACCACTGAAAAGAACTCCGACAGTTCTCTTATTGTCCTTCATGACAATCAAGAGTTTTTTCCTAACGGAAACAACATTACCGTGCTCTTTAAAGGAGTTGCTTTAAATAGTGTTGTGTTCACTCTGGAAGTAGGTGAGGGAGCTACCCTCCAAGATGGTAATAACAAAGATCTATCATTAAATGAAAACAGACAATACACTACCAATATGGATTTCAGTGGTAATGCTACCCATAATTTTACCGTAACAGCCCAGGATGGAACTACCTCTGCCACTTATACCGTAGGAGTATTACAGCAACAGATGGACAGCAAAGAGATTATCTCGTTTGCTTTTCGAGAAACAGATAATCCACTCCTGAAAGAGAATATTGCAATGGATATTGATTCTAATAATCGGGCTATAACTAAGACGGTTACCAATGTGGAAGGGATTACCGGTTTAATTCCAACTATTGTTCATAGTGGATCGAATATCTCTCCGGCATCGGGAGTGGCTCAGGACTTCTCCACAAATAACACTTATACGGTAACCGCATCTGATAAAACTACATCCGACTATACGGTAACCCTAACCAGGTACTATGGGGTAATCTTCAATGCTAACGGAGGACTCATAAGTGCTGATCCTACTGCCACAGAATATATCCTTTATGGAGAGAAAGTTTCCCCTCCATCAGATCCATCCCGGGAACACTATGGATTCAAAGGATGGTATGATGCTATTACTGGAGGAAATATTTTCGATTTCACCACTACTGACATTACTACCCAAACCATAATCTATGCCCGGTGGACTAATAAGCAATACAAAGTGAGTTTTGATGCCGATGGAGGGAGTGCTATTGACCCCGTAACGGTGGATAGCTTAACCCCTGTAGCTAAGCCTGCTGATCCCACTCCCCCCGAGCATTATTCTTCTTTGGAGGGTTGGTATACAGACGGTACTTTTACTACTCGGTATGATTTTAACTGGGTGGTAAGCAATGACCTTACCTTGTATGCGAAATACATCAACAAACAATATCAGGTTAGGTTTTATCGGGGAACTGATCTCTTAGACACTGTCTTGGTCGTTAGCTTGACCGCAATCCCTGCATCGGATTATCCTACTCCTTCTATAGAAAAACAATTGTATAAGTGGTATAGCGATAGTGCTTTAGCAAATGTTTACGATAAAAGTTCCCCGGTAGTCGGCAATCTTGATCTTTATGCTGATGTTCTTACTACAGATGGTACATTTAAGAGTATTATTGAAAATGGAGTTATTCCCTTCGATCTTGTCAACTATGATAATATAAGTAAGACGATCTTTTCTAATTATATAGCAGGAGCTGATGTGATGGCCCGTTATGTTAAGGAAACTGGTACTGGTAACAGTGACGGGAGTTCCTGGGCTAATGCCAGTGGAGATATACAGGTGATGATAGATGGGATCGGTGATGCTAGCGAGAGTAAGATTTATGTGGTATTGATGGCATCGGGAACTTATAATCCGGCTGCCAGTTATGTTATGAAGAACCATGTAGCTCTGGTAGGTGGTTTTACTGCCGGAAGCTCCGGAGACTATGATCGATTGGGAGAAACCCACCTTGATGGTAATAACAACAAGCAAGTGTTTAATAATGATAATAATAGCCTTGTCAGCACAGCTCTTCTCTATGGAGTGGTCATTACCAATGGTAATAGTGCACCTTCTTCTTATTCTGGAGGCGGGATGTATAATAGAAATTCCTCTCCTACCTTGATCAATGTCATCTTCTCAGATAATGAGGCTCGAGATGGAAGTGGAATGTATAATCGGGATTCTTCTCCCACCTTGATCAATGTTACCTTCTCGGGTAATACAGCTAGGGATGGAGGAGGCGGGATGTATAATGCTGGTTCTTCCTCCCCTACTTTAATCAATGTTACCTTCTCGGGCAATACGGCTTTTGATGGAGGCGGAATGTATAATGGACTTGATTTTTCTGGCAGTTCTTTTCCCACCCTGATCAATGTTACTTTCTCGGATAATATAGCTGAGCGAGATGGAGGCGGAATGTATAATGATGTCAATTCCACCTTGATCAATGTTACCTTCTTGAGTAATACGGCTTTTTTGGGAAATATTGGTAGTGTTGCTAGAGGAGGCGGAATGTTTAATAATGCCAATTCTACCTTGATCAATGTTACCTTTTCGGGTAATGAGGCTCAAGATGGAGGCGGAATGTTTAATATTGTCAGTTCCCCCACCTTGATCAATGTTACCTTTTCAGATAATACAGCTAGTCGAAGCGGAGACGGAATCTATCATGATGGTAGAGGACAACGACTACTTACCCTGATAAATACGATCTTGTGGGATAATGATAGAGAGAATATCTATTTACACAATACTTCTGGTACAGAAACCGTAAATTTGTATTATTCCGTTATTGAAGGAGGGACTGCTCCTTCCACCACTGCAACAGGAATTCGTTTAAAAAACAGTGATACCAACACCTATCCTGTTACCATTAATAGCAAGGAGGTTATTGACGATGATCCCGGACTAGGCCCCTTAGCCAATCATGGAGGTAAAATCAACACCATCTCCATTGGCAACAATAGTCCGGCCAAGGATAAGGGAGTCTATGTGAGGGGGGTGAAGAGTGAAACAGGGAATCCTTATCCGGAAGCCAATCTCTATTACAGCAAAAATAACACTGACTGGTATAGTGATCTCGACTTGACCACACAAGAGAGTCTTCCGAACAATGCTGATGATCTTACCCCCACTGATGCCCGTGAGTATGGTCGGGTAGGTCGCCCGGACATGGGAGCTTATGAAGTGGGGGGGACTACGCCGTAAAGTTTCCACGCATCTCTGCGGTTATACTTTCTTTTAGTAATTTTATTAACCGCAGAGGTCTCTGAGTTTTTACCGTATCACAAGATAAACTTTTTATTACCTAGAAAAGATCCAAACTATTTTACTATTTAGAAATCACTTTTCAAAATAAATCTATCCAAAAAAATTTTAAACTTAGAAGTAGCTCCGAATAGATAACCAAATAATAGCATTCGAAGTTGCCTGGAACATGATATAATTGATGAAATTTTTCTATAACTTTAATGGCTAAAAAAACAAAAGTAGTTTTAGGGATTCTTATATCTGGACACGGATCCAATATGTTAGCTTTGATCAAACATACTCAAAACTTTCGTCATCCCAACATCTCAGTTGGCTGTGTGGTGAGTGATCAAGCTAATGCTCCCGGTCTGACCAAGGCATCCAAATTAGGTATTCCCGCTAAATACATTTTCCCCGGTCCCTTCAAGACCAAGTTGGAAGGAGAAGCAGAACAAGATTACATTGACCATCTAAAGAAATATGGAATTAATTGGGTATGTCTAGCCGGATTCATGCGGGTAATCAAAAGAACGTTTATCGAAGCTTTTCCCAATCGGATTTTAAATATTCATCCCTCCCTTCTTCCTGCCTATAAAGGACTTAATACTCATGAACGGGTGATTGCTGCTAAGGAAAAATACACTGGGTGTACTGTACATTTAGTAGATGAGGGCATCGACACTGGAAAAATCCTTGGACAAAGACAGATTGCCATTTCTCCTAAAGATACCCCTGTTACTTTGGCCCAAAAAGTGATACGAGAAGAACATATCCTCTACTGTTCTGTGATTGATCGAATTTTCTCCAACACCTTATCCTAAACCTAATTTTTCCTCATTACTCTTATTTCCAATTGTAAAAAATATGAATGATAACTTTCCTTTATTTCTGGATCGACACGGACTCATATTGGTTGACAAACCAGTTGGATTTACTTCTCATGATATAGTGCATCAAGTTCGGAAGATTTTTCAAACCAAGAAAGTCGGTCACAGTGGAACACTAGATCCTTTTGCTCAAGGACTCCTCCTTCTTTTGGTAGGCGAAGCGGTTTCACTGCAACAGTATTTCACAACACGCTCAAAGGTATATCGGGCTCGATTTAAATTAGGTATTACAACCGATACTCTGGATCCCACTGGAGAAGTTACGGAAACCGACACTCAATTCATCATGCCTTCACGGCAAGTTATTGAAAAACAAATCGCATCTAGTTTTATGGGGGAACTTTGCCAAACTCCCCCAAATTATTCTGCTATCAAAATCAAAGGGCAGAGAGCTTATGCCTTAGCTCGCAAAGGCAAGTCAATCTCTCTTCCTAAGCGAACTATCCGAGTAAGTCAATTTGATGTTCTCTCCATTTTAGGGCATGAAATGGAGGTAAGGATTGCCTGTAGTTCTGGTACTTACATCCGAACTTTAGCTAGCGATTTAGCAAAAAAGTTGGGAACAGTGGGAATGGTAAAGTCACTGATTAGGGAACTAATCGGAAATTACAATCTAAAAGATGCTTTAGATATTGAAAGGGACTTTGAACAATATCAGAAAGGAATATCAAAAAATACCTGTTTATCGCAACAAATTCCATCTTTTGAAGAATTACATCGAAAGTTTCCCGGTATTATTCCCATGAATGTCCTCATCGATAGGGAAAACTTCTTAAAAGGAATCAGAATCAATTGCTCTCGAGATGAATTTTTTATGGCTAAGAACGGAAATTTTTCCTTCTCTCTATTAAATAAGAAAAATTATCATAAATACAAAAATGGAATATTTCACCTCATCCATAAAAATACAGTTTTGATGATCTTGGAAAGAAAATCAGGTAAAACCCGAATTCTTTTTAACCTTCTCAAATATATTGAGTTGTAATGCAATTGTTTTATCGTCTTATTGAATATATCTTGAATCTCTTAAATAAACACGGGGCACCCTCAATAAAGGAAGAGAGCAGAGGATTTCATATCCATGGGTTCCCTTAATATCAGCAAAGTCTCGAACCCGAATCTCTTTATTTCCACTTCTCCCAAAAAAAGTTACCTCATCACCCGGTTCTGCATTCACACCATTTAGATCTACCATGGTATAATCCATAGTGACTTTACCGATTATCGGGACCTTTTGTTCTTGAATTAAAACCTGTCCAGAGAAAGGTACATTTTTGGTAATACCATTTTCATGATTAATCGGGGATGACAGAGCTAAGGGGATCCCATCAGCGTATCCAGCAGCCACTGTTCCTACCCAGGTATCTTGAGGCAAACAGTACCGACAATCGTAACTGATAAGATGTCCCGCTGGAAGAAAACGTTTGGCTATAAGATAACTTTTAAGGGTAACAGCTGACTTCACTTTTACCCATTTCATTGGCTCTGGTTCCACTCCATAAAGTCCGATACCCACTCTAACTAAATCTAGATGACTTTCTCGATAATTTCCGGCTCCCCAGGAATTAGCTAAATGAAATTCCCAGCTTTCTGTTTGAGAAAATTCTTTCCTAGCCCATTCTTTAATTTTCATAAATTTTCTGATTTGCTTCAAAGTATAAGTGTCATCGATAATATGAGCATTGGCAAAGTGAGAATAGAGGCCGGTTATTGCTACTTGATCATTCGATGCTAAGACGATAGAAGTAATGGCTTTTTTAATTTGATCTTCATTATCTTCATTAGGGTAAGGTATACCTAAACGTCCCATTCCAGTATCTATTAATATTTGCACCTTAACTGGAATTTTGAGATGAGCAGAAATCTCTTTAATTAAAGTTAGCTGCTCTAAACTAGAAATGCTGAGGGTAGCATGATTTCGAATAAGCTCTTCAACTTCTTCAGGAAAAAAATTTCCCAGTAAGAGAATCTCAAAATCCTTAGGAATGAGCTTTCTCAACGCCTCAACTTCAGTAAGACGACTCACCGCAAATCTTTTCACTCCCATTTCCAAACAGGTTTGAACAACCGGCTCTTCTATGATTGTGTTTTCGATTGACAACTTTAAACTGTTCCTCCAACTACCATATCCATAGGCTTTAACTACTGCAAGAAACTGAGATGGATGTACTGCTTCTTGAAAGGCTCGAATATTAGCAGCTAAGATATCGAGATCCACTTCTAAATGGACTCGGCTGAATTTTTGATTAGCAATCACTATTTTGACGATAAATACTACTTAATACATTCTTCCACTCACGGGAGAGAGAAACTTTTTTATCTTCTTTCACCATAACATGTACCACTTTAACATGAGCTGCCAAGTTCATCTCCCCTCCCTTTTTAGTTTTGGTTTTCCATACATGATAACCCATGGTAAAAGAAGTCTCCCCGATTCTAAGACAGCTCACTTCAACTTCAAGTTGATCTCCCAAAATGATTGGAATTTGATAATCCGACTCTGCATGAATCACTACAGGAAGAGGAGCCTTGCTCTTAAGTGAATCAGATAAGGAGTCCAGTTCTGTTGTAGCCAGAAATTGTTCTAGAGAAGCCTGGGCTATCTCAAAAATTCTAGAATAGAATATCCTGCCCGCCCAGTCAATTTGAGGAAAAGTGACAGTGAAGGAAAATTTGGAATTTGACTCTAAATCATTAGATCTATGAAGAACCATATGAAGTTATAACAAATCAGTTCAAGATCATTGGAATATCTATGAACGTATATAAATCATTATCATATTAAGTGGCTTCGATAAATATCTAAAATATTATTTTGAGAATTTTCAATATCCTGTCGAGTTGCACTGCTTTGACGACTAGTGACAAGGCTGGATACAAAATTCCTCCGTATTTCTGGTAATGCGTTTAAAAACTTGTTTCTCATTTCCAAACTCTTAATTCCAATCAGAGCAAAGGTAATATCTTCATTCTCAGAGGCATGGAGGGTCTGACTAAAAACTGAACTCTCATCAGCCATAAAATCATTAAAATCAACCATATAGCCCCGATATTCATTATAGAAGTCTGGATCATCACTCTTGATACTTTCTAAAAATTTCTTTTTATCAGATGAAGACTCTAAAAGTTTTCTTTTGATGAATTTGTTATCCACCTTACGAATAAAAATATTTTTGGATAGATCATCAATTTTAGTTTTAAGCTCCTTTTTAAAGGCTTCCAGTTCTCCTCGCGTAATTTCTTGTTCAGAATTAAACAAACGTAAAAATTCTTTTTTCTTGTTTTCCGAAAGTTGATTGAGGTAAGGAACCATTTTTTGGCTATCTACATTTTTAGCAATGATGACCGCAGAATTTATACTAATGCTATTAAAAAAAGTTTTCATTTCATCTTCCATAAAAAAAGACAATTGAGAAAAGGGATCTCTCATTTGAGAAGCATAAATTTTATTGTATTGATTGATACCTTCAATGTGTTTATTAAAAATATTCTCACGAATTTTCTCTAACTCAGATGGATTTATATCTTTCTTAAATAGACTATCCTGTCCGAGAGAACTATCATTAGCAATATCATGAAATACTGCCTTGGTCGCATTGCTCAATAAAGCTGATAGGAGCTCATTTTTATCTTCTTCAGACAAATTTAAAAAATACTTACGTGAAAGAAGAGGCTCTCTAAGGAATTGTTCTAAAAATTTCTCCTCTTTGTTCTTAACACCTACACTATCTATATCTAAACGATAAGATGGAGGCTCTATTTTCTCTGAATGAATTTGTTTCCCTAATGTTACCGGGATGGCTGGTTCTTGAGGATAAGTCGGTGGCGGCGGAGGTGGTGGCGGTGGTGGGCTTTCTTCTTTTTTCTCATTTCTCCCTAACATACGCATAAACAACCATAAGAAAAAGAAAAACAAAAGGAAAAGTATGATAAAAACAATCACTGACATGAGAATATAAATTATAGAACTATACTTTTCGAAGTAATAGTCAAATCCAGTATTCGAAACAAAATTCTCCTGATCTAGGACTCCCCAAGCTCTCCCAGGAATATCTACATTAATATTTTGATTATTTTCTTGACTATTAGGGGGAGGATAATTGTTATTATTTTGTAAAGGTTCAGATTGAAGAGGAGAATATTGAGACGGGAAACTCCCCTGCTCTGGATTCGGACCACGAACTTGATCCAAGTCAACAGTACTATAAATTACAGTAGCTCGATCTCCAAAAGTAGTATCCATTTTGGACGAAATCAAATTTTTAACTGACTGTACTAAAGCTGGAGTAAGAGAATCATCAAATGCTATTTGTACTGATACTTCTCGAATATCGAGTTGATTATTATAATCATAATCTCTTGAAGTTTTATTTTGTTCTTCACGAAAATTGCGAGCGGGTTCCTGACTGGGTACCGTTACGATTTGAGGGGATCTCGTTACGATTTGAGGGGATCTCTCAATTTTATTTTGCCTATCCGAATCAACAATTCTCTCTAATCCAGGAAGAATCCCAAAAGTAAGATCTTCATTCTGAGACGTTGAATCAGGAACAGGAGGAGCGGGAGGAGTGGGGGGAGTGACATTTTCTTCCTTAATGTAACTATCTACGGTTTCATTTTTCAATTCTTGGGTTCGAACATATTCCGCATCCACACTTACCGTCACCAAATAAGAATTTCCAGGCAGAACCCTAGAAAGATAGCTTTCAATTTGCCGCTGAATATAATTTTCTAACCTTATATTATCACGGACATTAGCTACTAACCAAGAACTCAATAAGATAACCAAGACAATCAGCCGGAATAGATTCATATCATTTAAATATTTTTTTTTCACAATGTTTACCTTACTTTTATCACAACACGACGATTTTTTTCACGATTCTTCACAATAGAATTGTTGTTTTCATCTTTGAGAGGATAGTCCTTGAGCGGATGAGTATCTGCAAATCCCTCTACCCTTAACCGATTATCTTTAACTCCGAAGTCACTGAAAATACTCAAAACCGATAAGGCCCGAGCAGCGGAAAGATGCCAGTTGGAACGAAATTCACTGTTATTTGCAACGGGAACATCATCAGTATGCCCTTCAATGTAAAACATATATTGTTTGGGTAATTGGATGATTTTTGTCATTATTTCGTTTAACAAATTCCGAGTTGACTGATTAAGCCTAGCTGATCCAGAAGCAAACATAATCTGGTTTTGAAATTCAATATTGAGTCCTAAATCATCTGGAACAACTTTAACAGATTCTTGAACTTTAGCTTCTTGGATCACTTTATTGATACTTTTTTCCAACTCTTTAATATTGGTGGTATCAATATTAATTCCCTTGATTGACTTTTGTACAACTTCATATTTATTGGGATTAATGATAGAAAAACTAAGTAATAAGATGAAAAAAATCAGTAAAACCGTCATAACATCACTGAAAGGAACTGCCCAAGTGTTTTCATCTTGATCTAAAACGGTAACTTCATCATCAAGTCTTTCAATGAAATCATGTCCTCCAGTTAGAGGTTTTTTTCCTATTCCCATAATTTTTATTTTATCTAAAGTATATATTTAGTTTTTTGAATAGTTTGATCTAAATAAAATGAAGGCTTATTTAAAGCTAGATTTCTTAACCAAAAAGAAACTGCTTGATAACAGTTCATCTCAGTTGCCTTCATATTTTCTATATGGGTTAAAATAGGTTTAAAAACAATGACACTGAGAAATAATCCATAGAAAGTAGTCAAAAGAGCCAAAGACATACTTGGTCCTAGATTACTTGGATCACTTAAACTGCCTAAAGTATTCATCAAACCCAAAACCGTTCCCATGATTCCTATGGAAGGAGAAAGGTTGGAAAGATTAGCAATAACTTTAATGTTACGATCATATCTCTTACGAGTTAAAGCTGCACTATTCCCCAATATTATCAGAATATCTTCAAAAGGAATACGCATTTCAATCTGTTTAGTAACCAAATCCCATATTTGAGGAATGGATTTTTTACGTGTGACCTCCCGCATCGCTTCACTTCCACTGTTATAATAAGTTTCACTTAAATCCTTCATCTTTGAAACCAAATTATCTAATGCCTTTTTGGCTGAAATCGAAGAAACTACGGTATGAACTAAAAGAAACCTTAATTCATAAATATTCAAACTCAAAAATATATAAGAGAGCAAAGTACAAACTACAAAAAATAATGAAGGGAGATCAAAAACCCCATAGATTGGCCTTTGATCATTAAGTTGATCATTAAAACTTAAGGTTTCATCTAAATTCAAACCTGTCCATACTCTGATTGTACTGTTTTGTAATGGAATTCCCATTTCAATCATATAATCTTTTCCACTTTGAGTATTGATAAAAACCAAAACTAATAAGAGTAATATTCCTACAAAACGTAGTAAAGTTTGTATTATAAACATATATATAATTTTAAAAAATAAACTATTTAACTAAGTATTTTTAATATTCTGAGAAAAAACATGAAACTATGATTCATATTTAAAAGTATCGACAACAAAAACGTTATAATTAAATGATTAATAAAAAAATATTTAATTAAATGTTTATAGATAAGAAACCTTTTTACCTACTTCATCATTTGTTTAATAACTTTCAGAAT
The DNA here is from genome assembly GCA_965224715.1 of Spirochaetota bacterium. Classification (GTDB taxonomy): domain Bacteria; phylum Spirochaetota; class UBA12135; order COTS27; family CAXSBA01. The sequence continues at coordinate 545,433 of OZ245054.1, read as the reverse complement.
TTTATCTGTTTTTTGCCTCAAACTTCCATAGTTTCTAAGGCCAGTTTGGTCATAGTTTTTGGGGTTCTATTTCTTGTGCATTGCCAGAGTCAGGACTTCACTGATCCAATCTGTGAACCGGAAGAAAATTTAATGATAAGTGATTAAAATATTAAGGAAATTTTTGCCCCAAAAGTACGGGGATGACCCAACTTGGGAATAAGTCGCGAACCAAAAGGAATGGCAAAGTCAAAAAAACGAGTATCAAGGATATTTTCAACCCAAAAAGAGGCTGCTATTCCATTAATCCTGACTTTCAGAGTGTAATTAAGGATATGATAACCATCCTGGGTAAAGGTATTTTCCGGATCATAATATATCTTAGACATATATTTAAAATCGAAACGATGGATCATAGTATCTCTCTTGGAAAGAACCTCAAAGTCGTATTTGTGTTGAAAGAAGGTTGAAATGGTGTGTTCGGGGACAAAAGGTTGAAAATTCCCCTTGGCTTGAACCGATTGAGGAGTTGTAAAATCTAAGAAAACTGAACGAGAAAACCCATAAGTACCACCAACCGAAAAACCCCAAACAATGGGAAGATCAAGCTCCAGCCCTACCCCTAAACTATGAGATTTTTCAGCATTGATAACCCCAAAATCAAAAATATTGTCTGTATCGGAGAGGAAAACATTAACCTGGGGATCAATCCAATAAATGTAAAACAAATTAATTAACAAGCTGCCATGATACTCTGGAATAAATTGGCTTTTGAAGCCTAGCTCAGTATTCCAAGTATTTTCCGAATTATAAACAAGCCTTCCAATTTGAGAAGTAAAAGTATTGATTCCCCCTGACCTAAAACTTCGGCTGATTGAGAAAGAAAGAAGATTAAGATTATCGAAATAAAAATTAAAGGCTGCTTTGGGAGCAAAAAACCAAAAATGTTTCTTCCAACCCTTACGGGTATCTTCTATAATCGTTTCACTATCGCGAGTAACTTCTTTATCAACTTTAGTATTTTGATAATCGTAATCACCGCGAATTCCAGCAATAAAATGAAGGTTATCCAAAATCGGATAGGTAATACTCCCAAAGAAAGCCATTCCAAAGTTGATTCCATCGATATCCAATCGTGTGTTATCAGTTGATTCTATATTTGCTTCAGATTCGGTCTCAATATCTCGTTTTTGGAAATATGTATAATTTCCCAATGACCAGCTAAAATATTTAGAGCTGTCATCAGTAGAGATCAACTTTGTTTCTCCAGTAAAGAGATGCTGATCAAAGGCAATCTTTAAAAAAGTATCTGCACTGCCGAAGTCAGTATCCACTCCCAGACCCCTTTTGAAATATTGATAATTCCATACCGAAATAATGTCAAAAAAACGAAGAGGAATTTTTAGACTTATCGCATTATCTACAATATCTTTTTCAGAGTAATTTTCAAAGTTATGATAAAGAAAGTAAGGACGAGATAAGGCTTGTTTTTTATTCTCGCTATAGGGGAAAGCTCCTTCCCTTACCCGTTCATATTTAGATTGGATGAATAAGTCCATCCCCGATAGAAAAAGATCACTTCTTAAATATGTGTTAAAGTTGAGGGCGGAATCAGTAAATTTATTCAGATAGTCATTATAAAAAATACCCTTTTTGTGATAGACAAACCCACCTCCTTTGAGATAAGCTTTACCTTTGACTAAAGGAATAGATACAGAAAGATCATAGGATTGACCACCAAAACGATCATAACTACCGGAAAACCATTCTCCTGAACCAATCAAACTAAATCGATTGGGAGGAGGTTTGGTTTTAATATCGATGATCCCAACCATAGCATTTCGACCATAGAGGGTGATTTGGGAACCCCTCAATGCCTCAATACTTTGAATGTTCCCAAGGTGAATGGGATAATTATAACTTTGGGATTGAGCTATCCCATCGATATATATACCTACCAGAGAATCAATCGTATTTGCCGAAGAAATCCCTTTTAAAGTAAAAATAGAAATATAAGCGGAACCGATGAGATTGTAAAAATTGGCGTAAGTCCCAGAAAAATTATCAGCTTTGATAATCCGCATATCCATAATGACTTCCTCTCCAAGATGGGTAGAAGTATTTTTCTTCTGTCCAAAATCAATATTGAGGGACTGGTTTTGTTCCTGATAACCAGGAAGACGACGGAGTTTTTTCAAAAGAATATTCAATTTTCGATTTTCTCTGGAATTGAGCTGGATAGTGATCACCTTATCTTCATAGCCTAATTTAGTAAGTGTAAGAAAATAAATGCTGGCACGAGTGGTATTGAAATTAAAACTACCATCTTTTTTGGTAATCACTTCCTCAGCAAATTCAACTCCCTCCGCTGAAACCTTAACTCCCTCAACCGGGACACCATCAGAGTTATTGACAATGCCTTTAATACCTGCGGTTAGGAAAGCTATCATTATGATTCCATTAATCAGAAATTTGATTATGGATATTCGACAATACTTTTTCATGGAAAACATTTTAGTGGACTTTTTTAGTATTTGTATAAAATATCTTAAACAGAAATTAATCTTTATATCAGTTTATTGATAGCAATAATAAATTAACATTAGAGTATAGAGCCTTGAAATATATAATATTTATGATATTTTCCCTATGGCATAATAGGACAACCATACACCCCATAATTTCCAGAAATTAGATCAATAGAACCAAGTTAAACTTTTTTTAGAAGAAAAAATAAACTAAGATAGCCTTTTCTTGTTTACTTCATACATGGATTTAATTCTAACATCAAATTTAATTAGTTCTTTAGTAAGAAAACTAATCAAAATAGACTAAATTCTATAAATTCTACCAAATTTGATGTATATATATGTTATAATTTATATAACTTTTATTATGGAGAAGAATTTATGAAAATTATTTCTAAAAGTTTTTGGTTATTTTTATTATTCACCCCCCTTGCTGCTCAGGACCTTTCCTTGGCTCAAGTAAATTTTACGGTTCATAATCTTTGGATTCTAATTAGCGCTTTCTTAGTTTTCATCATGCATTTGGGATTTTCCTGCTTGGAAACCGGTCTGACCCGGAGTAAAAACACCACCAATATTCTTTTTAAAAATCTTTTGGTGGTAGCAATCGGTATCCTCAGTTATGCTTTTGTCGGTTTTTCCTTGATGTATCCAGGCAATGATTGGTTGTCAGGAAAATGGTTCGGCTTTACCGGATGGGGACTTACCCCTCCTACTGAGGTTGACTATGAGGCATCATATACTTATTTTACTGACTTCATTTTTCAGGGTGTATTCGCCGCCACCGCAGCCACTATCGTATCAGGTGCAGTTGCAGAAAGAATTAAACTGAACCGATTTTTATTGTTTGCATTGCTTTTTGTCGGATTGGTCTATCCTATTCTCGGCAGTTGGAAATGGGGGGGAGGATGGCTTGATGAAATGGGATTTTATGACTTTGCTGGCTCTACTTTGGTTCATTCCGTAGGTGGCTGGGGAGCTTTGGCTGGAGTTTTGATTCTAGGTCCAAGATTAGGGAAGTATCTTAACGGTAAGCCTCAAGCTTTCCGAGGACATAATCTCCCTCTGGCTGCTGTGGGATGTTTTCTTCTTTGGTTTGGATGGTTTGGGTTCAACGGTGGATCCGTCCTTTCTGCTGACCCGATATTGGTTTCTTATGTAATCACGACCACTACTATAGCCGCTTCAGCCGGGGTGATTGGATCGTTTATCGCTAGTACCTGGTTTCAAGAAAAACCCGATCTTACCATGGTCATAAATGGAGTTTTAGCAGGATTAGTCAGTATTACCGCCGGAGCCGATGTTATTGGGATTATGTCTTCGGTCTGGGTAGGGCTTATTGGGGGCATCTTGGTAGTGGCATCAGTCATCTTGATCGATACTCGCCTTAAATTGGATGATCCAGTCGGTGCCATCTCAGTTCATTTGATTTGCGGAATTTGGGGGACATTAGCCGTAGGTATTTTCAGCAATGTTGCTAAACATAGTTTTTCTACCCAACTTGTCGGAGTAATTGCTTACGCACTCCCTTCTTTCCTTTTTTCTCTGATTATCTTCACAACGTTAAGTGTTAAAGGAGGATTACGAGTCAGTCCAGAGCAGGAGTTGATTGGTCTTGATATAGAAGAACATGGGATGGAAGCTTATCCTTCTTTTCAGATTTTCACCACGGAATAATGTGATTGCAATCAAGGAGTATGCCATGAAATTAATTATTGCTATGATTCAACCCAATAAATTACCTGCAGTAAAGAAAAGTCTTTTTGAAGCAGAAATAACCAAAATGACAGTAACCAACGTCTTGGGATGCGGACAACAAGGAGGATACAGTGAAAATTATCGAGGAAATATTCAAGAAATCAATCTTCTTAAAAAAGTACGATTGGAAATTGCGGTCAATGATAACTTTGTTGATACAACTGTGGAGGCTATTATCAAAGGTGCCCAAACAGAAAAAATCGGAGATGGAAAGATTTTCATTCAGCCAATTGAAGAATGTATCCGAATTCGAACTGAAGAAAAAGGGAAAAATGCCATCGGTTAAAAAAATGTTTAAATATTGTAATTTTTTATGTAAGGACATAAATTGATAATGAAGACATTTAACGACACTGTTTTCATAAATAATTTCTAAATTACTTACGGTAAATCAAAAATAGCCAAAATTAACCTTGTCAGGCAGAGTTCATAATAATCAGAAAAAAGCTGTAAGTTACTTTGAAGTCTCCTTGACAAATCACAAATAATATGTTATAATATTACATTATTATTCAAATTATACGGAGGTCACGCACCATGAAAAAAAGAAAATTACAACCAACTAAAAAATCGGAGTTGATCACTCCCTCAAGTAAGATCACCCCCCCCCCCCCCCCAAGAACTCATCTAAACAAAGACTCTCGGCTCAGGCGCCTTTTTAAGGCTTCAATCAGCCGCTTAGCAATTCATCAGCATTCACCGGTAAAAACAGGCATCTGGACACGGGGCATGTCCGGCACATTCTCGCAGCTGATTATGGGAGTGGTTGTGCTGACTTTGTTGGTAAGTTGTCCCGGAACAAACGGCGGGCCGGTGGAATTGGGAACGGTCAGCGGCCTAAGCCCCGCCGACGGCGCGTCCACCACGGACACCACGCCCACCTTTAGCTGGGATGCCGTACCCGATGCGACAGGGTATGAGCTGCGTATAGCCGATAGCGAGCCTGGGCTAACCAGTGCATCATCGGTCAGTGAAACAGGTACCACCCACACACCGGCATCGGCCTTGACGAATCTTCAGACCTATTACTGGCAGGTGAGGGCGAAGGATGGGGCTGGCCAGTATGGGGCCTGGAGTGAAGTTCAAAGTCTCAATGTGGAATGGGGAGCCATCAGCGGCCAAAGCCCCGCCGACGGAAGTTCAACCCCGGATACCACGCCGACCTTCAGCTGGGATGCTGTACCCGATGCGACAGGGTATGAGCTGCGTATAGCCGATAGCGAGCCTGGGCTAACCAATGCATCATCGGTCAGTGAAACAGGTACCACCCACACACCGGCATCGGCCTTGACGAATCTTCAGACCTATTACTGGCAGGTGAGGGCGAAGGATGGGTCTGGCCAGTATGGGGCCTGGAGTGAAATTCAAAGTCTCAATGTGGAATGGGGAGCCATCAGCGGCCAAAGCCCCGCCGACGGAAGTTCAACCCCGGATACCACGCCGACCTTCAGCTGGACCGCAATACCCGGTGCGGTAGAATACGAGCTGCGAATAGCCGATAGCGAGCCTGGGCTAACCAATGCATCATCGGTCAGTGAAACAGGTACCACCCATACACCGGCATCGGCCTTGACGAATCTTCAGACCTATTACTGGCAGGTGAGGGCGAAGGATGGGGCTGGCCAGTATGGGACCTGGAGTGAAGTTCAAAGTCTCAATGTGGAATGGGGAGCCATCAGCGGCCAAAGCCCCGCCGACGGAAGTTCAACCCCGGATACCACGCCGACCTTCAGCTGGACCGCAATACCCGGTGCGGCGGGATATGATCTGCAGTTGGCCGATAGCCGGGCAGGGGTGGAATTCGCCCCGGTCCAGAACGTAACGGACACATCTTACACACCCTCATCGGCACTTACAGACAAGCATACCCACTACTGGCGCGTGCAGGCGAAGGATGGGGCCGGGCAGTCTGGGCCCTGGAGTGTGATTATTGCCATACAGATAGGTTATTCCATTGGTGATACCGGCCCTGCTGGGGGAATTGTGTTCTACGACAAGGGGAGCTACTCCGATGGCTGGCGTTATATGGCGGCGGCTCCATCGGATCAAAGTACAGGTATAGGTATTGAATGGGGAGGAGGATTTGCTATTAACGTGGGGGGGACAGGCACGGGCATAGGGAGCGGCAAAAGCAATACAGAGAGCATTGTCACTCGGTTAGGATCGGGGAACTACGCTGCACAGCTTTGTTCTGACTTTGAGCTTGGTGGTTATGATGACTGGTTTCTACCTTCTAAAGATGAATTGAACGAGTTATATACACAGAAGGATACCGTTGGAGGTTTCACGTCGTACAACTACTGGTCGTCTTCAGAGATCAGTTTCGACACCGCATGGAGACAGGGCCTCTCCGATGGCATCCAGTTCGCCGGCATCAAGACCCTCGATCTACATGTTCGTGCGGTGAGGGCTTTTTAACTATTTATCTATTTAACCATTGCCTTAGCGGCAGCGTCGGCTGCCGCTAAGGCGCAAATATCTTTTGAAATTATGGCGTTGTTTTGCCGATTGCCGATGGAGGCCGAATGGGAGTACACGGGGAGGGGCCCAGTCGAATGGGTGTAGTATGTTTCAAGTAACGCTGTGGGCAAAGTGGGGTGGTATGAGAAAGAAGGTCAATGAATCGGGCTGTATAATGGGAGCGGGAATGTATGGGTGTTGGCTGAGGTCTATCTTCTACAGTGGAATTACCATAACATTTTAACAGTGGCACAGCAGTTTCGTAATTGACATGCCGCAATTGTTGCATTGAGGAGCTTGTAAGATAAATCCACGAAACACACGAAAAAAGGCTAAAAAACATCCGGGAAAGTCCTTGACAAACCACAGTTAGTATGTTATAATATTACATTATTACACATACGGAGGTCATGTATCATGAAAAAATTAAAACTACAACCAACTAAAAAAACGGAGCTGATCACTCCCTCAACTAAGATCGCCCCCCCCCCCCCCCAAGAACTCATCTAAACAAAGACTCTCGGCTCAAACACCTTTTTAAGGCTTCAATCAGCCGCTTAGCAATTCATCAGCATTCACTGCTAAAAACAGGCATCGGGACACGGCGCATGTCCGGCACATTCTCGCAGCTGATTATGGGAGTGGTTGTGCTGACTTTGTTGGTAAGTTGTCCCGGAGCAAACGGCGGGCCGGTGGAATTGGGAACGGTCAGCGGCCTAAGTCCCGCCGACGGTGCGTCCACCACGGACACCACGCCCACCTTCAGTTGGGATGCCATACCCGGCACGGCGGGGTATGAGCTGCAGCTAGCCGATAGCGCAGCGGAAGTGGAAGCCGCCCCGACCCAGAGCGTAACGGACACATCGTACACACCCTCATCGGCGCTTGCAAACGAGCAGACCCACTACTGGCGTGTGCGGGCAGTGGATGGAGATGACCAGAAGGGGGCCTGGAGTGACATTCACAGCCTGGCGGTAAGCATTGGTGCCGTGAGCGGCCTAAGTCCCGCCGACGGTACGTCCGCCACGGACACCACGCCGACTTTCAGCTGGACGGCAGTACCCGGTGCGGCGGGATATGATCTGCAGTTGGCCGATAACCCTACGGTGGTAGAAGCCGCCCAAACCCAGAGCGTAACGGCTGCAACTTACACCCCCTCATCGCCACTTACAGACAAGCAGACCTACTACTGGCGCGTGCAGGCGAAGGATGGAGCCGGGCAGTCTGGGCCCTGGAGTGTGATTATTGCCATACAAATAGGTTATTCCATTGGTGATACCGGCCCCGCCGGGGGAATCGTGTTCTACGACAAGGGGAGCTACTCCGATGGCTGGCGTTATCTGGAGGCGGCTCCATCGGATCATGATAGTAAAGTTAAATGGGGAGGATCTGGAACTGAAGTGGGGGGAACAGGCACGGACATAGGGAGCGGCAAAAGCAATACGGAGAAGAATGTCAACCAGTTGGGATCGGGGAACTACGCGGCACGGCTTTGTTATGACTTTGAGCTTAGTGGTTATGATGACTGGTTTCTACCTTCTAAAGATGAATTGAACGAGTTATATACACAGAAGGATACCGTTGGAGGTTTCACGTCTGGCAACTACTGGTCGTCTTCAGAGAGCGATTCCCACTACGCGTGGGACCAGAGTTTCGGCAGTGGCAACCAGCTCAACAACGACAAGCTCTACGATGAGTATGTTCGTGCGGTGAGGGCTTTTTAACCCTGTCTGCCGACAGGCAGGCCTTTGCCCACTGCATTAGCGGCAATGTAGCTCCGCTAATGCACACGATTTTTTCGAAAACCAATGAACCGGGCTGTATGATGGGAGCGGGAATGTATGGGTGTTGGGCTGAGGTCTATCTTCTACAGTGGAATTACCATGACATTTTAACAGTGGCACAGCAGTTTCGTAATTGACATGCCGCAATTGTTGCATTGAGGAGCTTGTAAGATAAATCCACGAAACACACGAAAAAAGGCTAAAAAACATCCGGGAAAGTCCTTGACAAACCACAGTTAGTATGTTATAATATTACATTATTACACATACGGAGGTCATGTATCATGAAAAAACAAAAACTACAACCAACTAAAAAATTGGAGTTGATCGCTCCTTCAACTAAGATCGCCCCCCCCCCCCCCCCATACATTTTAAACATAGATTACTAACATCTAATAGAATAACTCCACTTCTTCCCTCTCCTTACCAAAAACCAAAAACAAGAAGTCTAATCAGCCGTTGCGCCTCTCCTCTTGCAGGAGGAATAAAGGTTGTAAGAAATACTCTATTGATAGCCATCGCTATGCTGTTTGTTCTAAGCTGCGGAAATGGCAATGATTTACCAAAAAGCAGCAATGCGGAGATAATCGCTCTCACGGTGTCTGTTAACGGCAATGACTACGATATCAGCTTTGATGCCGACAATACTGCCGTGCTCATCATCCCTGCTACGGAAACGATACCGGGGAAGGTTCAGGTTACCGCGGTTTCTCTTTCTGATGGAGCGACAGGACTGGCAGTGGGTAAGGAACTCACCATCACGGATGGAAAGATCGCAATGACTATAACCGCGGAAGACGGCAGCACTCAAAGCAAATACACACTTACCATCGCGCAGATAGCTGCCACGGAAATGCCTAAAACACAAGCTATGGATAGACGCTACCACTATGCGGCTTTTACCGTTCAGTCCAAAAGCGGGGCAGATCTTGGACGCTTTAAATTTGGATTGAAAGCCGTATCAGAAAAAGCGCCAACCGCAAGCGAACTCGCCGATGGTGATGGTATTTATCGCAAGGTGACGGGTCTTACTTCAAGGAACATATTGGCTTACACCCTGGATTCGGGAATTGGCTCTTACGCTTCAAGCAGCGAAGTGCAGAATCAAGTTCTGCTTCATGGGAATAATGGGGCTGATGTCGATCAATACCTCCTGGCACCTGGTAAAGAGTACGCAGTGTATGCAATGAAGGATGGCTCAGACACGGTGCTTAAGCTTGCGACCTTTTCCACGGATGCGTTTGATGAGAATTCGAGTCCATTTGAGGACGGAAAAATAAGTGATAGAGCCTTGATGGAAGGACAATATGTTTATGATCCACAGGATGCTGTGTTTCTTCTGCCGCACTTCTTTGTTGTTGATCATGTCTTTATATCTCAGACCTATTTAGATAACCAAGGTATAGTCAATCTGATTTCAAAAGTGGTGGCACTCGATTTCTCTGCTGCGGAAGAGTCAGTGCTTATTCCTTCACAAATGACTGATGGAATTAATCATTATAAAACGATAGCAGGTAAAGAGATTGCAGGATACTTCCTTTGTCTCCCTCCAAAAAAATTCAGCATTTACAATTCAATAAGAATTGCAGTAAATTACGTTGCGGTTGAAGGAATTTCTCCGATTGACGACATAGATTTCCAATTAACCCAGGATTGGGGCTCACTCATCACTGGACTAAGCGTTACCATCAACGGCACTGATTATCCGGTAACATTTACCGGATATAATGAGGCGGCGATAAGCATTCCGCAAAGCGAGACAATACCGGCAACGCTTACCGTGAAAGAGCTGTCCCTTCTTGATGGAGTAACGGGGGTTCAGGTTAATGACACGGTTACCATAAGCAATGGAAAGGCGGAAATCACTGTTAGCAAGGATGGGGCTTCCATTACGTATACCATCACGATTGCCAATAGTTAGGCTGGGTTTGTAGCGTTGGTATCCAAAGTTTGCGGGCACCGGCAATATGGAGGATACCACATTGGGGGATGGATATGTCAATCGTTTGGCTACTATATTCGGACCTTTTTGGTCTTTGACTATCAAGAAGTTTGTATGAGATTATACAACAGTGATGGAAAGTCATATCATAAACAATTTCTCCAACCTTCTTTGGTAGTGTTCACGAAGCGAAATTCGAAAGGCGGCCATTTCAGCCAAATAAACAGGTGCGAGATGAAAGTCGAAGAAATGCGCTGCCAAAAATATCCCATCAATCATAAAACCCCCTTGACAAATTATGGTTAGTATGTTATAATATTACACATACGGAGATCACACACCATGAAAAAACAAAAACTACAACCAACTAAAAAATCGGAGTTGATCGCTCCTTTAAGTAAAATACCCCCCCCCCCCCCCCTCAATTCATCTAAGTAAAGGTTTACGATTTAAATATCTCATTACAATCACTCTCACAACTATCCTAACTATATTAATTTTAGGATGCAACTCCGAAACAAATTCCTCAATCGCCAAAACACAAATAACAGGCAATATTATCTATCAAAATATCCATGTCGATTACGGAAACACAGCTGCCAGAACAGCTAAACTAACCAACATGAACCCCTCTAATACTACCAATAGCGACTATAGATACAGTGCAAATCCCCCTTTACCAAATGGAGTTAACCTGAATCTAACAAACGGTACCATTACAGTAACAAACAATGCTCCAGGGTTTTCCAACACTTACACCATAACCGCAACCGTAACCGAAAATGATCCTCAATACAAGGGGTCGGTTACAGGAACTGTTTCCATAAAAGTAAATCATTTCCCCACAAGAGCCGCTCACAGGGTAGTCGAGTTTAACAATGAACTATATCTCATCGGTGGAAATGAGGACGGAGGCATTTACAAAAATGATGTATGGAAATCTTCAGACGGTGTTACTTGGATAAAAGTTACTACCACTCAACCTAAGTTTTCCGCAAGATCCGATCACAGTGTAGTAGAGTTTAACAATGAACTATACCTCATCGGTGGATTTGATGGTAATAATCGACTAAACGATGTATGGAAATCTTCAGACGGTATCGACTGGACAGAAGTTATTACCACTCAATCTAAGTTTTCCGCAAGATTCGGTCATAGTGTAGTAGAGTTTAACAATGAGCTATATCTCATCGGTGGATATGACGGCTCCAGTCACACAAACGATGTATGGAAATCCTCAGACGGTATCGACTGGACAGAAGTTATTACCACTCAATCTAAGTTTTCCGCAAGATTCGGTCACAGGGTAGTCGAGTTTAACAATGAGCTATATCTCATCGGTGGATATGACGGCTCCAGTTACACAAACAATATATGGAAATCCTCAGACGGTGTTAATTGGACAAAAGTTATCGATCAAGCTCAGTTTTCCGCAAGAGCCGGTCACAGTGTAGTTAAGTTTAACAATGAACTATACCTCATCGGTGGAGTTGGTAACAGTTACTATAACGATGTATGGAAATCCTCAGACGGTATCGATTGGACAAAAGTTACTACCACTCAACCTAAGTTTTCCGGAAGATCCGCTCACAGTGTAGTCAAGTTTAACAATGAACTATACCTCATCGGTGGAAATGAGGACGGAGGCATTTACAAAAATGATGTATGGAAATCCACAAACGGTATCGATTGGGAGCAAAAACTGTAATTTCCTCTTATCAAGGTAAATTATATGGCGACAATAAAGTCGGTTTCATGATAGGACTTTTTAGACAAAGAAAAAACTATGATAAACCTTTTGCCGTCGCCGAATCTATGAAATTTTTGTATTACAATAACAAAACCCCTTGACAAACCACGGATAATATGTTATAATAATACATTATTACACAAACGGAGGTCACGCACCATGAAAAAATTACAACCAACTAAAAAATCGGAGTTGATCGCTCCCTTAACTAAGATCACCCCCCCCCCCCCCCAACTCATCTAAATAGAAGCTCACAACTCAAATATCTCTCTCTTCTCAAACGATTCACTCTCATTCTGTTCACAGCAATCTTGATTACTGCTTGTAACGTTACCGAAAACAACGAAGTAAAAACAAGCAGCCGGACTGAAATCACAGTAACAGAAATTCCCAAAAGAGCCGCTACCGATGTCCGGGACTCCTATGTGCTTTTCAGTATTTCCACGGGTCAGTTGAAAACAGACTATCACTTGGCCGTCAAAGAAGCATCGGAGCCTGCGCCAACTGCCGAGGAGATGAGCAGTGGCGCTTTGAAACGGAACATCGGCACCGATGCCATCAATGTGCTCATTGCTCAGCGTCTGAATGCGCCGATGATAGATTTCGCCAGGGCCTACTTCGCTGATAATAGTCAAACAGATCTGGGGACAGATATGACAAGCGACGAGTTAAACAGTGATTTTGGATTTATCTTTGACGATACCGCAAGCGGCGCAGATGCCTGGGTTGCGGAATCGGTACTTAAGCCATCAACCCAATACGCGCTTTACGGTATGGACAATGGCGGAACACGGGTAACCAAACTGCTCACCGCAGCGACCGACAGCACCTTGGATCCTCCAACCTATACAGCCGATGATATCCCCGAGTTGGTCGACACAACACTGGAAGAGGGGTACATTGAAATTGCTGTTAACGCGGATGAATACTATATCTTCCCCCATCAAATAGAGTTGAATCCTATAAGTCCTGTGAACAGAATTGAGTTCTATCGAAGCACGCAACACTCAGGTAATGTCATTTTCTTTATGGGGATTAAACTTGTGTTCGGAATTCCAGATGGGGGGTATCAAGGTACTCTCTATTTATTCAAGACCATGGGAGCAGAATTTCTTGAAACGACGAAAAAGGGGTGCTATGTACTTATATACACTGGACACTCTATTCCTGCTGAACAGCAACAGTATGGTACTATCATAGCCTTCGAAAACCACAAATCAAAGCGGTTAAGATCCTCCATCTTGAGAAAACAGTTATAAGCTATTTCTTGGCATCGCGGCTACTCCTGCTTCGGCGGGGGTGGCGGACCCGCTTCGAGGTTCTTATTTTTGAAAGTCCTTGACAAACCACAGTTAGTATGTTATAATAATACATTATTACACATACGGAGGTCGCTTATCATGAAAAAAAGAAAATTACAACCAACTAAAAAATCGGAGTTGATCGCTCCCTTAACTAAGATTTCCCTCTCCTCCTCAACTTATCTAAATAAAAGCTCATACCTCAAATATCTTTTTAAAGCTTCAATCAGCCACTTAACCATTCATCTGCGTTTACTGGCAAAAACAAGCATCTGGACACGGGGCATATCCGGCACATTCCCGCAGCACATACTAAGGAAACAAAGACTTCTGATTATGGGAGTGGTTGTGCTGGCTTTGACGGTAAGTTATTCCGATGGCTGGCGTTATCTGGAGGCGGCCCCATCAAATCAGGGTGAAGTTGAATGGGGATCAGTGGGAACTTCTGTGGGTGGAACAGACACGGCCATAGGGAGCGGCAAAAGCAATACGGAGAAAATTGTCACTCAGTTAGGATCGGGGAACTACGCTGCACAGCTTTGTTCTGACCTTGAACTTGGCGGCTATGATGACTGCTTTCTTCCCTCCAAAGATGAGTTGAATGAGTTATATAAACAGAAGGATACCGTTGGAGGTTTCGCGTCTTACGACTACTGGTCGTCTTCAGAGATCAGTTCCACCACCGCGTGATTCCAGAATTTCAACTATGGCTACCAGAGCGGCTTCAGCAAGAACATCGATTCTCATGTTCGTGCGGTGAGGGCTTTTTAACCCCGTCTATCGACAGGCAGGCTGCCGCTATTGCGCGAAATTTTTTTGAAATTGTGGCATTGTATTTTCGTTTACCGGTGTATCAGAACACCTGCAAGTTGGTGCTGAAAATATTTGAAGTCACAAAGGACTTCGGGGAGTTAAGTCAGAATTTGTCCTGACTTAACTCCCCTTGATGATGATTCTATGTCAGTTCCGGCGGATTTTTTAGGCACCGCATGCAGATCAAAGATTTACCTGCGGAACATCGGATTTAGGCATCGGCCCTACATCGCCGTAGGCCGCCTCGGGCGGCGAGCTGGCACTGGTCTAGGAAAAAAGCGAAAACTTGCCGAAATCAGTAAATTGATCTATACTATAATCAATAGGTGTATCGAATGGATAAAATTGGGTTATGGTGTACTGTTGCTGGAAGGACAGAGGTGGTCTGAATCATCATCCAGTGTTGAAGGAAATCGGCTGCCGGAAGACAGGCAGACATCACGGATATCTTTAAGTGACATCAGACAAGCTGCACCTGATGAACAGAAAACCATCATCCGGCAAGCAATTTTGTCTGCTAATTATGCAGTCAACCTTAAAAATTCAAGGAGGATTTAATGAAAACTTTCACACTTATTGCAATAGCAGTTATTGCCGTTGGATGCCAGTATTTATCCCCACCAAACACCCCGGCCATCACTGCACTTACGCTACAAATCAACAGCAATGACTACCCCATAAACTTTTCTGCCGATAAAACGGCCTCCATCGTTCTCCCTGTCGGCGAAACCATACCTGCTGAGGCCGTAGTCAAGCAAATCTCCGTCACCGGTAACGGCCCTTCAGTCCAGGACAAGCTTGCAATCGCCAACGGCAGGATAAGCATCACCATCAATGGGACAGACGGCACGGAAGTCAGCTACAGCGTAACCGTTACTGTTGCCATCGTTCCGGCCATCATCGCACTTACGCTGCAAGTCAACAGCACAGACTACCCCCTAAGCTTTGCCGCCGATAGAACAGCCTCCATCGTTCTCCCTGTCGGCGAAACCATACCTGCTGAGGCCGTAGTCAAGCAAATCTCCGTCACCGGTAACGGCCCTTCAGTCCAGGACAAGCTTGCAATCGCCAACGGCAGGATAACTATAACCATCAATGGGACAGACGGCACGGAAGTCAGCTACAGCGTAACCGTTACCGTTGCCATCGTTCCGGCCATCACCGCACTTACGCTGCAAGTCAACAGCACAGACTACCCCATAAACTTTTCTGCCGATAGAACAGCCTCCATCGTTCTCCCTGTCGGCGAAACCATACCTGCTGAGGCCGTAGTCAAGCAAATCTCCGTCACCGGTAACGGCCCTTCAGTCCAGGACAAGCTTGCAATCGCCAACGGCAGGATAAGCATCACCATCGATGGCACAGACGGCACGGAAGTCAGCTACAGCGTAACCGTTGCCGTCACCCTGGCCATCACCACACTTACGCTGCAAGTCAACAGCACAGACTACCCCATAAACTTTTCTGCCGATAGAACAGCCTCCATCGTTCTCCCTGTCGGCGAAACCATACCTGCTGAGGCCGTAGTCAAGCAAATCTCCGTCACCGGTAACGGCCCTTCAGTCCAAGACAAGCTTGCAATCGCCAACGGCAGGATAACTATAACCATCAATAGGACAGACGGCACGGAAGTCAGCTACAGCGTAACCGTTGCCGTCGCCCCGGCCATCACCGCACTTACGCTGCAAGTCAACAGCACAGACTACCCCCTAAGCTTTGCCGCCGATAGAACAGCCTCCATCGTTCTACCCGTCGGCGAAACCATACCTGCTGAGGCCGTAGTCAAGCAAATCACCGTCATCGGCGATGGCCCATCAGTCCAGGACAAGCTTGCAATCACCAACGGCAGGATAACTATAACCATCAATAGGACAGACGGCACGGAAGTTTACACGGTCAGCGTCCTAACTTTTCCGATTATCGAAATCTATGGCGACAGCGGCAAATTCCATCAGTCCATCAAAGACGACATTTTAGCCGATGATACCGTACTTGCCTCCATCAGCCTGCCGGACGGCAATTACAGCTATTCATTCGGCGATATCAATGCCGGTAAAGACACGGAGGCCGGAGTTCTGGCCATAACCAAGGCCGATCTAAAAACCAGCAGTGCGGTTGACGGCGATCAGCTTAGGCTTAACTACCATGGCCAATGGATAAACGTTGCCGCCTACCGCCCCTACGAAATACACACATGGCAGGATCTTCAGGCCATGCGCCAGGATCTGACGGGAAATTACACGCTGATGAACCACATCTGGTTTTCCCAGGCCAAAGACGATCTGCCGGATACCGGGTTTGAACCCATAGGACAGGATGTATCCCCGGGAATAGGCGGCGGGAAAGACGGCTTTCAGGGAACGGTGTTCAGCGGAACACTGGATGGAAACGACAAGTATCTTCTTGAGTTTACCATTGATAATCCCAAGCTAGACTACGCGGGACTGTTCGGCAAGATCAGTGCCCAAGACGATGAGACCGTCGCTGTCAAAAACCTGTATTTTATCAATCCCTATGTCAATGCCAACGCGGTTGCCGGAGTATTGGTCGGCTATCTGGAGACCGGAACCGTTTCCGATATCTATGTTCTCTCGCGCTTCAACTACCCTTCGTATAAAGCCTATACCGTTAATACGTTAGGTCATGCCAGACCAATAGATGTACCGAAAGTCAGTCTGAAGACAGATGATGCCGGTTCTCCCGTATTTGATCCCGTTATATCACTCAGTCTGTCGTTTGTCCTGTTAAGCGCGGGTACCGGCGGTGATCAGGCTCTTAGCTATACAGGCGGTATTGCAGGTATCGTCGGCCGGAAAGCGAGAATGCTGAACATGTACAACGAAGGAAGGGTCTCTGCCGAAAGATGGGTACTCGGCGGTATAGCCGGTTCCGCCCGTGAAAACTCGATAATCAGGGGATTCAACATAGGTGATGTTATTGGCAGCGTGAGAAACAGTGTACTGGTTGGCGGACTGGTTGGAGCCAGTTACGGAGGAATGATTATCGGCCGTAACGATGGAGAAATCAACGGCGCCATTTATCTGGGCGGCTTGGCGGCAACCCAGCATGGCAATCAAGTAATCGGGTTTTCAGTGGGAGAAATAGTGTCACCTCATGACTCTTCTGCTCTAGGCGGACTCGTCGGAGAATTTGTCAACGAGGGCGTGATTATCGGATGGTCAGCCAGCGGGGGAAAGTATTACGTCAACCAGCCGATTGTGGGCTACACGACGGATACCAGCTTATTAAAAATAATCGCATACTGGGATGGCAGTCAGTTCTGGAAATCGCCTCTGACGGCAGGAAATAGCAGTAGTATTCAGATTAGCATCCCCGATATAGCCAATGTCAAATGGGATGGAAACGGCTACTACAATGACACGGACGGCAATGATGCCAAAGCCAGTAATGAAGACTACGTTTTCTACGCGCCGGACTTTGTCAAGTATTTCATTATCAATGCAAGCAGCCCCGGAACCGGAAGATGGCCGATACTCAAGTATGAACACCTTTCGTTCAGATCGGTCAATTTGCCGTCTGCTGCTCCGCCGTCCTCAAATTGATCCTGACCCGGATTTGGGTGTACCCGCAATCCATCTGCCGCCGAGAAAAGCACGGCTGCTGCTGCCGTCAAGGAGTCTGTCGGACTTACGTCTCACTGCTCGATTTTTGCCCTTTTTTCTGCTGCTGCGTTATCAAAATACTCACGCAGCTTAAGCTTTTGTCGCCTTGTATCGGAAAAAAATCATCAAAAATCGCCTTGAAATCTTAAAGTCCGACAGCCTCCAAGGACGATGGAAATATGTCATTAAAGGCACCTCAAAGGTTGACATTGACTCCCATTCATTGTATGATATACTGTTAATAGACTAAGATTATAATTCCCTTTTCCCGTCTTAGTTGAGTGTTATGAATCATAGAAGGAAATCATGAATTATAGAGAAATAAGGAAACTTCTCATTATGGGAGTGGTTGTGCTGGCTTTGTTGGTCAGTTGTCCCGGAGCAAACGGCGGGCAGGTGGAATTGGGAACGGTCAGCGGCCTAAGTCCCACCGACGGTACGTCCACCACGGACACCACGCCCACCTTCAGTTGGGATGCCGTACCCGGCGCGGTGGAATACGAGTGGCGTATAGCTGACAGTCCGAGTGGGCTGGACAGTGCGGCATCGGTTTCTGTAACAGGAACCTCCCACACGCCGACAACGGCCTTGTCGAACTTGCAGACTTATTACTGGCAGGTGAGGGCGAAGAATGGGACTGACCAGTATGGGGACTGGAGTGCGGCTGCATCCATTCAGATAGTTGCTTATTTTGTTGGTGATACCGGCCCAGCCGGAGGAATCGTCTTCTACGACAAGGGAAGTTATTCCGATGGCTGGCGTTATCTGGAGGCGGCTCCGTCAGATCAGGGTGAAGTTGAATGGGGAGGATCAGGAACTACAGTGGGTGGGACAGGCACGGAGCATAGGGAGCGGCGAAAGCAATACGGAGAAAATTGTCACCGCATTGGGAACGGAAAACTCTGCGGCCCGGCTTTGTTATGACCTTGAACTTGGCGGCTATGATGACTGGTTTCTCCCCTCCAAAGCTGAGTTGAATGAGTTATATAAACAGAAGGATACCGTTGGAGGTTTCGTGTCTGACGGCTACTGGTCGTCTTCAGAGGACGATTCCATCATCGCGTGGCTACAGGTCTTCAACAATGACTTCCCGAGCCAGAGCCGCAACTCCAAGCACTTCGGCAAATATGTCCGTGCGGTGAGGGCTTTTTAACTATTTATCCTGTGTCTGCGACAGGCAGGCATTTCATTTTAACAGTGGTACAATAGTTTCGCAATTGACATGCCGCAATTGTTGCATTGAGGAGCTTGTAAGATAAATCCACGAAACACACGAAAAAAGGCTAAAAAACATCCGGGAAAGTCCTTGACAAACCACGGTTAATATATTATAATAATACATTATTTTACACAAATAGAGGTCACGCACCATGAAAAAATTAAAAAGAAAGCTAACTAAAAAATCGGAGTTGATCGCCCTTTCCAATAAAATACCCCCCCCCCCCCCCTCAATTCATCTAAGTAAAGGTTTACGATTTAAATATCTCATTACAATCACTCTCACAACTATCCTAACTATATTAATTTTAGGATGCAACTCCGAAACAAATTCCTCAATCGCCAAAACACAAATAACAGGCAATATTATCTATCAAAATATCCATATCGATTACGGAAACACAGCTGCCAGAACAGCTAAACTAACCAACATGAACCCCTCTAATACTATCGATAGCGACTATAGATACAGTGCAAATCCCCCTTTACCAAATGGAGTTAACCTGAATCTAACAAACGGTACCATTACAGTAACAAACAATGCTCCAGGGTTTTCCAACACTTACACCATAACCGCAACCGTAACCGAAAATGATCCTCAATACAAGGGGTCGGTTACAGGAACTGTTTCCATAAAAGTAAATCATTTCCCCACAAGAGCCGCTCACAGTGTGGTAGAGTTTAATAATGAACTATATCTCATCGGTGGAAATGAGGACAGTAATCAACTAAACGATGTATGGAAATCTTCAGACGGTGTTAATTGGACAAAAGTTACTACCACTCAACCTAAGTTTTCCGCAAGATCCGATCACAGTGTAGTAGAGTTTAACAATGAACTATACCTCATCGGTGGATATGACGGCTCCAGTCACACAAACGATGTATGGAAATCTTCAGACGGTATCGACTGGACAGAAGTTATTACCACTCAATCTAAGTTTTCCGCAAGATTCGGTCACAGGGTAGTCGAGTTTAACAATGAGCTATATCTCATCGGTGGATATGACGGCTCCAGTCACACAAACGATGTATGGAAATCCTCAGACGGTATCGACTGGACAGAAGTTATTACCACTCAATCTAAGTTTTCCGCAAGATTCGGTCACAGGGTAGTCGAGTTTAACAATGAGCTATATCTCATCGGTGGATATGACGGCTCCAGTTACACAAACAATATATGGAAATCCTCAGACGGTGTTAATTGGACAAAAGTTATCGATCAAGCTCAGTTTTCCGCAAGAGCCGGTCACAGTGTAGTTAAGTTTAACAATGAACTATACCTCATCGGTGGAGTTGGTAACAGTTACTATAACGATGTATGGAAATCCTCAGACGGTATCGATTGGACAAAAGTTACTACCACTCAACCTAAGTTTTCCGGAAGATCCGCTCACAGTGTAGTCAAGTTTAACAATGAACTATACCTCATCGGTGGAAGTGAGGACGGAGGCATTTACAAAAATGATGTATGGAAATCCACAAACGGTATCGATTGGGAGCAAAAACTGTAATTTCCTTTTATCAAGGTAAATTATATGGCGACAATAAAGTCGGTTTCATGATAGGACTTTTTAGACAAAGAAAAAACTATGATAAACCTTTTGCCGTCGCCGAATCTATGAAATTTTTGTATTACAATAACAAAACCCCTTGACAAACCACGGATAATGTGTTATAATAATACATTATTACACAAACGGAGGTCACGCACCATGAAAAAATTACAACCAACTAAAAAAACGGAGTTGATCTCTCCCTTAACTAAGATCACCCCCCCCCCCCCCCCTCAATTCATCTAAATAGAAACTCACAACTCAAATATCTTTCTCTTCTCAAACGATTCACTCTCATTCTGTTCACAGCAATCTTGATTGCTACTTGTAACGTTACCGAAAACAACGAAGTAAAAACAAGCAGCCGGACTGAAATCACAGTAACAGAAATTTCCAAAAGAGCCGCTACCGATGTCCGGGATTCCTATGTACTGTTCAATATCAAGGCTAACAAAAACTTATCCAATTATCATCTCGCGGTAAAAGAGACAAACGAAGCAATCCCTACCGCTACAGAAATGATAGCGGGAGCATTGAAACGCAACCTAAGTACTAATTCCATTAACGTGCTCATCGCTCAGCGTATGAATGCGCCGATGATAGATTTTGCCAGGACATACTTCGCTGATAATAGTCAAACAAATCTGGGAACAAATATGAGAAGCCTTTACTTGCACAGAGATATTGGACTTATTTCTGACGATAGCGCAGTTGGTGCAGAGGCTTGGGTTGCGGAATCGGTACTTAAGCCATCGACCCAATACGTGCTTTACGGTATGAACGATGGCGGAACACAGGTAGCCAAACTCCTTACTGTAACGACCGACAGCACTTTGGGTTCTCCCACCTATGCACCCAATAATACCCTCAAATTGGTCGACACAACACTGGAAGCGGGGTATATCGAAATTGCGATTAATGCAAATGAATACTATATCTTTCCCCATCAAGTAGAGTTGAATCCTACACTTCCTGTAAGCAGATTTGATTTCTATCTAAGTACGCAAGCAGGAGGTAATATCGTTTTCTTGATGCAGAATGAAGAGGTATTCAGTGTAGATGACGGATATCGAGGCTCTCTCTATTTATTCAAAACCATAGGAACAGAACTACTTGAAAGTATGAAAAAGGGATGCTATGTACTTTTGAACACTCAACGCCACTGGACGGAACCTATTCCTGAACAGCGACAGTATGGTCTTATCATAACCTTCGACACCCTAGACGTATCGAATACCCTACGCTATTCCATCTTGAAAAGGCAGTTATAAACCATTCCTTATTCGCGCGGCTGCTCCTGCTTCGGCGGGGGTTGCCGACCGCTTCAGAATTCTTATTTTTGAAAGTCCTTGACAAATCACAGTTAGTATATTATAATAATACATTATTACACAAACGGAGGTCATGTATCATGAAAAAATTAAAAAGAAAGCTAACTAAAAGGTCGGAGTTGATCGCTCCTTCAACTAATATCACCCCCCCCCCCCCCCCATACATTTTAAACATAGATTACTAACATCTAATAGAATAACTCCACTTCTTTCCTCTCCTTACAAAAAATCAAAAACAAGAAGTCTAATCAGCCGCTGTGCCTCTCCTCTCGCAGGATGGATGTGGGTTATAAGAAATGCCCTATTGATAACAAGCGCTATGCTGATTGTTCTAAGCTGCGGAAATGGCAATGAGCCAACAAAAAACAGCAAAACAAAGATAAACGCTCTCACAGTATCCATTAACAGCAATGACTACGATATCAGCTTTGATGCCGACAATACTGCCGTGCTTATCATCCCCGCTGCGGAAACGGTGCCGGGGAAGGTTCAAATTACTGCAGTTTCTCTTTCTGATGGGGCTACAGGATTAGCAATGGGTGAGAAGCTCACTATCACGGACGGAAAAATTGTAATGACGATAATCGCGGAAGACGGCAGCACTCAAAGCAAATACACACTTACCATCGCGCA
Organism: Spirochaetota bacterium; assembly: GCA_965224715.1. Lineage (GTDB taxonomy): Bacteria > Spirochaetota > UBA12135 > COTS27 > CAXSBA01. The sequence goes on along the minus strand of OZ245054.1, from coordinate 522,757 downwards.
GATAGCTGCCACGGAAATGCCCAAATCGCTAATGATGGACAGACGCTATCACTATGCGGCTTTTACCGTTCAGTCCAAAAGCGGGGCAAATCTTGGGCGTTTTAAATTCGGATTGAAAGCCGTATCAGAAGAAGCGCCAACCGCAAGCGAACTCGCCGATGGTGATGGTATTTATCGCAAGGTGACGGGTCTTGCTTCAAGGAACATATTGGCCTACACTCTGGATTCGGGGATTGGAACCTACGTCTCAAGCAGCGAAGTACAGAATAAAGTTGTTCTTCATGGAAATAACGGAGCTGATGTCGATGAATACCTCCTGGTACCTGATGGAGAGTATGCATTGTATGCAATGAAAGATGGCTCAGATACGGTGTTTAAGCTTGCGGCTTTTTCTACGGATGTGTTTGATGAGAATTTGACTCCATTTGAGAACGGCAAAGTAAGTGATGGAACCTTGCTGGAAGGGCAATATGTTTCTGACCCGCAGGATACTGTGTTTCTTATGCCGTATTTTCTTGCGTCAGAACACGTTTTTTTTGCCAGTCTCAATTTAGCTACAATAAGCGATCCAACTAACAGGCAAATGCTTTTGATTACAGGTGGTAATGAGCTTTCTTTCAAACCCAGTTTTGGCATCACAGGAATATCAGCACTGCTGCCTTCGCAAATGACTGATGGAATTAATCCTTCTGAAACAGTAGCAGGTAAAAAGGTTTCTGGATTCTTCGTTTGCATGCCCCAAGCAAATCTTAGCAGCTATAGTGCTATGAAATTTAGTATAACATATACAGCTAGTTCTGCGCTTCCCTACTATGAACGAAGGTTCCAATTAACCCCAGATTGGGGCTCACTCATCACTGGGCTAAGCGTTACCATCAACAGCACTGATTATCCGGTAACGTTTTCCGGCTATAATGCGGCTGCGATAAGCATTCCGCAGGGCGAAACAATACCGGCCACACTTACCGTGAAAGAGCTGTCCCTTCTTGATGGAGTAACGGGGGTTCAGGTCAATGACACGGTTAACATAAGCAATGGAAAGGCGGAGATTACTGTTAGTAAAGATGGGGCTTCCATTACGTATACCATTACAGTTACCCAATAGTTAGGCTGGGCTGTAACGTTGGTATCCAAAGTTTGCAGGCAATATGGAGGATGCCACGTTGGGGGATGGGTATGTCAATCGTTTGGCTACTATATTCGGACCTTTTTGGTCTTTGACTATCAAGAAGTTTGAATGAGATTACACAACAGTGATGGAAAGTCATATCATAAACAATTTCTCCGACCTTTTTTGGTAGTGGTTTCACGGAGCAAAACTCGAAGAGGCGGCCATTTCACCCAAATAAACAGGTGCGGGATGAAGATCGGAGAAATGTGCTGCCAAAAATATTCGCTTAATCATAAAAATCTCCTTGACAAACCACGGATAATATATTATAATAATACATTATTACACAAACGGAGGTCATGTGCCATGAAAAAACAAAAACTACAACCAACTAAAAAAACGGAGTTGATCGCTCCCTTAACTAAGATCACCCCCCCCCCCCCCCATACACTTTAAACATAGATTATTAACATCTAATAGAACAACTCCACTTCTTTCCTCTCCTTACAAAAAATCAAAAACAAAAAACCTAATCAGCCCTTGTGCCTCTCCTCTCACAAGAGGAATGAAGGCCATAGGAAATACTCTATGCACAACGATTATGTCGGCACTGATAACAATCGCTATGCTGTTTGTTATGAGCTGCGAAAATGGCAATGATTTACCAAAAAACAGCAATGCGAAGATAATCGCTCTCACGGTATCTGTTAACGGCAATGACTACGATATCAGCTTTGATGCCGACAATACTGCTGTGCTTATCATCCCTGCTACGGAAACGATACCGGGGAAGGTTCAGGTTACAGCGGTTTCTCTTTCTGATTGGGCGACAGGGCTGGCAGTAGGTAAGGAGCTCACCATCACGGAGGGAAAGGCTGCGATAACTATAACCGCGGAAGACGGTAGCACTCAAAGCGAATACACACTTACCATCGCGCAGATAGCTGCCGCGGAAATACCCAAAGTACTAGCTATGGACAGGCGCTATCACTATGTGGCCTTTACTGTTCAGTCCAAAAGCGGGGCAGATCTTGGGCGTTTTAAATTCGGATTAAAAACTGCGTCAGAAAAAGCGCCAACTGCAAACGAACTCGCCGATGGTGATGGTATTTATCGCAAGGTAACGGGTCTTGCTTCAAGGAACATATTGGCCTACACCCTGGATTCGGGAATTGGAACCTACGTTTCAAGCAGCGAAGTGCAGAGTAAAGTTGTTCTTCATGGGAATAACGGGGCTAATGTCGATCAGCATCTCCTGGCACCTGATGAAGAGTACGCATTGTATGCAATGAGAGATGGCTCAGGCACGGTGTTGAAGCTAGCTGCCTTTTCTACTGATGTGTTTGATGAGAATTCGAGTCCATTTGAGGACGGGAAAATAAGTGATGCAACCTTGCTGGGAGGACAATATGTTTATGATCCTCAGGATACTGTATTTCTTATACCACACTTCTTTGCGATTGATGAACTCAATATATCTGTATATACAATAAGTGGAAAACAGATAGTAACGTTTGATAATCCTGATTCTCTCCAGCTTGAAGCTGACACAACAGAAATATCAGCATTGGTGCCTTCGCAGATGACTGATGGAACTAATTCTTATAGAACAATAGCAGGTAAAAAGGTTTCCGGATTTTTCGTTTGTATATCTCAAGAAAATCTTAGTACTTATAGTTATAATGAGGTGAGAGTCGATGTAGTATATGCCGTTGTTTCTTCACTTCCTTCTCTTACACTAGTGTTTCATTTAACCCAGGATTGAGGCTCACTCATCACTGGACTAAGTTAGCAAGGATGGGACTTCCATTAGTATACCATCACAATTACCAATAGTTAAGTTGGGGCTGTAACGTTGGCATCCAAAGTTTGCAAGCAACGGCAATATGGCGAATACCACGTTGGGGGAGATGGACATATCAATCTCCTGCTGCCATACCCGGATCTTTTGGTCTTCGACTATCAAGAAGTTTGAACGAGATTATACAACAGTGGTGAAGAATCATATCATGAGCAATTTCTCCAACCTTCTTTGGTAGTGTTCACGAAGCGAAATTCGAAAGGCGGCCATTTCAGTCAAATAAACAGGTGCGAGATGAAAGTCGAAGAAATGCGCTGCCAAAAATATCCCATCAATCATAAAACCCCCTTGACAAATCATGGTTAGTATGTTATAATAATACATTATTACACAAACGGAGGTCATGTGCCATGAAAAAATTACAACCAACTAAAAAAACGGAGTTGATCACTCCTTCAAATAAGATCACCCCCCCCCCCCCCCCATACACTTTAAACATAGATTATTAACATCTAATAGAACAACTCCACCTCTTTCTTCTCTTTACAAAAAATCAAAAACAAAAAACCTAATCAGTCCTTGTGCCTCTCCTCTCACAAGAGGAATGAAGGCCATAGAAAATACTCTATGCACAACGATTATGTCGGCACTGATAACAATCGCTATGCTGTTTGTTATGAGCTGCGAAAATGGCAATGATTTGCCAAAAAACAGCAATGCGAAGATAATCGCTCTCACGGTATCTGTTAACGGCAATGACTACGATATCAGCTTTGATGCCGACAATACTGCCCTGCTTATCATCCCTGCTGCGGAAACGGTGCCGGGGAAGGTGCGGGTTGCTGCCGTTTCTCTTCCTGATGGGGCTACAGGATTAGCAATGGGTGAGAAGCTCACTATCACGGACGGAAAAATTGTAATGACGATAACCGCGGAAGACGGCAGCACTCAAAGCGAATACACACTTGCCATCATGGCACAGATAGTAGAGGAAATGCCCAAAACACAAGCTATGGACAGACGCTATCACTACGTAGCTTTTACTGTTCAGTCCAAAAGCAGGGAAAATCTTGGACGCTTTAAATTCGGATTGAAAGCTGCAGAGGAAAAAGCGCCAACCGCAAGCGAACTCGCCGATGGTGCCGGCATTTATCGCAAGGTGACGAGTCTTGCTTTAAGGAACATATTGGCCTACACCTTAGATTCGGGGATTGGAACCTACGTTTCAAGTAGCGAAGTGCAGAATAAAGTTGTTCTTCATGGAAATAACGAAGCTGATGTCGATCAATACCTCCTGGTACCTGATGGAGAGTATGCATTGTATGCAATGAAAGATGGCTCAGATACGGCGTTTAAGCTTGCAACCTTTTCCACGGATGTGTTTGATGAGAATTCGAGTCCATTTGAGGACGGAAAAATAAGTGATAGAGCCTTGATGGAAGGACAATATGTTTATGATCCACAGGATGCTGTGTTTCTTATGCCGTATTTTCTTGCGGCTGACAGCCTCCTGATATTGCTATTTGACATAGACAATACATTAAGGATGAGGATGAGTTCAACTTATGTACCCTTATTTGGAAACACAGGATGGTCAGCCCTGTTTCCTTCTCAAATGACTGACGGAACTAATTATTATAGAACGATAGCAGGTAAAAGGATTACAGGATTCTTCGCTTGTATACCTCAAGCAAAACTTGGAATTTACACATCAAAAATAGATGTGACCTATATTCCAGCGTCTGGATTCCTTCAATATGCATATGAATATCAGCTAACCCAGAATTGAGACGCACTCATCACTGGACTAAGCATTACCATCAACAGCACTGATGAAGTCCAACAGCAAGACAACTAAAAGTATAAAATTTTTATAAAAGAACAACTGTGATAGTTCTTTTCTTACATTGGGAATAGGCACTGAAAATAAATAAAATCATTAAAAATCGTTTGTCTTATAAAAAAACTGGAATATGTTATAATAAATTTAAAAAGCTACTTTTATTGGAAGGGATGGGAGGAAACATAGCGCAAAAAATTCATAACAACGATTAGATTATATTGAGAACTATCATTGTATGGTTTGCCATGACTATTTATGACTACTGCCTCCTCCAAGTTGCGACATAACCGAACCTCCAAAGTTTTAGTCCTTATCTCTGGGATTGTCTTATTCCTTTTCTTATTTGTGTCTTTTTTCTTAGACAAAAAAGTTGAATTTAACATCGATAAAAAAATTCAGGCATCGCCGGAACAGGTTCTCCCAGTTCTTGCTGACTTAAAAAGTTGGCAAAAATGGTCGGTATGGGATGATGCCTATTATCAAAATATAAAGAACTTTCCGGTTTATGAAACCAATGAAATGGGAGAAGCTGTGAAGAGTACTGAGAGCCAGGATAGCGATAAAAAAATTCAGGTAATCGTTATTGAAAGGGAGAAAAAATCATTAGAAAAAGTGGTTTTCAAATACACTTTTTGGGATGGTGAAGAAAATACTGAAACCCCCCTACTTCAGGCTCTCACCACCTTTATTCTAACTCCGGTTACGGAAGGAACTCTGGTCACCTGGCAATATCAAGCGGATTACAGTCCTGTGATAGGGATCAACCCTCTTCAAAAATACTTTCTTCTTTTTACCGAATATACTTTAAAACGCGCCTATCGTGAGAGTCTAATGAATTTAGACAATCAGTTTCAATAGTTTATTTTTTTTCAAAAAATTTAACCGGCACAGGGTCAGGGAACGCCTTTTTGACCTTGTCAAAAACTTCTCGATCATGAAAGATGAATAATCTTTTTTCTTCAATCGCTGTCACCTGATCTTCAAAACCATGATCGACAAGAAAATATTTCAATATGAGAAAAAAATTTTTAGACGGGGTAGTGATACGAATAGTGCTTTCAACTTTAAAGTAGGGGGTATGTTCAAAGTACATTTCCAGCATTTCTTGAAAATGGCTTAAAGTTGATTTAGAACAATTTTGGAAAAAATTCAATAACTCTTGTCGATCTAACCGATAATACCAGGCCAATGAACTTTTTTCCGGATTCAGTTTTCCTCTCACCAGATGGGGAGATACCTTGAGATCACAAAAATGATAGAGGAAAAAAATCTCTTCACTACGAATTTGCTCTTTGGTGGCGACCAGGGTGTAATCACTATCAATAATAATAGGGTGGAGATTTTTTTCTACTTTGTTTTTATTATCAGTGAGTATTTCTTTAAGTTCTTTGAGGAGATCCCGGTCACCGTAGAAAAGATTTTGATTCTTGATAACAAGACCTAACAAGAGCCAATTATGAAGAATTTCCTTAACAGTCTCTAAAGAAAAAAATTCTTGCCCGGTGGGGTTGGACATAAAAGAACACCGATTGACTTCATAAGTGATCTCTTGGTCACTCATTCCCTTCTCTAAACTGTTTAAAATCAAGTCTTCACTATCGGCAAAAACAATTTCCAATAAACGATAGCCTAACGGACCTATTGGAGCTGAAGTTGAAAAGTTTGAGGGAGAGAATTTTTTTAATAAAAAGAGTACTTTATTTGGAAAACTAAGACTATGATAGGTAGCTATCGACTTCTCTGACAATTCGGATAGTTGTTGAAAAATATTTATTAGAAAAGATTTTTTCTCTTGGGAAGTGGGATAATATTTTGCCAGGGAATCCATCCCAACTTGTTCATATTCAAGTATTTGTAAAAAAAACAAAGACTCAGCTATTGACTCTCGGGGAAAGGGATATATCTGATGACTTTCCTCTTTATTCTTAAGTTTCTTAAGCAAAGGTTTTTTTTTGACAAATTGAGAAAAAACCTGAGGATTTATAACTACACCAGGAACCCATGATCGTGAAATAAAGAAAAAGTCGATATACCCCTTGTCTTTAAGTCTAAGGAGGGATTCTTCAGAATGATGAAGAAGAATTTGATGATTAACAAATCCATAGTATTCTAAGAAATGACTTAAAGTTTTTTTGTCGTCATTGGAAAGAGATCCTAAGGTTGTTTCGTTTTTTAAATTTGAAAAAAAAGGTGGGCGGGCTAGAGTTTTAAAGCAAGACTCAAATTCTTCAGTCAAATGATACTTTGAAAGAGAGAGATATTTGTCATCATTGCTTGAATTGAGAACATGGCTGGGCTGATTATTGGAATTCCCTTGCCATAAATTAATAAGATGGACACTGTCCAGCATTTCTATAATTTCCTTGATATCATGATCTGGAGGGAACTGACTTTTCTCTGTTTTAGAGAAGGGAGGATATTCTTTGATATCCCAATTCTCAGAAGCTATTTTGGCTGCTATGATACGTCCCAGCCAACTAAAAGCAATATCATTAAGCAGACAGAGACGAAGGAAATAGAGATCAGGGTTTGAGGTGATTTTGGAAAAATCAGAAATCTTTTTTATTTTCCAGAAATTAAGGAAGATTTTTTGTTTTTCCTCATCAAATTCAAATTTTAGCATATTTACATTGTATCATATATCGATCCCAAAAATATAATTGAAATCTTTCTATAAAAGTAAATGACACTTTTTTAAAATGACAAATTCAAAAAATGAAATGAACAATAAAAACCGAATTCAGGCTTGCCATCTCTTGAATTAAACAACAGCTTATTGAGTCCTTACCAATACTCTAAGACAGGCGCTACGAGCTGAAGGGTTGTTTTTGATTTCCTCACGATCGGGACGGATAATTTTTTTACTTAACCAAGTAAATGATTTACCTGGTTTATAGTTTTTATTTTGGTTTTCCAAGGATAAATATTTATTATAATTGCGTCGTGGAGTTATTCGGGAACGAAAAACTTCTTTCACCCGCCGATCCTCCAGGGAATGGTAGGCAATCACAGCTACCCGTCCCCCCAAACTAAGGCAATCTATAGCCCCTCCTATCCCCGGGACAATATGTTCTAACTCCCGATTAACTTCGATCCTCAAAGCCTGAAAAACTTTAGTAGCCGGATGAATATGACTCCGTACCTTTTTTTTTCTATAAACACTAACGATAAGTTCCGCTAATCGGGTGGTGGTAAGTATCGGTTCTTTTGCCCGGGCAGTAACGATCATCCGAGCACAAGGGCGAGATAAGGTTTCCTCTCCATAACGATAAAAAAGATTTGCTAAATCATCCTCCCGCCATCGATTAATAATTTCACTGGCACCGGAAGATTTTATTCCATTCCCATTCTTATCACCAATATCAAGCCGCATATCTAGAAGTTCTTCTTTTTGAAAAGAGAACCCCCGCCCCCCGTCAAGATAATGGAACTTGGAAATACCCAGATCAAAAAGGGCTAAATCAACTTTCTCCCCTAGTTTTTTCAGGGTAATTTGTCTATAATTGTCATGATGGATAATAAGCTTTCCGGTCTGCAGATAAGCAGAGAGACTTTTTTCTGCTTGTTTGGCTATATGAGGATCTCGCTCAAAAGCGATCACCTTTTTCCCCGCCTCTAAAAATGACTGGGTATGTCCTCCCTCTCCCAAAGTAGCATCAAGGATTACCTGATCTTCAGTACGGAGTAGATAAAGGATGAAGGATTTAAAAACCGGTTGATGTTTCACATTTCATTTAAGAATTAATTTAAATAAGAAATCTACGGTTTAGTGCGTTCTTGTAACATTCTTGCTAACAGAATCCCGCACACCAATCCGGAAATATGACTAGAATAGGAAATGGGAGGACCGTCGAAACTGAGCCAACCAAAAATTCCATGGAAGAAAGTATTCTCCACCAAAAGAAAGAGAGTCAATGTCCCCAAAATTATCCAACGTCTTTGATAAATAGAAGTAAAAAAATTGAACCCTTGGAGGGCAAAGATAAGTCCACTAGCTCCGACATGATTCCCCTCCATCCCAAAAAGCCAAACCCCCAGGCCGGTAGTGGTCATCAATAAAAATAGGATAGTCCCTTCCCGTCCTGGCTTCAACATACTTAAAAAAATTAAATAGAGAAAGAGTGACTGATTGGAAAGAAGATGATTTAAATCAGCATGAATCCAAGGACCGGTGAAGATACCAACAAGTCCAATAGAATTACGGGGAACAATACCTAAGCGGAGAAAGTCTCCAATCATCGAAAAAGAAATGAACGGGATTTGGCTTAGAAGAAAAACAATCCAAAGGATTATCAGAAAAAAAAATGCAATTCGAAACGGATAGGGGATGAATTGTTTCCGGAAACGCATGAGCGAATTTCTTTCAAATCTGAGTGAACGATCTAAAGCTGATCCTGTTTGAGAGTCGCATGAATCAAATGAATGGGGTTGATCAGAAACATCAAGTGAATTACGAAATGGATGTTGGTGGGTCATCAAAAACTTGCAAGTATTATTTCACCAACGAATTTCAATAACTAAGATTAACGAATCACTAACCTTAGGGATCTTTCTAAAAAAGTATAACGAGACTCTATGGCTTTTGTTTGTTTTTTTATCCGGTGATGGATGACCGTCATATCTTTTTCAGTCAAATTTTGGCGATGGTGACAAATATACTCTTTTAATACGAATATCCCTCGACCGAATTCCGTGTAAGGATCATCTGGCCTAGAGTTTCTTTTTAATGAATGGCTAGATTCATCTTTATAGGGCTTGGCAAACTGAGAAATCAGTTCATCCTGTCGATTTAAATGTTTAAAAAGAACATCTACTTTTTGGCTTTGATTAGTTTTCATTATCCCTTAATAGAAAAACCATTATCTAAACGAGGCAAATTCGGTTTGATAGAATCAAGACTTTTTAAATCAGAGGATGGATTTTCTTCAATTTGCCTCCAAGCAGACAGGAGTTCCTCTAAGATACGAATAGACTCATCAATGGGTTTTGTTTTCTTATCTGAGCCAGTTTTATAGAGAATATTACTCAAATATTCATAAAGGGAATCTAAATTTTCGGCGATCTCTCCCTGCTTCATATCCAAGGAAAGTCGCAATTCCTTGATTATATCCATAGCTTTAAAGAGTTTTTTATTAAAGTTATCGTACGTTTTATAACTACCGATATATTTCTTAGATTCTTCTAAACTCCGAATAGCTTCCTCATAAAGCATAATAATTAATCTTAAAGGAGAAGCCGATAGGATTTCTCTCTTACGGTATTCCCAGCCGGATGTATCTTTTTTATCAATATCCTTAGGAAGATTGCCTTTCGTTGAATCTTTATTCATCATTACTTTATCGGAAAAATCTAATTGGGCTTAATACTTAAATCTTAGACCTCCTCATTATTTTCCTTAATATCTCCCTCAAAATCTTGCAATCGATATTGTTCATTAAGAATTTGGAGCTTCCGCTCATAGCTTCCGATTTTATGATTGATTTTTTCCGAAAGACGACTTCCCTCTTCAAAAAGCTTAAAGGCCTCTTCCAAGCCAATATTTCCACTCTCTAACCGGTCAACCATTCCCTCTAATTCCTTAAGGGACTTTTCAAGGTCTATTTCTTCAAATTTTGAAGTTTCAGTTTTCTTTTCTTCTGAGTTCATCAATTGAATTTATCAAAATATTGTAACATGGGGGAATCACTGTCATAAGTAATTACTTTCTTTAAAAAATAATCACTCACCTCCAAATTAATTAAATCACGGCTTACCACAAAATATTCGCTATGTTCTTCAGCAAAACGGGTAAAAGGATTATCCAAAGAAGTACTACGGAGAGATATTTCTTTAAGAACAAGATAGAATAATGTCCATCCCCTTACCAATATATACATATCGGGATCGGGGAGATTCTCTAAGTCATAAAGAAATGTCGATAAGGTTTCTTCCGCCCCGAGATAATCCCGAGCAAGGTATTGTTGATACCCGATCTGATATGTTTTAATTATAGAAGAGCGATCTTTCCCTTCTTGATTACAAGATTCCTTGAAATCCTCTTCATCGATATATCCTCTCCTTTTTCCCCCGAAAACTATGGCATACCAAATTTGTCCATCTTCACCAAGAACTTGAGTTTTAACCTGAAAAGGCTCCCACAAGGCCAATGATGTTAAATTCCGGGAAGAGATCCAATGAGTTCGATTATATACCACCACTGGCCAAGAATTAGGGAAACAAACTGATGGAAAATCTCCTTCTCTTATCATTGCCCATTGATTCACCCTGAGTATTTCTTGGATTCGATTCCATTTTTTTTGATAGCTTTTGGATAGTCGAGAAATCCTTTCAAAATCAATATATTTTTTAAAAAGAGAACGAAATTCTTCGGGAGAGAAAAGATCCGGATAGCGTGTAATAAGCCAATATCCATATTCCAAATTTTTTTTCAAGAAACCTTTTTCGAGAGAGATAAATTTTTGCTCATAAACTTCTCTTAGAGCTTGTTTTTCCCATTGATAATCACCCCGTTGATCTAAGATCAAAGTGAAATGCTTCCCCTGATAAAATAGTTTTTTGGGGAAAGTTTCTCCATGTTGATTAGAAGAATATTTTCCGTTAAATTCAATACCTAAATTGTTTTTCCTTTGCCTATCTGTTTTAATATAAGCAAAAAATTTTTTGACTTCTTTATCATCTAAATTGGCATTTTCTCTTAGCAACTCTTTAACACTACGCCCCACCCAGTAAAGGAGTTCTTCATCATGGGGGATTGTAGATTCAAAAAATACAGAAAGGTATCTTTCATAAAGATCAAAAACCTCATAATAATTCTGATTGAAGAATTCTTTTCGTGCTTCATCAACTATGATCTCATAATGATAGAGACTGGCATTGATCTCTTCCTTTTCTGGGATATTCATCAGATAGTCTCGAAGCCGTTCCGAGTCAGAACATCCCCAAAACAACAAAAAAAATATGATAAAAAAAAATCGCTTATACATTAATTTTTATATATTAATAATAAATGATTTTAGATGACAGAATCTTAATGATTGTTGACTAAGGCTTCCTTTTCAATAACTTTTTTGACTTTACCGGCTATCCAATTAGGGAAAAAATATCTCGCCAAAGGCAACAAAGAAAAAAACCAGGGAAAGTAGATTATTTTTTTAGATGAAGGAATAGTTTCAACAATTTTTTGGGCACAATCTTTTACAGAGATGCTAAAAGTATTATTTTGAGAATGATGTTTATTATTCCCACGATAACCTAAAGAATTTTTTCTTAAAGATGTTCCCCGAACCCAAGAGGCAATCACATTTAAAAAAGAAATTTCTTCTTCCAAACTCAATGATTCAATAAAACCGTTAAGAGCATGCTTAGAAGCAGTATATCCAGTATGATAAGGTACCCCGATAATCGATTGTAGGGAAGAAATAGTTACTACTCGAGCTGAAGATTTCTTTAGATAAGGAAGAGCATAAAAACAGAAATTCACCACTCCCCAGTAATTTATCTCTAAGATTTCCTGCATCTCTCGTGGATGTTTTAGGTCTATTAACTTCGTCCACATACTTTTGCCAGCACTAAGAACCATACCATCAATCCGATTGAATTTTTTAGCTACACTATCAATACATCGCTTAACGTCTTTCTCCTTAGTAACATCCCCTTTAATAAGGAGGGGTTCCCGTAAAGGTTCTATTTCTGTTATATTTACCTTAGAAAAATCTCGTGCAAAAAGGACTGTTTGACATTTTTTTCTGATAAGCTCTTTGGATATTTCAAGCCCTAAACCAGAAGAAGCACCAGTTACGATAAAGACCTTATCAGTAAAATAGTCAAGCATATCAAGAGAAAAGTGTTATATTATCTCATCGAATTTTTTTCAGTTGTATCTCTAAGGCCTTTCCACTCATCATGGTTTCTTTAACAGCAAGAGCAATCGAAATCATCATAAATACAATACTAAGAATAAAAAAAACATCCCCCCATTTTTCCATTTCAATATATAGAAAAGTAATCGAAATCAAGCAACAGAAAATACTTAGAAGACCATAGATTTGAATATGTCGGAGAAGGTGAATCCGAGCAACAAGATTATTGATTTGGAGAATCAAATGTTCATCGGTATCATGTTTCACGTTTTCTATTTTAATGGAAAGTTGACGAACGATTGAGGCTAGAGCTAGAAATTTATTGGTATAAGCCAGAGTAAGTAAAGATAAGGCGGGAAACAAGATCGCTGGAGTTGTGATATCTAACTTCATGATTATAATTTAATTTTAACATAATTGTATTTTTAATCATTTAAAGTGAATAAAAATTGATTTAAAATTTTCAATAACAAGGTTTTTTATTATTGAATTTCTGTATTCTCAATTCTAAAAAATAATAGAAAAAATAACCCCTGGCAAAGTTATAGAAAACATACAGGGTCCCCTTCACCTATCTCTTTGTTTATAATATAATTAGTAAGATGGAATTTCGAAAATCTGTAGGCATTGTTAATTATCAAGATTTTTCTCTAACTCCTGATCAATGCTTGGAGTTAGAAAGTGGTGGAAAAATCTATGGTCTCAATCTTCGCTATGAATGTTACGGGAAACTCAACTCCGATAAATCCAATGCTATTTTAGTCGTTCATGCCCTTACCGGAAATCATCATGCTGCTGGCCTCTACCCCAAAGATAAAGTACCGGGATGGTGGGATAATATGATAGGTCCTAGCAAAGCTTTTGACACCAATCATTTTTTTATCCTTTGTATCAACAATCTAGGCGGCTGTAGTGGAACTACTGGACCCAATTCCGTCAACCCTAAAACCGAAAAGCCCAAAAAACCTTACGGGCTGACCTTTCCTATTATTACTATCGCCGATATGGTAAAGGCCAAACTTCTCCTCCTTGACCATTTAGGAATCCGTCAACTTTATTGCGCAGCTGGGGGCTCTATGGGGGCAATGATAGCTCTTTATCTTTCTGTTCATTATCCTGAAAGAATCCGAAACGTGATCAGCATCGCCAGTACCGCTTGTCAAAATGCCCAGTCTATCGCTTTCAGTGAAGTTTCCAGACAAGCCATTATGAGAGACCCCCTTTTTCATGGAGGTGACTATACTGCCCAAAACTCCCCCGGCCCCAAGAATGGACTAGCTGTGGCTCGAATGTTATCTCACATCACTTATTTGAGCGATCATTCTATGCGTAAAAAATTTGGCAGACGGCTTCGGGGTAAAGAAAATTTCGATCTCACCTTCGACGTTGAATTTGAAGTGGAAAGCTATCTTCGTTATCAGGGAGCCAAATTCACAGATCGCTTTGATGCTAACTCTTATCTCTATCTTACCAAAGCACTCAATTATTTTGATTTGGCTCAAGGTTTTCAATCTTTAAGTGAAGCCTTTCTTAGATCCCAATCTCGTTATCTGATCCTCTCCTTTAGTACTGATTGGCTTTACCCTTCTTATATGAGTAAAGAAATAGTAATGGCTTTGATCCAAGCAGAGAGACCTTGCTCCTATGTTGAAATATCAACTCAAACGGGTCATGATGCCTTTCTCTTGGAATGGAAACAAATGACTGCTATCATTCAGGCTTTTTTCTCTAATTTAGAATATCTATCCTAAAACAATTAAACAATGGTATCAACACCAAATAATTTTATCAACCACCGTCGAGATTTTGAAATCATTGCCTCTTGGGTGAAACCTGATTCAAAGATACTTGACCTGGGTTGTGGTGACGGCTCCCTATTAGAAATAATCAGGAAGACTAAACAGATAGATCCAGCTCTTCTCCAGGGAATCGAAAAAGATTGGGGGATGTCCCTTTCAACTCTTCGTCGAGGATTTTCAGTTTTAAATGGCACTATCAACCATAACCTAAACCTTATAACCGAAGATAGTTTTGACATCATCATCCTCAGCAAAACTATTCAGGAATTAGTTCATCCTCATAAAATCATTAGCAAAATGCTTCTCAAAGGGAAAACCGCTGTAATATCTTTTGTTAATTATGGATATTGGTTAAATCGAATATCCTTTCTAGTCAAAGGACGGAGACCTATGAATGAAGTTTTCCCTTTTAATTGGTATGATTCTTCCGATCTCCGTCCTCTCAGTATCAAGGACTTTGAGGATTATTGTAAGAAACAGAAGATTATCGTTTTAAAAAAAGTCTATCTCAAAGGGGACTGGATGCGTGTAAATCGTTTTTTACCCAATCTCTTCGCCGGCTATGCTCTTTATCATCTGACCAAAGAAAAAAAAACCAACTAGTTTTTTACTGCATTTAACAGAAACTTGTCACAAAGTAAGGGGAAAATAATATTGATGCTAATAAAATATATAGAATATTGAAACATTATTTATTTTATCCCTTTTAAATAATAAGTCATCAATTTACCTTTACCTTTGATTGAAACCATACCTCGGGCACTGCAAATGAAATCATCCTTAATTTTATGATATGTGGATTCTGAAATTTGTATTTCATGTTCCTTTCCGGATGATTCCATCCGACTTGCAATATTTACCGCATCTCCCCACAAATCATAACTAAATTTTCTTTGTCCAATAACTCCAGCAACAACACTCCCAGTATTAATCCCAATTCTAACCTTGAGATTAAAAATTTCATCAGACAATCTATCTATTGTTTCTTTCATCTCTATAGCTACTTTCGCAACAGAATGAGCATGCAGTCTATTATTATCTAATAATCCACCTACAAGCATATAGGAGTCCCCTATAGTTTTTATCTTTTCCACCCCATACTTATAAGTTAAGCGATCAAATTCAGTAAATATTTTGTTTAGAGTATTAACCACTTCTTCAGGGGATATACTTCCCACTAGCTCAGTAAATTTCACAATGTCCACAAAAAGTACCGTTGCTTCATTATAATAATCTACAATTAGATTTTCGGAATTCTTAAGCCTTTTAGCTATTTTAATCGGTAAGATATTTAATAATAATTTTTCAGATAATTTATTTTCTTTTTTAAGTGCATTCACAAAAAAATAAATACTTGAAAAAAAAAGAATAGATATTCCTATACTATTCATTACTAAAAATAATATCGAATATTCCGAACTATAATTTTGTGAATAATTGATTAAAGTTTTTTCTAGATAAAAAAACAATATAAAAGTGAAAATATATAAAGTAAACCATCGAATGGCTACTTTTAATTCTTTAAAAATCAAAGCAGAAAATGGGGCTATTAATGACCAAATAACAACTAAACCAGACTTTTCAAAACCACCCAAAATACTGTGAACTCCAATAGGTGACAAAAAAATTAAAATTAAAAATGCATTTAGCTGCATTAAGTAATCCTTTTTATAGTAAGCAATAATCATTATACATAGCATCAAAAATGAAAAAAAATAAGGTATTAGAACTACATAACTGAAACCATACAAAAACAAAAACATACTCCCCCAAATTATTCCAGTGAACACACAGGAACTAGCGATTAGTAGAGCAGTTTTTTTTTTAATTTTTTCCTCAATATTATCTGTAGTTCTTATATACCTATTATTAATTTTTTTTACAAATTTTCTATAAATTTTCTCCAAAAAAATAATCTTATTATTCTTAGAAAATTCATGATTACCAAATTTATCAAATAATTTATTATTAGTCACTGTAAAAAACTCTTTATTTATTGTTTATATAAAAGAGAAATCATCAATAAAAATATCTTCATTACTTATTCATTACTATTACTTAAACTTTTAAATAATCAAAAAATATTTTGAATTCAAATAATATATCAACAATTATTTATAAAAAATTTATTTTTTTCCTATGTTTTGCATAAAGGAAAAATTTTACTCTTAAAAAATTCACTTAAATTTCTTTAGTTTTTCTTCTTGATTTTATCATTAATATCCATTTTTTAACAATTAGAAAGAATCGTAAAGTTTAATAAAATTTTTAGAATTCTTAAATTTTGTAGATTAAGCTAAAAATACTTAAATTTTTCTGTATTTACCGTTGATAAACACAGCCCAAGTAATTTGATTTAAAGAATTCTTGAATTTTTTATTTAGAATTCAAGATAGAAAGGTTTTTATGAACAAAAATAAGAAAAAGCAATCTTCTAAATTCTCAAAACTAAAAAATCAATTTATTCCGAGTTTGGGTCATCAACTAAAAAAAATTTACTTCCTGGAAAAACTCAAGGGAAAATATCTTACTACTTGTAAATTCACCAAGTACATTAAAGCTTGCCATTTACAGGAGAAGATTATTTCACAGCAAAGAAATATCAATTATCAAGAAAGGGTAGAAAAGGAAAAAACCTTAGAAAATAAATCCCTAGCTCAGAAGATACAAAAACAGATGGAGATTACTCAAGCGTTATTGGATGATGTTAAACAAATCAACCAAAAATATTTTGAACCATTAAGTACAGGGTATTATGATCCGGAAGGAAATATCAAAAAAACCGCAAAAGTCTTCACCACTGGTATTTAGCTTATGAACATTACATAATATATAGGAGGAAAAATGCATTCAACATTTTTAGGAATAGAAATCGGTAAACGTTCTCTGTTAGCACACCATCAAGGTCTCAATGTCATTGGCCAAAACCTTTCCAATGCCGATAACCCTGATTACAGCCGACAACGAATTACTTTTACTTCTTTGGAACCCCTTTATCGTCCTGACCTTACTCGGGTAGAAACTCCAGGAAGAATTGGTCAAGGGGTAATTGTTTCCCAAATCCGCCGGGAAAGAGATATCTATCTTGACGAACGGATCCAACAAGAAATTTCCCAAAAAAGTTATTGGCAACAAAATCAACTTCATTTGACTGATATTGAAAATATTCAAAACGCTTTGGGAGTTGGAAATTTTCAAACCCATTTCGATAATTTTTGGAAAAGTTGGCAGGAATTGGCCCAAAACGCTTCCGAACCAGCCATCAGACAAGAACTTTTAACCCATGCCCTTACTCTGACCGACAATTTCCGCTCTCAACATGCTCAGTTGAACAGTCTCCGTTATGAACTTAACAATAAGATTATCGCTGAAGCGGATGAGATAAATACTATTATTCTTCAAATTTCCAAAGCTAATAGACAGATCCGCAGCTCCCAAATCTTGGGTGATAATCCCAACGATATCCTAGATCAAAGAGATGCTTTAGTGGAAAAATTGTCTGAAAGGATTGATGTCTCAGTGAGCTATAACGATGAAGATGAATTCATGGTTCATAGTGGTCCAAGAATTTTAATTCAAGGACATAAATACCAAACTCTAGATCAAGTCAAGGATTTAAACAATGGTGGCCTTATTAAATTGGTATGGTCTCGAACCCGAGAAGATTTTACTACCGAAAGGGGATCTTTGGCAGCCCATATAAAAGTAAGAGATGAAATTCTAGTCAGAGAAATTCGTAATTTAGATACCATGGCTACTAACCTGATTTTTGCCGTAAATGATATTCATCGTCAAGGTGCTAATCAATACGGTAAGATCACCGGGGATTTCTTTACTTATGTTCCCTTTTCTTCTGATGGTTCTGGTATCGCTGATACTGATTCCGATGGTATTCTTGAAAGTAGCTTGATATATCAAATCACTGGTGGAGAAAGACTTAATCCAAAAGATATCGTTGGAGATAACGGAAGTATTCGTATAACTGGATCTGATGGCAAGACAACTGATGTAAATTATTTTCTTACCGATAGAATTGAGATGGTCTTAGAACGACTTAATAATTCTCAAGACTCTTTGAATTTTCAATTGAATCATGAAGGGCGATTGGAAGTAAAAACACGTTCAAATGATGAACCTTATCCTTTTTCGATTCAATCTCTTCAGGACACTGGTCATTTTCTCTCAGGAATTACCAAGGTAATGACTGCTGGATCCTCTTTTTCAGCTTCGGACCCCACTGCCATCAACTCTCTCCACCCAGAGGCAAAATTTTATCGTTCCCCCATTCAAAGTATGTCGTCTTACATCGATATTAATCCCCAAATCAAGGATGACAGTAATCTGATTGCAGCCCGGGAAATCATTCGAGTTGATATAGAGAATAATGGAGAAACAGAGATTATCCCCAAAGGAATTCAAGACGGTAGCATCGCTCAGAAAATTTCTGAAGTTCGTTATAATCACATCCTTCTTGACAACAAGAAAACTTTTGATGAATTTTATATTCATAGTGTAACTCGAATTTCATCCGAGCTAGTCCAAGCACAGAGTGAAACGGAACGCTATGATGCTGTAACCCAAGGACTACAGGAACTCCGGCAATCTGTTTCTGGAGTTAACATTGATGAAGAACTCGCCCAGATGATAGCCTTTCAAAACGGCTATCAAGCTGGAGCTCGGATTGTTAAAATGATGGATGAGGTTTTTGATATTTTAATGCAAATATAAAAGAATAAAAAACAAAATTTAAAGGAAAAATTATGAGAGTATCTAATTTAAGCACTAAGAACAGTATGATTTATGAAATGAAACGGAATTATCAAGACCTTAAAACCACCGAGAAACAATTAGGATCGGGAAAAAGATTTCAGAAAATCAGTGAAGACCCTATTCGCTCCATTACTTCCATCTATTCACGAATTCGTCTAAATCAAATTGACCAATACTCTCAAAATCTTAATGATGGAGCAGATCGTGTTAATATTACCTTCGACAAACTTCTTTCAGTTGTCAATATGTTGCGTCGTACTCGTGAGCTCACTATTTATTCAGCTAACGGTCCTCTAACTCCTCAAGATCGAGCCAATATGAGTTTTGAGGTAGGACAATTACTTGAAGAAATTATCAATCATGCTAATACTCAATTTGAACAAGGATATATTTTTTCCGGAAGCAAGACCGATACCCTTCCTTTTGAAACGATTTACAGCAATGATAGTTTTGGCAATCGAATTGTGGAAAAAGTCGAATACAGGGGGGATGCCTACTCTCACAAAACCGATATTAGTTTTGATGAAAACATTGAAACTGGTTTAACCGGCAATCAGGTATTCTGGGCTGAAAAGCATACTGTAGTAAGTCTGACCGATGGGAGAAACTATGTCGCCACTGAGGATCAGAAATTTTCTATTGATGACTATGGGGTTCAAATCAATGCTGGAGATAATCTTAACGTTATTATAGAAAAGATTAATCAAAATATACCTTCGGTGAATGCTTTCTCACGTCAACTTCCTGGAGGAGAATTGGCTTTAGGGTTGGAAAGCAATCATCCCCATCAAATGGCTATATTGGACACCACTGGAACTGTTCTTACTGATTTAGGTATATTGAAGCCTGGAGTTGAAGGAAGGGAAATCTTTAATAATATCAGTACGAATACCTTAGAAAATCAAGGATCGATTTTTGATGTGTTGATTCGTTTTCAGCGCAGTCTGGTTGACAATAATATTGAAAATTTGGGAGGAGATAATCTACAAGAAATTGACGATGCTATCAATAATGTCCTTTTTCACCAAACTAAAATTTCATCAGTAGCTAGTCGAATTAAAATTGATCGGCAAGACTTGGAGTTGGAAAAAGAGAACATCACTACTCGACTTTCCAAGGCGGAAGACATGGATATGGCGGAAGCGGCCATCAACTTAAGTGAAATCAATTACGTTCATCAACTCTCTCTCCAAACAGCAGCTCGTTACATACGTCCCACTCTTTTAGATTTTTTATAATGTATATGATAAAATATAATTTTAAATAAAAGGATAACTTCATGAAACATATCACCAGCCCTAAAATCGGTTCCATTAACTACGAGGCTCAAGACATCATTAAATTTCCAAACGGTCTTTTTGGGTTTGAAGAATATAGAGAGTTTCTATTAATTAAAAATGAAGGCAATGATATTTTTCTTTTCCTTCAATCTATAACTGAACCAGGATTGACTTTTATTTTGATTGATCCCAAGAGTGTCATGAAAGAGTATGAGCTCCGTGTTGATGAAGAAACTTTAAATGACCTGGATTCCAATCATGTTTGGGATTTTGCTATTGTTACTATTCCAGAAGACCCAAAAGAAATGGTGATGAATCTTATGGGACCGATCCTCATTGATATTAAAAACCAAATCGGCAAACAGATTATCTCTAGTCACCCTGAATACTCTACTCGTCATAAGATATTTAATGAAATAGATCAAAAACTTGCCATTTAATCTACATGAAAGAGAAAAATAAGGATAGTAAAATACTTTTAGAAGATTATTTACTGGATGGAGAAGTGCCCTTTCTACTTAAGGGTATGGAATTGGACAGTGAAGAGGAGGAATCTTTAGATAAATGGAAATTTAGTCTCCCATTATTTTATAATGAAAATGACTTGACGATAGAAAACAAAAGTCAAGAAGATTCAGAATCAAAAACAATTTCAGAATCTAAACTGAATCCAGATAAAATCAAAAATGCTTTTAGTATTTTCTCTGATTTAGAGAACCAATTCAACACTTTTATAAGTTTGATTAGTAACAAAATCAATAATAATGATTATACTCAATTTATGAATATTATTGAAAGTGAAGATTTTAAATCCCTATTAAAGATATTGGAATTTATTCCAAATTATAATGAAGAATATCTTCTTTATCTCAATACCCAAAGTAAAATTACCCCTGAAAGTATGACTTTATATAGTTTTGGGCTTACTTCTATCTTAGGATCAGAGTTAAAAATACCTCTCAACAAATTAAATAATATGCTATTAGTTACAATGATATCTAATATTTTTTTTTTCATACATAGACTTGAAAAAATCAAGTTGATAGCAATTAAAAAAAATAATGAAAGTAAGAGACGCTTTATTCAACAAAAAAAAATTGAACACATCTTGGAATTATTGAAAGGAGTTACGTTCCCTCCAAATATCAATTATTTGTTTATTTACCAACATGTTGCCTTAGATGATAGTGGGATTTTAAAACTAAACAAAAATAAGATTACAGTTCCAGTCAATCTAATGCATTTAATTAATTTCCACACATGGAATTGTCATCCTTACAGCATAAATTTACATCAATCTTTTCCTTACCAGACTATTGAAATCATAAAAAAAAAAGATAAGTTTTTTAAAAATGTTTTAGCTACGTTTCTTACAAAGATCGGAATTATTGAACCAGGAAAAGTGATCCAACTGAAAACCCCTAATGAAATTTTAACAGCCGTAGTAATTCATAGTAATGGTATTAATAAGCCCACTGTTAAAATCATTTTAAAAGGTAACAAACAATTTGACTATTCTAAAGAATTAATAAATCTCAATATCAAAGATTATAAAAATTGGGAAATCATTATAGTTAAGGATCCGGTCAAAACACAGAAAATCCAGACATTTTTTTTACAAATTATTGCTAATAACAAATTCAATGAATAAGCATGACTATATTCAGTAAGCAATTTCGAGGGAAATATTATGAGGAAAAAGCAGAATATTTTTTAACTTCACAAAAATATACTACCGTAGCTCGAAATTTTTACTACCATTCTTCCGAAATTGACTTAATTATGCTTTCTCCAGAACAGATTTTAGTATTTGTAGAAGTAAAATTCCGCTCTCATCATCATGAAAAAAAATTTCATCCCTGGCAATCATTGTCTCATAAAAAACAACAGAATTTATTCCGAGCCGCTACGGGTTTTCTTAATGAAAACCCTGATTATGCTTACCATCACTCCCGTTTTGATGCAGTTATTATCACTTCCACACCTAACTCTGAAAAGGATCATATTGAACACTTCCCTGATGCTTTTCGTGAGATAAACTAATGACTATCAGTTACCTCATTATCGATTTTTACATGGATGTAAAAAAAATAATTCAAAAGGACTTGAATCATGAAAAAAGCAGTTATCATCGATCAAAAAAAACTTGATCGAATAAGAGAAAAAATCAAAACCGATGAATACATAGACTATGCAATAAGTCATTTAGCCTATGAGATCTCGATTATTTATCGCTGATTATCTTCAATAAATCTAAGAAGATAGTGACAGGATTTCTCAACCAGTTTCTTTATCACTGATTTTTTTAAAGAATCTTTTTAATAAAGTCTGGTTGAGAAAATCCAAATAAAAAATTCTTTAAAAATAGCATAGTCATGGTAGATTGTATTGTCTTTCTCAGTGAACGCTATCATAATGAAAGCACTTGTGAATGATTTTCAAAAGTCTGAGAACTATCTCTTTCTTTTTGAATTTTATTACTTAACTATTTTTATCAGAATCTTGATTTAACTTTTCTCTAAGCTCTTCATTGTCTTTTTCTAAACGACTTACTTTTTCTTTCCAAGTTTTCTCTGATACCCGATGTTTGTTCCATCCACTAAAACCCTTATACCAACTTGAAACTTTCCAAACAATGATAACTATAATAAAAGTATAGACGACCATGAAAGTGATAATAACCCAAGGTGGACTTTCCAAAAGATCTACTATGATATTTGTCATAATTAAATAATAATCAAATTTATTGTAAATATTGTAAAAATCTGATAACAATCAATAAAAACAAACTTACTTACAAAGAAGCCTCTACACTTATAAATTTACGTCCTCGACTTTTTGAGAAAATAGTTTTTCCTGCAACTTTAGCGAAAAGAGTATGGTCTCGTCCAATACCTACATTGGTTCCAGGATAAAATTGGGTTCCTCTTTGTCTTACGATAATTGAGCCACCATTGACTGTCTGGCCATGATAAATTTTAACTCCCAAATTTTTAGGATTACTATCTCTTCCGTTGTCTGAAGTTCCCTTCCCTTTTTTACTAGCCATATTAATCTCCTGTATTCAAAAATACTTAAAAAAAAAATTTAAACTTATTTCTAATCCATTATAACATTAATTTCATGGGAATGATGCTTTTCCAACATTTCTAATCCAATTATTAAAGACTTACTTAAGGTCCGATAAATCTGAATTTCCTCACCTTCTGGCAACTTATTCAAGTTCAGATGAAATTTGCCCTTTCCTATCTCAAAGTTCGCACCTGATTTAGCCCATTTTGGACAAAGGGTTTTAGTGGCATAAAGGAACTGATATTCCATTGTTGAAAGTCCATTACATACAACCAACCCATTGCCAGGTTGATTCCCAGCATGACCTTGAGAACGGTAAGAAGTGATACCATCAATACCCAACCTCACCTTAACTTGAATCACATCTGGTTTATAGTCTATATGTTAAGCAGCTTCAATCTTTTCTATTTTAATATGAGTGTAGCGTTGACGATGTCCTTGCAAAGAGCGAATACCCTTCTTCGGTTTATAATGCACCACCCTCACTTTTTTATCTTTATGCTCGCCTTCTACCTTAGAGATTACTTTCACATCTTCGAGAAAGGGTTTGCCAACTTGAATTTGGTCTCCTCGCCGATAAAAAAGCACTTTAATATCAGCGAAAGGTTTTCCTGGCTCCAAATCAATTCGATCTACACGCAAGATATCTCCTTCTTCCGCAGGATATTGTTTCCCTTTAATTTCTAAAATAACCATTTTTATTCCTTTCTAGCTTTTACCAAAGATTTTATCCTATTTTTGAATTCTTCTCTAGATTTTTTATTAAAAATCCTAGCATCATTAAAGTCAAATTTTTCACCATAGATTGAAGATACTTTACGAACCCGGTCTATCTCCAAACCTTCATTATAGATTGTTCTGGGAAGAGGTTTGAGATCTCGAATAATTCCAATCCAACTCATCATCTTGAGGATATAATAAGTGATATCGACTTCCCACCAATAGAAGCCCTGACGAACGGCAGCAGGATAACGATGATGATTGTTATGCCACCCCTCTCCTAAAGTTATTAAGGCTAACCAAAAATTATTTCGGCTTTGATCATCGGTATTAAAACGTTTTTTTCCCCAGACATGACATAAAGAGTTGATAAAAACGGTGCAATGAAACAAAACCGTAGTGGAGATGAAAAATCCCCAGACTAGCATCTGAAGCCCATTAGTATTGAATCCTGGGAAAAAGGCTTCTAAAAAAACACCAAGATAGAAAATACTTACTGTTGTTAAAACAGGGACAAGAGTATCAAAACGGTTTAGAAAGACCAACTCTGGATATTTGGCATAATCTTTAATATTGTTATAATCGGTTCTGAAACTTCGGTCACAAGTGATCCATCCCATATGACTCCACCAAAAACCTCTTTGCCATGGAGAATGGAGATCCTCTTCACTATCCGAATAACGATGATGACTCCGGTGATGCGATGCCCACCATAATGCTCCTCTTTGAACACAAGAACTGCCAATTAAAGCAAAAATAAATTGCCAAAAACGACTGGTTTTAAATGTTTTGTGAGAAAAATAACGATGATAAAAGCCTGTAATAGTAAACATTCGAATAAAATAAAATCCAATGGCAAACAATACCGCAAACCAACTCCATCCTACAAAGAAAACCCCAAAACATGCAATATGTAGAATCATAAAGGGAATAGTCCTTATCCAATTCACCTTATCTGAAGCCATATCCATGTTGATTGTAGCGTCAGAGTCAAACCAAAGATAGATTGCCCTAAAAAGACGTACAAAAATATTTTGTTTCTTAATTTTTACATCCATTTGAATCCCTTTTTTATTAATTATTTATGCCTATGACCCCAAATTAATCCTTAAAAAGGTATTTTTAGGACTCATTCTTATACTTTCTTTTTAAAAACTCTAATTATTATAACATATTTGTAATAATTTTTTAATAATTTATCTTTCTTCTAAAATAAAAAATATCTGCCCCAAATCCGATACTTAACGTAAATGAATGTTATTTTATAAATATTTACTCTTTATTTCCAAATGGTTTTTCCTACTTTTATTTTTCATTAGTTTCCTTTTCTTAATAACATTTGGAAAAGAAACATCATGGAAGAATGAACCCGTTATCCCTGGAATTGAAGAAATGGGGGGGGAAGAAAAAGGTATACAAAAAAACACTTATTCTGGAGTTTTCCTCCCTCTTACTTGGAATGTTATCAAAAAAGAATATCAGGAACCGGATTTTTCTACCAACAGCCCTGGTGATCTTATAGAAATTCCTTGCAATAATATTCGTCCCAATAATTTCAGCCGAATCCATAACTTAATGGTGTTGAGTCCATTCGCTCGTTGTGGTTTTATTACCGTTTATCAAGACAAAAAAAAACCTGATTTATCTAAAATTGCCCATCTTTTTTTTATTCACCTTCCTTCCCTTTCCTCTACCCCCCGGCCTGATCCTTTAGTTTTTCTTACCGGAGGACCAGGACAGCCTAACACATACCTTTATAGTGGAATGGAGTCAATTATCGATCAATTTAGATATCGCCAAGATTATCTGCTCATAGATTACCGGGGAACTGGTTTGTCGATTCCTACCTTGAATTGTCTGAACTATTTCAAAAGTACCTATAAATCTGAAGAAGACTTTTTTTCAACCTTAAAAAGGTGTGGAGAAAATCTAAAGAGCTATGGAGTCGATCTCTCACTCTTTAATACTAAAGAAATCGCTTCTGACATTCATATAGCTCTCAAAGTATTGGGGTATCACAGAGCTGATTTTCATGGGGTGTCTTATGGCTCTAAAGTGGGTCTCACTTTGATGAGAGATCATCCCGAAATCGTTCGCAGTATGGTTTTGGACTCAGTATTCCCTTTGGAAGTAGAAAGTTTTGGAGAAGCGGACACTATTTTATTTAACCCTTTAGACAATATGATTTTTACTTGTAAAAAAAGTCCTCACTGTCAACCCAAAAAGCTTCAACAAGAATTAATCATCTTTATGAAACGGATTCTACACTTGACATCATCTCAAAGCAGTACTTCTAAAACAAAGATTAATCCTACTTCTAAAGAATTCCCCGCACAAATACATTATCGTAAGAGACTCCATACCGGTGCCTTTAATTTGATTGATGCTTTCCGGATTCTCTCAGGCAGAGAATTTAAAATAAGTCAATGGCCATCAGAGCTTCTTTTCCTCAACAGTCTAAATAATAACGACCTGATTTCTTTTTTCTTAAACCGATTGAACATTGGAACTCCTCCTCAGGAATTCATCTATCAATATTTTGAGGATAACCTAAAAGAAGGGTTGCCCCTTCTGGCCTTGAGTCTTCTTACGGACTTTCGTGGACTTTGGCTCAGTGTCACTTGTCAAGAGGAAAGTTTTATCTCCAATATTAAAAGACAACTTTACCCTTCTCGTTATTTTTCTCATAAATGGGTTCAAGAGGTCACCAAACAACTGAATCAAAGTATTAGAGACACAGGAAAAAAATCCTGTCAAAGTTGGGGGTTATCTATTTCATCTAACAGTGAAAACTATAATCCTGTAAAAAGCAACATCCCCACCTTAATCCTCAATGCTTCCATTGATCCCTATACCCCTTTAGTATGGGCGGAATCAGTGAAAAAAAATCTATCTCGTTCCTATCTTTATGTTTCAGAAACTGGAGGACATGACGTTGCTGGAACCGATTATTGTGCTCTTCTTCAAATAATAAAGTTTCTTGAAAATCCCACCCAATATTTAAAACAAGTCTACAAAAATCCAAACCAAAAATCATCTAATCTTTGCGGCCTATACCAAGTGCCCCTTCGCTATGAGATGAAATGAACTCTCAGATATTTGCTGTCAAAATTTTATTTATCCTTTATGTTTATTATTCTAAAAATAGTCATAACATCCCATTAGAGAAGTTCCAAACACGGGATACCCAAAAAACAATAATGAATAAACATCGTATAATTAATATACTTTAATCCATGCTTTCTTCAAAATTATGCACCCAACCCCTTAAAGGCATCCTAGACTTTCCTCCTGATTTTCTCGAACGTTACAATACAGTGAAGATGATAATCGATCAAGTTGCGGAACAGAATGGATACCGTGAATATGATGTTCCTATCTTGGAATCCTGGGAGACCTTTACAGTAAAGTCAGCCGAAGAAATACTTGAAGAGCAATCCTATCATTTCACCGACCGAGGAGGAAGAAAGGTAATTCTTCGCCCAGAAATTACTCCCTCCTTAGCCCGACTAGTCGCCAAAGAAATAAAACAACTTCCTCAACCTTTAAGATGGTTCACTGTGGGACGTTGTTATCGTTATGAACGTCCCCAGAAGGGACGGCTCCGAGAATTCCGTCAACTGAATTTCGATATCTTAGGCAAAAAGCATTATCTTTATGATTTAGAAATTCTTAGAATTGTGAAACATCTTATGGATGCCTTTTCTATTCCTCCTAATAAGTATGTTATTCGCTACAATCATCGTGGATTAGTGAATCATTGGCTTAACCAAGAAGGTTTCACTTTAGAACAAGCTAAGAATTTTCTCGCCTTAGTTGATCGTCGCAATAAGTTGACCCCAGAGGAATTCACTTTAAAAAGCAAAAAGCTATTCCCCCCTCAACTTCAAGAGTCGGTGGAAAAGTATTTTACTATGACCAACCTTAGCGATCTCTTCCCAACTTCCCATGAATTACCTGAGACTTTTTCAAACATTCTTCATTTGGAAAAATCTCTCTTAAAAGTAAATTGCTCCTGTTTAGGAGGAAGAGCTTTTTTCTCACCAGAAACTGTTCGTGGTTTTGATTATTATACTGGCTTGGTTTTTGAGGTTTTTGCCGAATCCTGTGATATTCGTCGATCACTTTTTGGGGGTGGACGTTACGATAACTTGATCGGAAACTATCTCAACCAATCAGTTTCTGGCATTGGTTTTGGAATGGGTCTTGATATTTTTATTTTATTCTTGGAAAACATAAAGTGCCTTCCAATAAGTCCTTCGATTAAAACAGGATATTACATTGCCCCTTTGATGCCCCTTGATGAAAAAGTAATCCCCTATTCACTTGAAATTGGAGAGGCTTTGATTCATCGTGGTTTCCGAGTTGAAAATGCACCAGTTCAAAAAATCTCAAAACATTTCAATAGGGTAAATGGATTTAGCGGAAATACAGCTTTTTCTGGAATTATTCTAATTGGGGAAGACGAATTTAAAAATCGTTCCTTTACTCTTAAAGATTTAAAAAGTGGAGAACAGAAAACTCTTCCCTTTGCAGAAGAGAATCTTCCCAAAAACTAAAGATGGACATATACGATAAAGTAAATGAGGCCATAGAAGCTTTAAAAAGACAAGAACTTATCATCGTGATAGACTCCGAAGATCGAGAGAATGAAGGAGATTTAATTGGCATAGCCTCTACTATCACTCCTCAACAGGTGAATTTTATGATCAAAAAAGGGGGCGGGCTTATTTGTATTGCTATGGAGAAAAGTCGACTGCATACGTTAGAACTTCCTCAAATGGTTGCTAATAATCAAGATCATAGAAAAACTAAATTTGCTATATCCGTAGATGCTGCGGACACCCACACCGGCATTTCTGCATCTGAGAGGGCTCACACTCTTAATCTTTTGGCTAACCCTAATATCGGAAAAGAAAATTTTATACGACCTGGACATATCTTTCCTTTAGAATGTCACGAAGGAGGAATTTTTAATCGACCTGGCCACACAGAATCGGCAGTGGCTCTAGCTCATGAAGCTGGTTTCTATCCTGCTGGGGTTATATGTGAGATACTAAACCCAGATGGAAGTGTGGCTAGAAAATCAGAATTAATCACCTTTGCTCACCGTCATAAACTTAAAATAATCACTGTGGATGCTATCATTGAATACTTTAAAAAAACTATATCAATAAAACAATAATACAAATACTATCATGAACAACATCAATACTCTATACGATCTAATCATCGTTGGAAGTGGTCCTGCCGGTGAAGGAGCTGCCATGATGGCAGCCAAACATGGGAAAAGGGTTTTAGTTGTTGAAAAACATCCTTTTGTGGGTGGGGGGTGTACACATTGGGGAACTATCCCCAGTAAGACCATCCGCCAGGCCATCGTCTCTCTTATTAATCTTTATAAACTCCCTTATGTGGGACAAGAATACTTTGACAACCATTACACTTTTAAAGAACTGATTGACATGAGTCAAAACGTTATCAAAACTCAAGTTTCCATTCGAGAAAATCACTATGAACGAAACCAAGTTAGTATCTTAATCGGTACCGCCTCCTTTGTTGATGATAAGACTTTGCGAGTGGTGCATGAAAATAAAGATCAACTTTATCGAGCTCCTCATTATATTTTAGCCACTGGATCATCCCCTTATCATGATCCGCAAGTTAATTTCTCTCATCCTTTGATTTTGGACAGCAATACTGTTCTAAATTTAAACGAGACTCCTCGATCTATCTGTATTTGTGGAGCAGGAATCATCGGAGTGGAGTATGCTTGTATTTTTAAGAGTCTTGGCATCAAGGTAGATATAATTAATAACCGGAAAAGAGTGATGGATTTTCTCGATGATGAAATTACCGATGCTTTTAACTACCATATGCGGGATATTGGAGTGGTCATTCGTAACAATGAAGTTATTCAGTCTGTCGACACCAATCATGATTCAATAGTTGTTCATCTGGAATCAGGAAAGAGCATCCGCCATCAATATCTTCTTTGGGCTCAAGGGAGAGTGGGGAATACTAATGAATTGGAAATCAAAACCGCTGGTCTTGAAGCTAATAAACGTGGCTATATCAAAGTCAATGAGAACTATCAAACTAAAATTTCCCATATATATGCTGTAGGAGATCTCACCGGATGGCCAAGTTTAGCTGGAACTGCTTATGATCAGGGACGGATTGCCTCTGCTCATATTTGTCAATTAAGTGATCATCCTGCTCGCCTTGGGATTTTTCCTACTGGTATCTACACTACTCCGGAGATCAGCTGCATCGGTAAAAATGAAAAAGAACTTACATCGGAAAAAATACCCTATGAAGTAGGAAAGGCTAACTTTAAGAGTGTTGCTAAGGCTCAAATTTTAGGAGATACCACCGGGGTATTAAAAATTCTTTTCCATCGTCAAACTAAGGAAATTTTGGGCATTCATTGTTTTGGAAGGCAAGCTGCGGATGTAATCCATATTGGGCAAGCTATTATGAAAGCTCCACCCCCACATAACACCATTGATTATTTTATTGAGACCACCTTTAACTATCCAACTATGGCTGAGGCTTACAGAATTGCTGCTTATAACGGGCTTAACAGACTATAACGCAAAATATGGTTTATCGTTTTCTTCTTGCTTTTCATATTATCGGTTTTATCGTATGGATGGCAGGGCTTTTCTATTGGGTAAGGATTATGGTGTATCAAAGTGAGACAGAAACCAAAGAGGTCTTTTTACAACTTCAAATAATGAGCGAACGTCTTTATCGGATTATCATTATTCCCGGAATGATACTCACCTGGGGTATGGGCATCGCCTTAATGGTGATCACCCAAGCCTATCTTTACGGATGGTTTCATTTTAAATTTTTCTTAATAACCATCCTCATCATCTATCAGTTCTATGGACGAACATTGATGTTACGTTGCCGGAAAGCTGGCCTAACCACTGGAATTAACACCTATCTCCCCTCATCTAAGTGGTTACGGATTTATAATGAATTCGCCACTTTCCTTATGGTGGGAGTTGTATGTGCAGTGGTTTTACAAAATTTTCTTTGGATTATGGTTGGATATGGCGGTTTTACTCTCTTACTCATTGCAGGTTTTGGTGGTTATTGGATAAAAAGAGGAAGGGAGAAGAGAAATAAAGTTTAAAGAACTACCCTTCTTTTACTGCGGTTTTAAGTTTTTGTAAACTATCCTTGGCGTCCCCGAAGAGCATTTGGGAATTTTCTCGATAGAAAAGGGGATTTTCGATCCCCGCATAACCTGGTTTCATACTCCGTTTTAGTATTACCACAGTCTGGGCTTGTTCAACTTCTAAAATTGGCATTCCATAAATAGAGCTAGCGGGATTCTCTTTGGCATCGGGATTGACTACATCATTGGCTCCAATAACTAATGCCACATCGGCGGAGAAAAGCTGCCTATTGGCCTCCTCCATCTCTAGGATAATATCATAGGACACTTGGGCTTCTGCCAGAAGGACATTCATGTGGCCAGGCATCCTTCCGGCCACTGGATGAATGGCATAGAATACTTGAACCCCATTTTCTACTAGCTCGGTTTCCAACTCTTTAAGGGCATGCTGTGCCTGAGCAACCGCCATACCATAACCAGGAACGACCATCACCTTTTGGGAATACTTGAGTTTAATAGCAAGGTCAAAAGGTTCTGTTTCTCTAACTGTTTTATTTCCAACTTCACCCACAGAACCACTAGCGGTAAAACCCCCTATAATTACATTAAAAAGAGAACGATTCATCCCTCGACACATAAGGACTGTAAGAAAAGTACCGGATGCTCCCACCAAAATGCCCCCGGTTATCATAAAGGTATTTTCATAGATAAGTCCTGCAGTTGCAGCAGCTATTCCACTTAA
The DNA here is from genome assembly GCA_965224715.1 of Spirochaetota bacterium. GTDB lineage: Bacteria > Spirochaetota > UBA12135 > COTS27 > CAXSBA01. The sequence continues at coordinate 490,628 of OZ245054.1, read as the reverse complement.
AGAATTAAGTAAGGATATCACCACAGGCATATCACCTCCCCCAATAGGAATAACAAAAGTAACACCATAAATAAGAGAAGTTATAAGAAGAATATAAATACTACTACTAAGGGATAATGTAAATAAACTTGTCTCTCCCAAACTCATCAAAATTACTAAAGCTAAGTTTAGGAGAAGAAAAATTGCGTTCACTGACTGAGAAATTGGAAATTTTATTTTATCAAAAAAACCACCGGAAAGTTTATTCCAAGCTATCAATGATCCAGAAGCGGTCATTCCTCCAATAAGGATTGATGCTGAAATAGTTGGAGAAAGACTTTGAACACTTTTTGTAACTTTTATTCCTTCAGCCAAACCGATAAACATGGAACAAAGTCCACCAAACCCATTAAAAAGAGAGACCATTTCCGGTAAAGAAGTAAGTTTTACTTTTACAGCTGAAACATAACCAATTATGGCCCCTATAGAAAACATCATGACTACTATTAATATAAGAAAGATATCTCTTTGTTCATATATATTAGATTTTAAAGGGATTAAAGTCATTGTAAGAATTCCTACTGTCATTCCTAAAATGGATAAAGTATTTCCACTTTTTGAAGTCTCTACCTTTCCTAGTTTTTTCATTCCAAGAATAAATAGAACAGTCCCTACTAAATAAATGACTTCGGAGAGAGGTTGGGTAAAATTCACTTATTTATTGTTTTCCTTTTTGAATTTTTCTAACATTCTTTGAGTTACTCGAAATCCTCCTACTACATTGATAGCTCCGATTAATACTGCAATGGATCCAATAATAAAGGGAATGAGATCATTTATCCCAGAAGTGCGCACCAAATAAATTCCTCCAATTACAGTCACTCCACTTATAGCATTGGTTCCTGACATGAGGGGAGTATGAAGCATAGAAGGAACTTTAACAATAACCTCAATTCCAATTAGAGTAAGAAGGGTAATTATAGTAATAATAGGTAAATAACTTTCCAATTGATTAATGAATTCAAACATATTTTTTTCCTTGATAAATGATACAGCTTTTTTTTATTACTTCATGTTCCATTTTTATAATATTATCCAAATTAATTTTTCCGTCTATAACCATAAATTTGAAGAAATTTAACACATTACGGCTAAAAAGAATTGAAGCATGGTATGGAAGTCTTTTAGAAAGATCAGAATCTCCAATGATGGTAACCCCATTTTTTTTTATAATCTTGCCATCTTGACTGAATTCACAATTTCCTCCAGTGGCAGAAGCCATATCAATAATAACAGATCCATGATTCATAGAATAAATCATTTTTTTATCTATGAGACGAGGAGCAGGTTTACCTCTGATTTGAGCAGTTGTTATGATAATATCATTTTTAATAATATTTTTATAGATTTCTTCTCTTTGTTTTTTTTTATAATTTTTATCCTGTTCTACCGCATAACCCCCTGCTGATTTATCATCAACAGCTCCTTTTACTTCTATAAATTTAGCACCTAAACTCATTACTTCAGTTTTAGCTGCAACTCTGGTATCAAAAGCTGAAACCACTGCTCCTAACCTTTTTGCGGTAGCGATTGCTTGTAGTCCAGCTACCCCTGCTCCCAGTACCATAACTTTTGCAGGTGCTATAGTTCCAGCTGCAGTAGTTAGCATAGGAATATAACGGGAAAAATATTCTGTTGCTAATAATATTGCTTTATAACCTGCTAAAGATGATAACGAACTCAAAACATCAGAAGATTGTGCAACTGTTATTCGAGGAATCATATCTAAACTAAAAACAGTGTGAAATTTATTTTCTAGTAAACTTAAAATTTTAGGATTATCATAAGGAGCAAAACGAGATATAAAAACTGCATTTTTCTTTGCTAGTTTTACTTCTTCTTTAACAAGAGGATTTAAAGTAATAAAAATATCAGCTTCCGATAGAATTTTTTTTCTACTTTTAAATAATTTTTTTGGATAATTAAATTCAACTTTATTTTTAATATTATTATCTACTAAAAATTTTAATCCCCATTGATTAAAAGAAGCTATATTTTCAGGAACTATAGCTATTCTAAAATCTTCTTCATTTAATATAGCAATAATCATATAATTTGTTTTATATAAATTTTCAATAAACTATACATAAATACAGTATAAATTATATAATATATTTATACAATAACTATAATTTTTTAATATACATAATTTATTAAAAATATATAAACTTTATGGATAGATATTTTAAATTAAATTTTACTAAAATTCTAATTTAAAAGAACAGTTATAACATTTATGATAATTATTAATAAAAATAATAAATAATTATATTAATTTAAATTAAACAACAACAATTTTATTAATCAAGTTATAATATCAAGTTAACATTTTTACTTATTATGTTTAAAATCGGATTTTTAGGGGGTATTGCAGAATTTGGGAACAACTGCTGTTTTATTGAATATCAAAACGAAATTATCATAATTGACATTGGATTTAAATTCTTTACAGAAAACGACTTAGGTATTCGATATGAAATACCTGACTTTTTTTACCTTTTTAAAAATAAAAAAAAAATCAAAGGTGTTATTATTACTCATGGTCATCTTGATCATATAGGTGGAATTCCTTATTTTTTAAATCATGTTCATTGTAATATTTATAGCTCTCACTTTACTCAACACCTTATTAAAAAACAACTAATAAACAAGGGACATACAAAATATCTTAAAACTATTGATATTAAACCATTTTCTATAGGACAATTTAATATTGAACCTTTTAATGTATCTCATAGTATCCTTGGTTCCTTAGGTTTTATTATTAACACTCCATTAAAAGACAATACAAAACTAATCTTTTGCGGAGATATTAAAAATGACACAAAACCCTTTTTTATAAAACCAAATAATTTTACTTTAATAGATAAATATAAAAAATGTCCTAAAATATTATTTTTAGATTCTACCAATGCCACTGAAAAAGGACATAACTTAAGTGAAACTATAATATATGAAGAAATAAAAAAAATTTATAAAGAATTTACAAAAAAAAGTCGTCTTATTTTTACAACTTTTTCTTCTCAAATTGAAAGAATCCTTGAAATTATTGATGCTTCAATTAAATATAATAGAAAAATATATATTATTGGAAGGTCTATTTTTGAAAATTTAAAATATATTTTAGAATTTAAAGAATATCAAAAGTATAAAAAACATATTTATTTTTCTGAAGACGAATTAAAAGAAAAAGAAAAAATAACTGTTATTGCAACTGGTTCCCAAGGTGAAGAAAATTCAGCTATTGTTAAAATTTTAAATAATAAAATCAAAAAGTTTAAGATTAATAGTAATGACTTATTTATTTTTACATCTTCAGTTATTCCAGGTAATGAAAAAAAAATTTTTAATATTTGGAATAAAATTTATTCTTTTAAAGCTGAAGTTATTAGTTATAAAGAAAGAAGTATTCATGCTAGTGGTCATGGTAAAGTAAATGAATTAAAAAAAATAATTAAAAGAATAAAACCAGATTATCTTATACCAGTTCATGGAGAGTATAGAAATTTATATAATCAAAAAAAGTTAGCAACTGAAGCAAAAATAGACTCTAAACATATTTTAATTATGAACAAAGGAGATATTATAAAAATAAATGATAATAATCAAAATAAGATTATTATGGATTATAACTTACAGTTAAAAGATATTATTTTAGATGATGAAAATCATATTATTGACAAAAAAACCATTATTGAAAGAAAAAAGATGGTAAAAAATGGAATACTAATTATAAATTTCTCTATAAAAAATATTCATAATATTAAAATCAAAGGAATTGGGATTAGTAATTTTAATAGTAATGAAGAAAATTTACTTAAAAAAAAAATTATATATGAAATTAAAGAAAAAAACAATTTAGAAAATATCATAAAAATTTTTTTTAGGGAAAATAATCTTTCTTGCCCTTCAATTATAAAAGTTTAATTTTTAAATATTGTTTCATGTGAAACAATATTTAAAAATCTTCAAAAAACCTTCAAAATAATGCAACAACTGTTTAAAGTATAATTTTTATTATATTTTAGAATTATTATTTAAGTTATAATTAGATTAGATTAGAAATGTTGTTATCATTTAAAGAAGCACTTACTTATGATGATGTTCTTTTACTTCCTCAAAATTCCCATATTCTTCCTCAAGAAACCGATCTCACTACTCATTTAACTAAAAATATTTCAATAAAAATTCCAATTGTATCGTCGGCTATGGATACGGTAACAGAATCAACGATGGCAATTGCTCTAGCACAGTTAGGAGGTATTGGAATTATTCATAAAAATCTATCTATTTCTGAACAAGTAGTTGAAGTTGAAATAGTTAAACGAGCTGCTAATGGAATTGTAAAAAATCCTATAGCTTTGTTTCCTAAAGTGACCATTGGAGAAGCTCTAAAACTTAAAAATAATTTTTCTGTAAGTAGTTTTCCAATTATAGATCAAAATCGAAAAGTTTTAGGGATTGTTACAAATCGAGATTTTAGATTTGTAAAAGATATTGATAAGCCAGTTTCAAATATTATGACCAAAAAAGTAATCACAACTGATGGAAAAATTTCTATGAAAAAGATGAAGGAAATTTTTAATAAAAATAAGATTGAAAAATTGGTAGTTATTAACAAAAAAAAACATCTTACTGGTCTTATCTGTATTAAAGATATTTTATCAGATCTTAACTATCCGCAAGCAACTAAAGATAATGAGGGACGGCTTAGAGTAGGAGCTGCTTGTGGTGTTGGTGATTCTGAAAAAACAAGAGTAGAAGCTCTAATTACAGCTGGTGCCGATGTTTTAGTAGTGGATACTGCTCATGGTCAACATTCCAATGTAAAACAGATGGTTAAATGGATAAAAAAAAAATTTCATAAACATCAAGTAATAGCTGGTAATGTAGGAACTAAAGATGGGGCAAAATCCCTTATTGATGCAGGTGCAGACGCAATTAAAGTGGGTATAGGTCCAGGATCAATATGTACTACTCGAGTAGTAACGGGAGTAGGAGTACCTCAAGTAACTGCAATTATAGATTGTTTGAAAGCCTGTCGGAAACAAAAAATACCTCTTATTGCTGATGGGGGAATAAGATTTTCAGGAGATGCCGCTAAAGCTCTAGCCTTAGGGGCTCAAACCGTTATGTTGGGATCAGTTTTAGCAAGTGCGGAGGAAGCACCAGGAGAAACTTTTTTTCATAATGGAATAAATTATAAAGTATATCGGGGAATGGGGAGTATTGGTGCTATGACTAAAGGATCCAAGGATCGTTATTTTCAATCCGAGGTAGAGAAACAAGAAAAACTGGTTCCGGAAGGAGTTGAAGGGGCGGTACCTATTAAAGGTAGTCTTGATAAAATTGTTTTTCAAATATTAGGAGGAATTCGCTCTGCCATGGGCTATTGCGGAGCTAATAATTTAAAAAAATTAACTCAAAATGCTAAATTGATAAGAGTAACTCAGGCGGGATTTCAAGAGTCCCATATTCATGATGTATTAATGATCAAAGAATCTCCTAATTATAAAGCATTAAAATAATATTTTTTAAAAATAGGAAAACAATATGAAAGGAACTTATACTGCCGTTATAACCCCATTTAAAGATGGAAAAGTTGATTATAAATCACTTGAAAAAATTATACAGTATCAAGTAGAAAATGGTTCTTCAGGAATAGTCCCCTGTGGTACAACAGGGGAATCACCAACTTTAGATCATGAAGAACACAGAGAAGTTATTCGTTTTACTATAGAAAAAATAAAGGAATGGAATCAAAAAATGAATTACTCACTCAAAGTAATTGCTGGAGCTGGAAGTAATTCAACTGAAGAAGCAATAAGCTTGGCAAAAGATAGTGAATCTCTAGGAGCGGATGCAGTCATGATTGTTTCACCTTATTACAATAAACCTACCCAAGATGGCATTTTTCAACATTATCGGAGAATTGCTGAATCTATTGGAATTGAAGTTATGGTTTACAATATTCCTGGACGAACTGGCATTCTTATTGAAATAGATACTATGGTAAAGATATGTTCTATTTCTAATATTACTACTATCAAAGAAGCAACTGGTAATATTGACTACACCGGTGAAATTTTGAGCCGACTTCCAGAAGTTGATGTTCTTTCAGGGAATGATAGTATGAATCTTCCGATTTACAGTCTAGGTGGTGTAGGTAGTGTATCGGTCATTGGTAATCTCTTTCCAAAAGAAGTACGTCAAATCTATGATTTTTATCAGGCGGGTGAAGTAAATGAAGCTAAAAAACTTCATTTAAAGTTGTGGCCAATTAATGAGGTTTTATTTTTAGAAGCCAATCCCATTCCAATCAAAAAAGCCTGCTTCATGGAAGGGATGATTTATTCCGATGAAATTCGTCTTCCTTTAGTTAAAGCTACTGATGATCTTACTTTAAAATTGAAACAAGTCATTTCTACATTTAAAAGTTCATAATCTAAAGATGAAGTTTTCTGAAGCTTTCATCCCTACTCTTAAAGAAGCTCCTGCAGAAGCTACGTTAAAATCACATATTCTTATGATCCGTGCTGGGATGATTCGTAAAGTTGGTTCTGGTATCTATTCTTTACTTCCCTATGGACTGGCCTTGGTAAAAAACATCAAACAAATTATTCGTGAAGAAATGAATGCTAAAGGAGCTGTAGAAATGGCTATGCCGCTTCTTATTCCCAAAGTTCTTTTAGATAAGTCTGGTCGCTGGAAAACATTCAAACGTGAACTGTTCAGACTTATAGATCGTCATGAAGCTGACTTTGCTCTTTCCCCTACCAATGAGGAGACTTTTACCCAACTTGTTTTGGAAGAGATTAATTCTTATAGACAACTTCCTATTAATCTTTATCAGATTAATCATAAATTTCGCGATGAGATCCGTCCCCGTTATGGAATGATTAGAGGAAAGGAATTTATCATGAAAGATGCTTATAGTTTTCATTTAAATGATGTTTGTTTAGATGAAACTTATAAAAAAATGAGTGATGCTTATCATCGAATTTTTTATCGTTGCGGTCTTGATTTTGTTAATGTTAGAGCTGATAGTGGAGCTATGGGAGGAAGGGAGTCAGAAGAATTTATGGTAAAAAGCGATGTTGGGGAAGAATTTATTATTTATTGTTCTTGTGGTTATACTTCTAATATTGAAGCAGCAGAAGAGATGATTTCTTATGATGTTTCAGTTAAATCAAACGGCAATCAAATAAAAAAAGTCTATACTCCCGGAGCTAAGACAATCACTATGGTAAGAGAGTTTCTTTCCATTCCTGTAGAAAAATCAATTAAGACTATGGTCTATGAAATGTATATCCAAGATACTTGGTATCCTTTCATCGCTATCATTCGTGGAGATTATGAAATTAATTTAGTAAAATTGGAAAACTGGGCTATATCTCAAGGGGCCGATGAAATACGCTCTGCATCGGAAATAGTGGTTTCTTCTATTTTTGGAGATGATTGTATCGGTTATCTAGGTATTAAAAATTTAAAATACCAAGCTCCAGTGGTATGGGATATTTCCCTCAGGGGGATGATAGAAGGGGTAATAGGAGCTAATGAAAAAGACTACCATTATATTGGGATAAACTTGGAACAAGAGTTAAAGAATTGTATTTCTCATGAAGCTTCTATCTATACCGCTCGGGAAAAAGGAAACTGTCCTCGTTGTGAAAAACCATTGGAATTGTTCAAGGGCATTGAAGTGGGTCATATTTTCAAATTGGGCAGAAAATATACCCAAAGTTTTAACCTTCATATCACATATGAGGAGGGGAAAAGTATTACTCCCACTATGGGATGTTATGGAATAGGAGTAACCCGGATTCTAGCTGCTTGTATAGAACAGATGGGTGATGATCACGGTGTTATCCTTCCGGCGAGTATTGCTCCTTATAAGGTAATTATTATTACCCTGAATCCAGAAGAATCTACGGTTATGGAAGCATCAAAAAAGTTATATCGTAGTTGTCAAGAGAAGTCGTTATTCCCTCTTTGGGATGACCGAAAAGAGCGAGCCGGATTCAAATTTAAAGATGCAGACCTTCTTGGTATTCCCCTTCAAGTAGTAGTTGGCAAGAAATCTATTGCTATAAAGGAATATGAGGTGAGAGTACGAAACCGAAATAAAAATTTAGTTTTCAATATAAATGTTGATGAAACGCCATCTTTTTTGCTAAAGAAGTATCAGGAAATCTTAAATAAGCCTTAAAATAACAACGATAAAAATTAATCGGTGACGAGAAAAGAAAATGATCAAATCAGAAATATGAACCAAACTCGGCTTTGGGATACGCCCTTTCCTTCTCGAATTACCCCCTCCTTAATAAGGCAATGGACTAAAGACTTTCCTACTCCTTTTTATGTCTATGACCAAAAAACTTTAGAGCGAAGGATCAAAGAAGTCAAAAACTTTCCTCGACCTATATTCTCTTCCTTTACCCCCCGCTATGCTTTGAAAGCCAACCCTAGCCGAGCCCTAATTGAAATTTTCAATAAAGCGGGGATTTTCTTTGATGCTAGCTCAAGTTATGAGGTGGAACGACTTATCAAAATCGGAATAAGTCCTAATAAAATACTCCTTACTTCTCAAAAGATACCATTGCAAGATAAAAAATTTACGGGACTATTTCGTCGTGGATTAATCTATAATGCTACCTCTCTAAGACAGTTGGAATGGTATGGGAAGCTATGTCCAGGGAAAAAAGTCTCACTTAGAATTAATCCTGGTTTTGGTTCGGGAATGCATTTTAAAACCACAGTGGGGGGGATGAATACCGGCTTTGGAATTTGGCATGAACATTATCCTGAGATTATCAGACTATGTCATAAATATCAGATAACAGTGGAAAGAATCCATACCCATGTGGGATCGGGAAGTAATCCGGAAACTTGGGCTAAAATAACTAAGTCCACCCTTAACCTTTTACAATATTTTCCTACGGCGAGTATCCTTAATATTGGAGGTGGTTTTAAAGTGGGTCGTCATCCTGGAGAACGTTCTACTGATCTTAATAAAGTCGGTACCAAGGTTAGTGAATTAATGGAAACATACTCAAAAAAAAATAACCATTGTTTTGACCTAGAGATTGAACCTGGCACTTATTTTGTTGCGGAAATGGGAATTTTGATTGCCCAGGTGGAGGATGTGGTTATTATGGGGAAGAAGAATCCTAAAAGGTTTATCAAGCTTAACATCGGGATGAATGACTTGATTCGTCCCACTCTTTATCATAGTCGGCATCATATCGACATCATCCCTTTAAATGTCCGAAAAGCGAATAAGACTGGCAAAGAAAAATTTCTACCTTATATTGTCATTGGGCATTGTTGTGAAAGTGGAGATCAAATTTCCCAACATATAGATGGAGTGAAAAAGGGTAAGGCAGAGATGTACTTTGTGCCTCCTCAACCCGGGGATATAGTCATTATTCATGGGGCCGGAGCCTATTGTAGTGCAATGTCAAGTCGATACAATTCCTATCCCCTTATCGCTGAATATCTTTTCGACAAAAAACTTATTCCTATTCGGAAAGCAGAATCTTTAGAACAAATGATGTCTTTGGAAATTTCTCTGAACGCTAAACGTTAGTGTTATTAAAAGTTGATAAAGAAAGTTACAGTTTTTCCTGATTGAGTTGTTTTATGATTTGATCTGCTAAACCCAGGTTCATGGTATCGTTTTGCACTGCCATTTTCCCCCGCTCGTAAGTAAGAAAATCAGTGAAAATCTTTTCAGCTTGGTTTTTCTTAATGAAAACATTTTCTTGAGAAGACTCTTCTTTATTGTCATTAAGAGAAATGTTTTTATTCATCTCTTTAAGCATTTCATAAACTAAAAGGGACTCAAATTCCTGAGCAGCTTCTTTTAACTTCTCTTGATTAATTTTGTTAAAATAATTTGTATTGTTCTTAAGCAAGGACTGCGACTTGATATCGGAAATATCAGTGGTAAAACTAGGATTTAACATAATAACCTCAAATGTTATAATATATTCACGGAATAAAAATAAACTGCTTTAGGAAGAAAAGGAATAAGATCGACCTGTAACTGTAACTATAAAATGATTGAGAAGAAACAAAAAAAAATATCTAAGTATTTTACCAATACATTGATTAATAGAATGATTTTTTTCTTTGTGATTATATTTGGAGTATTCTCTGCCTTCGTTTTAGTTAGTTTAGAAGATTTACAAGGGATTAAAATATTAGAAACCTATCGCCCTCCAGTAGTTACTAAAATTTTAGATGTTCATGGTAGATTGGTTTCAGAATTCTACAAGGAAAGAAGAAGGATCGTTGATTATAGTGAGATTTCCAAAAATATCACCAAGGCAACAATATCTGTAGAAGATAAGCGTTTTCTTAGTCATTATGGTGTGGATGTAGTAAGAATTTTGAAAGCCCTTTTCGTAAATCTGAGTAATTTACGGAAGGAGCAAGGGGGATCTACCATTACTATCCAGCTCAGTAAGTTAATTTTCTTAGATCATAAGAAAACTTTTGAGAGGAAGATTAAAGAGTTGTGGTATGCTTTCCAAATTGAAAAGCAATATTCTAAAAAGGAAATTCTTAATTTCTATTTCAATCAAGTCAACTATGGGCATGGTGGTTATGGTGTGGAGGCGGCTTCACAATTTTACTTCAATAAAGCTGCCAGTAAATTAAACCTTGAAGAGGCCTCCCTTTTGTCTGGTTTGCCCAATTCTCCGTACTATTATTCTCCTTATCGTTTTCCTAAGAATTCTCAAAGACGACATCGAACTGTTCTCATTGCCATGGTCAATAACGGTATGTTGGAGCCAGATGTAGCTTCATCTGCTTATTTAGATTTTTGGATTAAATTTGGAAAAGAAACTCGCAGTGTCCAGGAAACCTTTGGTCAATTAGCAGACAACAAAGCCCCTTATTTCACCGAATACATTCGCAACAAAATAGAGAAAGACCTTGATAAAGGTATAATTTATGAAAAGGGGATTATCGTTCACACCACCTTGAATTTAGATCATCAACAGGCTGCCCAGAAGTATCTCTGGGAACAGTTAGATGTCCAAAAAAAGTTTAGTAAAAAATTATCCCAAAACCTTCCTGAGAAAAATATTCAATCCTTATTTCGAAGCCTATCCCATCATGCCAAGGTGATAGGAGTGTCTAAAGTTGACTTTGAAAGGAATGTGATCAGAAAGAAATTAGAAAATTCATTAAATAAAATGGTCCCTTCGTTAGAACATCTGAGTTGGATTGCAGGCATTACTCCTCCTACGATTACTTTAGACCGTGGAAAGAATATTGAGCGGAATCATCAAAAAAATCCCCAAGGAGCAATTATTTCGCTTGAACCAGCTACTGGAAGGATTACCGCTATGGTAGGGGGAAGTCCTTTCAACTACAATAATCAATTTAATCGGGCAATGGATCTTAAAAGACAAGTAGGTTCGGTTATTAAACCCTTCATCTATGCTGTAGCTGTTGATAAAAGTCTTATTCGTGCTAGTACTATTCTCAATGATGCGCCCAAGTCTTTTGATGGTTATATTCCAAAAAACTATAGTCAAAAATTTCGAGGCAGGGTAACAGTGCGAGATGCATTGAGGAAGTCGGTCAATATTTTAGCAGTGGAAGTTATGGATATGGTAGGTGTTGAGCCGATGCGGAATGGATTAGCGGGGATGTTCAGTACCTATACAAAAACTCACATGAGAGAAAGATTTCCTAAAAACCTTACCACATCTTTGGGATCAGGTTCCTTTTCCCCGTTGTCAATAGCCACTGCCTATGCGGTTTTAGCTAACGATGGGGTGGAAGTGATTCCTAACACTATTCGCTATATTACCGATGGGAACGGGAGTATCATAAAAAATTATGAAGTAGAACTCCTTGGTTTAGAGAGAAGGCGACTGATCGATAGGAGCACTGCCTTTATTATTAGAGATATTATTAAAGATGTTTTTCGTCCAGGGGGGACTGCCTATAATTATGAACTTCTTAAAGATTTTCGACATTGGAAGAATTCCTATGGCAAAACTGGAACGACTTCTAATTGGAAAGATGCTTGGTTTGCTGGAGCGAATGCTTACCTTAGTACCGTAGTTTGGTTTGGTTATGATGATAATAAATCATTGGGAAGGGGGCGTACAGGAGGGAGAGTTGCAGTTCCAGTGTGGATTCGCTATAATAGCGAAGTTTTGCAAAATCGTTCCCAAGAAGGTAATTCTCTGCCTAATGAAGTAGTAGAAAAACAGATCTGTATTGATTGTGATGGACTGGCAGGTCCCCTGTGTGATCCTAAAAAAATTCGAAAAGAATATTATAAAATCGATAACTATCCCAAAACGGTTTGCAAAGTAAAGAAGAAAAGTGAAGAAGAAAACAAATTCTTAGGTGTTGTCAAAAAAATCAAACAAAAAAGTCAAACCGATCAAGTGAGTCGATTTATGAATTTTGTCAATCGTTTTCAAAAAAGGCATGAATCCAATTTTATCTTGAATGGACATCAAAATGAAGATGAGTTGGAAGAATAATTTTTGTAAAGAGAGAAATTTTATTGGAATTCAATATCATAAAGGGCACAGTGACATACTTTTATGTCTAGATCTATTCCATTAACCATCACTTTTGAAACTCCTAATCATTAGGCTTATGGCCAGAAACATAAAAAGGATAATAAGGAAACATGATAAAATGTTTAGTATTTATGAGAAAAATATTTATATCGATTAAAATAATACTTTTTTTGGGGATAACTTTCTTTTTGGTGAGTTGTGGAATTACTTATCCAGATAATGATAGTTTTAAGGGACATTATCCCGCTTTTAAAAGTCACTATTATTTTACTAACTTCGTTTATCAACTTGATGGAACTTCTGCTCCTGTGATAAAATCAAATAGCGATAGTGATAGCGATACTCTCTTTTTTTTTATTGACCAAAGGGATGATATTTATTATCCTATCGGCTTTGATGTGGACTTTAAAAAATATGATACCCGATGGTTCCTTCAAATCGACAATACCAATTCCACCAATTATTTTTTTTACAGTAATACTGCCTTTGGGGATAACGTTAGTTTTCATTATTATGAATTAGGTGGTAATCTGTTGGAGTTTACCAGTGGTTATCTCTTGATTTCCAACGTTGATAATCTAAATTGGCATGTTGAAGCCCAATTGGGAGAAGGCAATACCAACTACTCTACTGTAGCCCAACATCGTTTGTCGAAATATAATTCTAGCTCCCAATCCGTTACCTTTATCGAATAAATCTTAAGATATGAAAAAGCCAAAAGTTACCGTTGAGAAGATAGGGGGAACTTCAATGAATGCTTTTGGTGATATTCTTAAAAATGTTATTTTTCATCCCCAACATTTAGTCCAAAAGGGAGCCCCCTATGGTAGGGTCTTCGTGGTCTCTGCTTATTCGGGGGTCACTAATATGCTTTTGGAGCACAAAAAGACCAAGGAACCGGGTATTTATGGAAAATTCGTTCGGAAGATGGGATTCCATGCCTCTATGGCTCGATTATTAAAATATCTTCAGGGATTAAACCGTAAATTAGAAAAAAGTGGTCTTCCAGTTAAAGATGCTGATCGCTTTATTGAAGAAAGAATTCATAAGGTTACCCAACTCCTTGAAGATTTACGTAGCGTTATGAATTCTGGTTATGTCATAGAGGAAAATATTCTTTTAGCTACTCGGGAAATTTTGGCTTCGATTGGAGAAGTTCATTCTGCTTTTAATTCCACACTGATTTTAAAGCATCGGGGTTATGAGTCTCGATGTCTTGATCTTAGTGGTTTTGATGACAATCGGGCTCTCACAGTCGATGAAAGAATTCTTCGGTCTCTACGGGTAGAGAATTTTTCTAGACAAATCACATTCATAACCGGGTATGTCAAAGGGGTGGAGGGAATCATGAGAAAATTCGACCGAGGTTATACCGACATTACCTTTAGCCGGGTGGCAGTTCTTCTTAAGAGTTTGGGGTATAACATTAAAGAGGCGGCAATCTATAAGGAATATCATCTTTCATCAGCAGACCCTTTGATTGTAGGAAAGGAGAATACGAAGGCGGTTGGACAGACTAATTATGATGTTGCTGACCAATTAGCTGATGTGGGGATGGAGGCTATTCATCCTCATGCCTCAAAACCTTTGGAAAAATCGGAGATCGATCTTCGGGTTAAGAATACTTTTGAACCGGAACATGCCGGTACCTTGATCAGTAAAAGCTATCAAGGAGTAAAAGCGAAAGTTGAGATCATCACCGGTTCTAAAGAGATGATTCTTATTGAAGTTCATGACCCCAATATGGTGGGGATCTTTGGTTTTGATTTGGAAATATCGGAAATCTTTTCCCGCCATAAGATCAGTTATGTAATGAAAACTACCAATGCCAATAGTATTTCCCAGGTGATATGGGAAAAAAATTTTACTCCAGCTCTACGTCGTTCATTGGATAAGATGAAATATCAAAAAGTTACTATAGAAAAAACTGCTATCGTTTGCGTTATTGGAACTAATATAGCGGTACCTGGGGTATTACAAAAAGCGGCTACTGCTTTGGGAGAAAGTAAGGTTAGTATTAAGTGTATCAGTCAGTCTCTTCGTCAGGTTAATATGCAATTTGTCATCGACCGTAAGGACTACATAAAAGCTATTATTGCTATTAATCAAGCATTTTTTGGAAAATGAAATTACAATCCCTTTGTTATCCTTCTACTCTTACATCTTCGACAGTTGGAGCCGTGGTCTTTCTTCACGGTCTTGGAGCCGGAGCAGATGATTTTTCCGATCTTCCTCGACTTCTCTCCCTCGCACCTAATGTAAAGTATATTTTTCCTCAGGCTCCCGATCTCCCGGTCACTATTAATGGAGGGATGTCCATGCCAGCTTGGTATGACATCAAGGATATTTCTCTTGAGAGGAATTCTGATCCCATAACGGTGTCTCATTCTATGGATCTCCTTAGTGAACTTTTGGATGGCCTTGTTGCTGAGGGAATTCCCACCGAAAGAATTTTGATAGGTGGTTTTTCCCAGGGGGGAGCCATGGCTTTAGAAGTGGGAATGAATTATCACCATAACCTGGCCGGGATAATTTCGCTTTCCGCTTATTCCTTAAGCCCTGAGAAAATAGAAGGGGGGAATTACAATTCTAAAAAAGAGATACCTCTACTTGTTTGCCATGGGAAAGAAGATCAGGTCATTCCCTTTGAATTAGGAGATCGTCACCGAAAGATCTTTCAAAAACAGGGTTTTGATTTAACCTGGTATGAAGAAGAGGTTTTAGAACATAATCTCAGTCCTGGAGAAATTGAAGCTATGAAGGAATGGCTTAAAAGATTTTCTTTTCTTTCTAAAAGATGAATAAAAATCATAAACTTAATTCAACCTAAACTTCTTTGAAAATTTAGATTGAAAAACGGTTGAAAGTGGGGACAATGAATAAAGAAGTTCAAGAGAAAATAGATAAGGAGTTTTTTATTCAAAACCGTTGCCGTTTGATAGAAAAAATGGTTCCTCATTCAGTGGCTATTTTAGGGGGGAACTATCCTCTCTATACCAATGGAGATGGAGTACTTCCCTATGTACCTAATCATGATCTCTGGTATTTTACTGGAATAAAACAGGATGAAACTTTCTTAATTTTGGTTAAGGATGATAATGATGTGGAGGAAATACTTTTCATTCTTCCCTATGATCCTGACGTAGAAATTTGGGATGGAGAGAGAATCAGTCCGGAAAAAGCAGCATTGATTTCTGGAATTGATAATATCCTTATCGCCTCAGAGTGGGAGACAGTTCTCAAAGGTAAAATTTTAGGCAATGGCCTATCCACTCTTTATCTTAATCTTCAAGAACATCCCCGAGCTCCCTTTTACAGAAACCGCAATCATGACCTTTATGATCATTGTCAAAAATATTTTCCTCTGCATAAGTTTGAGAGACTATCCCCTTTAATTCATTCTCTTAGGATGGTGAAGAGTCCGGCTGAAATCTCTGAAATACGAAGAGCTACCGAAGTAAGCAGGATAGCTTTGGCAAAGATTCTTCCTTTTTTAAAAGAAGGGTATTCTGAAAAAGATATTGAAGTGGAAATGATGGAGGTTTATTCTCGGCATGGGGAATCGGCTTTCTCTCCGATTGTAGCCTCGGGCAAGAACAGCTGTACCCTTCACTATATTGTTAATCGAAATGAGCTTAAAGCTGGAGAAGTGATTTTGATCGACAGTGGAGCTCGAGCTGGACTTACTGGCATGTATCCGGCTGACATTACTCGAGTATTCCCAATAAGTAGCAAAAAAAATAGTAAAGAATTTACTCCCCGCCAAATTCAAGTCTATGAAGCAGTACTTAGGGTTTTGAAAAAAACTACTGATTTGATAAAATTTGGAGTTAGGATCAAAGACTATCAAAAAGAATCTTTAGATTTTGTAAAGGAGGAACTTTTATCCTTAGATTTACTTAATAAAAAAGATCTCAAAAATCCTATGTCCCATAAAAAATATTTTATGCATGGAGTTTCCCATTGGTTGGGACTTGATGTTCATGATGTGGGCTGTTATGATGGGGAATTTAAAGAAGGAATGGTTCTTACTTGTGAACCGGGGATCTATATTGCTGAAGAAGGTTTGGGGATCCGCTTAGAAAACAATTTTTGGCTTAAATCCAAGAAGGAAACCGAAAACCTTTCCGCATCAATTCCTTTAGAGATAGAAGACATATATCGGTGGATGAAAATTTAATCGATTGAGAATCTCATTTTTTAAAGATAGGGTCTTACTGTCACCTCTAGAAAGTATATAATCTTTCAGTAAAAGGTTATGGTTATAAAATATTTCATATCACAGTGAAAAAAACTTCATAAAAGCCTCTTAACAGATCACGGTTAGTATGTTATCATAATATTTTTATTTAAAAATTCATTAAAAGGACAACATAATGAAAAAAAAGCAACTAACAACAAAAAAATTGGAGTTGATCGCTTCTTCAAGTAAGATCACCCCCCTCCCCCAAATTCGTCTAAGTATGAGCTCACCCTTCAAACATCTTATTGTGATCGCGATCACGGCCATTCTGACTATATTAACTTTAGGATGCCCGGCCGACGAAGATGGCAACATAGTACTTGACAAAACGCAAATAACAGGTGGTAGTATTAGCTATCAGGATATCCAGGTCAATTACGGAAATGAAGCCAGCAGTGCAGCTCAGTTAACCGGCATTACCCCCCCTGATGCTGCCAATAGCGATTATCTCTACAGTGCAGAGCCCCTCTTGCCAAATGGAGTTACCTTGAATCCATCAGACGGTACCATTGCAATAACAACCAATGCTCCTGGTTTTTCCAACACTTACACCATAACTGCAACCGTAACCGGAAATGATCCTCAATACAAGGGATCGGTTACAGGAAGTATCAGTATCAATATCGAAAAAATACAAATAACAGGTGGTAGTATTAGCTATCAGGATATCCAGGTCAATTACGGAAGTGAAGCCAGCAGTACAGCTCAGTTAACCGGCATTACCCCCCCTGATGCTGCCAATAGCGATTATCTCTACAGTGCAGAGCCCCTCTTGCCAAATGGAGTTGCTCTGAATCTAACAAACGGTACCATTACAGTATCAAACAATATTCCGGGTGGTTTTTCCAACACTTACACCATAACTGCAACCGTAACCGGAAATGATCTTCAATACAAGGGATCGGTTACAGGAACTGTTTTCATAAAAGTAAATCATTTTTCCGGAAGACGAAGTCACAGTGTGGTAGAGTTTAACAATGAACTATACTTCATCGGTGGATATGATAACTCTTACTATAACGATGTATGGAAATCCTCAGACGGTACTACCTGGACACAAGTTACTACTACTCAATCTAAGTTTTCCGGAAGACGAAGTCACAGTGTAGTCGAGTTTAACAATGAACTATACCTCATCGGTGGAGAAGATAGCAGCGATCGACTAAACGATGTATGGAAATCCACAGACGGTATTGACTGGACAGAAGTTACTACCGCTCAATCTAAGTTTTCTAAAAGATTCCGTCACAGTGTAGTCGAGTTTAACAATGAACTATACTTCATCGGTGGGCATGAGGGCGGACTCTCTTACAAAAATGATGTATGGAAGTCCATAGATGGAATCGATTGGACAGAAGTTACTACTACTCAATCTAAGTTTTCCTCAAGAGGTGATCACAGTGTAGTCGTATTTAACAATGAATTATACTTCATCGGTGGGCATGAGGGCGGAAGCTCTTTCAGAAACGATGTATGGAAGTCCATAGATGGAATCGATTGGACACAAGTTACTACTACTCAATCTAAGTTTTCCGGAAGATACGGTCACAGAGTAGTTGTGTTTAATAATGAATTATACCTCATCGGTGGAGAAGATAGCAGCGATCGACTAAACGATGTATGGAAGTCTTCAGACGGTATTGACTGGACAGAAGTTACTACCGCTCAATCTAAGTTTTCCGGAAGATACGGTCACAGAGTAGTCGTGTTTAACAATGAATTATACTTCATCGGTGGATATGAGGGCGGAAGCTCTTTCAGAAACGATGTATGGAAGTCTTCAGACGGTATTGACTGGGAACAAAAACTGTAATTTTCACTTTAAGGTAATATATTATATGGCGACGACAAAATCGGTTTCATGGTAAGATTTTTTTTTAGACAAAAGAAAATTATAGCAAACTTTACTGTCGTCGTCAAATCTATGAATTTTTTATACCACAATAAAAAACTTCATAAAAACCTCTTAACAGGTCACGGTTAGTATGTTATCATAATATTCTTATTTAAAAATTTATTAAAAGGACAACATAATGAAAAAAAAGCAACTAACAACAAAAAAATTGGAGTTGATTGTTTCTTCAGGTGAGATCACCCCCCCCCCCCCCCCACCAATCTTATTTAAGTAAGAGTTTACGATTCAAACATCTTGTTGTGATCGTGATCACGGCCATTCTGACTATATTAACTTTAGGATGCCCGGCCGACGAAGATGGCAACATAGTACTTGACAAAACGCAAATAACAGGCAGCATTAGCTATCAGGATATCCAGGTCGATTACGGAACCGCAGCTACCAGAACAGTTAAGCTAACCAACATAACTCCCTCTAATGCTACCAATAGCGATTATCTCTACAGTACAGTCCCCCCCTTCCCAAATGGAGTTACCCTGAATCTAACAAACGGTACCATTACAGTGGCAAACAATATTCCGGGTGGTTTTTCCAACACTTACACCATAACTGCAACCGTAACCGGAAATGATCTTCAATACAAGGGATCGGTTACAGGAACTGTTTCCATAAAAGTAAATCATTTCCCCGGAAGACGAAGTCACAGTGTGGTAGAGTTTAATAGTGAACTATACCTCATCGGTGGATATGATAACTCTTACTATAACGATGTATGGAAGTCTTCAGACGGTGCTACTTGGACAGAAGTTACTACTACTCAATCTAATTTTTCCGCAAGATACGGTCACAGTGTAGTCGTATTTAACAATGAATTATACCTCATCGGTGGAAATGAGAGCGGAGGCATTTACAAAAATGATGTATGGAAGTCTTCAGACGGTATTGACTGGACAGAAGTTACTACCGCTCAATCTAAGTTTTCCGGAAGACGAAGTCACAGTGTAGTCGAGTTTAACAATGAACTATACCTCATCGGTGGAGAAGATAGTAGCGATCGACTAAACGATGTATGGAAATCCACAGACGGTATTGACTGGACACAAGTTACTACTACTCAACCTAAGTTTTCTAAAAGATTCCGTCACAGTGTAGTCGAGTTTAACAATGAATTATACTTCATCGGTGGGCATGAGAGAGGAAGCATTTACAAAAATGATGTATGGAAGTCTTCAGACGGTATTGACTGGACAGAAGTTACTACTATTCAATCTAAGTTTTCCTCAAGAGGTGATCACAGTGTAGTCGTATTTAACAATGAATTATATTTCATCGGTGGGCATGAGGGCGGAAGCTCTTTCAGAAACGATGTATGGAAGTCTTCAGACGGTATTGACTGGGAACAAAAACTGTAATTTTCACTTTAAGGTAATATTATATGGCGACGACAAAATCGGTTTCATGGTAAGATTTTTTTTAGACAAAAGAAAATTATAGCAAACTTTACTGTCGTCGTCAAATCTATGAATTTTTTATACCACAATAAAAAACTTCATAAAAACCTCTTAACAGGTCACGGTTAGTATGTTATCATAATATTCTTATTTAAAAATTTATTAAAAGGACAACATAATGAAAAAAAAGCAACTAACAACAAAAAAATTGGAGTTGATTGTTTCTTCAGGTGAGATCACCCCCCCCCCCCCCCCAATCTTATTTAAGTAAGAGTTTACGATTCAAACATCTTATTGTAATCGCGATCACGGCCATTCTGACTATATTAACTTTAGGATGCCCGGCCGACGAAGATGGCAACATAGTACTTGACAAAACGCAAATAACAGGCAGCATTAGCTATCAGGATATCCAGGTCGATTACGGAACCGCAGCCAGCAGGACAGCTAAGCTAACCAACATAACTCCCTCTAATGCTACTAATAGCGATTATCTTTACAGTATAAATCCTCCCTTACCAAATGGAGTTGCTCTGAATCTAACAAACGGTACCATTACAGTATCAAACAATGCTCCTGGTTTTTCCAACACTTACCTTATAACTGCAACCGTAACCGGAAATGATCTTCAATACAAGGGATCGGTTACAGGAAGTATTAGCATCAATATCATAGATGTCAGAATGCAAATAACAGGTGGTATTAGTTATCAGGATATCCAAATCAATTATAGAATCGCAACCAGCAGAACAGTTGATCTTAGCGGCATTACCCCTCCTGATGCTGCCAATAGCGATTATCTCTATAGTATAGAACCCCCCTTTCCAGATGGAGTTATTCTGAATCCATCAGACGGTACCATTGCAATAACAACCAATGCTCCGGAATTTTCCAATACTTACATCATAACCGCAACCGTAACTGAAAATGATCTTCAATACAAGGGATCGGTTACAGGAAGTATCAGTATCAATGTTGAAAAAATACAAATAACAGGTGGTAGTATTAGTTATCAGGATATCCAAGTCGATTACGGAACCGCAGCCAGCAGTACAGCTCAGTTAACCGGCATTACCCCCCCTGATGCTGCCAATAGCGATTATCTCTACAGTGCAGAGCCCTCCTTACCAGATGGAGTTACCCTGAATTCATCAGACGGTACCATTACAGTATCAAACAATGCTTCTGGTTTTTCCAACACTTACACCATAGCTGCAACCGTAACTGAAAATGATCTTCAATACAAGGGATCGGTTACAGGAACTGTTTCCATAAAAGTAAATCATTTCCCCGCAAGATTCGGTCACAGTGTGGTAGAGCTTAATAGTGAACTATACCTCATCGGTGGATATGATAACTCTTACTATAACGATGTATGGAAATCACCGGACGGTGCTACCTGGACAAAAGTTACTGCTACTCAATCTAAGTTTTCCGCAAGATTCGGTCACAGTGTAGTTGTATTTAACAATGAATTATACTTCATCGGTGGAAGTGAGAACGTAGGCATTTACAAAAATGATGTATGGAAGTCCATAGATGGAATCGATTGGACACAAGTTACTACTACTCAATCTAAGTTTTCCGAAAGATCCACTCACAGAGTAGTCGTGTTTAATAATGAATTATACCTCATCGGTGGAGATGGTAGCGGAAACTCTTACTATAACGATGTATGGAAGTCTTCAGACGGTATTGACTGGACACAAGTTACTACCGCTCAATCTAAGTTTTCCGGAAGATACGGTCACAGTGTAGTCGTGTTTAACAATGAATTATACTTCATCGGTGGATATGAGGGCGGAGGCATTCACAAAAATGATGTATGGAAGTCCATAGATGGAATCGATTGGACACAAGTTACTACTACTCAACCTAAGTTTTCTGTAAGACGAAATCACAGAGTAGTTGTGTTTAATAATGAATTATATCTCATCGGTGGAAATGAGAGAGGAAGCATTTACAAAAATGATGTATGGAAGTCTTCAGACGGTATTGACTGGACACAAGTTACTACTACTCAATCTAAGTTTTCCGGAAGATCCGGTCACAGAGTAGTTGTGTTTAACAATGAATTATACTTCATCGGTGGAAATGAGGGCGTAAGCATTTACAAAAATGATGTATGGAAGTCTTCAGACGGTATTGACTGGGAACAAAAACTGTAATTTTCACTTTAAGGTAATATATTATATGGCGACGACAAAATCGGTTTCATGGTAAGATTTTTTTAGACAAAAGAGAATTATGGCAAACTTTACTGTCGTCGTCAAATCTATGAATTTTTTATACCACAATAAAAAACTTCATAAAAACCTCTTAACAGGTCACGGTTAGTATGTTATCATAATATTCTTATTTAAAAATTTATCAAAAGGACAACATAATGAAAAAAAAGCAACTAACAACAAAAAAATCGGAGTTGATCACTCCCTTAACTAAAATCACCCCCCCCCCCCCCCACCAATCTTATTTAAGTAAGAGTTTACGATTCAAACATCTTATTGTGATCGTGATCACGGCCATTCTGACTATATTAACTTTAGGATGCCCGGCCGACGAAGATGGCAACATAGTACTTGACAAAACGCAAATAACAGGCAGCATTAGCTATCAGGATATCCAGATCGATTACGGAACCGCAGCCAGCAGTACAGCTAAGCTAACCAACATAACTCCCTCTAATGCTACTAATAGCGATTATCTTTACAGTATAAATCCTCCCTTACCAAATGGAGTTGCTCTGAATCTAACAAACGGTACCATTACAGTATCAAACAATGCTCCTGGTTTTTCCAACACTTACCTTATAACTGCAACCGTAACCGGAAATGATCTTCAATACAAGGGATCGGTTACAGGAAGTATCAGTATCAATATCGAAAAAATACAAATAACAGGTGGTAGTATTAGCTATCAGGATATCCAGGTCAATTACGGAAGTGAAGCCAGCAGTGCAGCTCAGTTAACCGGCATTACCCCCCCTGATGCTGCCAATAGCGATTATCTCTACAGTGCAGAGCCCTCCTTACCAGATGGAGTTACCTTGAATTCATCAGACGGTACCATTACAGTGGCAAACAATGCTCCGGGTTCTTCCAACACTTACCTTATAACTGCAACCGTAACCGGAAATGATCCTCAATATAAGGGATCGGTTACAGGAAGTATCAGTATCAATGTCATAGATACCAGAATGCAAATAACAGGTGGTAGTATTAGTTATCAGGATATCCAAGTCGATTACGGAGACGAAGCCAGCAGTGCAGCTCAGTTAACCGGCATTACCCCCCCTGATGCTGCCAATAGCGATTATCTCTACAGTGCAGAGCCCCCCTTACCAGATGGAGTTACCTTGAATCCATCAGACGGTACCATTGCAATAACAACCAATGCTCCTGGTTTTTCCAACACTTACACCATAACTGCAACCGTAACTGAAAATGATCTTCAATACAAGGGATCGGTTACAGGAACTGTTTTCATAAAAGTAAATCATTTCTCTGTAAGAGAAGGCTACAGTATAGTCAAGTTTAACAATGAGCTATACTTCATCGGTGGATATGATAACTTTTACTATAACGATGTATGGAAATCACCGGACGGTGCTACCTGGACACAAGTTACTGATAATGCTCAGTTTTCCGCAAGGTACTTTCACAGTGTAGTCGAGTTTAACAATGAGCTATACCTCATCGGTGGAAATGCTAATGGGTTTCTAAAAAAGGATGTGTGGAAATCTTCAGACGGTGTTACCTGGACAGAAGTTATTGATAATGCTCAGTTTCCCGCAAGATACTCTCACAGTATAGTGGAGTTTAACAATGAACTGTACCTCATCGGTGGATATGATAGCACTTACAAAAACGATGTATGGAAATCCACAGACGGTATTGACTGGACAGAAGTGACTACCACTCAATCTAAGTTTTCCGGAAGATACGGTCACAGTGTAGTTGTGTTTAACAATGAACTATACCTCATCGGTGGATTTGATAACTCTTACTATAACGATGTATGGAAGTCTTCAGATGGTATTGACTGGACAGAAGTGACTACTACTCAATCTAAGTTTTCCGCAAGATACTCTCATAGTGTAGTCGAATTTAACAATGAACTATACCTCATCGGTGGAAATGAGGGCGTAGGCTCTTTCAGAAACGATGTATGGAAATCTTCAGATGGTATTGACTGGACACAAGTTACTACTACTCAATCTAAGTTTTCCGGAAGATACGGTCACAGTGTAGTCGAGCTTAACAATGAACTATACCTCATCGGTGGAAATGAGGGCGTAGGCTCTTTCAGAAACGATGTATGGAAGTCTTCAGACGGTATTGACTGGGAACAAAAACTGTAATTTTCACTTTAAGGTAATATATTATATGGCGACGACAAAATCGGTTTCATGGTAAGATTTTTTTTAGACAAAAGAGAATTATGGCAAACTTTACTGTCGTCGTCAAATCTATGAATTTTTTATACTACAATAAAAAACTTCATAAAAACCTCTTAACAGATCACGGTTAGTATGTTATCATAATATTCTTATTTAAAAATTTATTAAAAGGACAACATAATGAAAAAAAAGCAACTAACAAAAAAATTGGAGTTGATCGCTTCTTCAAGTGAGATCACCCCCCCCCCCCCCCCAACTCATTTAAATAAAAGCTCACAATTCAAATATCTTTCTCTTCTCAAACAATTCACTCTCATTCTGTTCACAGCAATTTTGATTGCTGCTTGTAACGTTATCAAAAATGATGAAGTAAAAGCAAGCAGTCAGGCTGAAATCACAGAACTGACGATAACAATCAATAGCACCGACTATTCCATTACCTTTGATACCGATGGAGCCTTTACCGTTTCAATTCCTGCTATCGAGACAATTCCAGGTAAGATAACGGTAAAAAGTGCTGTTATATCAGAAAAAGCAAGCGGCCTGCAAGCAAACGATGAGTTGATCGTTACAAACAATCAGGTACTCATCACCATAACTGCCGAAGATGGAACCAGTGCAGACTATACCCTTAAACTGATGAAGTTGATAATAGTAATGGAAATGGAAAAAATTAATCCCGACAAAGATAGACGCTATCACTATGTGCTATTCACCATTAGGTCAGGGGACGGTACATCTTCCCTCGGACGCCATAAACTTGCCCTGAAACTCAATACGGACCCTCCCCCTTCTGTTCAAGATATGCGGGAGGGTGCAGGTGTTTATCGGATAATAAATTCCTCCGCAAAAAAAGTTCTTTTAAGCTATACTTTGAAATCAGGAATACTTGACATTGCAACAAACGCCAACTACTTGGGAAGGGCTGTCAAAAATGGGGACACCGTTGAAGGAGAGGTTGTTGATGTTGACTCTTATTTATTGACCCCGGGCACCTCATACATTCTCTATGCCCTCAAGGACGGAGGCAGCAGCGTCGAGACAGCGCACAGCTTCACCACCGATGTTTTTGTCCCGGACGCCATACCTTTGACAAGTGGCTACGTCAATGATCCTGCAATGGGCGGTGAATACAGCTATGACATGTCCGAAGGAATGCTTGTCGTGCCTATCTCTCTCTTTGCACGGAGTGTAACTTATGAATTTCTAAAGCCAGGTGCGGTACCTTTCACACGTCGAGTATACTCCGGAGGAGGACTGAGCCTTCAGGTAAATACCACTGCTACCGTGCTCATACCATCGCATTTCTCAGGTAGCAACAATGATCATCTACCGATAAATGGGGAAAGAATAATGGGGGACTTCGTGATTATTCCTCTTAGTCAAATTGCTTCTGGCATTAGTATAGTCTTGACCAATACTATTGGAACCGTACAATTTTCCATAACTCCCACACTCGATCAATAAAAGGGAATGGAATGCCGTATCGGCATCCGGTTGGGGGATTCAGCAGACTGGATGCCGTGCGGGTAAGGCTGTTTTGTGTAAGGGTGTAAAGCTTGCTTGCGTTGACGGTTTTGCTATATTTTGATACGCTGCATTATAAACAACTTTCATTTTTTACCGCAATCACGATTTTTCCAAGATGTCTTCCCTCACCAAAACGAGTAATAGCTTGCGGAACTTCTTCTAAGGTATAGGGTCCATCGATCATAAATCGAAGTTTTCCTTCCTCGTAAAGTTGATGGATCGGAGTCAAATCGTGATTGGTTTTGAGAGAGATGATTTTCATTGCTTTTCCCGAAAGTAAGGGGATAACAGGGCGAAAAAAAAGTAATTGGAGAAGTTGGGGAAGATGTCCCCCTACGGTCACATAACGTCCCTGGGAATGGAGAGCTTTTAGATAAGTAAGGGGAGAACGATTGGTTTTGGTGTCAAGAATAAAATCATATTTTCTCAAATGATTCTTACAAGTAAAGTCCTCTTCCATGTAGTTAATGACTCGATCATAACCTAAATCTAGCATCATTTTAAGTTTTTCTTTTCGATCTACTCCAGTGACGATAGCTTGAGGCCAGTATTCTTTGGCAAGTTGGATAGCGAAGATTCCCACCCCTCCACCGGCCCCATTTATTAAAATTTCCGGCTTTTCAGGAAAAGGAGGATTTAAGGCACTGCCTTCTTTTAACCCTTGCTGAGCCAACATGGCAGCGTGAGGGATAGTTACCGCTTTATCAAAGCTCATTTTTTGAGGTTTTAAGGTAAGGGCTTGTTCATTTACCGCGAGATACTCTGCCATGGAACCGAAACCAAATTCAGAGAGGTCGCCATAAACCATATCGCCAATTTTAAATTTTTTTGCGGCTAACCCTTTGTTAGTGATAATACCGGCTACCTCCATCCCCGGAACCGATTTCTTAGGTCGGAAGAATCCAAACATTAAACGATAAAGATAAGGTTTTCCCCTAACCAAACTCCAATCATAGTCATTTACTGCTGAGGTTATAACCCGAATTAAAACTTCTTCCGAATTGGGTGTGGGGATGGGAATTTCTTCAATGCTCAAAGCGTCGCAAGGATTACCATAATGGGTATGGACAACCGCTTTCATTAAAAAAATTATAGCATGTACCACATGATCTATTTTTTACTCAGATTAAAGATAAGAACAGAGAGAATGATAATGGCGCCACCGATTATTTCATAATTGGAAGGAAGAGTACCGATGAAGAGCCACTGGAGCCCTAAACTGAAAATAGGTGTAAGGGAAAGGTTGAAACCGATAGTGTTTA
Source organism: Spirochaetota bacterium (assembly GCA_965224715.1). Classification (GTDB taxonomy): domain Bacteria; phylum Spirochaetota; class UBA12135; order COTS27; family CAXSBA01. Next base: position 463,289 of record OZ245054.1, on the reverse strand, counting down.
GAGGAAGGTCACGGGTACAACTCAAAATCACATTTCTTCCCAAAAAGGGACCAATCAAAGCTGAAACGAAGGCAAACAATATCACTTCCACAGTGATATTATGAAAATAAGAATAGATCCAAGGGAGAATGAGAAGACAGTTTATAAGAGACCTTATCCCATTGAGAAAATAAACACTTAAATCATGGATAATAAATTTACTAAGGATTTGGAAGAGACTGAAACATAATGCTGCTAGGAGAACGTGGAGGATATAAATATTATGCCATTCCCAAACCCTCTGGATAAGGGTTTCATAGCCCATGATCGTAAAAGCGATAATGAGAAGAATGATCACCCAGGGTAAGGTACGGGGATAACTCTCTTTAAAAATAAAAATACCTCCCAAAGTTACAAAAATAGTTTCGGTGCGGAGGATGCCCTGGACGACTGAAGGAGAAAATTGATGAGAAAGGGCATAGATAACTAGAAAATTACCTAAAATAGTTAAACTACAAATAAGTAAAAGAATTCCCCATATCCGGGAAGTTATTTTACTTATATCAAAATAATTAATTTTTTTATTAGGTTGAAAAGATGAGTTAAATCTATCCTTAATGATTTCCCCTATTGATACGGGAAGAGAAAGGATGAAAACCATTAAGAAAATAAGGAAAGTCCCTAGGATAGGATGGGTTTTTTCAGAAAGGTGATAAAAGGATATGGGGAAAAAACTGATGGAGATAACGCCAAAATAAAGTTTGATTTTAGGTGATAGGGACATCAAAAAATTATAGAGAATAAGAAAGAAGAAAAGATTATACTTGAGAGTAGACTTTCTTAATTGTATCTCCAATGATCTCAAGCCCTTTCATGACCTTTTCTTCCTCCATGGTATAGCTGATCCTGAGGTAGGCATCCTTACGATCAGATTCTTCAATGAAAAAATAGTTTCCTGGAACTACCACAACTTTTTCTTTTTTAAGTTTTTCATAGAGTTGGTAGGAATTTAATGGAAAATTGGGCGCCCAAAGCCAGAGGAAAAAACCTCCCTGGGCCTGGTGGATTTTTGCAGAAGTCCCTTGAAGACTTTTTTGGAGATGATGAAAGGCGGCTTTTTGTTTTTTTTGATAATGAGGAAATAGATCCTCTTGAATATATTTATCGAAGCCAGGATTTTTGAGTACTCTATCTAAGAGGGTGGAGGTAAAACTAGAAGGGGCTAGGTTTACAATTCCATTTAAGATGGTCATTTTTTCGATAAGGATTGATTCTCCGATCATGATTCCGGTTCTGAGTCCGGGTAAACCAATTTTAGAAAAACTGAAACAGTGAAGGGTATTGGATGTGAAAGGATAATGAGTTTTTTTCTCAAAAATAATGTCAGGAAAAGGGAAGCCATAGGCATGATCAAAGATGAGGAGTTTGTCATATTTCTCGGCTAACTCATATAGTTGATCAGTATCACTCTGGGAGAGAACATGGGAGGAAGGATTATTCGGAGAAGAGATAACCAGAGCTTGGATTTGATAATCTTGTCCATCTTTATCAAGCATAGCTTCCAGAGTTGGAAAATCGATTCCATACTTGAAGGTTCCATCTCCATGGTCTGTAACCTTTCCTGCCACTGAAAGGAAATGATCTTTGGGGATGAGATCGAAATACCCAATATAATCGGGGGTTTTCACTGCCATTAAAACCGGCTTAACAGAACTATTAGTATTTTTTTTAGAGTTGGAATTGAATCGGCCGATGAGATAATTATAAAGCATATAAAAACCCTGTTGACTCCCTTGAGTGATACAGACATGCTCGGTACTGATTTCCCATTTTGTTATTCGATGGAAATAGTCCACTACGGTGGCAATGAAGGACTCTTCCCCCTGAGGAGAAGAATAACTTTGAAAGGCTTTACGAAAGAATTCTGTATTGCCTATCAAATCAGTCAAGATAGGAACGAAGAATTTATGAGTTTCTTCCATAATGGCGGGATTCCCTCCACCTAACATCAGGGTATCAGGATTGTTAAGCCCCTTCCCCAAATCTTGCATCAGCTCATAAATTCCAGACTGGAGAACGGGATATTTCATCAATGTTTTCTAGTTAGTGATCAAGAATTTTTCTGTAGATGATCCGAGATTAAGAAAGCAAGTTCAACCGCTTGGGTGGCATTGAGACGAGGATCACAGTGGGTATGATAGCGGACAGATAAATCTTTATCAGTAAGTTCTTTCATTCCCCCCGTACATTCGGTAACATCTTTACCGGTCATTTCCAGATGTAGTCCTCCTAAATAACTGTTTTCCGCCTTGTGAATTTCTATATTACTTTTTACTTCAGAATAAATCTTATTAAAAGGACGGGTCTTATATCCACTAGGAATCTTGATTACATTTCCATGCATGGGATCGCTAGACCAAAGCACTTGCTTCCCTTCCTTCTTCACTGCCCGAATCAGATTGGGGAGATATTTCCCAATTTTATCTGCCCCATAACGGGCAATGAGAGTGATTTTTCCTGCAGTGTTTTTAGGGTTCAAAACATCAATTATCCTTATTAATTCCTCCGTATCTAAACTAGAACTACATTTGATTCCGATAGGATTGTTGATTCCTCGGCAAAACTCCACATGGGCGCTGCCCATAAAACGGGTACGATCGCCGATCCATAGGAAATGAGCTGAAGTGTCATAGATTTCTCCATAGGTGGAATCGAGACGAGTGAGAGCTTCTTCATAGGGGAGGAGGAGGGCTTCATGGCTGGTAAAAAATTCAATTTCTTGAAGTTGAGCAGTATTGCCTGAATGAATCCCCAAGGCCTCAATGAAATTTAGATTGTTCTGGATATCGGCTGCCAGGTGGGCATAGCGATCTCCTTCACTCTTAACAAAACCCATGTTCCAAGAATGAACTTGATGAAGATCAGCAAAACCCCCCACCGCAAAAGCTCGAAGGAGATTCAAAGCAACAGCGGATTGATAATAGGCTTTTACCATCCGTTCTGGGTCCGGGATTCGACTCTTTTCAGTAAACTCAATTCCATTAATAATGTCTCCTTTATAACTGGGTAATTCTTGATCTCCGATTTTTTCGGTATCACTAGAGCGAGGTTTAGCGAATTGACCGGCAATCCGTCCCATCTTGATTACTGGTTTATGTAATCCAGCAGTGATAATCACTGCCATCTGGAGAAGAACTCGAAAGGTATCTCGAATACTGTTACCACTAGTTTCTTCAAAGCTTTCGGCACAATCTCCCCCCTGGAGAAGAAAAGCCTTGCCCTCAACAGCATCTGCTAATTTGTTGATTAGAGAATGAACTTCTCCGGCAAAGATAAGAGGAGGAGACTTTTTGATAGTGTCGCAAGCTTGTTTCAAGGCTTGAGTATCCGGATAGTCGGGAATATGTTTGATGGTTTTTTTCTTCCAACTGGAAGGAGACCATTTTTGATTATGAGTAGTGGTAGTCATGATTGTTTAACTATTACTGGTTTGAAAATGAACAGATTTTTGATTAAGCTGTTTTATGCTCCGGTTAATCTTTTTTATCATCTCTTGGGTATAGGGATTAAATTTTTGTAAGTCGATATAGAGCTCCCAAGTGTCATTGCAGGTTTGATCGACTAAGTCTAAAAGATCGGTAAAACCTTGAGTGTCGATGGGAGTTTTTTTGATCCCATATTCTTTGAGGAATCTACCTAAATAATGAGTAATCCCTTGGGTTTCAACTGCCATTCGGTCATGTTCTTCTGGAGTCATTTCGATAATCTCGAAACCTTGTTTGAAAAAGAAGTCCTTCCAAGAACTATATTGTAGATTATCTTTATCTTCTGGACAAGAACGGAGGCAATGCATCATAATCTTACGTTTTTCCCGAGGATCCAAATAGGAGTCGGGACCAAAAAGAGGATGAGTAGCGATAATTCCAGTTTTGGGAGGTAAGTATTGATTCATAATTTTTGAAGGATGAACCTTTACTGAACAGACATCAATGACAGTGTGTCGATCAGTGAGAGACGGAGACATCTTTCGGATTACCTCCTCAAAACGGTTGATAGGGACTGCCACAAAGATCACTTTTTCCTGAAGCAGGATATCCCAATTTACGAATTCCGCTTGGGAAAATTCCTGATTAAAGTTCTCTGTGATTGGGTTTATGGCAGGATCAGTAACAGAATCATAAACCTTAATGATAAATCCTTTGCTGAGAATATTATAAAGTACCTTACCAAAACGTCCGAAGCCGATAATACCGATCGAATTTGCCATGAGTAATTATAACATGGTGCTATAGCTATCAATATTTTTCCATGTTCAACTCCAAAGCCTTAACTTGTAATTCAAAGAACAAAAAGAAGTTCCAGAGATTATGGAGTTCCAGAGTGAGGTTTTTCTCTCCATCCCTTTTGTTATGGGAGATCAAGGATAGAACAATCGATAAAGTAAAGATTTGGGCGTACTCTTGCATATCTTTCCTATGTTCTTTGATTAAGATTTATATTTTATTTATGTTAAAATTACTTATATTTTTTTTAAAATTTTTTTAAATGAATTCAGTATTTTTTATTTTTCCACCCCATCTTTTCAATAAGTTTGATAAATATATCTTTCTTATGATCCTCTTCCTTTTCTTTTTTCTCTCAGCAAAGATGAAAGAAGATAAAAAAGTTCCTCAGAAATTTCCAGAAATCAAAAGAATAGAAAAAGTCCAGAAAATCACTATCAATGGCAGAACAATAAATTACCAACTTATTTTTGATTGTATGCCGGTTAAAACTGATTCCCTTCCTGACTATAGTGGTCGGATGTGTTATAATGCCTATCTCTCAGATAATCAAGATCCTTCTCGTCCGGTTTCCTTTTTTTTTAATGGAGGACCGGGAGCATCTTCAGTTTATCTTAACTTTGGGGTAGCCGGTCCAAAGATTATCAAGCCTCGAATCGATGAAAGAAATTTTATTCTTCCTGATGCTACCCAATTATCCAATAATCCTCATAGCTGGATTGATCGCAGTGATTTGGTTTTCATTGATCCAATCGGAACTGGTTTTTCCTATGTAGTCTTAAATAAAGAAGAAAAGGAGTCCAAGATTTTGAAAAAATTCTGGGGAGTTCATGAGGACCTTCAATCCCTTTCCCATTTTATTCGTTTGTGGATTACTGACAATAACCGGTGGTTGTCGCCCAAAATATTGGTTGGAGAGAGTTATGGAGGACTTCGTGCTGGAGCTTTGGCAAAATATCTTCTCAATAAGACCGGAATCTCTCCGGCCGGGGTAGTAATGGTAAGTCCAGCTCTGGATTTATGGTTGATCCGGGAGCATTCACGAATTTCTCTTTCCCCTTGGCTTCGCTTACTTCCTTCTTTTATCCACACCGCTCAATATTATCATCTCGGTGATCTTACCCCACTTCCTTCGTTTGGGGATATTGAAAAAAGGATTGAAAATTATCTCCTACAAAAATATCTTCCTTTGATCAGTCAAGGAAATTCCTTAAGTGATAAGGAAACAGAGTCTTTTTATAAAGACCTATCTCTTTTGACCGGATTGAAACCTGATTTTCTTACCAAGAAAAAGGGAAAGATCTCCTTTACGGATTATGCTAAAAATCTTTTCAGTGAAAAGGGATTGGTTCTGAGTTTGTATGATAGCACTGTGATTTATCCTGACCCTTTACCTCAACAAGGGTACTATGGACAGGATACCTATCTTTCCACTCTTTCAGCTGCTTTCCATGTAGCAGCTAATCATTATTATCGGGATGAACTGGGAGTGAATGGGCTGAGAGAATTTTTTGTATTGAATAATACCGTCAATGCATCTTGGAAATACCCTGGAAGTTCTAAAGAGGTGGAAGCCTTTTCAGATTTGGAAGATGGATTAGGCGCCAATCCTCAAATGGAGGCGATGATTGTCCATGGCCGTCATGATTTAGTAACACCTTATTATACTTCTCGTTATCTGATTTTACATTCTCGGATTCCTCAGGCCCAAGAGAAAATTCGCCTCCATCTTTATGATGGGGGGCATATGTTTTATCTTAACCCTGACAGTTTAGAAGAATTCGATAAAGATGTCAGGAAATTCTATCTAAGGATTGTCGAATCCGATAAAAGGTAATCAAAAGTTATGGAAGTCGATCTTAGAAAGGAATACCAACCACATCGTGAGAGTGGGGAAGAAAAGCTCTCAATGGCTATTACCCCTGATCACCCTGTGAAATTGTTTCAGGAGTGGTATGATGAAGCGGTGAAGAGTTCCCGGACAAATAATCTTTATGATAAAGAAGGTAAGAAGGAGGAAGTAGAGCTTTATGAGCCTTATGCTATGGTTTTATCTACGGTAACTTCTAATCATCGTCCCCGTTCCCGAGTAATGCTTCTTAGGGAGTTTGACTATGCTGGTTTGGTTTTTTATACCAATTACTTAAGTGACAAAGGTAAGGAATTGGGAAACTATCCTTATGCCGCTGCTAATTTTTTCTGGCCAGCTATTGATAGACAGATTAGGATTGAAGGAAAAATTAAAAAGACTTCTCCAGAACATTCAAAAAGATATTTTGATTCCCGTCCTCCAGGGAGTCAAGTCGCAGCTGCAGTCTCAAAACAAAGTCAGACTTTAATCAATCGGAAAACCTTGATCCGTGAAGTAAAACATTACTCTACCTCACCTTCTTGTCCGGAGTATTGGGGAGGTTATCTTTTGATCCCTGATTATTTTGAATTTTGGTTGGGGAGAAAGAATCGCCTTCATGAACGATTGGCTTATCGTCTTATTCCTCAAAAAAAAAATAAAACTTCAACCTTCTCCCCTAAATCTCTCTCCGAAATTTGGGAGAAATATTTACTTTATCCGTAAATAATGAAGGTTTATTTAGATTTAATCAAAACCGTCTTAAATGAGGGAGAGTGGAAGAATAATCGTACAGGAATTAAAGCTCTTACAATACCCGGTGCTATGATACGTCATGATCTATCTCAGGGGTTTCCTCTTCTCACCACTAAAAAAATGGCATTTAAGAGTATTAAGGTGGAGCTGGAAGGGTTTATTAAAGGTGTTACTGATAAGAGTTGGTATCAAGAGAGGGGATGCTCTATCTGGAATGAGTGGTGTAATCCTCAAAAAATTCTTCCAGGGATGGGGAGAGAAGAAAGAGAAAAATTTCAAAAGGAAGAGAAAGACTTAGGAAAGATTTATGGCTATCAGTGGCGAAATTTTTTTGGGGTAGATCAATTAAAACAGGTGATCAATACCCTTAAACAAAATCCCGATGATCGCCGAATGTTAGTGAGTGCATGGAATCCTGCACAGTTAAATGAAATGGCCCTCCCCCCCTGCCATGTTCTCTTTCATCTTATCGTTACGGAAGGACGGCTTCACTTGACTTGGTTTCAAAGAAGTTGTGATCTCGGTTTGGGGATCCCTTTCAATCTGGCATCTTATGCTCTTCTCCTTCATCTCTTGGTTCAAGAGGCTAACCTTAATGAGGGGATAGTGACGGGGATGCTCAGTGATGTTCATATTTATGAAAATCATCTGGATGGAATTCGGAAACAACTTACCCGGACACCTTATCCTTTACCAAAAATTGTTACTGATCAATTTACCTCTATTTTGGAATGGAAACATGGAGATACGGTTCTCCAAAACTATCAATGTCATTCCCCTATCAGTTTGCCCATTGCGATATAGGTTTTCTGACAAAAAATGTTAGTGGGAGTAATATCTTTAGATATTCAGCGAGGAATGGGGTATCGGGGAAAGCTTCTCATTAGTTTGAAGGCGGACATGACCTGGTTTCGTCGCCTTACCACTGAACATGATATAGGAGAACCCCTTCCAGCAGTTGTGATGGGACGAAAAACTTGGGATTCACTTCCACTAAAATATCGCCCCCTTCCTGGAAGAAGGAATTTTGTTCTTACCCGCCATCATACCATATCAAATAAGGAAAAAGTGATTTTTGGTTCGGATTGGAACGCTCTACTCAATCAAGCTCAAAATGTGAATGGAGACAGAACAGCTCGGGTATTCGTTATTGGTGGGGCTGAAGTTTTTCGTTTAGCTCTTCCGGATATCGATATTCTCTATGTAACTGAGTTTCATCAAAAATTCCTTGCTGATACTTTTTTCCCTCCTTTTCGAAAAGATTTTCCAAATAGAAAAGTTTTGGAGAAAGGAGAAGAAAATGGAATTAGTTATGAAATCGTAAAATATACAAGAAAGACGAATTTTGACGGATCTTATTAATAGTTTATATTATACTTATTTAGTATTCATTTAATATTGATGTATTGTCATGAATCAGGTTTCTGAAACTTTTCTCGGTTATCACCGTTACGATGTCACTCTTCCGATGTGGGAAGGACCCCTAGATTTGCTCTTGGATCTTATTCGTGCCTCCAAAGTGAACATCCAAGATATCCCTATCAAAGAAATTACCGCCCAGTATCTCAAAATGATCAACCTTATGAAAAAAATTAATATAGAATTATCGGCTGATTTTTTGGTTATGGCTTCTACCTTGATTCTAATCAAATCTCGTATTCTTATTGCTGAAGAAATGGGAGATGATGTCCAAGACTTTGAAGCTCCAAAAAGGGAATTGATTGAAAAGTTGCTCATTTATGAACAATTTAAAAAAGCGACTAAGAAGTTGTCGGAAAGAGAAGATAAATTCTCCCACTATCTGGAAGCTAAAGAAAGAAGCCGACGAAGTAAATCTTATTTTCATGAAGAAGATGAAAATAGACTGAGTGTTAGTTGGCAATCGGTGAGGCTCAAAGATATTTTGCTTGCTTATCTCAATCTTACTGAGACATTGGACACCCCACCTCTTTTTCAGGATAGAGAATATTCCGTCACTGATAAAATGACTTTGATTGTTGATCAAGTGAAGCGATTTAAAAAAATCAAATTTCTTGACCTTTTCCTTTCTAAGAAAATTCAAAAGCAGGAAGCCATTGTTACTTTTTGGGGACTATTGGAACTTTATAAACAGGAAATCATAGATGCTCGTCAAGAAAAAGCTTTTGGAGATATTTATTTAATTCCTGGTCACAAAATCAATACCTTGCCTGTCAATACCTAATATTGGGCTCAATAAACAGAAGTTATATGAGACAATTTAGAAAAACCAAAATCATCGCTACTTTTGGACCCACCCTTAAAGATGAAAAAATGTTTGCCTCAGCTATGAAGGGGGGGGTAAATGTCATTCGATTCAACTTTTCCCATCTAACCCCAAACGATGCTCGAAAACAGATCCATTGGGTAAGACAACAACTAAAAAAGATTAAACATGATGTAGCCTTTCTCGGTGACCTTAAAGGTCCAGAAATACGTACAGACTTAGACAACCATACTCTCTTCCCCGGACAAAAAGTCTGTTTTTGCTCAATCAAAGAAAAGCCAAATATACTCAAACAAAAATGGATTAAAAAGGATATTTCTATCATTGGAATTGACTATGACCGATTTCATACCTTAGTGAAGAAGGAACAGATCATACTTGTTGATGATGGGAATTTTGAATTTACAGTGTTGGAAATTAAAAAGAAAATAGTTTTCCTTAAAGTTCGTCAAGGAGGTCTTCTTAAATCCAAGAAGTCAGTCATTATACCTGGGGTTGATATTGGACTCCCCATCCTCAATCAGCAGGACAAAGAAAACATAAAGGTGATCGTTGAAGAAAATTTTAGTTGGCTAGCTGCTTCTTTTGTAAGTTCAGCTCAAGATGTAGAGAATATTCGTAGTTTCGTGAAAAAATGTGGTGGAGATATCCCCATTATTAGCAAGATAGAAAACTCTAAGGGTATAAAAAATATTGACAAGATATTGGACGTGACCCAAGGGGTTATGGTAGCCCGGGGAGATCTTGGTTTGGAATTTCCCTTTGAAAAGGTACCCATCCTCCAAGAGAAGATCGTTGATAAAGCTAAAGCTAAGGGAGTAGTAACTATCATTGCTACTCAGATGCTTAATAGTATGATTGAGAATCCTCGCCCTTCACGTCCAGAAGTAAGCGACATTTCTCATGCTATCCGCTCCCGAGTGGATGCGGTGATGCTTTCTGGAGAAACTGCCTATGGAAAATATCCGAGTACTGCGGTAGCTGCCATGTCTCGAATCATATTAAACAGTGAGTCTTTTTATTTAGACCAGGGACTTACCTATTATAAAAATACCGATCGTTTAGTTCCTTTCTGTGAAATAGCTATCAAACTTGCCTTTGGGGTGGGTGCCAATAGCATTATTTCCATCAGTTATCAGGGAAATTCAGCCCGTTATCTTTCTGCCTTTAGAGCTAGTATTCTAAATATCATAGCTACCAAGAATCGAAATATTTATTATCGTAGCTTTCTTTATTATTCAGTTTTTCCTATCCTGATGTTAGAGAAATTAAATGATAGTAAATCGTTCAAAAATATCATTACTCAATGTAAACAAATTGGGTATTTTAAAAGGAACGACAAGTTTATTCATATTTTTACTCATCATAGTGAAAGAGTATCTAAGAAATTTAAATTACTTACTAACTCAATTCGTGAAGAGATTGTTGAGTAAAATATCTTTCCTTTAGCAATTAGACAATTAGATCGTTTTAAGTTATTTGACAACAAGTTATAATTAAGAGATGGTATCTGCTCCTTCTCTTTCAAACTCTGATTTAAAACCGTCCCACACCTCCAAAAATGGGTTGTTATTTATTTTAAGTTTGCCATTGATTGGACTTTGGTTTTTTTATTTTCTTTTCATCATAAAAAAAGATATTGAAAAGCGAAAAGAAGTTCGTCAAATTTTTATTATCCATTCCTTAATCCTCACTTATTTTTTCGTCTCACAACTCTTCTTATATTTTTCTCTATGGATTGTTCCCTACTTTATTGAACCTGCTCTCTGGATTTTAATTCAGATCAATGTCATAATTGTTACTGTTGGTTTCTCTCTGACAGGAGTTTGGGCGACCTGGATTGCCAGACATCCCCAAAACAGCTTTGAACGTTATCGAATATTGATCTTGCTCTATAATTGGTTTTTCTCTTCTTCCCCATCCAAAATTAAATGATCACTATTCTGATCACCTGCTTTGATATTTCTGGAGATCACAATGGCTATGATCTCATTCTTTATGCTCGTCGCCACTATCCTAAAAAATTTCGTTTTCTATGTCTTGCTGGGGAAAGAATCCGTAAACTTGAAGGATCGGATGTCATTATGATTAAAGATCATATTACCGAAAGTAGTGTTGGAATTATTGAGGGGATGCAATACCTGTTCTCTACTCTAGCACTTTTTCGATGGTTTCGCTCCTATCTTAAAAGAAATAAAATCGATATTCATCTTTGTATCGATGGACAGGGACGTAATCTAGTTTTAGGTAAGATCTCCAAACAGACTGGAATTAAGACTGTTTATTTCTTCCCTCCACATGTTTCTATTATTGGAAAATGGAATGTAAAAAAGATGAAATGGTTTGATCTCATTTTAAATCCTTTTTTGGCTGATCATCAAATTTATTCCAAAGCTGGACATCGAAGTGTCTATACCGGCCATCCCTTCCAAAATATTTTAACTGACGATTATCAACCAGAGATTTTGGGAAAAACTTATCCTTATCCATTAGTCAGTATTTTTCCTGGGAGTCGCTATCAGGAGATAAAAACTCTGCTTCCTGTCTTCCTTTCTACAGTGAAACAACTTCAGAAATATTATCCTCAGTATTCTTGGGTGGTGTCACTATCCCATGAAGATTTTCGTCCCTTAGTAGAAAGAGATATTCATAACCACGGTGTGAAAGTTGACATTATACACGATCATTCCGAAGCCATCATGGCCCAATCCTATTTCATTTTAGCTTGCTCTGGCACCACTACTTTGAAAGCTTCTTTTTTTGGGGCTCCCCATTTTATTGCTTACAAAATATCTTGGTCCACTTATCTTATAGCTCGTTTCTTAATCTATGTGGATTACATCGGTATGGTCAATATCGCAGTCAACCGTCCGGTAGTGAATGAATTTATCAATCACCATTTAAGTGTTGGCGCCTTAGTTAAAGAAACTGGACGCTATCTTGGTGATCCAGGTCTTAGAGAAGATAAAAGTAAAGAACTTCGGGAGATATGTCAAAAATATTTCTGTCATTCAGAGAACCTAAACCCTTACAAAATAGTTTGGAGGGAAATTACCTTGTTGTTGGAATCAAGATAATCTTGCATATCCCCACTTTTAAATCTTTTTCTTTTATCACCTTTATTCGACAGTATCCTCATTATCGATGTATTTTGGTCGCTCGCTTTTTCGGAATTCTCACTGCCCGAATGCTTTTTACTATCATGGGTTGGGAAATCTATCGCATTACCCAGAATCCTCTTTTTATTGGATTAATCGGTCTTTTTGAAGTGGTCCCTGCCATAACATGTGGTCTCTTTGCTGGTAATATCATTGATTCTTATGATCGAAAGAAGATAGCAGTGTCAGTTTCTTTCACGAATTTTATCTCTATCGCCTTATTAGCTTTTCTCACTTGGCAATTATCTGACATTAGACTTCCCTATGTCTTCCTTGCTTTTTCTTTTATCACCGGTATCCTTCGTAGTTTTTGGGCAAGCAATCTAAGTGCCATAGTCCCTAATATTATTCCTAAGGAGAAGATTTCCCAGAGTGGACCTTATTTCACGGGTTCCTTTTTGTTTGGATCAGTGATCGGACACGCCTTGGGGGGATTTTTAGTTTCAATTTTACCTACCCATATGGGAATTGGGTTAGGTTCTTTTTTCTTCCTTATAGCTTTCTTTCATTTAAGAAAATTACCTGCCATATCGATGATCATGACCAAAAAAGTTTCCGGTTTAAAAAATACTTTGGATAATATCTTAGAAGGACTCCGCTATGTTTATGCCCATAAGGTGATTTTCCCAGCTATTCTCCTCGATATGTTGGCGGTTCTCTTTGGTGGAGTGGTGGCTTTACTCCCAATTTATGCTCGAGATATTCTTTTCGTCTCTCCTTCACTCTTTGGTTGGCTCAATGCCTCTATGGACATCGGAGCTGGAATTGGAATTATTACCATGGGATTCTTTCCTATGAAGAGAGGACAAGGTTTAAAAATGCTTGTCAGTGTTTTTGGATTTGGTGTAGGGATTATCCTCTTTGCTTTCTCACGCAATTACCTATTATCGATGGCTATCTTGATTGTCTGCGGTTTCTTTGATTCAGTAAGCATGGTAGTCAGGGGGATCATTCTCCAGTCCTATGTTCCCGACTACATTCGAGGTCGAGTGATGTCGGTAAGTTCTATCTTCATTTCTTCTTCCAATGAACTTGGACAATTTGAGAGTGGTCTCACCTCTCGCCTAATGGGAGTGATCCCTGCTACCTTATTTGGGGGAATCATGACTTTGATAGTGGTGACCATTACTGCTTACTTTTCTCCCCAACTCCGTAAATTAGAATGGAGAAACAAATAAGTCTAAGAAAATAGAGTTAAGGTAATCCTTGATAAAGATCGAATTTTTCTATTTGATAATAAAAAGTTTTTCCTTCATTAAACCGAGCTTCAAATACAACATTTCCTTGAGAATCTAATTCAAATATCCTAGGAGTACTCTTATTTTTACTCACCCACATGTAACCAATAAGACGATGATCTTGTGATTTGCCTTCGGTAAGGAGATCTACGCTTCCGGTGGCAATAGTAAAGTATTTTTTTCCGGCATCAAACTCCCAAACCTTTTCCACTGTCATATTTTTTCTATTGACCCGATACTCTATTGCTCGGGAAAAGTATTTTTGTTTTCGTTTCCCGTATTGAAAAAAATTGCGAGCATTTCCATTGTCATAGAGAAGAATATGTTCCAATCCATTCTTGCCTCCAATTCGTTTCACTGCATGTTGTCCATAAGGCCAAAAGTTAATCGCTCCGGGATCGATAATTTCTTTTTTATTTCCCGACTTGATAGAGATAGGTTGAAGGATATAATCGGCAATTACCTGTCCATAAAAGTTGGTATGATGGTCCCATTGCCGGGAACTGTTGTCGGTGAGAATCCAAATCAACTGTCCAGTATCATAATCGAACTTCACCACCGCACTCTGATGCCGGGAGGAAAAAACAATAGAGTTGTCTTCCGGATCATAGTAATGGGCGTTTTCATGGATCCAATCATCAGGATGCATCATCTTTCCGCGAGGGATATGGTGTTGGTAGGGATTTTTTGCATCAAAGAGTTTTTTTAAGTCCCAAGACTTCTTTACTTTTCCAGTTATTCGATCTATAAGAAGAAGGATGTCTTCTTGTCCCACTCCATCCTCTCCAACATCTTCATCAGTGCTGGGAGAGGCTTCATTCGCTCCGACTATGAAATTTCCTGCTTCCGGTCCAGTGGTGATCTCCCAAAGATCATGATGGCCATAATAATCACTGATATCATAAGTGTTAATAATTTCACCAGTCATACTCACTTCATAAAATTGGTGATAATGATAGAGAAGACGTATATCTTCTCCGGAATTGATGACCAGATTACCATTAGCAAGTTTCCCATAATTAAGAAAACTATCTCCGGTATATGCCCAGCGAATTTCTCCATATTGGTCAAAGGCGATGCGAATATTGTCCACCAAATAGATACCTTGATCTTCGGGATCAAGGCGATTTATGAAAATTTCAATGGGAATGATGAGATCTTCATCCAAGGGTTCGGTAATAATTTCTCTCATCAAAGCGATTTCCTTTCCTGCTTCATCTCGAAACCGAATTTCGATTTGATTGGTATGATCAGGATACAACCCCAAAATTGGAAAAGAGAATTTTCCACTTTGTTTGGTAAAGGTATGAGAAATATCCAAACTTTTTGAAGAATTCTTACCCTTAACCGTGACAGTTACCGAATAGAAATCATTTCCAGGGAGGGTGATTCTGGCTAGAGCAGAAAGGGGGGCATTGCCATGAGGGTTGAGAAGAATATTAAGGGAAATATCGGATTCTTGAAATTCCCGAGAACAATTAAAAGCTAAAAAAATAAGAGTTACTTGAAAAAAAAATTTTAATAAGAAAGGAACCATACAATGATTATATCATAACCGAGCTCAGTAATTATTCAATAAGCAAACAAGTTATATTATAGATTAGTCATAGGGTTATAGAGTTAAGAGCCTCTGAATTTGAAAGTATTTCTCTTAGAACCTCCCGTTCATCAAAGGGTAATTTTTTACGGCCGATGATTTGATAATCTTCGTGCCCCTTTCCGGCTAGAAGGATAACTCCTTTCTGTGGAATGATTTCTAATGCTCTCCGGATCGCTTCTCTTCTTCCGGAAATTACCTCCATTTTTCGAGATACTTTCTCTTTTTTGGATAGTTGACGATATTGTTCTTGCCATCCAGTTACGATGGTTTGGCGAATTACTTCGGGGGGTTCGATACGGGGATTATCGTCGGTAATGAGAACGATATTTGCTAATCGACAGGCTACAGCTCCCATTGGTTTTCGTTTAACATGGTCTCGATCACCCCCACAGCCGAAAACACAGAGAATGGGAGTTTCCCAGGTGTCTCGGAGGGCAATGAGGGTTTTCTCTAGGGCCTGGGGGGTATGAGCATAGTCAATATAGAGCCGGCAGTGTTTTAAGATCTTGTAGCGAGGATGGTTGGGATAACAGTTTTTCTCCAGAGAATATTCTTCTAAACGTCCCCTCACTTTCACTTTCTTCAAAACTTTTTTAACCGGATTCCAATGAGGTCGGGGAGAAATTTCTCTGCGAAAATGTTCTAACTCTAAATAAGCTGCAGCTATATTCTGAGCATTAAACTGTCCTATTAGTTCAGTAGAAATAATTGATATTCGTTCCCCTAGGTTTTGGCCGGTTTTTAATTCGACTGCTTGTGATGACTTGTGAGGAAAATGAGAATATAAAGCGACTTGCGATCTCAAATTTGAAGGAAGAATGCCGGCAAACTTTTTTTCAGGATTTTTTTTCTTTTTATAACAAAAAAAACTCATAGGATAATTCTCAGTCTGAGCTTCAATTCTTATCATAATTTCTTGTATCCAAGGAAGGTTTTGTTGATTTCTTAGATCGATAAAGGAATCTAACCCCATCACTCCATGTTTTATTTTTTTTGGACTATGTCTTAAAAGTTCAAAAAGACGGCTTTTGGTACGAGCATAGTTTTCTAAATTACCATGATAGTCAAGGTGTTCCGGGCTAAGATTGATCCAAATCCCACTATCTAGAGCTACTTCCTGGACTCGTTCCAGGATAAGTCCATGGGAGGATATTTCCATTACCACAATCTTTACTCCTAGCTGATGTAATGAATACAGTATCCGTTGTGAAATGATAGGATGAGGAGTGGTATTGGGAGTATCATGGTGGGGGACTTTGATTTTGGGATCATCTACTACATAAACCCCCAGGGTTCCAATTCCGGCACTGCGATATCCCCAACTATGATAAGCTTCAGCTAGGAGGCGAGTAGTGGTGGTTTTGCCATCGGTTCCTGTAATACCTACGATCCGAAGCCGTTTAGAAGGATAATGATAAAAAATAGCTCCGAGTTTTCCTGCGATACTGGAAAGATCAGGAATGCGGATGATCTTTTTTTCTAAACTTGAAGATTGACTGGGATAAGAAGGGTCAGCTATTACACTGGCTCCTTTGGATAAGACTTCAGGTATGAAAAGATGTCCATCAGTGACTAAACCTTTTTGAGCTAGAAATAGTCCCCCTGGATCCATCATCCGACTATCGACATCAAGTATCTTGCTTTTTTCCCAGATACGACAAAAATGCCGAAATTCTTTTTCGGTTAAGGAAAGGAGATTTTTTAAAGTTTTGTATTCTTGTAAAGTCGTTTTCAATGATTATTCAAATTGGATCAAAGGAATATTTTTTATGGAGTACTTTTTTAATCGAGACCGACTTTCCTCAAATAGTTTATTGATTTCAGTATCTCTTTGGCTGCGGAGTTTTCTTTCCTCTATACTGAGTTTTTGGAATTTTTTTTTCATCGTCACTATTTTCCTTTCCAACTGATAATGTTTAATAAGAAGCAGATTATGAGTTAGAAAAAAAAACCCAATAAGTAATCCTATATAAAAGAAAAATTCTTTAAAATGAAAATCAATCGACTTAAACATCTCTATCTATTTTTTTTGTTCCTCTTATTTTTGAAAGGTAAAAAGAAAACCTCTATCTATATAATCGTTATTATTTCAAATTATCTTAATTGAATTTTATCGTTTGGATTGAATGATTAATGATTGTCTGATCTTGTGGGGCAACAGAGGACGAAAGTATTGCTCCTATCACCTACGATCCTTTGGGAATCTCGTCTTTTTTCCATTGTGGATGACAAGGAAGTTTCAATTAGTGACACCAATGCCATTCCGGTGGATACTTCGTTTTTATTGACATTCGATCAATCTCTAGGAGATATGGCTGATCATATCAATTATTTGAAAAGTAAAATAAAATTTACAAACATGGAGGAGGAGGATAGCTCTATTACCTTCAGTGTTAAAACTACCTCAACACCTAATCAGATAAAAATAGCTCCAACAACTGATCTAAGCTACCATACCATCTATCAACTAACTGTAAAAAAAGATTTAACCATCGGTAACTATCGGGTTACTAATGACATAACCTACTCCATCACCACTGAAAAAAACTCCGACAATTCCCTTATAGTCATTTATAACAGTAAAGAGATTCCTTCTGACGAAAACGACATCACTATTCTTTTGGTGGTAGGAGCTGATCTTGATAGTGTTGGTTTTACCTTGGAGGTAGGTAAAGGAGCTACTCTCCAAGATGGCAATAATGTTGATTTATTATTAAATAAAAACAGACAATACACTACCAATGTGGATTTCAGTAGTGGGGCTTCCCATAGCTTTACCGTAACAGCTCAGGATGGGACTCTATTTATACCGTAAAAGTACAACTGAGAGACAGTAAGAAAATTTTCTCGTTTGCTTTTCTAAAAGAAGACAATTCATTCTTGGGTATGAATATCATGATGGATATTACTGCCCTAAACATAACTAAGACGATCACTAATGTAAAAGGCATTACTCATTTGACTCCAGTTATTGTTCATAATGGATCGAATATCTCCCCGGCCTCGGGAGTACCCCGGGACTTCTCCACGAATAATACTTATACGGTAACCGCATTTGATTGAAATATATCTACTTACACGGTAAGCCTAACCAATTACTATGAAGTACAACACCAACGGGGGACTTATAGCTGGAGCCCCTACCACCACCCGATATATCCTTTATGGAAAGAAAACACCTCTTCTATCAGATCTATCCCTAGAGCACTACGAATTCAAGGGATGGTATGATGAGCCTGATGAGGGAAATATTTTTAACTCCAATGCTGTTATCATTACTCAAATCATAATCTATGCCCAGTGGACTAATAAGCAATACAGGGTGAGTTTTGAATCAGATAGCGGTAGTGATACTGTAATGGTAAAGAGCTTAACCCCAATCACTCATAAGCCTGTTTATTCTCTTGAGGAGCATTATGTCTTTGATGGTTGGTATTTTCCCCACCTTGATCAATGTTACCTTCTCAAGTAATGAGGCTAATCAACAAGGAGGCAGGATTTATCATGATGGTAACGGAGAATCACTTACCCTAATAAATACGATCTTGTGGGATAATAATGGAAATATTTATTTACGCAATGATAACGCCAATACAGAAATTGTAAATTTGTATTACTCCGTTATTGAGGGGGGAACTACTCTTTCCACCACTGCAAGCGGAATTCGTTTGCGAAATACTGATACTATCGTCTATCCTATTGAGATTAACAATAAGGAGGCTATTGATGATGATCCCGGATTCGGCCCCTTAGTCAACCATGGAGGTGAAATCACACCATCTCCATTGGCAACAATAGCCCGGCCAAGGATAAGGGAGTCTGTGTGAGGGGGGGGGGGGGGGGGGACAGAAAATACTTATTCGGAAGTTAATCTCTATTATAGCAAAGATCAAACTGACTGGTACAGCGATCTCGGTTTGACGATACAAGAGAGTCCTCCGAACGATGCCGATGATCTCACTGCCATTGATGCTCGCGGATATGATCGGGTAGGTCGCCCGGACATGGGAGCCTATGAAGTGGGAGGGGTACAGTAAATTCTCTGCGTACTTTATTTTCGTATTTTGCTTGTAAAAATATTGAAAATATAATATAATTAAATGTAGTCTAGCATTTAGGTCAATTGAACAATTTTTTTGAAGGAAGAACATGTATATGAAAAACAATCAAATCAAATTATATAGAAAATTGTATAAAAACAGTATGCCTAGAGTTACTTATTTCATGATCTGTTTACTGCTGATCGGACTTTACTTGTCCTGTGGAGTAACAGATGACGGAGGTACTGCTCCCAGCGTAAATTATGATTCTCTGGGGATCTCGTCTTTTTCTGTTGTGAATGGCAATGACGTTCCAATTAACGACACCAATGCCATACCGGTGGATACCTCATTTTTGTTGACATTCGATCAATCACTAGGAAATATGGATAGTTATGTCAATTCTTTAACCAGCCAAATAGAACTACTGGACATGGGGGGGAGGGGGGGCAACCCCATTACTTTAAAGGTTGAAGTTACCTCAACACCTAATCAGATAAAAATAGCTCCAACAACTGATCTAAGCTACCATACCATCTATCAACTAACTGTAAAAAAAGATTTAACTATCGGTAATTATCGGGTTACTAATGACATAACCTACTTCGTCACCACTGAAAAGAACTCCGATAGTTCTCTTATTGTCCTTCATGGCAATCAAGAGTTTTTTCCTAACGGAAACGACATTACCATACTCTTGCCGACAGGAACTGATGTAAGTAGTGTTATGTTCACTCTGGAAGTAGGTGAGGGAGCTACCCTTCAAGATGGTAATAACAAAGATCTAACATTGAGTGAAATCAGACAATACACTACCAATATGGATTTCAGTGGTAGTGCTACCCATAATTTTACCGTAACAGCCCAAGATGGAACTACCTCTGCCACTTATACCATAAAAGTGTCACAGCAACAAAAATACAGTAAAGAGATCCTTTCATTTGCTTTCCTAGAAAGCGATCATTCACATTTGAAAGCGAATATTGCGATGGATGTTAATACCAATAGTCGAACTGTGAGTAAGACGGTTACCAATGTGGAAAATTGGACGACTAGTTTAATTCCAACTATTGTCCATAGTGGATCAAATATCTCTCCGGCTTCGGGAGTAGCTCAAGATTTCTCTACGAATAATATCTATACGGTAACCGCAATTGATGGGACTACATCAGACTACACGGTAACCCTAACCAGTTACTATGGGGTAACCTTCAATGCTAACGGGGGACTTATAAGTGGTGATCCTACTGTTACCGAATATGTCCTTTATGGAGAGAAAGTTTCCCCTCCATCAGATCCATCTCAGGAACACTATGGATTCAAAGGATGGTATGATGCTTCTAGTGGGGGAAGCATTTTCGATTTCACCACTACTGACATTACCACCCAAATTACAGCCTATGCCCAGTGGACTAATAAGCAATACAAAGTGAGCTTTGAAACATATGCAGGAACTCCTATCCCTTCCGTAACGGTGAATAGCTCAAATTTAGTAAATAAGCCTGCTACTGACCCTACCAGTGATCATTATTCTTCTTTTGAGGGTTGGTATGTGGACAGTAGTTTCACTACTCTATATGATTTTAATCGGGTGGTAAGTAATGACCTTACCCTGTATGCGAAATACATCCATAAACAATATCAGGTTAGGTTTTACCGAGGAGCTGATCTCTTAGATACTGTCTTGCTTACTAGTTTGGCTACGATCTCTGTATCGGATTATCCTGTTAATCCCAATGCAGGGGGAGCATACAGGTGGCACAGTAATGTAAGTTTAGGTGGAGTGTTCAATAAGGACTCTCTAGTCGTTGCTGACTTTGATCTTTATGCCGAAGAAGTTCCGGCGTCTTTTGAAATGATCATTGAAAATAGAATAATACCTACAGATCTTACTCATTATGGAAAGATGAGCGAGGAAATCTTTTCTAATTATACTCCGGGAGCGACGGTGGCAGTCCGTTATGTTAAGGAATCTGGTACTGGCGACGGGAGTTCTTGGGCTAATGCGGCTAATGATATAAAAGCGATGATAGATGGAATCAATGATGCTAACGAGAATAAGGTTTATGTGATAATGGTGGAATCGGGAACTTATAAACCTAGTAGTAGTTATGTTATGAAGAACCATATAGCCTTAGTAGGTGGTTTTATTACTGACAGCTATGATCGATTGGGAGAAACCTTCCTTGATGGTAATAACGACAAGAGGGTGTTTGAGAATCTTGATCTTGACCGCACAGCTCTTTTCTACGGAGTGGTCGTTACCAATGGTAGTGCTGGAATTGGAGGCGGGATGTATAATGCTTCTTCCTCCCCCACCTTGATCAATGTTACCTTTTCGGGCAATACGGCTGATAATGGAGGCGGGATGTATAATAATAATTTTTCCTCCCCCACTTTGATCAATGTTACCTTTTCGGGTAATACGGCTGATAATAATGGCAATGGAGGTGGGATGCGTAATAATGACAATTCTTCTCCCACCTTGAAGAATGTTACCTTTTCGGGCAATACAGCTGATAATGGAGGCGGGATGGATAATGATAATTTTTCCTCTCCCACTTTGATCAATGTTACCTTCTCGGGTAATACGGCTGATAATAATGGTAATGGAGGTGGGATGCGTAATAATGACAATTCCTCTCCCACCTTGAAGAATGTTACCTTCTCAGGCAATAGGGCTAATCTTAATGGAGGCGGGATATATAATGATAATTTTTCCTCTCCCACCTTGGTCAATGTTACCTTCTCGGGTAATATGGTTACTGGGACTGGTAAAGGAGGCGGGATATATAATTTGGATTCCTCCTCTGTTTTGATCAATGTTACCTTCTTCAGAAATAGGGTTGATCGTGGGAGAGGAGGAGGGGTCTATCATGATGGTAACGGGCAACCACTTACCCTGATAAATACGATCTTGTGGGGTAATAATAAAGGACAGGTTTATTTGAACAATAATAACTCCGATACAGAAACTATGAATTTGTATTACTCCCGTATTTCTGACGGGCTTAATGCTTCCACCACTGCAAGCGGAATTCGTTTGAAAAAAGCTAATACTAACACCTACCCTGTTGCCATTAATGGTGAGGGGGTTATTACCGATGATCCCGAACTAGGTTCTTTAGCTGATAATGGAGGTGAGGTTAATACCATCTCCATCGGCAACAATAGCCCGGCCAAAGATCAGGGGATTTATGTGAGGGGGGTGAAGGCAGGGAATACTTATTTGGAAGCGGATCTCTATTACAGTATAGACAATACCGACTGGTATAGCGATCTCGGTTTGACCACACAAGAGAGTCCGCCGAACAATGCTGATGATCTCACCGCCACTGATGCCCGCGGATATGGTCGGGTAGGTCGCCCGGACATGGGAGCTTATGAAGTGGGGGGGACTGTACCGTAGTAGCTTTTAGTCCTGGATTTCCCCTTTAGAAAAAGGGGAAATCTTTTGCATACAGTTCGGCTTTTATAACGATTTTTTAGATTTAATAAAATTGTTTTTTCATAGCATATTTTATATGTAAAAAATAACAATACTTGGTTTATACCGAAACATAGTAAAGTTTTGATTTGGGAGATATAATTTAACCAATATGTTATAATTTATATCTCTATGAAATGTCCTCGCATCTTTTTTTCTATTTTCCTTGGGGGACTTTTTGTTTTTACCATAAAAGCTCAATCTTTCAATTATAATTCGGGTGAATCGACATCTGAAAACACGATATCGCAAACAACTTCATCCACTAATCTAGATCCTCTACAGAAAAATACCAAGGCAAGTATTGTTTCAAATCAACCACTTGTAAAAAAACATATGACTTATCTCTCGGCAACTTTTCTCTTTGGAGTTGGAGGAGATGTTATATTCTCAGGACTTTATGTAGTCCCTGTAGGAGGTGGAGGTCAAGCTGGTTATATTTACAACGATAATTTCATGAGATACAATCTCTTTATTGTGGCTAATATTGCCAGATTTTTTTCTCCCTATGAAAAAATCAATCCTGGCTATGATGAAGCAGAAATAAATCAATTACTAACACAACAAGTTATACATTTTTCTTCAACTTTTTCGGTATGGCAAGGAAAACGAATGAATCTAAAAATTGGTCCAGGATTACATTACTATAGTGATATTTGGTCTGGTAAATCTAGTCCATCAATAGGAATTACGCGGCTCTCCTGGTTTACGCATACTGGCTTGGGTTTAGACATATACTGGAACTGGATAATAAATTCCCAAAATCAGATTTCCATAGAAACTTATCTCCCTATTTTCAATGTAGGATGGAGACCTGGATATAGTCTGGTAACTTTTGATGCAGAGACACTCATAGAAAGAGATAAATTTATATCTAGCTTATTTCTTGACCCCTTTTTCATGTCATTTCATAACTTTGTTTTTCTGAACCTTCATTTTCATTATGAATACTTTTTCACTTCATCCTGGTCATTAAAAACCACATATCAAAGTATTATCCAATTCGTCACCAAACCACGAAAACGTCTTGATGTTCACAATCTTATTCAATTGGGAATTGCCTTTCATTGGTAATATGTATACTTCACCACTGTCAAAATCATCTCAATATATTATAAACAAGACACTTGTTTTCATAATGATTATTCTCATTGTAATTTTTTTATTCGGATGCAATACAACCTTCAGTGGAAACTATGAAAATACTCCAGAAGGCAATTATGATTTCTTTTTTCATGAACTTAACAATATTTATGCTTATCGTGACTACACCTTTGAAAATGGCCTCTCCCTTAATGAAATACAAGAGATAGAAAGAGCTAAACTCTTGGCAAATCCTACTTGGGATAATTTATCAGAAATCTTAAACAATGTAGTTTATGAGCATATCCGTGATCCCCATGTCAATTGGATTTATCCAACAGTTCCCATTTCTTTTATTAGAGCTTTTTGGAATTCTATTATAAAAAAGCGAGGTGAGAAGTTTAATGGCTATTACCCTTCATCCACCATTATAGTAAGTCCTCCCGTTACAACAATCCAAACCGACTTTATGAATTATGCAATCATTCCAGCGACTAATGATAAAAAACCGATCGGATATATCTATATCACTAAATTGGAACGCTCTTCAAACTACGATATTGGTGAAGAAAATCAAAAGATTGCATCCACCATTGATTCCATTTTGAGGCATTTTCA
Organism: Spirochaetota bacterium; assembly: GCA_965224715.1. GTDB lineage: Bacteria > Spirochaetota > UBA12135 > COTS27 > CAXSBA01. The sequence goes on along the minus strand of OZ245054.1, from coordinate 438,953 downwards.
AAGTAAGGGAGCTGATCGGGTGATTGTCGATATTCGCTCTGATGCTGGTGGCTCTGCTTATTTTTCCGAAATTATTGCCAGCCGCTTTATAAATAAAACTATAAAATATGCCATATATAAAGAACATAATTCAAAAAATTCCCTCTCTGAGCAGAGTAAGTATATAAGTCCTAACGGATATTCTTATTTTCAAGATAAACCATTAGTGATATTGGTAAATAGCCTTACTTGTAGCGCTGGAGAAATATTACTATTAATGCTACGACAATCAGGAGGACCCCATAGTGTCATCGGTACTCCCACTCTGGGATGCCCGGGGAGTACTCTCTATCGAGAGCTACCCAATGGTTGGATATTTCAAGTGACGATTAATCTCTCCTATGAAGAAAACGGTAGAGATTATTTCAAGAAAGGCATTAACCCGGACATTATTGCAAACATTATTAATGGATCTGATGATACCGATGGAATGTTAGATCTAGCCATAAATACGATACGTAGTTTTGATTGATCTTTTTTCACTTATTGATTTGTGAATTCGATCAACTTTTGAAGCTTTTTAAGAGGTCTCCCACTCTGAAGGGCATCCTTTGCTGCGGTTATCGATTCTTTATAATCCCAATCTTTCACAATTCGAATTCCAGCAGCCACATTGAGAATCACAAATTGTTTTCGAGGATTAAGAGGCTGGGTCGGATCCAAAACCTCTCTGGCAATTTTCAGGTTAACCTTTAAATCGCCACCATAAATATCTTTTTCTGAGATCAATGAAAATCCGTATTCTCGGGGATCAAAGTCATAGGTATTTAAACTACCTGAAGTAAATTCGGTAATTTTAGTAAGACCACAGGGACTCAATTCATCCATACCATCATAGCCATGGACCACCATTCCCCGTTTGACCTTCAAGGCTTGGAGAACCCGGGCAACTTTCTCAGTATCAGGATAATAAAGGCCTATGACCTGATAATCAGCTTGAATGGGATTAAGGAGAGGGCCCATGGAGTTGAACAGAGTGGGGATTCCCATTTTTTTGCGAATGGGGCCTAATATCTTCATCACCGGATGGTAAAGGGGAGCGAAGAAGAAAGCAATGCCTATCGTTTCCAAGCAAGGGATTATTTTTTTCACTGGAATGTCAATTTTTACCCCCAGGCCCTCCAGGAGATCTGCACTCCCACATTTGGAAGTGATGGAGCGATTACCATGTTTGGCGATTTTAATGTCCAGGGATGCTAGAACTAGAGCAGAAAGGGTGGAGACATTGAAAGTGCGTAGTCCATCACCCCCTGTTCCACAAGTGTCCAAAAGGGGTTGAAGATGTCTCCCTTCCCCTACCGATACGATTTCATTCTTCATCCCCTTAGCAAACCCAACCAATTCATCAACCGTTGATTTCCGTTGAGCTAGGAGGGCAAACAGGACTGCGATTTGGATATCTGGACTCTCATTATCTTTTGCTGTAGCTGTAGAAGCGATTTTTCTTATCACCTTCATACTTTCCGTTTCACTTAAATTTTCTCCCTTAAAAACTTTTTTGATCTCTTCAATTAACATTTCCCCTCCTTAATGATGATCATACGTATTACTTATATCGATTAAGAAAATTTCTTAAAATATCATGTCCATATTCCGAACCGATAGATTCTGGATGAAATTGGATACCCTCTAAAGGAAATTGATAATGCCTTACCCCCATAACTTCTCCATCTTCACTATGAGCCGTAACTTCCAATTCCGTTTCTGGAAAATTTATTTTATCGATTACCAAAGAATGGTAGCGGATGGCGGTGAAGGGAGAAGGTAGGCCTTCAAAGATTCCTTGATAACTGTGAATAATTTTCGATCCTTTGCCATGATAGATGTTCTGAGAACGAATAATCCGTCCCCCAAAGGCCTGCCCTAAACATTGATGTCCTAAACAAATACCTAAAACAGGAATGTCTCGAATATTTTTCATTACTGTCAGAGAAATACCCGAATTATTTGGATTCCCTGGTCCAGGAGAAATAACGATATAAGTAGGACGAAGTTTCTTAATTTTAGAAATGTCAATTTCATCATGCCTTTTCACCATAACTTCAATACCGATCTCACGAAAATAATGAACGATATTGTAAGTAAAGGAATCATAATTGTCGATCATCAAAAGCATATCTATCTTTCCTTAAATCCTTGGTTCATTCGTTCCTGGGTGAGGTTGATAGCATCTATCATAGCCCTAGCTTTATTTACAGTTTCCTGATATTCATGTTCAGGGACTGAATCCAAAACAATCCCAGCTCCGGCTTGGATATGGGCTTTTTCATCCTTCAAAATAATAGTGCGAATGGTGATACAAGAGTTAAGATCCCCATTTAAAGCATAATGAAGTACTACCCCTCCATAAGTATTACGACGTTCTTCTTCAAGCTCATGAATAATCTGGAGGGCTCGAATCTTGGGAGCTCCTGAAAGAGTTCCTGCTGGAAAGGTGGCTTGGAGAACTTCAAGAGCATCACAATCTGGGTTCTTCATGGCTTCTATGGTAGAGGCGATATGCTGAACTTGGGAGAATTTTTCAATGGTCATGTAGTCACTCACTTTCACCGTACCAGTCTCTGCAACCCGGCTAAGGTCATTTCGTCCCAAGTCCACTAACATCAAATGTTCGGCGATTTCCTTTTCATCAGCAAGGAGTTCAGAGGAGAGTTTTTCATCTTCCTTTAAGGTCATCCCCCGAGGTCGAGTACCAGCAATCGGTTTTAATAAAAGTTCATTCCCCTGAACTTTTACCATCACTTCCGGAGAACATCCAATCATTTGAAAATTTCCAAAATCGAAATAATAAAGATAGGGGGATGGATTCCTGGTTTTCAAGGTACGATAAATTTCGAAGGCAGGAATGGTTGTGTCAGTTTCAAACCTTTGGGAGATTACCACTTGGATTGCTTCACCTTGTTCTAAATAGCGAATAGTTTGGTTTACTTTGTCTTGATATTCTTGCTGGGTAAGATTAGAGGTTATTTTTGATGATTCTTGAGGTCGGTCAACAGTCATCGATAAAGGAATATTCAAAGATATCAACCGCTTTTGGATTTCTTGGAGACATTTTACCTCATGGTCATAATCGAAAGATCCGCCTTCGATCTCTCCATTTTGATTGAAAGGGCCACAGAGTTTGATAAGGACTGCCTCTTTTTTAACATTGTCATAAACAATCACGATCTTATGAAAATACAAAATTCCGTCAGGAATATTTAGAGCATCTTTGGGTCCACCATGAGAATATATCGGCACAGTAGGTTCATAGCTATGAATAGTCTCATGACCTAAATACCCCACTAAACCTCCTTGGTAGGGGGGAAGGTCCTCATAATCAGCACAAGTATTCTCTTCCCGCCACCGAATCAGGATCTCCAAAGGATTTTTTTCAGTGGTGGTGTAACTAGAAATGGGCTTATCTTGATGATAGTCGGTGATGGTAACCTCTTGACCTTTAATAGAAAACAATGTTTTTTTTTCCGTAGCCATAATGGAGTAACGTCCCATGCTGTCCCCCTTCTCCACTGATTCCAAAAGACAATGAGCCTTTAACTTCAAGCAAAGTGAGATAGGAGTATCTAAGTCAGCCATCCATCTAAGGGATAGAGGGACATAACGAAATTTTTTTCGATCACGAAAAAATACTTCGCGTCCTGGAACAATCATAGTTATTTATCTTATCCGCAGGTAGATATCACCCAATCTTTTTTACCTTTCTTGTTGTTTTAATGATGAGTGAATTTCGATAAGCTTTTTGAAGATCTCTTCATCAAGATTAGAATTTGTCTGCGGTTTTGACTGGGATTGGTTGATCTCTTCTAATAAATCTAAACAGGTGAGAATCAATATCTTGGAGTAATCGTTGGTTACTACACTCCGTTTATTAGTTTGAATCCTATGCTCTAATTGAGCAGCTAGTTGCTGGAGACGACTTACTTCTTCTTCACTACTAAGTTTAAAGAGATATTCTCGATGATCTATAACGACTTTAATTACTTTTCCGTCCATATTGCTAAATAGTTTTATGATTTACTTTTAAAAAAATCATCATCTTCCATTTTTGACTCTTCTTCTCCAAAAGGGTCATCTTCTTGTGTAAAGTCATTGACCACGAAAGAACTAGAATTCTCTTTTTCGGATAGTTTATTGTCCACATAAGTTTTGTTAGAGTCACGAGGAGGTTGGGGATCTTTAAACTCAGTATGTTGAGAATCTTTTGTAGGTGAAGAATGATCATTTTTTTCCGTAGTTACTGGAGCGGAATTTTTAATATTATCAGCATCAATGACAGGTTGATGAGTGACAACATCCTCCTCATCAATATCGATGTAAGGTTTATAGCTAATCTCTTTTTCTGTTTCATCTTCTGTAAATTCAGATTCAGAGAGAATGGAATCATCTTGGGTACTTTCTTTTCTTACCTTGGAACCAGATAAGTCTTTGTTTTGACTAGAAATTCTTTTATCGATTTCTTGTTGAACAAGTTTTCGAATTTGAAAGATTCGATTCTTATTAGTCATTTCTTGATCTTGTAACTCGGTGACAGTTCGTCGAAGCTTTTTTATCTCATCATCTAAATACGTGATTGTTCCTAAAGTTTCATGAGATCCAGTTTTCGTTTCAGACAATTCGGAGACTTGTGCTCTAAGTCGAGCATTCTCTTCCAACAAATGTCTAACTTCAACTTCTATTTCAACAATAAGTTGATTTAAATCAGATTTCTTTTTCTCTACCATAACTTAAATTTTATCATCTATTTAATATAAATATAAAGGAAATATTAACGTAAAGTAAAGTTATATTTTTTTTGGAGAATTTTAACTAAACGGGTAACTTCTTCATCGGCTTCAATTCGTTTGAGGGTTTTATTGGAAGCAGTAAATTCTAAATTAAATACTACCGACTTCTTACCTGCTGGAATATTGTCCCCTTCATAAATATCGCTTAGATGAACTTGAGTAAGAAAAGAGGAGCTTTCCGGTAAATCTTTAAGGATATCCTGAATATTTTGCTCCGACCCTTCAATATCCATAACCAAAGCCAGATCTCTACGAATACCCGGATAAATCGAGAATGGTTTAAACTGAATATTATAAGGAACCGATTCCGGTCTTAAGAAGACTTCTAAATCTAGTTCAGCATAGAAAAATTTTTTCTTAATCAAGACTGATTCTAAACCAAAATAATTCTTGACCTTATCCGCTATTTCCCCGATTACACCAACCTCCTGATCACGAAAAATTACTTTCACTTCAGATCCAGAAGTGAAAGCATTTCTTAAACAATTAGCTAAGTTACTGCTTCCCGATTCAACTTTAAAGTAAAGTCTACCAGTATCCTTGAACAGTTGTTGAAAAATTTTCTCCACTGCTCCACTGATCTCTTCATAACTTACCCCATCAGAAAAGCGTTGCTTGTATTTCCAATGTGGCAGGTCATCTCCCTCCCACACCGCTAATCCTAAACGATTGTGCTCATAAGAGGAGGCATCAATCCCTTTTTTACCACTAGTCAGTGAAGATGACAAAGAAGAAAAAACTTTCCCAATTTCAAAAATTCTAGTGAATCCAATCACTTTCTTTTCACTGTTATGCTGAATGGTCTTGAGAAAACCGAAAAGAAGACTATTCCTCAGAAGAGAGATATCACTCCAAACCGGATTCATTGGTTTCAAGTAGCTTTCTTCCGTTACTCCCAAGCAAGCTACAAAAGCATTCTCGATGAAAGGATAGGTAAGTATTTCCTGAAAGCCCATGGATAAAGAAAGGGTTCGAAGTTCTTCTCGGAGTTCATCACATTTTCGTTCTGGGGACATCATTATTGGCCCCATCGCATTACTGATTCTCGGATAGGTAATGGGAATACGGTTGTACCCGTAAACTCGGGTTATTTCCTCAATTAAGTCCCATTCCTCAAACAAGTCTTGGCGATAGCTGGGGATACAGACACTTACCTGATTGCTTTCCCAATTCGGAGAAGAAAAATTAAGTCGAGTAAAAATAGTATTGATCTCATTGCGAGATAGGGGAAACCCTAGGGTTTTATTTAAAAAGTCAAGAGTGAGAATAATTTTCTTAGGAGCAAATTTTATTTGGTCAGGGAAAATATCGATTGGTTGAAAAGGTATCTTTCCCCGTCCTAGATAAGCGATTGCAGCTCCAGCTATGCGAACTACTTCCTGAGAGAAGATCGGATCCACTCGATGTTGAAAATAACGTCCAGCATCTGTGGATAATTGATGACGGATCATGGTTTGACGTATTCGCTTAGGATCAAAGACCGCTGTTTCCAGTAATACATTCTTGGTATTAGAAGTAACTCCAGAATCAAGTCCTCCCATCACCCCAGCCAAGGCGATAGGACCATTTTCATCAGCAATGACTAAATCTTCAAAGTTAAGTTTAATTTTTTTACCGTCAAGCAAGGTAATAATCTCACCCTTTCGAGCTCGCCTGATGATAATTTCTTTACCAATTTTGTTAGCATCGAAAGCATGGATAGGTTGCCCGTATTCACGAAGAATTAGATTGGTTACATCCACCACATTTTCGATTGGACGAAGACCATGAAGAAAGAGACGATCAACTAACCAATCCGGTGAAGAAACTACTTTAATATCGGTAATGCTAAGAGCCTGATATCGATAACAATCAGCTGCATCCTCAATAGTAACCTGAACCTGGGAAGAAGGTAGTTTGGAGAAATTCGCTATTCTTTCTATCACCATATCCGGCTCCCAGGTAGCAAAGCTCCCTTTTCCTTCGTAAGTGAAAGAGGTATTAAGTAGAATAGCTGTTTCTCGAACAACTCCCAGGGCATACATAGTATCCCAACGATTAGAGGTAATATCAAAATTTAGGAGATAATCAGGCTTGCCTAATATCGTTTGGGGATCAGTATCGAGGGGAGTGTGGGAAGGGAGAACCCATATCCCCTCACTCTTTTCATCTTTACCCAACTCTTCACGACTACATACCATACCACAGGATTCTTCTCCACGAATCTTGGCTTTCTTGATGACAAATCCAGGAGAGAGTTCTGTTCCTACTGTAGCTAGAATAATTTTCTGTCCTACCGCGATATTATCGGCACCACAGACCACTTGATTAATAACTTCTTTTCCTCCAACCAGATGACGAATTTTAGTTAGGTTAAGTCGATCAGCATTAGGATGTTTCCATTTTTCGACTACCTCTCCTATCGATAGGCCGGGGATGGAAGAATTTACCGGCTTTACTTCGGTAACTTCTAATCCCAGAAGAGTAAGTTTCTCGGCTAATTTATCCGGAGAAAATTTTTGAGGGAGATCAGGAAGATATTCGGTCAACCAATTATAACTGAGTAACATTTTCCTTCCTGATCAAAATTGGCGAAGAAAACGAAAATCGTTTTCAAAAAAAAGTCGAATATCGTTGATCCCATGGAGCAGCATGGCAATTCTTTCAATTCCTATCCCGAAAGCAAATCCGGTATATTTTCGATAATCAATTCCAATGTTTTTAAGCACTACTGGGTTCACCATCCCCGCTCCTAGAATTTCTAACCAACCATCTTTCTTTTCAGAGTATTCAATAGAAATTTCGCAGGAAGGTTCGGTAAAAGGAAAATAATCTGGACGAAACCTCACTTTGAGATCAGACCCAAAGAACTGCTGGCAGAAGCCAATAAGAACTCCTCGAAGATCAGAGAAACTCACTCCTTCATCAACTAAGATTCCTTCGATTTGATGGAAACAATAAGAATGAGTAGCATCAATAGTGTCTCGACGAAAAACTTTTCCAGGAGAGATCATGGCCAAAGGTGGAGAATGTTGTTCCAAGGCTCGAATCTGCATCGGAGAAGTTTGAGTCCGAAGAACCCAGGTGGGGGAGAGATAGAAGGAGTCTTGGGTATCCCGAGCTGGATGATCTAAAGGCATATTAAGCGATTGAAAATTATAATAATCGCTTTCCATCTCCCATCCATGCAAAGTAATAAATCCTAATCGATTGAAATAGTCTAGAATTCGATCCCGCACTTGGTAAATGGGATGAGCTTTCCCTATTCGATAAGGATAACCAGGCAGGCCAACTCCTTTTATTTCTTGAGTTTCACTGCTTTTCGTTTTAAGATGTTCTTCATGCTCGGCAAAAACCTCTTCAAAAACTTTCTTGAGTTCGTTGATTTCCTTTCCTGCTTGGTCCCGGATTTCAGAGGATAGTTCTCCCACCTGTCTTAAGGCTGATGAGAGTTTCGACTTCCTACCTAAATAAACGGTTCTCTCTTCTAACAAACTACGAAGATCTTCTATCAAAGGAATTTTCTCTTTGAGCCCATCTAATTGTTTAGTGATCTCTTGAATAAGGTCTTTCATTTAATAAATTATAAAATGAAACCTCTTATTAAATGACCAAAGAGATGGATATCTATAGTGATTATCAGGATCCCTATTTAAATAGATACCAAAGGTAGTAGTTAAATAAGATACGGAAATAAAGCCATAGGTTCTTTCTTTTGCCGGCACCGTTTAAAATGATGGTAGCTTTTTTCATTAAAACCTCACCCGCTAATTGCTTTTTTCTTTTGTCATGACTTATTTTGATAAATTTCTTTAAGGCTTGAAGGCGGAACTGATCCATAACTGGATATTTTTTAGAAAGTTGATCACCTCCATAATTTTGATAGCGAATTGTGAGGGGGGTTTTTAAAAGACCGATGGGATAACGGGCTGTAAGTCGAAGCCAAAGATCATAGTCCTCACAGGTGGGAAGCCGCTCATCCCATCTGTTTTCCTCTAATAGGGAACGATGAATAACTACACTAGAAGTGGTGATAAGGCACCTCTCCAAACTTTCCTTAAAAATATTTCCCTCTCGCTTTCGAAGATATTCGGGAGGATTCACCTGACGGCCATTCCGAATCCAGATCTCTTCGGTTTGAAATATTTTTATGTTAGGGTTGGTTTTGATGTAACTTTCAACTGTAGAGAGTTTTTTTGGTAGCCATTTATCGTCACTATCAAGAAAAACAATCCACTCTCCACAAGAAAACCTAAAACCACAATTACGAGCCCAAGATACCCCTTGATTGAAGGAATAATAATGATAATGAATGCCTTCTTTAAGGGAATTTTGAGGGTTATGATAATGGGGATGGGGAGTGATAGAACCATCATCAATAATATGGCACTCCCAATCGGTAAAACTCTGACGGATCACTGAATCTACTGCTCTCTTAAGAAGTTCGGGGCGATCATAAACCGGAATAATGATCGAGAAGAGAGGCATATAGTGTATAATTTTATAATAGAATTTTCTTTTAGGATTGTATCTCTAAGTAGCTAAAAGTGGTCAATTCCTAACATTTCTAAAAAATCCTCAATATTGCTCTAGAAATAAATAGAGTATCCTCCTTATTTCCATATAAAGAAATTTAAATTTTATAAGTCACTTACCTCTTATTTTACACTCTATCACTTAATCTCATTACAGAAGGAAAACCAAGAATACTAAAACTCTAGCTAATCCAGAAGTCTTGATTACTATCAAAGCTTGATAGTCAAGAAGACTATGAATCATGATATAATTCTGTTAGAGGATATTATGAAAGCACAAAATTATAAGAATCATGCCCAGATTGTTCCTGGATATCATTATTTCACCCTTACAACCGCACTTTTAATACTTATTGGATCCATTGTCAATACTTACAAAAGTTATACTCAAGACACTGGCATTTATAGCGCCTCTTTGATTTTAGTGATGGCTGTGGTTTTGATATTCACTACTGTTTATGCCCGTTCCTTCTCCCTCCGAGCCCAAGATCGAATTATTCGTTTGGAAGAAGGTATTCGTCACCAACGCTTAACCGGCAAACCCCTTCCCAATGAACTCAAAATTCGGCAGATCATAGGACTTCGTTTCGCTGAAGATGAAGAATTTCTTTCCTTAATCGATAGAGCGATTAAGGAAAATCTCACAGAAAAACAGATAAAGCAAGCGATTATTCAATGGCGTGAAGATCATTATCGGGTATAGAAAGTCGATTTAAAAAGGAACTGGGAAGATATTGTTTATTAAAAGACTCCTTTCTTCCTTAAAAGATAGGCTTCCGGTGGTGGTGGGGATTGATCCCGATCTTTCTCACATTTGTTCTCTTTATCCTGACTGGGTTAAAAGTATCTATCCTTTAATCAACACTTCAAAATCTTCCAAAGATTCTGATTATTTTAAATCTATCACCACACTTTATTTAGAGTATTCCAAGTTCATCATTGATGCGGTCCATGACTTAGTTCCAGCAGTAAAACCTCAGAGTGCTTTCTTTGAGGTATGGGGACATCAAGGAATAATGGTTTTAGAGGAAGTCATTGCCTATGCTCGAAAACGAGGTCTTTTGATTATTACCGATGTTAAGCGAGGCGATGTCCCCTCTACTGCAAAACACTATGCAACTGCCTACCTAGATAAAGACTCTCCCCTTTTCTCCGATGCTATCACTGTGAATCCCTATCTAGGACGGGACAGTTTACAACCTTTTATTCATCATTCCCAACCACCTATATCCGGTGGAATTTTCATCCTTTTGAAAACTTCCAATTCCGGCTCCGGAGATATTCAAGACTTGAATGTGGGAGAGGGAAAACTATATGAATACTTGGCAAGACTTATTGGTAGGGAAATCCAAGTTAATGCTGAAGGCTATAGTAATATTGGAGTGGTAATGGGAGCTACCTATCCTGAATCCGCTAAACATCTGCGCCGACTTCTGCCCCATTCATTTTTTTTGGTTCCTGGTCTAGGCATTCAAGGAGGGGATATTACTCAAATCCGGGCTTATCTAAATTCCGATGGGAAGGGAGCTCTGTTCAATTTTTCCAGATCCATCATTTTCCCTCCTTCAGCAAAAAATGATAAAAAGGGACAAAATATAATCCAAGATATTCGAAAAGCAACTTTGAAGTGTTTAAAAAAAGTAGAAGAGAATCTTCCCAAGAATAAAAAAAAATGAGGTCGGCCTAAACTGGGGGAGTAAAGACAATTTTAAGAATACCAACAAAGAAGAAAATCCAGAAAATACCGATACAAACGATTGCTGTTACTTTTTTGAATCGCGTTTCTGGGAGTTTCAGAATATAATGAAAAACATAGAAAGGAACGATTACGAGAAGAATTGTTTTTTGATAATCTCTTTGCTTAAGGGCATAGCCGATAACCGCTAAATAACCGAGAAACATTATTAAAAAGGTAAAAGAAAGAACAAAGTTGATCATAAAACTTAAAACGAGAATTTAGGTTCTTCTGATATAATAAATACGATAATTATGTCTAGCAAATAATCGGTATATTTTTAATCACTTAATTATATAATATATTTATGGAAAAAAGTGTACAAACTGACTCTTTGAACGTAAAAAATATTCCTGTTTGGTTTCAGGAAAACTTTATCCGTTATCGTCGATTAAATTCCCGTCCAGTTAAGGTCGGAAAGTATACCGTAGGCGGAGATAATCCTATCTGGCTTCAATCGATGGTCAATACCGATACCATGAATACTGCTGCCACAGTCGATCAGATCAAACGTCTATCCGATAGGGGCTGTCATATAGCACGGGTAACCGTTCCTAACCTCAATACCGCCCGCAATTTAGAAACAATTAAGAATCAACTGATATCAGAGAGCTATACTATTCCCATAGTCGCCGATGTTCATTTTACTCCCCAAGCAGCCGTGATTGCCGCGGAGATCGTGGAAAAGGTGAGAATTAATCCTGGCAATTTCGTGGACCGAAAACACTTTGAAGAAAAAGAATACACGGATGAACAATATCGCAGTGAACTTAAACGGGTAGAAGATAAATTGATTCCTCTTTTAGATGTTTGTCGTAAACATAAAACCGCCATGCGATTAGGATCAAATCACGGTTCTCTGTCCGATCGTATTTTTAACCGTTATGGTGATGGTCCTGAAGGAATGGTTCAATCAGCTTTAGAATTTCTTGACATCTGTGAACAAGAAAAATTCGATCAAGTGATATTTTCCATGAAATCTTCAAATACTTTAGTTATGGTAGCTGCCTATAGGTTACTGGTTCATCGATTTTGGGAAAGGGGAGTATTTTATCCTATTCACTTAGGAGTAACCGAAGCCGGAGATGATGAGGATGGACGAGCTAAATCAGCTTTAGGGATTGGTTCTTTGCTCATGGATGGAATTGGGGATACCATTCGTGTATCATTAACTGAAGATCCAGAAAAAGAAATTCCGGTAGCTTACAAAATTGTAGAGTCAGTAAAACACTTTACCTCAATAGAAAAAGAGAGGAAACCTGTGGGAAAAATTCAAATCGGGTTTAATCCCTTTGATTTCAATAAATCGGAAACTCAATCTGTTGGTACTTGGGGAAGAAGTTATCCTGCTCAGGTAATGTTCTCTCCAGATTTCCCCTTAAACAATAAGTCAGATTTTGCCCAAATCGGAATTTATCAGATCCCCGCTACAGAAAAGTGGATTTCTGCCACTCATGCCCCCGATCTTCTCTTTCTTAAACAAGGAGGAGACATTCCTACATTGCTGGATGCTGGACAGAAAATGGTCATTTCATGTCAAGACGCTTCACAGGAGGTAGAAATCAAAAATATATTCTATAATTCATGGTTAGAATATTCCACCTCTGAAAATCTTAGAAATAAGGAAGAGCTTTCAGTAGTACGTTTTCAGCCTTCGGAAGTCAAGACCTTGATTGATGACTTTCAAGAAAGCTCTGATAGCTTTTCCAACGTCTTATTAGTATTAGAGGGAGGATATAAGGGGGACACCTGTTCTTTACGTTATCTTCGCCACATTGCAGTCACTCTAAAAAATGCTGGTATTCGTCAACCCTTAGCTCTTTCTTATAAAGGCCTTACCCTTCCCTCCTCTCTTAATGATTCTGAAGCCTACAAGGTAGCTCAGGCGGTCTATGGTGGATATATGTTGGTTGATGGTCTCATCAATGGAGTTTTGATGGAGAAGGGTACGGAGAAAGACCTTAAATATTTATATTCTGTTCTACAGGCTTCTCGTCAACGTATATCCAAGCCGGAATATATTTCCTGTCCATCTTGTGGTCGTACCCTTTTTGATCTTCAAGAAGTAACCGCCAAAGTTAAAGCTGCTACCCACCACCTTGTAGGAGTTAAGATTGCGGTTATGGGATGCATTGTTAATGGTCCTGGGGAAATGGCGGATGCTGATTTCGGTTATGTGGGCTCAGGCCCTGGGAAAATCACCCTTTATAAAGGTAAAAAAGTTATGGTAAGAAATGTGAAGTCAGAGGATGCTGTTCAAGAGTTAGTGAATCTGATTAAAAGGGAAGGCTATTGGCAGGAGAAAGAGTTGGTGAACCAAGTTCACTAAGATAAAGGATAAAGGCAAGATTAAAGGATAGGGTGATGGATAATCGGACAAAAGTTATCTATGAAGAAGGCATTAAGTATTATAAAAACAAAAATTATGAATTAGCAGCATCTATTTTTGTTAAATTAGCTAACAATGAAGTTAATAATTCCTCCATCAATTTTTTTGCTGGATTAAGCCTGTTCATACTCAAAAAATATAGCTCATCGGTATCATTCTTTAATAAAGTGATTGATTTAAAAGATAACTATCAACAAACTATGAAGTCTTGTCTTTTTCTCGGATGTATTTATATCCAGGAACATAAGAATCAAGATGCTTTTAATATTCTAAAAATTCCTGTAGAAGCCAATTTTAAAGATCCTTACGTTTATTCCTTGATGGGTTATATAACACACCAAAATAAAAAGTATAAGGAAGCGGATACTTATTTTAAAAAATGTTTGGAGATGGATCCAGAAAACCCTTTATTCAATAACAATTATGGATATAATCTTTTAGTATGGAAAAAAGATTTTTATAAGTGTAGCCCTTATCTGGAAAAAGCAATCAGCAAAAAAAAGAAAAATTCTGCATATCTCCATAGTTTGGGCTGGGGGCTTTATTACAAAAAAAGATATTCTGAAGCTGAAAAGATTCTTTCTCAAGCTTTGAAACTACAAAAAAATAAAAACCAAGTAATTAAAAAACATTTGGATATGGTCAAGAAAAAAATGACTTCCCAAAAATAATATTGATGTTGAAACAAAATCTAATAATAGCTATTTTGATTATCTTGTGGGGATGTGGTGAAGATCCTTATGTAGAACAGATTAACAAAGCTCATGATATTCTCAATCAAGGCAAACTCAACAATTCTCAAGAATTACTCAAAGAGGCCGGTGAGGAATACCGTAAAGCTTATTCCTATGCCCTTTTTGCCTTAGAAAAGGAGTATGATGCTCTCTTTAACCTAGGTCTTCTTCATGCCTTCAATGGTGAATTTCAGCATTGCATTAAAGTAATGAGCCAAGCTTATGAAATCCGTCGCAGTGACCCAGACCTTTTCTTTTATTGGGGGATGTGCTATGCCAATGAGGCCAAAATCGCTTTGGAGACACACTCCAAAGAAAATAATATCAACCAGGCGAAAAAAATATATCAATTGGGTTTAGAAAACGATCCTACAGTCGCCAAACTCAATTATGGGTTGGGCATCCTTCATGGTTTTATTGGAGATGACTATATTAAAGCATTGGAGTATCTCAATATGGCTCATCAGTCCAAACCCGAAGATATTAATACTCTCTTTGCCATAGCTAACCTTAACTATAAACTAGGTAATGTTAAAGAAAGTATCGAGTATTTCAGTTCCATCATGCGTCTCACTAAACCGGGTAGTTCTTCCTATGAACAGGCCAAAGCTAATTTAGAAAAAATTCGTTAGCCTTCAAAGCATCAATCAAAATTATTCCACATATATAGCTTAAAGTTGGGAGAATAATATTAAAATTACAAAAATCTTTCCGATATAGTAAAATTTGAACGAAAACAATTATGGTAAATGCAAAATGAAATTCTATTAATGATACTTTAAATGCGGGGTTAAAAAGAACAGAATTTATGCCTTTTGCTCCAGTTGTGTTTGATAAGTATGCAAAAAATGTTTTTGATGGACTTGATGGTACGGAATATACTGCGGAGTTTATGACAATTACTTGTGATGTAAAAAGTGAATGGAAAAATAAAATATCTGCAACGGTACATGTAGATGGAACAGCTAGACCAAAGATTCTAAGAAGAGAAGAAAATAGTTTATATTATGATACATTAGAAGAGTTTTATAAGTTGACAGGTATCTCTGTGGCTGTTAATACAAGTTTTAGTCTTCATGAAGTACTTATAGTAGATAGTCCAGTAAATGCATTAAGAGAAGGTGCTATGGACTATTTGATGTTAGAAAACTTTTTAGTAAAAGCTAAATAATTTATGAAAATATTTATACCTTTTTATTTGCATAAACAAAAAAATAAAAATTCTGTAAGTGATGTATTTACCTATGTTATTGATTACTATGACGGGGATGATTTTATTTTTAATGCTTTAGGGGATTTTAATAAATCGACTAAAAATCAAAATATTTATAATGTTGATAATAAGTTTTTTAGACTATTATTAAAGAAAATAAGTTTCTTTTTAAGAACGGATACTATTTGGACTGTGCAAGGAGATAGATTTAGTTTTTTTATGGCAAAAATTTTTATGAAAAAGCTAATAGTTTCATTTCATGGAGATTATCAAACTATCAAAATGGATTATTTAAATAAAATCGGTGTATTAGGCTATTATAGATTTGGTATTGTGAATTTGTTGAAAAGTGCAGATATTATTATACCTTTATCTAAATCTGTAAAAACAGATTTAGATAAAGAGTATACCACTACAATAGAATATGTTTATAATGGAGTAGATCTTGAATTTTTTAAAGGACATGGCAATGATAAAAATGATTTTACAGTATGTTTTATTGGGAGATATGTAGAGAGTAAAAGAGCAGACTTAGTATTTAAAATTGCTGAAAAATTGCCAAAGATTAATTTTATCATGGCTGGAGGTGATATTGAAAATAGTTATTTATCTTCTTTAGATAAACCTTTACATGTAAAAAGTATAGGTTGGCAGGATAGAAATAGGATTAAAGAACTTTATTTAGAGTCTAGTGTTATGATATTTCCAAGTATTTCAGAAGGGTTTTGCCTTGTAATACTTGAAGCAAATGCTAGTGGTTTACCTGTGGTTGTTCCAAACCTTCCAGTGTTTCGAGAGATTATACAAGATGATAATGGTACTTTGATAGATATAGACGAAAATGAGTTAGAAAACTATGTAAAAGCTATCAAAAAGTATCAAAACTATATTCCAGATACAAGAGGTTTTATCTTAAAGAAACAACAATTTCTTTGGAAAAATGTATCAAAAAACTATATACAACTATTTCAAAAGTTAAAAAGGATATAAATAATAAATATAATACCAATAGGAAGTTGAATGAAAAAACTAAAAGAGTATTTTTTTAAAGGTACTCTTTTATTATTAATTTATTATCGTTTAAAGAACGATAATAAATATACCAAGAAATAGATTCTGTTATAATTATCTCATGAAAATAGGAGGTCGTATGAATATAAAAATCATTTTAGTAACAACTATTATTTTTTCACTTTTCTTGACAACTAACCTTTGGGGCCAAAAAGACAACAACCAAACCTTAGATAAGGTTATCGAAAAAAGTACTTGGGGAAATCTCTGGACCCAAGAAAATAACAATTCAGCTCTCTGGAAACAGGAAAATGACTATCCGATCTCAACTTTAGCGGGATGGGCATCTGGATCTAAAAAAATCAAATTTAGTGGATATGGAGGCCCTGAAGTTAGAGCTACTTCTTTTGCCGACAAATGGGGGGTTTTGATAGGAGGAAGGGGGGGACTACTTATCAATAGGAATTTTACGGTCGGTCTCATGGGAGGTGTATTTGCCGATAATGCAGAACGTAATTACAGAAATGAAACTATTGAAATCAACATGGTATATGGAGGAACCTATCTCGAATATACCTGGGGATTACCCAAAATTGTTCATTTTTCTATTCCCATTGATTTGGTGGCGATGGAAGTCAAGGTTAAAAAAATGGGCTCATCGGATGATACCCTTAATCTAGGTTCGAATAGTGACGCCATGTTTGGGGTGATTCCCCGCTTCAATGTGGAATTTAATATCTCTTCTTTTTTCATTATCTCACTTACCGGAGGATATCGTTTTGCTCTCGGAAGAGATAACGATTATTTAAACGATTATGATGCCTGGGGTCCAGAAGCTGGGGTCTTCTTTAAATTCGGTAAATTCTAGAAGTGAAGTTAGAAAAGTAATTTTAATGATCACTAATAGACTATAGTTTTAACTTCATAATGACTACCCTAAATATAAGTTATTCGACTTATTTTTATTACTCAATTTATAACGAATTTTCTTTTATTTAATTTAAAATTAAGCGTTTAAGAAGTGCCAAACATATATTGATTGAATAACAAACATAAAATATCAGGGAGGTGAAATCTGTTATATCATCCCATAAAAAATAGTAATGAGCACAAAAGCTATTTTAGCAACAATAACTATCTTTTCACTTTTATTGGCTAATCTTTGGGCTCAAGAAAAAAAAAATCAAATTATTCAGTCATCTAATGATAACTTTATCTCAACTTTACCAGATTCAACTTCTGTATCTGGTAACTTCAAATTTAGTGGGTATGGAGGTCTTGAAGTTAGAGTTACTTCCTTTGCCGGTAAATGGGGAGTTTTGATAGGAGGGAAGGGAGGATTATTTATCAACAGGAAATTTACGATCGGCCTCATTGGGGCTGAATTTACCCACAAGGTGGAACGTGGTTATGACGACAGTAGTGGCGTATCACAGACTGTTGAAATCGAAATGAGATATGGAGGGATTTATTTCGAATATACCTGGGGATTACCCAAAATTGTTCACCTTTCTATTCCCATTGATTTGGTGGCAATGGGGATCAACATCAAAAAAAAGGACTCATCGAACAAATCAAATGATAATGCTATGTTTGGAATAATTCCTCGCTTCAATGTGGAATTTAATATCTCTTCTTTTTTCATTATCTCACTTACCGGAGGGTATCGTTTCGCTCTTGGGGGAAATAACGATTATATGGATAGTTATGATGCTTGGGGTCCAGAAGTTGGAGTTTTCTTTAAGTTTGGTAAATTCTAGAGGTGAAGTTAGAAAAATGGTTTTAATGATTACTAAGAAACTATAGAAAACTAAAAATTCTCTTGACAAATCACAGACTATATGCTATAATAATATTATTAGAAAATTCATTAAAAGGATCATCCAATGAAAAGATTACAACTAACTAAAAAATTGGAGTTGATCACTCCCTTAACTAATATCATCCCCCCCCTCCCCCCAAGAACTTGTCTAAATAAAGACTCACGCAGCGAACATCTTTCTCTTCTTAAACAATTCACGGTCATTGTATTTACAGCAATCTTGATTATTGCTTGTAATGCTACCGAAAGCAACGAAGCAAAAACAAGTAGTCAGACTGAAATCACAGTAACAGAGATCCCCAAAAGAGCCACCACCGATGTGCGGGATTCCTATGTGCTGTTCACTATCGAGGCTAATAAAAATTTATCCAACTATCATCTTGCGGTGAAAGAGAAAGGTGAAATAGCCCCCACCACTACGGAAATGACTTCCGGCGCATTGAAGCGAAACCTCGGTACCGAGCCTATCAATGTGCTCATCGCTCAAAGGCTGAATGCACCGATGGTGACTTTTGCAAAACAATACTTTGCGGACAATGCTCACAGGACACTTGGAACAGATATGATTGGAGCTTCATGGGATACAGACTTTGCCATGATTTTGGATAAAACTGCAAGCGGCAGTAACGCTTGGGTTGCTGAGTCTGTATTAGAACCGTCCACTCAGTACACACTCTATGGCATGAATAAAGGCGGAAACACTGTAACTGAGCTGCTAACTCTTGCCACAGACATCGATTCGTCATCAATAACTGGGGCTACCAGCGGTGTGAAATTCATAGATACTACCCTTGAGGCGCAGCGTGTTGAGATTTCTGTTCATGCAGACGAATACTACATTTTTCCCCTGCAAAGTCACTCAACAAATGCATTTGACTCATTCGATGTAATTTTTTCTGGTCAGGCAATTGGAAATATAACAATCTTTCTCTCCTCGATGGCAGTAGGTGGTTTTATAGATGCCGGTTACCATCATCAGCTACTAATGTTTACTCAGAAAAGTACAGATGAAGAGACGCTGAAAAAGGGAGCATATGTACTTATGAGTACTTCTCAAATGAACAACAAAGCAAGCCCTTTGAATTTTGGTACTTTCCATACTTTCACAAGTGGTGTAACCACATCTATTATAATGTTTTCCCATTTGAACATTCAAGAGTAGATTATGCAACGCATTCCGACATCATGTATTCATACGGTGTCGGAACACTGGTACAAAGGCAAAAGCAGCATTTAAAATAATACTATGGGGAATATACTATAAAAGTTATTGATATGGCGATGAGAAAAAAGAAAAACATAATGAACCTTTTGTCATCGCCAAATCTATGAAATTTTTATATCACAATGAAAAAATTTCATTCAAAAATCTCCTTGACAAACCACGGTCAGTATGTTATAATAACATATTATTACGAAAACATACGGAGGTCATGCACCATGAAAAAATTAAAACTAACTAAAAAATCGGAGTTGATCGCTCCTTTAAGTAAAATCACCCCCCCCCCCCCCCCTCAATTCATCTAAATAAAAGCTCACAACTCAAATATCTTTCTAAAGCTTCAGTCTACCACTTAGTAGTACTGCTTGGCATTGCCGCAGTCCTGGCAGTCGCTTCGTGCGAGAATGAAGGTACATCACCGATATCCTTATCATCCCTGACGTATTCCGCTTCTACAATTGATGTATTCGAAGGGAAGGCAATCACCGCTGTTACACCCACCATAGTTCCGCAGAACGCGATAGTCGAGTACACCGTCAGCCCGCAACTCCCTGCCGGTCTGGAACTTAGCCCGAAATCGGGAATCATAAGCGGCACGCCAACGGATACCTATGTGGCGGAAGCGGTATATACCGTAACGGCAACAGGAACGGGAAACTACACAGGTTCGACAACGGCGGCTATTACCATTGCGGTGGGAACTCTTAGCAGAAACATTGTGGTAACAGAAACAGCCAAAACGAATCCCGAAAAAGACCGGCGGTATCACTATGTCGTGTTTAGCGTTAAAGCTGATGGGACAACTTCTATGGGACGCCATAAATTCGCCCTGAAACTCAATACGGATACAGCCCCCACGGCACAAGAAATGAACGATGGCGCGGGCGTCTACCGCATTGTCAATCCCACAGAGAAAAAAGCAATTCTAAGCTATTCCCTTAGCTCGGGAATTCGTGCTCTTGCGACAAACAGCAATTACTTAGGGAATCCTGTTAAAAACGGAGACACCGTTGGTGGGGAGGTGGTCGATGTTGACTCTTATTTATTGACCCCGGACACCTCATACACCCTCTATGCCCTTAAGGACGGAGAGGACGGAGACAGCAGCGTCGAGACAGCGCACAGCTTCACCACCGATGCTTTTGTCCCGGACGCCATACCTCTGACAAGCGGCTACATCAATGATCCCGCAATGGGCGGTGAATACAGCTATGATATGTCCGATGAGATACTTGTTCTGCCTATTTCTTTATTTTACGCCATCAGTAAAACCTATGAATTATTGTATCCGCCTCTTAGTCCTTTCATACGTCTAAGATTCTCATCAGGAGATCTCACAAGCCCTCAGGTAAATACCTCAGCTGTCTTGCTCATACCATCTCATTTTTCAGATGGCACTCATTCTTATTTATCGATAAACGGAAAAAACATCATTGGGCATTTTGTAATTATTCCCTATAGTCAAATTATTGATAGCAACAATCTCGAACTACGAAGTACGGTTCCGATGACCGAACTGAGCATAACCACCACACTCGATCAATAAAAGGTAATGGAAACGCCGCATCGGCATCCGGCCCGGAGACCTATCTGAGTTGGATGCCATTGTGCGGGCAGGCTGCCTTAGCAGCTTCAAGGCTGGTCGATACCACGTTAGCAGGTACAGATTATGACATTGCCCTCCATGCCGATGAGTATTACATCTTTCCAGTGCAAATACAGTATAACCATGTTAGTGCTGGTGATATTACGCTTATAATTTTAGAGGCAGACAAGTACGACAAAATCTCAGTACTTGTGAAAAATAGGAATGTATTTGCAGGGAGCATTCCCTCGGACATGCTCTTTTTGGCAAAAAGTATTGACGGTGCTTCAAGTGGCGAGATGTTTCAAAAAGGATCTTATCTATTGTTGATCACCTCAAACCGAACAAATGATTTCTGGCAACAAAGCTTTATTGTGGATATAGGTACTAAAAATGTTGCATCCCTGAGGGCTCCTAGTTTTCAAAAGCTCGTCATACAGCGATGAATTGAGACAATGCATTCCGACATCATGTATTCATACGGTGTTGGAACACTGGTACAAAGGCAAAAACAGCACATTGAATAATAATACAGAGAATATATATAAAATTATTGATGTGGCGATGAAAAAAACATAATGAACCTTTTGTCGTCGCCAAATCTACAAAATTTTTTGTTATAGTATAAAGATTTTATGATAAAAAAACCTCTTGACAAATCACAGATTATATGCTATAATAATATTATTAGAAAATTTATTAAAAGGATCATCCAATGAAAAAATTACAACTAACTAAAAAAACGGAGTTGATCACTCCTTTAAGTAATATCACCCCCCCCCCCCCCCGACTCATCTAAATAAAAGTTCACGACTCAAATATCTTTCTCTTCTCAAACAATTCACGGTCATTGTATTCATAGCAATCTTGATTATTGCTTGTAATGCTACCGAAAGCAACGAAGCAAAAACAAGTAGTCAGACTGAAATCACAGTAACAGAAATCCCCAAAAGAGCCACCACCGATGTTCGGGATTCCTATGTGCTGTTCACTATCGAGGCTAATAAAAACTTATCCAACTATCATCTCGCCGTAAAGGAGAAAGGTAAAACAGCCCCCACCACTGCGGAAATGACGGACGGAGCCTTGAAACGCAATCTAAGTACAAATTCTATCAATGTGCTCATTGCTCAAAGGTTGAATGCACCGATGGTGACTTTTGCAAAACAATATTTTTCTAATAGCAATCATCAGATATTAGGCACGGATATGTTGAAGGGATTTCATCCAAAACAAAATTTTGGTTTAATCTATGATGGCAATGCCACAGGGACGGAAGCATGGATTAAAGAATCCATCCTTAAGGCTTCCACAGGATACACCCTCTATGGCATGAAAGAAGGTGGAAATCAGATTGAGGTGCTGCAAACCTTTGTAACAGATCCTGCCCTGAAAGTACCAACTACAGGACCGAAATTAAGTTATGCGGACAGTACTCTGGAAAAGGATTACATAGAAATTGCGGTCAATGCCAATGAGTTGTATATTTTCCCCTTACAAGTGCAGATGAACATAACTAATGAAATACACAGGCTAGATCTGATATTCTCTGATAGGAGCTTTGGCGATAGTGTTTTATACATGAATAACCCCGGGGAAAAAGGAACTATGGGGATTCTCGATACCGGGTATACAGATATGCTGTATCTTTTTAAGGATATGGGTTCCCATGTTGAGACTTATGCAAATGGAGGAATCTATTTGCTGACAGATACTACTCACAACGAGGATAGTTTTTACTATGGATTTAGATATATCCTAGCTGCTGGGGGTACCCTGCCGACAGAATTGGAATTGTATACTGTTTTAGTGAAACAGCAGTAGTGCTACGTAGCTTAATATTGTGAATAAGCATAGTTTCCATATATTCTCATAAAGGTCAGTATTACGAATGAGACTACAATCATCAGACATAACAAACTGTTAAACATCCCCTTGACAAATCACGGTTAGTATGTTATAATAGTATTTTTTTATAAAAAACATACGGAGGTCATGTACCATGAAAAAATTAAAAAGAAAACTAACTAAAAATTCGGAGTTGATCGTTCCTTCAATTAAGATCGCCCCCCCCCCCCCCCTCAATTCATCTAAATAAAAGCTCACGACTCAAACATCCTTTCAAGGCTTCAATCAGCCGCTTAGTAGTACTGCTTGGCATTGCCACAGTCCTGGCAGTCGCTTCGTGTGAAAGTGAAGGTGCATCGTTGACATCCTTATCCCTAACGTATCCCACTTCTAAAATTAATGCAACCGGAGGAAAAGCAATCACCGATATTACGCCCACCGTCGTCCCACAGGATGCGACAGTCGAGTACAGCGTAAGCCCGATGCTCCCCGCCGGTCTGAAACTCAACCCGAAATCGGGAATCATAAGCGGCGCTCCAATGGATGCCTATGTGGCGGAAGCGGTATATACCGTAACGGCAACAGGCACGGAAGGTTACACAGGTTCGGCAACTGCGGCTATTACCATTGCGGTGGGAACTCTTAGCAGAAACATTGTGGTAACAGAAACAGCCAAAACGAATCCCGAAAAAGACCGGCGGTATCACTATGTCGTGTTTAGCGTTAAAGCTGATGGGACAACTTCTATGGGACGCCATAAATTCGCCCTGAAACTCAATACGGATACAGCCCCCACGGCACAAGAAATGAACGATGGCGCGGGCGTCTACAGAATCGTCAACCACATTGAGAAAAAGGCAATTTTAAGCTATTCTCTTAGCTCGGGAATTCGTGCTCTTGCGACAAACAGCAATTACTTAGGGAATCCTGTTAAAAACGGAGACACCGTTGGTGGGGAGGTGGTCGATGTTGACTCTTATTTATTGACCCCGGACACCTCATACACCCTCTATGCCCTTAAGGACGGAGGCAGCAGCGTAGAGACAGTACACAGCTTTACCACCGATGCTTTTGTCCCGGACGCCATACCTCTGACAAGCGGCTACATCAATGATCCCGCAATGGGCGGTGTATACAGCTATGATATGTCCGATGAAATACTTGTTCTGCCTGTTTCCTTGTTTTACACAGGCACTGAATCCTATGATGTTAGAACAGGAGTCACTTTAATACGCACGTCATTCGTTTCAGGCAGCGCTAATTCTTCTCCTCAATTGTTCAACACAGTTACCGTACTCACACCATCCCACTTTTCAGACAGCACCCATCACTATTTATTGATAAATGGAAAGCATATCATTGGGTATTTCGTAATTATTCCTTCCAGCGAAATTGTTTATGATACCGATATCTATATCAAAAACAGCAGCGTAGCACGATTATTCGCCATAACCCCCACACTCGATCAGTAAGGGGATGGGAACGCCGCATCAGCATCCGGTCCGGGGAATCCCATCCGGGTTGGGTGCCTCTGCGCGAGTAGGATGCCTTTGTAACTTCAAGGCTAGTGGATGCCACGCTGGCACACACTGGCAGGCACAGATTATGACATTGCCCTCCATGCCGATGAGTATTACATCTTTCCAGTGCAAATACAGTATAACCATGTTAGTGCTGGTGATATTACGCTTATAATTTTAGAGGCAGACAAGTACGACAAAATCTCAGTACTTGTGAAAAATAGGAATGTATTTGCAGGGTCCGTTCCTTCGGACATGCTCTTTTTGGCAAAAAGTATTGACGGTGCTTCAAGTGGCGAGATGTTTCAAAAAGGATCTTATCTATTGTTGATCACCTCAAACCGAACAAATGATTTCTGGCAACAAAGCTTTATTGTGGATATAGGTACTAAAAATGTTGCATCCCTGAGGGCTCCTAGTTTTCAAAAGCTCGTCATACAGCGATGAGTTGAGACTGTGCATTCCAACATCATATACTCGTAAGGTAGCGAGACACTGGATCGAAGACAAAAAACAGCACATTGAATAATAATACAGAGAATATATATAAAATTATTGATGTGGCGATGAAAAAAATATTATAAAGCTTTTTGTTATCGCCATATCTACATATATGCTATAATAATATTATTAGAAAATTCATTAAAAGGATCATCCAATGAAAAAATTACAAGTAACTAAAAAATCGGAGTTGATCACTCCCTTAGCTAAGATCGCCCCTCCCCCCCCCTCAATTCATCTAAATAAAAGCTCACAACTCAAATATCTTTCTCTTCTCAAACAATTCACGGTCATTGTATTCTCAACAATTTTGATCATTGCTTGTAATGCTATCGAAAACAACGAAGCAAAAACAAATAGTCAGACCGAAATCACAGTAACAGAAATCCCCAAAAGAGCCAACACCGATGTGCGGGATTCCTATGTTCTTTTCAGTATTGAGGCAAACAAAAACCTATCCAACTATCATCTCGCGGTAAAGGAGAAAGGCAAAACAGCCCCCGCCACTGCGGAAATGACGGATGGAGCATTGAAACGCAATCTAAGCACTAACCCCATCAACGTGCTTATCGCTCAAAGATTGAATGCCCCCATAATAAGCTATGCCCAAAATACCAATTCAGGCAAAACATTGGGAACAGGTATGTCAAGTACAAGTGGACTTGTTTTTGATAGCATTTCAGACGGTTCCGGCTCATGGACACCTGCAAGCGGCACTCATGCCTGGATAGCTGAATCAGTGTTAAAAGAATCAACTCAATATATCCTCTATGGCATGGATAACGGGGGAACGGAGGTTAGTGAGCTGCTAACTTTTACCACTGATGCAACCCCACTTTCTTCAGCAAACGAACCTGCTGATCAACTTGACGTAATAGATACGACATTAGTAGGAGGAAATCTTGAAATTGCGGTACATACTAATGAATGGTATATCTTTCCGATTCAAACACAGATCCAACAACAAGCTCAAGTTTACTCTGTCCAACTGAATTCCTCTGATATTGCTAGCGTATTATTGAGTAATAGGACTTCTGTTGGACCACAAATTGATCCCGATGAATATTTATTTCTATTTAAAACTGTAGGGAACCCGCCTGATTGGGAGGAAATGTGGGAGAAAGGAGCGTATGTATTGATGAATACCGATCATCGAAGTAAATCTGATGTTTTTCATTATTCATTGAATATGAATACTGGTACTATCTATCCAGCTCCTGCGTTTCAAAACCTCAAGATTCAACAGTGAATGGGTTTTTACCCTCTCCCCGGACTTCGGTGATCTCTTAAAAGGATGCATCGCCATTTTTGGGGCTATAAGCGTTTCCGCTAACTCTAACCCATAGGCTTCCGGCTGGTTTTCGGCCGGATTTCTTCTGATACCCAAAGCCTCCTGTAAAACAGCGACTGTTACAATTCTCTTGTTGACAAATCACGGTGAGTATGTTATAATAGCATTATTAGAAAATTTCATTCAATGAAAAAAATAAAAAGAAAACTATATCCAACTAAAAAATCGGAGCTGATCCCTCCTCAAAATAAGATCGCCCCCCCAAGAACTCATCTAAATAAAAGCTCACGACTCAAATATCTTTTCCTTCTCAAACAATTCACGGTCATTGTATTTACAGCAATCTTGATTATTGCTTGTAATGCTACCGAAAGCAACGAAGCAAAAACAAGTAGTCAGACTGAAATCACAGTAACAGAAATCCCCAAAAGAGCCACCACCGATGTTCGGGATTCCTATGTGCTGTTCACTATCGAGGCTAATAAAAACTTATCCAACTATCATCTCGCCGTAAAGGAGAAAGGCAAAACAGCTCCCACCACTACGGAAATGACGAAAGGAGCATTAAAACGCAATCTAAGTACAAATTCCATCAATGTGCTCATTGCTCAAAGGTTGAATGCACCGATGGTGACTTTTGCAAAACAATATTTTTCTAATAGCAATCATCAGATATTAGGCACGGATATGTTGAAGGGATTTCATCCAAAACAAAATTTTGGTTTAATCTATGATGGCAATGCCACAGGGACGGAAGCATGGATTAAAGAATCCATCCTTAAGGCTTCCACAGGATACACCCTCTATGGCATGAAAGAAGGTGGAAATCAGATTGAGGTGCTACAAACCTTTGTAACAGATCCTGCCCTGGAAGTACCAACTACAGGACCGAAATTAAGTTATGCGGACAGTACTCTGGAAAAGGATTACATCGAAATTGCGGTCAATGCCAATGAGTTGTATATTTTCCCCTTACAAGTGCAGATGAACATAACTAATGAAATACACAGGCTAGATCTGATATTCTCTGATAGGAGCTTGGGCGATAGTGTTTTACACATGAATAACCCCGGGGAAAAAGGAACTATGGGGATTCTCGATATCGGGTATACAGATATGCTGTATCTTTTTAAGGATATGGGTTCCCATGTTGAGACTTATGCAAATGGAGGAATCTATTTGCTGACAGATACTACTCACAACGAGGATAGTTTTTACTATGGATTTAGATATATCCTAGCTGCTGGGGGTACCCTGCCGACAGAATTGGAATTGTATACTGTTTTAGTGAAACAGCAGTAGTGCTACGTAGCTTAATATTGTGAATAAGCATAGTTTCCATATATTCTCATAAAGGTCAGTATTACGAATGAGACTACAATCATCAGACATAACAAACTGTTAAACATCCCCTTGACAAATCACAGTTAGTATGTTATAATAATATATTATTATAAAAAAATATACGGAGGTCATGTACCATGAAAAAATTAAAAAGAAAACTAACTAAAAATTCGGAGTTGATCGTTCCTTCAACTAAGATCACCCCCCCCCCCCCCCCTCAATTCATCTAAATAAAAGCTCACGACTCAAATATCTTTCTCTTCTCAAACAATTCACGGTCATTGTATTTACAGCAATCTTGATTATTGCTTGTAATGCTACCGAAAGCAACGAAGCAAAAACAAGTAGTCAGACTGAAATCACAGTAACAGAAATCCCCAAAAGAGCCACTACCGATATACGGGATTCCTATGTGCTGTTCACTATCGAGGCTAATAAAAACTTATCCAACTATCATCTCGCCGTAAAGGAGAAAGGCAAAACAGTCCCCACCACTGTGGAAATGACGGACGGAGCCTTGAAACGCAATCTAAGCACTAACTCCATCAATGTGCTTATCGCTCAAAGGTTGAATGCCCCCATAATAAGCTATGCCAAAGATACCGACCCAGGCAAAACATTGGGAACCGGAATGACGAGCAATACGGGAATCATTCTCGACAGCGCCAAAGACCAAACAGATACATGGATTGCGGCCACTGGAACAAATGCCTGGATTGCCGAATCGGTGCTAAAGCCCTCAACCCAATATACACTTTATGGGATGGAGAACAATGGAGTAACCGTAAAAGAACTTCTGGATTTTTCTACGGATGCGACGGCAGTAACTTCAGGTTACCCTGCTGAAGATGCTGTCACGGTGGTGGATTCCACTCTGGCAGGTACAGATTATGACATTGCCCTCCATGCCGATGAGTATTACATCTTTCCGGTGCAATCGCAGTATAATCCTGTGAGTGCTGGTGATATTATGCTTATTATGACCTTAATAACAGATGGAGTCGATGCCTTCTCAATACGCGTGGAGGGTAGGAGTCTATTTTCAGGGACTGCTCCTTCGGACATGCTCTTTTTGGTAAAAAATATTGACGGTGCTTCGAGTGGGGAGATGTTTCAAAAAGGATCTTATCTATTGTTGACCACTTCAAATCGAACAAATGATTTCTGGCAGCAAAGCAGTATTTTGAGCGTAAGTATTGGAGCTACAACCCTGGATTCGCCTAGTTTTCAAAAGCTCGTCATACAGCGATGAATTGAGACAGTGCATTCCGGCATCATGTATTCATATGATGCCGGAACACTGGTACAAACTTGATAAGGCAGTTATACGCTGTTTTTTGCTTGAGAGGCTGCTCCTGCTTCGGGGTTTTTATTTTTTCCAGCGCTGCGTTCATCATGGAACAGTCACGTACAAAGCTTTTTTTTACAAATCATTGACAAATCACAGACTATATGTTATAATAATATATTATTAACGAAAATCATACGGAGGTCATGCACCATGAAAAAATTAAAAAGAAAACTACATCTAACTAAAAATTCGGAGTTGATCGCTCCTTTAAGTAAGATCACCCCCCCCCCCCCCCAACTTATCTAAATAAAAGCTCACGACTCAAATATCTTTCTCTTCTCAAACAATTCACGGTCATTGTATTTACAGCAATCTTGATTATTGCTTGTAATGCTACCGAAAGCAACGAAGCAAAAACAAGTAGTCAGACTGAAATCACAGTAACAGAAATCCCCAAAAGAGCCACCACCGATGTCCGGGATTCCTATGTCTTTTTCAGCATCTCTTCCTTGGAAGATAAAACAAACTATCATCTCGCTGTAAAAGAGACAAGCGAAGCCGTCCCTACCGCTGCGGAAATGACGGACGGAGCCTTGAAACGCAATCTAAGCGATAATCCTATCAACGTGCTTATCGCCCAAAGGTTGAATGCGCCCATAATAAGCTATGCCAAAGACACCAACCCGGGCAAAACATTGGGAACCGGAATGACAAACAATGATGGAATCATCCTCGACAGTGCCAAAGACCAGGCAGATACATGGATTGCAGCCAGCGGAACAAATGCCTGGGTTGCCGAGTCGGTGCTAAAGCCCTCAACCCAATACACACTTTACGGAATGGAGAACAATGGCACAGTCGTAAAAGAACTACTGGGTTTTTCCACGGATGCGACGGCAGTAACTTCAGATTACCCTGCTGAAGATACTCTCACGATGGTCGATACCACGCTGGCAGGCACAGATTATGACATTGTCCTCCATGCCGATGAGTATTACATCTTTCCATTGCAATCACAGTTCTATCCTGTCAGTGGTGATGAGATTATACTTATAACTTTAGAGGCAGATCGTGTTGATGCCTTCTCAATACTCGTGGAGGGTAGGATGCTATTTTCAGGGACTGCTCCTTCGGACATGCTCTTTTTGGTGAAAAATATTGACGGTGCTTCAAGTGGCGAGTTGTTTCAAAAAGGATCCTATCTATTGCTGATCACTGCAAATCGAACAAGTGATTTCTGGGAGCAAAGCAGTATTTTGAGCGTAAGTACTGGAATTATAGGGCCGGAGACTCCTAGTTTTCAAAAGCTCGTTATACAGCGATGAATTGAGACGGTGCATTCCGACATTATATACTCGTAAGGTAGCGAGACACTTGAATGAAGACAAAAAAGCACATTGAATAATACAGAGAATATACTATAAAATTATTGATATGGCGATGGAAAAAACATTATAAAGCTTTTTGCCGTCGCCGAATCTATAAAATTTTATGCAAAATCTCCTTGACAAATCACAGTTAATATGTTATAATAATATATTATTAACGAAAACATACGGAGGTCATGCACCATGAAAAAATTAAAAAGAAAACTACATCTAACTAAAAAATCGGAGTTGATCACTCCTTTAAGTAAAATTACCCCCCCCCCCCCCCAAGAACTCATCTAAGTAAAGACTCTCGCCTCAAAAGAATTCCTCTTCTCAAACAATTCACGGTCATTGTATTCATAGCAATCTTGATCATTGCTTGTAATGCTACCGAAAACAACGAAGCAATAACAAGTAGCCGGACTGAAATTACAGTAACAGAAATTCCCAAAAGAGCCGACACCGATGTGCGGGATTCCTATGTTCTTTTCAGTATTGAGGCTAACAAAAACCTATCCAACTATCATCTCGCCGTAAAAGAGACAAGCGAAGCCGCCCCTACCGCTGCGGAAATGACGAACGGAGCCTTGAAACGCAATCTAAGCACTCACCCCATCAACGTGCTTATCGCTCAAAGGCTGAATGCCCCCATAATAAGCTATGCCAAAGATACCGACCCAAGCAAAACATTGGGAACCGGTATGACGAACAATGATGGAATCATTCTCGACAGTGCCAAAGACCAGGCAGATACATGGATTGCAGCCAGCGGAACAAATGCCTGGGTTGCCGAGTCGGTCCTAAAGTCCTCAACCCAATACACACTTTACGGAATGGAGAACAATGGCACAGTCGTAAAAGAACTACTGGGTTTTTCTACGGATGCGACGGCAGTAACTTCAAATTACCCTGCTGAAGATGCTATCACGATGGTGGATTCCACGCTGGCAGGTACAGATTATGACATTGCCCTCCATGCCGATGAGTATTACATCTTTCCAATGCAAACACAGTTTAATCCTGTTAGTGGCGATGATATTGGACTCATGACAATAAGAATAGAACAACTTGACATTATCCCAATAAGTGTGGGAAGTAGAAGTATGTTTTCAGGGACTGTTCCTTCGGACATGCTCTTTTTGGTAAAAAATATTGACGGTGCTTTGAGTAGCGAAATGTTCCAAAAAGGATCTTATCTATTGCTGAACACCTCAATTGATATTATTTCTTATTAGGTAAACAAAATGTCTTCTGGGAGGAATGTCACATAAGGGTGTCCACGGGAACCAGCTATGATTCTCCTCACTTTCAAAAGCTCATCATACAGCGATAAATTGAGGCAGTGTATTCCGGCATCATGTATTCATACGGTGTCGGAACACTGGTACAAAGGCAAAAGCAGCACTTCAAATAATATCACAAAAATATACTGTAATACTATCGGACAAAGTTTATAGTCATCAAACGTAAGTAGTAGGCCGGCAAAAAAACTGTTTGACAAATCATCACCGATATGATATAATCATATCGGTTAAAAATTACAAGGAACACAAATGAAAAAGTTATACAAAATAAAAATTTCGGTATAATTTGTTATTTATAGGGTATAGTTATGTTATTCTTCTCCATTCTACGAACCATATTAGGAATCCTTTATTTCCTTTTTGGGATTAATGGTTTTTTTCAATTTCTTCCCAGTATCGACTTCCCTGGGGTCAAGGCAGAATATCTCTATATTGCTTTCAAAGAAAGTAATTACATCCTTCCTATGATTTATATTACTGCCATTATTTCTGGAACCTCTCTTCTTCTCAATCTTTTTTCTGCCCTTTTCCTCCTCTTATTCTTTCCCATTACTATCAACTTCTCTTTGTTCTATTATTACTTAGGGGCTCAGCAAATCTTTTCTCCAGAAATGTTTATCCCTTTAGCGGTTAATTTTATTCACGTCATCCTTCTCTTCAGCCATTACAATAAATATAGAGAGTTATTAAAACCCTATTAATGTCCCCATCCTCCAAACTTTGGTCTGGACGTTTCTCTCGTGTTAATAATAGTGCCCATAGCTCTCTTATGGAAAAATTCAATGCTAGTCTTAATTTTGACCGCCGATTATATGCTTATGACATCGAAGGCTCTCGAGTTCACGCTGAGATGTTGCAAAAAATCAAAATATTGACTAAGGCAGAATATCAAAAAATTCTTAAAGGACTGGATCAGGTTGAAAAAAAATTTCGTAGTGGGAAACTCCAATTTCATGATGCCGAAGAAGACATTCACACCAAGGTAGAGAATGAGCTCCGCCAAATAATCGGAAATTTAGCAGGGAAACTCCACACCGGCCGTTCCCGTAATGACCAATCCAATCTGGATTTACGACTTTATCTTCGAGATCGAATCGATTCTCTTAATCGAGGGCTTGTAGGTTTAATGAGAACCCTTTTTAATCAGGCAAAAAAACATTCCCGCACTATTCTTCCTGGTATGACCCATCTCCAACCAGCCCAGCCCATTACCTTGAGTTTTTATTTTCTCGCCTATTTCTTTATGTTGTCACGGGATCATGAACGGTTCCTTCAAACTCGAAAAACTGTTAATGCCCTCCCCCTCGGTTCCGGAGCTTTGGCAGGGGTAAATTACTCCAACAACCGGGAATTTCTTCGTCAACGTTTGAAATTTGAAAGCATTATAGAAAACGCCATGGATGCTGTTTCTGATCGTGATCACCTTCTATGTTTTCACAGCACCGCAGCTATCACAATTATGCATCTCACTCGCTTAGCCGAAGAACTGATTCTTTTCTCCAACCCTCAATTTGGTTTTGTTCAAGTGAATGAAAATTATGCTACTGGAAGTTCAATTATGCCGAATAAAATGAACCCTGATAGTTTGGAATTGATTCGGGGCAAAAGCGGTCGAATTTACGGTAACCTGATTTCCCTTCTTACAGTGATGAAGTCCCTGCCTTTGGCTTATAATAAAGACCTTCAGGAAGACAAGGAAGCTATTTTCGACACTGTTGACCAACTGGAAATATGTCTTCAAGTGATGACCGGGGTTATCTCCACTCTTACAGTATTTCCAAAAAGGATGCGGGTTGCCTGTGAGAAGGGGTTTCTGCAAGCTACCGATGTCGCCGATTATCTGGTGGGGAAAGGACTCCCTTTCAGAAAGGCTCACGAGATTTCCGCTTTGATAGTTTGTTATTTAGAAAAGGAAGGAAAGACTTTTGAAGAGATGACTTTGGAGAAATTTCGAAAATTCTCTCCTTTGTTTGACAAGAACATCTTTCCTGTGCTGAAATTAGAGAATTTGATAACGAGAAAGAAATCATCCGGCTCTACTTCTTCAAACTCGGTAGCTCAGCAAATTCTCAAAGCTAAGAAGATTTTAGCTAAGATATAAATTATATAAACTGGCAAAGTTACCAAATTTTAAGCCATATCTTATCCAAATCTTTTTTTTATAAGAGGGAAAATAACTTTACAAATCTTTCTCCTCCCTTTCCAAAGGGCAAAGACAGAAGAGATATTCCCTTACCAATTCAGTTACAATGATTTGATTAACACATTATCTGCATTACCCCATTCTTGTTGTCGGAAATAATTGCCGCCATAGTTTTTGTGCCAATCTATTGTTAGGATAATCGATAAAACCACTCACCTCAATATCCTGTCCCCATACCATTATTTGACTTTGCCATAGATTTGTCAATTTCATTTGATCTTCCAAATTTGTTCGCCATAATCCTTTCCTTCTGGGTTCGGTGAAAGGAGAAAGAGCGTTTTCTTGAAGGAAAAAACGAGGAGAGATATAAACGTGAACTCGATCAAGGAGTCCGGTTTCCCAAAGATAATTCTGAATACCAGTACCCCCTTCTAAAAAAACGGAATAAATTCCGAACTTCTCGGCTAAATCTTTCCAGAAGTTAGAATCTTGGGGAGTTCCTCCTCGATAAATCCAAGTATGGGCTTGATGTTTCCATTTTTCCTCTCTTGTTTTTTGAGAAAAAAGAATTTTTTTTTGATTAGAAAAAAATTTTTTTGAAAATGATGGGATTAAAAAAAGAGACTTTTTATTTTTCATCAAATAAAGTTCCGGGGGTTGGGGGGAACGGGATAAGATCATAGGAGTTGGTTGAAGGATTTGGGAATGAAATCTAACAAAAGGTTGCTCCTTACCTAATTTTTTATCTATCTTATCCGGAAAAGAATCTAGTTTTTTTCCTAATTCCACAAGATCAATTGAATCATATGGTTTCATATTAAGAGGATCACAAGACCTAGCCAACTCTTCTAGAGTAAGTTGAAACGATTTCGTTTTCATCCTTACATTAAGGCGGGGATTATCGTTTCGTAAAGTATTGCCCCCCACCAATACCGCATCATGCTGGGCTCTGAGATTATGGGTTTTTGATCGGATGAGTTCCCCACTGATTTTGGTTTCTCCTCGAATTTTCTCCGATATTCTCTTTTTTTGATAAGGGAAAGAGGGTCCGGCGATCTTTCCATCCAAAGTCATAGCATATTTCAGAGTTAAGGTAGGAAGGTTGACAGCATTTTTCTTAAAATAATCCCAGTTAAGAAAGAACAGTTTTTTCGCAATCTCCTGAGGGCAGTCATAATGAAGTTGTATTCCAGACCGACGGAAAATTTTTTCTGAAAGATAATTATAGCAACCACGATCACGACTTAGCATTCGAGGGTCATTGTCAAAACCCGCTACATGAACATGACGGATCCCGGACTGTAGAATGACATCAGTACAAGGCTTAGTTCGTCCCTGAAAACAACAGGGCATGAGAGTTACATAGAGATGAGCCCCTTTAACTAATAACTTTTTACCTGATTTAATTAAAGCTTGATATTCTGCATGTTCCCCTCCTACCGGCTGGGTAAGTCCCCAAGAGATAATCCGGCGATCCTTCACTACTAAGGCTGCCACAGCTGGGTTAGGTCGGCAAATCCACTTAGCTCTAAGTGCTAATCGATAAAGAAGAGCATAATAAAAATACTGATCCCCGCTTTTTAAAGTGACACTTAAGGGAAGATTATTGTTCATGTTTTTCTATCTGAAATATTCAAGATAGACTTTACCGACTTGACTGTAGGAAAAAAACTGTCGAAGAATTGATAAAGTCCCAAAGTGACGATAAGGAGATGGGCAATGATCAAGAAGAAATGAATGATTAGGGAAACATAGAAAACATCCCCACCTCCTATGACAAAAACCATAGCTGCTTGAAATAGACCGATTCCAGAAGGGAAAATCGGAACAAGCAAGGCTAAGAGAATAACAGCATAGAGAAAAAAAGCTTGATCCCATCTGATTTCAATTCCCAAAACTCTGAACCCAAAGTAATAAAAAATACTCTCCAAAACGAAAATCATAACAGTTTGAATGATAAAAAGAAAAATTATTTTGGGAGGTAAGGAATCCAAACTTTTATAAAGATAAAAGATTTGCCGTTTACAAAAATAATAATAACGTGAAGGTAAAGGAATAGTTTTAAAAATCCTTCGAATGATGGTTAAAAAGATTCTAAAAGCTTTACCTTTATGAAAATAAAACCAAACCAAAGAAAGCATAAAGGTGGCTAATATAAAAACTCTATAATTATAGAGTTCTGTGATCATAGGATTTTCCAGATGAGGAATGCTAAACAAAAAAAAAAAGACGATGAAAGCTATTATCAAGTCAAAAAATTTTTCCATACTGATAAACCCTAAGGACACTACATGACGAGCCCCGATTCCCTGGCGCAGGAGAATAAGACGGAGCAAGAAACCAATCCCACCCAAGAGAAAAGAAAAACTAATAGAAAAAAAAAGCACTTTGAAAGTTTTTCTAAACTGGCTGTAATTGAAGTGGAAGATTTGTCCAAGTCGCCAACTTCGAACACAACTAGTTAAAATCAATAAAGAAAAGAAGATAGGAAGAAAATACCAGTCTTGGATTTGAATGTCGATTTGATATCCATGAGAGCCACTTCTAAGATAGGCCCACCACCCTATCAGAAAAGAAACCATGATAGATAAAATAAATTTGATCAGACCTCGAGGCATTATATATAAGGATGAAGTATTTATTCCAATATATATTATAAAATAAAGGTAGATAGAGAATAGAGATAGCATGATCCTGAATAGTTGTAGCAAAACACTTTGGATTAACAAAAAGGATAGCCCTATAAGTATTTTCAAAGACTTTAAATCCTTGTCCTCGACATATTGATTTATTTCAACACCGAAACAAAGGGATAAGAAATAATATAGTTATCCTGAAAAATTTCCTGAACTATTTTTCAATCATCTATGATTGAAAAAAATTTATGCCCGCAAAAATAGATTTATGGTATAATATATCAATTACTATTTCCATGTCTAATTTTTCCACCCATACCCCAAATTCAAAAGAATCTGGTGATTTTCGCTCTCGTCTTATCGTTATCGTCACTATTATTATTGCCACTATAGTTGGGGTTATTTTTGCTCTTTTCGAATTGTATCGTCCCCGTCCAAACGAGTCCACTCAGGTAAGAGCAATTACGATAATCACTCCTCTTGTTTATCTGGCAGGCCCCTTATTAGGAGACCAGGTGAATGGCTATATTGAACCCCTTTTCCCAAACACAGATCTTCATTCTTATGCTCCTGTTCCCAGTGACATCAAAAGGGCTTTAAAAGCAGATGTTTGGTTCATCTTAGCTTCAAACCAAGTAGCCTTAGAAAAGCAGTTTATCGAAAAAACTACTCTAAACAATGAGATACCACCTCAAATTATCAATAGTGGCGAAGGCATTGATTTCATTCAAAACTCTAACATCGATATTCATATATGGATGTCCCCTCGACAAGCTTCTACTATCGTCAAAAATTTCCAGAAAGGGCTTCTCCTGCATTATCCGGAAAATTCTCTTTTCTACCGAGCCCGCGGTGGCGAATTACAAGCTCAACTTAGAGAGCTAGATAATAGTTATCGCAACACCCTATCTACCTGTCAACACAAAACCGTTGTAGTAACTCATAGCGCTTTGGCTTATTTAGCTCGTGATTATGGATTAGAAGAGTGGAGTATCTATTCATCGGGAGTAGAGGCAAGTGATATTTCACCCTCTCGACTGATTGAAACAACAGAAAAGATAAGAAAATTGGGGATAACTCATATATTCTATACCGAAGAAGCTAGTCGCCGTATAATCAAAGTTATTGCATCCGAATTGGGAGTAGAAGTCCTTTCACTTTATACTATGGAAACTTCATTAAACAGTTTTGATGATGAATCTATGGAAATATCTTATACCCTCTCGGAAGGATATATCACTGTGATGGAAAAAAATCTTAGTCATCTGGCTCAGGGTCTAAATTGTAGTTATCAATAACAAAGTATGACTCTTCAAAGCCTTATCAGAATGAAGAGACTTTCCTTTAGCTATCCGGGAAAAAATATCTCAATCTTGGAAGAGATTGATTTCGACATCAATAAAAAAGATATCATCGCCTGTATTGGTCCCAATGGGGCTGGAAAAACTACCTTGGTTAAATTGATCTTAGGTCTTCTCCACCCCAGTTCCGGAAATATCGATCGATACCTTGATTATTCTGAAATCGGTTATGTTCCCCAAAAATACTATATCGGAAAGAATTTTCCAGGAACTGTGGGAGAAATTCTTTCTTTAGGATTCAGATTAAACTCAGGCAACAAAAAAGTGAGACGAAATAGAAAGTCTCCATTATTTTCGCTATTCGATAGGGATCAAAAAAATATTATCGACCTAAGTTTAATTTTAAACAAACGATTTATCGATCTTTCTGGAGGAGAGCAACAAAGAGTTTTGATTGCACTAGCCTTGGAAAGTAGTCCCCGTCTTCTTATTCTTGATGAACCCACCGCTGGAATAGATGCGGCTTCTCGTAAATTCTTCCATGACCTAATGGACAACCTCAACCGGAAAGGGATCGCTATCCTCTTGGTCACCCATGACCTGCAACTTCCTTTAGTGGTGAACCGAGTCCTCTATTTAGATCGCGAAAATTATATCGGAACTCCAGAAGAAATAAAATCCATTTTAGCTCAAGCGGGAGTCAATACCCATTTTTCTCCAGAAGTTTCTCTAAAAAAATAATCAATGAACTTAGAAGATATTTTTAGTTATGGATTTATTCAAAAAGCATTCCTTGGAGGGATAGCTATTGCTCTCTCTTGCGGACTCATCGGTCCCTTCCTGGTTCTCAGAAAACAATCCCTTCTCGGAGATGGACTTGCCCACCTCGCTTTTGGAGGGATCGCACTCGGTCTTCTTTTTGAAGTTGACCCCTTATGGTCAGCCTTAATCTCCGCTCTCATAGGAAGTTGGATCGTTCAAAAACTGATCCGAAAGTTCTACGGAGACGCTGCCATTGCCATTATTCTCTCACTGGGTGTGGGCATGGGAGTGATAGTGATCTCCTTGGCGGGAGGATTTAATAGTAGCCTCTATCATTATCTGATCGGAAGTATTCTGACTCTTACCATTCATGATCTCTATACCATCTATGGAGTCTTAGGAGTAAATTTGATTTTTCTCCGGTTGTTCTACCCAGATTGGTTTTTTCTCACCTTCAATGAAGAATTGGCCGAACTCAAAACTTCATCCCGATCTGATTTTTTTTTCACTGCTGCCGTGGCTATTACTGTGGTAATCAGTATTCGAGCTGTGGGTATCTTATTAGTCAGTTCCCTCCTATGCATCCCCACCCTAATTGCTCTGGGAATGGCTCGCTCCTTTCAAGAAACTCTCCTTTTCTCCTCACTTGTAGGAACTGGTTCGGTGATAAGTGGTATTCTTATTGCCTATACTGCCGATATTCCTCCTAGTGGAGCTATCGTTTTGGTTTTATTAACCCTTTTCATTTCCGTTTCTGGACTCACGAAGGTTTTAGATAACCGATAATCATCAAATTTCGCTATATATAAATAATAAGGATAACCAATAACATAAATATATTTTTTTAAAACTATTCCAATTTTAATTAATTCCATTTCAGAATTTGTATATATAGGTATGAATCCCATAATTCCAAATTCCTTGAAAAGGAAAAACAAGCAAAGTGAAAATACCGAAGTCGATGAAGATGAACGAGATTCTTTATGGGCATTAAGTCTTTCCACAGCTTTGAATTCCCGTCATATCGATATTTATCAAAAATGTTTTGAAGGCTATCGAAAAACATTAAGATTAAAGCCGGAAAAAATTCATTCTATTGGCTTAGTAAAATCGCATAAAATCTATGAAGGAAGAGATGCCTTATTAAAAAAATTAGATAAAATAAAAAAGCTATGTCAAGACAAAGGTATTAAAACCACCACTCTTCTTGATAAAGATTATCCCCAAGGATTGAAAGAGATTTTCCAGCCTCCCCCGGTTCTCTATTATCGAGGAAAACTTCAAAAGTATTATCCTGATAAAAGAGGGTGTTATTTGGCTATCGTTGGGACCCGGAGAAGCGATAGTATAGCTGAGACCATTACCTCTAATTTAGCTAAAGAGTTTACCGCTATGGGAGGACATATTATCTCGGGAATGGCTATCGGAATCGACACTTACGCTCATTTGGGAGCTCTGGCTGGACTTGGTAACAAAAAAAGTGGAAAAACCGGAACTACCGCGGTACTCGGATGTGGAGTGGATATCTTCTATCCTTGGGGGAATCGGAAGCTCTATGATAGAATCATCGAGTCTGGAGGAGCAGTGATTTCGGAATATTTTCCTGGAACCCCTCCTATAGCCTATAATTTTCCGGCTCGAAACCGCATCATCTCTGGACTCTCCGAGGGAGTCTTGATCACCCAAGCTCCTTCACGAAGTGGTGCTCTTATTACTGTGGATTTTGCCCTTGATCAGGGACGAACGGTCTATGTTTATGATTATAAGGAAGATATTGAAGGGGAAATACCGGAACGAAACGCTGGAAATTATAAGCTGATTCGTGAAGGAGCGAAGGGGATTACTTCCCTGGCTGATCTTTTTGATTATGAATTTAGTATTCTGAGGAAGAAACTCGAACAAAAGGAACAGTCCCCAGCTCCAGAAAAAAAAATGAGAAAAGATGACCCCCTCTTTCCAATTTTTCAGGAATTGAAGAATGGCCCCAAAACCCTAAACCAACTTTCTCATATACTTAAACTAGAGACAGGAATTCTTTCACCCCTTCTTCTGGAGGGAGTCATTTCGGGACAAATTAAAGAAATCCCAGGGAAAAAATATTTTCTAGGATAAAATGGGGAAAAAGTTAAAAAATCAATTTAATTTTTGCTAGTTAACTTCAAATATTGAAAGCACAAAGAAAAAGCTGAAATATTACTTTGTTTAACCAAAAATATAAATAATGTGATTTGTTCTACAATCACTCAATGACTTATTTCTAATCCCCTTCGTTCATCTATGATTTTGGTATAAAAATTTATCGAAAGATAAGTGTATATGCTATCTAAATAGTGTCGCTTACTATAAATAATAAGTTGTCATTTATTGATTTTTAGTATCTGTTTATCATAATCAGCAAACCTCTATTTAAAATAAATCTATTTAAAGAATATACTATTATATAGTTTGTTGAAGAAAAGCTAAACGAGTCTATATAAAACAACTATTGAAAAAAGAAATTTGTGATGAATAAATTAATTAAAACAACTATGAGAATGGCTGTAGTAAAAATTTTGATTATGATGATAATACTAGGTGGAATGGCTTGGGGGCAAACTACATTCAATCGTTATTACGATAGGATATTCGAAATGGAGCTACAGCTCTTTTCTTCCGATCTCAATCCCGACTATCAATCTCAATCTGACGGAGATGTGGGAAAGTACTTTGGATATTATAAAGAAGACCTTCTGCACCTTCAAGAAGAAATCAATACTGATCATGAACTTGCTTCCTTAGAAAAAATCACTCTTCAGATTTATGCCGACAGTATCATTGCTCAAGCTATTTCTCTTCTTGCCCGGATTGAACCCAATGAAGAGAGGGAGGAACAACATCTCAATTCTCATTTAAAAATCTTGGAATACACTCAAAATAATCCCGAAGATAATAGGAAAATGTTAAAAGAATCACGGTTAGGAGAAAAAAGGGAAAAGTTATTATTGAGTGAGATCAAGGCTATTTATGCTGACAACTTATTCAAATTAATAGGCATTGATCCAGGAGGAACTTTCTCTTATGTAAAAGAACTGGAAAGCGAAGGGCATAAAGCGATTCGTCTTAACCACAAGAATATTCGAGCCCTCTTAACCTTGGGAATCTACTATACCACCATCGGTAACTTAAATTCGA
Organism: Spirochaetota bacterium; assembly: GCA_965224715.1. Taxonomy (GTDB): domain Bacteria; phylum Spirochaetota; class UBA12135; order COTS27; family CAXSBA01. The sequence continues at coordinate 397,423 of OZ245054.1, read as the reverse complement.
TTAATCTAAACAAAGCTCAGCGTTTCTTGGATCAGACTTTTTCTTTATTAGAGGAAACAGAGGAGAGTCGGAATTTCAAATTAAGTTCCCAGCAAAGACAATTTTATCTAGCTCAGGCTTGGGCTTGGCAATCTCAAGTAAATCTAACCCGTTTGGATCGTAAGACTGCTTTACTTTCTATCGATGAGGCTTTGGTTATTTATCCAGAAAGCAGTTTTTTAAATTATGTGAAAATTCTTATCAATTTAAACCGTTTGCTGACTAAGGGAGATGGCGCACTATTTGAAAAACCAGAAGGAGTGAATTTTTATTATGAATATTCCTTCGTCTCCAAAGAGAGGTTTCTATATAAAAACTATTTCAACTTTGTTTTCGATGATCACATCCTATCTCCCTATCTAGGGATTGGAAATAACTTCAATCCCTTTGCCTTCTACATTGAAACAGGGCTAAGATGGAAATGGCGAACTTTTTTAAGTCAGCTCATCTTCAGACATAAAAATTCATTTTCCAAAAAACTACCCGGATACTACAGTGGTGTATTCACCTTAGGATGGGCTGACTATGGATGGAATATTACCCTCAGTTCCGATATCGGACAACTGTGGAAATATCGCTTTGTTCAAGACAAAAAAAGTTATTTCTATAAAGATGTGGTTGGTTTAGAAGAAAGTCTCAATATACGGTATCTCCTATTTAATTATCCCTATATCGATTTGGACGCTAACCTCCAAGGAAAATACTTCTATTCTTGGGATATTGAAAAAGGACTATGGAGTGGAGATTTCTATTTGCAGATGAATACTCTCAAAACGGGCTGGGGAAGATTGAAGATAAAAAGTGGAATTTATCTAGCTGGACAAAATTCTCAAAAAGGCCAGTTGTTTAATCGACTCACTTTCTACTCTAAGAGTCCCTCACGATTGATTAAATTCACTGAAGGCTTTGAATTCCCCAACACATCATTGGTTGGGGATTGGTTAGGGTTGAGCAGTTTGACTTATCAATTTTATCCTCTCTATTTTCTCAATACCCATTCTGCGGTTAAGTCAATTTTCATCGCTCCCTCATTCTTTTTTGGGTGGATTGGCAATGAGATTGGTAAGACCGACTCTCAATTTTCCTACAGTGCCTTAGGTAATATCGGCTTTACCTTTCCCGGCGGAACGAGTATATCCGTAGGATTCGGCTGGAATGAGAAAGACGATTGGGTAATCAATATATTAACTTATTAGGCAGTTAGTTATATAATTGTTGTTTGTAATTTCAGAGCTTACCCTAGACTAGAAATATACTTATAATATTAATTTATTAATATTATAATACCTGATAGAACGTAACTTTAAATGATATTGTTATCATCTCAAGAAAATATCATAGGTGGTGTATTTTTAAAACCATCTATAGTAACATCAACTCTTACATGAAGGGAGAGTTGGAAAATTAATTATGAGGCCAAATCAATCTTATTTGCCTCAATATTCAAGCATTGAAGGGCTTAGAGAATGTTCCCGTAGAAGAATTCCCAAATTTGCTTTTGAGTATCTAGATGGCGGTTGTAATGAAGATGTTAATCTTGTCAAAAATACGATAGAAATTAGAAAGGTTGAATTAAAGCCTTTTTATTTGAATGACATTAAAGCAGTGAGTTTAAAGAAAAAGTTATTTGGAATTGAATACGATGCACCTTTTGGGGTTAGCCCAGTGGGGCTACAAGGGCTTATTTGGCCTAGGTCTCCAGAAATTTTAGCAAAAGCTGCCAGAGAGCATAATCTTCCCTTTATCCTTAGTACGGTAACAACAGCAAGTATCGAAAAAATAGGAGAAATTACAGAAGGGAGAGCCTGGTTTCAACTCTATCATCCCAGTAAGGATGAATTAACTAAGGATTTATTGAGACGTATTTTTGAAGTGGGGTATCCTGTGCTTGTCCTGATTGCCGATGTACCTGTATTTGGCTTTCGTCCTCGAGATATCCGTAATGGGCTAGCTATGCCTCCTTTCATCAATATAAAAAATATGATACAGATCTTTTCTCGACCCAAGTGGTTGTTTTCATCAATCCTTGCCGGATCACCTAAATTTGCCAGTCTACAACCTTATATTCCCCGTGGTTATAATATTAAACAATTAGGTCAATTTATGAATGAAACTTTTAATGGAATTCTAACAGTAGAAAAAGTAAAACGTTTAAGAGAACAATGGAAAGGAAAGTTAGTAGTTAAAGGAATTGCTACAGAAGAGGACACCGAGAAATTAGTTAAAATTGGTGTTGATGGACTTATTGTTTCTAATCACGGCGGCAGACAATTAGATGCCGGGGAATCAAGTATTGCCCCCATGAGACGAATTGTCAAAAAATATGGTAAAAAAATTACAATAATGTTAGATAGTGGAATTCGCTCAGGTCCCGATATCGGTCGTAGTCTAGCTGTAGGTGCTCAATTTACCTTTTTAGGGCGGACTTTCATGTATGGAATTTCTGCTCTTGGGAAATATGGGGGTGATCATACGATGGGACTTTTAAAAACCCAACTCAAACAACTTTTAGAACAACTTCGTTGTGCTCAGATAGAAGATCTCCCTCGGCATTTAAAAACCGATTTACATAGCTGATTTTCTTGCGATGGATAATTTCTAATTGTAAGCAGAAACCAAATATTCCATTTTAAAGAAATTTTTCAAAATCAAGGTTTTCTTGATCAAATTTAGGTATGGGCAATGGGGTCTCTTTCCAATTAAATTGGATGGCACTCATCCCTACGTCTTCAATAAGTATTTTTTCGATTGCCGATTTTATTTTCTCACTGAATGAAAGCTCACTAGAAAAGGTTTGGTTATAACCAACAGATAATAGTTGGTCATAGTTTTTACCATCAGAAAGAAACAACAGATTTTGATCTTGAAACACATTATGAAGTTGATCAGGTAATCGAGTCATCATTTCACGATAGCTGATATTAGATTCTTGAGGATAGGTTTTATTTTCAAAAGTCCACAGACTAAAATGAAGAGTTGGGATTTGATGAGTACCAACGAGCATCTCTATTATAGGAATATCCATTCCAAAAATAAATTTAAATAATTGTTTTACTTTTTTCTCTAGGGAGATGGCTTGAAATAACTGCTGATGAAGTTCTGGAAATTTAGTCAAACAATGAAAAAATATCTCTATTAAATATAATAATTCCAATTTTTGTTCATAAAAAAGAGCTTCATAGTCTTTTGGAACATAGAGTGCTTTAACAACATGCATATCATTGCCGATAGTTTGAGAGACGATTATCGATGTCACTTGAGATTTTTTTTCAACATAGGGAAGACCTTTTTTAAAAAAAAATTTTTCCTTCCCTAACCAGGGAACAGTGATTGAAGTTAAACCTTGTTGACTAAGAAACTTTGGGAAAGTTGTAGTCAACACCGGACCTCCATTATTCATTTGGACAGTTCCCCCTTGAAAAAAATGAAGGAGGGCAGACGGGGGAGAATACTTCGATATCTTCTCTTCTGTTTCAGAAGATTCTGGATAACCGACCACCTCCAGAGACCTTTGAATCAGATGGCCAATAAGTTCATCTTTTTTCTCGGGTATCGGCTGAGCAAATAACCAAATTCCTAAAAGTTCTTTCAGTCGAGAACTTCCGATCTTCCGCTGTTCTAATGTCTCTTTTTGATCAATTATTTTAGAAAAAGATCGGAGTTCCTGTTCTTGGGAAGACTGTAATTCTAAAAAACTATCAATAACTTCTTCATAATTTACTTTATCCAAAGTAGATATTGCTTGGGAGTATAGTGAACGTATCAGTTCCTTTTCAGGATCTAATGATTTCACTTCCTGATTTGACTCCAATGGTTCATTAGATTCGGAAAAATTTTCTGTCTCAGAAACAGATGGAATATTCGAGTCTACCCAATTTTTTTGAACCAAATCCTCTTCACTAAAAAAGTCATCATCCTGATTATGTTCAATAGTATCATACATACTGATTTTGTCATTGGGCTTACTTTCTATTTTTTCTTCACTAGTTTTTTTTTCTAGACTCTCTAGGTCATGGGAAGTCAATTCATTCACCGGTTCTCTAAAATGGGTTTCCTTCTCCCACTTCTTTTGATTCCGTAGTTTAATTCCATGAAGCAAGAGAATCAGTCCTACTAAACCTAGAAGAGTCGCTCCTGCATAAAAACTGTTACGATTGATGGTATTGATCAGAGAAGCCTTTTCTTGTTGGTATTTATCGAGATTGAAAATTAATAGGTAATGATATTGCATTTCTGAAAACTTTGGAACAATAGTAGTCAATGCTAATAAGCTGTAATTATGGAAATCTTGATTATTTTGATTTTGTATTATGTAATTACTCTTGACATTAGGGTTTTTTTCAAAATAAATATTCATCATCTCATCTTTATGAGAAACATATATTTTATCAAGCTCTCTTAAATACTTCTTGGAGACTCCTTTCTTGGTGAAAATTTGGATAATTTCGTCATTGCGATAAACCACTAGAAGATCGATCTTCTTACTCAAATAAGGTTCAATGATACGATTAATATTTACAACTTTACCCTGGTTAAAAGTTTGATTAATTTTTGAACTGATCTCATATTTTTGTTCTAAAAAAATATTTTGATATTCTTGATTTAAATAAGTAATACTGAGTGTATGGTACAAATAATAGAAAAGAAAAAAAATCCCAATAAAGATAATTACCAGAAAAAAAGAAAAGCCAGTTTTTTGAAAAATAAGATTATTTAATTTTCTCACCCTTCAATTATATATTAAGAATAGATATAAAATTTTCGATTTGTTGAGAAAAACAAACAACCATTATCAATAAATAAATTTATTGGAAAGAAAACTTAGATACTTGAAAAAAAAGAATGCTGGCAACTTCCTACTCTTCCGTTGACTTGCAACAGTACCATCGGCACCGGAGGGCTTAACTGCTGTGTTCGGGATGGGAACAGGTGTTTCCCCTCTGCTATGGTCACCAGCATAAATATTATAACATATTTAATATATAAAGACCATAAAAGTTACCTAAAAATTTTGTTTTAAGCAGACTTTTCTACAAAAAATCTATTAAATTTGTAGAATTTTTAGCTTTTAAAAATTTCTTTTTTATGAATTTTTAAATAATTTTCACTCAAAACACAGATGGAAACTTTGAAAAATCTTGAACTCAGAAGAGAAAATTTAAAAAAATTATTTTTCTTAAAAAAAATGGATCTATTTCATGTTATAATATGGGCTGCTGGGCTGATCTAGCTCAATTGGTAGAGCAGCTGCCTTGTAAGCAGCAGGTTATGGGTTCAAGTCCCATGATCAGCTTTTAATGTCTGTAAGTTTAAAAAATAAGCGAGGATAGCTAAATGAAAAAAATAAATATTAAAATCATGCTTTCATTTTTTACAGTAATTTTTCTGTTTTTAACTACATGTGTAGCCCGTCAGGAAGTTGCCGAAAGTGAAACAAAAGTATCTACCTTACAAATCGTAAAAGATCGAGGTAAATTAATTTGTGGTGTGAGTACTGGATTGCCTGGCTTTTCAGCGCCAAATTCCGCAGGAACTTGGCAAGGACTTGATGTTGATGTTTGTCGAGCAGTTGCTGCAGCAGTTCTCGGCGATGATTCTAAAATAGAGTATGTCCCTCTAAACGCTAAAGAAAGGTTTACTGCCCTTCAGTCTGGACAAGTAGATCTACTGGTTAGAAACACTACATGGACTGCTACCCGTGACACCTCATTGGGGATTATCTTTGCAGGAGTAAATTATTACGATGGTCAAGGCTTCATGGTTAAAAAAGCTATGAATGTTAAAAAAGGAACCGATCTTAACGGTGCTTCTTTTTGTATTCAAGCAGGAACCACCACTGAGCTTAACTTAGCCGATTATTTCCGAGCTAACAATATCAAATATAAAGCTGTTACTTTTGATACTTCAGATCAAACTATTAAGGGTTTTCAAGAAGGTCGATGTGACGCTCTTACTAGCGACCATTCTCAGCTTTCAGCTTTGAGGACGCAACTTTCTGATCCTAACAGTGCTGTAGTTCTAAGTGAAGTTATCTCCAAAGAGCCTCTTGGTCCCTCAGTTCGTCAGGGCGATGACCAATGGTTAAACATTGTTAAGTGGTCTCTATATGCATTGATCGAAGCCGAAGAGCTTGGATTGACATCAAGAAATGTATCTTCTGTTAAAGGGGACCCTAATGCTAGTCCAACAGTTAAACGTTTTCTTGGCATTGAAGATACCCTTGGAGAAAACCTTGGTCTTTCTAACGACTGGGCTTATAACATCATTTCCATGGTGGGCAATTACGATGAAGCTTTTCAAAGAAATGTCGGTTCCGGCTCTCCACTCAATATCAAAAGAGCAGGAAGCATAAATGACAGCTGGAAAAGAGGGGGGCTCCATTACCCCATGCCTTTCCGGTAAATAAAACTTTTTTCTTACAGGAAATATAACTTTCCTGTAAGAATTTACTATGTTATTTTCATTTTTGAATTATATCTAAGGTTATTTCTTGGGAGAAAATAATCAACGTTTTTATAATAACAAAAAATTTCGCGAGATTTTCTATCAGGCTCTTATTCTCTTAGGTATCGTTTTATTCTTTAATTATATTTTCTCTAACATGTTATATAACATGTCGGAGAGGAGTATTAAATTCGGTTTTGACTTCCTCTGGAATCAGTCCGGTTTCGGAATTGTTCAGACTTTGATCGACTATGATGAAACCTATAGTTACGGTAGAACTTTCTTTGTTGGTCTACTCAACACCCTTCTGGTTTCTTTTTTGGGCATAATCTTAGCATCTTTTCTAGGCTTTATAGTAGGAATTTCCCGTCTTTCTGATAATTGGCTTTTACGTAAGACTGCCACAGTTTATATCGAATTCTTCCGTAATCTTCCCATTCTTCTTCAGATACTATTATGGAATGGAATCCTTCGTTCCTTGCTTCCTCCTAACGATGTTCAAGTTGCCCATAATATCTATATAAGTATAGAGCAGATTACCATTCCTGAACTTACTCCCAAACCTTTTTTTTATGTCATGGTATTTGTAATTTTACCAACTATTATCGCTGGTGTCTTTTTTCTTAATAAGTGGGCAAACCATCGTCTTGATCTTACCGGGGAAACCCTTCCTGTATTCAAAATATCCCTCTCGCTCATTATTGTTTATATTTTTACTTTTATTCTTTTTTTTAACAACGGTCTCTTTTCTGTGATTGACCCAATCCCCGGTAAGTTTGATTTTGAAAGAGGCTCTGCTATCATCCCAGAAATTTTTTCTCTCACCACTGCTCTAGGGGTTTACACAGCTACTTATATTGCTGAAGCTGTGAGATCAGGGATTGAAGCTATTTCCAAAGGTCAACGTGAAGCAGCTACTGCATTAGGTTTGTCTAAGAGTATTACTTTAAAGCAAATTATCATTCCCCAGGCTATGCGAATAATTATTCCCCCTACAACCAATCAATATCTTAACCTGGTCAAGAATTCTTCTTTAGCTACTGCAATTGGGTATCCCGATTTAGTCAGTGTTTTTGCCGGTACTACATTAAACCAGGTAGGACAAGCAGTCGAAATTATGCTTATGACTATGGCAGTATACTTGTCATTGAGCTTGTTAATTTCGGCATTGATGAATTGGTATAATCAACGAGTTAAATTAGTAGAACGTTAATATATGAATTCAGCAGTAGAAAAATTCATAAAGATAGCTGACCGTCAACCACCTCTTAAGAATCGAGGGATTTGGTTATGGATGTCAAAAAACCTCTTTTCTTCAAAATTGAATATCCTTATTACCTTGGCAATCGTATCTATTCTTTACCGAACTATCCCCCCCATATACAACTGGTTATTCGCGAATTCCGACTGGATTGGAACTTCTAATCAAGATTGTTCCCGAGAAGGAGCTTGCTGGATCTATATTAATACGAAATGGTATCTTTATATGTATGGATTTTATCCAGCTGAATTTTATTGGAGACCAAATTTAGCTGGAATACTTTTTTTTGTTTTTCTTATTCCTTTCTTCATTAAATCTTTTAAATACAAAATTCCTTGGCTGTTATTTTTCCTTTTCGGTTATCCCATCATTGTCTTCTTTATTCTTAAAGGAGGAGTTTTTGGATTGGAAATTGTTGAAACCACTAAGTGGGGAGGACTGATGCTCACTCTTTTTACTGCCTATGTGGGGATCCTTTTTGCTCTCCCTCTTGGTCTTATTTTGGCTCTGGGTCGATCTTCGAATTTAACAATAGCCCGATTCACATCAGTGATGTTTATTGAATTTTGGAGAGGAGTACCACTTATCACCATTTTATTTATGGCTTCCAATGTCTTCCCCTTATTTTTTCCCACCCAACTTGAAGTCAATAAATATCTTCGAGCGGTGATAGGAATTATTTTCTTTCAGTCCGCTTATGTTGCTGAGGTGATTCGAGGGGGACTTCAAGCTATTCCCAAAGGGCAACTTGAAGCTTCCGATTCTCTAGGGCTTTCTTATTGGGAAAAAATCTTTTATATAGTCTTACCCCAAGCGATTAAGATAGTAATTCCATCTTTAGTAGGAGCTTCAATTTCTTTGTTTAAAGATACTTCTTTACTCCTTATCATTGGTATTTTCGATATTCTTACTATGGTCCCAGTGACTTCGGCTGATTCTAATTGGTTGGGCTTTGAATTAGAAGGCTATGTTTTTGTCGCCTTAATTTTTTGGGTTTTCTGTTACTCAATGTCACGTTATAGTGTGTATTTAGAAGAACGTTTTTCTATTGGGCATAAAAAAGTATAATCAAACTTATGGTAAATAAACATATGGTGAACAATCAAGCAACAATTATTGAATTTGAGAAACTCAATAAGTGGTATGGAAATTTTCATGTTCTTAAAGATATCAACTTAAAAGTTAAATGTGGAGAAAAGGTTGTTATCTGCGGTCCTTCCGGTTCTGGTAAGTCAACTTTGATTCGTTGTATCAACCATTTAGAAGAATTCCAAGAGGGAAAATTAATGGTAGATGGGATTCGTATCAGCGAGGATGTGAAAAATATTGAGAAAATCCGTTCTGAGGTGGGAATGGTATTTCAACAATTTAATCTTTTTCCGCATCTAACTATCCTTCGAAATCTTACTCTGGCACCCATGTTAGTTCGCAAAAAAAACCGTAAAGAGGCAGAAGCAATCGCTATGGAATATCTTCGTCGGGTCCACATTCCTGAACAAGCTGATAAGTTTCCTGGACAATTATCGGGAGGACAGCAACAACGAGTGGCCATTGCTCGAAGTCTATGCATGCAGCCCAATATAATGCTCTTTGATGAACCTACTTCAGCTTTGGATCCAGAAATGATCTCCGAGGTATTAGATGTTATGGTTGAGTTAGCAGAAACCGGAATGACCATGCTATGTGTAACTCATGAGATGGGTTTTGCTCGTAAGGTAGCAGATAGGGTTATTTTTATGGATGGAGGCCAAATTGTAGAAGAAAATAATCCTGAAAAATTCTTTAATAATCCTCAAAATGAACGTACTCAATTATTCTTGAAACAGATACTACATCATTGACCTGTTAAACTCTTTCGTTTTTAACAGGTGAGATAAATATTAATTACCGTTTTGGTCTTTGATATTTGAGTTGTCGATGTTTTTCTAAGATAATTCGATAAAATATGTATTTCTTTAATGCATTTTGATTCTTTATCTTTTTTAATAACGGATTGTTTTTTATCAATCTGCCATAGATATCTTCAAAGTCTTCTTCTATAATTTCCTTAAGGTCAAAACGGAAGATGCAGGTGTTTATAATACCATCAATAACTCTTTTGTAATCAAGACGTTTATCTCCTATTTTAAGATTCCAATCATCGTGTTCATCTTCAATCATTTTTTTTAGCTTATTTATATTCTTAAGTTCAGGAAACTTTTTCTCTAGCTTATTTAACATAACAAGAGAATCATTTTTGTTTTTTTTGTTACTCTCAGGTGTAGGTTTCTCATTTTTATGATTACTATCATTTAAAGATAAAGGCTTAGCAACATTTTTTTCTGGTTTCTTTTTAGACTTAGAAATATGTTCTTGTTTTTGACGTTCTCCCAACTTATGTACAAGTTTTAAAAACATCTGCTTAATGGCACTGATAAATATATAGAAGAAATGATTTTTCTTACTAGAAAAATTTTCAAATGGAACATTTAAAACTTTGGATATGGACTTAAATGTTTGTTGGGAATCGAAAAAGATATTGATAGTATCAGTCAAAGTTTTTCTTTTTTCTTCTTCTGAAATATCCAATTCAGTTTGGCTTAAATTATATTTTTTAATTTCATCAGGAGAAAGAAAAAAACGAGAAAGCCAATACTGAGTCTGATTCCCATCAAAGTGAAGTGGCTTTACAACCATTAAACTGGATTGTAGACATTCATATATCATCATAAAAAATTTAGATGCCTGATTTTTTATAAAGTTGTCCCACTCTATTTCATTTTGTGGTAATAGAATTGATTCGCTTTCCATCTGTTGAATAATATCAGATACTCTTTTTTGTTCCGGATACAATATTCCTAAAAATAAAGGGACAATATTAGCACGATGAACATAATAGTAAATTTCACCTAACCGTAAAATTAGCACCTTTTTCAAACTGTCATCTCCAGCATTAAGATTTTGAAATGTTTCTATCCACGCATTAGGATTAAATACGGATGATTTCCCTTTCTTACGCATATTATTGAATTGACTTTCAATATTTTTCATGCTTATAGGAATTCGAATTATTTTCCCGTCTATTTCTCTTCTATTGCTGAACAAAATGCGAATAGCCATAGTGTCATTGTCACCATCACTATCTAGAGTATCAGATCGTCCCATCATTTTTGTATTAAGAATAAACTGACAGATAATCAAAGAAATGATTGTATAACATTGTGTTTCCTTAGTTTTTTTACCTGTCATTCCAAAGTTTTTGTTGTAAACTTGAGAGATAATAGCATAGAAGATTCTAGCAATAATCCCAAAGCTGTTATTATAAGGATCAGGATTATTTAAATATTTTTTTATATCGGACTGTTCAATTTGATTTTCTCTAAGTTTTTTTTGGATTAACCCAGATACTTTTTCATTACTCATGTCTTCTAAATATTTAAAGAGTTGTGTAGAAAGATATTCCAAAAGCTTATCAGCAAGGTATATGGGGATAATAGCTTCCCCCCAATCAGCATTATCTAAATTAATGATTATGGCTGCTTTGCCGGTATGGTTATCTTGAGAAACATTTTCCAAAGTCTCTGGGTTGATATCTTTAATATCTATAGGAATACATAATTGGTTCAATGCTGTCTGAGATATCTTGAGTTTTTCAGAGACATTAGCCAAATTATATAAAATGGGTTGACGGTAATGAGCTTCCTGATCATAACTTTTTTCAAGATAGTCATTAAATCTATGAAAAAGATGAAGATTGAATTGCTTTTTTTCTAAAAGTGTGATGACTAAAGGATGGTCATCATTATCTTTTTCAATGACCTTTACTAAAGACACAGTTTTAGTAGATAGAATACTTATCATTTTATTAAAGTTTTTTTTCAGTGAATCTTTCGAGATATGAGAAGTATTGGATGAGAGTAAATAATCTGGAAGACTAAAAAGATTTTTATCTTTTACACGAATCTCATTACAAATTAGGTCAAAAATCTTAATCAATTCTGGAGTAAGTAATGCCTCTTCTAACATTTTATGCCGTTCAAATGATTTATTGTTTAAAACATAATCAGGAACTTCAGTGATATAATCACTATTATTCTCAACAATAGGTTTTTCCTCGGTTTCATCCATAGTAATTTTTTCTTCTTTTTCTGGATAACTCTCTAAATTTATCTCTTTTTCTAAAATTTCTTTAGTATTATGATCGGCCATCAAAAACAATCCTTATTATTATTGTACAATTAATACTGATTGAATATCGATAATGGTTTCAATTTTTTAAAAAAATTCTAATTTTATAACTTTATCAAATGTGTGGAATCATAGGTTATATTGGTAAAAAAAACACAGTTTCGGTCTTGTTAGCAGGCTTAGAGAGACTAAGTTATCGTGGTTATGATTCAAGTGGGATTGCGGTCATCAGTCAAGGAGAGATCAATTGTTGGAAAAAGTCCGGAAAGCTGAAAAACCTTCAGAACCACATTCAAGGATTAAGTATTAAAGGGGAAGCCGGAATTGGTCATACCCGATGGGCAACTCATGGTATTCCTAATAACGTCAATGCCCATCCCCATATGAGTGAAGACAAAGTTGCTATCGTCCATAATGGAATCATAGAAAACTATGAACAGCTACGTAAGGATGCCTTACAAAAAAAGGCAGTACTGGCTTCAGAAACCGATAGTGAAATTATTGCCTATTTACTCAATGAAGCTATCAAAACTGGAAAAGAGTCATTTGCCGCTGCTGTCGATCTTCTAAATAAATTTGAAGGAAGCCTTGCAGTAGCAGCTTTGATTGAAGGAAAAGATGAGATACTATGTTTTCGAAGGAATATGCCTCTTGTCATCGGAATTGAGCCTGAAGAAAAGTTCATTTGTTCTGATGTTCAAACTTTATTATATTATACCTGCAACTTCATAGAACTCCAAAATGATGAGATAGCATTGATTAAGTCTCATGAGGTAAAAGTTTTTAATATTCAGGGAGAAGAGATTCCGCACCAGATTCAACATATTACTTGGAATGTTGCTGAGGAAGGAAAGGGCAATTATCCCCATTATATGTTAAAAGAGATCTATGAACAACCTGATGTGATTCGTACTATTTTAAACCAATATACTGAAACCGATAGAGATTTTCTAGACTTTTTTACTGCTACCCAGCAAGACTCTAAGTCTGTTGATCTTAATGGAGCTGAAAGGTTTATTATTCAAGCCTGTGGCACCTCATGGCATGCAGGTTTGATTGCTAAGTATTGGATTGAAACCTATGCTCGAGTTTTAGTGGAAGTGGATATTTCTTCCGAACTACGTTATCGTAATGTTCTGTCCCGTCCTCATGACATCGTTGTCACTTTATCCCAATCAGGAGAAACCGCTGATACTCTAGCCTATTTACGAGAAGCTAAGAGCCATTTCATGAAAGTAGTAAGTTTTGTCAATGTTAGAGGAAGTTCTATAGATAGAGAATCTGACTTATCGGTTTTTAGTTTAGCAGGTAGGGAAGTCGGCGTAGCCTCTACCAAAAACTATTTAGCCCAACTCATGACCTTATATCTTTTTGCCTTGGATCTGGGATATAGACGAAACAGTTTGGAAGCATCCTATGTCCATTCTCAAATTGAGGAATTGAGACATTTCCCTCATTATGTTGAGAAAGTACTCCAACAAACAGAGAAGATTCGTTTATTAGCCAGATCGTTTTTGGACCAAAAGGCTTTTCTCTTTATTGGACGAGGGGTAAATTATCCTACCGCTCTAGAAGGGGCATTAAAACTGAAAGAACTTGCTTATGTTTATGCGGCCGGATATGCTGCGGGGGAATTGAAACATGGTCCTCTTTCCTTAGTTGATGAGAATATGCCAGTTTTCTGTATGATTCCCAATTCCACAATTTATCCCAAAACCCTAAGTAATCTTCAAGAAGTAAGAGCTCGTAAGGGAAAAATCATCGCAGTGGCTAGTGAAAACAACATGGAAATTTATCAATATGCGGATGAAGTTTTTACCATTCCCGATGTTCATGAAAATCTCTCTCCCATATTAACAATTATTCCTCTCCAACTCTTCGCCTATCATTTGGCCGATCTCCTTGGTTGTGATGTGGATCAGCCTAAGAATTTAGCTAAGAGCGTTACGGTAGAGTAATAATTGAAATTATAAAAATACAATATACACGGTGATACTTTAAAGCTATTAGACTAACTGCCTAATAATTCCATTGACTTAAATATTAACAATCCCACCTTATTTTGGGGCAAGGGTTTATGGCAATGAAACTCCGTAAAGAGAAGAAGATCCTCAAGAATATGTTAAGAATTTATTGAAATTCATATTTAAATTTATGTGTGTACTTAAAAAAGAAGGTTCTTTTTATTTCAATATTGACGACATGTATTTTAGAACCAAGGGGTTTTATTAGGAACAAGGGAAGTATACTTGAAAGATATCAAAGCAATGGCAGCTCTGTCTGGATCATATAGCGAAAGTAAAATTCCTTACTTGCATTATTGAGCAGTTGAAAATATTTTTTGTAAGTCGTTTAGAGCAGAAAATTCATCAAGACTAGATATTGCTTTATGATGCCAAACTCAATTCATTGGGAATAGGGTTAAAAACATTTATTATTCAAAATAAGACAAGTCGAGAAAAGATTTTTTGAGTTTAATACCCATAGCAAAGAACTTCGAAAATATAATACGGATAACTTATTAACTAAATTAGCAGAATTACGAAATGAAAGGATAAGATTTGCCAACAGAACATATGGAATTTCTAATGGGATATACCATTGTTCAACCAAACAAAAAGAGAAGATTAAAATTTTTGAAATGGGATATTATCTAATAGACCTTAACAGCATCAAAAATATCAGAAAAACAAACGCTAGTATATTTTTTGAAGATAAGTATCAAGAATATTTGTTTAACTTTTCAAAAAGTACTCTTTGTAAAAAATTTTATGTCCCAAGGAACTCCATAACTCTCGATATAAGAATAATGAATGATCCTTATCAATCAATTTTGAAGATATTAAATGAATACTCGTTTTCAGAGGAACCAAAAAAACCACAGGAATCGACAGTGTCAAAGTAACAAAGTTGGAAAAGAAAATATTTATTGATTTTGCTAAAATGGATAGTTATGAAAAATTTGAAAAAATAACTTCCTAGACTGTTCAAAATAGAGAGTATCAGTTTAAGAAGCAAACTCTTTCCTTTAATTCCAAATCAAACTAAACCCTAAAATACAAAAGGCAATTCCGCATAACAAGGACATCATCCAACGATATTTGTTTAGCCTAAGTTGAATAGACGGAAGTGTAAATAAGATCGTCATTAAAGAAAACCAGCCTTGAGTAATAGCATAGAAAAAAATAACTAAGACAAGAATTTTAGATAGGGAGTAATCGATAGTAATACTGATAAAAATACTGGAAAAGTATGCCCAGGCTTTGGGATTAAGAAGATTACATAAGAAACCTTTGAAAAAATAGGTTTTAAATTTTGAATTTTGAATTTTTTTATGACCCTTAGGATTATTTATCAAAAAATTTCTATTATTTAAAACTTGTTTGTTCTCCTCTTTCGAATCAGTTGATGACTTTTTCAACAAAAAACTCTTGATAGAAGAAATACCAAGGTAAAAAAGGTATCCTATACCTAAAATTTTTAAGGATTGACTTACCCATTCTACCTTAGTTCCAAAGAAGGAGATAACTATAATCACTGTTCCCATGTGAATTAGGCATCCGCAAGCAATTCCAAAAGCAGATATCAAACTTTCCCTCCTAGAATAAAGGGTAGAATGTTCAAGAATTAAAAAAAAATCGGGACCTGGTGTCATAACTGCAAGAAGATGAACTAAAGGTAGAAGCCAAAAATTCATTGAATATCAATAATAATTATGGTATTAAGAATCCTTCTTTCGTTTGAATAACTAAAAATTCAAAAAAAATCAATTTTCTTCCCAATTTCAATATGATTATTTCGATTTTACCTGAATCTACTATGATTAAGATTTTTTTGTATGTCAAATAATTTTTTCAACTTATCAAAGGGGTTTAATATTTTTAATTTATGGTTTAGAATTATAATATTCTGCATGAAATTATTAAATATAGAAACCCTTGATCTTGGCTATGAAAAAATTGAGGGAATCCCAGAAAACTATTTCAATCCAATTGATGAAAATCCAAATTTATAAATGACATTTCATCCCGAAGAAAAGGCCAAATTTACTTCTGATTTAGAAGTATCAACGACATATAACACGAATAATACTAATATCCATGACAATAATCTAACTCATAACCATTTAGCCCAAAAATCATCTGTAAACTCAAAAGAAGAAGCCTTTATGAAAGATATCGCTTCTCATTTAAATAGTCTAGAATATAAAATTTGGCTTTCAGATATGGAAATCCAGGAGAAAGAAAATAAACTCTTTCTTTATACTTCTAGTACTTTCAAACAAGAGCAAATCACGAAACGTTATTGGCATCTTCTCAAGGAATTGGCAAATCGATATTTTCCTAGCTTAAATCTGGAGTGGAAGGATAAAACTAAAAATTTTTCATCCGATAGAATAGTTTCTCCCAACGAAGAATTTTCTTTCACAACTAAAGAATCAATACCAGAAAACCTTTCTCAAGAAGAAAATCCAACCAATTTATCCAATGAGAACGATGCTTTTATTCCTCAACCCCGTCGTATTCTGCCAGAAAATACTTGGGAAAATCTTTTAGAAATTCCGGAAAACAAATTAGCTCGTCACTTTATTACTCAATCTCTAGAACGTCCTGGGAGCATCAATCCTATCTATCTTTATGGCTTTGTGGGTGTAGGGAAAACTCATCTACTTCATGCCTTTGCTCAAGCTTATCGAGAAAGAGTTCCTTTTGCCCGCATTGAATATCTTACTCCTGATGACTTTGTGAGTGATTTTACTAGAGCCCTGAAAACCAAGACTGACCGTAGTTTCCGCATCTATTATCGCTCTTTAGATGCCCTTTTAATTGATGACATTCAATTCTTCATGGGTAAAGAAAAATCATCTCAAGAGTTTTTCCACGTATTTAATGCGATTCACGCCTCAGGAAAACAAATGGTTTTCACCAGTGATAGGGATCCACGAGAATTGGAGCATCTTGATGATAGATTAAAAAGCCGAATATCATCCAGCGCTATCATCGAAATCAAAGCCCCTGAAAAGGACAGCCGACTATCCCTGATTGATTTTTATGCAAAAAAAAGCAAACTTCATCTTAGCGATGAAATTAAAGATTTTCTTAGTATCCATCTGCCTCCAGATATCCGTCAAATAGTGGGAGCGATTCGTTATTTATCTGCTCTTACCAGTTTTAATGAAGATTCAGCAAAACCATTGACTTCGGATTTCTGTCAAGAATATTTAAAACAACTTCGCAAACGTCCTATCCTAAAAAAATGTTCTCCCGAGAAAATACTTTATGCAGTTTGTGATCAGTTTGGATTTACGATTAAAGATTTGAGGACGAAAAAGAAAAGTAAACAGATTTCTCACTGCCGACAAACGGCGATGTATTTGCTCAGGCAATATACTGATCTCTCACTGACGGAAATTGGCTTTACCTTGGGTGGTCGAAGTGTTTCTGCAATAACCTATGGGATAGAAAAAACAGAAAAAAAATTATTGAGTTCTCATGGCAAAAGGTTAAAGCAAGAATTAGACAAAATTATGAATAAAGCATTGACAACTTCGGTTTTTTGATGTCAACGATTTATTGGAGATTAAAGAAGAAACTGACCCATTTTCACATTTTATCCGGAGTAGAAATGCCAAGAATGATAAGACCTTCCACGATCACCCGATCTATTGCCTCCAAGAAAAGAAGTCGGTGACGGGAAAGTTGTCTTTCTCTCTCAGACTTATCGGAAACGAATATTTCCTGATTATAGTATCTATGGAAAAGCGTACTTAGATCATAGAGAAAGTTGTTGATATGTTGAAGTTCGTAACTTTTTGAAATATCATAAATCTCTTCTTCCCATTCTAGGAGTTTATTTACTATGGCAGTGGTAATGGAATTACTGATAAGGGAGAAATCAAATCCTTCATCCTCTATTGGAAAAATTCCAAGGGAATGAGACTTTTCTTTAACTGAAGTAATTCGGGCATGAGAATATTGAATATAGAAAACCGGATTTTCTAAAGATTTTACCTTGGCTAATTCCAGGTCAAATTCTAATGGCATATGGGGGCTTCTCATTGAGAAAAAGTAACGCAAAGCATCAATCCCAATTTCTTCAACCACTTCTTTCAGTTGAATGAAGACACCTGAACGTTTTGACATCCGAATAGGTTTGCCCCTACGGAGTACCGCAACCAATTGACCAACTATTACGTCAAGATGAGCTTTCCCGCCGGTGATTACTTCAACTGCACTAGCTATCCGTTTGACATAACCATGATGGTCGGCTCCCAGAACATTAATCAAATGAAAATAGCCTCGGGTAAATTTGGAAAAATGATAAGCGATATCTACTCCGAAATAGGTGATCTCCCCATTGGAACGAACTAGTACCCGATCTTTATCATCTCCAGTTTGAGTAGAAGAAAACCACCAAGCTCCATCTTCTTTGTAAGCAAAGCCTTGTTCCTTGAGATAAACGAGCATCTCTTCCACTAGACCATCATCATAAAGTGATTGTTCACTATAAAAGTGGTCCATTTTAACCCCAATGGACTCTAATACTTGTTGTTGATTTAAAAGAATATTTTTAACCGGGTCCTGGGTAGATTGGGCTAAATCTTGTATGTAATCACCATGATATCCATCTTCAGGAATAATCTTCCCCTCTCTAACTGCTACTACTGAGTCCTTAAATTTTTGAATTTGACTCCCAGCATCATTAACATAAAACTCTTCATAAACTTCTGCGCCTGTAATGGTAAGGACTCTAGATAAAATACTCCCAATGACTGCCCAACGTCCATGTCCAATATGGAGGGGGCCAGTAGGATTGGCAGAAACATATTCTAAGAGAATCTTTTTACCTTCATAAGTTTTCTCTAAATCAGGAAAACGTAATTTAGAGAATTTCCTTCTGGAAAGAATTTCTCTTAGAGCTTGAGATCGAAAATGGGATGAAAGGGTAAAGTTAACAAATCCCGGACCGGCAACATTCACTTTATCGAATTCTGGGAAATCAGCTTGAATAAGTTTATCACAAATTTCTTGAGCGATTAACCGAGGTGACTTTTTAAGTATTCGAGATGCTTCCATGGCCAAATTACTGGCATAATCTCCAAAACGAGGATCAGCAGAAGTTATCTTGAAAGGAATACCACTAATGATTTCCCCTTCATTAGATTTTGATGGAGATAGAATTGAAAGGATCCTTTTCCGGATTCGACTCTTTATCTGCATCAGCTATAGAAATCTACAATCAATCCCTTGATTGAGATCACTTGATTGGCAATTTTGAAATGATCTTTATGATTAAATTTGATCATTTTGAGTAAAGAATTCAGTTCCTGATTGACCCCAGTAATAAGATGAAACTCCTTTTGGGTAAGACTATTAGGATCGAGAGAGAAATCTTTTTTTATTTCCAAAGCTTGGGGGATGATGAGGTAAACTATTTTTTGAAGAAGGTCTCGAAAATGATGAAAGTTTTCTAAAGAAGGGAGACGGGAGAGAATTTGTCCTTGATTTTCCAGTTCATTGATTAAGGGAGTGATCTTTTCCCAAGCTATTGAGTTTGAATGAATAGTGGTTTGTGGAGTTATCATTAACTCTGTTTCCAAAGTTTGAAAAAATGAATCGGCTTTTTCAATTGTCTTGGTTTCAGAAAGAGCTTTTTCTGTGGCAAGTGTTTTCTTAGAGGTAAAGGTATCTTTAGAAATATCTTTATTGCTTTTTAATCGAATAGGAGAAAACATAAGAAGTTAGAATCTAGCTACAATATAAGGCCAAGGATCTACATATTTCTTGCCAATGCGAATTTCATAATGAACATGGGGTCCGGTACTACGTCCACTATTGCCTAATTCAGCGATTTTTTGGTTTTTCTTGACCTGTTGTCCAACTTTCACGACATTGACATGATTATGGGCATAGATAGTTCGATATCCAAAGTCATGGCGAATGATAATGACTTTCCCGAAATTACCTTTTTCTCCAGAAAATAGGACAGCCCCATTTGCAGTGGCAATGAGATCATTTCCAGTGGCAGCGGCGATATCAATCCCAGTATGGAATTCTCTTTTTTCAGAAAAGGGAGATATGCGGGTACCGAATCCCGAAGTTTTGTAGCCTATATTGTTTTTAATCGGCCATCCAGTAGGAATGTGGGTAGAAATTTTCTCAGCCAGGGTCATATATTTATCAATCTCCTTTAATTGTTTGATACTGAAAAGAATTTGAATTCGACTTTGATTGATCTTTTCCAAGGTATTGAATTTCTCTTTAGGAGAGGGATCAAACCAATTAATATCCTTAAGATCCCAAGTTCTACGGATAAGCTCAACATCTTCGTTACGGGCTACTTTTTCCCAGATTGATTCTCCTTCGATATCCACAAAATTTTGATAAATTTTGATCATTTGCCCACTATATTTTTTTTGGTAGTCATTGATCGTATCAACTCTTTCTTCTAAAAGATTGATTTGTAAGTTAAGCTTTTGATTTTCTTCTTCCATCTGTAAGAGAAATTTATCGCGAGATTGATAAGTTATTAAATAATGAATACTTAAGAACAACATAGTTAGGAACAGTATTACTAAAGAAACTATTTTATTAATATTCCATTCTCGGATAACAGATTTATTACTTTCTTTTGAAAAAAAAATCAAGGTAATCTTTTGATTGATACAGTTTTGAATATATAATCCCCAATGATATGAATATTTCTTTAATGTATATATCCAAACAAAAAATCGTCTAGAAAAATTTTTCCAGATTTTTTTTTTTTTCATAATAGTTAGTTTGAGATTAAGATTTAGTTTGACTCTTTATTTAAGTTGTTTCTTAGTTTCTTTTTTGAGATGAGAAGAATTTCAATGATTTCAGACAATTTCATCTTCATTTCCTTCCGATTAACAATCATATCTACAAAACCTCGTTCATATAAATATTCGGAAGTTTGAAAATTTTCTGGAAGTTTTTCTTTAATAGTATCTTCAATTACCCTTCTTCCTGCAAAGCCAATAGCAGCCCGAGGTTCCGCGATAATGATATCCGCAACTGAGGCAAAAGAGGCAGTGACGCCACCCATGGTGGGATGGGTCATGATAACAATAAAAGGGATCTGACTTTCTCCCATTTCCTGAGCCCCGATGCAGGTTTTAGCCATTTGCATTAAAGAGATAAGTCCTTCTTGCATTCGAGCCCCCCCCGAGGCTGTAATAGCAATAAAGGCTGATTTTTTGGCTATAGCTAAACGCATAGCCTGATATATCTTCTCTCCCACTACAGAGCCCATACTTCCTCCAATGAACTTAAATTCCATGATAGCTAATACAACTGAATGCTCATTAATAGTAGCAGTTCCAGTCACCACCGCCTCTGATGTACCTGTAGATTTCATACTAGCAGAAATTTTATTTAAATAACTTGATTTTCCATCATCAAATCCCAGTGGATCTTGACTTTGGAATTTCTTTAAAACTTCTTTAAAGCTTTTTTGATCACAAATATGTTTGATACGAATTTCCATAGGCATATATAAATGATGTTGACAATTATCACATACATAGTGATTCTCGATCAATTTGGAAACCATTTGTTGAGTACTACAATTCGAACATTTTTCCCAAACCCCTTTAGGAATTTTTGCTTGATCTAAACTTTTCTTAGTCACATATACTGGTTTATCCATCCAAGTTTTTTCCATGGCTCCTCCTTTTATATAACCAAAGTCTCAATATTACTTGCATTATTATTAAATTCTAGCTAAAAAAATATTAAAAAAGATTTATTTATATTTACTCTTAAAATAACTTTGGTTATGTTAAAATCATATATTGATAAAAACACTTATATATTTTACTATATGCAAGCAATAAAAATAAAGACTGTTAAATGAATAACTTTTTGTATAAATTTTGTAATAAAGATGCAATACAGGATAAACAATAACTAAATATGGAAAACAAATTCTCTTTATTCTCCCGGTTACCTAAGAAGCACACTCATGAAAATATGTTGAAACGAAAAGAATGGGTATCCCAACGGACTGGGATTCAATGGGATGACAATGAAAAAGATTCACCAGAAGAATATGAAGGGATATTAGAAAATCATCTTGGTTTTATCAATCTCCCTATTGCTATCGCCTATCCGCTTCTAATCCAGGAAGCTACTTATGCCCAAGGAAAGTATGTTGTTCCAGTAGTAACTTTAGAAGGAAGTTTGGTTTCTTCTATGTCTCGGGGCATGTTAGCCAGTTATCGGAGCGGGGGAGTTAGAACTTCCCATATAAAACAATCAGTGTCTCGTTCCCCAGCTTTTTTTATGGAAGATATCTATCAAATCAAAGATTTTATGAACTGGGTGGAAAAAAATTTTGCTAAGATCAAGGAAGTTACTGATTCGGGATCTCGATTTGGTCGACTCCTCAAAATAGATAAATATTCCCTTCAAAAATACGTAGTCTTAGACTTTATTTTTTCCACTGCTAATGCTGCCGGACAAAATATGGTTTCCATATGTTCCCTGCTGGGCTGTGAATTCATTAAATCCCAAACTGGAAAAAAGTATTATTTAGAATCGAATTTTTCCGGAGATAAGAAGTACTCCCACCTTAATGTTCTCCGTGGAAGAGGACATTATGTTATAGCCGAAACTAAACTAACTACATCAGTTCTTCGTCGGATACTGGGCTGTGAAGTTAAGGACTTCATGGAAATGTATAATATGGGATTAGAGGCCTCTATATTTGCCGGAACTACTGGTATTCAACTTCATATAGCTAATGCCTTGGCAGGTATTTATCTGGCGGTGGGACAAGATGTAGCTTGTGTCGCTGAGAATTCCATTGGTTTCTCAGAAGTTCGTACTGTTGAAGATGGTATCATACTTTCCATCACAATGCCATCCCTTACCGTGGGAACAGTTGGAGGGGGTACTCGTCTAACTCAGCAAAGAAAAAACCTATCAATGCTTGGATGTATCGACGATGAACATTCTTCTAAAAAGTTAGCTGAGATTATTTGTGCTTCTGCACTATGTCTGGAAATATCACTCATATCTGCTATTATATCAGGAGGATGGGTAAATGCTCATATGCGTTATGGTCGCTCTCAAACATCAAAGAGCTAATCATAAAAAAATATGAAAACAACAGCATCTAAAACTATAAAACCAAAATTAAAACGAAAAATGATATCCCATAAAATTGATCGGGTTATTAGAGAAATAGAACCACGGATCCGTTTTTTGGCCTTTCATAATCGATTTTTTGTACAATTCTTTTGCCGCTTCTTTCTTAAAACTTATTTTCCACTTACAGTATTGGGAGAAGAGCATATTCCCCGTGATAGTTCATTCATCATAGCGAGCAACCACAACAGTCATATCGACACCGGAGTTTTGGGAGTGGCTAGTGGTATTGATTTTACTCGTTTGGCTATGCTAGCAGCCCGTGATTATTGGTTTGAGAATAGAATTCGTCGTTCTATTGTTTATTTTTTCTTCAACCTAATCCCTATCGAACGAAAAATCCGTCGAGATCGCTATTATCGAAGCTCTTTTCGCTTGACTACTAATTTTTGTAAAAAATTCCTCAATCAAGATCGTTCTGCCATAATCATATATCCTGAGGGAACTCGGTCTAAAGATGGTGAGATTCAGAATTTTAAAGTTGGGATGGCCAAATTAGCTGTCGCTATGAATGTTCCAGTAGTTCCAGTCTATATCCGTGGTACTCATCAAGCCTTTTCTCGTCATAGTTGGTTTCCCAAACCCACAAAAATATTAGCTGTGATTGGGAAACCCCTCTATCCCCCGGTACAAAAAAAATCTTCTAAGGAAATTCTCTTGGACTGCCAAGTTTTTACTGCTAAAACCCGAAAAGAAATAGTTGATCTTAAAAAGATTCATGGATAGCATTGATCCCGAAAAAAGTGACCATCGTTGGGGTTTTAAGGACAGTGGCTTTGAACTAAGGAATGGTACAGTCTATTTCAAAGGAGATCGTTATCCATATATCAAAAATTCCTCCCTACCTTATATGAAGGAATTCATAGAAAAAACCCTCGATATTACTCTTCCCCCTGACATCAATCCTACTCGTCCAGTTGTCATTCCTAAAAAAAATAGAGGAAAACTTCCAATCGCTTTTAAGAAGGCGATGAAATCCTTTCCCGATCAATTTTCTGATTCCGAACGAGAATGTATCATTCACAGTCATGGACAGACGACCACTGATGAAGTCTATAAAATACTCTATCAAGGAGGCTTAAAACGGTATGTCGATGGAGTATTTTATCCTAAATCTGAAGAAGACTTGGAAAAAATCATTAATCTGGCTACCCGTCATCGTATAGCCTTGATCCCCTATGGTGGCGGAACGAGTGTTAGCTCCG
Organism: Spirochaetota bacterium; assembly: GCA_965224715.1. Lineage (GTDB taxonomy): Bacteria > Spirochaetota > UBA12135 > COTS27 > CAXSBA01. The sequence continues at coordinate 373,133 of OZ245054.1, read as the reverse complement.
CTCTCCTTCTTCCTCTTAAAGAAAAACGTCCCATTATAAGTGTTGACATGAGACGAATGGATCAGGTCGAATGGATTGACAATGAAAACGGTTTAGCTATGATTCAAGCTGGAATCGTGGGACGTCATCTTGAAGAGAAACTCAATCTCGAAGGATATACCATGGGCCATGAACCTGACAGCATCGAATTCTCCACCCTAGGAGGTTGGATATCTACACATGCCAGTGGAATGAAGAGAAGTCGTTACGGGAATATCGAAGACATTGTAGTGAATTATACTTTAATTACACCTCAAGGAAAGGTAGAAGAAATTTTCCCTTATTTAGACAATAAAAGTAGGATGTCCTCAACAAAAAAAGTTAGACCATCTAAAGAAAATTCATCACAACCACCGTTAAGTTGTTTCGATCGAACTTCAATAGGCATGGAAGTTAAGAAACTATTTTTTGGAAGTGAGGGGAATCTAGGTTTCATTTCTAAAGCTTTAGTTAAAATCCAGCCTCTTCCCGAAGAAAAACGTTATGACTCCTTTCTTTTCCCTAATTTTTCTCATGGAATAGCTTTCCTTAAAGAATTATCACGTAAGTCTTTTCAACCTGCAAGTATACGATTAATTGATAATCAACAATTTCAGCTTGGCTATGCCCTTCGTATTCCCAAACCTTTTTTGGCTGCTTTGATGGATAAATTTAAAAAATGGATACTTCTTAATATCAAAAAATTCGATCCCAATAAAATGTCTCTTGCTACGGTTGTATTTGAAGGTGATCGAAGTGAGGTGGATTACCAAAACCAAAAGATCAAGGAACTTGCCATTTATCATGGCGGGATAAAAGCTGGGAGTGAAAATGGACATAGAGGCTATATCCTTACCATGGTAATTGCCTATATCAGAGATTTTGTTTCCGATTATTACAGCATCGGAGAAACACTAGAAACAACCGTACCTTGGAATTGCATTGACTCTCTATGTCGAGGTCTTGATGAGGAAATGATGACCTGTCATAAAGAATATCGTCTTCCTGGAAAGTGTTTTATTACCAGTCGAATTACCCAACTTTACCATTCTGGGGTTTGTATCTATATCACTATGGCCCTCTATCTCAAAGGAGTTAAAAACCCGGAAAAAGTCTTTTCTGAAATCGAAAAAAAAATCCGAACACGGGTACTCAAGGAAGGGGGTTCTCTCTCTCATCATCATGGAATAGGAAAGCTACGCAAAGATTTTCACCGGCAACTTCTCACTCCTGCCAATAAAACCCTACTTCGACAAATCAAAAAGTCTCTGGATCCCCAAAATATTTTTGCAGTAGGCAACAATATCTTCAGTAACTGAGGTCTCTTATTAGCATTCTGATCGACACTCACAGTCATCTCACTCTTTGTAAGATGAGTCCAGAAGAGCATATCTGTCGGGCAAAGGAGCAAGGAGTGTCACGGATACTTGATCCAGGTCTCTGGGTCACAGATTTCCACGAAAGATACCAACATCTTCATCAATATCCAGAAATTATTTTTGGTTTGGCTTGCGCCCCTCATTATCGTAGAAAAACATCTCAGAAAACGGAAAAGATTGAAGATATCATACAAACCATGGAAGGAATACTTGATGCTTATCCTGTAATGGCTCTGAGTGAGATTGGCCTTGACTACTACCATTTGGTTAGAAAAAAAGAAATTCAACATGAGCTCTTTCTTAAACAAATGGAATTGGCCAGCCGCCGTAATCTTCCGGTTTTTCTTCATATTCGTAATGCCTATGAAGATGCTTTTGATTTGGTAATAAAATCTGGCCATCGGCGAGGAGCCGTACATTGTTTTACAGGTTCACTTGAAGATGCTCGTCGATTTACTGATTGGGGTTTCTTTCTTTCCTTTTCTGGAATTGTCACTTTTAAAAATTCTCAAGAGATGAGGGAAATTGTTAAAAAAACTCCAGATAAAAAAATTCTCACCGAAACAGATTCTCCATTCCTGACTCCAATGCCTTTCCGAGGAAAACCAAATGAATCAGGAAATATTGTTTACATCAATCGTTGTATTGCCACCATTAAAGGATGGACCGACGAAAAATGTCATCAAAAATTAGAAGAAAATGCCCAACAACTTATTGGTTTTTAAATAAGAGTATTCGGATTAGTAATTGAAAATTAGAAAATCTCGAGGGTTGGTAAATTTATTCGCTATCTTGATCTGATATTCAAGTTGAAGAAACTCCTTGGGAGTAGAAGTGTGGATATTGCCAATGGTTCCCAACATTACTGAGCGATTGACCAGTTCACCAGGGCTAACGGACACATTATCTAAACCCCGATAATAGGTAGAAAAACCGTATTCATGTTGAATAACAACTTCCCAGAGGCCATTCTTTTCTTCTACCCTTTCTACAATGCCTCTAGAGGTGGAAACTACTGCCATAGGCTGATAAATATCAATAGCTAGTAATTGAGAAGAAGAAGATTCATCGTTTATTAGAGAGAGAATAGAATCAATAGCTAGAGTACCCTCTTCAACAGATATCCCTTCTGAATTTTTCTTAAATGATGCTTGAAGTTCTTTTTTAGACTCTTCGCTGAGTTTTTTTTTAGAGTGAACCTGATTTAAAATCTGTAATGGCCAACTGGATGGAATGCTTTGAGAAAGTTTTTTATTTTGATTAAGATAAATTTCAAACTTATCAATTATGGCATAAATTGAATCTAAATTTTCTAAATGTTTATCTACAAAATTGATGAAATTTTGATTAGATAAATCTGAAAGAAAATCATCCCAATCTTCTTCTGAGATGGATTGATACTGGTTATATTCATAATGAAGATCTTCAGAGGTAAAGTTGTTGACACTACCACCCATTCCTCCGACCACAATTTTAGCTTTTGGCTCAAACAATGTAACTATCGTTCCCTCAATCTGTTTTTCCTTTTGACCATGTAGAACCAAGTAGTTCTTAATCAAATTCTGATAAGCGATTACTTTGTTTTTCTTACTTTGATTATCCACCATAATTTGATAACGAGTATATCCAAGAACAAGGTTCCTTAAACTTAGATAAGTCATTATGAAAAGAAAAATAAAAAAAAATATAGTCAACAGTTTAAAAAAGCGGGTAGGAAATCGAATACTAAAACTTCGACTCCGGCTATGGGGATAAACATGAATAGCTCCCTCATCTGTTCCTAAAATCCAATAAAAAGGAGCTATAATAAAACGGTTAATGAAAAACAACATAATAGTTTGATAAAACAAAAATAATTAAAATTTTCGAATAATATAAGAACGCATCAATAAATGGGCATAAATGGGATTAATTTGGAAATTTATGCTGATAGAGAATACTCACTCTTTCAAGGAATTTTTTTTCACTTTCACTAAGATCATTAATACCATTTTCGGAAATAACATCCAATAGTTGATCGATTTTTTCTTCAATCTCACGATCACTCATTTTGGTTTCATCGAGATTGTTTTCCGAAGAATAGTTTTTGGGATAACGAAAGGTTGTATTTGAATTGAAGAAATCTCTTCTAACAGAGTTATGTCTAAATGAAGAACCTTTAAAGGAATTTCTTATAGAATTCCACCATTGGCTAAGGGAATAATAGGCATGGGCAAAATAGGGGTTTTTCCTAAACATGAGAAGAAAAAGAAAACCGGAAAGAGCTCCTCCGATATGTCCAGAGTGGGATATTTTGACACCTCCACCCATTAATAAAGGAAAGAAAATAGTTAAAAAAAGTGAGATAAGAAGCAGGTTCCTTCCTCGAATAGTAACTGGAATAACAAAGAAAAGGAGTAAAGTGATTTCTCGATCCCGAAATAAGATGGAAAAAGCTAAAATTAAACCAAAAATGGCACCACTGGCACCAAGAGTAATGCCTAAAAATGAGATATTATTAGGGTCAATCAAAACTGAAATAAAATCCGATAAGAAAATGAAAATCCCTGCTCCAAAACCACATGCTAAGTAATATTGGAGGAAAGATTTAGACCCCCATTCTCTTTCTACATCACTCCCGATAAAGTACAAAGCCAACATATTGAAGAGAAGATGCCACCAATTAGCATGAAGAAACATATAGGTGAATATTTGCCAGATTCGGTATTCATACATAACTCTTAAATAATCAAAGGCAAACCACCTTTCCAAAGATATATCGATGACCGGAGTAACTTGGGTCAAACTTTGCAAAATGAATACAAACACATTGATAAAAATCAGAGTTTTTACCACCTGTGAAATTCTTTGTCTTTGATAATAATATGACATCGGCAATTATAATTATAACCTATAAATACGATAAAAACAAGACTTAAATTCAAAATTTAAAAATTTGATTCCCTGATATATGAATTTGGATAACAAACCAAACAATAAAAAAATACTAAATTCCTAAATTCAAATTAAAAAATATCAAGAAACCTGATAAATAAAACTCTCATATTCAAACATCACTTACTAAAGTACCTAAAATAATCCCTTGATCACAAAATTGTTTGACTTAGCTATAAAGCTAATATATATTATTATTAGTATTCCTATTTTAGTATAGAGTATCAAAAATCTTTTTTAAGGAAAACAATATGGAACAACAAAAATTAAATATGCCTTTATTGGGAGATGATTTCCCTGAATTACAAGTTCAAACCACCCATGGCGAGATGAATATCCCCCAGGATCTGAAAGGAAACTGGTTTGTGTTTTTTAGCCATCCTGCGGATTTCACTCCAGTTTGTACTACCGAATTCGTTGCATTTCAAAAGCGTTCAGAAGAGTTTGAAAAACTTAACTGCAAACTCATTGGTATGTCAATCGATCAAGTTTTTTCTCATATTAAGTGGATACAATGGATAAAGGAAAAGTTAAACGTTGAAATTAAATTTCCTATCGTAGCAGCCAATGATGCAGTTGCCCTAAAATTAGGTATGCTTCATCCAGGGAAAGGAACCAATACAGTGCGTGCAGTATTTATCGTTGATCCCAACAGCAAGGTTCGCTTAATCATGTATTATCCCCAAGAAGTAGGGAGAAACATGGATGAGATTGTTAGGGCAGTAGAAGCTCTCCAAATTTCCGACAAACAAGGTGCAGTGCCGGCAGGATGGCCTAATAACGAACTCCTTCAAAACAGAATTATTGTACCTCCTCCAAAGGATGTTGCTACAGCTGAAACCCGGGTAAATGACAAGAGTTTGGAAGTTTACGATTGGTGGTTCTGTCATAAACCATACGATAAATCTAATTAGTATAAAATCAATACATATACGTTTCGTGAAGGGTAAGACAACCTTATATCCCTAGGATTTGTAAGTTCTTTCCATATAACCATAGAGTTAAGTATCATGAAATAAATAAATTTGAATGTTAGCGATAGACGAAAGTATCTTTAAATTTTAAACTATTATTATAGGGTGGAAGAGCAATCCCGCTTTCATTGATACCATTTCTTCGGCTAAGTAAAGGAAGGATTCTTCATTGAATGTAGAAATTACTTTACAATCTTAGCTAGACTATTTTCAGAAGAAAAATTTTATGTCCAATAATGCAAGTATCATTAATTGCTTTCTACACTTTTTAAAACCCAATAAGCCATTGAATCCATGAATATGACTAATGAAGGCATCAAACTAAACCTTCATTATCTTTTCCTATACTTTAAGAGATGAAGTATATCCTCTATTCATCCACTGTTACCTTCAGTTTAGCGAGTGATATACTGAATAATGACAACAAGTATCATTTACAATTTAGATTTTAATCACTATAAAACAGGATATAACTACAACAGTAGTAATAAATAGCTGTCCATCTTTAGATATTGGTACCATTGGGGAATTGATAGTCCTAATCTACCATAATCATTTCTCTTTAAAAAGCCTCTTAGATAGAAATATTAGCATTGTCAAAGGAGCTATATACATTATTTTAAATAAAATACTCAAATTTTAAAATTATTCCATTTTTTTGGTTTTTTCAAAAAACAAACCACTTAATGGTTTTTTTTTGTTAAAATATAGATAGTTATGAAAACTTAATAGATCTTATTTTTGATCAATGATATAGTATAGAATTTGTCTTCATCTTTTTTTAAAAAAACAAATTATGGAAATCACACTTAATGGAAAAAAGGTAAAAATGGCCGAAGCCAACCTCACCTCTATCATTTCGGAGCACAAAATAAATCCCAACAACTGTATTGTTGAACTCAATGGAAAATTCATTGAGAAGGATGATTACTTCATCACTGAATTACACGAGGGGGATTGTTTGGAATTGATTCGATTTATTGGGGGAGGTTAATGCAGGTTTTTATTCAAAATCTAATCTATTTTGTTACCTGTGAAGAGCTTTCACAGGGACGAAGCAATGAAGAGATAGCAGAAGCAATTCTTGCCGGAGGAGTTAAAGTGATCCAATTCCGAGATAAGTATGCCTCCCGATCCGTTCTACTCAAAAAGGCTTTCCGTTTACGGAAACTTACCTCTCGTTATGGAGCTTTATTGTTTATCAATGATGATCCGGAAATTGCTTTAGAAGTGAGAGCTGATGGGGTTCATTTGGGACAAGAAGATTATCCTGTATCTGAGGTTCGCCATCTAGAATATCAAGGAAGAAGTGGGAAAAATCTCATTATCGGTCTATCCACCCATAATCGGGATGAGGTAGAAGGTGCTCTCGCTCTTCCGATCGATTACATTAATTTGGGGCCAATTTTCCCAACTCAAACTAAAGAGAACATTTGCCCACCCATAGTAAAATTAACTGAGAAGGGAAACCAAGTAGAGCATGATTTTTTTCAGCTCCAAAAGATGATCGATCTATGCCATCAAGGTTGCCTTCCCTTTACCGTTATGGGTGGGATCAAAGAAAAGAATATCTACCCCTTAGCTGAATTAGGAGTGAAACATTTTGCCATGATAACCGAACTCACCCTCCACCCATCTCCACGAGAACATACTACTCATCTCATCTCCTTGGCTAAAAAAGCGATACGAAATAATCAAGAAAAAAAATCTATAAGTCATAAGTTATAGGATATAGGAGTATTCTATGGAAACCATTCAACCTATTCATGAAAACATAATGAGTAAAAACAAAAAAGAGATTGATCTTCATGATTTTGATATCACTTTCAGCCTCCCAACAGGTTCCCATAAGGCAACCATCACAGATCCCCGTTATCCCGATATTCAAGTCGGAGTCCGCAAGATAAGTCTTCGCCAAGGAGCAGAGTCTTATCATGCTTATGATACTTCTGGAATCTACACTGATCCAGATATTTCTACCGATATTAGAAAGGGGCTCCCTCCAACAAGAGAGGCATGGATCAACGAAAGGAAAGATACTCAAATAGAGACTGGATCATCTTCAGAGTATCGTCATCTCCGAGATAATAACAAAGAACTGGACATCCTTCGTTTCCCATTAGCGAAACGAATCCGACGCTCACTCTCTGGGAAAAACGTAACCCAAATGCACTATGCTCGTCAAAATATTATCACCCGAGAAATGGAATATATTGCGGTTCGAGAGGGATTATCTGCAGAATTTATTCGAGATGAAGTTGCTAATGGTCGGGCCATCATTCCTTCTAATATCAATCATCCGGAAACAGAACCGATGATCATCGGAAGAAATTTCTTAGTTAAAATCAATGCTAATATCGGCAATTCCACGGTTTCTTCTGGAATTAAAGAAGAGGTTGAAAAAATGGTTTGGGCCTGTTATTGGGGAGCTGACACCGTGATGGATCTCTCTACCGGAAAGAATATCCATGAGACTCGAGAGTGGATTATACGCAATTCCCCAGTTCCGATTGGAACTGTTCCTATCTATCAAGCATTAGAAAAAGTGGGAGGGATTCCCGAAGACTTGACTTGGGAAATCTACCGGGACACCTTAATCGAACAAGCTGAACAGGGAGTTGATTATTTTACCATCCATGCCGGGGTTCTCCTTCGCTATGTCCCCCTCACCACATCCCGGCTCACTGGAATTGTTTCCCGAGGAGGCTCAATCATGGCCAAATGGTGTTTGGCTCATCATCAGGAAAATTTCCTCTACACCCATTTTCGAGAGATATGTGAGATCATGAGGAGTTATGATGTCAGTTTTTCATTGGGCGATGGACTTCGTCCCGGAAGTATCAAGGATGCTAATGATCAAGCTCAATTTGCCGAGCTGGAGACCTTAGGAGAACTCACTGAAATCGCCTGGGAGTACGATGTTCAAACCATGGTTGAAGGTCCGGGTCATGTTCCGATGCATCAAATAAAAGAAAATATTGACAAACAACTTGCCATCTGCAAAGAGGCTCCCTTCTATACTCTAGGACCTCTTACCACTGACATTGCTCCGGGATATGATCACATCACCTCTACCATTGGAGCAGCCATGATCGGATGGTGGGGAACTGCTATGCTCTGCTATGTCACCCCCAAGGAGCATTTGGGCTTGCCTAGTCGGGAGGATGTCAAAAAGGGCATTATCGCCTATAAGATTGCAGCTCATGCCGCTGATCTAGCTAAAAAACATCCTGGAGCTCAGGAGCGTGATAACCATCTCTCCACCGCCCGATTTGAATTTCGTTGGGAAGATCAATTCAACCTTTCTTTGGATCCGAAAACTGCTCGGCAATATCATGATGAAACTCTTCCTGCCGATGCTGCCAAATCTGCTCATTTCTGTTCCATGTGCGGCCCTAAATTCTGTTCTATGAAAATTACTGAAGATGTTCGCCGTTACGCCAAAGAAAAGGGACTTGAAACCAAAGAAGCCTTAGAGGCAGGGCTTAAAGAAAAATCAGTTCTATTTAAGGCCTCCGGAGGAGAAGTCTACAACCCTTTACCGTAGTTATTAAACAAAAAAAGCCCCTTTAAAAAAAAATTTCAAGAGGATAACGGGCTTTAAAGGCTTCAAAGTTCCCCTGAAGCATTGATTGGGATTTTTAGATTATCGTATCGATGGAGCGTATTCTCATTATCACTAACAAACTTCTTGGAGACGGTCTTGATACTTTCCCAGCCTTGGAATTTTTGTTCCGTCATCTTTCTCTTCAAAAACATAATGATAAGGAAAAACAATTCGACCTTCTCGCCTATCGATACACGGTATCTTTGTATCAAAAATTCCCTTTCCGACAAATCTTTCTTATCGATCAACAGACCAATTATATAGATAAAAATCATGAAACTTTACTTAAATCAACCAAACGTCTTTATCATCTTTATCGTAGTTTAAAAGGACAATATACTGCAGTGGTTATCTTTCCGGGAGGTTTTGGATGGGGAATAGGGGCAAGGTTACTCCGACCGAAATATATCATCGGACATAATAATGATTACCGAAGATTCTTTTTAACTCATCCTACAACTTATTCTAAGGCTAAAACCAATTATGAGAATTTTCTTACCATTGCAGAAAAAGCGGTTTCTATTTTTACCCCTATTCAGATCAGTCCACTGCTGAAGGAAGGAAGAAACCCAGAGATGATTAAGATACAGATGGCACTACCTAAACTTATTCCTGAAGTTAATCAATTGAATAACTCATGGAAGAAAAACTTAGCCCATAAAATCAGTGAGTGGATAGGAGATAACAAAAAAAATTATAACATCTCAATTTTTAAACACTATTTAGTGATTTCCCCTGTTGCGTCAGAGGAAAATAAAATGTGGAAGGGAGAACGGTTTTTACAAATAGCAAAAACATTAAATAGACATGGATATGCTATCTTTTGGTTGGGACTGAATAAGGAACGACCTCTCATCGAGAAAATAACTGGGGGCTTTGGTTACAATATTGCCGGGCTCTTAGAAATTTCGGAAGTATTTTCACTTATTAAAGAAAGTCAAGGTTTTATTGGAAACGATTCTGGATTAGCTCATGCCGCAACCATGCTTGGGGTTACCACTGTAACTATCCATGGATCTGCTAATCCTACTCTTTCCCGTCCTCTGAATGGCTTAATTAAAAAAAAAGGTGAAGGAAACAACAAGAATAAATCAAATTTAAACAAACTATATCAAATCTATCATGAGTTTCCAAAGATACCTCATGAACAGAGAAGAGAGAAAAAGTTTCAAGAAACCCTTGATATCAATAAAATTACGGTTAAAGAAGTGTGGGATAGAGTTAAACCCTTATTCCCAAATAAGAAAAAAACTTCAAAATACTAGATGGAATACATCTGGTTCTCGTTGTCGATGAGTCGAGAATAACGGCGGCTTAATTCACTGAGAGTGATATGACCGGTTTGCTCGGAAATAATATTGTCAACCTCTGCTAAACTGTCCATGATTACTTTCTGTGATATCCTTGACTCCTTACTTAAGTTTTCTATTTCCTCTAGCTCTAAAAGCTTTACCTCTAACTCTTCAATAATTTCCTTGAGTCGTATTTTTTTGGTATGTTCTACCAAGAAATAACCTCCACTGGGACCTTGTCGGCTTCGAACCCAACCTTTTTTTTTCAAGATACTTAATATCGAACTCAGAAATTTTTCTGGGATCTGTTGAGTCTTAGAAATCCATTGAGCTGAAATCACTCCTCGATCCCGATAGGCATGGAGATGAATGAGACATTTGACAGCATACTGAGTTCGTTTTGAAAATTTAATCATATTGCTCATGATGGGCGATTTATCCTATTTATTGCTATTGTGTTTACTTGTTTTACCGACCTCCCCCCATAACCTATGATAAGTAATTAATTTATCTAGGATAGAATTGACAAAAGCATATTCTTTTTCTTCTCCAAACCATTTGGCATGATTGATAGCGTCGTTAAGCCAGGCTAAAACTTCTTCTGGTTTTTTTTTAATAAAATACCAAGAAGTGATAAGAATATATTGCCTGATAGGAGGGAGACGTTCCCACTTCCATTTGATAAGAAAGGGAGATATCTCGGCAATGATATTATCCTGACTTCGAATGATCTCCTTAACTAAGACTTTTGCCTTAGTTTTGAACTTTAATGGTAAATTTTGATTTAGAGAAAAAAAATGATTCTCCCTAAGCCAAAGAAAAGCATTATTAAAAAAACTATCAATACTTTTGAAATTTTCCTGATCATTGTTATTCAGAAAAAATCGGCTATAAAGGATTTCTAACACCAAAAGATGCATTAAACTATCCTCCTCAAGATCTCTTTTTTTCCAACTGCTTTTCTCCCCTAATAAAACCGATTGGTCAACTACCGAGGTTATAGGTTCGTTGTTGATTTCTAAGGAATTTAATACCTCCCTGGGAATTTGATTAGTTTCATTTTCGACGATCTCTTTAGATTTGTAAAGAAACTCTTTAACCTTAACGGCTTGGGGGGGAAACTCGCTTTTGTTTTGATAAGAATTCTCTATTTCAGGTACTTTAAAGTTACCAGATAACCTCTTTCTTGCTTCCCTAATTTTTTTACTATATGGAAATTTGGAGATAGTCGATTTATTTGGTTTAGCTTTAGATTGAGTTTTTTTTACTTTTTTTTTTAGTTTGATCAACTTTATTGTTGATTTTTTTTTCGAAGGAAACGACATTTACTTAACTACGTTTAAGGTTTGGATCATTTCGATAGCGGTTTGCGCGGTCTCCCATCCCTTATTAGTAAACTTGATTCCAGTTCTTTCCAAAGCTTGTTCCTCGGTATTAGTGGTGAGGATACCCATAGAGATAATAGTACCAGTTTCTAGGGATACCCGCATCACTCCAGCAATTGACTCTTTGGCAACAAAATCAAAATGAGGAGTAGCTCCCCGAATCACAGCTCCAATAGCAAGCCCTGCAGTATATTTTTTTCGAGACAATCCCAACTTCATCGCAATCGGAATTTCAAACGCCCCAGGTACCTCTATAACATCGATATTCTCTGATTTAATTCCATTTTGAACCAAACATTTTTCTGCCGACTTTCTAAGGGAATTAGTGATTGCTTCATTGAAGCGGGAAACCACGATCAATATTTTGGTATGAGTTAAATTTTTTTCTTTCATATTTATTCTCCTTTATCAGTTTCTTTCATGATCACTTATCTTTCATTTGAAAGTTCTCCACTGATATTTTTTTTACTCTTTCCTGATGCCGTCCACTTTCGGGTTCAGTTTCAAAAAAGCTATCCAGTATCTCTTCAACAGGATCAAGAGTTTCAACTCGAGCCGGGAGGGCTAAGCAGTTAGCATGATTATGTTGGCGCGCCATGATCGCAGTATAAACACTGTTCACCAAAGCACAAAGGATTCCTTGTTTTTTATTAGCTGCCATAGACATACCTATTCCGGTACCACAGATAAGAATAAGAAAGTCCTCATTGTGTTTTCGGAAATAATCCACAGCTCCATCCACCATATCGGGATAATCCACCCGTTCTGGGCCATGAGTCCCCCAGTCATTCACCTGATATTTCTTTTTCAAGTGAAGGACAACCCTTTCCTTCATCTCAATGCCGGCATGATCAGAAGCAACTGTGATCCGTAATGGATAGTTTTGAGAAGTATTATTCATAAAATATCTCCTTAAAAAAATGACATAATTTTTCTGGTGATTCTTTTTGAAGAACCTTTTGTGTAAAATCTTTTTTTAGAAAAAGTCTGCTAATCATACTAAGTAAATGCAGATGAGTCTGAATTTCTGTTAAGGGAGCAATTAAAAGAAAAATGATATGGGTGGGCTTTCCATCAATAGATTTAAAGTTCATTCCTTGATGATGAATACCGATGGCTAAATAAAAAGCATTGATGTCACTGGTCTTGATATGAGGAACCGCTATACCATTCTGAAGGCCAGTACTCCCCTTTTTCTCCCGTTTCATAAATTCTCTCACCCATTTTTCAGGAGTATCAATGAGATGATGATTCTTATTAATTAAATTCACTAAAGAGGTAATGGCTTCTTGTTTATTGTGGGAACAAAGATCAAAAATCAAATTCTTAGGTTGAATAAGATTCTCTAGAAACATAATGCTAGGATTGACTTGCTCATCTAGTTCAAAGGTCACTCACCGCATTTTCTCCCTGGGGTGTAGGGATTACAAAACGGACTTGAATAATTTTCTTCCCCGACACACAGTTTATTTTTTTCTTTATCAAAATCGAAGACTCAACATGACTATAGGGATTAAGCTGACACCCAAAAAGATAAGAGGATCCAAAAATTCGACTTTTAACTCCTATTACAGTGGGAAATTCGTTGTTCCCAGTTATATTCACAGCTTCACCAATTTGGGTATTGGAATGGATGATCACATTTCCCTTGATGATATTATAACCTTGAATCTGAGAGTTCTTTTTGATAATAATTTTTTGTTTTTCAAAATTTGAAATTTGAACATGATTGCCTATCTTAACACCTTTTTCTAATACAACATTCCCTTCAATTCGAGTGTTTTGCCCCAGAGAAACCCCCTTTGATAAAGTAATATTTCCTTGAAGATATACCCCATTCCCAATAAAAATATCTAGGGGACCATCCTTCTTCTCTTTCCTTAAAAGTTGACGGATAATATTATCGTCCATAAAAAAATTACGATTATCCTCAACATCTATAATATTTTTTATTTTTTCGAAACACCTTAATCGATAAATATTTTCGATCTTACGAAGAACAGTCTTATCATTAAAACCGAGAAGAACATCTTGATAGTTAGGGGGCGTAACGCTTCCTACCAAAAGATGATCTTTATTGAAAAGTTCCACCAAATCGGTAAGATAGAATTCTTTTTGAATGTTCCGAGGAGATATCCTATGAATGTACTTGAGGAGGGAAGGAAAACGGATAGCAAAGATAATAGCATCGAATTCTCTCATGTTTAATAGTTCTTCTTTAAAAAACTTATAACGACGTCCATGATGCTGGAAAAACCGTTTTTCTTCAGGTTTCATTGAAAGAATATCCTGATGTTGGACGATAGCAATAACTTGACCTTGATCTTCGGTAGGAACTAGTCTACCGTCCACATCCAGGGAAGGTACTCTAACAATTCGTCCATAATAATTACTTTCAATCGAGCCCTCATGTTGTCCAGTCAACATCATCATATCATAAGAGCTTTTTTCAAATTCCTTTTTAAAGAATGCTAAAGTGGAACCATCAATGGCTCCAGCATCTCCGGGAAGGATATAGAGGTTGCCGGTAAAGCTTTTTGGAATAGCTTTGAGCCCTTGCTGCACCGCATGACCGGTCCCCAATTGTTCTTTTTGTAAGGCAAAAACTCTTCCCTTTTGAAATCCGACCATGGTTATTACATGCTCGGCTTGCCTTCCTACCACTATAACTTGATTGTTGGTTTTAAGGCCGCCTTTGACTGCATCTAATACTCGTAATACTGAAGGCCGGCCCCAAACTAAGTGAGCTACTTTGGGAAGACTCGATTTGATTCGTTTTCCATGGCCTCCTGCCATTACCAGACCAATATTCTTTTCTTTAGTATTTAAGAGATGGGAATGTTCCTTGATGGCTTGCAAGACAGAAGATTTCGATGTCATAATTGCTTAATTATTATAATATGTAACTAAATGATTGTCTAACTTTTATATTCAATTAATATTCGTTTATAGAGGAAACTGAAACTATTCTAAAGTTATTGTAAAGATTTATCTAAATCATTCTGAGTTATAGGAACGGAAACTATTCTTAAAGTTATTGTAAAGAGAGGTGATATTCCATTCCATTTTCCTGAGATAAAAAGATAATGCCATCCCTCCAATTCCAATTCCGATCAAGATGAAACCCATAACCCGCCCTAGAATATCTCCCCAAATTTTAGGATAAACAAAAATGAAAATAGAAATGATAAAAAAAGCTAACCCTGCAATCATAAGGCTACGTGCCATTCGGGTTTTTGATAAACTTCGAGTCAATGTTAAGAGGGATAGAGAAAGAAAAAAAACCATAAATCCAAAAATTATTGGAAAAATAACAACGAGTAACTCTGGATTGAGGAGCAAGACCAAAGCTAAGATAATGATAGTTAAATTCCAAAACCAAGAAAAATCTTTTCCTGATCTTTGATAAAGATAATACTTTTGATAGAATTTTCCAAAGAATATTTTATAAACCCCTGCAATCATAAGACTACCACCCATAAGATAGGATAAAGTTTGATACAAAGTTTTTGGCCAAATTAAAACAACGATACCAGAAAAAGTTATTGCTAAAGAAAAATAAAGTAACCAATACCATTTCCGAAAAGTGATCCACTTTTCCGGTTTATAAAAGTCTGATTCTTTAGTAAACGATGATTTGTCTTTTCTATCCATATTTCCTCTTACCTGGTTGTATAACCAGTTACCATAGGAAATAGGCTACTAAACTGATTACGGTTACTCCAATTAAATTAACTACAAAACCATACTTTATCATAGTCCTTATTTTAATCATTCGACTTGCCATGACAATGGCATTAGGTGGAGTGGCGATGGGGAGCATAAAAGCATAACTAGTAGCTACAGTAGCAACAGGAAGAATAAGTCGGGGGTCATAGCCAGAAACGAGCGTAAATTTATAAAGGATAGGCAAGATCACTGCTATGAAGGCGGTATTACTGGTTACTTCAGTACACATGCTTACCCCAAAAGCCAAAATAAAAAATAAAACTAATAGAGAAATATTTTCCACCCCTCCCGCATACTTCATAATTTCCGACGGCAGTTCACTTTTGATCATGGTATCGGCAATAGAGAATCCTGCGCCAAAGAGAAAGATAATCTCCCAAGGAATCTTTACCGTATCCTCCCATTCCAACAAACTGACTTTGGGAAGGAAAAGAAAAAGGCCGAAGCCGAGCAATATGATGCTTTCACTTATTCCAAGTCCGGAATAAAAATCTCCATAACGGGAATTGAGGAGGAGAAACCCTATCAAAAATAATAATATGATACTGAGTTTACTCTGGTCAGGAGTAAGTTTATGTTTATTCTGACTTTCTTCTTCTTTTTTACTTTCTTCTTGAGATATGGAGAGCGAGGCTATATCCTTCGACTTAAGACCAATACTAAGGAAAAAGGGAATAACAAGGAGCATTATTGCTACCACAGGCAATAACATGAAGATCCAACCAATGAAAGAAAACATCGGGAGTTGATTATGTTCAATAAAACCCAAAAGGATTAAATTAGGGGGAGTACCGATAGGAGTAAGAACTCCTCCGATACTGGCTCCATATGCAGTAGCTATAAGAAATCGCGAGGTGAGAGCCTGTGAGCCTTTTTGAGGAGGTACCAGAAAAAGGACAATCGGCATCAGCATTAAAGTGATAGTGGTATTGGATAACACGGAACTAAGTAAGGCTGAGGTAGTCATCACCGCATAAATCCTTCCCCTAGGGGTACGTGGGAAAATTGCGATCATTTTATTGGCAACCATCAAATGAAGTTGGGTTTTCTCGAAAGCCAAAGAGATTAAAAAACCTCCTAAAAATAAGAAAATGATGGGATGGGAATAATTTTGGGCTACTTGTTTAATATCATTTAACTCGAAAAGGGGGAAGAGAATAAGGGGAAGTAATGAGACTACCCCCAAAGGCAGTCCTTCATTAGTCCACAAAACAATAAGAAAGGCTACCATCGATAAAAGTAGGGCATGGTTATTAGCTAAACCTAAGGTAAAGAAGGTTATCACATAAATAATTGAAGCAAAAGCTAAGGAGATAAGGATTTTTTTCAAAATTAAGTCAATTTAATAGATACGAAAAGAAGAAGATTCATAGAATAAATAGAAAAACTATAAAACTGTATAAATGTTTGTCAGTAAATTATATTTCTATATTTTTTTGCCTGATCAAGTAATAGCTGTCAAAAACTATAATATATGTTCTTTTAAAATAGTGAATAAAAGTTATTTGAATCAAGCCATTTATCAAGATCAGATAGAAACTTTTTATATATTTTACAATGTTTTTCAGAAGGCAAGACTATAAAATTTATTTTGCACAATTTTATGAACTTTTACAAGTCTCATTTATAAAAATTATATTTATGAAGTTAAAAACTTTTTGAACAGATTGATTAAAATATAATTTACAAGAAATCTTAGTCAAAACATCAATATGGTAGTTGCCTATTTACTTTGTATTAAATATTTTAACTTAATAGTTGATCTCGTCAAAGCAAAGTTATGTTAAAATTATGTTAAAATAAAACCAACTATATAAAAAGAAAGAGCGAATATAATGAGGAAATTCACATATTTATTTATAATTATACTGCTACTTATAAATTGTACAAACACAAAAAAGACAAAGAGTGCTAATTCCAAACTTAGTGCAATCATGGAAGACTACATTCTGTATGAAGGAAAAACTAAGAACCTGTCCTATACATTGGTCTCATATGCACCGATAGAAGAATGGTTCAGGGAAAAAGCAAAGGGCAAAAACGATGAAGAAGTAATATCTCTATATGAACAGCTCCCTCTCATCGGTGATCTCGATAATTTTGACAAATCCCCTCTAGAAAAAAGAAAAGAATACATACTGCAAATTTCGGAAACTATTCTCGAAAACAATAAGGCATATAAAGAAATTAATTCAATATCTCATGAAACCGCAGTTGATGCCATGAACAAAACTTTTCAATTCTATAATGATCTTTTTCCGGAACAGGAAATGGATATAATGCTGATTTTGAATCCTTTTTTTCCTAACGGCGGAATGGGAGCATTCACAAACAAGGAAGATGGAACAAAACAAGGAAGATTGGAAATAGGCATTGCTATCCTTTCCCATTTAGAGAATGTAGATTTTGAAGTTTTCATTGCACATGAATTTACCCACATAGTACACCAGTACCTTGGAGCAAAAGATCTAATGGCTATAGAAGACCGATGGGAAGATGATCCATCACTTACGGAAGAAATACCTCTCTTTACTGAAGGTATAGCCTCATATTATTCAGCTGTTATAATGAACAAGACAGAGAATCTAGTTGATACGTTTTTCTACTCTTCCTATGCTTCGGGGCCTATCAGAAATCCCCATTTTATTCAAACCGTAGCACAAAAATATCTTGAAGATGTTGCCGGGAGGCCTGTTAACTTAGAACTGCATAGAGCCTGGTTTGGTAGTAAAAGTGATCCAAAAATCCGTCCCTTTGAACAATATCAAGCAATTGGTTATTTCCTTGGGTATCATATTGTAAAGAATTTAATAGACTCCGGCAAATATACCATGAAGACATTATTGGAACAGCCAGTGCTTACTATGCAAAAGGAGATGAAAGGTGAAATAATTGCTTTCCTTAAAACAAAGAAATAGCCAATAATTTGAAACCTTGAGAAGCTTAATAAAATACCGTAAGCCTAACAAACTTTGACCATCACTTTTCAAAACCAACCGAATTTAATATCTTATAACTCAAGTAGATAGTGTAAAGAAGAGAAAAATTTGGAAAGTCTAAAAACACTATCGAATATTTGAAAAGTGGTAAGAGATAAAGCACTTCCTAGCAAATTAATTAAGAGTCCCAGAATAATTCTCGTAAAAACAAAAAGACTAATAAAATAACTTCTAGCCTCAAAGAATAAGCTAACGATCAGCAGGGTATCTCCCAAACTAGTTTTGCATACATTGTTTAAAAAGAGGACAGATGGAATTTTTTTGAGTTAAGATTATATACCATCTACATTAGAAACTACAAACTGTAAGAATGTAATAGATAATACTACTTATTCAATAAAAAGTGCTTTGATAAATTCTCGATTCATACGAGCGATGTTTTCTACCGAGACTCCTTTAGGACAAGCAGCCTCACATTCTTCTTCATTAGTGCAGTTGCCGAATCCAGCCGCATCCATAGTCTCCACCATGTTACGTACTCGACGATAAGCTTCAGGCTGTCCTTGAGGAAGAAGATTTAGATGGGATACTTTAGCTGAAGTGAAAAGCATGGCTGCAGAATTTTTACAACTGGCAACACAAGCTCCACAACCAATACAGGAAGCCGCATCCATAGCTTTGTCCGCTACATCCTTACCCACAGGAATACTATTAGCATCAGGAGCATTCCCGGTCTTAACTGAAACATAACCACCAGCATTAATGATTTCATCAAAGGCGGACCGATCTACCATCAAATCCTTCAATATCGGAAAAGCTCGGGCCCTCCAAGGTTCAATCACTACGGTATCCCCATCCTTAAAGTGACGGAGATGGAGTTGACAGGTGGTAGTACGGCTGTAACCTCCATGGGGCTTTCCATTAATCATCATTCCACAAGCACCACAGATTCCCTCTCTACAATCATGAGCAAAAACTATGGACTCTTTGCCTTCCTGCTCCAATTTATCATTAAGGATATCCATCATCTCTAAGAAAGACATATGAAGATTAAGATTATCGAGATAATAGTCAACTAACTTGCCGGGACTATTTGGAGTTTCCTGTCTCCAAATTTTCAAGTTAAGTGAGATAGTTTTCATTTATAGCTCCTGACATTGAGTTTCACATTTTCAAATTTAAGGGACTCCTTATGCATCCGTGGAGATGTCTTCCCCGTGTGCTCCCACACTGCCACATAACAATATTTCTTATCGTTACGGAGGGCTTCTTGTTCCTTAGTTTGACTTTCTTCCCGAAAGTGGCCTCCACAGGATTCTTTACGTTTGAGGGCATCCAAGATCATAATTTCGCTAAATTCTATAAAATCAGCCACCCTGCCCGCTTTTTCCAGAGAGATATTGATATTGTTTTCTTTACCAGTAACGATGGCATCTTGGTAAAAGGCTTCTTTGAGAGACTTCACTTCTTCAAGGGCAGTTTTTAGCCCTTTCTCATTACGGCTCATTCCACACTTATCCCACATAATTTTCCCTAAACGACGATGAAAAGACTCTACAGTTTCCTTACCCTTGAGATTCATAAAGGTGTCAATTCGTTTTTTTACTTCATTCTCAGTATTGATAAAAGCAGGATCATCAATGTCAATCTCATTCAGGGCTGCACCTCCTAGATAGCCTCCCAAGGTATAGGGAATAACGAAGTAACCATCACATAATCCTTGCATGAGAGCTGATGCTCCCAAACGATTAGCTCCATGGTCAGAGAAGTTAGCTTCCCCAAGAACGAAAAGACCGGGCACATTGCTCATCAAATTGTAATCCACCCACAAACCACCCATAGTATAGTGGACGGCGGGATATATCCGCATCGGAGTTACATAGGGATTGTCTCCAGTGATTTTCTCATACATTTCAAAAAGATTGCCATAACGAGCTTCTATGGCAGACTTTCCTAGACGGTTGATGGCATCTTGAAAATCTAAATATACCGCCAACCCAGTCTCTCCCACTCCCAGTCCTTCATCACAAGCCATTTTAACATTACGGGAAGCTAAATCCCGAGGAACCAGATTTCCAAAACTGGGATATTTTCTTTCCAAAAAGTAGTCCCTCTCCTCCTCAGGAATCTCGTTTGGTTTCCGGGTATCTCCCTTATTTTTAGGCACCCAAACTCGGCCATCATTACGGAGTGATTCGCTCATCAAGGTAAGTTTGGATTGATAATCACCTGAAACTGGAATACAGGTAGGGTGAATTTGGGTGAAGCAAGGATTGGCAAAACCAGCTCCACGTTTATAAGCCCGGAAAGTTGCGGTAACATTACAAGCCATAGCATTGGTGGAAAGATAAAAAACATTGCCATAACCACCAGTACAGAGGATGACCGCATGACCAGCATATCGTTCAACTTTTCCAGTGATGAGATTGCGAATGATAATACCTCGGGCTACTCCTTTCACCATAACCAAGTCAAGCATTTCAGAATGAGTATGGAGGGTTACCGTTCCCTTGGCTACTTCTTTCATCATCGCCGAATAAGCCCCTAGAAGGAGTTGCTGGCCGGTCTGTCCTTTGGCATAGAAGGTACGGGAAACTTGGGCACCTCCAAAAGATCGGTTGTCAAGAAGCCCTCCATATTCACGAGCGAAGGGAACCCCCTGGGCAACACATTGATCAATGATATTAATTGATTGTTCTGCAAGACGATAAACATTGGCTTCTCGAGAACGGAAGTCCCCTCCCTTAACCGTGTCATAAAAAAGCCGCCAAACACTATCCCCATCATTAGCATAATTTTTAGCAGCATTAATCCCTCCCTGAGCTGCAATGGAGTGAGCCCGCCGGGGACTGTCATGCATAGTGAAAGCATCCACTTGATAGCCTAACTCAGCTAAGGAAGCTGCTGCCGAAGCCCCAGCTAGTCCAGTTCCAACCACTAAGACTTTGAATTTACGTTTGTTGGCAGGATTCACCAACTTCATTTCAAATTTATGTCGAGACCATTTCTCCTGAATCGGTCCCCCGGGAATTTTGGCATCTAATTTCATAATATTTTCTGTTTCATCATATCTGTGATTTTACCATAATCAACCTTGTAAAAAAAAATAGATAGGAATGCTAGAAAAACCACCTCCCACCAATATTCCTAAAACCACTGATTTGATTTGAAATACTTTTTTCAGTCGGGTATCATAAAAACCTAAAGATTGGAAAGCACTTCGAAAGCCATGAAAAACATGCCCTCCTAAAAAAATCATTCCCACCACATAGAAAAGAGAATACCAGGGGTTCTGGAAACTATTGACCACAATCTCATACATATTGACTACCTGAGCCCCTGAAATTCCCCATACATTGACCATTTCTCCTTCACCATACTTAAAGGTCTTGAGATGAACAATGAGGAAAATGAAGAGATAGGAACCAGTTATTGCCATATTGCTAGAGAAGATGGTGGACATACCTAGAGTGGTTTTCTTTTGGTAATGTTGGGGACGAGCCTTCTGGTTTTGCAAGGTAACAGTACTGGTAAGAATAATATGAGTAAGAAAACCAACGATCATAATCACCTCAAGGGTATAGAGAACGGCCTTGTTATTGGTCATATTATAGGTATAAAGATTGAAGGCATCAGGACCCAAAAACAAAAGTAAATTCCCAATCAAATGAACAACTACGAACATAATCAAGAATAATCCCGAGAAAGCAATGACAACCTTTTTGCCAACCGAGGAAAATATGAACTGTTTGAAAGATAAACTTTGCATAAGCACCTCTTAATTATCTAGATAACTATCATGAAGTCAAATATAATAAATTGAAATTTTTGGATATATTCAAATACATGTATACGATTATACCATAC
Source organism: Spirochaetota bacterium (assembly GCA_965224715.1). Lineage (GTDB taxonomy): Bacteria > Spirochaetota > UBA12135 > COTS27 > CAXSBA01. The sequence continues at coordinate 351,009 of OZ245054.1, read as the reverse complement.
ATTTAATTTAATTTAGAAATAAAAAAATCATTTCTATTAGGAATTTTTTAATAATATTCAAACAACAAAAAATTATGTCTTAGATAACTAACGATAAGTCAAGGCATATAGAGTGGAAAGTATAAATTAAATTTTTATAAGCGAGTTTAATAGAATCGCTTTTAAATAAGTCGTTAATTTTTAAAGAAGATCATTGTCGCGTGGCTTCAGCCCTGTTGTTTTTTGAATGCTCCACTCCATAAATCTAAAAAAGCCAATAGTATCTAGAAAAAAATTTAATACTCCATTAGTAATACAGTAATGTTGGGTAAATTCCCCTCGATGATGTTTGTTATGGTTTTCCTTAGAAAGAATGATTCCGATTTTCTGTAATACATGAACGAACTTAGGGACCTGAGCTTGATGAGACCATTTATGAAACTGATTAGTCAAACAGCCCCAGAAACTTAGAAATAGAGAAAAACTGATGATTGACGGTGATGATGACAATAGTAAAGCTCCTCCAACTATGCAAACTCCAACAAATATATTGGAGCCATTGGTTTCGATCCAATCATGTTTAGTGATTTCATTAGGGGTGATGTGATGCTCAAGAAATGGTCGAACAAATAATTTGCCCAAGACAGGCCAATCATATTTCCCCCAAGTATCAAATAACCAATGAAGTAGGCCGGTTATGAAGTCCGCTAGCACCCAAGCAGAAAAAATATGAAATAAACTTTTCCAAGGATTTTCAACAATAAAGTCTTTTACATAAAAGATCGTAAAAATGGCTAATAAGATGTATATAAGAATTGAAATAACTTCAAAATATCTTATCCATTTGGTATAGCCACTTTTTAAAGTTTGAATATCATTTTCTCGTTTATCAGTTTCCATAATTATTAATACCTCTAAATTTTTATGAGTAAATTTTAATATAAAATAACCTTTTAAAGACAAAAAAAGCAAAAATTTTCAAATTCAAAATTTTTACCGAATATTAAAGATTTATTAAAATTTATGAACAAAAAAATCCTAAACTAACTATCAGGTTTGAAAAAAAAGAAAAGATAAGCTATAAGTAAAAAAGTATAATATTTGACAGTCATTTAAATATAGAAAGGCGTATTTTTCAAGGAAGAATTCCCATGCATTATCATGTTATAGGGAAAACCTATCTATTCCACACAGCACTTTATAAAATCATATAAAATAGAGAAAAGAAGAGAGGCTATACTCTCTCCTATCCTCTACTTGAACTGCCTACAACTATATTTTCGCTTATTTCCTTGTAAATTCCATTTTAATAAATCTCTTCCGAAAAAGTTATTTGAATTCAGAATTATCATTTGAAAAAATGCTATAATATTGAATATAATTTATATTAAATAAGTTCAAAGTGTAGCTAAACTAATCTTGAGAATAAAAAATATTCCAATCATTGTCCTACAATCTATTTACTATTTCATGATAGAATGTAAATATCATTTAAAAATTTATTAAAAGGATTCTTTCAGTGAAAAGATTAAAACAAAAATCACAAATCTCATTGACCTCATTAACAATCGCTCTCACAGCCATCCTGACTATACTAACTTTAGGATGCAGCACCGAGACGGATTCCTCAGATGGCAAAACACAAATAACAGGTAATATTATCTATCAGAATATCCAAGTCAATTACGGAACCGCAGCCAGCAGTACAGCTAAGCTAACCAACATAACTCCCTCTGATGCTACTACTAATAGCGACTACAGCTACAGTGTAGAGCCTCCCTTACCAAATGGAGTTACCCTAAATCTAACAAACGGCACCATCACAGTAACAACCAATGCTCCGGGTTTTTCCAAGACTTACACCATAACCGCAACCGTAGATGGAAATGATCCTCAATACAAGGGGTCGGTTACAGGAACTATTTCCATAAAAGTAAATCATTTCTCCGCAAGATACGGTCACAGTGTAGTTGAGTTTAATAATGAACTATACCTCATCGGTGGACAGGATAACTCTTACTATAACGATGTATGGAAATCCTCAGACGGTGCTACTTGGACAGAAGTTACTACCACTCAATCTAAGTTTTCCGGAAGACTCTATCACAGTGTAGTCGAGTTTAATAATGAACTATACCTCATCGGTGGATATGATAACTTTCAAAAAAACGATGTATGGAAGTCCTCAGACGGTATCGATTGGACAGAAGTTACTACTACTCAATCTAAGTTTTCCGGAAGAAACGATCACAGTGTAGTCGAGTTTAATAATGAACTATACCTCATCGGTGGATTTGATAACCGTTCTCGAAGAAACGATGTATGGAAGTCCTCAGACGGTATCGATTGGACAGAAGTTACTACCACTCAATCTAAGTTTTCCGCAAGATCCGGTCACAGTGTAGTCCTGTTTAATAATGAACTATACCTCATCGGTGGAAGTGATGCAAACGGTTACTATGACGATGTATGGAAATCCTCAGACGGTATCGATTGGACAGAAGTTACTACCACTCAATCTAAGTTTTCCGCAAGACACTCTCACAGTGTAGTCGTGTTTAACAATGAACTATACCTTATCGGTGGATTTGATAACTCTCGAAAAAACGATGTATGGAAATCCTCAGACGGTATCGATTGGACAGAAGTTACTACCACTCAATCTAAGTTTTCCGCAAGATCCTCTCACAGTGTAGTCCTGTTTAATAATGAACTATACCTCATCGGTGGAAGTGATGTCTCTGGAAAAAACGATGTATGGAAATCTTCGGACGGTATTGACTGGGAACAAAAACTGTAATTTCCTCTTACCGTATTAATACAAGTTATATAGCGACGACAAAGTCGGTTTCATAATATTGATTCTTTCCTAAATAAAGAAAAAAATTATGATGAAACCGATTTTGCCGTTGCCGAATCCATAAAATCTTTATATCATAGCGAAAAAATTTCATGTAAAAAAGCTCCTTGACAAACCATGGTTAATTATGTTATAGTAATATATTATAACACAACCATACGGAGGTCAAAATTATGAAAAAATTAAAAACAAAACTAAAATTACAACCAACAAAAAATCGGAGTCAATCACTCTTCCCCATAAAATACCCCCCCCCCCCCCCCTCAATTCATCTAAATAAAAGCTCACGGCTCAAATATCTCATAACAATCACTCTTACGGCCATCCTAACTATATTAATTTTAGGATGCAACTCCGAGACAAACTCTTCAATTGACAAAACACAAATAACAGGTAATATTATCTATCAAGATATCCAAGTCAATTATGGAGACGAAGCCAGCAGTACTGCTAAGCTGACCAACATGAATCCTTCTAATGCTACTAATAGCGACTACAGCTACAGTGTAAAGCCTCCCTTACCAAATGGAGTTGCCCTGAATCTAACAAACGGCACCATTACAGTGTCAAACAATGTTCCGGGTTTTTCCAACACTTACCTTATAACCGCAACCGTAGATGGAAATGATCCCCAATACAAGGGGTCGGTTACAGGAAGTATCAGTATCAGTGTCGAAAAAGAACAAATAACAGGTAGCATCAGCTATCAAGATATTCAAGTTAATTATGGAGACGAAGCCAGTAGAACAGTTGATCTTACCGGCATTACCCCCTCCGATGCTGCCAATAGCGATTATCTTTACAGTGTAGAGCCTCCCTTACCAAATGGAGTTACTTTGAATCCATCAGACGGTAGCATTACAGTAACAACCAATGTTTCGGTAAATTTTTCCAACACTTACCTTATAACCGCAACCGTAGATGGAAATGATCCCCAATACAAGGGGTCGGTTATAGGAACTATTTCCATAAAAGTAAATCATTTCTCCGGAAGAGACAATCACAGTGTAGTCGTGTTTAATAATGAACTATACCTCATCGGTGGACGGGGTAGTTCTCACTATAACGATGTATGGAAATCCTCAGACGGTATCAATTGGACAGAAGTTACTGGTAACGCTCAGTTTACCGGAAGACAAGCTCACTATGTAGTAGAGTTTAATAATGAACTATACCTCATCGGTGGAGTGGATAGTAGCGTCAATCAAAACGATGTATGGAAGTCCTCAGACGGTATCGATTGGACAGAAGTTACTACCTCTCAATCTAAGTTTTCCGCAAGATACGATCACAGTGTAGTCGTGTTTAACAACGAACTATACCTCATCGGTGGAGGTGGTGGCTCTTTCAAAAACGATGTATGGAAATCCTCAGACGGTATCGATTGGGAGCAAAAACTGTAATTTCCTTTTATCAAGGTAAGTTATATGGCGACGACAAAGTCGGTTTCATAATAGGACTTTTTAGCCTTTAGCCAAAAAAATTATGGTACCCTTTTTGCTGTTGCCGAATCTATAAAATTTTTATATCACAGTAAAAAAATCATGTCAAAACCCCATTGATAAATCATGGATAATATGTTAGAATAATACATAATTGTGCGAATATACGGAGGTTATGCACATGGAAAAAAAACAACTAACAAAAAAATCGGAGTTGATCGCTCCCTTAACTAAGATCACCCCCCCCTCCCCCCCAATTCATCTAAGTATGAGCTTATCTCTCAAATATCTCGTTACAATCGCTCTCACGGCCATCCTGACTATATTAACTCTAGGATGCCCAGTCGACAAAGATGGCAACATAATACTTGACAAAACGCAAATAACAGGTAGTATTAGCTATCAGGATATCCAAGTCGATTATGGAAACATAACCAGCAGTACAGTTCAGTTAACCAACATAACTCCCTCTGATGCCACTAATAGCGATTATCTCTACAGTGTAGAGCCCCCCTTACCAGATGGAGTTACCTTGAATCTAACGAACGGTACCATTACAGCAACAAACAATGCTCCAGGGTTTTCTAACACTTACACCATAACTGCAACCGTAACCGGAAATGATCCCCAATACAAGGGGTCGGTTACAGGGAATATTAGTATCAATATCATAGATACCAGAATGCAAATAACAGGTAGTATCAGCTATCAGGATATCCAAGTCGATTACGGAACCGCAGTCAGCAGTACAGCTCAGTTAACCAACATAACTCCCTCTGATGCCACTAATAGCGATTATCTCTACAGTGTAGAGCCCCCCTTACCAGATGGAGTTACCTTGAATCTAACGAACGGTACCATTACAGCAACAAACAATGCTCCAGGGCTTTCTAACACTTACACCATAACCGCAACCGTAACCGGAAATGATCCCCAATACAAGGGGTCGGTTACAGGGAATATTAGTATCAATATCATAGATACCAGAATGCAAATAACAGGTAGTATCAGCTATCAGGATATCCAAGTCGATTACGGAACCGCAGTCAGCAGTACAGCTCAGTTAACCGGCATTACTCCCCCAGATGCTGCCAATAGCGATTATCTCTACAGTGTAGAGCCTCCCTTACCAAATGGAGTTACCTTGAATTTAACAAACGGTACTATCACAGTGGCAAATAATGTTACGGTTTTTTCCAATACTTACCTTATAACTGCAACCGTAACCGGAAATGATCCCCGATACAAAGGTTCGATTACAGGAAGTATTTCCATAAAAATGAATCATTTTTCCGGAAGACAGTATCACGACGTAGTCGTGTTTAACAATGAACTATACCTCATTGGTGGATATGATGGCAGCTTTTACTATAACGATGTATGGAAATCCTCAGACGGTGCTACTTGGACAAAAGTTATTGATCAAGCCCAGTTTTCCGGAAGGTACTCTCATAGTGTAGTCGTGTTTAATAATGAACTATACTTCATTGGTGGAGAAAGTATTGGATACAATCGACTAAGCGATGTATGGAAATCCTCAGACGGTGTTACCTGGACAGAAGTTACTGGTAACGCTCAGTTTCCCGGAAGATTCGGTCACAGTGTAGTCGTGTTTAACAATGAACTATACCTCATCGGTGGATTGGATAACGGGAGTTTTTACCTTAACGATGTATGGAAATCCTCAGACGGTATAGATTGGACAGAAGTTACTGCCACTCAATCTAAGTTTTCCGCAAGATCCGCTCACAGTGTAGTCGTATTTAGTAATGAACTATACCTCATCGGTGGATTAGATAGCAGGAGTTTTTACCTTAACGATGTATGGAAATCACCGGACGGTGCTACTTGGACAGAAGTGACTACTGCTCAACCTAAGTTTTCCGGAAGATCCGGTCACAGTATAGTCGAGTTTAACAATAAACTATACCTCATAGGTGGATTTAGGCGTGAAAGCCCTTCAAGCTCTTCTCACTATAGCGATGTATGGAAATCCTCAGACGGTATAGATTGGACAGAAGTGACTACCATTCAATTTAAGTTTTCGACAAGAAGAGCCCACAGAGTAGTCGAGTTTAACAATGAACTATACCTCATTGGTGGATATGATGGCAGCTTTTACTATAACGATGTATGGAAATCACCGGACGGTATTGACTGGGAACAAAAACTATAATTTCCTCTTATCAAGGTAAGTTATATGGCGACGACAAAGTCGGTTTCATAATGAGAGTCTTTCATAAAGAAAAAAAGATAATGAACCTTTTGTCGTCGCCAAATCTATGAAATTTTTTGTTATAGTATAAAGATTTTATGACAAAAACCCTTTGACAAATCATGGATAGTATATTATAATAATATATTATTACGAAAACATACGGAGGTCATGTACCATGAAAAAATTACAATCAACTAAAAAAACGGAGTTGATCACTCCCTTAACTAAGATCCCCCCCCCCCCCCCACCAACTCATCTAAATAAAAGTTCACAGCTCAAATATCTTTCTCTTCTCAAACAATTCACGGTCATTGTATTCATAGCAATCTTGATCATTGCTTGTAATGCTACCGAAAACAACGAAGCAAAAACAAGCAGTCAGACTGAAATCACAGTAACAGAGATCCCCAAAAGAGCCACCATCGATGCCCGGGATTCCTATGTGCTGTTCACTATCGAGGCCAATAAAAACTTATCCAACTATCATCTCGCGGTGAGAAAGACGAACGAAGCAGTCCCTACCACTGCGGAAATGACGGACGGAGCCTTGAAACGCAATATAGGGACGAATCCCATCAATGTGCTCATCGCTCAAAGGTTGAATGCACCGATGCTGACTTTTGCAAAACAATATTTTTCTAATAGCAATCATCAGACATTAGGTACGGATATGTTAAAAACGCTACGTACATCACACAATTTTGGTTTAATCTATGACGGCAATGCTGCGGGCACGGAAGCATGGGTGAAAGAATCAACACTCAAAGCCTTAACCGGATATACCCTCTATGGTATGGAAGAAGGGGGCAATCAAGTTGATGCCTTACAAACCTTTGTGACGGATGATACGTTAGGAATACCAACAACAGGACCAGAGATCAGTCATGCGGACAGTACTCTGGAAGAAGGCTATATTGAGATTGCGATCAATGCCAATGAGTTGTATATTTTCCCACTGCAGGTACAGTTAAATGCACCTCCAATTACTTTTCTACGGTTGGATTTTTCACACAAAATCGGTGGGGATTTGCAAGTTGAAATACCAAGCAGCATTGGAGAGCCAGGAACTTATTTTGGAGGGCCACAAGATAACTCCCGTTTCGAATACATGCTATGTCTTTTTAAAAACATGGGATCATTAAAAGGAATCTATGCGAGTAGTGCACTTTATGTCCTGATGGATACCGCCGCTCTCAATTATGATACGCTTCGATATGGTTTGTCTTACATCTCTAATGTAGGAGATGTTCCTGGGATTGAGCATTCAGTTTTAGTAAAACAGTAGTAGTTCTGTAGTGTATGCGGTTGTTTCAATGTGATGAATTCTGGTATTGGATGTAAATATAGTTTCCATATATTCTCATAAAGGTCAGTATTACGAATGAGATTACAATTATCATACATAACAAGTAAACTGTAAAAAAAATTCTCTTGACAAATCACAGATAGATATGTTATAATAATTATTATGAAAATATATGGTAGATCATCCAATGAAGAAAATAAAACAAAAACTATACCCAGCAGAAAAATCAGAGTTGATTACTCTTCCAAATAAGACATCCCTCTCCTCTAGCATAGAATATACAATTCTTAGCCTTAGAGACAATCATATGAAAATAAAAAAAGTCATTTATTCTATAATCTGTTTACTGCTGATCGGACTTTACCTGTCCTGTGGAACAACAGATGAGGGAGGCACTGCTCCCAGCATAAGTTATGATCCTCTGGGGATTTCGTCTTTTTCCATTATCGATGGTAATGGAAGTCCAATTAACGACACCAATGCTATTCCGTTAGATACCTCATTTTTGTTGACATTCGATCAATCACTAGGAAATATGGATAGTTATGTCAACTCTTTAGCCAGCCAAATAGAGCTACTGGACATGGGGGGGGGGGGGGGGTAATCCCACTACTTTAAAGATTGAACCTACTCAAACAGCTAATCAAATAAAAATAACTCCAATAACTGATCTAAGCTACCACACCACCTATCAACTAACTGTAAAGGAAGGCTTAACCATCGGTAACTATCGGGTTACTAATGACATAACCTACTCCATCACCACTGAAAAGAACTCCGACAGTTCTCTTATTGTCCTTCATGACAATCAAGAGTTCTTTCCTAACGGAAACAACATTACCGTACTCTTTAAAGGAGCTGATGTAAGTAGTGTTATGTTCACTCTGGAAGTAGGTAAGGGAGCTACCCTCCAAGATGGTAATAACAAAGATCTATCATTAAATGAAAACAGACAATACACTACCAATATGGATTTCAGTGGTAATGCTACCCATAGTTTTACCGTAACAGCCCAGGATGGAACTACCTCTGCCACTTATACCGTAGGAGTATTACAGCAACAGATGGGCAGCAAAGAGATTATCTCGTTTGCTTTTCGAGAAACAGATAATCCACTCCTGAAAGAGAATATTGCAATGGATATTGATTCTAATAGTCGGGCTATAACTAAGACGGTTACCAATGTGGAAGGGATTACCGGTTTAATTCCAACTATTGTTCATAGTGGATCGAATATCTCTCCGGCATCGGGAGTGGCTCAGGACTTCTCCACAAATAACACTTATACGGTAACCGCATCTGATAAAACTACATCCGACTATACGGTAACCCTAACCAGGTACTATGGGGTAATCTTCAATGCTAACGGAGGACTCATAAGTGCTGATCCTACTGCCACAGAATATATCCTTTATGGAGAGAAAGTTTCCCCTCCATCAGATCCATCCCGGGAACACTATGGATTTGAAGGATGGTATGATGCTATTACTGGAGGAAATATTTTCGATTTCACCACTACTGACATTACTACCCAAACCATAATCTATGCTCAGTGGACTAATAAGCAATACAAGGTGAGTTTTGATGCCGATGGAGGGAGTGCTATTGACCCCGTAACGGTGGATAGCTTAACCCCTGTAGCTAAGCCTGCTGATCCCACTCCCCCCGAGCATTATTCTTCTTTGGAGGGTTGGTATACAGACGGTACTTTTACTACTCGGTATGATTTTAACTGGGTGGTAAGCAATGACCTTACCTTGTATGCGAAATACATCAACAAACAATATCAGGTTAGGTTTTATCGGGGAACTGATCTCTTAGACACTGTCTTGGTCGTTAGCTTGACTGCAATCCCTGCATCGGATTATCCTACTCCTTCTATAGAAAAACAATTGTATAAGTGGTATAGCGATAGTGCTTTAGCAAATGTTTACGATAAAAGTTCCCCGGTAGTCGGCAATCTTGATCTTTATGCTGATGTTCTTACTACAGATGGTACATTTAAGAGTATTATTGAAAATGGAGTTATTCCCTTCGATCTTGTCAACTATGATAATATAAGTAAGACGATCTTTTCTAATTATATAGCAGGAGCTGATGTGATTGCCCGTTATGTGAAGGAAACTGGTACTGGTAACAGTGACGGGAGTTCCTGGGCTAATGCCAGTGGAGATATACAGGTGATGATAGATGGGATTGGTGATGCTAGCGAGAGTAAGATCTATGTGGTATTGATGGCATCGGGAACTTATAATCCGGCTGCCAGTTATGTTATGAAGAACCATGTAGCTCTGGTAGGTGGTTTTACTGCCGGAAGTTCCGGAGACTATGACCGATTGGGAGAAACCCATCTTGATGGTAATAACAACAAGCAAGTGTTTAATAATGATAATAATAGCCTTGTCAGCACAGCTCTTCTCTATGGAGTGGTCATTACCAATGGTAATAGTGCACCTTCTTCTTATTCTGGAGGCGGGATGTATAATAGAAATTCCTCTCCTACCTTGATCAATGTCATCTTCTCAGATAATGAGGCTCGAGATGGAAGTGGAATGTATAATTGGGATTCTTCTCCCACCTTGATCAATGTTACCTTCTCGGGTAATACAGCTAATCAGGGTAGTGGAAGTGGAATGTATAATCGGGATTCTTCTCCCACCTTGATCAATGTTACCTTCTCGGGTAATACAGCTAATCAGAGTAGTGGAGGCGGGATGTATAATGCTGGTTCTTCCTCCCCTACTTTAATCAATGTTACCTTCTCGGGCAATACGGCTTTTGATGGAGGCGGAATGTATAATGGACTTGATTTTTCTGGCAGTTCTTTTCCCACCCTGATCAATGTTACTTTCTCGGATAATATAGCTGAGCGAGATGGAGGCGGAATGTATAATGATGTCAATTCCACCTTGATCAATGTTACCTTCTTGAGTAATACGGCTTTTTGGGGAAATATTGGTAGTGTTGCTAGAGGAGGCGGAATGTTTAATAGTGCCAATTCTACCTTGATCAATGTTACCTTTTCGGGTAATGAGGCTCAAGATGGAGGCGGAATGTTTAATATTGTCAGTTCCCCCACCTTGATCAATGTTACCTTTTCAGATAATACAGCTAGTCGAAGCGGAGACGGAATCTATCATGATGGTAGAGGACAACGACTACTTACCCTGATAAATACGATCTTGTGGGATAATGATAGAGAGAATATCTATTTACACAATACTTCTGGTACAGAAACCGTAAATTTGTATTATTCCGTTATTGAAGGAGGGACTGCTCCTTCCACCACTGCAACAGGAATTCGTTTAAAAAACAGTGATACCAACACCTATCCTGTTACCATTAATAGCAAGGAGGTTATTGACGATGATCCCGGACTAGGCCCCTTAGCCAATCATGGAGGTAAAATCAACACCATCTCCATCGGCAACAATAGCCCGGCCAAGGATAAGGGAGTCTATGTGAGGGGAGTGAAAGCAGGAAATACTTATTCGGAAGCCAATCTCTATTATAGCAAAAATAACACTGACTGGTATAGTGATCTCGACTTGACCACACAAGAGAGTCTTCCGAACAATGCTGATGATCTTACCCCCACTGATGCCCGTGAGTATGGTCGGGTAGGTCGCCCGGACATGGGAGCTTATGAAGTGGAGGGAATTTCGCCATAATAGCTTTTAATCCCGGATTTCCCCTTTAGAAAAAGGGGAAATCTTTTGAATACAATTCGGCTTTTATAACGATTTTTTAGATTTAACAAAATTTTTTTTTTCATAGCATATTTTATATGTAAAAAATAATATTTGATTTTTATTTTTTTGTGTTTGTGATTCATCTTAGGGAGAATTTTTAAATTATCCTCAAGATGGATTTGTAAATTTCTCTAGGCGTCATAAAATCGATTGTTTTTTAGTCCTCTTCTGTGATTTTAAGGAGAGATATTGTTTTTCGGCAACGATTCATAGTCCAACAGATACATGTCATTATTCTACTAAGCGATATAAGATATATTATCTTCGCTTAATGTTTGTGAATATAGGGGTATGTAATAAGGGAAGGCGTAAAACTTCCTTATCTCTGGATTTTCCTTTAAAAAAAGAGGAAGAAGGGATAGAGTTTATTAAAAGTTAATGTTTGAATTCAATTTTTTTATATTCTGACCAATAAATAGTCTTTCTTTCCCAAACATATCTTTGACGATTTTTTTTTTCCGGAAATAGTGAAATATTTTTTTAACTTTTTCAGCTTGTTTCCATCCGATCTCAGTATAAAAATGTCCTTTGAAATTCTGACAACTCAGAAGAGATGGAATGAGATATGCTAGTTTGTGATAGAAATCTATCCCGTTATTTTTGGAGAAGAGAGCAATGTGTGGTTCATATTGTACCACTTGAGGAGGCAAAGTATGCTTTTCCTCCCATCCAATATAGGGGGGGTTTGTCAGTACTATATCGAAATGATCTAATTTGAGAAGGATTTTTTTAAGCGGAATTTGAAATATATCGCCATGGAGGAAATGAATAGTTTCCTCCGTAATAGAATTTTTTAATAACCGTCGAGCATTTTTTTTTGCTAATCTCAAAGCAGAGGAAGAAATTTCAACTGCGGTTACATTGGCGTTTGGGCATTCTGCTTTAATTGTGATCGCAATCACTCCACTCCCGGTGCCGATTTCCAAAATGTTAACTTTTTTATTAAAATTATTTTGAATGTTTTTGATCACCTGACCTACCCATTCCTCAGTTTCCGGTCGGGGGATTAAAGCGGAACGATTGATTAAAAAATCCCTGCCCCGAAATTTACTATGTCCCCACACATATTCATAAGGTATTCCAAAACGATAAAGTTGAGTGGCCCGAATCAATCGAATCCAGTCCCAGAAAGATAATATCTTTCTCATTGACTTTGATGAATAGAAAACCTGATGATCATGGTAGATTTCTTTGATCACATAAGGAAGTTCCTGTCCCCAAATTTTTCGTAGTTGAGGATGTTTTAGAATTTTCTCAGGAGAAGCAAAGAGCAATCCGAACTTACCTAACAATCCCCCTCCGTTTCCAAGGCAGGAAAATTACCATAGGAGTGCCGCTAATCATCTCTTCCGGGACTGCTCCAATATAGCGAGAATCGAGAGATTCATCACGATTGTCTCCCATCATAAAATAATGTCCCTCAGGAACAACGATCGGTCCGAAATTGTCACGGTATTGAGAGGAAAACCTTGTTTCTACATCAAAAGGCCATTTTTCAATATCAAAGTGATCGTGAGGAGTAATCAAAGAAGGAGAGAAGCGGAGAGAGTGGGAAGACAGTTTTTCTTCAGAATTAGGGAAATGAGGAAAATTCTCACGAGTTATAAGAAACTGAGGATTGTCCGAGTCCGTCTCATAATTATCTTCCCATTCCAATTTCTGGTCATTAACATAAACGACTTTGTTATGAATTTCTACTTTATCTCCACCCTTAGCGATAACCCGTTTGACATATTCCTTAGTAGTGTCGATAGCCTGATTGGGGTAGAGGGTAATCTCCCCTCTATGTTCCCATTCCGGGAATAGATAGGTTAATATTTTTCCGTGGAGATAAAAATAAGGGGAACGGAAAAAGACAGTTAAGATCATACTCATACCTGCAAGAGGCGTGTTGATCAACTGCTGAAAAAATGAAGGTGGTTTTCTTATCCGATAGGAAGTGATAAGAATATCCTTTCTTTGATCGACGATTGTCAGAGAGAGTAGTTTCTCTTGATATTCGTTGTATATATCTTTATGAAGGCGAATATTCAGTTCGTCTCCATTCCTCTCAATAATGATATTGTTTTCATTATTATCTAAAATATCATAGGACTCTTTATTGATAATTCCTTTAAAACCGGATACCTGGTTCAACTCATTAAGAAATTCATAGTCATCAGAGTTAAGGCTAAGGGTGAGGTGATAGAATACTTCTTCTTTAGGTCCACGGAAAATGGCAATATCACCAACTCCCAAGGGCTTAATAGCAGGTAAACGGAATCCTGGCTTCTCGTCGGTGAAAGGAATCTTGAGTCCATAATAGAAACGATTAGCCAGAAGGGTATCACCTATCTTAAAAGTGGGGATCATGGAGCCAGTGGGGATCTGATAAACAACTCCAATCATTGAACGGATGATGAGAACAATCACTATTGCCCAAAGATACTCTCTTAAATGTTTCCGATAGTTCACCAAATATTCGATGGAGCTGTGATAGAGTTTGTCAAGCCAATGTGTGTTGGGATTTTCCATATGTAATATTCCTAGGTTTTCAATTTTGCCATTTTCTCCAAAACTTTTTTAATAATCTCTTCCGAAGTCGGTTCTCTTTCGAATTCATTTTGGAGTTCTTTTACAGTGTGATTTATAATTTGACGAATACTGGATTCTTTATAACCCAATCCTACTAAGGCTGCTACGGAATCCTCTGTGATTGAAGGAGAAACCGTCTTCGGTGGTTCAGTTAGGGAATGAGAGAGTATCATCTCTTTCCCTTTTTTATGAAGTTCGATTACAATTTTCTCTACAGTTTTTATTCCCAGTCCCTTCACTTTTTTGAGTTCAGCAGTGTTTTTAGCAGAAAGATGTTGTAAAATTTCTTCAGGAGTGAATTGGTCAAAAAAACGGATTCCCATCTTAGGTCCAACCCCATTGACTCCAATAAGAAGACGAAAAACGGTTTTACCTAGCCGAGAAGGGAAACCGTAAAGCATATGTTCGTTCTCACTGACATGTTCATGAATGAAAATTTTTTGTTCACCTTCCAAATCAGGGATAAGAGCATGGGGGACTTGAATCTCATAGCCAATTCCAACGTTTTCAAGTACCACTGTGGACTTTCCCAAGGCTGTTACCGTTCCTATTAGATAGTCATACATTTGAGATTATATAGGGAGAAGATATTTTTCTTGATAAAACCAATGACAAACCGCTATCGCTAAGGCATCGGATGCATCGTCTTGCTTAATTGAATTTTTTAAATTGAGAAAACGTTGAATCATAATTTGAACTTCTTCCTTGCCTGCCAATCCCCGACCAGTGGCTGCTTTCTTTACTTCATTAGGAGAATATTCGTGGATGATTACCCCAGATCGATGAAGAAGATTACAGATCACTCCCCGGGCTTGAGCCACATCGATAGCTGTTTTCTTATTTTTTACTAAGAAAATTTTTTCGATGGCAGCTTGATAAGAAAAATTTTGGTCCGGGCGATGCTTTTCGATAAGTTCAGATAAATTTTTTTCAATTTCATTAAGACGAGAGAAAAAAATTTCCTTTTTATCTGTAGTGATTACTCCCAAGTCCATTACCCGTGGAGTGGACGTAGAAGAAATAAAAGCATAACCGATAGTGGCGTAGCCGGGGTCGATACCGATGATCATGGATTTTCTTCATTTGAGGATACAGACTTCACATCCTCATGATCTTCTAAAACTTCGATGAAACGATTTATGGTTTCGGTTTGTTCAGCAGTTATTGAAACTGTATTCTTGGGAACCAAGGTAATTTCCGCATTGGCAATGGGGACTTCTTGAGTTTGAAGAGATTCATTTATTTCATGAAAGGAATCAACGGTTGTGTAAATCACGTAACCTTCTGTTTCAATACGAATATCTTCTGCTGACAATTCTAGAGCTAATTCAGTAATTTTATCTTCCTCTACTCTCTCTTTTTCGATATGAATGACCCCTTTCTTATCAAATTGCCAACTCACCGATCCTGTCTCCCCTAGACTTCCGTTATTCTTAGAAAAGAGAGTTCGAAGCTCTGCTACAGTGCGGTTTTTGTTGTCTGTAAGGCATTCTACCATAACTGCCACCCCATGGGGACCATAACCCTCGTAAGATATCTCCGTATAATCAACACCTTCTTTGCTTTCACCAGTCCCTTTCTTGATTGCATTTTCAATGTTTTTACTGGGCATACTGGATGATCGGGCGGTAGTAACAGCGGTCCGAAGACGTGGATTAGCATTCAGGTCTCCCCCACCTAAACGAGAAGCGATGGTGATTTCCTTGGCTAATTTACTAAATAGTTTTCCCCGTTTGGCATCAGCAAGACCTTTACGATGTTTGATAGTAGCCCATTTACTGTGTCCTGACATAATATTTAGTCCTTAACTGATTGTCATTCCCATTCAATTGTGGCAGGGGGCTTGGAGGTAATATCCCAAACCACCCGAGTAACTCCTCTCACTTCTCCAATAATTTTATTAGAGATGCGGATAAGGAATTTTTTATCTAAAATTTCAAAATCAGCAGTCATTCCATCACAACCGGAGACCGCTCTAAGAACGATGGTATAACCATAACTACGTTGATCGCCTACTACCCCTACCGAACGAATGGGGAGAAGAACAGCAAAAGCTTGCCAAAGCTTGGGATAATCGGGATGGGTTTTGAGTTCTTTTTGGAATATATAATCCGATCGTTTGAGAAGAAGAAGGCGTTTTTGAGTAACTCTCCCAAGAATCCGTACCGCCAAACCTGGTCCTGGAAAGGGCTGACGATAAACAATTTCATCCGGCACTCCTAATTCTTTTCCGATTTCTCTTACTTCATCTTTAAAGAGTTCTGCAAAGGGTTCTATAAGACGACCAGCTTTTTTTAGTTTAAGGACTTGGGTTACTCGGTTATGATGAGTTTTAATGGTATCTGAAGGCCCATGACAGGAAACCGACTCAATAACATCGGGATAAAGAGTACCTTGTGCCAGAAAATAAAATCCCTTGGACTCTTTTTTTAAGATTTTGATGAACATCTTTCCAATGATTTTTCGTTTTTTTTCTGGATCTTTGATCCAACGAAGATGATTCAGAAAATTTCTTTTAGCGTTGATGTATTTAAAAGGAATATCAAAACTATCTCGAAAGGTTTTGACTACCTGCCGTGCTTCCCCTAACCGAAGAAGACCATTATCAATAAAAATACAGAAAAGTTGATCTCCTATGGCTTCGTGAAGTAAAACCGCTAATACCGAAGAGTCCACTCCCCCAGAGAGAGCCAAAATCACTTTTTTGTTGCCTACGGTTTTTCTGATTTGTTCAATCTCTTTCTTGATAAAGGCAGGCATATTCCAATTGGGTTCAAGTCCAACAATTTTTTTTAGAAAGTTTGAAAAAATTTTTTCTCCGGAGTCTGTATGGATGACTTCAGGATGGAATTGTACTCCATAAATTTTTTTTTCGACATCAGCGATAGCTGCAGTTGTTTCCTCAGAAAGAGCTAAAACCTTGAATCCTGGAGGGAGAGAGTCTCGACTCACTTCATCACCATGGCTCATCCATACCTTAAGTTGCTTGAATGAAGAAGAAGAGTGTGTCAAGCCATGAAATAAAGGATTTTTTTCGGTTACGGTAGTTAAGAATGCTTCCCCATATTCCTTAGAACGAGAGGAGACCACCTTCCCTCCAAAGAAATGAGAGAGGAGTTGCATCCCATAACAGATACCCAGAATTGGAATTCCAGCTACAAATATTTTCTCATCACATAACGGGGCATTTTTCTCATAAATAGAAAAAGGCCCTCCAGAAAAAATAAGTGCGGCCGGTTCGTATTCCTGCAGTTTACTCAATGAAAAGGTATGGGGAAGGACAAGGCTGTAATAACCCAGTTTTCGGACTTTTTTGGCAATAAGTTGACTATATTGAGCACCAAAATCAAGAATGATAACCGAAGATTTCATTTATCTATTTAATTGTAATATGAATAGGTAGTTGATAAAAACTAAACTTAAATGTTTAATCTTAAATTGAATAGAAGAAAATTAGTTGCAGACTGAGTAATTGAAAATAAGTCGAACAACTTATAATAACAAATTTAATGGTAATTAAAGCTACTTTTCTAATTTCATCTTTAGAATTTACCGAATTTAAAGAGGAGCCCAACTTCTGGACCCCAGGCATCATAAACGTCCATATAATCGTTATTCTCCCCAAAAACAAAACGATACCCTCCGATAAGTGAGATGATGAAAGAAGAAGAGATATTGAATTCCAAACTGAAGCGAGGGATTACCCCAAACATGAAATCATTAATACTTGATGATCCTTTTCTTTTGATGTCGACTCCCATTACTACTAAATCAATAGGAACAGAAAAGTGAAAGGCTTTGGATAACTCCCAAATATATTCAAAATAAAGTCCTCCATATCCCATTTCGATTTCAATAGTCTCTCCACTACTGTGATTACGTTCCACATTGTAGGCAAGTCCAGCACCGATGAGACCAATCGTAAATTTCCTGTTGATAAGCAATCCTCCTCTTATCCCTCCCAAAGCCCCCCATTTGCCGGCAAAAGAAGTAGCTCTAATTTCAGGGCCTCCATATCCACCAATTTTGACAGAAGTCGAATTTGCTAAAGTAGAAATAGAGTTATCATTAGATGACCGAATAGTTTGATTTTTTTTCTTGAGCCCAAAGATTAGCCAATAAAAGTGAAAAGATGGTTGTTATTGCTAAAATGGTTTTTGTACTTATTATTATGTGAATTGAGAGGAGAACCTTATTTGAAGGATTGATCAGTTCTAGAGTTTCTGTTTGATGTAGTTTTTTCATGAATACTAATACTCCCATTGCATATTTCTAAATAATAGAATAACATATTAGCTATAATTTGTCAAATGGACTTTCTTTATGATTGATTGCACGTAGCTGTAGTATAGTTTTTACGGAGATCTTTACAAGGTAAGGGAATAAACTTCTGATGATTTCTTAAAAAAAGACCTGAAAATTAAATTGATGGATATGACGAAAAAGTACGAAAGCGTAAAAACTAATAGTTGGCCAACCCAATATCGTTTTTTATTTTGATAAGATCATGGATGAACTGCATAGTATTATTAAATTTAAGTTAAAAATTTTCAATAAATTTTTATAATTTACATAATAATATAATAATTACTAGCATTGTGGACTTTTTACCTTTAACTTACTTGGCTTTGGGGGCTTTTCTTGCTCATTTCTTTATCAAAAAAGTAATTGGTCTATTCGATATGTTGCTTAACAAAAGTGGGAAAAAAGTCGGTGAACTCTGGGTTTTTAGATTGCTATGGACGGACTCCATCAAGAAGTGTCTTCCTTATTTAGGTCCCGCTCTAGTTATCAATATCTTTATCGAAGAAATAGGGATTTCGGATAACCTCATTTTCTGGATACAACAAACCATTCTAGCTTTAATTGTTATTTTAGTTATTATCATAATCAATCGAATTCTCTTTAATGTCAGCCATCTTCCGGAGATGGAAGCTCTTCCAAATTACTTGGGCATCAAGGTAGTTCTTGAGGCCGTAAAGCTTGTCCTCTATATTGTTGCTGGGATTCTAGTTGTTGCCTATCTTACCAAGCAGTCCCTTCTTTCCATCATGAGTGCTCTGGGGGCATTGACAGCTGTATTGCTCCTTGTTTTTCGAGATAGTATTCTCGGTCTTGCTTCTGGAATTCAAATTTCTGCCAATCATATGCTTCGAATCGGAGATTGGATTGAAATTCCCAGTCATGGTGTGGATGGAGTGGTTTTGGAGATAAAACTCACTACAGTCAAAATTAGAAATTGGGATAACTCTGTGGTCAATCTTCCCGCCTATAGTTTAGTGCAGAATTCATTTAAAAATTGGCAGGGAATGATTGGCTCTGGAGCACGAAGAATTAAACGGAGTATTTATTTGGATACAACTGGCATCTATTTTCTTTCTAATAAGGAGATAGATAAGAAAATTTCTCCAGAACTTAAGCAAAACAGTTTTTTAAAGGAAAAACTTAAAATTATTACCAAGATTAAAAATACTAAGTCAAATGTCAATCAACATTTAGTCAAAATTACTAATGCAGAACTTTTTCGGGCCTATGTTGATTTTTATCTTCGCCGTCATCCTGAAATCAATCAGAACTTTACTTTGATGGTAAGACAACTTCAAGCCGGTCCCAAGGGTATTCCCTTAGAAATATATGCTTTCACTCGCACCACTGATTGGGTGAAATATGAAACCATTCAAACTGAGATATTTGAACATCTTTACGCCCAAGCCAGGGAATTTGATTTAGAAGTATTTCAAGACCCCAGTGGTGGGGATTTCTCTCGTATTGCTCATAAGTCTCACAATTGAAATTTGTTGTTCTAGATTAGCGGCGTAAGAACTTCTTTTTATTTTCCAAAAAATTTTCAATCACTAATTGTCCGAGATTATCAAGATTGGAATAGAAAGCCTTACCTCGACAAACCTTGGTGAATTTATTAATAAACTGTTTTAAACTAGGATCATCGGCAATCATGAAGGTAGTGGTTTGGATATTTTTTTTTCGACACAGAATTCCTTCGTCCAAAGTTCGATTCACAATCTCTGGATCTAATCCAAAGGAATTTTTATAATACCTCCCATCACTAAGTTTAATCATGGAAGGCTTCCCATCGGTGATCATGATAATTTGTTTGTTAATTTGCTTCTTCTTGAGAAGAATTCCTCTGGCAGTGCGAAGTCCCATTTGAGTATTGGTATGATAGGGGCCAACATCGATTTTGTGAATATCGCTTAGAGGGACCTTGACTGCGTCATCTCCAAAGAGAACTACTGAAAGGTCATCATTCGGGAAACGGGTGGTGATAAGATGAATCAGGGCTAGGGCTAATTTCTTGGCAGTAGTGATCCGATCTTCACCGTAAAGGATCATGGAATGAGAGATATCGATCAGAAGGACAATAGCCATATCCACTGTCATATTCTTTTCCATTACCTCTAGATCGCTTTCTTCTAAGTTTAGATGAAATTCTCCGGAACGGAGGATGGTATTCTTAAAACTTTCAATAAAATTCACCTCATTTACCGTATCTCCGAATTGGAAGGGTCTCTCTGACTCGGTGTTTTCAAATCCGAAATTTCCGGAATAGGGGAGGGCATGTTCTCCCATACCTTCCTTTTTTTTTAGAATGGAAAACACTTGGTGAAAAATATGATCTCGTAAATGAATTTGTCCGGATTTACTTAATTGATAACGAGGATGTTTTTTATTGCCGACTTTTTCGTTATTTCTTTTTTGATTTCCGAGAGGCCGGATGATTCCTTTTTCTCGAAGATGATCTTCAAAATCTCTGAGATTAAATAATTCGTCGATATAACCCTTTTGTTGTAATTCTTGCATAATTTTCAAAATTCGATCCACATCTCCTTGAAAATGAATCATCAGTTCTTGAAAAACCGATTCCAAGTCTTTGATAAAAAGGATCTTTTTTAAGAGTTTTTGATCAGCTTCTTGATAGATGAAGCGCATCAAATATTTCTGAACATGGTTCCGTAGATGTCGATGAAGGTAACTATACCATCTTCAACTTTTCGACTGATCAATGATTGCCCGTGGAAGAATTCCAAAATTGTCTCCATAATAAAGGATTGTTTGTGTTTTGGGAAATACTTATTCGCTAAAGACTTTAACCCTGGAATCTCTTCCAAAGTCTGGAGCATGTCGGCATCATTGATTTCCTCGGCTAAAATGACCTTATTGCCTTCTTTGAAATAGTTTATCAAACTTTGGTATTCTGGTAATGAGAAGTTCATATCTTCTTCATCTTCTTTAGTCTCTATGAAACTAGAATATTTCTTATTTTCATATATGGGAGGAAGAGTGGAAGAAAGAACAGAGGTTACCGCTTTATTCACCATTACTCCGGCAATCTGTTCGATTTCTTCAGAACTTCTTTCTTCAATCAATTCTACTTTGCCGGTAATGGCGGTGATGGAGGCATAGATATCTATGACTCTTACTTTGGAGACGATTTTTTTCTTTTTCCCGCCTTCTTCAACGAGTTGACGACGACGACAGTTAGAAAGAATATTTTCTAAAGCTGCAATTGAAAGTCTTTGAGACACTCCCGACATAGAGTCAGAAAGTTCACTTTTTCTTGCTTCGATAGCGATATTCTCTACAATATCGAGAAGGATTTCATCAAATTCTATCTCTTTGAGGAGTTTTGGGTCTGTTTCAGCCAGAGTGATCTTTTTGGCGATCTCAATGTCCTTAGGATAGTGAGTGATAATTTGACTTTCGATTCGATCTTTGAGAGGGGTAATGATTCGACCACGGTTGGTATAGTCTTCCGGATTGGCAGAAAAAACTAAGAGGATATCTAAGGGTAATCTGAGGGGGAAGCCCCTAATCTGAATATCTTGTTCTTCTAATATGTTAAAAAGCCCGACTTGAATTCGGGGTTGGAGATCAGGGAGCTCATTAATAGAGAAAATCCCTCGGTTGGATCTGGGAATAATTCCCCAATGGATGATTTCCTCGTTAGAGATGTCGAGTTTTTCTCGGGCTGCTTTAATGGGATCGATGTCTCCTAATAGGTCAGCGATAGAAACATCGGGAGTGGCCAGCTTTTCATTAAATCTTTCTTCTTTTGAAAGCCATTTAATTGGAGCCTGGTTTCCTAGTTCAGCTAAAATTCTCTTCCCCAGGGGAGAAATGGGAGCAAGAGGATTCTCATTAAGAAGGGTGCCTTCTAAAACCGGGCACCAGTCATCGAGAAAGTGAACCAAAGAACGAATGATACGGGTTTTCCCCTGTCCCCGGAGTCCTAATAAAATAAAGTTATGCTTAGAGAGAATCGCATTGATTACTTGTTTCTCAACAGTTTTTTCATAACCATAGATGCCAGGAAATATTTCTTCTTGACTTTTGATTCGGGTGATGAGATTATCTCGAATTTCTTCCTTGATAGATTTAAACGAATAACCTATTTTTTTAAGTTCCCCAACAGTTTGAGGTAAATTATGGTGCAGGTTAACCATTTTTATTTAAGAGAAATTTATTTCCTAAGTTCAACTTCAGAGACATAGAAGGCCTTAGCTAATTCTTGTTTTAAATTCCTACCTGCAAAAAGATAAATAATATTGACATCATTATCTTCAGTATAGATTTTTTCTATTGAGATAATTTTGAGATCAACTTTATCATAGATTTGACGAAAGTCAATGGTTTGTTTAACTTGAGAAGAAGAATTAGATATTGTAGCGAATTCCACTTCCGACTCTGGTTTTTGAACAAAAATCTTTGTTTTAAGAGTGTTATTTTGAATATTTTGTCTATTTGGGTTTTCATAATAGACTTTCATCTTTTCATTGCTAAAAACCAATACTGAAGGTTCTGTGGTAGTAACAATATTTTTATCTACTAATTTCTCTTGGTTTTCGGTGCCTATTTCGTCAATTTCATCTTTATTAAGGTTCTTGAAATAATCTTCTATCATTTCTTGAAAAGTGAAAATAGCTCGAGAACGCGCAAAAATTTCAGCTTGCTTTTTTAACTCAAATGCAGAAACGGGTATCTTTCCTAGATCGTAGATATTGTCTCTTGTTCCATCAATATAATAACTGCTTCGATCCCAAACTCCTTGAACCCGAAGAACATAAGCATGATTATTATTCCAACCTAAACTATACCCATGATAAGACGAAGATATGGTTTTGTTACAACTGTTTAAACTTATTAATAAGAATAGTAAAAATCCACTAACTATTGAGGATAAAAAAGGCAGAAATATTTTTTTCACAGCAATCCCTTTAATAAATTATCCTTTATATATAAGTTATATAAAAAAATATTTGACATTGATAATAATTTTAATATCGGAAAGTAATATTATTAAATAAATAATAAATTATTTATTTTTTTGAAAGATCATATTATTTTTTGCTAAAAAATAATATAATTATTTATTCATTTTTAATAAAAGTAAGTTTGTGTTTTCTTTTAAACGTTTGCCAGAAAGAGTTCGTTTCATGATTATTTCTTTAATTATAATTTTCTTACCATTTCTATCAGCTTTTTTTATAAATTTTTTTCCAGATATATTAAAGATAAAGAAAAATTTTGAGAAAAGTACTGAAAACATATTTTCTGATCAAGATCCTTATGTTCGTTGGGAAATCAAGGGCCCTATCGTTTATGAGGGTTTTATTCGGTTTAAAAATAAGATTTCTTTGAAGGAGATAGTGAAAAGATCGGGAGGAACAAAAAGAGATTATTACATGCCCAAAAATATCAGAGAAATTGATCATGAATTTCGATCAGAACTGCTTTCAAATTTGGAATTAGCTTTATTGGATTTGACCGATTACTTGAAAAAAAAAACATACTTTAAGCAGAATATTCAATATAGTAAACTAAATAGAACTTATCATGATAAAATTAAAGAAAGTTCTAAGAAATATCTAGGAGAGAGAAATGGACGTAAATCCAGATACCGATGATGAAGTCGGTTTAACTGAAGATGAAATAAAAAAAATAATTGGAGATGATAACTTTGAAGTGAATTCATCTAATCTAGAAGAAACTACTGACCCCTTATCAGATAATACATTTTCAAACTCTGAACGATTGGAAAGTAATTATGATAACTATAATAGCGATATCGATCAACTGATAGAAGAAGTTGACTTAACTGGCTTGAATGAAGAGGTAGAAACTGTTGATCTAGATGCTGATGATAGTAAAGAAGAGGATTTTAAAAATAACATGGATACTGTGGAAGAAGTTGACTTTTCTGATATCCCGCTTTCCGAGTCAAGTATTGCTCCAAAACAAAAAATTGTTTCTCCGGTTATTCCGGTTAAAACTGATGAGAAGGTAAACAAATCGGCAAAGAAATCTCCTTCAAAGTTATTAAAAAAAACATCTGCGAATAAGCCCAAAGCATCTAATCCTGTTCCAAAGAAAAAATCGACAAAAAAAACATCTTCTCAAAATAAGAAAGTTAATCCTGTTGTGGCTCGGCCTAGCTCTATTCCTGCTTGGGAAGATACCCAGAAGATGAAAGCTTTGTTTAAGCACCTTGATGAGATGCTTGCCTATCTACCTTCTGAAAGGATAAAGAATTTTGCTCTTTCGCAAGAGTATGAGACTTACTTTTCAATCTTAAAAAAATTGGAGATATAGTTGATGTCACTTCGTCAGAAAGGAATTGAGGTTCGATTTAACGATTTTATTGATCAGTACTTTTCCTACATTGGCTTTCAAGTTGGCAAGCCTTTAACTCCAACCGATTTGATCCGATCTGTTATTCAGAAACAACTCTATGAAAATACTTTAGCGATTATGGAAGATATCCGCCGATCCTGGGCAGTTGATCACATTTCTAAAAATGAATTAGCTAAATTCTATGATATGATTCATCGTCATTTTCATTTTTCAAAATTTTATTTGTTTTTAGTAAACCGTTATCGAAAAACGGTGGAAATGCAATATAGTTATCCTAAGCGTATTAATAAAGAGATGTTGGTCAATAAACCATTTATTCAGAAGTTATTTGATAAAAATAGTCGAAGTAAATGCGTGGAGGCGGTAAAGAATTTTTTCAAGATTGAGTTTCCCAATTTGGAATATTTAGACCTAATAAGCGAACAAGAAGATAAGGAAATCCAACTGCTATTCTATCAGCCTGAAAGTAGTTTAAAAGAGCAAAAAGAAGAGGATCTACAAATTTATCGCCAACTTTTAAGTTATGTTTTTAACTTTTTTAGAGACTTTCAAAATATTAAAAAAAATTCGACAAAAAAATTATCAAAGAATACAGTTTCAGTTAAATCTATGAAGCTATCTAAAGATAAAGAGATTCCTACAGCAGGTAAATCTTCGATATCTGCCAAGAAAATAAATCTTTATCAACGATTGATTTCTCAACTTCCATTGTTTATCGGTGATAGGAATGAGCTGGATCAGGCAGCTAAATTTTTACTTCAGATTGCCCATCTTTCTCAAGTTATCGTTTGTAATGGGAAAATGAAAGAGGTCTATGGTTCATTTAGTTTAACTCATCTTGATTATAATCAAATTACAGGGAGTTTCCCTATAGCTTTGAAAGAAATGTTTATGCAAGCTGAAAAAAAACATTTAGCTCGTAGGGTTAAATCCACCTCAGGAAAATATTTTTTGTTCTTTTTGTCTGTTCCTCTTCATCCTCAAAAAAAGGTGCCCGATTTTCCATTCCCTAGTTATTTAGATACTTTAGAAAAAATCCTTATTCGGTATTCAATATCGATAAAGAGAACAAAGAAAAAATGATTCTCCCTATAGTTACGATAGGTGAAGATGTCTTAGGACAAAAGAGTGAGCCAGTTAAGGAGGGAGCATCTGTTAAAACCTTGATTACCGATATGTTTGATACTTTATATTCTGAACATGGTATTGGGTTGGCGGCAGTTCAGGTCAGGATATTGAAACGTATCTTTGTGGTTGATATCCCTGAAATAAGTGGTCCTCAAGTATTCATCAATCCTGAAATCAAAAGATACTCTCATGACTTTATGGAATATGAAGAAGGTTGTCTTTCTATCCCTGGAGTAAAAGGCAAGGTGAAAAGGCCCCGAAGTATTGAAGTAGTTTATTATGATGAGAATTTTGTGAAAAAGAATCAGACCTTCAGTAAATTGTTTGCTATTTGTATTCAACATGAGATTGATCATCTTAACGGTATTCTTTTCTTAGAAAGGTTAGAAAAGCCGGAAATCCGTGAAGCCAAAAAACAATTGAAAAAAATGAACTTGTCTGGAGAATTTTTTTCTTCAATCAATCTTGGGGGAAAGGCCCTTCCTGAAATTTCAGTTAACTAATTTATGAAACTTAATTTTGTCTGTCTAGGTAATATCTGTCGTTCCCCATTAGCTCATACCATTATGGAAAGAAAACTAAAGGAGAGAGATTTGGGAGATCGGTTTACCGTAGATTCCTCTGGTTTAGGAAGTTGGCATATTGGAAGTCCCAGTGATAGTCGGATGAGAGCAACCGCATCTTCTCATGGCTATACTATCACTCATCGTGCCCAACAGTTTCGTCAACAAGACGGAGTGGATAGTGATTGTATCTTTGCTATGGATCGTTCTATTTATAATGGGATCTTAGAATTGGTTAAGGGAGACCATCGGAATAAGGTGATAATGTTCCGAAAATACGATCTCTATGAACCCAATGGAGATGTTCTTGATCCATACTATGGGGGTTCAGATGGATTTGAAAAGGTATTTCAGATGGTGGAAGATAATTGTGAGAGGATTATTGATAATCTTCTTCTCAAAGAATTTTAAACAGGATAGGAAATGAAAGTATTGGTCATTGTCGGTAGCAAGTCAGATTTACCGGTAGTTGAAAAAACCCAAAAACAGCTTCAAGATTTTGGGATTGAGAGTGAAGTAAGAATAGCTTCTGCTCACCGTACTCCGGAAAAAACATTAGAATTAGTAAAAGGTGCTGAAGGTAAGGGGCAAGAGGTGATCATCGCAGCCGCAGGATTATCTGCCCATCTGCCAGGAGTTTGTGCTGCTCATACCACTCTTCCAGTAATAGGGCTCCCCATCGATACCGGTCCCTTTAATGGTCAAGATGCTCTTTATTCGATTGTGATGATGCCTCCGGGAGTACCGGTAGCATCCATGGGAATAGGTAGTAGTGGAGCTGTGAACGCTGCGGTATTTGCAGTTCAAATCTTAGCAGTGAAATATCCAAATCTGAAAGAAAAATTGTTACAATATAAAACAGATATGGCCGCCAAAGTTGTCTCTGATGATAACTCTTTGACTGGATAGTCATTCATATCGAAGTAATCTAAATATTATCAGGTCTGACGAAATTGGGATTTAGGTTTTTTTTTAGGTTTTTTCTTTAAATCTTTAAGAAGCATTCTTCGGAAATATTTTCCCGATTTTTCCAATTGGGCATAGGTTCCCTGTTCAACAATCTGGCCTTTATCTAAAATATAGATATTATGACAATGTTTCACAGTGGTAAGACGATGGGCGATGATAACTTGAGTGGTTTTTATCTTTAGTGATTTAAATTGATTGACAAATTCCAATTCGGTCCGGTTATCCAAAGATGAGGTAGCTTCATCAAGTATTAGAATTTCTGGTTTATGATAAAGTGCTCGAGCAATTCCAATCCTTTGCCTTTGTCCTCCGGATAACTTCACTCCCCCTTCTCCGATTTCGGTATTAATGCCATTGGGAAAACTCTTGATAGTCTCTTCTAATTGGGCAACTTTTAACACTTCCCATATTCGCTTTTCATTGATAGACTCTTTCGAACACCCAAGAGCAACATTCTCTTTAATTGAAGCATTACTCAAATAGATTTGTTGGGGGATATAGCCGAACTTATTGTTCCAGATACCTTCATTTTTAATTGTTTTACCATCAATGATAATCTTCCCATGTTGGGGGTGAATAAAACCGATGATGATATCAACCAGAGTAGTTTTTCCTGAGCCGGATTCTCCCACTAAGCCGATGATTGAATTCTTTTTAATAGTGAGATTGATACCGTTAAGAACATTTTTTTTATCATGTTTATCATCAGAATAATGAAAATAGATATTTTTTAACTCTATCGTCTTATTAAAGGGATAGTATTTAGTATTCCAATCAGTTTTAAGAGCATCTAAATTTGATATTGGAATATTATTTTTTTGGTGAATATTGCTTTTTAAATTGTGATAAAGGATTTCCATATTAACACCTCCAAGAGCTAATGTGGATAGAGCTGAAGAAATAAAACTAAACATAGGAAAGAACTTAAGACTTGCAAAACCAAAAATTCCTAATTTAGCAATAATGTATTGTGGGGTTTGATCTTGGGCAAAAAGGATCATAATTGAAGTAATCGCCAAAAAGATCACGGTAGTTTCAAAGATTACTTTTGGTAAAGTTGCAAAAAAACTCAATTTAGACTGATTTTTCATAAATGCTTGAGCCAAATGATTAAATTTTTCAATAAAAAACATCTCTTTAATAAGCACCTTGATCTCTTTTAATCCCATCATCCCCAATAAAATATAATGATTTTTTTCTTTAAGTAAATGCGTATTTTGATAGCCCAAGTTTTTATTGATTGCCCTAACTTTGACAGTGATCAAAA
This sequence comes from Spirochaetota bacterium, assembly GCA_965224715.1. Lineage (GTDB taxonomy): Bacteria > Spirochaetota > UBA12135 > COTS27 > CAXSBA01. The sequence continues at coordinate 322,298 of OZ245054.1, read as the reverse complement.
ACATAATAAAACCCATTATGATCATAAAATAAATTATCAAAGTTGGGTCGATGTAGCTTAAAAAAGCCAAATAAGAGATACCAATACTTATATGAGTGAATAGCTCGAGAGTATTATATAAAAAATTGCTCTTAAAACTATCTATAGTGTGGGTGAGGTTTCTGATAATGCCACCAGTATTTCTTTGGATATGATACTCATAGGGAGATAGCATATATTTGGAAAAGAGTTTTTGAGCGATATCGGCAGTAATTTCCTCTATATAAAAACTTCGGAACCAAATTATCCAAGTGAAAAAAAGATTTTTAAAAATAAAAACGATAAGAATAAAACCTAGAGCTGCCAGAATAAAGTCCTTTCCTCTTACAGGGGCATAGTTTTCTAGAAAGTTTTTAATCAGAGGAATGGAATTGATAGATTCAGGGGAGATAATAGAGAAAATAATAGGAAAGATAGCTCCTACACTGGCAATTTCTAAAAAAGCATTGATTAAATTGACTAAAAATAAGAGTAGGATAAGTTGTTTATTTTTTTTACTGAGGATTTCCCAAAATTGTTGATAATGTTTAAACATAGGTTATTTGGGGTTCTCTTATAAATTGTTTTTCGTGTTTGAAGATGACAGTCGAGAAATAATCAATGAAAGACCAATTAAGATCATGAATGTTGAAAGCACTTGTCCCATAGTGAAAGTCCATAGAACTGTTCCTAATTCATCACCAGGGTTTTTAAAAATGGTGTCCGGTTGTCGAAAGAATTCAATAATGAAACGAGTCAGTCCATATCCCATTATGTAAACTCCAGTCAATACACCAGTGGAAACTCGATTACGTAAAAACCAAACGATGATAAAGAGAAGGATTCCTTCGGAAAAAGCCTCATAGAGTTGACTGGGGTGACGTAATTCTTCAAAAGGGATACCTTGCTTATCAAGAAAATACATTCCCCAAGGAACTTCAGTTATTCGACCATAGAGTTCCCCATTCATGAAATTTCCCAAACGCCCAAAAGTATAGCCTAAAGGAAAAACCGAGGCAAAAAAGTCAAACATTTTAAAAATTTGTATTTTTTTCTTACGAGCATACAAGTACCCTACAAGTGCAAACCCTAAAAAACCCCCGTGATAAGAAAGTCCGGAAATGCCTACGAATTGGATGCCGTTTTGAAAACGGATTGGAAGAATCACTTCCCAGAGATGAAATAGGTAATAACCAGGATTATAGAAAATTACGTAGCCCAATCTCCCACCTAAGACGGCTCCTAACATTAACCATAGACTAAAACTATCTATTTCTTCTGAGGTGATAGGAAAATTGAGTTCTTGATGACGAATACGGTATTTGGCTAGAATGAGAGAAGTGATAAGAGCTAGAATATAACCAATACTATACCACCTGATACCGAAATTCCCGATGGAAAAAATGATAGGACTCACTTTAGAGGGTAAGTTTTGATAAAAAAATAGTAAATCTTCCATAAATATAAATTATACTTATTGTATCCTACCATTTAACCGGGGAGATGATTTAGACTAGTTAATAATGATAAGATTTTTTTTTGTTTTATTAATTATAAATGAAAATACCCAAAAAGAGAGTGAAAAAGTAATTTTTAAGGGATAATAGAAAATAATCCATCCATAAAGAAACTTAAAAATGGTAAATAATAATTTTCCTAAATTAAAGAAAAATTTACCTAAATTACGAAGGAAGAACCATTTAGCTTTCCTTTTCCATCCCTTTTTGCGATTCTTTCGATAACGATTGAGTTGTCCGTTATCAAGAAGAAGGAGACCTTGACGTAAGTTATAAATAAGATGATCACGGAGTTTTTGGTTGATAGGGGAGACCACAAAGCCATAATGAGCTCGGTTTAACCAAATAAGTGTTTCTTTAGGTTGATATTGGGTCATTTCTGGATGAAGGAAACAGATATCTCCGGACTGGGGGAACAATGACTTTAGTTTTCGTTTGAGATCATTTTTTTGGTATTTATCAATTCCTACAAAAATGATGGGACGATGTGCTTTAAAGCTATCTGCAATGAGATCCAAAAAAAGCCGATGAGTGTAAATCCTTCTTTCTCCTTCAAAGTTATGGTTAAATCTGAACAAACATTGACAGCTAAACCAACTGTCGGGATAAACTAAATCCAGTTTTTGATAACGTCTCTTCCAGCTGGGTAGAAAAACAATCTTCATAATTTCTCCCATGGTAATAGGAGCTAATTTAAGAGGTTGGGTTAAATAAATTTTTTTTGTAAGATATTTTCTAAGGACTTTTTCTGATTCGACTGATACCTTAACCCCCTTGATGGTTATCCCGGTGAGTTGTAGTTCTTCGGGAGTTTGGGGGATATCTCCACTCATGATATAAGTTTACTATTTCTAGTCGAAAGAGATAATGAATTTTTTGAATTCAAGTAAATTTAGATGAAAGAGGATTTATGGTAAAATTTATATTTCTAGTTGAATTATGTTATAATTTGTGCAAGCCGAGGTGGCGGAATTGGTAGACGCAACGGACTCAAAATCCGTCGAAGTTCGCTTCATAAGGGTTCGACTCCCTTCCTCGGTAGTTCTCTACTTGCCAGATTTTATTAGAATTTATTTTTTTGTTGGTTTTTAGGGGTATTCCCAAAAAACAGGTTACCAGATTTTACCAGATTTTGCCAGATTTTTAAATTTGTTGGACAACATATGGACAACGATTTAGCAACATTTTCTATAATTACTTGACAAAGTATACAAACTTTTTTATAATTTATAATAAGGAGTATAACTACTTCCCCGGAAGGGGGTTCCCCACAGGTAGTCATATGAGGGAATGGCTATAAAAGAATCAACGAGGCCTGCCGTTAAGGTAGGGAAGTCAAAAAGCACTGGGAGAGTTGGATCTCTATGGGATTTGCGGAAGATGACTTTGATATGAAAATTACTTGAAAGTGGCAAATTTAAAAACATTGATACCTCCCAAGAAAGGAGATCCACCAAGAAATCCGAAGGGAAAGCCTAAAGGCACTATTGGGGTGAGGTCTTCTTTGAGAAAAATATTGAACAGTGATGGGAAAATTATTTTAGACAAAAAATTTGTTAAAAAAATAGACAGCAAAACTTATCAGGTTGTCCTACCGAAATCTGAAGCGATAGCGATGCGAGTAATGTCTTTTGCTATGGGGAACAAAGGGAGTGAGGCGTTGAAAGCGATTGGAATGATCATGGATAATACAGAGGGTTTGCTTAAACAGGATTTCGGTGTTAACAAAAATATTATATTTAATTTTCCTAAGGGGTCAGAACCTCAACAAAAATGGGGAAGTGGTGATTGAAGTTAACGGCAAAACAGGAAAAAGTATTAAAGGTTTTGAATAACAAAGAAATGTTCAATTTATTTTACGGTGGGTCAAGATCGGGGAAAACATTTGCTATAGTGCTTTTTATATTAACTATTTTGTTAACAAAAAGCAATTTAAGGGCTTTGGTTGGGAGGTTGCACTATGCTGATGTCCGGGACAAGATAGTATATGAGACACTGCCTACGGTTTGGAGTATGCTGACGGAAGATAACATTGAGGTTTATCATAACAAGATAGGACATTTCTATGAGTTTCAAAATGGTAGTAGATTGATTTATGGGGGTTTCTCGGACAAGCATCAGGCAGACAAGATACTTGGGAGTGAATACGATATTATTTTTTTAAATGAGTTAAGGCAGATTAGTTTTTCGACTTTCGAGCTAGTTTTAACTCGATTGAACGGTAAAGGGCAGTTGAAGCTGATCTGTGATACCAATCCCCCTGTGGAGGGTAAGAGGCACTGGTTATATGAGTATTTTTTTGAGAACAAAATCAAGGGTGAGGGAATCAGTAATTTTGCCAAAAAAAATATTAAAACACTTTTGTTAAACCCGGCAGACAATCAAGAGAATTTATCAAAACACTATTTAGAGACCTTAAAGTCGGGGAGCAAACATAATTATCAGCGGTATGCTCTCGGGCAGTTCGTTAGTGGGGGAGAGAGTCCTGTCTATTATAATTTTTTTGACAAGAACGAGACCGAGCGAGACATTGTGTATGATCGCACCTGCGAACACTGGGTGGGGTGGGACTTCGGGGTGGCAAACCCTACGGCTATGGTTTATTTTCAGTTAAGAAAAACCCCGGGCACCAAAAGCGGATATATTATTGAAATATTGAAAGAGCATCAAAATAATAGGAAGGTGGTTAAGCATTATGCTGATTTTCATAAAAAAGCAGAAGGGTGGCGTGATTATCGTCATGCTGGCGACCCATCGGCGAGGGCTTCAGGTGTCAACCTTGTAACCTGGGCAGGTGAGTTACTAAAAGATGATATTTTTTTAATAACTCCTAAAAAATATGAGATTGACAATTGGATTTTGATAGCCAACCAATACATGAGTGGGATAAGGATTAATAGGGCACAAACCCCTTTAACATATGACATGTTGGTGAACTGGAATTTTCTTGACGATGGCAAGCCTGATGTGTCGAGCGATCATTCGCATTTAGGGACAGCCTTTTATTATTTTTTTGCGGTTAGGTTCGGATTGGGGGCTGCTTCTGTTACAGTGGAAGGAGCATAGAATGGAATTCGATGAAATGAAGACTAAGGCTAAATTGAATATCCATAATCTTGGAGTTAAGTTGTTAGAAGGAGATGTTGAAGAGGTTTACCGGGGGTGGGTGAAGGAAAAGGTAAGGGTGGAAAATCAGAACAAAATATTAGAATCGAGTAACTATGGATTTAATTTTTATAAATATATTGTAGATCAAATAGCGAGGATTTACGATGGCAGGATAGAAAGGACGGCTGGCAAGGGGTCTCCTATCCTCAAGAGGTACAACAGTATAGAGTTTAACTCAATTATTCAGACCGCCAACTACTACACTACCGGATTAGGGTATACGGTGATGTTTGTCGGCTACCAAGAGAATGACGGTCTTTATTATAATCTGTACACTCCTAACAATTTCATTTATGAGTTTGACGATGACAACAAATTATCAAAAATAGAAATCACTATAAAAATGTCAGATCTGCATAGAAAAGTGGATAGGTGGCAAATCGTGGATGGGCGGGGTGTGTACCAACGGGCAATCATCACTGAGAGTAATGAGAAAGTAGAGCATGAGCAAGAGTTGAATTATTATATAAACAATAAAGCGGTTTTACCTTTTGTTTTTTTGAATAACAGGCAAAATGTCAATGGAGAGGTTGATATCGACAGTAACGATGATTTATACTATGCGGCAATGATGTGCTATTGGTATCAGGGGCTAATGAACATTGCTATCACTGGAGAGGTCATAAGGAAACCTTATATCGCTGGTCAATTCAATAAGTCGGATCTTCCTAACTCGATTGAGAATTATTTTAATATCTTGAAGATACAGTCTGTTAGTGATATATCTGTTGGGTATTTAACCCAAGGATTTGATATTGACCGAATCCAAAAGGTTATAACCAATGAGATATTAAAGATGATGGCTGGTTTTGGGGTTAGCACAGACAAGTTCTCCATAAATGGATCTTCTGTTTCGGGGATATCTATCAAGTTAAGCAATTATGGTATTTTAGAAATGAGGCGAAAGAAGATACCCATCTGGAGAAAACATGAAAAAGAAATATTTAAATTATCTAATGTGGTTGCTAAGGCCAACGGGAGCAAGCATTTTGATGACGATGAATTGAAAATAGATTTTGGGGAAATAAGCCTACCAAAAAGCAATGATGAGATTTTAAAAGAGGAAGCAATTGGCATACAAAACAATACCACATCTCCAGTGCATCTTTTGATGAGTAAGAAAGGGATGAGTGAGGATGAGGCTATAGAGGAGTACAAAAAAATAAAAAGTTACAATGAATTGAAGGAGGATATTTTCATTGATTAGGGCAGTCATAAACAATGCTGGACTAAGGGCTAAGGATCTATCAAGTCGTTTTGATAGACTTATATCGTTGTTGGGGAGTGTTGATATTTCTAAATTAGATAAAATCAAAATATCTAAATTATTAGAAGTGTCTCAGGTCACTAAGTCTAAAGAAGACTTCTTACAATTCGCAAGAAAGGATATTAAAGAAATTAAAAATCAATTCAAGAAGAGCATATATAGATTTAAAATCTCTAAAGCAACTATTGATAACTCTAATAAGATGGTCTCTGGGGTTTACAGTAATTTAGGTAATGGGGTAAGAGGTGTTGAGAATGCTATGTTGACTGCTTCATTGTTAGGGGGTGATGTTAGTGATGTTGTCGGGGTTATTAAAAAATCTAAAAACTATATCAAAACAGAATTGAATACTGACATATCATCTTTATATAGAAAGTATTCTAATGATGTAGCGAATGATAATTTTATAAAATTGTATAAGTATGTTGGGGTAAGTGATGGGCTTGTGAGGCAGTTTTGTTCTGTGGCGTTAGAGATGTCGCCTCGCACGCTTGAAGAATGGAATAAATTAGATAACGGGACAAGTCAACCGGGACCCGTGAGTGTTAGGGGTGGTGGTTATAATTGTAGGCATTTCTTGATGCCTGTTTTAGATGATTAAAATGAGAAAGATTAAGCAATTGACAAACGATATAAAAAAGAACCGCAAGGGTGCTCTGTATAGGTCGGCGCAGTCGGTAAGGGATCATTTAATTACTGAGTGGCTCAAAGGTAACGGGGGTGACGGGCTAATGTTTGAAAAGGGCACAGACGACTACCTGGGTTACAAGGCAGCGTCAAAAAGAAACAGGCTTATTGATTTAAACTTTAGTGGCCAGTTACATAAATCTTTACAAGCTTTTAATTTAGGTAAAGGTAAGGCTGGTGTGGGGTTGTTCTCTCAAAGGGCTGATGGGAAAGACAATAATGAAATAGCCAACAGATTATTAAAAAAACGGGATAACATTTTCAAGTTGAATAAAAAGGCGAGGAAAGAGTCCGTGAGGCAGTATGAAATTATTTTTAAATAGGAGATCAGTGATGGCAAAAAATGTAAAGAATGCAAATAAAAAAATAGCAAAAGAAGACAGTTTAGTTAAAGATGTAATGTCTTCTGATGTTGTAAGCAGTGAAACCGTTTTTAATTTAATTTCTAAAAAGGTTGGGAATGGGTATAAGGTGAGTGACCGTTTGTTTTTAACGGAAAAGGAATTAGAAGAATTAAAGAAAAGTGATGATTGGGTATTGTTGGTATTATTCTTCAACCAACACTTAGAAGAAGAGCGGGCTACATTAAGTCCCGAAATGACATTTAGTTATTTAATGTCTGATAAAGTTAAGTATATGTTTGAAAAAAAAGTAAAGGATATTTAAAAAAATGGAAGCGACACAAGAAGAAACCAAAGAACTTAAAGAAGATTTGTCTAATAATGACACTCGAATAAAGGAGCTTTCTGAGGAAGCGAAAAAGTATCGTCAGGAAACTAAACGTCTCAACGAGGAATTAAGTAAACTAAAACGAGATAATGAATTATCCGGGTTGGCTGACAAGGAGAAATTGGAGGCATTAACTAAGGAAATTGCAAATAATCAAAAATTGGTTGATGATTTAAGGGGTAAGGAAGAAAAACTGAATCAAATAATTGAAAAAAGAGAGGCTGCCCTTGAAGATATCATTAAAGATTTCTCAACAGAAGATCGGGAGCTGATTAAAAATGCGGGGGGAGATGTGGAGGATTTAATAAAGTTGGCAAAACGTTTAAAATCAAATGAGACATCCTCAATCAAACCTGGAAAGCCAGTGGGGAATGCCTCTGACGCTGAGCTTTTAAAGAAATATAATGATGCTGTTAGGTCCGGTGATTTTGAAAAGGTGAGCGAGTCGATAAAAGAATTGGAAGCTAAAGGGATTAAATATTAAACTTTTTTTAAAAAAACACTTGACAAAAACGATTTAATTTATTAAAATACTAATGTAGCCATTCGGCTACTATGATGGTAAGTCCATAGCCCGGTCTTAGCTGCCGGGGTGCTCTGAGAGCAACAGCCTACTTGACTATTTGTTGTGTAGGGAGACCGGTGGTCAAAAATGTTGTTTAAAGGAGTAAAAATATGGCAACACCAGAACAAGTTCAAAACTTAAATAAAACTATAGCTGCTTTATGGAAGAATAGTAATTCTTTTATCGAAGCAGGTTTAGCGGTTACTCAATCCGGAGAGGTTCAAGAGGGTCAGTTTTATAACATTAAAACTAATTTTTTTGAAGGGAAGGAATCGTTTTCCTCATCCACCGACGCAGAGGCGAGTAATCGTACCTTCGACCAAAAATCGGGAAAAATGGCGAACTGCCATTTATTCGATAGGTTGATGTGGACACCCGAGCAGGCGGTAGAGGGTAATAATTTATCACCTGAATTAATTAAAATCGGGCAAAGTGCTGCTAAGGCAAGCAATCAAAACCTTGATAACAGAGTGGTTAGCATGGTTAAGGGAGTAGCCGGCAAGTTGATTGAAAATAAGACTGATGATTATCGGGTTACTGCTAACACTGGATTAAAGGTAGATCATCTGTTGGAGATTGATCAACAGGCTGGGGATAGTGCTGATATAAAACTTCAAGGGGCATATTATCTTATGAACTCACGAACAAGGTTGTTAGTGAACAAAGACAAGATCGCTAATGAGAAGTTTTTAGATACTCGAGGGGTCAAAGTGTCGGACAAAATATCTATCAACGATATAACTGTTAGCGGGACTGCTTACAAGGAGCATACTGTTTATTTGGTGGCACCAGGTGCTATTCAGATCAGGGGTGGAAATCCACAGGTTAAGTATTTCGATGATAGCAATTCGGATAATTTCAAAAAGGGTTGGAAATATATGACCTTGAGTTCCATTGGTATTGAGAGTGCCAACTGGAAAGGTGATGTGAAATCTCAAAACAGTACTAAGCTAGAAGATATAGATAATTGGGATTTTGTCGAGGGAATAGAAGACAAGCACAAGGGTATATATTTACTTAACTTTTTAATCCCTGCTTAGATGATTGTTCTTGATGACATTTTTCAGCAAGAGCCACAATTAAGATATCATAAAGATCTCGCTGAGCTATACGAGGTGGACGGGGTAACCCCAACCACCATTAGTAGTGATAGATTTTTTTATGATCATTTTGAAGGTAGGTATGGAATGGCTTATTTTGACCGGGCGAGTAATAAGGAGATACTTTTTAAGGTAACAGAGCAGGTGGAACGAACTTTGACAGTCGACAATGATTTGTCAGAGGTTAGCTCTGTTAACCTTATGCCCTCTTTTAAAAATGAGTTACTGTTAGCTTGGGAGTATTCTAAAGTTAAGTTTAGTGATGCCCATCTAATTAAAAAAGGTGCTGTTTATTATTCAATTTATTTGATTTACAAAAAATTGAATAATGAGAGCAGGTCAACCGATACCTACCTTAATCTTTTTAATCAGTTTATCTCGGCGAACGGGATCTCCGAGGAGATAGTAGCTTATGATTCAACCGGTCGTATTTAAATTAAATTCGATATCAGGAACAGATAAATGGGCTGTGCTTGATAGTGGTTGGGAGAATAACTATAATATTGCTGTTCCTTATTATGGGGCTTGGGTGGAGGCGGAGACGGTGATCAATGATCTGATTAAAGATAAAATTGTAAAATGGAAACAAGACAATGCCTATCAGGATACCTGGTATGTTGATATTGTTGATGTTGATAATAAAAAAATAAAGGTGAGAATCCAAGAGAAAAGGAGAAAATAAAATGGGAAAATTTATTATGACAGACGGTGGGGAGAGGTCAGCTCTCTCTACTAATATTTATGTAGCTGAGCGAGTTTATGAGGGGGTCAAGACCGGATATACTGGCACCTCAAAAAATTACATGTTAAAAGATAATTCACTATGCTTGAATGGGACACTGCCTACGGCCGGGGATATTCAGGTTTTCGAGAGTGGGGGCAATATTATTGCCGGAAAAATTGGCGGGACAGACAAGACGCTGTATCTAGGTCATCCTTTTGTTTATGATTTAGAACACAGCGGGGAGGGGGGAGTAACTTCTGCCAAAATCCAAAAGAACGGGGTAACACTGGCAGATGATGTATCGGGATTTGGCATCACTCGTAAGTTCACGGTAGCTAACGTGGGGGTTGACCTGATAAGGGAGCTGATGTTTGTCAGCAAGACCACCAACGGGGTAAGGAATGTTTCAGCTATCCCTAGCAGTGATGTGTATAATCGTTATTTTTTAGTGAGTGATGTCAGTCGAGCGGCTAACGGTGATTATATCGTCAACCAAATGAGAAGTTGCCGTATCACTGTAGGGATACCTACTGGTGGAGGAGGCGAGGAACATCAGAAGGTCGAGGTAACCATCACCCCTATGCTTGATAGCTGGGCTAACCCCGGGTATAACTATATGGGAGACACCCGATTGACTGATGCTAATATAACTTAATGTTTACTCCTTTAGATTTAAATAATAATTTTAAGGTAGATATAGCCGGGAAGGTGCTTACCGTGAAGCACCTTCCCGCATACAAGCAAATGGAATTAATCCATAATACTTCGATGTGGTTTGAGCGACTACAGGAAGTAGCTCAATTAAAATCATTTCAGGAGTTCAGGTATTACGTTATTTACAAACGGTGTATTTTAAGTGTGTGGGAATTGTTAAAGAGATCCGCTCCTCTATGGTCTAGGTGGCGGGTTAAAAAAGCTTTTTTAAAAAAAGCAAATCAAGATATAGTATTTTTTTTTGATTTATTAAACGAGATTTACAATTTTTGGTTGTGGTTGGGAAAGTGGATAGCCCTGTTAACAGCAGGGCGTACACTTCAAATGGCTCTTGGCAAAGGGTCTACGGGATATTTTATGCGCAAGGACTTAGGCTTAGAGAAATCAGAAAATTATCTTTTAAGGAAATTTACATGAGAGTCGAGGGATATATTCTATTAAATAAAAATAATCAATTATGACTCAGGAGGAAATAAGGATTATCGTCAAGGATAATATCGATAAGTCGATTAAAAATCTTGGGCTGCTTGATAATAAAGTTAAAACCACAACTAGTTCAGTGGGTAAGTTTAAATCTGTTTTTGCTGGGATTGGGGGTATAATTAAAAAGTTTAGAGTAGTCGGTGTTACTCTTGGTGCATTGGGTTATGGCCTTTCTAAACTAATCAAACCAACTAGTGATTTTATCGAGGCTAATAATAAATTTAATGCGGTTTATAAGGACATTAAAAAAACTGCACAGGACACTATGAATAGATTAAGGCAGGAATACAAACTATCCAAATCTGCAGCTACAGAATATCTAGGCACCACAGGAGACATTCTAACAGGGTTCGGACTATCTCAGAAGGCAGCTCTGGGGTTATCCGATAATGTTGTTAGGTTGGCCACTGATTTATCAAGTTTTTCGAATGTGCCAGTAAAGCAAGCAGTAGATGCGTTAACTAAATCATTCACAGGAGAGCGTGAAGCTCTAAAGTCTTTGGGTATAGTGATTAATGAAGAGATGGTTAAGGCAAGAGAGTCTGTGGTTGCACAGCAATTGTTGGCTGATGGGTTTATAGGAACCGAAGAACAATTAAAGAGGACAGCACGTGCACACGCGACTATGCAGCTGGCTACGGAGCAAAGCAAAAATGCCGCTGGTGATTTCAATAGGTCACTATCAAGTAGCTTGCCGAATCTAATTAAAGTTATTAAAGCAAAGATATCAGACTTGCATATAGGTATTGTTCAAAAAATATTACCAGCAGTGATGAATGTGGCTAAAGCCATAGATAGGATTTTGAGTACCGATGAAGAAAAATCTTTTAGTAAATCTAATACGTCTATAGATAGGCTTATGAAGGCGAGGGCGAGGAAAGATAGTAAGGCTATAGCCATATACGAAGAATCGTTAAGAAATCAAATTAAAAGAAATCAGAATAAAATATCAAAAACTTTTATAACCGGGTTAGATTTTAATAAAATATATTCTGCCGATGAAATGAAAGATGAAATTAATAAGGCTACTATTCTTTTAGAGAAATCCCAAAATAAAATGGATCAGTATGAAGAGACAAAAAAAGGTGACTGGACATTTGATATATTTAATACAAATTATAATAAGATTAAATCAACGATTCAGCGGTATAAAGAATTTATTGAAAAAGCTAACACCACAATTGCCAGTATTGAACTTTTAGGAAAGATTAATAAAAATGCCAAGCAAGCATTGGATTCAAAAACATCTTTAAATGAAGAAGAAACATCTTCTGAAAATATTGTTCCTACGGTAATTGATAATAATAAAAAAAATGAATCAGACGAAAAAGCAGATAAATTGTTGGATTGGTTCTATGAGAGGGAGAATAGAAAGGAGGATCTGCGGATTGAGGATTTAAGAAAAGAAAGTGCATATGTAGATGAGTTAGTTTCTGTAAATGAAAAAGGTACTAGGAAGTTAACGGAAAATGAAAAAAAAATTGTTGAAAATGCTAAGAAAATAAAAGAAGGAATAGAAGCAGAGATTAACAGTATTAAGTTCGACAGTTTCAAGAAGTCTTTTGAAACTGTCACTGGTATTGTTGGTAACGCTATGAGTACGATCGGTGATATTATGAAAGCTCATTTTGACGCTGAGTTAGATGCGATTAACCGGAATTATGCTGTTAAAAAGGCACATTTGGAGATGGAGACAGAACAGGAGGAAATGTTAAGAGAGTTCCGGGCTGAGCAGGAGGCGATAGAGTTTGAGCGAAAGTACGGGCTCAGTCAAGAAGCTTATTTACAAATGGAAGAAGGTGCCCAGAAGGAGTTTGAGAAGCGGCAGAGCCTCTCAAGGCAAGAAGAGCTAATCAATCTAAAAGCGGTTAAAAGTAGGGAAGCCCGAGACAAGCAATTAGCTAAATTAGATGAAGAGAAAGCCAAGAAAGAAAAAGAAATAAAGTCTAAAGGGTTTATCGCAGATAAGGCGATGAGAATAAGTAATATCATAATGGATACTGCGAGGGCGGTTGTAGGCTTCTTGGCCAATCCAAGCGGGATAGCCGGTATGATTCTCAGTGCTGCTGCAGGGGTTACTGGTATAGCGCAACTGGGAATTGTCTCTTCACAAAAGAATCCTTATGCCTATAAAAAGGGGGGGATTGCTATGACGGAGCAGTTTGCACGGTTGGGTGAAGAAGGACCCGAGATGGTGCTGCCTGCACCGATGACTAAGATGCTAAACGATTTATCCAAAATATATGACAAAAAGGGAGTATCGAGTGAGATGCAGGAAGTGGCTCAGGAGGTAACTAGTTATGATAACAGGAATTACAATATTGAAATAAACAAACCAGAGAATCTTGACGATTTTAACAGGCAATTGCAAGAAGAAATTGGGGAGAGTATATTAGATGTTGTTAACTAATCCACGTTTATCACAATCAATCAAAGTTTATGATGATTTTATTAACCAAATAGGAGTCAATCCTTTATCTCATAAAAAGAGGAGTTTTTTCGGGCAAGTTTATATAAACTATTTTGGGGTTGATATGGATTATGATGTCAGAGGAAGGATATTAGTCAAAGATGACTATGCAAGTCTATTGAATTTTAGTGGCGATGTGGTGAGAGTGAACGAATGGGAAGAGGCCGACGGGGAGTACTATATGGACAAACTCAAAATAAAAAAATTTTCTTTAGAGAATAATTGGTATCATGTTACATTTAGTTTAACAAAAAATTATATTCAAAAGTGAGAGGTAATAATTATGAAAAAGATCATTTTGTTTAGTTTAATATTATTAGTTGCTTGTAACGATGACATAGGGGAGCCTGCTAAGATCAGTTATTATAATTGTCTTCAAACTGAAGGGGTTCATGATAAACCTGTGGGATTGAGGTGGTGCGAGGGAGGAATAGTGCTTGATACAGAAAATTATTTGGATGTGTTTGAAGGGGGTATCGGCGATAAAGGGCAACAACTATATAGACTGGAGGAGAATGACCCTCCTAACGTAAGTCCAATTACCTATACGGGGCTATTTACAATATACAGTAACGGAAGTCTTTTTAGGACAATAGCTGAAAATCCCCTAAACGAGGAAAAAGCAAGGGTCTTTCAAGGCGAAGCGAGATCTGGGGTCAATTATTTCAGATGGGGGGCTGATCTTTATAATGTTAGAGGCTATCCAGATTACGATTTTTGGATAACCAATGAGGGGATGATCTATTATTAAGGAGTATATAAGGAGTTAAAATGGATGTACCTAACATTCCTGATGCTTTTGGGGTAGAGGGATTCTATTACGAACAAGAGAGCTTGGGGGTTATCCCAAAAGTTAAGTTGTATGTTAACGGGATTGAGATAACTTTGGTGAATAAATTAAATGTCAGCAAAACCATTCCCAACATTGGTCATGTGAAGTATCCCGCCAAAGACAAAATATCTTTTGAGAGTTTAGATGAATGTCATATTGGTGATAAGGCTCATTTACGGCTTTATTATGAAGGGCAGAGATGGTGTGGTAAATACTACTACAACGAAGCAACAGTCCCCCTCACTAATATATATGAGGGGATCATAACCAAGAAAACATTGAATGCTACCGGGGTATCTCGTGGGGCTATCTATAAATATGAATGCAGTAACAATATTGTGGGCTTAGGGGATAAGATAAATATCGCCCAGAATGATGAGATGAGTAAAAACATTATCAAAAAGATCTCGGTAGCCGATACTTACGAGGGAGATAAATATCCAGCCTACATGGACAAAAGCGAATACAAGGTGAGTAAGTTGTTATCGGATTTAGCGGATTATGCCACATTCAAAACCGGCAGAAACCATATTGTTTATATTGATAACGGTGTGATTAGTCTTAGGGACACCACTAATGATGTGATTGAGCATGTAACTGGGATGACCTGCAAGGGGGTTATCACCTATAGAGAGGACTTAAGCGATGTGGTTATATCGGCACATTGGGGGGACGGAGAGTTTACAAAAGAGGACGAATCTGATCATCCCTACAAAAGCGAGAAGGAGGTTAGACGAAGGAATGGCAAGGTAACCTTGTTTGAGGGAAGTGGCGATGTGGTGAGGAATGATGAATATTATGACATCGGCACGGGAGAGATTCTTGAGGTGATGAATGTGTTTGTGCCCTACAATGAGCGATTGAGTTTTTTAGCGTGGAAAGTCAAACAGGAAAACAGCAAGGAATCTTTCCAAATGACCACCAATTTTATAAGTGCCCCCCTGGGAGGACAGGTAAATGTAGAAGTGCTTCCTGCTAGTGGTGGCGATACTGGGCTAGGGTGGTATGGATATACTGTTGGGAAAAAGATTAGTTTCAACATAGGGAGGGATTTTAAATTTGATTATACCCTTGATGTTATGAAAAATGGGGAGTGGACCCCCAAAAGGTTTGATTGGGAGAGTGAATGGGACACAGGTGCTATATGGGGAAAATGAGTTATAGCCCACTTACCCCCTTTTTTGTGTTATAATTGATAGGATTTCTACTATTGTAGATGATGATATAAGATCGCTTACCTTTAAAAAAAGGAGTTAATGGGTAAGAGGATTAAAAAAGGAGTTTAAAATGGCGAACGGAAAGCCAACAGTTAGAGTTACACAACCAGCGAGTCAGGATAATGTTTCTCGCCAAATTCAAAAGGGGTACGACTACACCGAGAGTGTTCTTACCGACATTGCCAAGGTTACCACCGATAACGAGGTAGTCCAAGCACGAATGGGGCATGAGAACCTCAATCAAACTTTAGAAAGCTTTTATAATCATTTGCCGGTGGTGAGATATTGGGGGCTTAAGATAGTCTTAATAGAACTAGGTGGCCATGAATTCAGGTTCGATAAGATGGTAATGTATTGGAAAGGAAAACAAATTGTTAAAACAAACTTACGTTTCAGGACAGTATCCGGAAAGTTCCATGAATATATTGTATATGACATAATCAGTCAAGAATTTAAAAGAATAGATCCGATCAATTTTAACAGTAATTATATACCGTTGTTTGATTGTTATTTGGATAAGGAGTTGTTTCCACTTATCAGTTTCTGGAAATATGATTTTACTCACGTTGATTTGTCAAAAGTTGAAAGCATTAATTGCTTTGCTTGGGTTTGTGCAGTTGATGTTAGTCGTCATTATTTATATACCACACTGATCAACTTTGTACAGGGATGCACTATCGACATGAGATATCTCCCAAGTCAATTCTTAGTAGATTTAAAATATGATTCTGGTAAAGCTTACATTAGAATGAATGCTAATGAAATTAAAAACGCAAGGAATCTTTCTCTTCGGCAAGCAGAAAGGACGTGGCCATTTAATGTTAAAGGTAACTATAATTCAATTTACACATCTGATTACGACAGTGGTGTGGAGTTTGATGGGGAGAATAACTTATTATATCGTTCTAAAACCAACGTGCCTGTTGGAGAGATAGGATATGGGTATGTGCTTTCACCTGAATGCTTAGAATTAAATGGGCAAACTGTAAGTACTATAACATATAAAGATTTATATTATTTTGTAAAGACAAATGGGCTGATAGGTGCTTCGAACAATTATGGATTGTTTTATGTTAATGGCAATAAGATGCGGATTCCAGACTTCAGAAATAAGTTTATTCGTGCGAAGGCACATGATCGTACAGTAGGTAGCTACCAAGCTGACAGTTTCAAATCACATAGACATGGAACTTCGATACATATATATGACCGTGATGCGGATAATAATACAAACTGGGAATATGAGATGACTAGAGGTTATGTTCGAACTGGCACACTCAACACACATTATAGTGGTGGATATGAGACTCGACCTAAGAATATTGCACTCTTAGCGTACATCAAACATTGAGAGCATTGAAAATGATTATATACAATTACGACCAAGACACTAAAGAATTAATTTCTGAAAATGAAGCTAAAATTACAATAGACCCTCCTATTATAGAGGCTGGGGAGGAGATATCGCCGGCGAAAGAAAGGGTGATTGTTCCTCTGTTCGCGACAACCATTAAGCCTCCCGATTTTAAAAAAGGACTGGTCCCAGTGTTCAACGGTGTGGAGTGGAGGCTCCAAGAAGATCACCGTGGCGAGGTTGTCTATGACACCCTAACCCAACAAGAATTAGAGGTTGACTATTTGGGTGAGATTAAAGAGTCGCACACCCAAAAAATCCCAAGTAGCCAATGGGATGAGTGGGACTCTGTTAATAAAGAATGGAGACAGAAAGTATTGGAGGGGGATGATTTACAACAGTTTTTACAAGAAAAATACGCTGAAATCGACAACGAGACAGAATCCGCTATCTTTGCAGGATTTACCTTTGACGGAAAAATATTCTCCATGAGTCTTTCGGCACAGTCTAACTGGTTATATTTGCTCACTCAATACCAAGCAGGGGTATACCCTGATAAGGGATGGGCCATAGCAACAAAAGATGATAGCGATTATATATTAACTAAGGATAAAGCGATTGGATTTTTTGAAGCAGCGGCAACCATGAAAGAAACAGTTTTGTCAGAGGGAAGGAAAAAAAAGGCGGAGTTAAAAAAGAAGTACGAGGTATAAAATGAGAAAAATAAAAACTGAAAAAATCTATTGTGGCATTAAGGGACTTATTCCTCCCCCGCACCATATATTCTTTAATGCTTCCTGTAAGAAGCACGATGAGGGCTACGCTAAGGGTGGAGACAGCCTCCGCAGGTTAGAGTGCGATGTTAAGTTTTACGGTGCCATGATTGAGGATATCCAAGGGGTAAGGGGATATTGGAGACGTTTATATTACCGGCTATGGGCTTTTTTGTATTTTGTGTCGGTGAGAATATTTGGTTGGATAAGGTTTAAGAAAAAATAAAGGAGTTTAAAATGGAAACAAAAAATATAAGTGTAAGTAAGGGTGATTGGGTTAAGATAGAAGGCATCGGTGATACTGTGTCATTAGAAAATGCTTCGGTTTATTCAGGGGTAGAGGTATCTGTAAACAGTGGCACTCCTGCCGGTATAGGGCATAACCTTAAACCGGGAGTACCACTAACAATTAACAATTTGGATGGTGCCGGGGTCTTTGTACGGTCCCTTAACGAAGATGCTGTTCTGGTGGTAACAAAGTAATGTTTTATAGCAATTTTATTGGTGATATTAGAGGCGGAGGCGGAGGTGTAACTTCGTTTAATGCTGAGATAAAAGTAAATGGTTATAATGACAACATAGACGATTTTATTAAAGTAACCTTACCCTACAAGGCAACATCAGGGTCAAGTTTTAATGTGGTGGTGGGAACTCACCAATTCAATTATTCGCATAACGGCACACGGTGGTCTATTGACGGTGTTGATGCCGTTGTGAGCCAGTCAGACACTGAAATAATAGTCAAAGTAACATCTGTATTAGGCGGGTGGGGTGATGAGAGTATTGTTGTAAATGTTTTAAATTATAATCAACCTGCTTATAGTGTTACGGGGTCCGGGTCAAACGGTGATTTTATTGAAGCCTTAGAAACTCTTACTTTTGACAGTATATCGGCTAATTCCATTAACGAATTATTAGTCGGTTGGGTTGATGTTCAAGGTGATACATATCACATCGAAAGAAGTTTACTGTCTGATTTCTCAACAATAGATACCAACTATAATACTCATAATACCGAGTATGTCCTGCCAATACCTGCGACTAATACAGTCTATCATTATAGAGGGAGGGCAGAATACGGAGGGTCTTATAGTGATTACGGTAATACCGCCAGTGCTATTTATGTTGATTACGGAGGTGTGGTATTCACTGCCTATGTTCAAGTGGGTACGGTTGATTTTAATCTTAATAATATTTTAGAGATTGAAGCCTCCGGGGGGGGTAATTTTATCACTTCAGGAACGAAATACAAATTTGTTAAAAACGGAGTTTATGTTAATTGGTCGAATTTAAATGTAAATGCTTACACTTTTTGGGCACAAGCGGTTCAACCGGCACACACTAAAGGGATTGAGTGCACCATTAAAATTGAGAATGGAGTGTTAAGTTTGAGGGCTATACGGGCTAAATATACTGACATTATCGATCCTCTTTTCAATTTTGACACAGGCGGAAATAACAGCACATTAGTTAATAGTCTTAGCGGAAGCGGGTATGCAATCCACAACATTAAGATATTGTTAGGAAATATTTTATGAAGTCAACCGAGTTTAATAAAAAATCTCTAAAAGACAGGGTCTTTTATTTAAAGGATGTTATTGAAGGGCATGAGGGTGAAAACGGTATAGTGATGCGTGTTGAAGACCTTGAGGGGTTGGCTCGTAAGTACAGAACGGATCGAATATATTTAACTACATTGATAGGTGTTTGCAGTGCGTGCATAGGGGTTTTGGTTTTTCTTTACAAAACCGGCATTCTGAAAATAAATGGCTGACTTCAACAAAGCATACCTTAAAACGATGAAGCTCGAGGGAGGAGCTGTCCTCCATAAAGTGAAAGGTGATAAAGGAGGATTAACTTTTGGCGGTATAGCTAAGAATTATCACCCAGACTGGGAGGGATGGGAGGATATCGAGGCTGGCAATATCACAAAAGCAAAAAAGAAATTAAAAAAATTCTATCTTGTGAAGTATTGGGGAGGTATGAAGGGGCATTTCCTAGTATGCCAAGAGACAGCTAACGCTATATATGACTACGCCGTGAATGCTGGCGTAAGGAAGGCCTCTAAGGTGGCGCAAGGTTGTTGTGGAGCTATACAAGATGGGTGGATAGGTGATAGGACTATAGGTAGATTGAATGCGATAGATACTGAATTATTTTTATTAAGATTTTCTGTGGCTCGGGTGGCTCACAGGGTGAAGGTCTGCCAAAAAAAACCAGAACAAAAAAAGTTTTTACTTGGGTGGGTTGACCGGGATATTGCGTTTTCGAAAAAAGGAGATTAAAAATGAAAAAAGTAGAAGAGATTTTTAAAAGCCGTGGGGGTAACTTGAGTAGCAAGAGGGTCGCAGGTATGATTGTAATAGCCGTGGCTATCATTATGGGGATAGTTTTGTTTGGGTTTTCTGTGGACAGGTCGATAGGTGATTCAAAAACAGCTATGAGTGTTATTGAATGGTTTTTATTAGCCGGCGGAGGTCTTTTAGGTGTGGGAGTTTTTGAAAAAATTAAAAGATGATATATCTAATTATAGCTATAACCTTGCTTGTGTTAGGGGGCTTCGGGATATTCTATGCTATGGGTCGGAAGGACCAGCAGGGGGCCCAGTTGGTAGAGCGGCTGGAGGGCGTTCGCCGTAAAAAAAAAATTGAAAAAAAAATCTCATCAAAAAATAAAAATGAAAAAAAAGATCTTGCTGATAATCTGTGGCTTGATAATTAGTGGAGTGATAATTAGTGGCTGTGTGTCTACAGGTAACTTCTGCGATATCTATACACCACCCACCGAGATAAGCAAGCCTAGCAGGGACCTTCTTATAGACAAAAATGAATTTGATTCAATATTAGGGAACATTCAATATTGGAGTGAGAATTGTCGTTTATAGCCCACTTACCACCTTTTCTGTGTTATAATTTTAATCTTGATTGTATTTGAAATACTTGCGTTATAGCCCACTTACCACCTTTTCTGTGTTATAATTAGGGAATATGCAATATTGGAGTGAGAATTGTTATAGCCCACTTATCACCTTTTCCAAGTTTTCTCTTCCCCCCGTTTGAGTCGCCAGTCATTGGCGATCACCACCGCCACGATCTGGACTTCTTTTTCCGGATAACTGATGGTCTTAAATTCTTCATTACAGGGGATAAGCTCAATCATCGCCATTCCTTCAGAAAGGTAGCGGCGGTATTTCTTAACCGTCATTTCTTCATTGATCTTAGCAATCACCGCATCTCCTCTTCTGGGGATAACCCCACTATCGCATAGGATAGCGTCGTCTGGATACATTCCGCAGTCAATCATGGATGTTCCCTGTATGCGGAGCCAGAAAGCATTCTCGGGAGAACTGATTCTTGACTTATCCCAAGTAAGCGACCCTTCGTGAACTTCCTCCGTCCAGGTAGGAATTCCCGCTTGCACATATCCTGCTATGGGGATCTGGATCATCTCTGCCGGCACTACTTTTTCCTCTATCATCCTTTTAACGTCTTCTCGGTGTTTCCTCTCGTACTCCAATTGCTTTTTTTGGTGGATTTTTTCCTCGCTATGCTGTTTTATGGCTGTATCGTGTATGATTTCCTTTCTTTGCTCCGAAACGTACTCATACGCCTCATTTATAGCTTTCTGGCGGTCGTCTGTGTAGCGGTTCTCGTGGGGAAGGTACATCGGTTCGGTGCCGTGTAGTAACCAGTCGGGGGAGAGGTTGTAGATGGCTTGGAGGGAAAAACAGAAAGAGTCTGTTATATTATTTTTTCCAGAGCAAATTAAAGAAATACTGGCATGTGCCATTTTTAGTGATTTTGCTAAAGTTGATTTATTTATATTTTGGTTTTTTATAAAATATTCTAGTCTTTTTGTTTTTTCATTCATTATAGTTAATTAAATATAGTTCTATTAGTATAGTTAACTTAAGTATAGTTAGAGTGTGAAAATCACACCGAGCTAAGTGTGAAAATCACACCGAGCTAAGTGTGAAAATCACACCGAGCTATTTCCATTATTCTCATTATTATTTTCTGTTTTTATTGGAATATTATTTTCTGTTTTTATTGGAATAATTTTTTTTTGTTTCCTTTTTTCTTTTTTTTTATATTTTAGAAATTCATCATTTTCTAAAACATCTCTTTTAATAATTTCATTATTTAAAAGTTCGTCAATATCTTCATCATTAACCTTGGTTCCTTTTGATAATTCTCTTATTTTTTTTATTAAAACTTTTTTTATATCATCAGAAAAAATTAAAGCAGATATACAATATTTATTAACTATTGCTTGGTATTCGTAGATTTTGTCAATAGCAGATTTTTTTATTCCTTCTCTACATAAAGAAAACAATTCATTTTCTTTATCTTTGATATTAATTTCAGTTAAATTGAAATTTATTATTGGTTCAATTTTTATCGAATTTTTAACTCCAACCCGGTAAATATTCCAAAAAATACCATTTGTTAAAATCACCCACTGAATACCTTCTCTCACCCCGTAGTCAGTAGCTTGTCTGATATGTTGATCCTTGAGTTCAATTCCGATTGCCTTAACTTCGATAAGGATTTTAGGTTTATTATCTATCTTAACAGCTAGATCGCAGAATGTTCCTTTGATTGAATATTCTTTGGTTATTTCCTTATATCTATCATATCCGAAGATATTAACTAGAATATCTACAATAATAGTTACAGTGTCAGATTCATTAATATCTCTTTCTTTGGCTTCAATTAGAATTTTTTTAAAAACTTTAATCTCATTTTGAATTCTTTTATAAGTTTTTTTATCTATTTTTATATTCATTTTTTTTCTCCTTTAACAAAATTTACCATATTTCCAATTTAAAAATCGGATTTTTTTTATATAAACTTGATTTTTTTTATAATTTTATAAAATAAAATTGTTATTTTTTTATAAATTTTTGTTTTTTCCTTAATTAAACTAAATTTATTATAAAAATATACAATTCAATTAAATAAAATGTCATTTAATTACGAAAATGTGTTATAATTATATAAGGAATAATAATAATGAAAATAACTTTTAAAATTAAAAATATTGAAGATGTAAAAAAACTGCTATCTTTGAAATTTGGAAATGTTTATAAATTTTGTGAAAAAAATAATTTTCCATATCCAAGCATTTCGGCGGTCTTAAACAAAAGAACTAAAAAATATTTTTACATAAAAAGAATTTGTAAAATATTAGAAATTGATATTGAGGAAATTGAAGAGTGGAAGGATTTATGAAAAAAAATAATATTGTTAAAGTGGAATGGGTAGATAGTAAGTTGGGAAGTGGTAGGTGGGAATGGTTAGAAGAAATGGATAAACCAGAACCGATTGCTTGTGTAAGTTACGGTCTATTGGTATATCATGACGAGGAAATTGTCAGGGTTTCGTCTACTCACGACAAGAATTTAATCCAATCCTGCCATACAATAGATATTCCCCAATCAGCAATAAAAAGGATAAAGAATTTAAAATGAATTATTTTTTTCTTTTCTTTTTATTTGGTGCTTGGGTAAGAGCTGAGCCGGCTATACTTTTTATATTTTTCGGAGTTTTTGGATTCCTTAAAAGTTTAGCGGCTTTTGAAGCAACTTTTTTAGATGTTTTTTCATTTCTAACCATAATGAAATTTTACCATGAATAACGATTTTGATGTTTTAGATCATGTTCCTAAGGATTTTTTTATGATAAAAAAATCTATTTTTTATGAAATTAAAAAATCATCTTCAGCGTTTGTCTATTGTGTTTTAGCTTCTTTTAGCAATAATCAAACTAAGTCTTGCTACCCATCAATTAAAAAAATTATGGATTTAACTGGATTAGGAAATCAAGCAATAATATCTGCGATAAGATTTTTAGAGGAAAATAATTTTATAAAAATTGAAAAAAGAAAAAGCAAAAACGGATTTTTGAATAATGTTTATATATTAATTCAACCTAAAAAAATCACCTCCATAAAAAAAGAACAAGACATAAATACAGAAAAAAAAGAACATATTTGGTTTGATTAAAAAAATGGTAACTTTAGAAAAAGAAAGAAAAATTCATATATATATAAACAAATATTTTAAACAAATATTTTTTTTTATTTATATTTTTATTAACTTGATATTATTATCTCTTGCTATTATTCACATATACCAGATATTTAATATTAAATATACAATAACAGATATTATATATCTGATACAGGTATGGAGTACTGTATAAAAATGAATAGTACTCTACCTTTAAATCAATTTATATCCGATATTCTATCGATATGTAGTAAAATTATAGGACGAAGGGATGAAAGAAAAAGAAAATTTAGTAGACGAAGCCTGCAAAGCATTAAACTGCTCACAAAGAGAGTTAGCCGAAAAGTTAAATGTCAATTATCAAACAGTAAACAAATGGAAAACATCCAACATGTCGGATGTTGCCAAATCTTTATTGATCAACTATTTAGAAAACCAAAAACTGAAAAATCAAGTAAAAAGCATCAAAAATTTCTACAAAACTTTGAAAGAATTAGATTAAATTACATAATATTCTCTAATTATTGTAATATTTTATATAAATTACTTGACAAATTAGAAAATATTATATATAATTACCATATAAATATAATATTTTATATGGTAAAAAAATATAATAAAGTTAATTTTTTCCAATCTCCTAACAAGATTTTTGCAATAGTTAAAGGTCCTTTTGCAAAGTTAGTTTATTTTTGCCTTTCCAAATTTTCTTATGGGAAGGGATATTGTAACCCTAATCTTGAAACAATTGCTTTTAATTGTGGAATCACTCCTACAACTGTACGCAAAGCAATTAAAAAGCTCGAAGAATTAAATCTTATTTCTATAGAAAAAAGAAGTAGACGGCAGGGTAATAAGTATATTTTGCACGACATATTTGATTATGAGAAAAAAGAACAAGACATAAATACAGAAAAAAAAGAACATATTTGGTTTGATTAAAAAAATGGTAACTTTAGAAAAAGAAAGAAAAATTGTTGAGATAGAAGAGCGATGCTCTTGCCACGGGGTGCCTTTAAAATTCTATTCGCCCGTTGACCGAAAATGGTGCGATCTTTGTTTTCGTGAGGAAGAAGAAAAAAATAAAAAAGAAACTACGGAAAAAAAAATCAAATTCATTGATGTTGAATTAAAAAATCAGATAGGAGAATATGCTTTTGATTTTGATAGTAAAAACTATATTCTTCCCCCAGGAAATACAACAAGAGAAGTTATTAAAAAACTTTCGCAGCCCAGTCAATCAATTTTTAATCATAACATCAAGGTTTTTTTTCACGGTGGACATCGCACTGGGAAAACCCTCACGGCATCTCTTATCATGAGGAGCTGGGCACGAAAAAAGAAAACATTTTATTTTTTATCATTGAATGATTTCAAAAATCTAATTTTTTCTGATGGTTTTGGCCAGAAAAAAGAAGCCATTAATAAAGTTAAAAAATCCGATGTTTTGGTGTGGGATGATGTAGAGTATGTCCGATACAACGAGACATTAGCCAATGAGATTAAAAATATTTTAGATTATAGATTTAGTTTAAAAAAATGTTTAACTATTATCACCAGCAACAAAAGCCCTAAAATTTTTAGTTTCGGTAATTTTATTGCTAACCGGCTTAAAGAATTTTATCCTGTTAATTTTGGAAATATTACTTACCCATACAAACAAAAAACTTAAAAAAGAGAGGTTAAAAAATGAAAACGAAAATTAAAAAAACAGATGAAAGGTCTAAGGTACATCAGCGTTACTATGTTGATGATGTGCTGGTTCCAGGGGTAACCACAGTGCTTGGGATCTTGAATAAACCAGCATTGGTGGTATGGGCTAATCGTATGGGGCTGCAGGGGATAGACACGACCAAGCACGTTAAGACTGCCGCTGATATAGGGACTATATGCCACAGAATGATCGAAGATGACATTAAAAGTATGTTAGGTATTGAGCATGAGAAATTAGATGAAAAGTTATATGCTCCCGCTGATATAGATAAAGCCGAGAACGGGATGATCAGATGGCTTGACTTCAAGATGAATAATCGATTTGAGCCCATTGAATCCGAGCTTCAAATATCTTCCCGAAAACACGGGTTCGGGGGTACTTGCGATATCTACTGTCGCCTAAATGGAAAGTTAACTTTACTCGACATTAAGACGTCAAGCGGAATCTATGATGAGATGAGACACCAGGTGGCGGCTTACAAGCAGTTGTTAGTTGAGAGTGGCAGAGAAGTAGAGCAAGTGGCTGTCTTGCGTGTAGGTAAAGAAGATGTCGGGGACTTAGAGATAAGCTATATTGATCAACAAAAGTTAGATATTCATTTTGGAATATTTTTAAGTTGTCTGAATATTTATCAATTGAACAAAAAAATACGAGGTAGGAAAAATGGAAAATAAAAAAAATAATACTGTTGTCTATACCGACTATATCGGTAATCAAGTTAAGCTCAATACTTCAATAATCAAGCAATATTTAACTAAGGGGAATGCCACTATCACAGATCAGGAAGCAATGAATTTCCTAATGCTCTGCAAGAACCGAGGATTAAATCCTTTTGTCGGTGAGGCTCACTTAATCAAATATGGTCAGAATACTCCCGCTACTATGGTGGTGGGTAAAGATGCTTTTACTCAGCGAGCAGCCGGCCACAATGACTTTAATGGTATGAGGGCTGGGATTATTGTTGAGGGGGAGAACGGTATCGAGAGACGGGAGGGTTCTATGCGATTGTCCAATGAGACCCTTGTTGGTGGTTGGGCTGATGTCTATCGCAAAAGCTGGGAACACCCTATTAAGGCTGAGGTGTCTTATGGTGAGTATGAGGGAAAGACAAGAGACGGTAATCCTAACTCTACTTGGAGCAAGATGGGTGCTACTATGATTCGAAAGGTAGCACTGGTACAGGCACTGCGGGAGGCTTTCCCTGATCAATTCGGAGGTTTATATGACTCGGCGGAAATGAGCCAGACCACGAACATGATTGATCTGGATAAGATTGTCACTGAACAGTCTCCGGTGAAGACCGAAAATCCAAAAGAAACTATCAATGATGAAGTTATTGACTTGACAGATCAAAAAACAACATGAAATCCTTGATCCTATCTATTCTCCTCCAAGTAGGTTGTCCCGAAACAATCTACCCTGACTTGGTGGTAGCAATGATAGTCAGAGAAAGCAACGGACATCACGATAGCGTGTCTTCTGCTGGAGCCATGGGCTTACTTCAGGTAAAGCCGATCGTTTTAGATGATTACAATAGAGAATATAATACTAACTTTGTTGCCAACGATCTCTTTAGTCCTAAAATTAATTTAAGGGTAGGGTTATGGCATTTGTGCCGTTATAAATTTGCCACCAAATTCAAAACTGAATTGTTGCAAATTTATTTTACGGGATATGCCAGATGGAAGGAAATGAAGAGGGATGCCGATCATCCTTTATGGGTCAAAGTTAATGGCTATACCTCTTCGATCTATAGAAGATATTTTTTTATGAAAAGTTTATGTCGTCTTGGGGTAGCTTGTGAGCTTCAAAATTAATTTTGAGGACAATATTATAATGGCTTCCCCATCTCGGTGGAAATCTCGCGAACCGTTGCGGGTAATTCCCACCTCGGCAATTAAGGCGGAGTATAGCGAGGGGATTAGCAGTGAATTGGTTCTCGTCAAACCTGTGAGGGAAAGACGGAGCTTGGATCAGAACAGTTTATATTGGTTTTGGGTGACTGAATTTTCCCAACGAACAGGATACACTAAAAACTCTCTTCATCTTTTTCTTAAAATTAAATTCTTAGGGGTTGAACCCCTAACTGTCTTCGGACATAAAATATCTATCCCGAGATCAACAACGAAACTCTCCACGAAGGAGTTCAGTGAATATTTGGAGAATGTCCATCAATATATCTATGAGAGTATAGGAGAGTGGTTTCCAAGTAGAGACCATTTTATTGAATTAGCGAGGCAGGGGTATGGGCAGGCGTAGGGGAGGGGGTAGGGATACTCTCCTTACACGAGCTCAATTGAACATTAACCGGCAAGTGAAGGCGATGTATATTGATGCTGGAGTGAATCTTACTCAATGCGTCAGCTGCCTCAAGTTCACTCATGAGATCCACGCCGGACACTTCATTTCGATTAATGATTCACGGTACCTCAGGTTCTTGCCCTACAATATTCACCCCCAGTGCCACTCCTGTAATATAGGAAAAGATGGGAATTTAGTTCCATACGGAATTTATATGAATGATCGCTATGGCTCTAATTTTATTAAATTACTCCATTCATTGCGAGGAGGGTATCTTGGATGGGATGGATGGAGTGTTACTGACCTAGAGTTCATCAAGGGAGCGAGCCTGGCCGAGGTGATAGAAGCGTACTATGGTGGTCTGGTTGACAGCAAACTAAAATCAGTCAAATAATGAACATTGAGCAGATTATAAGGGAATGTGTGAAAGAGGAATTGGGAAACGCACTGGAGGAGAAACTGCATACTGTTTTAGGGAATTACTTTAAAAAAGAACCTGAGAAAAAATACTTTACGATTAAAGAATTGTCAGAATATTCAACTATTTCTGATTCAAAGCTAAGGGAATGGATCAGCACTGGAAAACTTCCTGCTTCCCAAGTAGACGGCAAGATTATTGTTGATATTAAAGATTTTGAAAAATTGCTAAACAAAAATAAAAATCTTGTTAAAATTAGTTAATGTATAGAATTCTGAGAAAAGAAAAAAAGTTAGGAGTTTATAATTTGGAATACAGATTCAATGGAATTCGGCACAGGAAAAGAATTAAATGCCTACCCTCTTCTGTTGAAAAAGTACATTTCGATTGGATTAAAAAAATAAGTGAGGGACAAGCCAAAGATATAACTTTAAGAAAGGCTATAGAGAAATACTTTAAGTTTTCTGAAACAAGCAAGAGTTGGGATGAGTTTGTCGGGATAAAAAGAAACTTAGGACATTTATCAATGATACACGACAAGCCACTAAACAAGATTACTAATCAAGAGATACACGACTGTTTTATAAAGCATAACTACAAGAATCCATTCACTTACAATCGAAGAATAAATGTAGTAAGTGCGTTTTTGAATTGGTGTGATATTCAAGGTTATGGGGTTAGTTCTAAACTGGCTAGAGGGTTAAAAAGACCAGAACCGGAGAGCAAGCCGGTTTTTTTAACTAAAGAACAAGTTAGGTTAATGTTTTCTCGGTGTAAGATGGAGCACCAGAGAACATTCTTGTTATTGGCACTTTTTACAGGGATGCGGCACGGTGAAATCGTGAATCTTAAATGGGATAATATTCACTTTGAGGGATCAGTGATAGTTCTGGAGGGGGCAAAAACCAAAAACAAAAAAACAAGATATATCCCCATGATCCCCCAGTTGAAAGAGTATTTAAGAAAATTAAAACGAGAATGTGACTTCGTTGTTTCGTATATGGGAAAAGGGATAACGACTTTTATTAAATCTTGGAAAAGCATTGGCAAAGACATTTGCCGAATTCACGATTTAAGACATTATTTTGCAACGATTTTAGTCACATCGGGTATTCCTATCAGGTTAGCACAGTCAGCGTTAGGTCATTCTTCTATTAAGATGACAGAATACTATTCCGCTGTTGGTAAGAACCATATGGAAGACACTGCTAAGAAGTTTTCTTTAATTCTTGGACAACATATGGACAATGATTTATTTTAATTGTGTAAAAACACTGTATTATTGATTTTTTTTTGTGTATTCGACTCCCTTCCTCGGTAGTTCTTAAATCTCCCCATTCACGAAGAAAGACAATATTGTCCGTTCCGGGGGGGAGGAACGAAGTAATTTGCCTTTCGAATCATCCCAATAAACCCCAATACTAAAACCCATCTTGAAGAGAGGGTGGGTCTGTAGTTCCTGACGGAGAAAGATAATAAAATTGTTTCGGCTTAAATAAAGCAAGTCACTGAAGAAGCGGTTATGATAGAGAAGATCATAGAGAGTGCGAGGTCCTTCTTTAGCCCAAAGGATCTCAAAAACGGTTGTCGTTATCCGCTTATAACGGTATTCTCCATGAAGAGTAAGGAGAAGGCCAAATGGATTAGAGCTATCGATCAATTCCTCAATCAAGTTTCCACTGGTCTTAGCTTCCCCATAGATATGCCAGTTGGAATATTTTAGTCCACTCCGATGCCGTAATTCCCAAAAGTAGTTATAGTCATTATCCCATTCACTCCTTTCTCGAAGACGGACTTGGTTTTCATTGTAGTACCCTGAGAGATGGCGATAGCTTAAAAATTGGGAAATGTCCATCCCAAACTCTAATGGCTCTCCATCAATTTTTCGAAAAAAATCGAAAGAACTCACTAAACTTAGACGGGGAAGAGGGCGGAGGAGAAAACCCCCCAAAATACCAAATTCATTATTACCATTGTAACGGGTATAAGCAAGGTTGTGGACAGCTTGATAGTTGGGAGGAATAAGTCTAAGGGAGAGAAAAAAGTCACTTTCCGAAAAAAATATTCGCATCCCAGTGACGACACCTCCTGAAGTTCGATATTCTATTGAAGTATTTAATTCCCATGGATTACCCGACTTTTCATTAAAAAGGAGAGAAATTTCTCCATACCATTGGTAACGATTGAAATTAAGATCCCATCCCCAACTTATTCCCCAATGACTCCTTCCGTTAAAGGAGTTGAGGCTAGAGTCGATGATGGGATAGGTAAATTTAGAATAAAGAAAGGCGATTGAAAGGGCATGATAATCGATTTTTTTCTCTAGGAAAATACCTATCAGATTTTCGGTTAAAGATAGCTCCAAGAACGGACGGTGAAGAGTGGCATAAAAACTGTATCCCTTAGCGTAAAGTTGATTAGAGTCGGAAGTATTGGTATGAAGAGTATCATCGTAACGGTATTGACCAATCCAAGTGGCTAGTCTCCAGGTATCATAATGAATATCCAGTGCCTGTCCTTTGAGAAATATTTCCTGGGTTGACTTATCACTTTGAAGTCTAAAACTGTTTCTCTTTATCGAAGAAGGGTATCTCTCATTTTTTCGGAGAGGATACCCGGTGGCCATGAGGAGGGCTTGGTGGACATTAATCTTGAGTGCTCCGAAAGTAAAGATAAACTTATTTCGAGTGAGTGAAGAATCTCTTTTAGAATATCTATTTGATAGCCCATCAGGAATAAGAGGATGTTCCATGCTCAATGACCATTTTTCAAGATCAAATATATTAATTTCGTTGGGATCCCTCTCTACTAAATAATGAAAATCAAATAATCCTGGCACTTGAATTTCCCCAAACATTTTGAGTTGATAGTGTTTCAATAATTCGATAGAATCATGAATGGACTGTAACTCTTTAGCCCGGAGAGCAACTCCATAACGAATTTTAGCATTGGGCTGGGGGAGTAAGGTTAGAGGAGACTTTTTGATTTTAATGAACGGTTGGACTAGTTCATAGTTTTCCGGTACGATGATATCTTTATAGTAAAGTTCATTGATGTTGGTATAGAAATTCTTTTCCCGATAACGAAGAATTCTTTCTCGCTCTCCCGAACTTAGCCAGAAAAATACCTTTAAGTCTCCGTCGGTGAGAGTGTTGAGATCGCGAGGAAGATGATACCATCTCTCTAAGCGGAGAAGGGGCGGTGTAATTTCCTCTAAACTTTCTTCATTTTCTTCAAAATTAAGGAATCTTTCTACCCACTGTGACCAGGGAACTTTTTCTTCGATATAATCCCATCGATAATCTCTATGGTTTCTTTTTATAAGGAAATCAGGACTGTTGAAATTATTTTGGAAAAGACTTTGATTTGGAGTACTGTTTGATGGGTCTTGTGGGATGGGAGGAAAAGTAGTGATGGAGTAATCTAAGATATTGTTCAATGGATCATTTGTGGTAGAGCTGATAGTAAAGTTGGGAAGTAAAAGAACAAAAAAGAAGAGAAGAAGACGGATTTTATTCATCACTGGAGTTGAGTTTTATTTTTCGGTCTTGCCTGACCCAATAGTATCTACTTCAAGATTATTTTTTTTTATTTGTTTGGAATAAACAGAGTGGTGATAATGTATGATCCCTGCCTCTAGAGAGTGATCAAATCCCCATTGCGGACGATAACGAATATGAGATGTGGCTTGAACTTGATCTTTTAGAGTAAAGCTAAGTGCTATCCCCACCTTTAGGGGGAATATTTCCCAAGAGATAAAGAAGCGGAGATGGTTAGGGTAATCAATAATATTAAATTGATAGGTTTGTCTCACCATGAAGGAATGACGGGAGGTTTGATGGATAGTCAGATCGATTCGATTTGGAATGGAGAAGTTGGGTGGGGATGAGAAATATTCCTGTAGTTGGGTTTGGTATTTGGTATAAAAAAGATAAGCTATGTTACCCCCTAAAAGAGGTTGAAAGGTAGACTTCCAACTGAATTTTCCAAATACTGTAAGCTCCCAGTTTCTCACTAATCCACCTAAGGAAAGGGGGAGATCATGCTGAAAGGAGGCTAAGGGGTTTGCTCGATGAGTATATCCATAGCCAGCTTTAATGTGAAGATGGTCTCCATACCAACTTTGTTCTATGAAGTAGCTATGTCGTTCAATCCCTTTAATAATGTAGGTATAACCTAGAGTAGTTTCTAAACTATATATGTCAAGGGAATCGATTGTTTGTGGTAATGTTAGATATTTTTGATAGGGAATCTTACCAGTGATGCCAACTTCATATTGGTCAGGCTGGCTTTTAAAGAAACGGTAATGTCCATTAAGTAAGGAATGGATATAGGGATAACGATAGAAATCACTCCAAGACTTACCCCAAACCAGCCCTGGTATCATTAAAAGAAATAAGGTGGCGAATATTTCATATTTCATTTACTTTATTTAAGATAAGAATAAGGGAGATCTCAGTTGTTGTATCTTTAGGTAGTTGAATTATTAATCCTTTCCTCTTAAACACAAGACTATCTCTCCTTTAAGTTTTCCTCTCTCCTTCACTTCTTGAAAAATTTCATACAAGCTTCCCCTTATGTTTTCTTCAAATTTCTTAGATATTTCACGGCTCAAACTAGCCTGTCGTTCCTCACCTAAATGGTTGATCAACTCACCTAGAGTTTTTTCAATTCGATGGGGGCTCTCATAAAGGATGATGGTTTCTTCCAAAGTGGCAAGGTATCGAAGCCGTGTTTGTCTTCCTTTTTTGTGAGGAAGAAATCCTTCAAAGAAAAAATGATGACAGGGGAGACCGCTCATAATCAGGGCCGGAATCAAGGCAGTTGCTCCGGGTAAGGTTGTTACTTCTATTCCAGAATGAATGGCTTCTCTTACCAGAAGATAGCCGACATCGGCAATTCCTGGGGTACCGGCATCGCTCACCAAGGCGATATTTTTTCCGGAAAGAAGTAAGTCATGATAATACTTTACCTTATGATGTTCATTATGAAGATGGAATGCCTGTCGTGGAGTGTTAATTCCATAGTGCTGGGTAAGAGTTCTGGTGGTACGAGTATCCTCAGTCAGAATCAAGTCAACAGCTTTTAAAACTTTCACAGCTCTAAAAGTGAAGTCGCCTAAATTTCCGATCGGAGTGGGGACGATAAAAAGAGTTGCGGGAGAGGATGGTTTCATTCCAATATAAAGTTTTGATAAAGGGTTTTAGTCCCACCGGTGTTCTTGAATAGAAACATGAGGGAGTATTCACCGGGGAAAAGACCGAATCGACTTTTAACTTCTTTGAGACAAATGAAAAGAGGGACCTGATAGCCTCGTAATACCTCTTGAGAGAATACCTTCCCGATCCTATAGCCCTTATCGTCGTATAAATAAGCTGTCAAATTCCCATTGACATTGAAATCAGCCAAGAAATTAACCTTGAGAGTAGACAAAGGGAGTTGGGGAGAGAGAAGGCTAACGGTGAAGTTGATGTTTCGAGTAAAAACATTAGCTGAGAAAGGAGTACTGTCCACTTCTGTTGATACATTCCACTGGGATTTGATGAAGGCATAGTTTTGATTATTGACTCTCTGGAGAGAACGTCCCTTGATAAGATCTTCATACCAATTTTTGTCATAATGAACGATATCTAAGTATTTACCTTCTGAGGAAAGAGCGATAACTCCCTCTGTGGTGATAGCAAACTGAGAGGGTAAGGGAATAACCAGATCAGCAAGAGAAAAGTTTTGGCTAAAGTCTTGGTTACGGTATCCTAGGACATTATAGCCAGCTATCAAAGTTGTTTTTGATAACTCAAAATGATTGTTTTTCCTGTAGTCACTATTGAAGGTTTGAATCAGTAAAGGTAAAGTTAAATTGTTTTTTGAATAGACTTCCATCCAGGTGATGTTTTTATTGGTATCGTAGTAGATCTCGGTAATGAAGACTTCAGTTGCCTGGGAATGGTTAAAAGAAGAAATCGTTTTTTTTAGAGGCGGGAAAGAATTGTCAACAATCGAAATAATATGGAGTCCTGGTTCCGTGGCGAATAGAGTGATCGGATCTGACTGACCTGTGGAAAAAATGATGTCATCGTTATCGGTGATAAGGTTAGCGTTGTTATTAGGGTAGTGATACATCTTAATGAAATCATGTCGATAAAAACGGATAGTTTGATTGCAGAGTTGGGAAACGATGGCCAGGTAATTACAAGTAAGGTTGTAATTCTGAGGAAGCCCTACTATTATCGGATCACCATTAATTTCTTCAAGAACAATTCGATCTGGAGGAAGGGTGGTATAAAGATCTTCAAGAGTTTCGATATAACCGATAGTTTGGGGACGAGAGGTTGTGTTGTCGGCAAGTCCTTTTTTAGAAGGATCTATCTTGACTACCCCGTAGCCTTTGGGGGAAATCCGGTTATGAAACTCATCAACAATATCTTCAGGATTTGAGTCTATGGACACCAGACGAAGAACATCATCTTCTTTCATAAAGTTTCCGGTCCCCAGCACTCCGGTAGAAGTAGTGAGAAGATAAAGAGTATTAGTTCTGTGGTTATTAGTAAATTCAAAAGACTCTTCAAAACGAAATCCGGGATCCATAATTACTGCCACTCCTCCAGAAGGAATGAGAGGTGAAAAGGAAATGTTAGTAAAAGCAGCAGAGAAGTTGGCTTGCTTAGATGTTGACCAAGTTATAATATTGTTGCTACGAGAACCAATGAATGTTTTTTCATCAATATTTCCCATCTTTCCTGCGATCAACTTGTAGAGAGTCAAGTCAATTACAGAGCTACTTCTATTATGTATTTCTATGGCTTGATTGTAATATTTGCTTTCAAAGGTTTCAAAATAGGTTTCATTGATACCCAACTGCTCGGGATAGAGTGTAGAGACAATTAATTTTAGAATTATAAAGAAAAAATAGCCTGGTCTTCTTAAACAGTTCGGGTGAAAGTAAATAGGGAAGAATCTTTTAAGTTGACGACTCTGAAAAAAAATTAATCTGTAAAATCCAATAGTGGTCAAAGATACGGTATAGTAATTCTTTTAAGACTATGATTTCTTTTTTTAAAGAAATCATAGTCTTAAATTCAACCTAGCCTAAAACCAATAAGCCCCAAAAAGGGAACAGCTATGTTGAGTTGTCAAAATTATAACATATCTTGTTTAACGAAAATAAGAATAAAAGATCATCCCTAAATTCAAAGATTAGATCAAGCCGTAAAAATTTACTAAAGTTTAAGGATAACTCTAATTACTCCAACTTACCATAATTTAAAGAAACAAACTATGGACAAAGGAACTGATCATCCCATCCAAACCCCTTACAATTTTATTTACCTCCTTATAAAAGTTTTTTAAATTCAGGTAATTTACAGATTTATGGTAAAACCAAAATAAAATAATTAAATATTATCAAAATTTTAATGAAAATCACTTGTCTAATTGTTTGATATATTATATAATTTAGCCGTGAAATTATGAAATCGATTTTAATTAAAGAAAAATTTTTAATTGCTTTAAATTGATTATTACTTTACTATTACTAAGGATTCAAAATGAACATAAAATCCAATCCAATCAAATTATATAAAAACAGTGTGTATAGAGTCATTTATTCCATGATCTGTTTGCTGCTGATCGGACTTTACCTGTCCTGTGGAGTAACAGATGACGGAGGTACTGCTCCCAGCATAAGTTATGATCCTCTGGGGATCTCATCTTTTTTTGTTGTGGATGAAAATGATGTTCCAATTAGCGACACCAATGCTATACCGTTTGATATTTCATTTTCATTTTTATTGACATTCGATCAATCACTAGGCAATATGGCTGATCATGTTAGCTCTTTAGCTAAGCAAATAACACTCACAGGTAATACAGGTAATGGAATACTTCCATTACCTTTTTTAAAGGTTGAACCTACTCAAACACCTAATCAGGTAAAAATAACTTCAGCAATTTATCTAGGCGGTGGCATTACCTATCAACTAACCTTAAAGAAAGGATTAACTGTCAATAACTACCAGACCACCAATGACATAACCTACCTCATTACCACTAAAAAAAACTCTGACAGTTCCCTTATTGTTATTTATGACAGTAAAGAGTTTTTCCCTAACGGAAATGACATTCCCATACTCTTGCCGATAGGATCTGATCCCAGCAGTGTTACGCTCACCCTAAAAGTAGGTGAAGGAGCTTCTCTCCAACAAGGTAATAACAATTTACCATTGAATGAAAATAATCAATACACTGCCAATGTGGATTTCAGTGGTAGTGCTACCCATAGTTTTACCGTAACAGCCCAGGATGAAAGCACTTCTGTTACCTATACCATAAGAGTATTGCAGCGACAAATGGACAGCAAAGAGATTATCTCGTTTGCTTTCCGAGAAACAGATAATTCACTTCTGGCAGCGAATATTGTGATGGATGTTGATGCCAACAATCGAACCGTAACTAAGACGGTTACCAATGTGGAAGGGATTACCGGTTTAATTCCATATATTGTCCATAGTGGCTCAAATATTTCTCCGGCTTCGGGAGTGGCTCAGGACTTCTCCACAAATAACACTTATACGGTAACCGCAATTGATAAAACTACATCCAACTACACGGTAACCCTAACCAGTTACTATGGGGTAATCTTCAATGCTAACGGGGGACTTATAAGTGGTGATCCTACTGCCACAGAATATATCCTTTATGGAGAGAAAGCTTCCCCTCCATCAGATCCATCTCAGGAACACTATGGATTCAAAGGATGGTATGATGCTATTACTGGAGGAAATGTTTTCGATTTCACCACTACTGACATTACCACCAAAACTACAGTCTATGCTCAGTGGACTAATAAGCAATATCAAGTTAGGTTTTACCGGGGGACAAAACTTCTCGATACTGTGTTGGTTGCCAGTCTAACTGCGATCCCTACGTCGAATTATCCTACTCCGACTACTGCAAAACAATTGTATAAGTGGTATAGCGATAGTGGTTTAGCAAATGTTTACGATAAGAATTCTGAGGTAGTCGACAATCTTGATCTCTATGCTAAGGTTCTTACTACAGATGGTACATTTAAGAGTATCATTGAAAATGGAGTTATCCCCTCTGATCTTGCTAGTTATGATGATATGAGCGAGATGATCTTTTCTCGTTATATAGCAGGAGCTGATGTGATGGCCCGTTATGTGAAGGAAACTGTATCTGGGAGTGGTGACGGGAGTTCCTGGGCTAATGCCAGTGGAGATATACAGGCGGTGGTTGATGGGATTGGTGATGCTATCGATAGTAAGATTTATGTGGTATTGGTGGCATCGGGGACTTATAAACCTAGTAGTAGTTATGCTATGAAGAATCATGTAACTCTGGTAGGTGGTTTTACTGCTGGAAGTTCTGGAGACTATGACCGATTGGAAGAAACCCGACTTGATGGCAATAATGACAAGAGGGTGTTTAATAATAATCGTAATGACCTTGACAGTACAGCTCTTCTCTATGGAGTGGTCATTACCAATGGTAATAGTACTTATGGAGGCGGGATGTATAATAATGATTCCTCCCCCACCTTGATCAATGTTACCTTCTCAAATAATAGAGCCGATGATAGGGGGGGAGGGATGTATAATCTCAGTTCCTCCTCCCCCACCTTGATCAATGTTACTTTCTCAGATAATGAGGCTAGGAAAAATGGGGGAGGGATGTATAATCTCAGTTCTTCCTCCCCCACCTTGATCAATGTTACTTTCTCAGATAATGAGGCTAGGAAAAATGGGGGAGGGATGTATAATCTCAGTTCTTCCTCCCCCACCTTGATCAATGTTACCTTCTCAAGTAATACTACCCCTAATAGGGGAGGCGGGATATATCATAATACCGTTGGACAACCACTTACTCTGATAAATACGATCTTGTGGGGTAATAATAATGGGAATATCTATTTATTTAATGTTAATTCTGATACAAAAACTGTGAATTTGTATTACTCCGTTATTGAGGGAGGGATTACTCCTTCCACCGGTGCAACAGGAATTCGTTTAGAAAATGCTGATACTAGCACCTATCCTATTGAGATTAACAGTAAGGAGGCTATTGACGATGATCCCGGATTGGGCCCCTTAGCCAATCATGGAGGTGAGGTTGCTATCATCTCCATCAGCAGCAGTCCGGCCAAGGATAAGGGAGTCTATGTGAGGGGGGTGAAGAGTGAAACAGGGAATCCTTATCCGGAAGCCAATCTCTATTACAGCATAGACAATACCGACTGGTATAGCGATCCCGATTTGACCACACAAGAGAGTCCTCCGAACAATGCCGATGATCTCACTGCCACCGATGCCCGTGGATATAGTCGGGTGGGTCGCCCGGATATGGGAGCCTATGAAGAGGGGGGGACTGCACCGTAAAATTTCTTTTGTTCTTTGAGCAAAGTTTCGAGAAGGACAGGGATTAACTCCTAATTGTAGAATTGATCAAAGTCAAGAAAGGAGTCTATCGCTATGATCCGGGAAGGAAAAAACAGAAAAAACTTGAGAATTTCTCCTCATTTCAGAAAACAAAAATTTTAAAAAGGGATAAGTATCGGTGTGTTATCTGTGGACTGGGTATTAAAAATGGATTAGAGCTTCATGTAGACCATATTAAACCAAAAGATTTGGATGGAAAAGCAACGATAGAAAACGGACAAACGCTTTGCTCAAAGCATAACTTTATAAAAAAGAATTTAAAACAAACCGAAACCGGAAAGAAAATGTTTATCCGACTATATGAATTGTCAAAAAGGGAGAAAAACAAAACTCTTCAAGAATTTTGTAATGAAATATTGCAAACATATGAAAAGTACAGCATTAATGGACACATTAAATGGGAAAAATAGCTTTTCTATTTCAAGAAAGATAAAGATGTCATTTTGATCGTAGCTGATCAAATAATCAAAACATTGGACATGTTATTCTCAATTTAGTTCTGATTTTTTTTAACGAATATAATATATATGAAAAAAATCAAGAAAAAAATGGAATATTTGCAATATAAATGTAATTTGCTTATTCAAATCATATTAATTATTTCAATTATTGCCTTTTCTTTAGAAACGCTTCCTAATTTAGAGGACTGGATATATCAGGTATTAAAATGGATTCATGTGCTCACAGTTTTTGTTTTTACTATTGAATACGTAATTCGAATTACCTGGGCCCCAAAAAAATTAAAATATGTTTTCAGTTTTATGGGGATCGTGGATTTACTTTCTATCCTTCCATTTGCTTTTGATTTTGAACTACAATCCTTTAAGGCTATCCGAATCTTGACATTACTTCGTTTTCTAAAATTTTTACGTTATAGTAAAGCTGTAAAACGATTTACTGAATCATTCCACATTATTCGAGAGGAAATTCTTTTATTCTTTATGTTGACCTCTGTTATCCTTTTTATTACCGCTAGCGGTATTTATTATTTTGAAAATGAGGCACAACCTGAAAATTTTTCCAGTATTTTTGATAGTTTTTGGTGGTCTATTGTCACTTTGACTACGGTTGGATATGGGGATATTTATCCCATCACCATTGGAGGAAGAATTTTTACTATTTTTATTCTTTTTGTTGGACTCGGAGTTGTTTCTGTTCCAGCAAGTTTGTTGAGTTCTGCCTTCTCTATAACCAGGATTGAAGAAAATTATAAAAAGTTAATTAAGGATGAGAAGAAAAAGAATACGAGTAATTTAAAAAAAAGGATAAAGACTGAAAAGAAAGATGTTGCTAAAAATGATTGAGCGTAATAGGGTTAAGTAAAAATTAAGGGCTGATCACGAAATAATATCCCTCTTGAACAAATACTTTCAAAGGCATATCGTATAACGTAGAGAGTCTCTCCACGGTGAGGGTTTCTTCCTTCGGTCCTTGAGAGAAAATTTTTCCTTCCTTCATCAAAACCACGGTATCGATCTCTGGAATAATCTCGTTTAGGTGGTGAGTCACCAAAACCACACCCTTACCTTGACTTACCCATTCACGAAGATATCCTAAATATTGCCAAGTACTCTTTAAATCCATTCCATGGGTGGGTTCATCGAGAATAAAGCAATCAGGATTATTGACCCAAGCTCTAGCGAGGAGGCATCGTCTTTGTTCTCCGGCTGACATTTGAGCAAATTTTTTATCCTGTAACCGTGAAATATTAAGATGCTTGAGGGTAATTTTTGCCTTAGCGATTCTCTCGTCACTGATTTGTTGATGAGGATAAATTCCTCGGGATTGATAAAACCCTGAAAGTACTACTTCCAGTCCAGTCGCGATTTCAGGATAATCTTTTTGAAGTTCATAGGAAATGATCCCCATCCGGCTTTGAAGTTCACTGACTCTCCATCGGGAATGTCCTAGGATTTTTACCCAGGATTCTTGCTTATAAGCAGGATAAAGAGTTCGGGTGAGAAGCATGATCAAAGAGGTCTTCCCACTTCCGTTGGGCCCAAGGATGGCATAACGAGATCCTTGGGGTATAGTGAGGGAGAAGTTTTGTAGAATAGGACTACCCCCCCGATAAAGATCAATATTACGAATATCAATTAAAGGGGATAGGCTCTGAAAACTGTTTGAATCGATAGAACTATTTGGTTGCGGCAATATGTTTAATCAACTCTACTACCTTGTTGGAGTAACCCCATTCATTGTCATACCAAGAGACCAGCTTAACAAAACGATCATTGAGGGCGATCCCGGCCTGAGCATCAAAGATGGAAGTACGAACATCGTGGACGAAATCCTGAGAAACTACAGCTTCCTCTGTATATCCGAGAATGTCCAGAAGACTGGTTTCTGAAGCTTTCTTCATGGCAGCCTTGATCTCATCATAGGTTGCGGATTTAGTTAAACGACAGGTGAGGTCAACCACAGAAACATCGCTCACCGGCACCCGAAAGCTCATCCCGGTTAATTTTCCTTTAAGCTCGGGAATGACTAGTCCTACAGCTTTAGCAGCTCCGGTTGAAGAAGGAATGATATTACTAAATCCTCCCCGTCCCCCTCGCCAGTCCTTCATCGAAGGACCATCCACAGTCTTCTGGGTTGCGGTTACCGCATGAATGGTAGTCATAAGTCCTTCCTCAATTCCCCAAATATCGTTTACCACCTTGGCTACTGGAGCCAAACAGTTCGTGGTACAGGAGGCATTGGAGATGATATTCATTGAGGGATCGTATATTCCTTCGTTTACCCCCATCACGAAGGTAGGCGTATCATCCTTAGCAGGAGCTGACATCACTACCTTTTTAGCTCCTGCCTTAAGGTGGGCCTCCGCTTTTTCTTGAGTTAGGAAAATGCCGGTGGATTCAACCACATATTCAGCTCCGATTTCCCCCCAACTAAGATTAGCAGGATCTTTCTCTGCAGTGACATGGACTTTCTTGCCATTCACATAGAGCTCTCCATTCTTCACTTCTACTGGAAAACCGAATCGTCCATGGACCGAATCATAACGGAGCATATAAGACATATAATCAACATCGACCAAATCATTAACCGCGACTACTTCGACATCCTTAAGTGTAGGATTTTCATAGACAGATCGAAACACTAAACGACCAATCCGCCCAAAACCGTTAATACCCATTTTAATCATAGGAACCTCCAAATTGAATTATCTTGTATTATAACATGAAAATCAATATTCTAGTATAGCGTGGAAGATGGGTAGAATGCGATCCCAGTGAATCAAAAGTTCTCTCTCTGTTTGGATAAATTTGGATGAATGAGTTTCTTTAGTTCTTTTAGTTTTGGCAGAGAGTTGATCGGTTAAGGCGAAAATTTTAGCAAAGAATACAGGTTTGGATATTGAAGAAAAGTAGTTATGTTGGCAATAATTTAGAAAATAGACATCCTCCAAGGCTAGTTGATCAGAAAACCAATTTTGGTTATGTATATTGTATGATTTTAATTGAGAGATACAGTTATTTCCGACTATCTCTCCGGGAAAGGAGAAGAAATACCAGTCAGAACAATATTTTTGGCAATATTGGCAATGAGAGAAATCAGGAAAAAACCCCAACTCCAAAAGGGTGGAGGCATACCAAGTGAACTCTCGAAACTTTGGTTTCCAGTGAGCCGGTTCCGGACCAGAAAGAAAATAGAGGAGGGAA
This sequence comes from Spirochaetota bacterium, assembly GCA_965224715.1. GTDB lineage: Bacteria > Spirochaetota > UBA12135 > COTS27 > CAXSBA01. The sequence goes on along the minus strand of OZ245054.1, from coordinate 280,115 downwards.
AAAATTTCTGGAGTGGGTTGGGCTCCCGGTACTTTCTTACTCAATAGTTTAAGAAATTCAGTCCAACTCAAGAAATATTCCTTATTTCGATGATAGTTGGGGATAAGCCCCGGAGTTAATTCTTTTAATAGGTAACGACTTCCCTTTTTTTCCAACTTCAAATCCAGCCAACCCAATTGAGCCAATCCTTGGCCCCGAAGTGAGCGGGGAGATCGACTCCCAAAGGCGTAAACCCAGACTTTCCCGAGATGTTCGGTATAGAAATGGATCTTTTCATCGTATTCTTGATAAGGATCACGAGAAAGAACCATGCCTCGGGTTTTGATCATGATTAATTATAACCGATGATTAATGTGGAAAAGTGTCTTTAATGAGTGAAATAGTTTTTTCCAAATAATTAAAAATAGCTAAAATTAATCTTGTCAGGCAAAATTTGTAATAACCAAAAAAGCTGTAAATCGGCAAAAATTCTCTTGACAAATCACAGTTAATATGTTATAATATTATTAACGAAAACATACTGGAGGTCATGCACCATGAAAAAAAGAAAACTACATCCAACAGAAACCCCGGAGTTGATCACTCCCTTACTTAATATCACCCCCCCCCCCCCCCCAATCCATTTAAGTAAAAACTCACGTCTCAAATATCTTTTTAAAACTTCGATCAGCCGTTTCGTGCTGCTCGGAATAACCACAATGCTGGTGATTGTTTCGTGTGGAAATGAGGATACGTCATCGACATCTCCATCTCTCACATCTCTGACGTATCTCAATTCTAAAATTAACGCAACCCAAGGAAATGAAATCAGTAATATTACGCCCACCATCATTCCACAGGACGCAACGGTTGAGTACACGGTAAAACCACCACTCCCTGCCGGCCTTAAACTTAACCCAAAGTCAGGAACCATAAGTGGCACTCCAATAAATGCCTATATGGCGGCAGCGGTATATACCGTAACGGCCACAGGTACGAGTAATTATGTGGGAACTGCGAGTGCTGATATTACCATTACAGTCGGCACACTCAGCACACGAATCGAAATCAGCACAGTTGCCAAGGCAAATCCCGCAGAAGACAAGCGATATCACTATGTCGCGTTTACCATTCAGGCGGATGGCACATCTTCCATGGGGCGGCATAAATTCGCCCTGAGCCTCAAAACCAACCCTACTCCCGCGGTACAAGAAATGAACGATGGCAACGGGGTTTATAGAATCGTCAACCATATTGAGAAAAGGGTGCTTCTCAGCTATACTCTCGGTTCAGGGATAAGTGATCTCATGACAAACGCCAACTATTTAAATAAAATAATAAAGCACGGGGATCAAATTGGCGGCACAGCTGCCGATGTCGATAGCTATTTACTGAGTCCCGGAACAGAATATATCCTATATGCCCTAAAGGACGGAGGCAGCAGTGTGGAAGAATTGTATGATCTTACAACCGACAGCTTTGACAAAACATCGATATTTACTGGTGAAGATAGACATTTGGATATAGCCGCAGGTGGTGAGTATATGATTGATCTTAATGATGCTGTTTTTGTTTTTCCTATCTCATTTATAGTGCCGTCTTTAACGGCATTTTATACTTATCAAGTAAGCAAAGGTTTTAATCAGAGCTTTTTAGTTTTTAGTTTTAATAATGGCAGGTTCATAGAGGGCTCTGAACTCGTACTCTCTGAGGGAACGATACTTGTGTCTTCTCGGTCGGTTGAAGGAGGAGATCCCCAAGTTTCCATGGGAAATACAAACATCGCAATATGGTATCTACTCTTACCCATAAATGTGGTAGAAACTGGAATGGCTCTTCCCCTTTTAAAGGAAAATTCAGAGTTATTTACCATAACTCCTACACTCGATCAATGAGGGAAGAGAGCAATGAAATTTACAACAATCAATACATGGACAAGGAAACTATTTAAAGCTCCCTTGACAAATCACGGCTAGTATGTTATAATATTACATTATTACACAAATGGAGGTCATGCACCATGAAAAAATTAAAAAGAAAACCAACTAAAAAAGCGGAGTTGATCGCTCCCTTGACTAAGATCCCCCCCCCCCCCCCTCCCCAAGAACTCGTCTAAATAAAGTCTCTCGGCTCAGGCACCTTTTTAAGGCTTCAATCAGCCGCTTAGCCATTCATCAACATTCACTGCTAAAAACAAACATTTGGACACGGGGCATATCCGGCACATTCCCGCAGCTGATTATGGGCATGGTTGTACTGACTTTGCTGGTAAGTTGTTCCGAGCCAAACGGCGGGAAGGTGGAATTGGGAACGGTCAGCGGACTGAGTCCCGCCGACGGGAGTACCATCCCGGACACCGCACCGACCTTTAGCTGGACGGCAGTACCGGGTGCGGTAGAATACGAGGTGCGAATAGCTGACAGCGAGCCTGGGCTAACCAGTGCATCATCGGTCCGTGAAACAGGCACCACCCACACACCGGCATCGGCCTTGACGAACTTGCAGACCTATTACTGGCAGGTGAGGGCAAAGGATGGGGCCGGGCAGTATGGGTCCTGGAGTGACGTTCAAAGTCTTGATGTGGAATGGGGTGTCATCAGCGGCCTAAGTCCCGCCGATGGTGCGTCCACCACGGACACCACGCCCACCTTCAGTTGGGATGCCGTACCCGGCGCGGCGGGGTATGAGCTGCAGTTAGCCGATAGCGCAGCGGAGGTGGAAGCCGCCCCGACCCAGAGCGTAACGGACACATCGTACACACCCTCATCGGCGCTAAATGGGCAGACCCACTGGCGGGTGCGGGCGGTGGACGGGGATGGCCAAGAGGGGCCCTGGAGTGCGGTCGTTACAATACAGATAGATTATTCCATTGGTGATACCGGTCCCGCCGGGGGAATCGTGTTCTACGACAAGGGGAGTTATTCCGATGGCTGGCGTTATCTGGAGGCGGCCCCATCAAATCAGGGTTTTGTTGAATGGGGAGGATATGAAATTGAAGTGGGTGGAACAAGCACAGACATAGGGAGCGGCAAAAGCAATACGGAGAAGATTGTCAACCAGTTGGGACCGGGGAACTACGCGGCACGGCTTTGTTATGACTTTGAGCTTGGCGGTTTTGATGACTGGTTTCTACCTTCTAATGATGAGTTAAACGAGTTATATAAGCAGAAGGATAGTGTTGGAGGTTTCGTGTCTTTCCTTTCCCTCTACTGGTCGTCTTCAGAGAGCACTTCCAGATACACGTGGTCTCAGTTCTTCAGCAATAATGGCATCCGGGCCCTCAGCTCCAAGTTTGATACTAGAGATGTTCGCGCAGTAAGGGCTTTTTAACCCTGTCTGCCGACAGGTAGGCATTTAACCATTGCCTTAGCGGCAGCGTCGGCCGCCGCTAAGCGCGATTTTTTTTGAAAACTATGGCATTGTAATTACCGTTTGCCGACGGAGACCGTGTAGGAGTACGCGGCGCGGGGTCCAGTCGAATGGGTATAAGTATTCTGGAAGTAACAATGTGGGCGAAGTGGGGCGGTATGGGGAAAGAAGGTTAAATCCACGAAAAACATGAAAAATAAGGTAACCACAGAACACACTGAAAACACGGAAGTGGAGCCAGCGAAAACGAGACGCACGGAGATTGCCGATACAAGACGAGTTGACCGCTTTTTATCTTCTTTCTATTGCCATGATAGCGTTTAACACTTTGCGTAGGGGATGGAGTACGGATTCAGGTTGAATATCTTACGTACTGATCTGCCGTGCTTCTCGCGCCTATATAGAAAAAGGGCTAAAAAACATCCGGGGAAATCCTTGATAAATCACAGTTAGTATGTTATAATAATATTATTACGAAAACATACAGAGGTCATGCACCATGAAAAAATTACAACCAACTAAAAAATCGGAGTTGATCGCTCCCTTGACTAAGATCCCCCCCCCCCCCTCCCCAAGAACTCGTCTAAATAAAGTCTCTCGGCTCAGGCACCTTTTTAAAGCTTCAATCAGCCGCTTAGCCATTCATCAGCATTCACTGCTAAAAACAAACATTTGGACACGGGGCATATCCGGCACATTCCCGCAGCTGATTATGGGCATGGTTGTGCTGACTTTGCTGGTAAGTTGTTCCGAGCCAAACGGCGGGAAGGTGGAATTGGGAACGGTCAGCGGACTGAGTCCCGCCGACGGGAGTACCACCCCGGACACCGCACCGACCTTTAGCTGGACGGCAGTACCGGGTGCGGTAGAATACGAGGTGCGAATAGCCGACAGCGAGCCTGGGCTAACCAGTGCGTCATCGGTCCGTGAAACAGGCACCACCCACACACCGGCATCGGCCTTGACGAACTTGCAGACCTATTACTGGCAGGTGAGGGCAAAGGATGGGGCCGGGCAGTATGGGGCCTGGAGTGATGTTCAAAGTCTCGATGTGGAATGGGGGGCTATCAGCGGCCTAAGTCCCGCCGACGGGAGTACCACCCCGGATACCGCACCGACCTTTAGCTGGACGGCAATACCGGATGCGGTAGAATACGAGGTGCGAATAGCCGACAGCGAGCCTGGGCTAACCGGTGCGCCATCGGCCCGTGAAACAGGCGCCACCCACACACCGGCATCGGCCTTGACGAACTTGCAGACCTATTACTGGCAGGTGAGGGCGAAGAATGGGACTGGCCAGTATGGGGCCTGGAGTGACGTTCAAAGTCTTGATGTGGAATGGGGTGTCATTAGCGGCCAAAGCCCCGCCGATGGAGGTTCAACCCCGGATACCACGCCGACTTTCAGCTGGACCGCAGTACCCGGTGCGGCGGGATATGATCTGCAGTTGGCCGATAGCCGGGCAGGGGTGGAATCCGCCCCGGTCCAGAACGCAGCGGGTATATCTTACACACCCTCATCGGCACTTACAGACAAGCATACCCACTACTGGCGCGTGCAGGCGAAGGATGGGGCCGGGCAGTCTGGGCCCTGGAGTGTGATTATTGCCATACAGATAGGTTATTCCATTGGTGATACCGGCCCCGCCGGGGGAATTGTATTCTACGACAAGGGGAGCTATTCGGATGGCTGGCGTTATATGGAGGCGGCCCCGTCGGATCAAGGTACAGGTATTGGATGGGGAGGATATGGCACTGAAGTGGGGGGAACAGGCACGGACATAGGGAGCGGCAAAAGCAATACGGAGAAGAATGTCAACCAGTTGGGATCGGGGAACTACGCGGCACAGCTTTGTTATGACTTTGAGCTTAGTGGTTATGATGACTGGTTTCTACCTTCTAAGGATGAATTGAACGAGTTATATACACAGAAGGATACCGTTGGAGGTTTCACGTCTGGCAACTACTGGTCGTCTTCAGAGAGCGATTCCAACGCTGCTTGGCTACAGTACTTCCTCAATGGCAACCAGTCCCACTTCCGCAAGGACGTCGGTATATATGTCCGTGCGGTGAGGGCTTTTTAGCCCCGTCTACCAACAGGCAGGCTACCGCTAGTGCGCGATTTTTTTGAAGACCGATGAACCGGGCTGTATAATGGGAGCGGGAATGTATGGGTGTTGGACTGGGGTCTATTTTCTACGGTGGAATTACCATGACATTTTAATAGTGGTACAGCGGTTCCGTAATCAACATGTCGTAATTTTTGCATTAAGGAGCTTGCAAGATATATCCACGAAACACACGAAAAAGTAGATAACCACAGAACACACAGAAAACACGGAAGGGGAGCCAGAAGAAAACGCAGACGAAGGGAGATTGACAATACAAGACGAGTTGACCGCTTTTTATCTTCTTTCTATTGCCATGATAGCGTTTAACACTTTGCGTAGGGGATGGAGTACGGATTCAGGTTGAATATCTTACGTACTGATCTGCCGTGCTTCTCGCGCCTATATAGAAAAAGGGCTAAAAAACATCCGGGGAAATCCTTGATAAATCACAGTTAGTATGTTATAATAATATTATTAACGAAAACATACGGAGGTTATGCGCCATGAAAAAATTACAACCAACTAAAAAATCGGAGTTGATCGCTCCCCCCAACTCATCTAAGTATGGCTCACCCTTCAAATATCTTATTGTAATCACGTTCACGGTCATATTGACTATTTTAACTTTAGGATGCAACTCCGAGACAAATTCCTCAATTGACAAAACACAAATAACAGGCAGCATCAGCTATCAGGATATCCAGGTCGATTACGGAAACACAGTTGCCAGAACAGCTAAGCTGACCAACATGAATCCTTCTAATGCTACTAATAGCGACTACAGCTACAGTGCAAATCCCCCCTTACCAAATGGAGTTACTCTGAATCTAACAAACGGTACCATTACAGTGGAAAACAATGCTCCGGGTTTTTCCAACACTTACCTTATAACCGCAACCGTAAGCGGAAATGATCCCCAATACAAGGGATCGGTTACAGGAACTGTTTCCATAAAAGTAAATCATTTTTCCGCAAGATCCACTCACAGTGTGGTCGAGTTTAACGATGAACTATACCTCATAGGTGGATTTAATTACAAAACCTCTTCAAACTTATTTTACTATAACGATGTATGGAAATCCTCAGACGGTGCTACCTGGACAGAAGTGACTACCGCTCAACCTAAATTTTCCGAAAGAGCCGCTCACAGTGTAGTCAAGTTTAACAATGAACTATACCTCATCGGAGGACAAGACGCCGGCAACGATCAACTAAACGATGTATGGAAATCACCGGACGGTGCTACCTGGACAGAAGTGACTGATCAAGCTCAGTTTTCCGGAAGAAGAAATCACAGTGTAGTCGTGTTTAACAATGAACTATACCTCATAGGTGGATATGATAGCAGCGATCAATTTAACGATGTATGGAAATCCTTAGATGGTGCTACTTGGACAGAAGTGACTACCGCTCAATCTAAATTTTCCGAAAGAAACGGTCACAGTGTAGTCGTGTTTAACAATGAACTATATCTCATCGGTGGGTATAGCGGAGGCTCTTACAAAAACGATGTATGGAAGTCCTCAGATGGTGTTACCTGGACAGAAGTTACTGGTAACGCTCAGTTTTCCGCAAGATCCCGTCACAGTGTAGTCGAGTTTAATAATGAACTATACCTCATCGGTGGAGATATTAGCCCTTCTTTCTATAACGATGTATGGAAATCCTCAGACGGTGCTACTTGGACAGAAGTGACTACCACTCAATCTAAATTTTCCGGAAGAAGAAATCACAGTGTAGTCAAGCTTAACAATGAACTATACCTCATCGGTGGAGATATTAGCCCTTCTTTCTATAACGATGTATGGAAATCCTCAAACGGTATCGATTGGAAACAAAAACTCTAATTCCTCTTATCAAGGTAAGTTATATGGCGACGATAAAGTCGGTTTCATAATAGGACTTTTTAAGCCAAAGGAAAAAATTATGATGAACCTTTTTGCCGTCGCCGAATCTATGAAATTTTATATCACAGTGAAAAGATTTATTCAAAATCCCCTTGACAAGTCATGAACAATGTGTTATAGTAATATATTATTAACGAAAACATACGGAGGTCATGCACCATGAAAAAATTACAACCAACTAAAAAAATGGAGTTGATCACTCCCCCCAACTCATCTAAGTATGGCTCACCCTTCAAATATCTTATTGTAATCACGTTCACGGTCATATTGACTATTTTAACTTTAGGATGCAACTCCGAGACAAATTCCTCAATTGACAAAACACAAATAACAGGCAGCATCAGCTATCAGGATATCCAGATCGATTACGGAAACACAGCTACCAGAACAGCTAAGCTGACCAACATGAATCCTTCTAATGCTACTAATAGCGACTACAGCTACAGTGCAAATCCCCCCTTACCAAATGGAGTTACTCTGAATCTAACAAACGGTACCATTACAGTGGAAAACAATGCTCCGGGTTTTTCCAACACTTACCTTATAACCGCAACCGTAAGCGGAAATGATCCCCAATACAAGGGTTCGGTTACAGGAACTGTTTCCATAAAAGTAAATCATTTTTCCGCAAGATCCAGTCACAGCGTAGTAGAATTTAACGATGAACTATACCTCATCGGTGGAGTTAGTAGAGGAAGTTCAGGCTTTTCTGTCTATAACGATGTATGGAAATCCTCAGACGGTGCTACCTGGACAGAAGTGACTACCGCTCAACCTAAATTTTCCGGAAGATACTCTCACCGTGTAGTCGTGTTTAACAATGAACTATACCTCATAGGTGGAGATGATGGCAGCGATCTATTTAACGATGTATGGAAGTCCTCAGACGGTACTACTTGGACAGAAATTACTGGTAACGCTCAGTTTTCCGAAAGAAGCGCTCACAGTGTAGTCGTATTTAGTAATGAACTATACCTCATCGGTGGAATTGGGGGCAACAATGTCAGAAAAAACGATATATGGAAATCCTCAGACGGTGCTACTTGGACAGAAGTGACTACCGCTCAACCTAAATTTTCCGAAAGATCCGTTCACAGTGTAGTCGAGTTTAATAATGAATTATACCTCATCGGTGGATATGATGGCAGCGATCGATTTAACGATGTATGGAAATCCTCAGACGGTACTACTTGGACACAAGTTACTAATCAAGCTCAGTTTTCCGGAAGATACTCTCACAGTGTAGTCGTGTTTAACAATGAACTATACCTCATCGGTGGATATGATGGTAGCGATCGACTAAACGATGTATGGAAATCCTCAGACGGTACTACTTGGACACAAGTTACTAATCAAGCTCAGTTTTCCGGAAGATCCACTCACAGTGTAGTCAGGCTTAACAATGAACTATACCTCATCGGTGGAGGTATTGGCTCTTCTTTCTATAACGATGTGTGGAAATCTTCAAACGGTATCGATTGGAAACAAAAACTCTAATTCCTCTTATCAAGGTAAGTTATATGGCGACGATAAAGTCGGTTTCATAATAGGACTTTTTAGCTAAAGTAAAAAATTATGATGAACCTTTTTGCCGTCGCCGAATCTATGAAATTTTATATCACAGTGAAAAGATTTATTCAAAATCCCCTTGACAAGTCATGAACAATGTGGTATAGTAATATATTATTACAAAAACATACGGAGGTTATGCACCATGAAAAAATTACAACCAACTAAAAAAATGGAGTTGATCGCTCCCCCCAACTCATCTAAGTATGGCTCACCCTTCAAATATCTTATTGTAATCACGTTCACGGTCATATTGACTATTTTAACTTTAGGATGCAACTCCGAGACAAATTCCTCAATTGACAAAACACAAATAACAGGCAGCATCAGCTATCAGGATATCCAGATCGATTACGGAAACACAGCTACCAGAACAGCTAAGCTGACCAACATGAATCCTTCTAATGCTACTAATAGCGACTACAGCTACAGTGCAAATCCCCCCTTACCAAATGGAGTTACTCTGAATCTAACAAACGGTACCATTACAGTGGAAAACAATGCTCCGGGTTTTTCCAACACTTACCTTATAACCGCAACCGTAAGCGGAAATGATCCCCAATACAAGGGATCGGTTACAGGAACTGTTTCCATAAAAGTAAATCATTTTTCCGCAAGATCCACTCACAGTGTGGTCGAGTTTAACGATGAACTATACCTCATAGGTGGATTTAATTACAAAACCTCTTCAAACTTATTTTACTATAACGATGTATGGAAATCCTCAGACGGTGCTACCTGGACAGAAGTGACTACCGCTCAACCTAAATTTTCCGAAAGAGCCGCTCACAGTGTAGTCAAGTTTAACAATGAACTATACCTCATCGGAGGACAAGACGCCGGCAACGATCAACTAAACGATGTATGGAAATCACCGGACGGTGCTACCTGGACAGAAGTGACTGATCAAGCTCAGTTTTCCGGAAGATCCAGTCACAGTGTAGTCGTGTTTAACAATGAACTATACCTCATAGGTGGAGATGATGACAGCGATCTATTTAACGATGTATGGAAATCCTTAGACGGTACTACTTGGACACAAGTTACTGATCAAGCTCAGTTTTCTGCAAGAGCCGGTCACAGTGTAGTCGTGTTTAACAATGAACTATACCTCATAGGTGGAGATGATGGCAGCGATCGATTTAACGATGTATGGAAATCCTCAGATGGTGCTACCTGGACAGAAGTGACTATCACTCAATCTAAGTTTTCCACAAGATCCCGTCACAGTGTAGTCGAGTTTAATAATGAACTATACCTCATCGGTGGAGAGGGTAGCGGAAACTCTTTCTATAACGATGTATGGAAATCCTCAGACGGTGCTACCTGGACAGAAGTGACTACCACTCAATCTAAGTTTTCCGGAAGAAGAAATCACAGTGTAGTCAAGCTTAACAATGAACTATACCTCATCGGTGGAGATATTAGCCCTTCTTTCTATAACGATGTATGGAAATCCTCAAACGGTATCGATTGGAAACAAAAACTCTAATTCCTCTTATCAAGGTAAGTTATATGGCGACGATAAAGTCGGTTTCATAATAGGACTTTTTAAGCCAAAGGAAAAAATTATGATGAACCTTTTTGCCGTCGCCGAATCTATGAAATTTTATATCACAGTAAAAAGATTTATTCAAAATCCCCTTGACAAGTCATGAACAATGTGGTATAATAATATATTATTAACGAAAACATACGGAGGTCATGCACCATGAAAAAACAAAAATTAACTAAAAAAACGGAGTTGATCACTCCTCCCAATAATATCACCCCCCCCCCCCCCCAACTTATCTAAGTAAAAACTCACGTCTCAAATATCTTTTTAACGCTTCAATCAGCCGTCTGGCTCTGTTCGGCATTGCTGCAATGCTGGCAATTGTTTCGTGTGGAGATACGGGAACAAGTTCACCAGTACTGACATCCCTGACGTATTCCGCTGCCCCGCTCAATGCAGAGATAGGAGTACAGATTTCCGATATGACGCCGACCCTCGCGCCGGATGGAGCGTCCGGGATCTATACAGTCAGTCCTCCCCTTCCTGAGGGGCTAATTCTTCATGAGACTTCAGGAGTTATAAGCGGCACCCCAACGGTGCTGCATAATTCAACGGTGCATACCGTCACGGCAAAAGGAAACGAAGCGTACTCCGGTACCGTGACAGCAGATATCACCGTTGAGGTGTTCTCAGAGATAGAAGCCGTTGAAATACCGAAAAGGGCGACTACCGACATTCGGGACTCCTATGTACTCTTCAGTATTTCCGCGGATCAGTTAAAAACAGACTATCACCTAGCCGTCAAAGAAGCGGCAAAACCCGCGCCCACTCCCGCGGAGATGAGCAGCGGCGCACTGAAACGGAACATTGGCACAGAATCCATCAATGTGCTCATTGCTCAGCGTCTGAATGCGCCGATGATAGATTTTGCCAAGACCTATTTCACTGATAATAGTCAAACAACTCTGGGAACAAATATGCGGGGCCTTTACTTGCAAAACGATTTTGGGTTTGTCTTTGACAATACCGCAGTCGGCGCAGAGGCCTGGGTTGCGGAATCGATACTTAAGGAATCTACCGAATATGCGCTTTATGGTATGGAAAATGGCGGAACACAGGTAATCAGACTACTTACTGTAACGACCGACAGCACTTTGGATTCTCCAACCGCGTCCGATAATACCCTCACGTTAGTCGATACAACACTGGAAAGGGGACATATCGAAATTGCGGTTAATGCAAATGAATACTATATCTTTCCCCATCAGTCAGAGTTGAATCCTACAATTGGGGATATCATTTTGGATTTCGATTCCAGTAGACAAATAACAACCATTGTTTCTTTTATATTGCAGTCTGAAGCGGTTTTCGGGTCAGTCGATCGGGGCTATTCAGATTTTCTTTACTTATTCAAAACCGTAGGAACAGGACGGCTTGAAGCTATGACGAAAGGGGGCTACGTACTTGTGAACACTGGAAAGTCGAATCTTTTCCACACACCTGACCAGCAGGCTGTGTTAGAGTTTGCTTTTCTCGCTTATGGTGATTGGAAGAATAGTAATATTCCCCTGGGCGAAGCGACCTATTCCACCTTGAGAAGGCAGCAATAAGCTATTTCCTGGCAGCGCGGCTGCTCCTGCTTCGGCGGGGGTGGCGGGCGCGCTTCGGGGTTTCTGCAATTCGAGGACAGGCGGAATCGTTTACTGCCTTCAATAACAACTTAAATTCTGCAAGGCAAGAGTCCACACGGTAGCAGCAAAACCCCGAACAAACAACCCCGCAAATCGGCATACAAAGCAATGAATTATAATGAACCTTTTTGCCGTCACCAAATCTATGAAATTTACAACAATCGATACATGGACAAGGAAACTATTTAAAATTCCCTTGACAAATCACAGTTAATATATTATAATAGTATTATTAACGAAAACTACGGAGGTCATGCACCATGAAAAAAATAAAATCACACCCAACTAAAAAAACGGAGTTGATCGCTCCTTCAACTAAGATCACCCCCCCCCCCCCCCATACATTTTAAACATAGATTACTAAGATCTAATAGAATAACTCCACTTCTTTCCTCTCCTTACCAAAAATCAAAAACAAGAAGTCTAAACAGTCGTTATACCTCTCCTTTCACAGGAGGAATGGAGGTTATAAAAAATACCCTGTTTATGACAATTGTATCGACACTGATAACAAGTGTCATGTTATTGGTCATAAATTGCGGAAACAGTAATGATCCAACAAAAAACAACAAAGCGGGAATAAACACACTCACAGTATCCATTAACAGCAATGACTACGATATCAGCTTTGATGCCGACAATACTGCCGTGCTCATCATCCCTGCTACGGAAACGATACCGGGGAAGGTTCAGGTTACCGCGGTTTCTCTTTCTGATGGAGCGACAGGACTGGCAGTGGGTAAGGAACTCACCATCACGGAGGGAAAGGCTGCGATGACGATAACCGCGGAAGACGGCAGCATTCAAAGCGAATACACACTTACCATCGCGCAGATAACTGCCGAGGAAATGTCCAGAACACAAGCTATGGACAGACGCTATCACTATGTGGCTTTTACTGTTCAGTCTCAAAGCGGGGCAAATCTTGGACGCTTTAAATTTGGATTGAAAGCCGTATCAGAAAAAGCGCCAACTGCAAGCGAGCTTGGCAGTGGTGATGGTATTTATCGCAAGGTAACGGGTCTTACTTCAAGGAACATATTGGCCTACACCCTGGATTCGGGGATTGGAGCCTACGTTTCAAGAAGTGAAGTACAGAATGAAGTTGTTCTTCATGGGAATAACGGAGCTGACGTTGATCAATATCTCCTGGTACCTGATGAAGAGTATGCATTGTATGCAATGAAGGATGGTTCAGGCACGGTGTTTAAGCTTGCTGCTTTTTCTACGGATGAGTTTGATGCGAATTCGAGTCCATTTGAGGACGGCAAAATAAGTGACGAATCCTTGCTGGAAGGACAATATGTTTATGATCCACAGGATACTGTGTTTCTTATGCCGTATTTTCTTGCAACAGAAAAAATCTTTTCTGCTAGCCTCAATCTCAATGTGGAAATTGCTCCAGATAACAGTCAAATACTTGTGATTGTAGGTAATGCTGGTAGTGGGCCTACTTTCGGACCCTCATTTGGAATCACAGGAATGTCAGCGCTGTTTCCTTCCCAAGTGACTGACGGAACTAATTATTCCAGGACGATAGCAGGGAAACAGGTTTCCGGATTCTTTGTTTGTATATCTCAACCAAATCTTAGTACTTATAGTTATAATGATATAAGATTTAGTGTAAGCTATCTAGCTATTGCTCGGATTCCTTCCTTTGAACTAGTGTTTCATTTAACCCAGGATTGAGGCGCGCTCATCACTGGATTAAGCGTTACCATCAACAGCACTGATTATCCGGTGACATTTACCGGGTATAATGCGGCAACGATAACCATTTCGCAGAGCGAGACAATACCGGCAACGCTTACCGTGAAAGAGCTGTCCCTTCTTGATGGAGTAACGGGGGTTCAGGTTAATGACACGGTTACCATAAGCAATGGAAAGGCGAAAATTACTGTTAGCAAGGATGGGGCTTCCATTACGTATACCATCACAATTACTAATAGTTAGGTTGGGGCTGTAACGTTGGTATCCAAAGTTTGCAGGCAACGGCAATATGGCGGATACCACGTTGGGGAACAAGTATTGCGGAGGCATCTACATTCCTTCCCCTTAGCTATACTTTACAGGGATTGTTTGGGATTCAGTTCGAATATGTTAATGACTAAAACATATCATAGTATTTCTTTCTTTTAGCTATCTCCTTTCTAAACTAAATCGCAAGCTTCCCCCGGCATCCAATGAGCATCTTTCCCTTCCCACTTTATATTGCAGCCTATGGGATTGGTTAGAGTAATGCGTGGATTATTTCCGCTAACTAAATCTTCAAGCACCCAGTCTAAAGTGTTTTCTGTTACTTTACTTGGTTCACGAGGACTGTCAACCCCCCTCCCGGTATAGACCAGTTCTCTACGTTTATTGAATACATAGAAATGTGGAGTTCGTAAGGCCCCATATTTTTTAGCTATTTTTTGAGTTTTGTCTCTAAGGTAAACCCAGGGGAAACGATATTCTGCCATTCGTTCTTTCATTTTCTCAAAGCTATCTTCCGGCTTGGTATTTTCACTATTAGAATTAATCCCTACAAAACGAACATGATTATCTCTATACTTTTCTGCAGTTTGTTGGGTAATAGCATCGGAATTGATAACATAGGGACAATGATTACAAGTGAAAAACAAAACCAATATTTTTGCATCAGAAAAACTATCAAGACAATATTCCTCACCGTCTGTAGCAGGTAATGAAAAATCTAGAGCTTTTTCTCCGATCTGTAATGTAAATGCCATAGTGCCTCCTAATAAAATAATAAAGTTTAATTTATATTAATTAAAATAAATTCAATAGTCTAATTTAAATGATGATTATTTGTTCCCTCTAGACATTCCCCAGGCCAACATTAACCATCCTACGATAAATAGACTGGCCCCAATCGGTGCTATTGCTCCCAACCATTTAACATCGGTAATGGCTAGGAGATAGAGAGACCCACTGAATAAAATAATCCCAAAAATAAAGGCATTCCGGGAATAGAGAATCCAGGAGTTTGGATGTCCGTAGAGTTCAATAAGGGCAATAATAAAAATGCCGATGGCATGATAGAAATGATATTGAATACCGGTTTGATAAACTGTAAAAGCATATTCACTGATTCGTGATTTTAGTCCATGAGCACCGAAAGCGCCGAGAATAACCCCGGCCGCCATAAACAGAGAAGCAATGATCATTGTGTTTTTCATACTTATTATTATATCCTAAATATTTATAGTGAATGATTGTTTTTCTAATTAGTTTATTTCTTTGGATTTGGATTATCTGTATCTTTTATCGGCTTCTTTGGTGTTTGGGAATTCTTTTCTGATTCACGATGATGGCCTTGACCCAAAGGGTTTTTGGTAAAGGTAGAAACGAAGTCACTATAACGTGAGCGATGTTTTTCATGAGGAGCCAATAAAATATTGAATTTTCCAAGAAAAAATAATATTAAGTACATGGCGGTTAGAAGAACAAAGATACCAGCTTGATGAACATATTTGATAAACCAACCGCCCAAGATTGGTCCGATAATAGAACCGATTCCAAAGATGAGGAGTAGGGAACTGGTCGTGATTAAAATTTGAGTTTGATCGATAACATCATTGATTAAGGCTACGGTAATGGCATAGAGTGGCTGTCCAAAGGCTCCTAGAAAAAAAGCTAAAATCATAAAAATCTTATAATTCGATGAATTTATAGTAGCCCAAACCAATCCTGAACAAGTAACCGCACTGAGGCCTGATACCCAACTCAACACCCAACGCCTATCTAGGCGATCGGATAACCATCCAATGGGATATTGAACAAGAAGGGTCCCTAACATGATCATGGCCATAAAGGTTGATATCTGGGTAATATTCCAATTCAACCCTTGGGCATAATATCCCCCCAAACTGAGATAGATACTCATCGTGAATCCTACGATAAACATGGATACTCCACCTAAAGGATGTTTAGAAAAAGTTTTTCGGAGATTGAATTTCACATCCTTGGAGAAACTGGGAGCCACCGAAGCCGTCATGGAAATAGGTACCAAGGATAGGGAAATGATGATCGAAATAACTAGAAATAGATCAAATTCTTCGGGATTGGCCAGATGGAGGAGGAACTGACCTAGTCCGATAGCTGCCACAGTGGTGATCCCCGATATCGACAAAATCTTAGCTCGATGTTGTGGAAGGGCATGGGCATTGAGCCAGCTTTCGATTACTAATGATAGTCCGGAAATACATGCACCATTGATCAAACGAAACAAAGACCAACCGATAGGATCGATGATCAAGATATGGGCTAAACTCGTAACTGAAGCCACGGAAGCGAGAACCGCAAAACTACGGATATGTCCTACTTGGTTGATCACTCGGGCAGTATAGATAGATCCCAAAACATATCCAATGAAATAAAAAGACATGATTCCTCCGGTTGTGGTCTCTGTAAAACCTTCCAGGTTAGCGCGGATGGACAGGAGAGTAGTAAGAAAGCCGTTACCGATTGAGAAAAGGAATAAGCCGACTAATAAGGCAATGATAGGTTGGAGGCTTATAGAAGAGGGTTTTAAAGGTTTCAAAGGGATAGCATTTGAATGACTATTTTTGTGATCAGCTTTTTTTCTTAATATTCAAAAAATTAATCCTTCAATCAATCACAATTACAGTATTGTTCATTGTTTACATTTGCTTTATAAAGGCATTCTTTTCCCTCTTTAAAAGCAAAATAGGCGAGACCGAGTGTTCCTACACTATCGATATAGGGAAGATGAAACAACTCATAAATACCACTGCTTACAAGAAGGATGACGGACATATAAACACAGACCATCGTGCAGTTAGCATCTGCTAAAATGGGTTTGGAATTGAGTTTCTTTCCAAGATTTCTCTTCCCTTGAACGAGGAACCACATAACCAATATTGAAAACAGAGAAATGATCATCCCCCAAAAAGTTGTGATCGGTCGATGATCAGTCCAAATATTATTAATACTGGTTATCACCAGGCTAAAGACTAAAGCATAGAACGCTATCCCAGTGATTCGAAGTGCAGTTCTCTCAAACTTATCTCGAATACTGTCAGGATCATTTTGAATTCTCAAAACCATGTAGATGATCCCAAAACCTGATATCACTTCAATGAAACTGTCCACACCAAAGCCAAACAGAGCCAGGCTCTCGTCTTCAAAGCCCAGATAGGTGGAAATAAGTCCTTCTAAAATATTATAGAAAACAGTAAAGACCGCTAAAACCAAAGCTAAATTATTTAACTTTTTACTTCGCATCAAAGTTAGACTTGACATTAAACTATTAGTTACAATCCCGGGAGCAACTTTTACTGTTTTAGGTGTTGTTGCAGATACTATTTTTGCAATATTTCTTACCACTCATTTTTTTCTCTCATCTCTGTTTTGCCTTACAACTCTATATCTGAGTTCCCATGTATTTTATATTGTTTTAAAATCCTTGAAAATTAATTCTAACATATATTAGAGTTCTTGAATATTAGGTGTGGAAAAATATATTCTGAAAACATATCCTTGATAAGGAGAAAGTCGAAATAAAATAATTTTTCTAATAAGGACTTGCTTTTTAGAAGCCATGAAATAAAGTTTATTAATTATATAAGTAAAAGAACTTATAAAGATAAAACAGGTTATGATATAATGAGTTATTATATAATTTTAATAACGGTCTTTTAATTTTTTCTTTTTATAAGTTATTCATGAAATACTTTTTTTCCTACGGTGATGATAATTTTCGTCTCTCTAAAAAGAGGATTTATCATGAAGCTGTGGAGTCAGGTTTTTTTGACGTAGTCAGAATTCATGGTCCTGAAGATTTACCTGATACCTTCAAAAAAAAATTTCAAGATATTCTTAAGAAAAAACGAGGAGGAGGATATTGGATTTGGAAATTGTTTTTTATAAATGAATATCTTCATAAATTAGACGAAGGAGATTTCTTGATCTATGCTGATGCTGGATCTATCATTAATAAATATGGCAAAAAAAGATTTCAAGAATACTTAAAGATGTTGGAAAAATCAGATTACGGCTTTCTCTCCCTTGTCATACCTAAAAAAGAAAACCAATGGACGATAAAGGAGTTATATGATCACTTCGGTTTATCTCATGATGATTCTAACATTAATAACAATCAATATATAGGCGGTTTCATTATAGCAAAAAAATGCAGTCAATCAATGATGATCATGGAAGAGGTAATGAGAGTACTATACCATGACCCCATAGCCATCACTGATGATTATAATAGTCATCAAGATGATTCTTTTATAGAAAACCGTCATGACCAATCATTTATGAGTTTAGCTAGAAAAAAGTATGGCTCCGTGGAGATTCATGATCAAATAGATCCATCCATTGAATTCCTTTTGAGAATAATTATTGGGAATACAATTATTGATTATATCAAAACGATTGTTGATTATTTCTCACCTTCTCCCTACTCTTCCCAAAGAAATCATCAGTTTAACAACAAAAAGTCTTATCTTAAAGCGATTTTAAGAGTTTTTTCGATTTTTATAAGACGTTTCTTTCTGAGATACTATCCTTTCCCCTTTTGGGCCGCCCGAATCTGGAAATAGGTTTATTGATATAATTTATTTCATTGTAATTCAATATAATTTTATATTACAGCCTATTTTCTCTTTCAAGAGTTTGGAGTTGGTTATTTTATAGACCAAATAAAAATACAGAAGCATGTCTATTCCAAAACTACTTTTTTATTACTTTCAAACTTGCCTTTCCAAATTATAATATAGTATAAAACGATTTTATTTACGGTATTTTTAATAACTGTTCTTCCATATCCAAAATTGATTTAACAGGTTATGATATAATGAGTTATTATATAATTTTAATAACGGTCTTTTAATTTTTTCTTTTTATAAGTTATTCATGAAATACTTTTTTTCCTACGGTGATGATAATTTTCGTCTCTCTAAAAAGAGGATTTATCGTGAAGCTGTGGAGTCAGGTTTTTTTGACGTAGTCGGAATTCATGGTCCTGAAGATTTACCTGATACCTTCAAAAAAAAATTTCAAGATATTCTTAAGAAAAAACGAGGAGGAGGATATTGGATTTGGAAATTGTTTTTTATAAATGAATATCTTCATAAATTAGACGAAGGAGATTTCTTGATCTATGCTGATGCTGGATCTATCATTAATAAATATGGCAAAAAAAGATTTCAAGAATACTTAAAGATGTTGGAAAAATCAGATTACGGCTTTCTCTCCCTTGTCATACCTAAAAAAGAAAACCAATGGACGATAAAGGAGTTATATGATCACTTCGGTTTATCTCATGATGATCCTAACATTAATAACAATCAATATATAGGCAGTTTCATTATAGCAAAAAAATGCAGTCAATCAATGATGATCATGGAAGAGGTAATGAGAGTACTATACCATGACCCCATAGCCATCACTGATGATTATAATAGTCATCAAGATGATTCTTTTATAGAAAACCGTCATGACCAATCATTTATGAGTTTAGCTAGAAAAAAGTATGGCTCCGTGGAGATTCATGATCAAATAGTTCCATCCATTGCATTCCTTTTGAGAATAATTATTGGGAATACAATTATTGATTATATCAAAACGATTGTTGATTATTTCTCACCTTCTCCCTACTCTTCCCAAAGAAATCATCAGTTTAACAACAAAAAGTCTTATTTTAATCAGTTTAACAACAAAAAGTTTTATCTTAAAGAGATTTTAAGAGTTTTTTTGATTTTTATAAGACCTTTCTTTCTGAGATATTATCCTTTTCCCTTTTGGGCCGCCCGAATCTGGAAATAGGTTTATTGATATAATTTATTTCATTGTAATTCAATATAATTTTATATTACAGCCTATTTTCTCTTTCAAGAGTTTGGAGTTGGTTATTTTATAGACCAAATAAAAATACAGAAGCATGTCTATTCCAAAACTACTTTTTTATTACTTTCAAACTTGCCTTTCCAAATTATAATATAGTATAAAACGATTTTATTTACGGTATTTTTAATAACTGTTCTTCCATATCCAAAATTGATTCATGAGAAGTTTTTTTGGTTTAGCTGTGATCATACGATAGTGTTAATAAATCTAATCATGGTTCGTGGAAAGGGAAAGTGAGAGAATATCGATAAACTGTAAACTATAGGGGGGAGACGAAGAAACATTTTATGTAGGGACTTACCTTTTATCTATACTTACAATACTGTGGAAGATGGAATAAATATAAAACGAGGTATATTATGAGTGAATCAAAAAAAATAAATTTGAATCCTTTAGCCGAGGAGTTAAATGATCAAATTTCAAATCAGGCTCCGGCGATTTTTCAGCTTCTATCAGAGCAAGGAAAACGAATGTACTATCCTGTTAAAGGAATCATTGCCCAGGCAGCTGAAGCCAAAGAGATGGCCGATCCCAAATATAATGCTACGGTTGGGATTGCTACTGATAGTCAAGGACCTCTTTCTTTTCCTGCAGTCAACAAATATTTTAATTCCAGCCTCCTGCATCCTAAAGAGGTTTTCGACTATTCTCCTACTTACGGACAAGCTTCTTTAAGAAAACTGTGGAAGGAGCATATTCAGGGAGTAAATCCCAACTTGAAGGGGAAGGATATCTCATTACCCATAGTGGGGGGTGGTCTCACTCATTGTATTTCAGTAGCAGGTGAAATGTTTTTTGATCCTGGTGATACCCTCCTCCTCCCCGATCAAATTTGGGGGAACTATCGTCTGTCCCTCAACACTCTACATGGAGCTACGATCCGGCAATTTGCTTTTTTGAATGACACAGGATTTAATCTCTCTGCATTTCAAGAGACCCTGGAGAATGAAGCCAAGAAGGGAGAAATTCGCCTAATCCTTAACTTTCCTAACAATCCAACTGGATATACTCCTACACAGAAGGAAGCTGATGAGATAATCCGTATTTTAGTAGATATTGCCCACAATGGAGCTAAGGTACTAGTTATTTTAGATGAGGCTTATTTTGGACTCTTTTTTGAAGAAAATGTTCAAAAGGAATCCCTTTTTGGGCGGCTTTGTGATGCTCATGAAAATTTAGTGGCAGTAAAAATTTGTGGGGCTACTAAGGAATTCTTTGTTTGGGGTTTTCGGGTGGGATTCATTACTATGGGTTTTAAGGGAGGAAAGGAAGTCTACCCTGCTTTGGAAAAGAAAATCGGAGGTATGGTAAGAGCAACTGTATCGAACTGTTCCTCTTCGGCTCAAAGTATCTTGTCCAAAGTTCTCTCTGACAAAAGCTATCTTCTCGACTTTAAAAAGAATTTTGAAATATTACGAGAAAGAGCAAATCGTATCAAAGAAATCCTCTCCGGAGGAAAATATAATGATGGGTTCATTGCCTATCCTTTCAATTCTGGATACTTTATGTTGATCAAGGTAAAGGGGGTAGAAGCCGAAACTCTTCGTCGAGCTCTGTTAGAAAGAGAGAAGATCGGTACTATTGCTACAGGAAAGCATGATCTCCGAATCGCTTTTTCTTGCCTGGAACTCCCTGATATTGATCATGTTTTTGAAAAAATTTACCGTATTATAATAACTTTGAAGAAATGAAAAAGAGAAAAATTACTTACGAGTGTTATAAAGCACAATTAGGGAAGACCCATTTAGAACTTTATTTTTATTTTGATTATGAGGGTCGGCTTATTCGATCTAGCTTTGGTAAAGATAAAAAATATAGTAATGCAACCCATCATCCCTATCCACAATTCATCAAAGTTTTTGAATCCTATTTAAAAGGCAAAGCAAAAAGATCTTTTAATTATTCTTTACTTCAAGTTGAAGGGACTCCTTTTCAAAAGGCGGTGTGGAAGGAACTTCTTAGAATCCCTTATGGTAAAACTCGGAGTTATGGAGATATTGCAAAAATTATCGGGAGTCCCCAGGCTTATCGAGCAGTGGGCACTGCAGTGGGAAAGAATCCCTTTGCGGTAATCTTCCCTTGTCATCGGGTTCTTCATTCTGGAAGAAAGAAAATAGGAAAATTTGGAGGTGGAGAGCCGCTCAAAAAAGCTCTCTTGGAAAACGAAGGAATATTTTTATCGGAATAAAGTATTCTCAATTTCAACTTAGCAATTAAACAGTCTTAGAATTTAAATAAAAACCCTTATTGGATATTTATTCTAGATTCAAACAATATTTTTGGATAGATTTACTGAAGTGGGATTTTTAGAAAAAGGGGATAATTGAAATTTTTCTAGAAAACAAATTCACCATATTTTTTTGCCTTAAATTAGATATTTAGGAAAAATCTTTTAAAAAATGATTGATATTTAAAAAATATATAAAAATTGATTTAAAAACTTAAAGAATTGTATAAAGAGTTACGTTAAAAATTAAGATAAGACCGTGTTTTTCCTTTTCTTTTTGGGTTTATTTTAGTATAATTAATCATATAGAATTATTATTAAACAAAATCAAAATAAAGTTAAATTATTTTTAGAGGTAGCGTGTGAAAATAAAAAAAATAATATATTTCATGATTAGTTTACTGTTGATGGGAGCATTTCTATCCTGTGGAGATCTTCGCTTCGGTCTTCCAATAAAAACTTATGATTCTCTGCCCATTTCATCTTTTTCCGTTTTAGATGGTAATGGAAATAAAGTTAGTGACAAAAATAACATACCGTTGGATGCCTTATTTTTTTTGGAATTCAGTCAATCACTAGGAGATGATTATGGCGATATATTAACAAACCAAATAGAACTCACAGACGAGAATGATAATCTCATCTCTTTAGATTTTCAAACTACCCAAACAAATATAAAAATAAGTCCGACTATCAACCTAAGCTACAGTACGACTTATTGGATACTCATCAAGAAGGGTTTAACCATTGGTGATTATCGAGTTAAAGAAGATATAGTCTACAAATTCATTACCGAAATGAATCCTAACTCTGATAGTTCATTGACTGTCATTTATAGCAATGCAGGTGTTTTTCAAACAATCTATCCTGATGAGCAGAACAATGTTGCCATACCTTTACCAGCAACAAGTGATGAAGGAGATGTTAAGTTTACCCTAGAGGTTAAAGAGGGTGCTACTATTTTTCATGGTAGTCAAAATTTACCATTGAATAGTAAGCACCAATACCTTGTTAATGTGAGTTTTGTTGGTGGCACTACACATGATTTTACAGTAATAAGCCAGAACAAGAGTACCACTAACACTTATACCATAGGACTATCACGACGACTAGATAGTGGTAAGGAGATTACCTCATTTATTTTTCAACGAAGTCATAATTCATTCTTGTCGGAGGATATCGTGATGAACATTGATGGTCAAAACGTAACTAAGACAACCACCAATGTAGAAGGTGTTAACAATAATCTAACCCCTACCATAGCTCATAATGGTTTAAGTATTTTTCCGGCTTCGGGAGTATCTCAAGACTTCTCTACGAATAACACCTATACGGTAACTGCGGAAAATACGACTACATCTGACTATATAGTTAGTTTGACCAACTATTTTGAAGTAAACTTTGACACCAATGGGGGAAACATAAACGGAGCTCCTACCACTACTCAATATGTTATTTCTGGGAACAAAGTTCCCTCCCTACCATCAGATCCATCTCAGGAACACTATGGATTCAAAGGATGGTACGATGCTCCTAGTGGAGGAAACATTTTTGACTTTAATGCCTCCATTACCACCCAAACTACAGTCTATGCCCAGTGGACTAATAAACAATATCGGGTTAGATTTTACCAAGGACTTACTCTCCTAGATACTATTCCGGTTACTAGTTTAACTGTGATCTCCACATCAGACTATCCTGATAACTCTACTCCCAAACAGTGGTATAGATGGTATAGTGATAATGGTTTAACTCAAGCTTTTAATACCAATGCCCAAGTGACCGGTAATCTTGATCTTTATGCTAAGATTATTTCAGGTTTTCAGAAAATCATGAACAGTCAAGTTATTCCCACCGCTGTTGACCTTGCTGATTATGGCAATATGGGCGAGTCAGTTTTCTCTCGATATACTCCGGGAGCTGCTCTGGAAATCCGCTATGTTGCGCAAGTTGTATCTGGTACTGGTGACGGGAGTTCTTGGGCTAATGCCAGTGGAGATATACAGGCGATGATAGATGGGATCAATGATGCTAGTAAGGATAAGATCTATATGATAATGATAGAATCGGGAACTTATACCCCTATTGATACTTATGTTATGAAGAATCATGTAGCTCTCATAGGTGGTTTTATAGCTGGGAGTGATGATCGAATGGGAAAAACCCATCTTGATGGTAATAACAATAAGCGAGTATTTTCTAATAATAATAATGGCCTTGACCAAACTGCTCTCCTTTATGGAGTGACCGTTGCCAATGGTAGAGCTGGTTGGGGAGGCGGGATGTATAATTTTAATTCCTCCCCTACCTTGATCAATGTTACCTTCTCAGACAATGAGGCTGATACTGATGGCGGCGCGATGTATAATGGTGGTGTCCAGTTTGATGATAGTCAAAGCTCCTCTCCCATTTTAATCAATGTCACCTTCTTAAATAATACAGCTAACAGGGGCGGCGCGATGTATAATATTTCTTCCTCCCCTATCTTGAACAATGTTACCTTCTCAGGTAATACGGCTAGCACTGGTAGTGGAGGCGGGATATATAATAGGAGTTCCTCCTCCACCTTGATCAATACTACTTTCTTTGATAATACGGCGACTACTGGTTGTGGGGCTGGAATCTATCATGATGGTAACGGAGAACCACTTACCTTGATCAATACAATCTTGTGGGGAAACAATAATGGAAATATTTGTGTGCAGAATGATGGCATCCCCAGTGATACAGAAATTTTACATATATATCATTCCCTTATTGAGGGGGGGAGTATCCCTTCAACCAATGCATCAGGAATCCGTTTAGGTAACATCTTTGTTCAAGACAGATATGACGTTTCTACTGAGGGAGTTATTGCCAGTGATCCGAACTTAGGTACTTTAGCCAATCATGGAGGTGAAGTTAATACCATCCTTATTAATAATGGTAGTCCAGCTCAGAATATGGGAGTTTATGTAAGGGGAGTGAGGAATCTAATTGGAAATCCTTATACGGAAGATAATCTCTTTTACAGCCCTGATAACATAAACTGGTATACCGATCCCAGCTTGATGACCCCAGGAAATCCACCAAATAATGCCAACGATTTCACCACTACTGATGCCCGCGAATATGGTCGAGTAGATCGCCCAGATATGGGGGCTTATGAAATAGGGGGAAGTTCACCGTAAAGCCCCTCTCCTCTTCAATCTCCACCCAGAGAAAAAGAGAAAGCAAACTCGTAAGTAAATTGGGACAGGAATTGAAACCAAAAAGCAGTGTTGCCTCGTGTTAGGCACAGTAGTGAAGTTCTGAACTTGTTCAGAGTGGAACTCTTCAGATTAAATTCAGGATCAACCTTAAATCAATTCTAAAATTTAATATAATTTCACTATCTGGTTTGGTTTTCTTAAAACGGATGATAAATTCCTTCCCATCATTGCATTTTTATGGTATATTTATAATATTCATTATTGGGAAACGAATATTATCTACGGTTTTTATAAACGGATTGGGATCAAGGAGAATATATAGGCGATAGATATGAGTAAAGAATATCTTGAAAAGATGGGTTTTTCTGGAACTCAAATAGATAGTATATCAGACAGTGAGTTAAAAGTCATTCAAAACTTTTATAATCCTCAAGAAATTAATCATATAGATAAGGATCAAGTTATCGCAGCTGCTAAATTACTAGCTCCTCTCTTCAAAAATTTAAAGATTGTTAATATGAGCAAATATGTTGGAGAAACTAAACCTCAACAAACATCAGTAATGGAGAAGAACAAAACAGCTCCCAAAACATCATCTGAAGATTCACTTTTAGATTCAAGTAGCATTATCTCTCCGGTTGCAAATGATAGTGATAATAAGAGTGATAAGACATTAGTTGATTTAGAGATTATTGATAATTTAAAACCGGTTTCCCATGAAAAATTTGAAAAATATATCAAAAACAAATATTTGGTTCAGCAAGTGTGGATATTAGAGTACTTAGTCAATAATCCTAATCTACTGACTCAAAATGACAATATTGAAAAAATTAAACGATTGCTCAACGAAAAGGAGTTGGAACTCAAACTCCATAATCACATTATGCAAGAGTTTATTGAAATGGTTAATAGTTTGGATGACGTTCATACAGTCCTTAATTTTAAACATTTTAGAGAAATTAAAAAAGATATGGCTATTCGTTTAAATAAATTTCAACAAAGTCCTCCACTCAATTTTAAGGGAGTCGTTGAAATACTTCGGGAATTTGGTTTTGAGGATAAAGAAGAACTCAATGTAAATATTTGTTCAATATTGGCAGAATTAGTTAATGATCCTAAGCTACAAAAGCTAATTAAATACACTGAACAGAATTTCAAGGAAGTGGATTTGGGAGCAGAGAAAAAAAAATTGTTTCACAGGGTTTTTAAAGAATAATTATTAGAAAAGTTATCAGTTATATCGTTTCAATAGCTTGGATACTCAAATGAATACACCCAACAATCAAAATATTATTGATTATCCGATAGATTCAGGAAAAGAAATTCAACTTCTTGATTTTGAAAAAGAAGTTGAGAAATTTCAACAATCGCTTAACCATCTAATCGAGATCAATAAAGTTAAACCTCTTACCGCATTACAAAAAAACAAGTTGGAGCAGAATCGGAAACAGCTTCAAGAGAAATTAAAGAAGATATATTCCGGACTTAATAATTGGCAAAAGACTCTAGTTGCCCGCCATCCTAATCGTCCCTATGCTCTTGATTATATTCACTATTTGTGTTCAAAATTTGTGGAACTTCATGGAGATCGTAAGTTTGCTGATGATCCTTCTTTTGTTTGTGGGATTGGACAAATTGATGGTGTTCGGATAGCCATCGTTGCTAATCAGAAAGATCGTCTAGACCCCATGAAAAGGAATTTTGGAATGGGAAATCCCGAAGGCTATCGTAAAGCTTTGCGAATATTTAAGTTAGCTGAGAAATTTAAACTTCCCATTATTACCATGATTGATACTCCCGGAGCTTATCCTGGAATGGGAGGAGAAGAGAGAGGGCAAGCCGAAGCTATAGCTTCTAACCTTAAAGAGATGTCGGCAATTGCAGTACCGATTATTTGTATCGTTATTGGTGAAGGGGGGAGTGGAGGAGCTCTAGGAATTGGAGTTGGAGATAGAATATTAATGCTGGAACATTCTATTTATTCCGTAATTTCTCCAGAGTCATGTGCTTCCATTATTTGGAGAGATGCTTCTCAGAAGGAGCTAGCAGCTATAGCTTTAAAAAACGATGCTCATACTTCTTTAAAATTTAAGCTTATCGATGCCATTATTCCGGAACCCATCGGGGGTGCTCATCGTGACCCTGAAAAAATGGCAAAAACTCTAAAAAAAGCTATTCTCAAAAGCATTGAGGAGCTTGGCAAAATAAAAGTTGCAAAACTCATAGCTGAAAGACGGAAAAAATTTATCCGTATGGGAGAATGGAAGACTTGATGAAGGAAATAAAGCAAGGTAAGAATTTTCAAGACATCATCCACTCCCTTAATCAATTTTGGAAAGATCGTGGCTGTATTCTTCATCAAGGCTATGATCTGGAAACTGGAGCTGGTACTTTTAATCCCACTACTTTCTTGAAATGTTTGGGTCCGGAACCTTATCGAGCCGCTTATGTGGAGCCTAGTCGTAGGCCTACCGATGGTCGTTATGGAGAAAATCCCAACCGACTTCAACATTATCTTCAATATCAGGTCATCTTAAAACCCTCTCCTGATAATATTTTAGAACTTTATCTAGAGAGTTTGGCTGCTATTGGGATTGAAGCTAAAAGTAACGATATCCGTTTCGTTCATGATGATTGGGAATCTCCCACTTTGAGTGCCTGGGGTTTAGGATGGGAGGTTTGGCTCAATGGCATGGAAGTTACTCAATTTACTTATTTTCAACAAGCTGGAGGAATTGATCTTAATCCTATTACTGGAGAGATTACCTATGGGTTGGAGCGTCTGGCTATGGGAGTACAAGGAGCGAATTCCTGTTATGACATCCGCTATGACGATGTTCTTAGTTATGGAGATGTGTATCAGGAAAATGAAAGGGAATTTTCGGCTTATAATTTTGAATTAGCGAATGAGGAAATGCTTTTCAATCTTTTTCAATATTTTGAAAAAGAAGCATCCAATATTTTGGAATCTCTCCATGGTGGAGCATTACCTGCCTACGATTATGTGATCAAGTCCTCCCATATCTTTAATATGTTGGATGCTCGGGGACTCATTTCGGTTACTGAACGTACGGGGTATATTTCTCGAATCCGTCATCTTGCTAAAATGACTGCCGAAAGTTATCTCAAACGTCGAGAAACCCTAGGCTTTCCCCTCCTTAAAAACACAAATTAAATTATTGACGATGACATCCACTCAAAACTTTTCTCAGGATTTTTTATTAGAAATATTTACCGAGGAACTTCCTCATGGTTCTCTTGATCCGGAGGAAGGAGAATGTTGTCGGATTGCTGAGGCTCTAGAAAAGAAATTTACCTCACTTCAAATACCTTTTAATGGTAAAACATTCTTTCTTACTCCAAGGAGGATTGCTATCATTTTTCATGACATGGTAGGAATCCTTCCTATTCAGGAAAAAGTTACCCAAGGACCACCTCTTTCTTTATGTTTCAAAAGTGGGAAACCATCTCCTGCACTGAACGGATTTATTAAGAATTTTCCTTCCGATTCAGTCTTTTTAAATGATGAAAATATTAAATCTGTTGAATCAATTCCCGTGTTTCTAGAGAAAGAGGATTCCCCGCCTGGACTTTATCGCCGAACTATTAATAAAACCGAATTTGTCATCCATTATCGATGTTTCCCAAAAAGGAAAATTACATCCATTTTACTTAATGCCATACCAGAGGTGTTGGAGAAGATTACCTTTACAAAAAGTATGTATTGGGGGAACAAGCAGGGTCCCTTCTTGAGGCCTATCCGTTCTCTCTTGGCTCTTTGGGGGAAGGAGGTGATACCTTTTACTTTTTTTGGGCTTACTGCGGGAAGACATACCTGGGGACATCGCTTTCTTTCTTCTGGACAAATATCCATTTCCGAAGCTTCTCTTTATCAGGAAATTCTCTATCGGGAAAAAGTTATCGTAGACCCCAAAGAGAGATTACAAGTAATCCTCAAAGGAGTAGAAGAGATTGAAAAGTCCAAGAGGGTAAAAGCCTTGAATAAATCTAAAGTAGCTTCCATTGTAAGTCGACTTACTGAATATCCAATTCCGGTTTATGCTGAGGTAGATCCACAACTTATCAAGATTCCTCGTGAAGTGGTGGTCAGTGAAATGGTGGAACATCAAATGTATTTTCCCGTTGAGAATAACGGTAAATTAACTTCTGGCTTTATCTTAACGACCAATGGCATTCATACCTCTGAAGTTATAGCTGGTAATCGTAATGTTCTTTCATCTCGACTTAATGATGGAATATTTTTATTTCAAGAAGATATCAAGGCCGGCTTGGAAAAGCTTTCTAGAAAAATGGAAAGGATTTTGTTTGAGAAAACATTAGGAAGTTATGGTGAAAAATGTTCCCGGATTGCTCAGCTAGCTCTTTTGGTTCAAAAACAGGCAGGAGATTTTTTTTCTGGAATAGATGACAAAACCATTACTGTCTTGTCTCGACTGATTAAATACGATCTTGCTTCCGGAATGGTTTATGAGTTTCCCCATCTTCAAGGAATTATGGGGAAGTATTATGCAGAACAACTTAGAGATGTTTCCTTCCATGGAGTTAAGCTTGATCAGGAAATAGCGAATGCGATCAGAGAACATTATTTACCTTTGAGTTCCCAAGGAGAGATGCCGTCTTCACGCTTGGCGGTGCTTATGTCTATTGCTGATAAATTAGATAATCTTCTCGGTCTTTTTGCGGTGAAGCTCATAC
This sequence comes from Spirochaetota bacterium, assembly GCA_965224715.1. GTDB lineage: Bacteria > Spirochaetota > UBA12135 > COTS27 > CAXSBA01. Next base: position 249,983 of record OZ245054.1, on the reverse strand, counting down.
CTACTGGAAATAATGATCCTTATGCCCTTCGTCGTCAAGGTTATGGGATAATTCGCCTTCTTACTGAAAACCAAATCATGGTGTCTCTTGACACAGTATTAGAGAAAGGAGCTATGATCTATAAGGATTTTCGTCAAGATGATTGGGTGAAGGACGTGAGTCAATTTTTAGAAAAACGATTTAAAACTTATGCTAAGGACTGTGGTTTTACCTCCGATGAATCAGAAGCAGTTTCTCTGGATATGAATCCCTATGATCGACATCTTAAAATGAAAGTTCTTCATCAAGAACGTTCCACCCCTGAATTTATTAATCTATTAGCAGGACTTAAAAGAATTATTAATATTACAGAAAAAAATTCCAGTCAAGAAACAGTAAGTTATACGATCAATAAGGAAACCATTGAAAAACATTTGCACGAAAATGCAGAAAAAAATCTCCTTAAAACTCATTTGGAAATAAAATCTCGCCGTCCTTCTTTAACACAGTTACAAAACTATAGTGAGCTAATCAGGCTGTATTATCGTTATCCTACAGCTTTAGAATTGTTCTTTAACGATATAATGGTGAATGTGGAAGAGAAAGAACTTCGACATGTTCGTTTGAGTTTACTCAGAGAGATCAAGAATGAGATTAATGGTTTTTCTAACATAGATAAAATAAAAATGACCGATAAATAATTATGGACGAAAAAGAAAAAAAATGTTCTAAATTCCAAGGTGTACTTCTCAATGTAGTGAAGTCTAAGCTCAACCTGATGTTGAGCGAGATTAGTCAACTGTATCAAAATGGGCATGAGATAGATTTTGATAATAACCATGTTGTTATCAAAACTATTTTGAAAAAGATAGCAGAAAGAAAAATAACATCTGTTCACATTTCCCCAGAAGAAGCTGTTTGTTTTATTAGTATCTTCGATGAGATGGATTCCCATACAGAACAAAAACGTTACTATTTCGATGAAGAAGATACGAAGGATCGGGATAAAAATATTTATTCCGATAGCCCTTTTAAGTAAGAGATGCTATAGAAATAAACCCAATTAATAAAACCAGTTAAACCTTTGCCAAGAAGTAACTAGCAACAGATTTATGGAACAAACCATACCCCTGTCTCAAGCCCTATGGTTTTGGGGGATCCTTTTTCTCTTAGGGATTATGCCGGGAATGGGGGTAGTTAATGTGATTTACTTTACTGCCACTAGAGGGTTACTAAGTGGAATTACAGCATCTCTAGGAACTTTAAGTGCTGATCTTTTTTATATCCTACTGGCAACATTAGGATCTTCTTTAACCATGATTTTTTTTTCCGAATACGGAGAGGAAATTCGACTTACAGGCGGTATTATTCTTTTGGTTTTTGCCTTAGAGAAATTCCTATGTCCCCCCAAGCCTATAAACCCTGCTTGTCAAAATACTAGACACTATGTCAAGATTTTTATTTTTTGTTTAGGACTATCTCTCAGTAATCCCAAGATTTTTATTTTTTACTTTGCTTTTCTTCCTGGAATATTTGATCTAAACCAATTAGGTGTTATTGATGTCTTGTATATACTTCTTATTGCATTTACTAGTTTAGGGTTAGCTTTCGGTATTGTAATTATTTTTTCTCAAACTCTTTCCCAGCATCTTCGATCCCCCTCAACACTTAGATATTTCAATTGGATAGTAGGAGGAATCATCCTTTTATTTGCTCTTTCTATACTTTTTTCCCTGGTTTAAAGGGGTCAGTTAAGATGACTGGTTCTGTAGTATTGATATGGATAATTTAAAATCTGTAGAAAATTTGGTTATTATCTTAGTCGTCTTTTCATTAGCCAATAAGAAATTTTGATAACCAAACGACGAGGAAGTATTCGGTTGAGAAAGGGAACAAATCGGTTAGCAGTTCCAGGAATGATAAACCCCTGTTTTCTATTAACTGCTTCCCGAGTTTCTTTCACTACTTGAAAGGGGTCCATGAAATGATCTGTAGCGATAAATCCTCTTTGGTTTTCACCTGCTTTATCAAAAAAGGAAGTACGAGTGGAGCCAGGACAAAGGGTATAAACTTCCACCCTATAGCCTTGACCACGGATATTTCTGCATTCTGTTCTCAAAGCTTCACTAAAACTTACCACATAAGCTTTGGAAGCAGCATAGACTGTGGAGAGAGGAACAGGTATGATGCCTACCACTGAAGCAACATTGATGATGATCGGATTCACCGTTGGTTTCTTATCCCAACTATGGATATGCTCCAATATCATATGAGAAAGACCAGTTAATGCGGTTATATTTAAAGTAATCATTTCGCTGATTTTTGTTTCTGACATATCGACAAAGTTTCCCATATACCCGATGCCAGCATTGTTGACAAGAATAGTAATTCTAAGACGATTTTTTTTAATGAAATTCCTCACTTGGGTAACCGCATTTGAGCGGGATAAGTTAGCAGCAAAGGTGAGGATTTTAGGGCCAGATCTATATTTTTCTTTTAGTTTTACCGCTGTTTTTTTCAGCTTTTCTTGATTGCTGGCTACCATTATCACTGTCTCATACTTTACCCCTTCATAATTATGTTGTGAGAGAAAATCCTCAGTAAAAGCAAGTCCAATCCCGGAACTAGCTCCAGTGATGAGAACAGCCTGAGTATATTTGGATGATTTAAACTTCAATGCTGGTTGAACTGACTTTGCCGGCTTATTCATAATTGACTAAACTTTTCAATTTAATTTTAATTCAAATTGTTTTCAGGGAAGGGGATAACCGGCTAATGAATCTTCCCCTTGACTGTTTTTGTATCTTACGTCTACTGCCACTCTTCGAAAAACCCCACGATTACGGGGATCGGAACTGGTTAGATACTGAAGAGTATAGTTCCCATTATGATAGTTACTGAAATCATTTTCAAAACGCTGCAAAGCTTCTTGATCATAGGTGTAGAATTTTCCACGGGTTTGACTACTCAAACTTCGTAAATAAAAAAGAGATGATTCAGAAAAATTCTGACCAGCATAGAAAATATAAACCGGTATATCATTATTTTTAAGAGTTTGAATAATATTAAAATATTGATTTTGAAAATGTGCTGCTTGATAAGGAGTAAAGACCAACATCACTATTGCTTGCTTAAATCTTTTTTCTTTAGTATGATTGATTGCCGATCTGAATGCCCCATCAACGGTAAATTCTTGGGTAAATGCATCGTGGGGATTGAATATTTTTTCTATGGCTGTTAATTTAAAATTGGCAAAAGGAGTTTGATCAATATAGCCATTGCGATTATAAGTGATCACTTTTATCCCTTCATCCTCGCTCAGTTGATTGTAAAGATTTTCTATAAAGGCCTTAATGGTAAATTCTCGCTCTTGAGCAGCGGTACTTTTTTCTACCAGGAGGACGATACGTTGAGTATTGGGATTAGGGAGAAGTTTGAAGGGTAAGGCTGTATTGTTTTCATAAAGAGAGAAATTCTGACTTTGGAGAAATTTTATAGGATATCCGATTAAGTCATTAGCTTCCACTTCTAAGTTCACTAACGGAAATTTTTGAATATCAATGCTTTTTATTAAAACCGGAAGATTAACATAGGTTTTTTCTACTGGAGCGAAGACCTCAACTTTTTCTCTCAAGGCATTCCCTAAATAAAGATAACCATCTTCCCCCATAGCTATAGAAATAAATTGATTGACTCCTTGACGTTTCAGTTCAATTTCTTCCCATGTCTGATCGATTAAATGAAAGCGATGAAGAGACTTTGCATCTAATAGGTAAAGATATTTGGGCTTCTCCGAATTTCCCCAATATAACTTTTGAGGGTTATTGACCCTTCCATTATACCGACTGTTAATGGTATTGATGGGTAACTCTTGGATGAATGTTCCTTCAATGGAGAAAATCACTATTTTTTTATTACCCTTATCTAAAACATAGATTTGCCGTTGAGTCTTTTCATAGGCAATATCGATTGGATTAAGAAGATGCCCAGAGGAATCGCCGCGTTGACCAATATTCTTGAGCCACTTACCTCGTTGATTGCGGTATTGGATACGTCCATTACCACTATCCACAATAAAAAAATTCCCATTTTCATCAGTGGCAATATCCTTGATCCCTAAGAAATTGGTTTCCCCAATTCCTTTTGTACCGATCACTGAAACAATCTTACCACTTGAATCAATAACTTTGATATTATCGTTAAGAAAATCGGTTATCCAATATCCTTTATTTTTTTTGCTTGGAGCTTCTAATATTTCAACAGGGGAGAATGCCCAAGGTCCACTTAATTGTTTAAAAGTGGAAGAAGGAAAGTTTTTGTAAATATCGCCCAGGAAAACTCCATCCCCATCCAAACGAAAAAATTTCTTGAGAGAAAAATCTAAAACCATAAGTTCTTGGTTTTGGCTTACTTCAATATGGATTGGCATTCGAATACGATATCCTTGTTTTCGGAGTAAAGCAAAGGGATTAAGTGAACTCTTCAAAGAAGATAGTTGGGTATCAGGATTGGGATAGTCGCGGATCCATACATAGCTGTTGAAATTCCTTGTCGGCATTTCCAAGAATTTTTGTTGAGAGAAAAAGTTGATCTTTTTTTCTAAACTACGATTAAGCCCATGAATACGGATTAAGTTTTCAATTTCTCTAATGGCTTCATCGGTATGCCCATCACGAAAAAATGATAGACTGAGATAATAACGACCGAAAAAATGTTGATTATCCTTTTTCAATACCTCAATAAAATAAGGAATAGCTAGACCATAACTCTTTTGATGATAGAGACTAATAGCTAGGTTAAATTTTTCTCTAACTTCTAACTGTTGTCTTAATTCTGCAGTGCCTTGCCCTAATCCCCAAAGAGTGACGAATGGAAGAAGGAAAAGCCATAAAATTAAAGACAGTTTGTAGTTTGAATAATTTATTTTTTTAATCATAATAATATTTATCCCAAAATTTTTGCAATAAAGATGATTTGTTTAAATTTAACACTGGAGTAGGTAAAATGGTTTATCACTTCAGATAAACTATGAGAAATATCCTTGGGGCTACCTTTTGAATTTTTTTTGATATTGTCTAAAAGCGTTGTAACTTCAAGTTTCTTTCCAGAGCGATTCTTGATTGCAGCAAATTCTTTACTAAAGACTACTATCAAATCATTGGGATTGACCTGTAATTGAGTGCTAAGGGGCAGAGATGGAATTTTTTTCTTAGAATAATAATAAAGGCTAGATTGATGTACTTTTAAAGGTATAAAAACATCATATTTTGAATTATAATGATAGGAAAGAGTAACACCTGCATTGAAGTACATCAATCGATTGTTGTCAGGATGAAATTCTATAGCCAAAGACTGACATCTATCATTTGAAGAGACGGGTTCCCACTTACGTTGCCATTCATTGATAAATACGTTAGCGTTTTTCTTAGTAAGTTGGGAATAGAATAGATTGAGAAGATTGAGTTCGGTAGTAGCCAAAAAAGAAGGATTTTGTTTAATTTGATTAAAAACAAAGAGTTTCCCTTTTTCACCAATATGACTAGCTAATAATAAAGTGTTTTGAATTTGATCCGAAAAAAATTCAGTCACTTCATAGATAATCCCATCTACCTGTCTATTGTTAGCAGGATAAAAGTTTTGAAGAGCTTTGCTGACATTCTCAACCAAATTTTTTTCTTTGTTAATTTTAGAAATAATATCTTTCTTTTTTTGAGTTTCGGGGAATAATATTGCTTCAGAATCTATTTTAGGAGTTTTTTCTGTTTGATCTTTAAGTGTTCCTTGCTTTTCAAAGAAATTCACTTGAGAAAATTTGTAGCTGAATTGCTTTAAAATGTTTACGTGAAAGGAACGAAATGGGGGAGTATCAAATTTTGGATTAACCAATAACAGAGAACAAGATTTTTTGTGAAAAGAAAAAGGATAAATGATAAGGGAATGAATATGATCAGGAATAGATCGAAAATTTTTTTTAAATGTTTTTTGAAAAGTGATGGAATGACTTTGAATCTGATAAAAGAAAAATGCCAATTGTTTGTCTAACAGTTTTTGGATTTTGGAAATGTGACTTTCTGGATTGAGTTTGTCAGTATCGGGAACATCTTTTCCCTCAATATAGGAGTTATGTGACATCACTACTCGCTTTTCCGGAAAAAGGTTTCCTGGTTCATGAAAATATATCCAATCACTTCTAGATTTTTTAAGGAGTTGTACTAAATACTGAAGCATAGTCAGAGCTGCAGTTTCATGGGTTTGAGAAAAAAGAATATTGGGATATTTCTCTTTGAAGCGAGACAAGGTGATAACGTCTTGATTATTGGTAGTAAAAGTTTTTTGAACCCAGCTCTCATTATCGGCAGAAGTAGTCTCAAAGCTTTTCGTGACTTGGGAATAGCAACTGTGAAGATGATAAAGAAACCAGTAAATAGATATTAAAGGTATGACTTTACTTAAAGCGAATACCGATAAAATCTGGGGGAGTCTTTTAGAAAAATCAATCCAGCCCAAGAAATCAATAAAAACACTTGTTAATAGAATCAGAAAACCTAAACTGAACATACTGTAAAAAAATTTAAGAGAATAGATAACTGGATAGTGAGTCCAAGGAGATTCTAAATAAACATAGTCCTTCCCCCAATAGTAGAATGCTCTTTCCATAGGTAGAGCCATCATCAAGAAGAAAACACATGCCATCATCCCTTTGATGGGTTCTATTGAAATCATTGTTAAAGTGATAATCAAAGCTAAAATAAACAATATGCCACCTGTAACTGAAAAAGGACTTATCCTATAGATAGAAGGCGGGATGATTTCTGAAAAAGGTCGCGGATGCTGATAACCCTCCGAATTTATATCAGAAAAAAAATAGTCGTTATTCCGAATGACGCACTCTTGATAAATTTTTATAATCAACCAAGAAAAACCAAAGAAGAAGAACAACTCCCAAAATAGGATCACAGTAAAGTCGAGATACGTATAACCCAGAACTATAACTAACCATTCTTTGACAAAAAGAAGAAAGAATCCCACTCCGATCAAGATAAGAGCGGTATTTTTTTTTATGATACCATAGAAGTAAGAAGTTACCCAGGGTACTATTAAAAGAGTTATATTGATCAAAGCTAACTTGCCATAACTCAGATCAATGTAACCTAGATCAGGAAATCCTTTAAAAATCATATCAATGAATCTATATTTGCCAGAAATAAAAATTGAAAATCATATTAAAATTATATCATTGATCAGTATGGAAAATTTTTAAAACACAGCGAAATGAAAAGTTGTTGATATGAAACAAACACGTTTTCAAAAAATCGAACAAGATAATATAATCGAACTCCCTCATGGTAAGAAAGCACTTTCGGTAGGTCTCCATATCGTTCATGAAGTGACCAGTGCTCAAGCCTTTGCTTCCATTGAGAAAATGGGGCTTAAGGTGAAACGTCCTCAAAATACTTTTGCAGTCACCGATCATGTGGTTTACACCGGAGGAAAATCCGAACCCAATGACATCATGGATGAAGTGATGATTAAAACCCTGGAAGAGAATTGTCAACAACATGGAATTACCCATTATGGAGTTCATAATGGGAAACAAGGTATATGTCATGTGGTAGCCCCTGATGTGGGACTTACAGTACCTAATATTACGATTTTCTGTGGAGATTCTCATACCTCTACTCATGGGGCTTTTGGATCCATAGCGGCGGGGATTGGTACTTCTTCGGTACGTGATATTCTTGCCACTGGTGCCCTTCTCAATTATAAATCACCCCAACAAATGAAAATAGAAATAGATGGTCCCCTCCCTCGTTATACCGATGCCAAAGACTTGATTCTTTTTCTCCTCTCTCGGTTGGGCAATGAATGGGCTACTGGAGGTGCGGTTTTCTTTACTGGTTCCACTATCGCATCTCTTACCATGGAGGAAAGAATGACGATTTGTAACATGACCATCGAAATGGGAGGGAGATTCGGTTATTGCGATGTTGACGACGCTACTATTTCTTGGTATCGCCAGAACCGAGATTTTTATAAAACTGATTATCTTACCGATGAAGTGATTAATCGTTGGAAATCTTATAATTGTGATACGGATGCTGTTTTTGATAAAGAAATCCACTTCGATAGTAGTGAAATCAAGCAGATGATTTCCTTCGGACTCACTTTAAACGACGTTACTGATATCCGGGGCAGGGTTGGAAAGGTAGAAAACGTACATCCTTCCCGTGCTGGCTTTGAACCCAGTCAAGGGGAAAGCTTAGACGGTTTAAGTATCGATGGAGCTTTTATCGGATCTTGTACCAATGGCCGTTACTCGGACTTCAAAGATGCATCTGAAGTTATTCGCCTCCACGGAGGGAAGGTCAGGATCAAGAAAGCTTTAGCGGTACCGGGCTCCATTGAAGTAAAAAGACAATGTGAAGATGAAGGGATTGACAAAGTTTTCATTGAAGCGGGTTTTGAATGGCGAGATCCAGGATGTAGTTCCTGTTTAGCTATGAATCCTGATAAATTCAAGGGGCGAGTGGCTTCTTCCACTAATCGGAATTTCCCTGGTCGACAAGGGCCTCAATCTCGCACTTTCTTGATGAGTCCTCGATCGGTAGCTTTAGCAGCCCTCAATGGTAAAATATCTAGTATAGAAACTTTCTATCAATCCCATTCTTCAATTAGTTTAACTAAATCCCCGACGTGAGAAGAAGGAATAAATAATTATTATGATCATTTCTGGAATTGTTAACCGTTTCTTAGAACCCAATACCGATACTGATGTCATCATTCCGGCTCGTTTTCTTAAACGTACTTCATTGGAAGGCTTTGAACCTTTTGCCTTCTTTGAAAAAAGGTATACTTCCGAGACTATTTGCCAACCCAGTTTAGAAAAGAAGGATTTTATTTTCGAAAAAAAGGTTTTGAATCCCGACTGTAGCCTAAATCATCCAAATAGTAAAGGAGCTACCTTTCTTATTACTTGGTTCAATTTTGGTTGTGGCAGTTCTCGAGAGCATGCGGTTTATGCCCTTCATGGCTATCAAGTGATTATCGGTAGTGCTCCGGAGGGTAAGACCGCTTTTGCTGACATCTTTCGTGATAATTGTCGGCAAAATCTTATCCGAACTCCAGTCATTGCACCCCAAAACCATAAAATCTTGATCGATTATGTTACTCAACATATCGACAAGGGCTCGGTGGAACTCAGCTTGGATACTGAAAAGAAAACGATTCAATCTTGTCAGGTCAATCAAAAAAATAACTTACCTCCAATACCTTATGAGTTGCCAGATCATCATGAAGACTATATCCTTAAAGGAAAGACTCCCTTTGAAATGGCCCGTAAGAGTATTGCCGAGAATCTTCGAGTCATTGAAGAATGGAATCAGGTTCATCATCGAACTTTAGAAAACTATCCGAATTCAAATTGATCAATATTATCTAATCAAAGGGGATGAGAGTATCAAAAAACCTTCTCCGAAAAAATACTCTAAAAAATTTAAAAAATTCAGCTAAGGAAGATAATCTTGATCGAAAGGTGAGCCTGGGAGTCAATGCTCTTTTTTTAAAAAATCCATTAACTGGAGTGGGCAAACGAGCTTTATCTATTTATGGTCGACTTCCCCAGAAATTTTCTGAAATTATCATCACTTTTTTTATTCCCTATTCCTTAAGTTCAAGTTGTTTAGAATGTTTGCGGGGATATGGCATTGATCTCTTAAACAATCAGTCTAAGAATTTTAGGGTTATCATTACTCCAATATGGGGGCTCAATCTTCCTGTCATTAGAGAGTTTTCGGAATGGTGGTGGCTACATTTTTATCTTCCTTTACTCCTTTATCGTTATCAAATCGATGTCTACGAAGCTCCCTGGAGCCGGGGCATCCCTTATTTATTTCCGTATCGATTGGTGAATGTTTTATTTCGTTTACGTAAAATATTTTTTCCGAATAAGTTTAGCTTTGATAAAGATATTAAACGATCAGCTATGGTTATCACCATCCATGACCTTATACCGCTTTATTCTCTCCGTTTCTTGGAAGACACAAGGAATTTCAAAAAAAAATTATGGTTAAAGATTAAAAAGGCCTATCGTAAATTTCAATCTATTTTCTATCGTTATCGTTTAGCCAAGGAACTTCAAACTGCGGATAAAATCATTGTGGTTTCCCCTCAAGTATATCGAGATGTCCTGCATTACTTCCCGGTTGTCCCTTTAGCCAAAATCGTATTTATCCCTAATGGTATAAGTATAAATGGAGAAAACAAAGCGAATAAAAGTAATAAGAAGAGAGTTTGGAATTATATTATAAAACATGGGTCTCCGAATTTTGTGGGATATTCTTTTCTAAAACAATCTTCAAAGAAATTTCTTTTTTATGTGGGCGGATTTAGCCCTAGAAAGAATCTTGTACGTCTTCTTTCTGCTCTCAAAACACTAAAAAAAATAAACAAGATTTCGGAGCAATACGGATTAGTCATTGCGGGGAAAGAAAATCATTATTTTCGTAGAGTTTTGTTGCCTATGATCCAAAATCATCCTTGCCCTATCTTTCGCTTGGACTATCTTCCCGAGACTGAACTTCCCACCTTTTATCAGGAGGCAGAATGGCTTCTTTATCCTTCTTTAATGGAAGGGTTTGGGATGCCCCCTCTGGAAGCTTTGGCTGAAGGAGGAAGAGTACTTATCGACAAGGAACTCCCGATCAATAGAGGTGTGAGTCATCAAGAAAGTTTCATAGTAGAAAGATTAAGGCAAACTTTCTCTCATCGAATGATCGAGAGTTGGTGGAAAGATCGAGTAATGGAGGTGAATACCCTAGAGATTAATGAAATTATAAAAGCTCTAGATAAAATAATTTCCAGGAGTGAGCGGAATAAAATTAAATTCTATTCCACTAGACTTTGGGGAAAAGACTCTCCTCTATCGTGGGAAAGTTTAACCTCAGAATATGTTAATTTGCTTAGTGCTATAATAAGCCCACAAAGTAAGTTTTAGGGTGGCTTTAAAGGCAAACCTTTTTCCTTTGATCAAATTTGGCAGATAGGGATGATAAACTACTGACTGGGAAGCATTCTTATTGGTCATAGGTTCTAAGCATTTTTAACGACCAGCCTACTTGCTGTGTGCTGGCTGTTTCTGTTACCAGCAAAACGATATGTTTCACTTAAACATCTTGAATCCAATTTTGGTGTAGCGTAAAAATTATATCTGTATGGAACTCAACTACTGATGGGGGATCGGGCATCATATCAGCAGGAAGAATCAAAGCATAGAAAAACGGAAAGGGTTTAGATCGTCCGTCAAATTTCGGATCCCATATCAACGAATGAACAGATATATTAAGATTTCCACTTATAATAGTTAAATTGTTAGTAAAGATTAATGAAAAAGAATTAAAACTATCGTCCCCTACACTTTGCCCAAAGAGAGAGACGAGAACAAAGAACTGTCCCTTTTTCATGTAGAATGTCCCCGTATGTTCCGATCCCGACAGACTTCCAATGTGGGTCATATCTGGATACAGGTCAACGATATAGCTTCTCGTTCTGAAACTCCCGAGAGCAATAGGAGTAAGGACACTGCTGTTTGGCTGAACAGCATGCAAGAGATAATATGTATCCGGTGAGGGGGATAGCGTCCCTCTGAATCGTGGGAGAGGTAGAGTGAGGTTTGCTCGGTGGGGAACAGAACACTTTGTTTTATGAGAATATATGGAAACTATATTTACATCCAATACCAAATTCATAATATTGAAACAACTACATAAGCTGCAGAACTACTGCTGCTTTACTAAAACTGAATGGCCAATCTCAGGAACATCCGCTACATTAGATAAGGTGTAAGCCACCCCATATTGAAGCGTATCATAATTGAGAGCGGCGGTATCCATCAGGACATAAAGTGCACTACTAGCATAGACTTCTTTTAATGATCCCCTATTCTTAAAAAGATATAACATGTACACATAATTGGGATACTCTGTTTCTATTCCGCCTCCAAAAATACTTCCTGGCTCTCCAATGCTGCTTGGTACTCCAACGAGCAAATTTCCACTGGTTTTGTTTGAAAAATCCAACTGTAGATAAGTAATTGGAGGTGCATTCAACTGTACCTGCAGTGGAAAAATATACAATTCATTAGTATTGATCGCAATCTCAATATGGCCTTCTTCCAGAGTACTGTCCGCGTGACTGATCTCTGGTCCTGTTGTTGGTATTCCTAGCGTATCATCCGTCACAAAGGTTTGTAAGGCATCAACTTGATTGCCCCCTTCTTCCATGCCATAGAGGGTATATCCGGTTAGGGCTTTGAGTGTTGATTCTTTCACCCATGCTTCCGTTCCCGCAGCATTGCCGTCATAGATTAAACCAAAATTGTGTGATGTACGTAGTGATTTTAACATATCCGTGCCTAATGTCTGATGCGTCGTATCCGCAAAATATTGTTTTGCAAAAGTCACCATCGGTGCATTCAATCTTTGAGCGATGAGCACATTAATGGAATTCGTCCCTATATTGCGTTTTAATGCTCCCGCCGTCATTTCCGCAGTAGTGGGGGCTGTTTTGCCTTTCTCTTTTACGGCGAGATGATAGTTGGATAGGTCTTTATTTGCCTCGATAGTGAACAGCACATAGGAATCCCGGACATCGGCGGCGGCTCTTTTGGAGATCTCTGTTACTGTGATTACAGTCTGGCTGCTTGTTATTGCTTCGTTGTTTTCGGTAGCATTACAAGCAATGATCAAAATTGCTATGAATACAATGACCGTGAATTGTTTGAGAAGGGAAAGATATTTGAGTCGTGAGCCTTTATTTAGATGAATTGAGGGGGGGGGGGGGGGGCGATCTTAGTTGAAGGAGCGATCAACTCCGATTTTTTAGTTGGTTGTGGCTTTAGTTTTCTTTTTAATTTTTTCATTGAATGATCCTTTTAATAAATTTTTAAATAATAATATTATTATAACATACTGATCGTGATTTGTCAAGGGGATTTTTGAATAAAATTTTTTCATTGTGATATAAAAATTTTGTAGATTTGGCGACGACAAAAGAATTATCATAAAAGCGACTTTGTCGTCGCCATATAACTTACCTTGATAAGAGAGAATTACAGTTTTTGTTTCCAATCGATACCGTTTGAAGGGAAGCTGGAAAAGCCGTGCCGGACCGTCCAGATGGAAAATCATAGACGGCCCGACTTTTGCCTTAGTTATTCCATAATAAAATTTGAATTGTGTTGTAATAGTGAACTCACGGTAACGCCATATGCATACGATGAGCCGCTCTGCAGCGAAGTTGCCACACTCTTGAGTAAGGCGGTTGAACGGCTTTTTGTGTCAATGAAGTTAATCTTATTTATGAAAATCAATGCTCCAATTGCTGAAACGGAACCTGAGGTACATACATCTTGGGCATTGGAACATGTTGATTGATGTCCAATGCTATTTTCAAAAAATTGCACCGTAGCAGGAGCTTTCGTCCATACTACTTCATAAAGGAAGGGATCCCCATTTCGTATGACAAAGCTGTATTGGGCCGAGGGAAAACCGAAAGCAAAAAAATTGTTGCCAATCGCATCATCGGCGGGATAGGGATCCGTGGGAAAATCCGTCAACTTATATACTTCTGTTCCGCCATCCTCCGCCAGGGCATAGAGGGTGTAGTCGGTATCTGCCTTAAGGCGTGCCCCATCGAGCAGGGTATCGGCCAGAATACTGGTCCCCGATTCATCGGTCCAGGCCGTGGCCGTATCAAAGAGATCGGTATCCATGTGGAAATTCATGAACAGGTTGATGGGTTCGGCGGAGAGCTTGCGCAGGATGGTCGCCGTCGATGTGCGGATACCATCCGCATCGGGGGCCGCCTGATCGGCCTGCCGGATGGCCAGCCTGTATTCTCCTTCGCCGGATGACAATTTGGCGCTGAACAGAGCGATGCTCGTGCGGTAATCATCGGGTTTGAGGGTGAAATGGCCGTAGGTTTCCAGGGAACGGGGCAATACTTCCGCTATGGGGGTAGGGACAACGTCAACCACTTCCTGATTGGCGTTACAGCTGATAGCAGTTAGAATCACACTTGCGATGGCAAGTAATCCTGCTGTGTGAACGGCCAATACAATGGTCGTGAATTGTTTGAGAAGAGAAAGATATTTGAGTCGTGAGCTTTTATTTAGATGAATTGGTGGGGGGGGGGGGGGGGTAATCTTACTTGAGGGAGTAATCAGCTCCGTTTTTTTAGTTGGTTGTAATTTTTTCATTGGATGATCCTTTTAATAAATTTTCTAATAATATTATTATAGCATATAATCTGTAATTTGTCAAGAGGTTTTTTAGTTTTATGACTTATCCCATAGTCAAGACTCCCCGTGTTATTGTTTCGTTGTTGACAAGAGCATAACCTGCATAGGGCGTTTCTCAGCCGCCGGGGGATCCGCCGGAACGCCTTTTCAGGGAAGCAAACCCATCAGCTGAGAAAACTTCAGTGATTTATGCGGGGCTATCCCTGATAGTGAATAACTTATGGCAAATCGTGGAGCCGTTCCATCATCCAAATTGATTTCTTTGGTGTACAACAGTGCATACATACCTCTGTTCACTGTTTCGATACGCGTATCCTTATCTGCAAATAATAGCAGCTGATAAGCAAAGAGGTCTCCTGCCCCTCCAAATAACTCTAGATCAGTCAACATGTTTACTGCTACTGAACCTCCGGAATAGTGGAAGGTTGCAAGCTCTAAATTACTAGAACTTGGAAAGCTAATCTTGCTTTGTATTGGAAAGATGTAGATTTCATCCGGATTAAGAACGATATCAATGTATTTGTTTTCAAGAGTTGTGTCCATATACTCAGTTTTGGCTTCACTGACACTGCGGCTTCCCGTTTCCGATGATTCGGCATCCGTACTCATGGATAACAGCTCGGTAACACTTCCCCCGCCTGATTCCATGCCGTACAGTGTATACTCGGTAGACGGCTCCAACACGGACTGGGCCACCCAGGCATCGCCGCCACTTGCCGTATTATCCCTAACCAAAGCAAAATGAGTGTTTACGTCCACCTGAATAAACATATCATTCCCAAGGGTTGTGTGTGTCTTATCCGCAAAGAACTTCTTTGCAAAAGCAACCATCGGGGCATTTAACCGCTGGGCAATGAGCACATTGATGGGTTTAGTGCTTAGATTACGTTTTAATGCTCCCTTTATCATTTCCGCAGCGGTAGGGACTGCTTCGTTTGTCTCTTTCACCGCGAGATGATAGTCGGATAGGTCTTTGTTTGCCTCAATATTGAAAAGAACATAGGAATCCCGCACATCGGTAG
The DNA here is from genome assembly GCA_965224715.1 of Spirochaetota bacterium. Classification (GTDB taxonomy): domain Bacteria; phylum Spirochaetota; class UBA12135; order COTS27; family CAXSBA01. Next base: position 234,686 of record OZ245054.1, on the reverse strand, counting down.
CGGCTCTTTTGGGGATCTCTGTTACTGTGATTTCGGTCTGACTATTTGTTTTTGCTTCGTTGTTTTCTGTAGCATTACAAGCAATGATCAAGATTGCTGTGAATACAATGACCGTGAATTGTTTAAGAAGGAAAAGATATTTAAGTCGTGAACTTTTATTTAGATGAATTGAGGGGGGGGGGGGGGGTATTTTTTATTGGGAAGAGTGGTCAACCCCGTTTTTTTAGTTGGTTGTAATTCTTTCATGGTGCATGACCTCCGTATGTTTTCGTTAATAATATATTATTATAACACATTGTTCATGACTTGTCAAGGGGATTTTGCATGAATTTTTTCACTGTGATATAAAATTTCATAGATTCGGCGACGGCAAAAAAGTTCATCATAATTTTTTCCTTTGGCTAAAAAGTCCTATTATGAAACCGACTTTATCGTCGCCATATAACTTACCTGATAAGAGGAAATTACAGTTTTTGTTTCCAGTCGATACCGTTTGAAGATTTCCATACGTCGTTATAGTAAGAGTTAACAAATCCACCGATAAGGTATAGTTCATTGTTAAGCTTGACTACCCTGTGACCGGATCTTCCGTAAAACTTAGATTGAGTGGTAGTCACTTCTGTCCAGGTAACACCGTCTGAAGATTTCCATATATCGTTTAGTTGATTGAAGCCATTACCTTTTCCACCGATGAGGTATAGTTCATTGTTAAACACGACTACACTGTGATCGGATCTTTCGGAAAATTGAGCTTGATTAGTAACTTCTGTCCAGGTAGCACCGTCTGAAGATTTCCATATATCGTTTAGTTGTTTGAAGCTATTACCTTCTCCACCGATGAGGTATAGTTCATTGCTAAACACGACTACACTGTGATCGAATCTTCCGGAAAACTGAGCTTGATCAGTCACTTCTGTCCAAGTAGTACCGTCCGGTGATTTCCATACATCGTTATAGTAAGAAGGGCCTATGCCCTCAAATCCACCGATAAGGTATAGTTCATTTTTAAACACGACTACACTGTGATCGAATCTTCCGGAAAACTGAGCTTGATTAGTCACTTCTGTCCAATCTATACCGTCTGAGGATTTCCATACATCGTTATAGTAAGAAGGGCCTATGCCCTCAAATCCACCGATAAGGTATAGTTCATTTTTAAACTTGACTACACTGTGATCGGCTCTTTCGGAAAACTGGGCTTGATTAATAACTTTTGTCCAAGCAGTACCGTTTGATGATTTCCATACATCGTTTAGTCGATCGTTGCCATCAAATCCACCTATTAGATAAAACTCATTATTAAATACAACTACACTGTGACCTTCTCTTTTGGAAAAATGATTTACTTTTATGGAGAGGGTTCCTGTAACCGAACCCTTGTATTGGGGATCATTTCCGCTTACGGTTGCGGTTATAAGGTAAGTGTTGGAAAACCCCGGAGCATTGTTTTCCACTGTGATGGTACCGCTTGTTAGATTCAGAGTAACTCCATTTGGTAAGGGGGGATTTGCACTGTAGCTGTAGTCGCTATTGGTAGCATTAGAAGGATTTATGTTGGTCAGCTTAGCTGTTCTGGTAGCTGTGTTTCCGTAATCGACATGGATATCCTGATAGCTGATGCTGCCTGTTATTTGTGTTTTGTCAATTGAGGAATTTGTCTCGGAGTTGCATCCTAAAGTTAAAATAGTCAATATGACCGTGGACGTGATTATAATAAGATGTTTGAAGGGTGAGCCATACTTAGACGAGTTGGGGGGAGTGATTAACTCCGATTTTTTAGTTAATTTTTGTTTTTTCATGGTGCATGACCTCTGTATGTTTTCGTAATAAATATATTATTATTATAACATATTGACCGTGATTTATCAAGGAAATTTTGAATAAATCTTTTCGCTGTGATGATGCCATTTGATAGTCAGGAAAAAAAGAATGAATCAGCATACTAGGGCATTAGTATTATTTTATCGAAACTTAGAAATCCTGCCTTAGCTTTGATAATGTATCGGCTTACTTAAGCAAAGAAGCACTTTGGCGGCTGTCTTCATACAAACCGCCAAAGTGTTCCACATCACAGATAACTGTTTTCTTGTGCTGCCTTTACCGTCCGCTTTTCATGTCGGCTTTTCCGTTAGGGATTAGCCTGGTAGTTGATGGTGAAGGGGAATTCAACCATGCTCCCAGCATAATCCCTTTTGTAGTTTAGCACCTGGCTTGACCCCAAATCCTTAGATACAACATAAAGACCTCTGAGAATTAGTATATTGATGTTGTCTCCATAATCAGCGGTATCGCCGCAATAGAAGTAGAATTCCGGGTGAGTTTTTGGAAACAGATTGGGATTTAATATTAAGTCGTCCTGATTGGCATAAGGTGAATGGTTTGGGTTTCCCGTTATGAAAGGCAGCCCCCAAGTTGCATCACTACTGCCGCCCTGTCTTTGCAGGGAGAGTATCTCATAGTTGCCTTCATGAAAGGTAATCGTGTCATTTATCCGTTTGGAGTTGGACGGCCACACCCCCGTACCGCCGAAGGATGTCTTTACGGCGATTGTTGTAAACTCTGCCAACTTGTAGACCTTGCTCTCTCCCTTTTTGTAACCATAGACTTTGTAGGCGGTGGAGGGGCTTAAAAGCGAGTTTCTGATGGCATATTGGTTGTCTCCCGGCATGACATTGGCATTTTGGAAGCCCAGATCGGCATCGGTCCAGACCGCCTTTGCCGATGCAGCATCCGTTGCGCCGTTGAAGAAGGGGATGAGAGGAGATCCCATGGTTGTGGCCAGAATGATGTTGATCGGCGTACTGCTCACCGCGTATACCTTGACGTTTAGATCGTTCTGCATGGCCTGGCTGTCCGCCGGTGCGGGATCGCTTGCTGCCTTGATGCCGAAATAATAGTCTTCCGCTGCATTTTCTTCAGCGTAGTTGCTAATCTGGAACAGGCCCCATCTGTCGGCTATTTCACGCGTTGTAATGGTGATAGGTGGAAGAGTGACTGAGATCTCCTTTGATTTGGTGCTTTCGCCGTTGGCATTGGATGCTGTGACTACAAAGTAATAGGTTTTACCGGTGGTTAGAGTGGTGATTGTGGCTGAAGTTCCAGATGGGACTTCTTGAAAACGGTCTGCCGCCTTCGCCGCCTCAATGTCCACGGTTGCCGTTTCCGCCCAGTAGACGGTGTAGCTGTCGGCGCCTTCGGAAGCCGTCCAGTTAAGTTCGACCTGTCTGCCGCTATTAGCCGCTGTTAGGCTATTCGGGCTTGGGGGGGGGGGGGGTCGGCGATGGGTTTTCCGATTCATTGGCACAAGATAACAGGCCGATGAGTGTGATTATGATGAGATATTTGAGTCGTGAGCTTTTATTTAGATGAGTTGAGGGGGGGGGGGGGGGGTGATCTTAGTTGAAGGAGCGATCAACTCCGATTTTTTAGTTAGTTGTAATTTTTGTTTTTTCATGATACGTGACCTCCGTATGTTTTCGTTAATAATATATTATTATAACATACTGACCGTGATTTGTCAAGAGGGATTTTGAATGAAATTTTTTCATTGTGATACAAAAAATTTTATAGATTCGGCGACGACAAAAGAGTTAACGGTTTATCATAATTTTTTCCTTTATTTAGGAAAGAATCAATATTATGAAACCGACTTTATCGTCGCCATATAACTTATCTTGATAAGAAGAAATTACAATTTTTGTTTCCAATCGATACCGTTTAAAGGGAAGCGGGGGAAGCTGTAACGAGCCGTCTAAATAAAAAATCATAGACGGCCCGCCTTTTGCCTTAGTTATTCCATGATGAAGTTTGAATGTAGTATCAAAACATCGGGCAATCCGTCTGATCTAAAGCCAAATGTATCCGATGTGCCGCTTTGTAACGAACTTTCGATGCTTTTGGATGTCCCACTATAACGGCGATTTTCTGCTTTAATGTCAATCTTATTTATAAAGTGAAATGCTTTCAGGGGATCAAGGGCTGTGGAGATAGTTGTTATTGCTGGGATACAGAAATCATAAGAATTAGAGCATTGTGTCAAAGCGTTTTCACCACTGCCTAGAAAGCGGAATGTCCCAGAAATTTTTAGCATCACCACTTCATAAAGGAAGGGCTCCCCATTTCGGATGACAAAGCTGTATTGGGGAGGGGGAAAACTAAAAGCCAAAACATCATTACCGACCGCATCATCGGCGGGATAGGGGTCCGTGGAAAAGTCCATCAACTTGTGCACTTCTGTTCCGTCAACCTCCGCCAGGGCATAGAGGGTGTAGGCGGTATCTGCCTTAAGTCGTGCCCCTTCGAGCAGGGTATCGGTCAAGATGTTGCCCCCCGAGTCATCAGTCCAGGCCGTGGCCGTATCAAACAGATCGGTATCCATGTGGAAGCTCATGAACAGGTTGATGGGTTCGGCGGAGAGCTTGCGTAGGATGGTCGCCGTCGATGTGCGAATACCATCCGCGTCGGGGGCCGCCTGGTCGGCCTGCCGTATGGCCAGCCTGTATTCTCCTTCGCCGGATGACAATTTGGCGCTGAACAGTGCGATGCTTGTGCGGTAATCGTCGGGTTTGAGGGTGAAATGGCCGTAGGTTTCCAGGGAGCGGGGCAATGTTTTTGCTATGGGGGTGGGGATAACGTCAACCACTTCCTGGTTGGTGTTACAACTGATAGCAGTTAGAATCACACTTGCGATGATAAGCAACCCTGCTGTGTGAATGGCCAATACAATGGCCGTGAATTGTTTGAGAAGAGGAAGACTTTTGAGTCGTGAGCTTTTATTTAGATGAGTTGGGGGGGGGGGGGGGTGATCTTAGTTGAAGGAGTGATCAACTCCGTTTTTTTAGTTGGATATAGTTTTCTTTTTAATTTTTTCATGGCGCATGACCTCCGTATGTTTTCGTAATAGTATATTATTATAACATACTAACCGTGATTTGTCAAGGGAATTTTGAATGAAATTTTTTCATTGTGATGGTGCCGTTTGATATTCAGGAAAAAAAGAATGAATCACCATTTTAAGGCATTGGTATTATTTTATTGAAACTTAGAAATCCTGCCTCAGCTTTGATAATGTATCGGCTTGCTCAACCAAGAAACACTTTGGCGGCTGTTTTCATACAAACCGCCAAAGTATTCTCGCATTACAGATAACTGCTTTCTTGTGCCGTCTTTTACCGTCCGTTTTTTATGTCGGCTTTTCCGTTAGGAATCAATCGGCCTGATAGTTGATCGTGAAGGGGAAGTCAACCAAGCTCCCAGCATATTCCCTTCTGTAGTTTAGCACCTGGCTTGACCCCAAATCCTTAGATACAACATAAAGACCTCTGAGAATTAATACATTGATGTTGTCTCCATAATCAACGGCATCGCCGCAATAGAAGTAGAATTCCGGGTGAGTTTTTGGAAACAGATTGGGATTTAATATTAAGTCGTCCTGATTGGCATAAGGTGAACGGTTTGGGTTTCCCGTTATGAAAGGTGTTCCCCAAGTTTTGTCACTACTGCCGCCCTGTCTTTGCAGGGAGAGTATCTCATAGTTGCCTTCATGAAAGGTAATCGTGTCACTTATCCGCCTGGAGTCGGTTGGCCACACGCCTGTGCCGCCGAAGGATGTCTTCACGGCAATTGTCGTGAACTCTGCCAACTCATAGACCCGGCTCTCCCCCTGTTTGTATCCATAGATTTTGTAGGCGGTGGAGGGACTTAAAAGCGAGTCCCTGGCAGCATATTGTTTGTCTCCCGTCATGACATTGGCATTTGTGAAGCCCAGATCGGCATCGGTCCAGACCGCCTTTGCCGATGCAGCGTCCGTTGCGCCGTTGAAGAAAGGGATGAGCGGAGAGCCCATTGCCGTGGCCAGGATGATGTTGATCGGCGTGCTGCTCACCGCGTACACCTTGACGTTGAGATCGTTCTGCATGGCCTGGCTGTCCGCCGGTGCGGGATCGTCTGCCGCCTTGACGCCGAAATAATAGTCTTCCGCTGCATTTTCTTCAGCGTAGCCGCTAATCTGGAACAGGCCCCATCTGTCGGCTATTTCACGCGCCGCAGCGGTGACAGGCAGCAGGGTGGTGATTGACACCTCCTGTGATTCAGTGCTTTCGCCGCTGGCATTGGATGCTGTGGCCACAAAATAATAGGTTTTACCGGCGGTCAGAGTGCTGATGGTGACTGAAGTGCCGGATGGTACTTCCTGAAAACGACCTGCCGCTTTCGCCGCTTCAATGTCCACGGCTGCCGTTTCCGCCCAATAGACAGTGTAACTGTCGGCGCCTTCGGAAGCCGTCCAGTTAAGTTCGACCTGTCTGCCGCTATTAGCCGCTGTTAGGTCACTTGGACTTGTGGGGGGTGACGGCGATAGGTTTCCTGATTCATCGGCACAGGACAACAGGCCGATGAGTGTGATTATAATGAGATATTTGAGTCGTGAACTTTTATTTAGATAAGTTCTTGGGGGGGGGGGGGGGTGATCTTAGTTGAAGGAGCGATCAACTCCGATTTTTTAGTTAGTTGTAATTTTTGTTTTTTCATGATACGTGACCTCCGTATGTTTTCGTTAATAATATATTATTATAACATACTGATCGTGATTTGTCAAGAGGGATTTTGAATGAAATTTTTTCATTGTGATACAAAAAATTTTATAGATTCGGCGACGACAAAAGAGTTAACGGTTTATCATAATTTTTTCCTTTATTTAGGAAAGAATCAATATTATGAAACCGACTTTATCGTCGCCATATAACTTACCTGATAAGAGGAAATTATAGTTTTTGTTTCCAATCGATACCGTTTGAGGATTTCCATACATCGTTATAGTAAGAAGGGCTAATATCTCCACCGATGAGGTATAGTTCATTGTTAAGCTTGACTACACTGTGATATCTTCTTCCGGAAAACTTAGATTGAGTGGTAGTCACTTCTGTCCAGGTAGCACCGTCTGAGGATTTCCATACATCGTTATAGAAAGAGTTTCCGCTACCCCCTCCACCGATGAGGTATAGTTCATTGTTAAATACGACTACACTGTGAGCGTATCTTCCGGAAAACTGAGCTTGATCAGTCACTTCTGTCCAGGTAGCACCGTCTGAGGATTTCCATACATCGTTTAGTAGATTGTTGCCATCATATCCACCGATGAGGTATAGTTCATTGTTAAACACGACTACACTGTGAGCGGATCTTCCGGAAAACTGAGCTTGATTAGTAACTTCTGTCCAAGTAGTACCGTCTGAGGATTTCCATACATCGTTTAGTCGATCGCTGCCATCATATCCACCGATGAGGTATAGTTCATTGTTAAACACGACTACACTGTGAGAGTATCTTCCGGAAAACTGAGCTTGATCAGTCACTTCTGTCCAAGTAGTACCGTCTGAGGATTTCCATACATCGTTAAATCGATCGCTGCCATCATATCCACCGATGAGGTATAGTTCATTGTTAAACTTGACTACACTGTGAGCGGATCTTGCGGAAAACTGAGCTTGATCAGTCACTTCTGTCCAGGTAGCACCGTCTGAGGATTTCCATACATCGTTTTTGAAAGAGCCACCACCTCCACCGATGAGGTATAGTTCATTGTTAAACTCGACCACACTGTGACCGGCTCTTGCGGAAAAATGATTTACTTTTATGGAAACAGTTCCTGTAACCGAACCCTTGTATTGGGGATCATTTCCGCTTACGGTTGCGGTTATAAGGTAAGTGTTGGAAAACCCCGGAGCATTGTTTTCCACTGTGATGGTACCGTTTGTTAGATTCAGAGTAACTCCATTTGGTAAGGGGGGATTTGCACTGTAGCTGTAGTCGCTATTAGTAGCATTAGAAGGATTCATGTTGGTCAGCTTAGCTGTTCTGGCAACTGTGTTTCCGTAATCGACCTGGATATCCTGATAGCTGATGCTGCCTGTTATTTGTGTTTTGTCAATTGAGGAATTTGTCTCGGAGTTGCATCCTAAAGTTAAAATAGTCAATATGACCGTGAACGTGATTACAATAAGATATTTGAAGGGTGAGCCATACTTAGACGAGTTGGGGGGAGTGATCAACTCCGATTTTTTAGTTGGTTGTAATTTTTTCATGGTGCATGACCTCTGTATGTTTTCGTAATAATATTATTATAACATACTAACTGTGATTTGTTAAGAGGTTTTTTTTAAGTAGTTTGTGTTGTGTTTGATTATTGTAATCTCATTTGTAGTATTACTTAAAGTGTTGTTATCAAAGGTAAAAGTTTTCTTTAATTTTAGTCATTTCTGGTTTTTCGCGGGCAATTCAAAGACATTATCGAAAACAGGAACATCAAATATTTGGGTATTGCCCATATCTTCAGTTGTTAATCGATGATGCCCTCACATTATAGCAGTCTCTGTTTTATCTAATCACTGTACATGTTTAAAGACAGCGACTCCTGGCAAGGTCTTTCCTTCGTCTCTGTTTTATCTAATCACTGTACATGTTTAAAGAGAAGGGGAACGTCTGCAAATAGTAAGACAGCTAAAATAAGTTACATCCTATCATGTTATATATTGCAATATTATTTAGGTTTTGTTTATTTTTTATCTGGAATTTGAGATCAAAATAGATAAATTATCTCTAAAAAGTTAATAATTAATGATGATCATCTTGTTATTATATATTTGGACATTTAATTAAAACTCAATAATTTGTTGACGGAAAACCGATTTATTGACGTTATATTATTGAACAAAACAAGGAGATGACTATGAAACTTAAAAAACTTAAAACAATTTATTTCTTTTCTCTGTTTTTATTATTAGCTGCATCTGTATTAGTTCTATCAGTTTGGGGTGATGATCATTATAGGGATGGCTGGGACTTTGTAGTAGTCGAAGAAGTGGACGATGATGACTATTGGGATCGTCGAGGCTATGACAGGGGAAGAAATGGATACAGGTATGATCGTTGGGGTGATGGTTTTTGGGATCATCGAGGCTATGGTAGGGGAAGGAATGGGCACAGATATGATCGTTGGGATGATGATGGCTATTGGGATCGTCGAGGCTATGGTAGGGGAAGGAATGGGCACAGATATGATCGTTGGGGTGATGATTTTTGGGATCATCGAGGCTATGGTAGGGGAAGAAATGGATACGGATATGATCGTTGGGATGATGATGGCTATTGGGATCGTCGAGGCTATGGCAGGGGAAGAAATGGATACAGATATGATCGTTGGGATGACGATGATTCTTGGAATCGCCAAGATTATAGCAGGAGAGGAGGATATGGCTTTGGTTTCTTTAGGTTTAGTAGCCCAGACGAAAACGAAGATGGTATAATCACTCGCAAGGAAGCCGAAACTTTAGGTAAGAGGATGTTTAATGGTTATGATAGCGATAACAGTGGTTCTCTGAGTAGTAAAGAATTTGTCGCTCATAATCAAAGTAAGGCTCAGAAACATGCTGAATTAAGTTATGGAAAATTGACAAGTGAGCATATAGAAGCTATTCAAGAGCGATCTAAAGATGATTTTAGTCGACTGGATGAGAATAAAGATGGTCAGCTGAGTCCGGAGGAATTTTATATGAATCACATTGAAGATAGTTTTGAATTTTTCGATCGTGATGAAAGTGGTTCTATTGAAAAAGACGAGCTACGTAGAAGATAATTCATCAAAGATATCTGTCATAAAAAGACTGAAAACTCTCACAGGAGTTTTCAGTTGGTCTTGAGCAGGATATTTCTGACAAGCAATCTTAAATGAAAAACTCTTTAAATTTTACTGATTTATAGGTGAAAGTCTGTACTTTCAGAGATTGGTCAATATTTTATCCATTGAAGTATAGAGGGTCTGTTGCCTGTTTTGCTTGTTAGGGTACCCTTTATTCCTTTGATGGTTTTTTTCTTATTTAATTTCTTTGAGAACTTTATTACTTGCTTTTTTAAGTATTTTCTGATATCATAGTATATGATTATGTATAATTTTTTTCCGCAATTTTTTCTTTTTTTTTATTGGCTCTTTTTTTTTATTTCACTTCTAACTTTTCCTGTTTTTTCTCAGTTAACAAAATCTCACTCTAAAACAAAAATCATTACTCTATCGGAAATTAAACCAAGAGATATTCTCATGGCTAAAACCCGGATTGACGGTAATGTTATGCATCATTTTCCGGTTAAGGTTCTCTCCATCCTTCGTATGCCATTCACCAGTTATCCTATTATTCTAGCTGAAAGTGATGATCCCTTCATTTTAAAAACTAAAATCGCTGCTGGAATGAGTGGTTCACCGGTTTACAGTGGAGATCGATTAGTAGGAGCCATCGCCTACAGTTGGAGTTTTCTGGAGAAACCGATCATGGGAATCACCCCAATTGAGGAGATGCTTCCTATCATTGATTATCAAGGGAAAGAGTCTCATGATAGTTATGGTATTGGAGATGGATGGAATGAAAGTCGTCATTCTCCGAATAGTCACAATTTAGATAAATGGATTTATTCGCCTCAAATATTGAAGCAAGCCACTCCAGAATATTATGAGTATTTGCTGAGTTATCCTTCTTTGTCCCAAAAAGCCAGGAGTCTTCAAAAATTGATTGAGTCTAGATCTGATTTGCCGTTTGGGAGTTTGAATCAGGAGTCAAAATCAAAGATTTTTAAATTTCATAAACACAATGAAAATATCTCTCAAACTTTAGAAAAAAGTTCTCTTCCTATTTTAGTATCTTGGTCAACTCCTGGAATTCATGGGATTAATCAGAAAATTCCCTTTGGTTGGGAGTTACTTCAAAAAAATCTTTTTTCTGGAATGGGACTTAATCCTACCTTTATGCCGATGCCTCTTCAAGGAGTGGGATCGGGGATATTGGAGAATGAGCTGTCGTTGAATCAGGGTAATTTGGATAAACTGATTCCGGGAGATTATATCGGTGTTAATTTAATAAGGGGTGCTGTAGAAATAAATATTTTTGGTACGGTTACCTATGTTCAAGGAGATACTATTCTTGCTTTTGGACACGATATGGGGAAACAGGGAGCCGTCCGTCTCCCCCTCTATCATGCTCGTACTGAGATGGTTCTTCCTATTCAAACTGCATCTTTCAAAATGGGTAGTTTGGTAAAAGAAATCGGTACCATCGAACAAGATCGTCAGCCGGGGATTCTTGGGAAGATAGGAGGCCGAGCCTCCTATCTTCCAGTAGAATTAGTTTTAGATACCCCGCTTCACAAAGATACCTATCGTTTTGAGGTGGTGAATGATAAACAAATATCTTCATCTTTGGTTAACTATGGTATTTCTCAGATCTATTCCTGGATGGAGAATGACAGTCAACCGGTGAGTTTGGATTATTCAATTCGTTTAGACTTCATTGATTATTCTGACCACTCTCTTCCTTCAATAACTTCAAATCAATCCGGTGTTCCTCGATCCATTACTTTTTTTGACCATAACAGTTCTCTGAATACTAGAAATGGAATTAACTGGATTGTTGCCAATTTAAGTGAAGTAATCGATATGATTCATCATAATTCCTGGGAGGTCGGGATAGTGACCAATATCAAAGTAAATATTATCGCTCATTCTGGCTATAAATATATGCAGGCGGCAGCTATAAGAATTCCTCGAAAAATTTATCGTCCTGGTGAGATGATCCGTTTCCAAGTAGGGTTCGACCGTTATCAAAAACCACGAATATATCGTGATTTTCATTACTCAATCCCTATCGATACCCCAGATGGGAATCATAATTTGGCGATAAGTTCAGCTCAACTCCGTTGGTTGACTCAAAATTTTATGAGTCCCTATTCCTTAAAAACTTTTGAAGGTATCTCCAAATTTATTGAATCGCGCCCCTCTTCTTCTCAACTCAGTATTTGGAACTTGGAAGAGGCTGGTTTAAAAATTAAAGATAATGTTTATCAGCAACTACCCGTCATTCAAAAAAAACTTCTCCTCCGTTCCCTTCATAATGAAAAGGGCAGTGTTGCCAATGTCAAATATTATGACTATGACTTGGAAGAGAGTGTGGATGGTTTTCTGACTTTTAACTATCAGGTGGATTCAAACTATAAGGATTAAATTAATAAGGATCAAATATTATGTCAACTGTTTTGGAAAGAATGATAAAACTAAAAACAATTATTTTATTTATTTTATGGATAACAATTTACTGTTCATTTGTTTGGGGCTATAAAACCAAGAGTTTGGTATTAGAAGGAGATTCCTGGAGTCAAGGTGAATATCAAAACACCTTCATCAACCGAGACAAGAATTTGCAATTGACCCCAAAGGTGGATAAGGTTTTTTCAGTTGAAGCTTCGGTAGTATGGGACATCTTACAAGATGGATCGAAAACTTGGGTAGCTACTGGAAGTGAGGGAAAAGTCTATGCTATCCAAAATGATAAGGTACAAGTTCATTTACAACTTCCCGATAAGGAAATCACCTCAATGATGAAGATCAAGGACTCCCTATATTTCGGCAGTGGCCCTGAGGGCAAGATTTTCTCAATACCAATTCCCAAAGATCTTAGTGAGAGTGATTTAAGTAAAAAGAAATCCGTATGGGCAGAGACAGGAGAACAGTTTATCTGGGATTTAAAAAAACATGGAAATGATCTTTGGGTGGCTACCGGGGGTGAGAGAGGAAAAGTATTTCGTATCCCATTAGATCAATCGAAAGATAAAAATGAGGCGTGGAAAACCCCTTCCTTAGTCTTGGCTGAACCCAATGTTCTTAAAATAGATTTTCAAAAGATAAAAGGAATTCCTTATCTATATCTTTCGGTTTCCACCTCAGGAAAACTCTATCGGATCAAAGTTGCCGATATCGGTAAAGGAAAGTTGGAAGTTGTTTTTGATGCTGGAGAAAAAGATATTCCTGACTTTCTTTTTTTGAATGATGATGTTTATCTCATCACCTCTGGCTCTGGGGCAACAGTCAACAACATAGCTTTAACAGAAGGAGATAATGGGGGTAGTAAGGAAATTTTGAAAGGGGAAGACGTCGATCTCAATAATTTATCTGGCACATTAGGTGGAATGGCTAATATTTCTTCGGGGGGAAGAGGTTATGAGAATTTCTTAGTTAGGATTAAACCGGATCGTGAATTGAACTTTATTTATAGATTCGAAAATAAAAACTTGATCCGTCTTATATACCATAAATCCCAACATCGTCTTTATATTGGGATCTTAGAGAATGCAGAAATTTATCAGGTTGAATTTATTAAAGGGTCTTTGCCGCGTTCGGAGAAAATCTTTTCCCATTCTTCAAGTAGTCTTTCTGCCTTCTATTTATTTAAAGACCGAATTTATTTTACCTTGGCCAATCAAGGAAATATTTATCGTTTGGAACCAAGGATGGCATCTCAGGGAGAATATTTAAGTAAGGTCTTTGACTTCAATGAAGTGGTTCTTTGGGGGAATCTGATTGTAGAAAATCATAATCCCCCTGCCTCAGTCAAGATATTTACTCGTTCTGGGAGTTCTCAGTCTCCGGTTCAGGATGAAAGCCAATCAGAAAAATCTTCTCCTAACTCGGAAGAATTTCTTCCGATCACCCCAGTAATGGATTGGTCGTCTTGGAGTGAGACTGATGGAAAAATCCACAGCCCTCCTAATCGTTTTCTACAAATAAAATTGTCTTTCACATCTCATTCAACGTCAAGAAAACCTTTCGCTACTCAACCTTTTGAGAGTGACTCTGCTCTGATCAAAAAAGTTAAAATATTTTATGGGAAGAAAAATTCACCTCATCAGATTAAGAGTTTTAAAATTTATAAGCAAGATCCCAACCCTTTACTGATTGGATCTGGGGGGGTTCAACCTCAATCTCAAGATCAATTATCCGAAGGTCTCTTTGATGTTTATAGTGCCGATCATTCTCTTAATACAGTTTATTCAACGGAGGATAAGGCTCTTATCCCCTCACTTAATCCCAATACATCTCTTCTTCCCTTTCCCAAGATTGGGAAAAAAGAATATGTTCTTAAATGGGAAGTAGAGAATTTGGATGAAGATAATTTAGTTTATACCCTTTATTATCGGAACTACGATTCGTCCTCTCCAGAAACTTGGTACAAGTTTCGTGATAATTATTTCAATACTATGATCCAGTTGGATGGTTATAAATTTATTGATGGGATTTATCAATTCAAGGTGGTAGCTAAGGATTCTATTCAAAACCGTAAAGAGGAAGTTTATTACGATGAGGCAATGACAGTTCAACAGATATTTGACAATAAACCTCCAGTAATAGAACGAATTAGATGGGTAGATGATACCCTGAGTTTCCAGGTGAAGGATGTTTTTTCCACGATTGAGTCGGTAAAATATAGTGGAGATCGGCGAACTGTTTCCTTGGTCATTCCTCAAGACGGAGTCTATGATGAAAAAAATGAAGAATTTAAGTTCAAGGTAGATAAAGAGTTAGCTGAATTGGTTATTATCATTAAAGATAGTGCAGATAATATCCTTTATGATAATGCATCGAAAAATCCCTAAATTGATTGTTTGGACAAATATTTATTCATGCTTATTTCTTAGCAATCAGAAATTGACTTTTAAAAGGTTACTCAATTTAAATAATCTTACTAAATTTCTATCTCAAAGATATCACTATATTTTGAGAGAAGCTCAGGGGCAAGAGGTTTTTCGCTTCTTCAATCAGAATCGTAAAATCCTTGATCGAATCATGGCTTTGCCAAAAATATCATCTATTACAGAGATGAATAACAAAGAAAGATTTATTGTTGAAAAAGTAAAGGACAGGATGGAGGAGGTTTTGGTATTGGGGCATGAGTCACAAAATAAAGAATATTATGAAGAATTGAGAAGACTCATTGAAGAGCTATCTCCTTGGCGAAAAGGTCCCTATCGATTAAATGGACACCTTATCGATTCAGAATGGAATTCATCAATCAAATGGAATCGACTTCTCCCTTATTTTCGCAGTTTTATAAATGAGGAATCGATGATAGCTGACTTAGGATGTAATAACGGGTACTTCATCCTTCGGTTCCTCAACGAATTAACGCCCCGGGCTGTGATTGGTTTTGAGCCGGTTCACCGCAATTTTCTTCAATATCTTCTCCTTCAATCTGTCTTTTCTCCCCATCATCTAGTTCATAATCAAGGAATTTTTCTTCTTTTAGGATATGAGTTTCTCCGTTATTTCTCAAGAAAATTTAATGTCATTCTCTGTTTGGGGATACTTTATCATCATTCCAATCCATTAAACATTTTAGAATTAATAGCAAAAGCTTTAAAACCAGGAGGAAGAATATTAATTGATTGTCAAGGAGTTCTTGGAGAGGAACCCTTTGCTTTATTTCCAGAGGGACGTTATGCAGGCAAACGAAATTTCTGGTTTCTGCCTACTTCCACAGCCTTGATCAACTGGTTGAAGAGAACTGGGTTTAAGGATATAGAAATTTTGGGGAAATATTCCCTTCAAAAAGAAGAACAACGTGTCACATCTTTAGCTCCAGGAACCAGTTTAGCTGAAGGATTGGTGGACTCGGAGGCCTATTTTAAAGGAGAAGTCTCTTCTCAAACCATTGAGGGGTATCCCACTCCAGTAAGGGTTTATTTGGCAGCTAAAGTCTAAAATTTTATAGGAGTAATTATGAACAAAAAAACCAAAAACCAAAAAATGACTCCAATGATGCGTCAGTACTATGAAATAAAAAATCGTCATCCGGACAAATACCTTTTTTTTCGTCTGGGTGATTTTTATGAAATGTTTGACCAAGATGCTGTCGAAATTTCCGCCATGCTGCAAATCACTCTTACCGAAAGACATCAAATTCCAATGTGCGGTATTCCCCATCATCAACTTCATCGCTATGCCCATAAGGTTATTGCACAGGGGAAAAAGATTGTAGTTGTGGAACAGGAAAAACTCGAACCCGGTAGCTCACTCTTTAATCGAAAAATTGCTCAGGTTATCACTCCAGGGACAACCATCGATGAAATGAATCTAACTGCTCAGGAGAAAAATTTTATCATCAACTTCTATTTCCCTGGAGAAGATAATCTGTTTGCCGGAATGGACAATCTTTGGGATGATAGCAATTCAGCAGGAATTATTGCTTTAGAAACTACTACTGGAGAAGTAATTTTTGAGAATATTGCTGAGAAACGAGACCTAATGCGTTCTTTAAAACGATTTTTTGAAAGTTATTTTCCCATGGAAGTGGTTCTCTCTGAAAACTACCGTGATAGTAATTTGGTCAAAATCTTGACTCGAGATTATCCTCATCTTATTATAAACTATGCTTTCGATCCTGCTTCAGATTTGGTAAAGGAGAAGATCAATCTGGTCTATTCAAAGAGTTCAGTGAAAGTAGAAAAAATCGAAACTGATTCTTTATATTATTTTCTTTATCGTGGACTTTATCTTCTCCTTATCTATGCTGAAGAAAATTATGGTGAACCTATCACTTATCTCCAACCTCCTCGGATTATGGAGCCTCAACTTTTCCTAACTTTGGATCAACAAACTTTGATTCATCTGGAGGTATTTAAAAATAATTTTGATCATAGCCGAAAGTATTCTCTTCTTTCGATAATCGACTATACTCGGACTATGATGGGAGCCCGTAAACTCCAAGAATATCTTGCTTTCCCTAGCCGGGATCGAAAGGTCATCAATAGTCGTCTTGATAATACCGATTTTTTTTTTAAAAGTCCAATCTTACTTAAAGAAATACGGGGGTGGATGTCTCATATCATGGACATTGAGAGAATCAGCATACGTCTGGCCCTTAAAAGAGTTTTTCCTCGTGACTTTGTTTCTTTAAAACTGTCTATAGCTGTGGTACATAAATTACTCAGTACTTTGAATGAAAAGAATCCTTCTATGACCGAATCACTGATTGGGGCTCTCCCCTCCATGGGTGACTTTTCAGAGTCTTTGGCATCGGGAAAAAATAATGTTGTCATTGTCATGGAAAGGCTTAATGATATTGCTATCAAAATCGAAGATACGATCCATGATAAACCTAACAATGATATTAATAAGGGAGATTTTATCAAACCAGATGCCCATCCTCGTTTAAAAGAGTATTTCATAATCAAAACTCAGGCAGAAAGTTTACTTACAGAATTGGAGGTTAAGGAAAAAAAGAAAACAGGTATTTTCAGTCTCAAGGTCAAATATAATGATAATCTTGGTTATTTCTTTGAAACCGGCAAGAGTGGAGGAACTAAAGTCCCTGCTCATTTTATTCGCAAACAGAGTTTGGTATCTGCTGAACGTTTTGTTAGCGAAGAGCTTCTTAAGCTCGATAGTGAGATTCGAGAAGCTCGAAATAATTCCATTGAGTTGGAGAAGGAAATTTTTGAACGTTTACGAGAAGAGTTAATGAAATATGTTCCATTGTTTCAAAAAATTTCCTATTTCATTGCTCAGGTGGATGTGTTTGCTGGCTTTGCTGAGCTGGCCAATACTTGCCGTTGGATAAGACCGATGATCACCGAATCAGGAATTCTCAATGTAAAGGGAGGTCGGCATCCTGTGGTGGAAGCAGAAATTGACGACCCTTTTATTCCTAATGATATATCTATTGGAAGTAAGAAAGATATTGTTCAGATTATCACCGGGCCCAATATGTCGGGAAAGTCCACTTTTCTTAGGCAGAATGCCATCATTGTTATCCTAGCTCATCTTGGGTCCTTTGTTCCAGCAACTTATGCTGAAGTTCCATTATGTGATCAAATCTTCACCCGGATTGGCTCTGGTGATCGTTTATTTCAGGGGGAATCTACTTTCCTAGTGGAAATGCAAGAAACCGCTCATATCCTTAAACAAATGACATCGAAGAGCTTAGTGATCATGGATGAAATTGGCCGGGGGACCAGCACTTATGACGGTTTAGCCTTGGCCTGGAGTATTTTAGAATATATTAATCATGATCCCGATAAGAGGGCCAAGACTCTTTTTGCTACCCATTATCATGAACTGATTTCTTTAACTCGTGAAGAAGGAATTAGCCATTACCATGTTACTATCCGGGAGGAAGGGGATCAGATTGTTTTTCTTAAAAAAGTAGTAAAAGGAATTACCTCACGATCTTATGGGATTCAGGTGGCTCGATTGGCTGGTCTCCCTGAAAAGGTAGTCAGTCATGCAAAGTCTCTCCTTAAAGCTTTGGAAGCTAAGCAAGAACAAATAGATGCTAATGATTTGAATCGTCAAGTAAAAGAAGGTAAAATGAAACCATCCTGTGTTGAACAACAAACATTTCCTTGGGTAAAAGATATTCTGGACTTTGATATCAGCATCCATTCTCCTCTAGAAACCTCTCAATTCCTCCATGGACTTCAGCAAAAAATAAAAGATAAAATAACCAGTGACCATTCCTCAAACTGATATGCCTACTATTGTCTATATTGATGGAGAATGTAATCTCTGTAGTCAGTTAAGCCTTTTCTTTCTTAGGCGGAGTGAATCACTAGACGTTTCCTTTGCCCTTCTTCAAGAACATCCCGAGATTATTTCAATAACTGGAAAATTAAATACCATAGTCATTCAAGTGAATGAAGAGTATTACATTGGAAGAAAGGCAATCCTTTATCTTATTTCTCAAATGAAATTTCCCTATCCCATATTGGGTCGAATATTAAATCTCTTTCCCAATTTTATAATAGAAGGAGTTTATCGAATCATTGTTTTTACTCGTTATAAGTTTTGGGGAAGGAAAGTTTGTTCTCTCCCTAACGCACTCCCTAAATCTAATAGGTAAAAATAAGTAAATTTTTTAATATTATAAGCAAGTTGTACTATTTGACAATATAAGCTTTAGAATAAAAAAAAATCGCTTTTATGGTAAAGTAAGAATCAAAAATCTATTTTGTTCATACTGAAAAATATATTAGCAAATAGCTCAATGGTTTATTTTTCATGGGGTCAGGTGGCAATTGACTACTTTCTTGGAAGTTTACAGATTTTCAAATTTCTTTAAATAACGAAGAATTCCGATGACGGACATATTGGGGGGATTGATGTTAAACATAGCGGCTATCTCATCGTCATTCATTCCTTGAGAGAAATAATAACTTTTTAGAAAAGTGATGTAATCTTCTGTATTGACTTTCCATTCTTCTGCCGGGCTATCTTTTACCTGTCCTCGAAACCAAGCGGTAATTTCATGAAGTCGAGCTTCCACTGCTTGAATAAAGCGATCAAGGTCAGAATAGGAACCGAAATGGGTGATAGCGATTTTTTTTACTTTGCTTTTGGTTAAACTACGAACCTTGGTTAAGGAGTCTAACCACTGTCCGATATGATAGTCTGGAGGAGGAGCCGGGATTTCCACCATTTTTTCGTTCAGACGAACACCACAAATATCGCCAGCAAAAAGGATGTCGTTCATCTGCCAGGAGATATGATGGGAGGCATGGCCAGGAGTGTAGTGAGCGGTTATTTGGATGTCACCGTCTTGTCCCGATAGGGTTAAGGATTCACCATCTTTTGCAATGATAACTTTTTCACTTGATATGGATCCCACTTTGGACCACAGAGTTTCCATCTTCTCTCCGTAAATTCTCTTGGCTGATTCATATAGTTTTGTTGGGTTGATAAGGTGGGGAGCCCCTAGAGGATGGACATGTATTTGAGCTCCGGCTTCGGCTAAAGCCCAGGCACCTCCGGAATGATCCAAATGAATATGAGTAATAAAAACCTTCTCAATATCATTAAGGTTGATCCCATATTTAGTTAATTGGGTGGAGAGGGTTTTATGACAACTGTAAGGGCCTGGATCGACCAAAGCCCATTTTTTTGATTTGAGAGGGATAATAAAACAAGCAATATTCTGAGGAATTCCCAGAAAATTGAGATCTAGAGTATGATAGTTGAGTGCGGCCATTCTATTTCCTTGTTGTAAATTATAATTTTTTTTCTAAAAGAATCATTAACATGCGTCTAAGGGGCTCAGCAGCTCCCCAGAGGAGTTGATCTCCAATACAAAAAACATTGAGATATTCTCCACTAAAGTTTAACTTACGTACTCTCCCTACAGCAATATTGAGAGAACCGGTAACCGCTGCCGGAGTCAATTCTTTTAATGTGCTTTCCTTATCATTGGGAACCCATTTAATCCAAGGATGAGCAGAGCGGATCAACCCTTCTATTTTTTCAAGGGAAAGGCTTTTCTTTAGTTTAATGGTAAGAGCTTTGCTGTGACAACGAAGAACCGGCACTCGGACGCAAGTTCCATCAATAGGAATTCTTTTGCCACCTAGGATTTTATGAGCTTCTACCATTCCCTTATATTCTTCCCGAGATTGCCCTCCTTCGACTTCACTATCTACCCAGGGGAGGATATTCCCTGCCAGGGGTTGTTTCCATATTTTTTTAGGGAATTGAGAAGAATTCATGATGTGGGTAATTTCTTTTTCTAAATGGAGAATATCTTTACCATTAACTTCTTTCTCCAACTCTCCGATAATCCCCATTTGTTTTATCATTTCAAGAATAGATTGCGATCCAGCTCCGGAAGCTGCCTGATAAGTCATATTGGATATCCATTCAATGACTTCAGCTTTAAAGAGACCAGCTATTGCCATAATCAGAACACTTACGGTACAATTACTACCGATAAAATCTTTAATGCCACGATTTAATCCTTTATCGATGATATCATGATTGACCGGATCCAAAATCATGATACTCTCCTCGGCCATTCTTAAAGAAGAAGCCGCGTCAATCCAATAGCCTTTCCAACCTTGGGAACGTAAACGAGGATGAATATTTTTAGTGTAGTCACCTCCTTGGCAGGAAACTAGAATATCACATTCGCTTAAACAATTAAGGTCATAAGCATCTTGTAAGGTATGGGTAGTACGGGGAAAAAGGGAGATCGTTTGTCTTTTTTGCGAGGTGGTGAAAAGGCTAATCTGAGAAAATTCTTCTTGGGAAAAATCTTTTTCTATAAGGATACGTTCCATTAAAACTGAACCTACCATCCCCCGCCATCCGATAAAACCGACTTTCTTCATGATCAAATTTTTTGAACGATATTTGGGCTTTGGAGTATATTATTCGAATTGAGATTCTGCTTTTTCCTTATCTTTACGATATTGAATGGAAAGGTGGTCGATGAGAGCAGCAACATCCTCTCCTTTATTGTAGTCATAAAAGAATTTTAGTTGGGGAATATTCTTAATCATCACCTTTTGAGCTAGGAGGGACCTAAAATAAGGAATACTACTATAAAATATTTTCACAATTTTATTTTTTTTATCGGGATGATGTGAAGTGAAAAAAAACGAGGCCTGAGAAAAATCCTCATTTAACTCCACTCGGGTTAAGGTAATCATCTCTCGTTTAAGACGTTCATCATCCATTTCAAAAAGAACGATCTGGTTCAGAGCCTGCATTAAGGCTTTCTCCAATTTACTTTTACGGATTCGATGACGATTCATCAGGGTATTAGTAACATTTGGAAGAGTGAGGTTGAGATTAAAATTAAGGCCAAGATATGGGTAATAAAAACAATGCGATGCGGGATATGCTTCTTGCTGGCTTGATTATTTCCACTGGATTGTATTTTTCGAAGGGATCTCTTGGACCTGACTCGGCCTAAGGTAATCAATATAACTGCTATAAACATTATAGAAAAGTGTTCAGCTGTCCAATAACGAAAAACTGGATTTTTCATGATACTGCTATTGAAAATCACCAAGGGGCTTTCAATATAGAGGAAAATACCTATGAGAAATTGGATATGAGTTGAAACAAGAAGAATGACTGACATAATATTATCAAATTGGCTAAATTCCTTTTTCTTAATCAGTTTCACCAATGAATTGATGGATACTAGACTTAAAAATATTAAAAGAAAGTAGCGGTTATAAGAGTGTAGGTTTAAGGCAATTTCGTACATAGATTTTCCTCTCTGAATAGTTTATTTATAATTGTAACATCCAATTAGAGACAGTTTCCAGATTTCTTGAGTATTTTTTTGAAAATAAAAAAAAGCTATAAAAACGCTCAAGTCCGAATTTAATCATTTTTCCAAAAATTAATGATTATCATTTTTTTTCATAAATTATTTGACTTCGGCAACGATTGACCGAAACTTGTATTGATCAAACATTTTTGGATTCTCAAAAAGATTAAAAAGTTGGTTTAAATAAATTTAACAGAAGAGAAAAAATTGTCTTTTCCCATAAATATAAAAACATCACGATCCCTTGTGATCTCGAAAAATATTAAGAAAAAGCATTCATTCGGTTTAGAAGAGTGGCTGAAAAAAAGCTATAGAGTCAGGAAACCTAACTCCCCGACAAAATATCTCAAGAAAAATTTTAAGAAATCTACTTCTAAAAATACTTATTATTATGATAGGGAATATGTCGAAAAAAATTTGATTGCCTATATTGGCAATAAACGTCGTCTCTTGGATTTGATCATAGCTGGGGTCAGGGAAGTTGAAATTTCAGGAAGTCAGCCGATTGATCGGGATGGTCTTTTTGTTGATTATTTTGCCGGAACTGGGGTGGTTTCTCGTCTTATGAAATCCTTGGGATTTAATGTCATTGCTAACGATTGGGAATACTATTCTTATTGTATCAATCGAGGATTTTTAGAATGTTCCGAAAAAGATTTGAACATCTTTGAAGATGAAGGGGGACTCGAAAAGGTTTTGGAAGAACTCAACTCTCTTACAACAGAAGTTTTCGGAGATGCTTATATCTCTCGTTATTATTGTCCTAAAAATGATAAAACCCCTAACCCTAAATACGAACGTCTTTTCTATACTCATAGTAACGGTATTCTTATCGATAATATTCGCTCTGCTATCATTAGTCGTTATGGGAATACTCCAGAAGAGGAGAAGAAAAAAGACATCCTTTTAGCTCTTCTCTTGATTCAAAGTTCAAAACGTTCTAATACTTCAGGGGTATTTAAGGGCTTTCATTATGGTTTTGGAGGGAAAAAAAAGGATGCTCTCAACCGGATATTGGCTCCGGTAGCTTTGGAACGTCCACGGCTTTCTGATAAGAGCAATCATAGCATTGCTACCCATTATGATGCTCTGGAGTTAGCTCGACTATTAAAAAACACTTCCGTGGAAATTACTTACCTCGATCCCCCCTATAATCAACATCAATACGGTTCTA
The DNA here is from genome assembly GCA_965224715.1 of Spirochaetota bacterium. GTDB lineage: Bacteria > Spirochaetota > UBA12135 > COTS27 > CAXSBA01. Next base: position 211,592 of record OZ245054.1, on the reverse strand, counting down.
ATTATCACCTTCTTAACACTATTGCCCGTAATGATCGTCCCCAGGTGAATAGAGATTTTTGGATTGAGGGTAAGAAGATAAATAAAAGTGCCATTCGTAAGGATTGGATTCAGACCAAGTCTGGATTCTGCTATCAAAAAACCGCCTGCCAAGAGTTCACCCGTTTAGTAAATGATATTAACAGTAAATATATATTGGTAAGCTATTCTAGTGAAGGAATTATTCCTTTAGAAGACATGATCCAAATTTTGGCTACAAAAGGAAAGGTAGGGATTATTACTCGTTCTTATGTTCGTTATCGTGGGGGGCGTCAAGCGGATAATACCCAGAACCGAAATTTGGAATTTATCCTCATGGTGGATACTGCTATCACTTCTACCGAAAAAGATATTGAGAATGTTAAGTCGGTTTTTCTTTCCGGTTCTCTTCAAAACCTTTTTTTAGATTTCATTCCGGCATGGGAGTTTTCCCCAAAAAAACAAAATCTCAAGGCCGGACTTTCCTTAAAACCATCCGGGGAGGGTTTCTCCCTCACCCTTCCCGGTTTTTTAGATAAAAAAGATCTCATTTTAAGAACTGATCGTCGCCTTCACCTTGATCAGCGCGATATCTCTCGAATACGAAAATGGAGTTTTTCCAAACAAAAAAAGGTGATTTACAAATTTTCTGAAATTATGGTGAGACCCAATCATATAAAGGCATCTCAAATTCATGACCTTCTTATTAATTCCTGCGATTCCAAGTCCAAGGGATATAAGAACCTTAAATATTTGGATAGACCTTATCTCTTTCGAGAATTTGAACGTTATTTTAATAAAATAAATTTCCATAAGCATCCGGAGCTTAAATCGTCTCTTAATAAAATGAGGAAAAATCTAAACGAGATTTTTACTACAACTTAAGTTATAATCTAAGTGGATGGCGATTGATCTCTTAGCTTTCAACTCCCAAAAATACTCTAACAACCTCTTTTTAAAAAACGATAGGGAAGAGATTTCCTATAAGGAAGCTGAAGACAAGGTTTCCTATATAGCTGGCGCTTTGTTTAATTTTATAGAAAGAAATTTCTCTGATAAATTTACTCTAAACTTACAGAGAAAGGTTGTTATCGCTATTCTTTTGGGGTCAAAACAAAATAGAAAGGGAATGGATTATGTTTTAACAGTGTTAGCCTGTTACCGAATACGTAAGGTAAAGAAGATGGATATCCGACTCCTCCCTTTGAATCCTAATAAACCGGTAAAAATTTTGAAAGAAGAGATTTTTGTGTCCAAGACCGATTTTCTTATTCATGATCGATCTCAAGGTAGTTTACAAGGAATAAATTATTCCAACTGTAGTCTAAACGAATTAATAAATGAACGTTTTGAAACCAATTCGATTAAATGTGATAATGGTAGTGATGACCATTACTCCTCTTCAAATGATTTTATGAACAAGGATGATCAAGAGCCTTTCATTTATCTTTTCACCTCTGGATCTTCCGGAAAATCCAAAATAGCGGTATTCTCTTGGGCAAACTGGCTTAGGAGTGCCAAGTCTGGAGATTGCTTTTTCCCATTTCGACAGGGTGATTGCTGGCTACATCTTCTCCCTTTCTATCATGTCAGTGGAATGGGTATTTTGTTTCGGGCTCTTCTCCATGGGGCTGCTATTATGTTTACCGAACGAAAAAATTGGCAAGATATTTTAATAAACTATCGGATCACCCATGTGTCCTTGGTTTCTGCTCAAGTTATTAGACCTGATCAAGATAAATTGAGAGCACTCAAATTCGGTTTAGTGGGAGGGGGGCCGATCCCAGATTCTCTTATTCCCTATCTTTATCCCCATACCCCCCTCCGTCCTACCTATGGACTTACAGAGTCAGTAGCTTATGTTGCAACTTTTGATGGTTTTGTTGAATTAGAAAATGATAATTTTTTTCTAAAAATCCTTCCCCCAAGGCGAATTAAGATCAGAGATGGAGAGATCTTTATTCACAAGGATACCCTATTTCTGGGTTATCTGAAAAAAGAGGGGGAGGTTGAAGAACCTTGGGATGGAGAATGGTTTGCCACCGGAGATATGGGTGAGAAAAGGGGAGACTATCTTAGTGTGAAAGGGAGGAAAGGTCGTTTATTTATTTCTGGAGGGGAGAATATCCATCCAGAAGGAATTGAAAGAGCTATCCTTTCCTATCCTGGGTTTCCTGGTGTCGATAAAGTTGCAGTCTTTCCTATTTTTCATGATAGATGGGGAAAGGTACCGGCTGCAGCTCTATGTTTGAGTGGAGAAAAATTCTCTTTAATTTCTCTTATAGAACATCTTCGTAATATGATAGAACATTATAAAGTCCCTCAGGTATTTTATTTGCTTCCTGAGTTTTTCTGTGATTCTGAAAGTAAACTCTCTTATCGGGCGGTGGAAGAAGCATATATCAAAGGTGAGCTTTTACTTCTAAATAAAGATTAAATAAGAATTTCTGCCCAAAATAATGAACCCCTATTTAAAAAAATTTATAATCAGGTGGGATTTGATAACCCAACTTCACTTTCCCATCATCATAAGGGCTTTCAGTCACCTGTTTAATAGGGATTACTCCTGCCCAACATTTGACTTGTTCATAATCTTCTTCTTCATCAATCGGATTGCCAGTACGAGTTTTCATGACAGCTTCTTCAATTTTTAAACGAAGAATCTTGGTAGCTTTGATTTCTTGGGAGTGGTGATTACGTAATTGTGTCATTCTTCCTGGAAAGAAATGTTCCATCATTTGATTGAGAGCTTGGGCTTTGTTATTGTTGTCTTTTATCCATTCCGCCTTACCATAAATGGTAACTGAACGATAATTTGCCGAATGATGAAAGGCTGAACGAGCTAGTACAAACCCATCTAAATGGGCAATATTAAAACAAACATCAATACCTTCACTTTGGGCTTTTAACATTCGACTAGCACTAGAACCATGCCAATAAACATAATCACTTTCACGCCAAAATAAGGTAGGAGTTAAATAGGGTATGCCTTTAATGACATAGGCGATATGACAGAGATAGGACGAATCCAGTAACTTGTAAATCGCCTGTCGATCATAGTTTGCTCGTTGAGGAGCACGTCGTACTTGGGTTTTAGAGTTTTTGATGGTTTGATTTGACATGAAAATCTTTAATGGGACTTGGGGAATATTTACTTTTTACTTCTAAAAAATTAGTTCTTTTTTTCTTTATTGGACTTTACTTAGATTATACTATATTTTATTAGAAACAAAATGGGAAAATAATTTAGAATTTTTCTAGATAAACAGGAAAAATTTTCTAAGAAGAAGATTTCTAACTCCCCAATGAAGTTAGGGTTCAGGGGAAATAAAATGAAAATATCACTCCCGTAATTGGGAGTTAATTTCCTATTCTCTTCGGCTTTGCTTGAAGAACAGGGAAAACTTACGGTTCAATCCCCCCTGCTTCATAGGCTCCCATGTCCGGGCGACCTACCCGACCATACCCGCGAGCATCGGTGGCGGTGAGATCATCGGCATCATTTGGCAAAGGCACTGAACTTATCAAACTGGGGTCACTATACCAGTCGGTATTGTTTATACTGTAATAGAGATCCGCTTCCGAATAAGTATTAGTATTCCCTGCCTTCACTCCCCACACATAAACCCCCTTATCTTTAGCCGGACTGCTGCTACCAATGGAGATGGTGTTGATTTTACCTCCATAGCTAGCTAAGAAGCCTAGTTCAGGATCACCGGTAATAACCTCCCCACTATTAATAACAACAGGATAGGTACTAGTATCAGCATTTCTTAAACGAATTCCTGTTGCTGTGGTGGAAAGATTAACCCCTCCCTCAATAACGGAGTAATACAAATTTACAGTTTCTGTATCGGCGTTATCATTGCGTAAATAGATATTTTCTCCATCATTGTCCCACAAGATCGTATTTATCAGGGTAAGTGGTTGACTATCACCATCATGATAGATCCCGCCTCCTTGATTAGCTTCATTACCCGAGAAGGTAACATTGATCAAGGTGGGAAAGGAATCTTCATTAGCTATCCCGCCTCCTTGATTAGCTTCATTACCCGAGAAGATAACATTGATCAAGGTGGGAAAGGAATTTTTACTATTAGCTAGCCCGCCTCCTTTGTCAGCCGCCTGATTACCTGAGAAGGTAACATTGATCAAGGTGGAAGAGGAAGAATAATTGCGCATTCCACCTCCATAACCTCCATATTCATCCAACGCAATAGCCCTATTACCCGAGAAAGTAACATTATTCAAGCTAGAGAAGGAATTACTATTATGCATTCCGCCTCCCCAACGACTTTCATTATTCAAGAAGGTAACATTGTTCAAGGTTAGGGAAGATTTCCGATTGGCTATCCCGCCTCCACTTCCTTTACCAGCCGTATTATCTGAGAAGGTAACATTGATCAAAGTGAGAGAAGCATTACCATTATACATCCCGCCTCCACTACCATGCGTCGTATTACCTGAGAAGGTAACATTGTTCAAGACAGGAGAGGCATCTTCATTAGCTATCCCGCCTCCATTACCAGTACTCCCAGTGCTAGAATTATTTAAGAAAGTAACATTAATTAAGATGGGAGAGGAAGAATTAGCATTATACATCCCGCCTCCCTTACCAAAATCAATCTTATTATTTAAAAAAGTAACATCGATCAAGGTAGGGGAGGAATTATTATTACGCATCCCACCTCCCCAACGACTTTCATTATTCGAGAAGGTAACATTGATCAGGGTAGGGGAAGAATTTACATTACGCATCCCACCTCCATGTCCATATCTAGCCGTATTACCCGAGAAGGTAATATTGATCAAGGTGGGAGAAGAGTTATTATTAACCATCCCGCCTCCAGAACCATTATTAGCATTACCATTGGTGATAACCACTCCATAGAGAAGAGCTGTGCGGTCAAGGTCATTATTATTAAACACCTGCTGATTATTATTGCCATCAAGTCGGGTTTCTCCCAATTGATCGTAGCTGTCAGCAAAAAAACCACCTACTAAGGCTATATGGTTCTTCATAACATAACTGCTAGATGGGCTATAAGTTCCCGATGCCACTAATACCACATAGACCCTATTTTCGCTGGCATCAACGATCCCGTCTATCACCGTCTGTATATCGTTAGTAGCATTATCCCAAGAACTCCCGTCACTAGTACCAGATGCAACTTCCTTAACATAACGGGCTACCACCGTCGTTCCCGGAGTATAATTTGAAAAAATCAACTCATTCATATCATCATAGTTAGCAAGATCGGAGGGAATAGTTCCAGCATCAATGATTTTCTGAAAATCTGAAATAGGGGTATAGAGATCCAAGTTACCGTCTACCATGAAACTCTTATTGTAGAGTTGAGTTAAATTGTTATCACTATGCCATTCATATGTTTGCCCTGGAATAGGATGGACAGGATAGTTTATCGCGGGGATCTCAGTTAGGCTGGCAACCGACACAGTATCGAGAAGCTTTGTCCCCCGGTAAAACCTAACCCGATATTGCTTATTAGTCCACTGAGCATAGACTATGGTTTGGGTAGTAATGTCAGTAGTGGTGAAATCGAAAACATTTCCTCCAGTAATAGCATTATACCATCCTTTGAATCCATAGTGTTCCTGAGATGGATCTGATGGTTGGGTAGCTTTCTCTCCATAAAGGATATATTTGGTAACAGTAGGATCTCCACTTATGAGTCCCCCGTTAGCATTGAAGATTACCCCATAGTAACCGGTTAAGGTTACCGTGTAATCGGATGTAGATCCATCAATCGCGGTTACCATATAAATTTTAGCCGTGGAGAAGTCTTGAGCCACTCCCGAAGCCGGAGAGATATTCGATCCACTATGGACAATAGTTGGAACTAAACCGGTAATGCCTTCTACATTGGTAACCGTCTTAGTTATAGCCCGATTATTAGAATCAATATCCATTGCAATATTCTCTTTCAGGAGTGAATTATCTGTTTCTCGGAAAGCAAACGAGATAATCTCTTTGCTGTCCATTTGTCGCTGCAATACTCTTATGGTATAGGTGACAGAAGTGCTTTCATCCTGGGCTGTTACGGTAAAACTATGGGTAGCATTACCACTGAAATCCACATTGGTGGTGTATTGATTATTTTCATTCAATGGTAAATTATTATTACCTTGTTGGAGAGAAGCTCCCTCACCTACTTTTAGGGTGAGCGTAACACTGCTGGGATCAGATCCTATCGGCAAGAGTATGGGAATGTCATTTCCGTTAGGGAAAAACTCTTTACTGTCATAAATAACAATAAGGGAACTGTCAGAGTTTTTTTTAGTGGTAATGAGGTAGGTTATGTCATTGGTGGTCTGGTAGTTATTGACAGTTAATCCTTTCTTTAAGGTTAGTTGATAGGTAATGCCACCGCCTAGATAAATTGCTGAAGTTATTTTTACCTGATTAGGTGTTTGAGTAGGTTCAACCTTTAAAAAAGGTAATGGAAGTATTCCATTACCTGTATTACCTGTGAGTGTTATTTGGTTAGCTAAAGAGCTAACATGATCAGCCATATTGCCTAGTGATTGATCGAATGTCAATAAAAATGAAAATGAAATATCAAACGGTATAGCATTGGTGTCGCTAATTGGAACATCATTTTCATCCACAACAGAAAAAGATGAGATTCCCAAAGGATCATAATCTATGATGGGAGCGGTGCCTCCGTCATCTAACTTCTTTCCCGTACAGGACGACAGGTAGAGTCCGATCAACAGTAAACAGATCATGAAATAAGTGACTTTAGGCATGCTGTTTTTATATAATTTAACTTGATTGGTTTTTATGTTATTAATCGTATTTTTTATGTTCATATTATTACTTCTAAAAAAAATCATTTAATTTCCTTAAATTTTAATTTAATCCAATTATACTATAATTATACTATATTGTCGGTATTTTTACAAGTAAAATACAAAATAATTTAGAATTTTTCTAGGCAATAAAGTTTATTTTGCTGACTTTGAAGGAAAAAAAATCTGGATTTCTCTTATTTTAAGACAGAAAACGTGATAAATTTGTTACTTATAAAAATTCTTAGTTATTTTACTTTTTTCTTTTTAGGATTTTCGTTTGAACGCATTTATCTAAAAAAGCTGTTTGAATTTAAATTATTTTTATTCATTAATTTATCCTATTGAATTGTATAATTTAATGATGAATTTGATTCGTACCTTGAATAATCAACTGGTTATTGATGATCTAGGTCAAGAGTTGAGGAATCATTTTGCCTATATTCGTTTCCATCCCGAGGAGCATCGTTATTTCAATGAACAGGGAAAAGAATATATATCGGTGAGCGAGGTTTTGGATAAATTCATTCCCCCCTTTAACCGAGAATTTTATTCTGATAAGATAGCCAGAGAAAAGCAAGTGTCTCAAGATGAAGTGAAAGCAATCTGGGATATCCGACGGGAATATTCTGTTGTCAAGGGAACGGAATTCCATCTCTACGTTCAAGCTTATCTAGCCCATAATCGAATGATTGAACTTCAAACCCCGATCAAACGGGAAGTGGCTTCCTTTCATCGATTTTGGGACAAAATCCGAGACCGATATAAAATTATCGCTTCTGAACTTATCGTAGCTGATGATGAGCATAGGATTGCTGGAACCGTGGACTGCGTAGTCCAGAATTTGGAGACTGAAGAATATTTTATTTTCGACTGGAAAACCAATCGAAAAATCACTGAGACTAATCCGGTTTCTAAAATGATGCTTCCCCCAGTAGATCATTTAGAACAATGTGGACTTAATAAATATGCCCTTCAGATGAGTTTTTACAAATTTCTCCTTAATAAGAATACTCCTATCGATATCAGTCAAACCCATTTAGTTCATCTTGCTCCAGATGGCTATAAAATCTATTCTCCTCAAGATTATCAACAGGAAGTAAAGGTAATGATTACCTCATTTAAAGAAAATATGAAAAATGTTGAATAATAAGATATGGCTAAGAAGTTTAAATTCCCCAGATTACATAACTTAATCGACAAAAAAGTTTTGAAGAAAATCTTACAAAAGGATAAACGTTCTCGGACTACCTTATCGTTTTATAACTATTATCCTATTACTCCTGAAACCTATCTGCACCAGATTCGAGATAAACTTTACCAAGAGTTAGAAACCTTGGAAGTATTGGGACGGATTTATCTAGCTAAAGAGGGGATTAATGCCCAAATCTCAGTTTTAAACGATCGAATGTCGGATTTCCAAAGCCTTATTTCCGGCTATTCTTTTCTCAGAGATGTCCCTCTTAATGAGTCGGTAGAAGAGAATTCAGAAAGATTTTCCTTCTATAAATTAATTGTTCGTATTCGGAGTAGAATTGTTGCCGATGGGCTTCCTAGAGAATTAAATTTTACTCCCGACCAAAAGGGTACTTCTCTCACTCCGGAAAAGTTCCATCGTGTTCTTGAAGAAGGAGGTCTTCCCGTTGATGTTCGTAATCATTATGAAAGTGAAATCGGTCATTTTCGAAATGCTTTTACTGTTGATGCGGACACTTTTCGACAGCAGCTTCCGATGTTGGCCAATGATTTAAAGAAGTATCGGGAGAGCAAGCTTCTCCTTTATTGTACTGGTGGTATTCGTTGTGAGAAAGCGGGAGCCTATTTGAAGCAAAAAGGTTATTCTCAGATTTATCAACTCAAGGGAGGAATCATTGCTTATGCTAAGTATGTTAAAAAGCATAAACTGAATAGTTATTTTATAGGAAAAAATTTTGTTTTCGATGGCAGAATGGGAGAACGAATTACCGATGATGTCATAGCCAACTGTCATCAGTGTGGTGAACCTTGTGATGGTCATACCAATTGCCAAAATGATGCTTGTCATCTTCTTTTTATTCAATGTAAGGATTGTCAAGAAAAATTCAAGGGTTGCTGTAGTAAGGAATGTCAAAAAATTATTTACCTTCCCGTTGAAAAGCAAAGAAAAATACGTCGGGGTCGAAAAATCGATAGTTCTTCAGTATATAAAAGTCGAATTCGTCCTCGACTTAACCTAGAGCTTCAGTCGAGAAAAGAATTAGTTAATCGCTAAACTTAAAGGACCAGTAAAGGTAAAGTTACCAATGAGCCATTTCCCCTCGGATTTCCGAGATTATACTTTGCACTTGGATGACCGGGGAGTGACAGTAAAAAACCATTTTTTAAAAGGCACAACAGTTGCTATAGCGGTAACTGGGGGGATTGGAGCTGTAGAGGTACCGAGAATTATTCGTGAACTTCGACGTTTCGGATCTGAAGTTCAGGTCTATACGACCTCTCAGGCTCTGCAATTCATCACCCCTCTCTCATTAGAATGGGCTTCGGGGAAAAAGGTAAAAAATATTTTCACCGCTGCCGCTGAACAGGTTTTTAACGAAGATATTCTGTTAGTAGCACCTGCTACTGCCAATATAATAGCCAAAGCTGCAACTGGAATTGCAGACGATACCGTTTCTACGTTGATCGTTGGAGCTTTGGGTAAAAGTCAGTTTATTTTGAAAAATTATCCTGGACGAATTCCCCCGGTTTTACTCATGATTCCTGCCATGCATGCTTATCTTAATGCCCATCCTCAGTTCAAAATTCATTATCAGACTTTGGCAGATAATGGATTTACTTTTATCGAATCTCGCAAGGATCCGGATGAGAAAGATAAACTCAAAATGCCTTCCCCAGAATCAATTGCCATTCAGGTAGCTCATACCTTTTATCATAATTATTACCGTTATCAGAAAAAAAGCAATTTATTTGGACATAGGAAAAAAGTTGACCCCTTAGCTCAGGGAATATTGATCACAGCCGGAGCCACTTCAGAACCGATTGATGGGGTTCGCCTTCTTACTAATCGAGGGACTGGAGACACTGGAATCGCTTTAGCTAATCATCTCCATGCTCTTGGATTCAAAGTGTATCTTCTTGTAAGTGAATCTAGGCGGAAAAACATTCCCAACTACCTAAATTGGGTGTCTTTCTTTGAAGATTATACTTCGTATAAAAATGAAGTTGACCGGATTTTAGAGACCTATCCTATCGCTTGGGGAATTTTTACCGCAGCTGTCTCTGATTTTAAGCCGGTATCATTCAAAGAGGAAAAAATTTCGAGCGATCAGGCCTTGGAAATAAAACTAACTCTCCAGTCCAAGATAATCACTGATATCCGAAAAAAATATCCCCAATTAACCATGATAGTATTTAAATATACCGTAAATAAGAGTATCGAAGAACTGACTTCTATCGCTAAAAAGATGAAAAAAGATTATGATTTTGTTATAGCAAATAGAAAAGAAGATATTCATTTAATAAAAAAAACTCGTTATTTCTTTGCATCAGAAAATGAAACTCCTTTGATCTCAAATAATAATGATGTATTGGTGAGACAGATTGCCAATGTCATCATTGATTTAAACCTGGAATCAACCGAAGCCTCAATTGAAGATAAGTGATATTTTGTTCAGAATTTGCCGTAAACGGAGTTGAGGGATTTCTTTGTGTAACCTCGTGATTTAAATTCATTTTTTCTTTATAGAAAAACCTCTTTTGTTTAGTTTAATCTTTGATTTATAACCTGCACTTAAAAATGACTGGAATATATAAGGTTTTTCATATTATAATTTTATAACTCAAATGAGTTTTCTCATAAACTATAATTGAGTCAAACCTAAACTAAAATATTGTTTTATAAAAATAACAAAGACCGATAGTATAATTTGATAATAATATGTCCAAATATGATAAAAATTTGACAGATCCCATGAAAGAGGAGCTTACAAGTTGTGATGTCGAAGATCTTGTTTCACCGGAAAAAGTTGATGACTTTCTTAAAGGGGAATCAGCAGTTCTTTTTTTCAATTCCGTCTGTGGTTGTTCTGCCGGTATTGCTCGTCCTGCCTTTATTGATTCGTTACAAAATAAGTTAATTCCTAAAAAAATTGGTACTGTTTTTGCTGGAGTAGATGAAGATGCAGTCAGCCGAGCTCGGGAATATGTTGCCGGATTCCCTCCTTCCTCTCCTAGTATCGCTTTTTTTCGGAATAAGGAATTAGTCCATATACTAGAACGGAAAGATATAGAAGGTTTTGATGTTGAGCTCTTAAAGGAAGCGATCATTCGGAGTTATAATAAATTTTCTGGATCGGATATAAATGAAAAAATAGAACTTAAAACCCCAGCACAACTCTTGGAAAAATCTGTATCAGAAGTAAAAAAAGAATTGGAAGAAGGAAAGATTACTTTGCTTGATTGCCGAACTTATGAGGAAAGAGACATTGCTACTATTCCAGAAAGTAAACTTATTACTCAAGAATATGCTGATGAGATAGTCAAGAATTGGAATAGAGAACGCTCTTTGGTTATTTATTGTCACCATGGTGATCGCAGCTTGAAGGCAGCTCTTTATTTCAAGCGACATGGATTCAAGGATTGTACCAGTATGGCGGGAGGAATTCATGCTTGGGCCAGGGAAATAGATAGTGATATGGCTACTTATTAAAAAGTTTTACTGTAAAAACATCTATGAATTCATTATTGGAAAAAATAAAGAACTTCTTTAATGATCCTAAAAAAATAAGAATGTTATTCATTGCCATTATTGTTTTAGGGATAGGAGGATTGTTGGCATCAGGTTATTTAGTCTACCAAGAAAGACGGGAGAATCGTCTTAGTTTAATGGTCAATGAAAAGATAAAATTCAAAAATGAAGTTGTGAGGCAGTGGAATCAAGAGGAACTTTCTGGAGAAGACTATACTAATCAACTGGCAATATTGGCAGATGAGCTCTTTCAAATCTATCAAGATAATCTCGGTACTAAAAATGGGATTCGAGCTTTGATCTCTTCAGCTCAGATTGATTTCCGTTTGAACAATACTACCGTTGAAGAAAAGTTACAAACAGTTATTGCTGAGGGAGAAGAGATGTCCCCTTTAGCTCTTTATCTTATCTCCCTTTTCTATGAAAATCAGGGCAATTATCTTCAAGCTTTAAATACCCTTCAGAGATTTCGGGAAGATTATATTATTCATTATTTGAAGCCCATTGTAATGTTTACAGAGGCTAGACTTTATCGTTTGATGGATCAAAGAGATCAGGCAGTTGGAATTTATTCGGAAATTCTTCAAAATCAAGACTTCTCCCTTTTCTTTGATAGAGCGGAAGAGGGAATCAGTATTTTGGAGTGGGAAAGAAGTAGGGGTGTTCAAAGATCGGATGAAAAAAATTCAGGAGGATCAAAAAATGAGAATTTTATTCCAGGTTTTGGGACTGGTTTTGAGCCTGAGTATCTCCAAACCAATAACTAAAAAAATAAAGAGGCAAATTATTATTTGCCTCTTTAACACAACCGTTGTATCTCTGGAGGGATATGATCTACATCGTATTGTGTGAATTAAATTTCGGTAATCCCAAGGTTAATTTTAAATGAAATTTTCTCGGGATTTCTGATGAGAGTAAAAACTATTGATGGAACAATAACTATTATTCTCATTTTTTTTTTGGGATTAAATTCTATTCTTGCCCAACCTCCTAATTTTCCTCAACCTTTACGTCATTCAGAAGAAATTTTTCCCAATCCCTTTTTAGTAGATCGTAGTTATTCAATAAAGAGTATTGTTGAAGTAGAAGCAGACAAACATATAGTTGGTTATATTGATAACCCAGAAAATATCTCTATTCACTTTTCAGTCAGAGGAAATCAATCAGATATCCCCAATTTGCCCGAAGATCGTTTCCGTTATCAAATTCTAAAAAAAAGTGAAAAGAAATTACGCTATTATATAGTTCCTGCTGCTACCTATTATCGAGGTGATGGTTATTTTGCTCGACTTCAAATGCCGAAAGTAGATTTTGAAGGTGAATATGATCTTCTTATCACGGTTTATGGGGATAAAAAGAAATCTATCCAGATAACTAGGAATTTACCAAATTTCTTTCGTTATCAACAGAGAAAAGTAGATGTTATTTTTCTTATCGATAATAGCGGAAGTATGAACCGTAATGATCCCCATCATCTTCGTTATCAAGAGATCTACCAAGTTTTCCAAAATTCCAAATTCGCATCCAAAATTGATGAACTTGCGGTGATTTCGTTTTCTGACAACCCTCAGTTGCTCTTTCCTTTTGGAGAAGTTAAGGAATTTTTGAAAAAAAAAATTCTCCAGACCTCTTTAAAAGGGCGAGGGAATACCGATTTTAGTAAACCCTTCAGACTAGCGGAGAGATTGATTCGGGGGCAAAGTCAGGATCAAGATCAAAAAGCAGTCATTTTCCTTACTGATGGAGTTGCCACTCATCCCTATGCCGATGAGCATCTTCGATTGAGGAATTTGGGAATTCCAATTTATACTATAGGACTATCAGTCAATAAGCAATCCAAAGAATACCGATCTTCTTTTCTTAAAAAAATTGCTCAACAAACTCAGGGAGAATTTTTCGAAGCAGAACCTGATGTGATCGGTGAAGTATTTAAAAAATTTATCGATCTTTCCACTGCCTCAGTTCGAGAATTTGTGGTCATTCCCTTAAAAAAAAGATATGCCTATAATGAATTGATTCACGTTGACTATCGTTCTTCAAAGTCTTATGAAAAGAGTTTAAAAGTAAGTAGTTACTTTGTCTATCCTAACCATCAGGAACCGGCTGAAATTTATCAAAAAAAACCAGGACGAATGACACTTTATCCTCCTTCCTTAGATGTTTTGGAAATGAACTATAGTGAAGAGGAAAAAAAGAGAAAAGTAGAAGAAAAAAATCTCCAGAAAATAGGAGTTCGGGTAAAATTCCTCTGGCGAGGGAAAATATTTTTTGATGAAACCACTGATATAGAGATTGGAGAGGATTCAATTCGACTTGGGCTTATTTATTTTCAAAAGGTTGATCCTTTAAATTATGATGTCCGTTACTTTCCGTTGAAAAACCTTACCCAAGATAACTTATTCGTGGATGTTGTTCTTCACCCAATAGGCTCCTCTAAAGAAAATTCAATAAATCCGGTATTGGGTTTTAAAGAAACTCCTTTTTTTCTTACTTCAAGGGAAGAAAGGCTCCAGTCAGTGGTTTTTTATCCTCAAAAACCTATAATAGCTCAGCAAAAAGAGGAAAGGGACGAAGATCAGATGATAGGTGTGGTTTTACAAACTTCCAGAGGAGATTTTCTTAATCAAATTTATTTTGATTATTTATCTCAGGTAAAAAAAACTGCCTCTTTTTCCTTAGAAGTTGAAAATCGATCTAAAAACCATTTTTTTATATCTTTTTTTGGTATGGGAACAATTACTTTTTTTGGTCTTTTAATACTAAGGATATTAAAAACAATTAAAAAGAAAAAAATAAATAAATTAAACTAGGGTTTTATAACTTCTCTGTTATCTTTTTTAGCTGTTTACTTATTCCGATATTTTTTCAAATTAGGTTTCTATAATTTTTTTTAAAGAAAACTTGCCTATAAAATCCAGAAAATAATTTTTTTAGGATTTGAAATAGATGAAAATCACAAATTTTTTTCAATTTTAACGAAGACAAAACACTGTCTTCAAAATAATCCTGTAGATTATAGGAGATTTATTTGTTTGATTCATATTAAGATAATTTTTTCTCTCTTTTGGGATTGATTTTTTTCCTAATATTTTTTATAATATTAAAAGTCAACTACTGTATGATTGTCAAACCTAGTTTTTTGAATTTTGCTTGACTCATCTTAATTGGACTGTTTTGTGTTTTTAAATAAAAAAATAAAAAAGTCGTTAATTTATTATTGAATTTTTACTAATTTACTTGGTACTTTGGGAGGGGAAATGATTTTAACATCAAATATTTCATATATTATTAAACGGAATAAGGCACGAGAGAGTTTTAATCCTATTCGTATTACCGACGCTATTCGTAAGGCTTTTTTGAGCCAAGATTATAGAGTTGACCAGATACCCGATGATCTTGCTCAATCGGTTTTAGATGAACTCGAAAAAAAGTTCAATGACGAAAATCCACCCGATGTAGAAATAGTTCAAGATATTGTAGAAAATCAACTGATCCTTTTTCATTATGCCGATGTAGCTCGTGCCTATATTATTTACCGGGAAGAACATAAGAAGTTACGTCAAGAAAAGACCCTTCAAGAGATCAAGGAGCATAAACTCCATTTTCAAACTGATGAAGGAGTGGAACTTGTTCTTACCGAAGGGATTATCAAGGATCGGATCAAAGGTCTAGTAAAGGGGCTAACTCATGTGGATGTAGATGAGCTGGTGAACTCTGTGAGTCGAGGACTTTATGATGGGATATTACAAAAGGAGATCAATCATCTCTGCCTTAAAGAGATTGAGAGTCGTACCGATTACCATTATGATTATTCTAGTTGTGCTTCTCGTTTTATTTTGGATGGCCTTTATAAAAATATTTTGGGATCCCATTTCGGTTCTACAAAAGTCGGTTCTCTGTATCAAAAAAAATTCGGCGATTATGTTCGTTTGGGGGTGGAACAGGAGCTCCTTAGTCCTCAGCTGCTTGAATTCGATCTCTCCGTGTTAGCCAAAGCTATTGATCATCGTCAGGATTATAAATTTTATTATTTGGGAATGCAAACTCTTTTTGATCGTTATCTTCTCAAAACACGTAATAAGGAAGTCACTAAAAAGCGAATATTCGAATTACCTCAATGGATGTGGATGAGGGTAGCAATGGGTTTAGCCTTACCTGAGAAAAAATCTCGTCGAGAGGAAGTAGTTATTGAATTCTATAAGGTTCTCTCTCACCATTATTTGATCAGTTCTACCCCCACTCTTTTCAATAGTGGTACTACTCATATGCAACTTTCCTCTTGTTATATCAATACTGTTGATGATTCTTTAGATGGGATTTTCAAAAGTTATTCTGACAATGCTCAACTTTCTAAATGGGCGGGCGGTATCGGAACTGACTGGACTAAGGTTCGGGCTGCTGGTTCCATGATTCGTGGTACTAACGGAGAATCTTCCGGCATTATTCCTTTTATCAAGATTTTTAATGACATTGCTATTGCAGTGAATCAAGGGGGTAAGCGACGGGGAGCTATGGCGGCTTATTTAGAGAACTGGCATTTTGATATAGATGAATTTATCGAACTCAAGAAAAACACAGGAGATGAGAGGAGGCGAGCACATGACATTCATCCAGCAGTATTTATTTCCGATCTTTTTATGAAACGAGTAGAGGAGGATGGAATATGGACTCTGTTTTCCCCTAGTGATGTCCCGGAACTCTATGCCACCTATGGTAAGGCCTTTGAGGAGAAATATTTAGAATTCGAGAAAAATCCACCGGTAGTGCATCGTCGAGTTAAGGCTAAAGATCTATGGCGAAAAATTTTAACTATGCTCTATGAAACAGGGCATCCTTGGATTACCTTCAAGGATGCAATGAATATCCGCAACCCTCAGGATCATACGGGAATGATCCACTCCTCCAATCTTTGCACCGAAATCACCCTTAATACCTCCAGTGAAGAAACAGCGGTATGTAATCTAGCCAGTATCAATTTAGCTGAGATGGTAAAAGGAGGTCAACTGAATGAGCCCTTGATGAAGTCCACTATTACTACCGGGATGCGAATGCTTGACAATGTGATCGATATCAACTTTTATCCTACACCAGAGGCTCATCATTCTAATGCCCAACATCGTCCAGTTGGCCTAGGACTTATGGGATATCACGATGCTTTATTTAAATTAGGTATTCCTTATTCTTCAGATGAACAAGTCGAGTTTGCTGATCGGAGTATGGAAGTGATTTCTTACTATGCCATTTTAGCCAGTTCTCAACTTGCTCGGGAGAAAGGGGCTTATTCTACCTATAAGGGAAGTAAATGGGATCGAGGCATCCTTCCCTTTGACAGTTTGACTAATTTGGAAAGAGAAAGGGGAAGAAAAATTGAAGTCAATCGTTCCATGCATAAAGACTGGGAGCCAATTCGAACCCATGTTGCCAAATATGGAATGCGAAATTCTAATTGTATGGCAATCGCTCCTACCGCTACTATTTCTAATATCGCCGGAGTGGTTCCCTGTATTGAGCCGATTTACAACAACATTTATATGAAGGAAAATCTTTCCGGTAACTTTTATGTGGTTAATCGTTATTTGATTGATCGCTTGGAAAGACTAGGTTTGTGGCAGAAGAGCGTGATTCAGGAGATAAAAGCCCATAGTGGTTCTCTAGAGTATATCACTGTGATTCCGGATTCAATTCGTCATGAATTCAAAGAGGTGATGATGATTGACCAGAAATGGATATTAAAGTCAGCTGCTTGCCGATCCAAATGGATTGATCAGTCTGCATCCACAAATCTTTTTCTTAATACTCGTAAAGGAAGTGAAATTGATAATATCTATCGTATGGCCTGGAAAATGGGACTTAAAACTACCTATTATCTCAGGACTAAGGCTTCATCTCAAATCACTAAGGCTTTTTCAGCTAATCCTGGAGCCGGAGAAAATTCTGAAAAGTTTACAGTGAAAGAATGTACTATCGATAATTCAGATTGTGAAACTTGTCAGTAGTAGAACAATATAACTAATTCTTAAAATGGAGAAGAGAATATGTCAGCGAAATTCGACCAACTCTTAGGTAAATTCAAAGAAACTCATACAAGTAATCGGGATATCATTAATAAGCGTCGAGTCATTAATGGCTTTGATGATGGACTTATGCAGGTATCTCCTTTAAAGCATCCTTTTGCTGATACTATCTTTAAAACGATGCTCCATAACAATTGGGTCCCCCAGGAAGTTTACATGGGCAAGGATTTGGAGATGTGGCAATCTTCTAGTGCTCTTACCGAAAATGAAAGGAGGGTTTACAAAAGAAGTTTAGCTTTTGTTTCCAATTTAGATGGAATTCAGACCGATAATATCACATCCAATGTTCTTCGTCAGATAACTTCTCCAGAAATTGCTTTGGCATTGATACGGCAAGCCTATGAAGAAGCCTTACATGTTCACAGCTACTCAACCATGGTAGAAGCTCTACAACTTGACCCTGAAGAGATCTATGGAATGTATCGGCGAGATCAGGGGCTTTATGAGAAGAATAAATATGTTTTAAAATCATTGGGAAAAATTTCCGATAATAACTTCAAAACCGGAACCTTTGAAGCTGATCAAGATTTTTTAGAAGCTTGCATTTCTAATATTATATTGGAAGGAATCTACTTCTATTCAGCATTTTTGGTTTTCTATACTTTAAAGCGAAACGGGAAGATGCCTGGTAGTGCTGAGATGATCCAGTTTATTAATCGAGATGAGGACATCCATCTGAAACTTTTCATTAATATTGTTAATCAGATCAAGAAAGAACAGCCGGAACTTTGGACTTCCGAATTTGTTCAATTGGTTACTGAAAACATCAAAGGTGCGGTAGAGCATGAGATCGATTGGGGTAAATCTTGTATTAATGAGGGAATTTTAGGTCTTAATCCCGAAAATCTCACAGAGTATCTTCATTTTATCGCTGATATGCGGATGACAGCAGTTGGGATTCCTCCTTACTTCAAGGTTAAGAATCCTTTTCCTTGGATTGATCAATTTACTCAAGGATCAATGATAGAAGTGAATTTTTTTGAAGGTACTGTGAAGGAATATACCTCTGGAGCTTTGCAGTGGGACTGATTATTGAAAGGTTTATTTAGAAAATAATTTATCGGATTCTTAGTAAGTATGCTATAATAGCACGAAGGATACCCATTGCTAAATTTTTATTTTCTGGTTAGGTTCCTTGGGCACCATGATTGTATTGTAAGAAATCGTATAGCAGATCTTTTCTTAGAACATAAGTTCAATGATGAAGCTATCCCTTCAATGGTTATTCATGCGATTACAAGTTTTGGTATCACTAAAAATTTCCCCTTACTTCGTCTCCTTCCCTATCAAGATTTAACCAGAGAACAGTTGGGTTTCTTTCTCTCTCAAAGAAGAAAATTAAGAGAAGGGATAGGTAAAGACACAATTGAGTCAGTTGAAATATTGGATCAGTATGATGTTATTTTCAGAAAAATATTGATGACTCATAGCTATCATATAATCAAACCCTTTATTGAAGATATGCCCCCAGAATTTCTTAAAACCATTTACCTTAAAAAGTGGAGACAGACTATTCGTCGAGATCTTTTTAAGGTTTATAGCTCTTATCCTCCCCATCAAATCCTTCCCCAGATCCATCAATTCATTGCAAAATATAAACACCAAACCATTAAAAAGTCTCATTTGACTGAATTGAGGATTTGGTCTGAAGTTTTTTATGTTAACTTCACTAAGGTGAAAAATGAAGGACAGAAAAAGATATTTTTTGAAAATACAGAAAATTATTTTCGAGGTTTAATTCAAACTCCTATGGTCGATACAATGAGAAAGAGAGTTAATCTGAAAAAAATCTACTCCAACCCTAATTCTTCATATCCTCCATATCCATTAGAAGCTTGTTATTATCTTCTCAATGCTGGTTGGTGGTTAATGGATCATCTTATCAAAAATATTCTAGCTTTCTTTACTTTAGACTGTGATTTGATCATATATGACGAAGCGGTTAGTTGTCTATTAGAATTCGATAGCAACGAACTTCTTACCGCGAGTTATGAACTTTTGATTAGCCGTAAGATAACCGATAAGGCTTTGCCTTATTTTTTAAAATTGTTTTACCTTCCGGGTGAGTTGGAGGAAAATAACTTTTATGCTAGGAGTGAAGAATTTCTGTTGAAGGCTTTGGCAGAAGAGAAACATTATTCTCGTCGGGTTCAAATATGTTTAGCTCTGAGTAATTTGTTTTCTCCAGAATTTCTCACTCAAGGATCAGCTTTATTTAAGAAATCACATTTCAACTTCTCCATGTATAAAAAATATCGTGCTCTTCTCCAAGAACGTCTTCTAGTTCATTCCTTAATTACTGGAGAAAATGTGGAGGGCTTGGAGGATTTCCTCAACAACTATGTTGAAAGAGAAAGTGATTCAGGTAATTCCTCTCTCAACCGCTTGAACACTTCTTTCTTTTTCAAAAAGAGGAATAAAAAAGATTAGTTGCTTATTTTTTCTTCTTATTTTTATTTGTTCGGAGGTTTAGATTTTTCTTTTCTCAACTGATTAAAATAGTGTAACCGTTTTTTAATTTCACGTTCAAAATCGAAGACTTTTGTTTCATCAACTACATAGAATTCCTTTCTCTTTATTTTTTTCGATAAAACCTTTAGATGATTTAATCGCAACTATATAATCTTTTTTTACTTGCTTTAGATAAAGAGTTATCAGCTCCCTGTACTGGTAATAAGACTATCTGCATTTTAAGTCGCGCCATTATCCCACATATCTTATCCATAAAGCATAATCTTTTTCATCTTTATAGCCACTATTGCTAAGAAATTGTTTATATTCCAAGAAGCTCTTTTCGTATCCCTCACTGAGGGATGATCAAATGAGACACTATTACTTAAATAGATTATAAAAGAGTGCAAATCAAGTGGTGCTATGAAACTATCAGTGCAGTTCATCTCTTTATTCATTATAAAATAATGTCTGCCACATATATTTTTGTTTTTTTACTTTCCATAAGTGCCACTTGTTTTTCGAATCGATCAGATATACTAACTATCATCAGCATCCATTTTTGCTATATATTTTCTATTAGACTTTTTAACCCTCTCATTTAAATCATATACTCAATTAAGCCCTTATCATCGGATTCATCATCGATAATAATAAATTCAAAATTCTTGTATGTCTGCTTTAATATACTTTCTATCGCTTTACTAAGATACTTTTGAGTATTAGAAACTGGCATCACTACTGAGATTATAGGAATATAATTCATCTTCTTTCCTTTAAAAAAAATCGATAGATTGTTCGAACAAAATTATAAAGTCCGAACTTTTTTAAAAGTTCAAAGAAAATCCATAAGCGTGTTATCCACCAGTAATAAAGTTTTATCTGCCAGTAATAAAGTTTTTGTTTGAATCTATTTACTAGTTTTTTAAACAGATCATTTTTAATCAAAGCTTCCATCATTTTACAATCATTATTATCTTTTTGCTCATCTCTATTTTTTTTCATTTTGTAAAGTTGATTAAACGATACAAACTTTAAATCGTTAAAATAAAAATAGTTTTTAGGGTTATAGATCAACTCTGCTTTTTCATTATCATGATACTTTAATGTATCATCATGAGTTTCTATATCATCGTCGTAATATTGAAGTTTTTCATTATCATCTATAAAGCAGTCAATATCGTTTACATTTCTCAACCCATATACTGCAAGAACTATCCCACTATCTAAAACAGTATCATCAACCATCACATCATTCTTTTGAAGATAGTTTTGAAACTGAGTTAATTTTTTGTGGGTCTTTAGGTATCTATTTGGTTTTGCATAGTTTAAAAAATGAATGCTATTGTCATTAAAAACTAATCTCGATACCCTTAAGGCCTCCTCTTTTGTATCAGTGATATGTATAGAGTTCTTACCTATATTAAAAAGAGTGCGTATCTTCTTTTTTATTTCCAAGGTTTCATCAAGTTTATCAGTTTGGAAAGCTATTATCTGAACTGGATCAAAACTTTTAAAACACTCTACCAATTTACCCCTTACACCACTAAAATTATTTTCTACACTTCCAAGCCATTCTTCACCGTAGTATATTTGGGAAAGTAAATTATGTGCGCCGTTTGGATTAAGTTGTAACTCTTTTCTATACACGATATTTGGTATAATCTTTTCTATCTCTTCTTTATGACCTTTAGCTGTTGGCCATATAAAAGCGACATAAACATTATCTGCATATTCTATAAACGTATTAGTTATTGATTCTAATATTTGACTCGATACATCGAGGTTGTAAAAAAACTTATAATCATATATGGAATCCTTTACACCGATATTAATACACTTAACATCTTTATCCAAATATATCGCACTAGCTACTCTATGTGCACCATTTGCTATTGAACCGTTATATAGAGGAATCAAACTCTTACTGGCATCAAAATCATTTGTTTTAATATCTTCAAAAATTTCATCAAACTCACTGTAATATTTCTCTATACTATTTTTACTCTTATTACCTGGTTCTTCAAACTTACCTAAGCTAAAGGCTCTAATATGCTCTTTATAAATTTCTTTGGCAAGTTTAACATTTTTACTTTTCATTTCGAGATAAAAAAGCTTGAATCCTATATCAAACCTTCTACTAACTAGTAATTTTTTTGCTTGTAAGGTTTCCACCTCATAAACCTCTTGCTTTAAATCATCTATATAAAAGATGTCCAATAGCCTCATCAATTTTTGTTTTTTTATCATTTTACTTTTTTTCCACTTTTGTTGGATTCCCTAAAAGCAGATCAACCTCTGTAGGTCTAAAATATTTAAGACCTGCTACAACTACTTCTTTATTAATTTTAACTTGATATTCAAGGTTTGAGTAAGATATTACAAAAACTTTTTCATTAACACCTTCACTTTTAAACTCTAACTTTATCCCAGCATATTCAAATACCATCCTTATAAACTCTCTTACTGTAGTTATTTTTCCAGTGACAATCACTCAATTTTCCAGCTCGTTTAGTTGCAGTATTATTCATATCTTTTTCAAAAAGAGGAATAAAAAAGATTAGTTGCTTATTTTTTCTTCTTATTTTTATTTGTTCGGAGGTTTAGATTTTTCTTTTCTCAACTGACTAAAATAGTGTAACCGTTTTTTAATTTCACGTTCAAAACCGAAGACTTTTGTTTCATCAACTACATAGAATTCCTTTCTCTTTATTTTATCAGGGAAATAATTCTGTCCAGAAAAATTATCTGCCTCATCGTGATCATAACGGTAGCCTTGGCCATAGCCTAAGGACTTCATAAGCTTAGTAACTGGGTTTCTAATAATCAGTGGAGGTGGTTCTAAAGGGAGTTCTTTGGCGGTTTTCTGAGCTTGGGAGAATGCAGTATAGACCCGATTGGACTTGGGAGCTAAGGCTAAATAGATCACCGTTTTAGCGAGAGCGATTTCACCTTCCGGAGAACCGAGACGTTCATAAGTTTCCCAAGCATTAAGAGCTACTTGGGGGGCGTGGAGGTCAGCAAGACCAACGTCCTCATAGGCCATCCTAAGAAGGCGACGGGCGATATAACGAGGATCCTCTCCACCATTTAACATCCGTGACAACCAGTAAAGGGAAGCATTGACATCTGATCCCCGTAGGGACTTATGGAGAGCGCTGATAAGATTGTAATGTTCTTCTCCATCACGATCATAGAGGGATATTTTCTGGGCCAAGAGGGTCTCTATATCTTCAGGTGCTAAACTGTTGAGGTTGGGGATATTGTTAAGGATTTCCATTAGATTATAAAGACGGCGGGCATCCCCATCAGCCCAAGAGACTACTATCTTTTTCAATTCTGAAGGGAAGTCTTTGTTTAAACATTTTTTTCCTCGATCCCAGAGTTGAAGGAGACCTTCTTCTCCGATTCGATTCAAGGTAAATACTTGGACCCGGGAGAGAAGGGCGGAGTTGAGAGAGAAGCTAGGGTTTTCGGTAGTAGCTCCGATTAAGGTAATAAGTCCTGATTCCAAGGGATGGAGAAGAATATCTTGCTGAGCTTTGTTAAATCGGTGGATTTCATCAATGAAAATACATAGTGAATTTTTTATTACGTTTCCATTATTTTCTGTTTTGGTTTGAGCGAAAATTTTCTTGAGATCAGAGACACTTAGAGTAACTGCTGAATAAAGAAGAATTTTCTTCCTGCTTTTTTGAGCTAGGATTTGGGCTAAGGTGGTTTTTCCGGTGCCGGGATTACCCCAAAAAATAAGAGAAGGAAGTTTTTCTTGTTTCATAAAAAGGGTAAGAGGGCGATTGTCTCCGATAAGGTGATCTTGTCCGATTACCTCGTCAAGTTCTTGGGGGCGAAGTTGTTCCGCTAATGGTGGCAAGGATGATGGTTTTTGAGAGAAATTCTCCATGATTTAAGTGTATCATATTCTCATAAATAAAAATCGTATTATTATATAGCTACTCTGACTTCAAAGAGATAATTTGAAATGAATATTTTTTTGTAAATATAGCTTGAACAATTAAAATTTCGAATAAAGAAGGAATATTTAAAATTTAAACAATTAAGAAAATAAAGAAAATTCTATGTTACAATTAAAAAGATACTCAGTTTGATATGAATTATAATCCTCTCTTAACTGTCATGATAGGAATTTCCCTATTTATGTGGATGTTTACCCATGTTTTTCGTCCTGAGGTTCCTCCTTCTGTAGCTAGAACAGATCAAATCATCGTAATCAAAGAAGGGGAAGGTTTGGATATCCAGAGTCTTCCCGCGGTAGTGAAGGAAGCTATTGATGCTGCTGACCTGGAGGCTAGAATCAATTCTCCTGAGGGGATAAATAATTTAGACCTTGATAGGGATGGCAATGTGGACTTTGTACGGGTTTCTGAATTTGGAGATCGTAACAGTGGTAAATACGGTTTTTCTTTGACCGTAGAGACAAAGACGGGAGAGGTTCAAGAAGTAGCTACAGTTGAGGTCATTCCCCAAGGTAATGAGGTTAAGGTTTCTGCCTATGGTAATGAAAGACTATACGGTTCGAGTCGTGGTTATAGTGGGATCTTTCCGATAACGTCTTTTTTCCTTATGGGCTATCTTCTTAATTCTCCTTCAGTTTATACTTCTCCTTATGGCTATTCCCGTTATCCTTCTTATTATTCCCCCTTTTCTGCGTCGTCATCCGGTGATTTTACCCGTCGGGCTTCCCGTTTCCGAAATAGTTTCTCCAGTTCAGCATCTACAGCTCCCACTATGAATAGCCCTTATACCGGCCAGGGAGTCCGTCAAGGGTTGAGAAATTCACGGGGATTTCAGAAAGGGTTTGGAGGTTTTCAAAGAAAGGAACAGGTCGGAAGTGGGGGATTTGGTCGGAACTCCTCGGGAGTTTTTGGGCGAAGAAATACCGGAAGATCCTTTGGATTGGGATCCGGTTTTGGGAGGGGTCGAGGATTACGAGGAATAACTTCAAGAAGATCATTGAGTGGACTTCGTGGTTTTAGAGGGTTCCGGGGGTTCAGGGGATTCCGACGCTGACTTTATATAAAATTTGTTAAGAGAAAACTATGATTGATTATTTATTTAACTTTAAAGAAATTCGTTGGCTTTTGGCTTGGGAGTCCCTGGCTCTTATGGGGTTGTGTCTTATTCTCCTCTGGGGGAGCAAAGTATGTGTTTCCTGGGGACATCGAAAGCTCAAGATTGATCACCATCTTGTAGAAGAGGATAATCCTGCAATAGCAGTCACCGTAGCCGGATATTTTATGGCAGTGGGAATTATTCTCTATCATATCATTTCATCCCCTACCCATCAAGGCTGGGGAAATCTAATAGTTTCTTATGAAGAATACTGGATAGAGTATGTATTTCCAGTGATTGATGTGATTTATTGGTTTCTTCTCGGCACTATACTTCTTTTTTTCGCTGGAGTGATCAACGATCGTTTTCTTCTTCCGAAATTTAAAAATATCAAGGAAATCGTTGAGGATCGTAATGTTGGAGCTGGAGCTTCTATTGCGGGAAGTTACATTGCTTCCTCCTTCATAATTTCAGTTATTATTGCTTACGGAAATAAAGAAGGAGATGAAGGAAGTATCTTTCTAGAAACCGGGTTGATAGTTTTTTATTACATTATTTTACAACTTTCTCTTGTTGTCTTTTCTAGAATCTATACTCGTCTCCTTCCCTATGATTTTCATCATACCTTAGAAAACGACAACCCAGCTCCTGGGATTAGTTTTGGCTTTTCTCTTGTTGCTATGGGGATGATCCTTTCTTATCCTTTAATGGCAACTGGTAATCTTTGGGTACTCCTGTTTTGGTTCATCAATGGAGTTGCTCTCCTCCTTCTTACTCGATGGATTTTGAATTACGTACTGTTTCGTCAGGCTGATCTCAATCGAGAGATCTCCGAAGATCGCAATTGGGGGGTTGCCCTTATCGAAGGTGTAAGTTTAATCGTGATTGCTCTTATTATTAAATCTAGTTTTTAGGAAATGGTTGGTCAGTCGAATAAGGTAGGATATATTCTTCTCAATCGGATGATTGAAGAAGGGATCACCTATAATACTTTTCTAGAGGGAAATGACCGTTACTTAGAATCAATACTCAATGATTTGGCGGCCCAGGATTGGATACAGATCACTGGTTCCATTTATCAAGTAACTCGAAAAGGTCGGGAAGAATATGAAGCTTGGATTAAGAAATACTATGAAAGGATACCTCGTTTGGAAGTATTTTCGGCTGTAGATCTGATAGCTGGAGAGTTCGCTTTTGCTCGTTACTATGACTTTTCCGATGATGAATCTTGGGGAGATTATCTTAAACAGTCTCGCTTTCAGGATGTTCGCTTAGCAGTCTGTGAATACCATCAATTGGACCGAGAAGAGATGGTATTCATGAGTTTCTTGAATGAAGGAAGATGGAAAGATATAGATAGTACTTCAGGATGGCAGTTTGACTTGGGTTCCGGTAAGATTATGGAAGAAGTTAAGAGTATCGTTGATCAAGCTATTACCATTAAAGATCTAGGTTATGAGAGTTCAGAAGGCTATATTCCAGGGGAGAGAGTGATTGAAGATATTATCTGTCAGGGAGAAGAGTTAGCTTTAAAGCTATGGGAAGAAGAGAAACAAAAAAAGAAAGGTCGCGATCAAGACATTTTCGATCAAAAAGTGGAAAGGCAATTTAAAAGGGAAACAGGGCTTGACGATGCCTATGATTTATAATATATTTTTATATATGAGTTTTTATTTGAATAAGAATCAATTCGGTAGAATAGGTTACAAAAAGGAATCAACATGAAAGGAATCAACATTAAATGTCGAACTCAATTGCCTCTTAGAGAATTTTTGGAAGGCCAGGATTATATAATATCCCCAGTTCAAGAAGATCTTTGGCAGGTAACTCGTGACCAACTGGAAGTTTATTTGAAAAAGGAAGGAGAGATACTTTTCTTTGAGGTGGACCTAGGTAGTACCCAGGGATTGGACTCGAAAAAATTTTATCAAGATCTCCTCATTCTTAATACCAAAATTCTTCCAGTTAGTTTAGGAGTAGATCATAGTGGAGATGAAGAGCGTCTTATATTGATTGAAAGTCGTGAAATTAAAAATTTAGATGACAATGAGATTCTCTCAGTATTCGAATCCTTAGCTATTGCCTATCATAAGGTGGAATATTTATTGTCCCAGCATATCAAAAAGTGAGGTTACTATGAGTATTTTTTCGAGAATTTTTAAACTGGGCCAGGCCCATACTAATCGTATTATTGATAATTTAGAAAAACCGGAAATGATGTTGGAACAGGCACTCCGGGATAAAGAAAAAACTATCCGGGAAGCAATGGAAAAAGTACAATCGGTGATCGCTACTGAGAGACAGACCCGGGCTCAGTTGACCAAAGCCGAAAAGGAAAAACTTAAATGGGATGAGAGAGCTCAATATGCTTTGGAGCAGAACAATGAGGGGTTAGCCATTCAAGCTCTTCAGCGTTCCGAAGAGCAGCAAGCACATATTGACACTTTGACTCCTACTTGGAATCTTCAACGGGATAGCATCAACAATCTTAAAGTGGAATTACAAAAAATGCAGGATGAAGTCAATGAACTCAAAAGAAACAAAGATATTCTCATTGCTCAGTCCAAAACTGCAGAAGTAAGGAAAGCTATCTATGATGCCCGTTCAACTATGAAAAGACAGGACAGTAGTGACCTCATTACCCGAATGAAGACCAAAGCGGAAAAACAAATGTATGAAGCTGAGGCTTCCAAGGAGTTAGCGGAGAGTTTTTCTAAGGGGGATAATTTGGAAAAGCAGTTCCAACAATTGGATCATGGTTCAGATAGTAAAGTCAAAGTAAGGTTAGAGGCTATGAAAAAACAGATAGAAAAGTCCTAAATCAGTTTCTATGCAATATATTTCTACGCGAGGTCAAGCTCCCGCGGTTAATTTTAAAAAAGCTCTATTCACCGGATTGGCTCCAGATGGTGGTCTTTATGTTCCCAATCAAATTCCTTTTTTTTCACCCAGTGGGATTATTCAACTAAAATATAAGTCCTATGTTGGTTTAGCAATAGATATTATCTACCCTTTTGTGGCTGAGAACATTCATGTCCGAGAATTTTCTAGGATCATGAATAATTCGATAAAGGTGTTTCCTAAGTATCTACCACCCTCATTAGATGAGAGGCCACAAACTCCAAAAAAATTTCCTGAGAATCCAGTAGCCGAGTCACTAGATGATGAGAATAAAAGTAAGATTCATCCAGTACCTGCTCCACTACATATCCTTGATGACAACCTAGCCATCATGGAGCTCTTTCATGGTCCTACCCTAGCTTTTAAAGATTTTGCGCTCCAGCTTTTGGCAGGACTTATGAATTATTTTCTCCAAACTGAGAGAAGAAAAATTCTTATTCTTGGTGCCACTTCAGGGGATACTGGATCTGCTACTATTGAGGCTTTCCGCCATTATCCTGATATTAAGGTTGTAATTCTCCATCCTCATAATAAGGTTACTCCCTTTCAAAGACAACAGATGACAACTAGCGGGGCTGATAACATATGGAATTTAGCGATAGAGGGAAATTTTGATGATTGTCAGCAGTTGGTGAAAGATTGTTTCAATAGTCGAGAATTCATTCCCAATGATTATAATCTTACAGCAGTCAATTCAATCAATTGGGCTCGAATTATCGCTCAAATCGTCTATTATTTTTCCGCATTCTTTCAGGCGGGATGTAATTTTAATCGAAAATGTTGTGTTGTTGTGCCTACTGGGAATTTTGGGAATGTTTTGTCAGCCTATTATGCTAAATGTATGGGGCTTCCCATTGATAAATTTTTAGTATCGGTTAATGAGAATGATATACTTCACCGTTTTTTCTCTGAAAACGATTATCGGATTACTCAAATGAAACCCTCACTTTCTCCCAGTATGGATATCTTGGTTTCAAGTAATTTAGAAAGACTCATCTATCTTTTAGGAAGTCCTTTTCAACAAAAACATCATATCATCAATACCTTGTTTTTAGAAAATATTGGGAAGTCAGCGAAATCAGTAAGTCGAATGATGGAAAAATTTAAAGATAAAAAAAAATTAATAGTGGACAATTATATTTGGAGAAGAGCAAAAAATTTTTTTCTTAGTGCTACTTGTAATAACCAGGAAACGGTGGAAACTATTTCTAAATGTTATAAGGACTATAAAGTGGTGGTGGATCCACATACTGCAGTTGGACTTAGGGCAGCTCTCAGTTTCAGAGAACAAAGTCCTTATAAGGAAATGTATAACATCGTTATGGCTACAGCGCACCCTATAAAGTTTACCGATGTTTTAAAAAAAGCTAAGGTGCCAATTCCCCCTGATCCCCGTAATGTTGGTAAAACAGGTAATGATAGTCCCCAGGAAAAATTTGAAATCTTCCCCAATGATTTAGATAAGCTAAAGGATTATCTCTTATCTCAAGTCCTTCGTTGATACTTTTTGATATGTCATTGATTTCCTTGCATGACGAGCTATCTTACATTTCTTTCTCGAATGGTTGAAGAATGATGATGGTGGTATATCGAGAAATCAATCCAGTGAACTCTTAATATCTTCACTAACTTTGAATAACTCTTTAGATTTTGCTGAATCGCAGATGAGAAGTTGAAAAACACTTTCAGAGATTGATGTCAGCATTCTTTACTCCTTTAATAGTTTTTTCTCATTTATTTTTTTAAATATTTTTCTATATCATAAACATAATATATTATATATAATTTGGCATTTAATTAAAATTGAACGATTCGTTGACGGAAAATTGACTTATTAACGTTATATTATTGAACAAAGCAAGGAGATGAATATGAAATATAGAAAATTTAGTATAACTTTTTTCTTTTCTTTATTTTTATTATTGGCTTTGTCTATGTTGACTTCATCAGTTTGGTCACGAGGTTATGGCCATTATGGGGATGGTTGGGACCATCGAGATTATGGTAGGGGAAATGGATATAGATATGATTATCGAGATGATGATAATTATCGAGATTATGGTAGGAGAGGAGGATATGGCTTTGGTTTCTTTAGATTTGACAGCCTAGATGAAAACGAAGACGGTATAATCACTCGTAAAGAGGCCGAAACCTTGGGTAAGAGGATATTTGATGATTATGATAACGATGATAGCGGTTCTTTGAGTAGTAAAGAATTTGTTTCTCATAATCAAAGTAAGGCTCAAAAGTATGCTGAGTTAAATTATAAAAAATTAACAGGTGAGAGAGAAATTCAAGAACGCTCTAAAAATAACTTTATCCGACTGGATGAAAATGAAGATGGTCAGTTGAGTCCAGAGGAATTTTATATGAATCGCATTAAAGACAGTTTTGAATATTTTGATCGTGATAAAAGCGGTGCTATTGAAAAAGATGAGTTACATAGAAGATAATCCAGCAGAGGTATCTGTCGCAAGAAAATTTCAAAAAGAAACTATATTTAATTGGTCTTATAGGAACAGGATATGTTTAGATAGCAATCTAAATCAAGAACTCTTTTTTTTACTATTAATGACTTTAAATATGATTGATGTTATAATAACTAACCATGATATCCAGGCCCGACTTAGAAGTTGAAAAAGAATTAATGCTTCGGGTAGCGAAAGGGAGTGAGCCCGCTACCCGAAAGCTAGCTGCTGACTATTTGGGTTATGTGCTAACCTTAGCCTTCCGGATAGTGGGAAATTGTCACGATGCCGAAGAGATTGCCCAGGAAACTTTTCTTAAACTATTCAAACAGGCAAAGAGTTGGGATGCCCGAGCTCGTATTTCCACCTGGCTCTATCGGGTCACTTATAATGCATCTATTGATTTGCTCCGTTCAAAAAAGCGTCATCTAACTTATGAACTCAAAGAATTTATGATATACGATGGAGAAGAAGTTAGCTTTTTACCTGAAGGAATTGAGGAATTAGAGGAGGCAATGAGTAAGTTGTCAGTCAAGCATAGATTAGCGCTCACTATTTATTATTTTGAAGAGAAAAAGATTCAAGAGGCTGCGGCGATTATGACTTTGAAAGAGGATGCTTTTGAATCTTTATTAAGACGAGCTCGAAAAAAGCTCAAAAATATTTTGGAAGGGATGGATATTGAAGGGAAAAGCGATGAGTCAAAAAAAGAAAGAAACTTTATCGATCGAAAAGACAGAAGAAATGCTTTCCAAATCTCATTATTCTATTGATCGGAAACTATTTGAAAAAGTAGTCAACTCCAATCCCGCACTTCATAAACATCTTACCTGGGGAAAGATGTGGAAACTTTTCTTTGATGAATTATTCCCACGTTCTCGCCGGAGTTTATCTTTGGGTCTTACTCTTGGTGGAATTATCTTAGCAACTGTATTGGCTTGGAATTTGCTTTTTTCTTCGTTTAACAAAATCGAGATGATTAACCCAGAAGAACAAATTTTTAATCAAACTTCACTTGAAAGCAATATTAATGTTGCATGGGAAGATAGCTTAAATTCTATCATGATGGGAAGATTTTGGATTGAAGAGTAAAATGAAACGATACTAAATAACTATATTTTATTTCTCTTAGTGGTTTTGGGAATACTTTGGAATTATGATTGCTAAATGAGTAATTTTAAGAAAGTTGTTATTATAACCTCCATTGCACTTAATACGGTGTTTATTGTACTATTAGTATGCTTACTAATTGAATTGATGTATTATAGAGGAAAAGAATATTCTTTTGGGAGTTCACACAGTTATTCTCATGGTTTTTTTAGAAAGAATGGAGAGAGAGGGAATCCTCATCAATTTAGAGAAGATATTCGTGAAAAATTTGGTATGGGTTTTCATTACGAAGAACGTAGGTTAGCCCGACTTTTTGCTCGGCGGGTCTTTGCTAAACAGGAGTTACGAGATAACTTTGATCGTATCTATCAAATTCAGCAGAATTTAATAAAAGAATCTTATAAGGAAGATTACGATGAAAAAAAATTTCGAATGCTTTTTAAAGAATTCGAAGCAATTTTTATTACCAATAAAGATATTGTTCTAGAGGAGCTTCTTATTCAAATGAGAGATATGGAATCACAAGATCGAATTCTTTTGATATCAGGTTTTCTTAGAATGTCTCCTCTTCACGATTAAAATAAAACAGTTTAGGAAACTCTATAGGTAAGTTTAGTGTTGTTAGGAGAATATAAAATCTAATCAACCTAGATTTAAGGATAATTAATAAAGGATAAAGATATAATCTTGATTTTTATGGTTTAATGGAAAGATAAATACTAGATTAATTTTTTCTATATCTTTTTTTGAAAACCAAGGTTTAATTAGTGAAAGATTTTTTTTATTATTCTGGATTAAGATACCCTTCTTATGTTTAAGATATTGGGTAATGATATGGCTATCTTCAGCAATTTTACATTGGCTGATAGTTTCTGGATTACTGAAAAGCCCCTCTTTACACTTATAAACATTATTTTCTAGTTTTAGTAGGAGTAGGGAATTGGCATGGGGAAATTCTTTTAGCAAATTTTCTGCCTCACTGATTTTTAATTGAGGAAAAAATGATTTGACTATATTAAAACTGAAGTCATGATATTTATTCTTAATTTGAGATGAAGATATAGTTTCTTGAGTCTCGTTATCTTTATTTTCTTTACCTTGATCCTCTTTATCAAGAATGTTATCCAGTTTTTTATCACTAAGATTATTGGAAATTTTGGGGATAGTTTCATCAATAATTTCAGGAATATCTATTAAGTCATGATCGCTTTTATTATCATCGACTTCGTTTGAGACTAAAGTTTCTTTTTCACTCTCAATATCTCGATTGATTTCTTGGTGAAGCTCCGTAATTTCTTTATTATTAGAATGATGGACGGCTTGCGAATAGGTTTCATCATTAACTACAGGGATACCTTCATCGCTGTCTTCTTTTTCTGAAGGAATATCCTCTTCTTCGAAATCAGGAATTTTATCTGGATCTATTTTGTGACTTGAATCAATTTCTTCATGAATTAAGTTATCTTTTTGATTTTGATAATCATCAACATTAAAATCAATTTCTTTCATCCACTGGTGAGTGTTAGTGGGGCTGGGCAAAGATGCCATTGTTGAAATGGGTTTCTTTTTTTGTGGTTTAATTAAAATAATGCAGATAGAAAAGATGATGAGGAAAAAAAGTATAATAAAAACGACAATGCTCAGTGATGGAATATCAAATAAATTACTGGGATAAAGAAAACCAATTGAGAAATTGAAGAAATCTCCTCTATCTATCAATAATCTCTTTTGTAAAACTGAAATATAAATATTACAAATACGTTTTATAGTTTGGCATTTTTTAAGTTCATCTTTAATTATTTTGTTTAGTTTTGTAGGATTCAGGCGACGAGATTGTTTGTCGGTTTCTAGAATGAGGAGATTAGGAAATCGTAAAACGGAGATTTTCTTATGTTCATTGAGATAGGTGAGGGTTTTCTCTAAGAAAGATGAGGTATCTAATTCGAAAAATAAGGTGACTTTTGCATTTATCTCTTCAAAAGGAATTTGGAGAATTGAGGTATTTTCGTTAATGATATTTTTTTTGCTAAAATCAAAATTTTTAATCAATGGGTTGTTTTGTTGTTTGATTTGATAAAGAATTTTTTGCTGATCATCCATAATGATGAAATCAAGAAGACGTTTGTTTTTAGTGAAACTGATATCACTATCGGGTTTTATTGAGCCTTTTATAATATTCCTAATTAAAGATAGATTATGGGGATGAGATAAAAAGTCTTCATAAATATTTTTTTCTATTTGAGTAACTTCTTGAAGGAACTCTTTTTTTAATTGTTTGAATTTATTAATATAGGATCTTTCTAAAAGAGAGAAGGGAGGTATATTGTTAGCAAAAACAATATACCAAAAAATTAGGGCAAGAGAGATGAATAAAAATAGACTGTAATAGGACTTCTTCATCTTTTTTGACCAATGTTGTTATATTAATTAATAATCTTTTTTCCCTCTAAGTAGATACTGTTCCAAAGTAAGAGGTTTGACTTCTTCATGATTTTCTAATAATATAGATCTATTTGAAGAAGAACTATTGTACTCTGGAATATTGGGTATAACGGAATCATTGATAGGTAGTTCTTGTTTTTGGAGAACAGGCTCTAGTTCATTGTCTAAAATATAAGAATCAGATTTTCCTTGTTTCCAGCTGAGCATTTTTCTGACTTGGTTAAAGGCGAAATCAATGCAAAAGAAACTGAACAGAAAAGAAAGAAGGACAAAGCCCAAGGCAAACAGATTGCCCCAAATATTATTTTTTTTTACGATTGTTCCCAATGAATATGAAATATTATTAAGGTTAATTTTGAGATTCTTTTCTTTAGGTTGAGTTAAGGAGTTGTATATCTTATAGGAAATTTGAGAAGGAACTACTTTATCTGAATTTTGGATATTATAATTATCAAATAAAACAAAGTTGTTACTATCCTTAATATAGAAAACATCATCGTTAATTTCTAGATGCTTAAGGATTCGATTAAAAAAGTCTTTATGGATAGATTGTGAAAGGATTAAAAAGGGTTTTTGTGAACTGTCCTCTATGGTAGATAATAGAATTAAATTTTTATCCTCACCTCGTTTAAGTAGTAAATTTTTGTTTTGAAACAACTCTTTGATGACTTCTTGATTGAAATTATAGTTGGGAGAATCCTTAAATTTAATTCCAAAAATTTTATTTCCATTTAGGTCATAAGTAGAAACTTCTCTAATGTCTGGATTATTTATAAGGTGTTTTTTAATGCCCGCTTTAAGTCCTTCCAAGTCTTTCGAACTTTTATTCTCTATAAAGTTCTTAAGACCTCCATTGACTACATTATTTTGAACATCAACTAAAATATTTTTGAAAAAGACATTGATGGTCTTGGCTAGAATCGATAATTTATATTTTCTGTATTCTTCTTGTTCACCAGCTTTGAGGTTAGGATTGAACCAGTTAAGGATATGCTCTGTATAAACTGTTTGCTCAAAACTAACTTGAAAATTGGTTAAAATTTTAGAAAAATAATCTGTGAAAGAATTCTCAGTTGACTTAAGACGAATAAAAAGAAAGAAGATTAATAAACTAAAAGTTAAAGAAATAAAAAGATTTGCAAAAAAATATCCTGAAAATAATCTTGAGTTACTTTTTGACTTATCCATAAAATTACCTTTTAATGAATTTTTTTAAAAAACTAGCATGTATATTTGTTTGGCTCATTTTGATCTAATTCACGGGTATAAAGGCCTTATTCTTTAATTCATTAAAGTTGTTTAATAAGGATTTTACATAATTGCCTTCCTTTTTAATTTGGTTTATATATTTTAGACTATTTTCTTAAAGAAACTATAGTCTTTTAAAGATTACGGTGTGAAGTTTTTGATTAAATTTAGTGTAAAAAGTAGGAAATCTTATAATAAAAAATATAATTTTAGGATAAAAGAAGAAATAATTTTTTATTTATCAATGAAGTGAGTTGTTTTTATGCCAAAATTTCAACCTTTAACTTGGTTTTGGGAGATAAAAGAAAGTATAAAACCGAGATATTTTCTCAATTTTTTCAGATTTCTTTTGACAAAAAAGGGGGAATCATGATAAAATTATCATCCTAGAAATTTTATGCCCACATAGCTCAGTAGGTAGAGCACTTGCATGGTAAGCAAGAGGTCAGCAGTTCAACTCTGCTTGTGGGCTTCCGGTTTTGGGAATTTTGAGAATTATGATTTTTTGTGAGCCAGTAGCTCCAATGGTAGAGCAGTGGACTCCAACTCCATGTGTGAGGGTTCGAATCCTTCCTGGCTCGTATATTTGTTGATTATGTTTAAAAGACTTTGGAATTTTATTCTTGAATGTAAAATTGAATTAAAGGAAAAAACCAATTGGCCTTCCAAGGATGAGGTTTTGAATTCTACTATTGTTACTGTATCTTCAATTTTTTTTGTTTCTTTGGCTCTTTATTTCATTGATCTAGGATCGAATTATTTAGTAAGACTGGTGGTTGTGGAGAAAGTAGGAATACTGAAGGAATTTGTCAATGATTTTACTTATATCCCTTTTGTTGTATTATTTTTTCTGGTTATTATACTATATTCGCGAATTAAAGCCCGTTTGAATAGGTGAAGTGAAGGGTTAGATTAAGGATTATTCTGGGCTAACGATGGAATACAGATGGTATATTCTCCGCATTCAGTCCGGCAAGGAACATGATGCTAAATTAGCCATAGAGTCCAAAATAAAGCATGATGGTTTTACTGGGATAGAGGATATAATTGTTCCAGTTTATAAAGAGACAGTTTATAAGAATGGAAAAAAAAAAAAATTGGAGAGAAAGTCTTATCCTGGTTATATTTGTGTTAAAATGCAGATGAATTTTGAAAATAAGAACTATATTTGTTCTATTCCCTATGTTTCGGGATTCCTTTCTAATAAGGATGCCCTTCCAGTTCCTCTTCCTGAAAGAGAGATCAAAAATATTATTTCTAAAATGGAAGAAAGTGCAATAGAAACTCAGAAGATGGAAGTAGATTTTGATCCAGGAGAAAAGGTTTTGATTGTTGATGGCCCTTTTAATAACTTCATTGGAGTAGTGAAGTCAATTCATCCCGATAAGGGAAAAATTAGTGTTGATATAGAGATATTTGGGCGTAAAACTCCAGTTGAGATTGACTATTATAAAGTAAAAAAGCATTGATAATTTAAAAGGTAATTTTTAAATATAACTATGGCAAAAGAAATTAAGTCTATTATTAAGTTACAAATTGAGGCGGGAAAGGCGACACCAGCACCTCCTGTGGGTACTGCTCTTGGTCCTACGGGAGCAAATATCGCTGAATTTTGTAAGGATTTTAATGATCGCACCAAGGATCGTTCCGGAGATATTCTTCCAGTGGTATTGACAGTATATACTGATCGTTCCTATTCTTTTATTACCAAGACTCCTCCAGCTTCAGTATTGATTCGTAAGGCCCTCAAATTGGAAAAAGGATCGCCGGTTCCAAATCGTGATAAAGTTGGTAAACTTACCCAAGCCCAATTGAAAGAGATAGCAAAAACAAAATTAGAGGATCTCAGTGCTCTAGATATTGATCAAGCTAAAAAAATAATTGCTGGAACTGCTCGTAGTATGGGAGTCATAATAGAGAACTGATAGAGACAAGAAAATGAAGAATAAGAGTAAACGATATCGAGCCCTTAAGAATTTTCAGGGAAGCCTTAGTGATTTTAAAGAAGCCTTAGCTGAAGTTAAGAAACAAGCGACTGCTAAATTCGATGAAAGTATTGATATGTCAATTCACTTGAATTTGCAGAAAAAACATACTGTTAGGGATGTGATAGTTTTTCCTCATCCTTTCGAAAGATCTCGTAAAGTATTGGTATTTGCTAAGGATCAAAAGGCAGAAGAAGCTAAGGCAGCTGGAGCTGACTATGTTGGGGATGTTGACTTGGTTGAAAAAATTCAATCAGGATGGTTAGATTTCGAGGTGGCTATTGCCACTCCGGGTATGATGAAAGATATTACTAAAGTAGCTCGAATCTTAGGAGGTAAGGGATTAATGCCCAATCCCAAAGCCCGAACTGTGGTGGATGATGTAGCAGCTGCGGTCAAAGAAGTAAAAGCAGGAAGAAAGGAATTTCGCGCCAATGCTCAAGGGGTGTTGAATTTTGCTGTTGGTAAGAAGTCTATGGAGGACAATAAAATTTTACAAAATGCCAAAGAATTCTATAATTTGGTACTCAAGAAGAAACCTACAGATTTAAAAGGGGATTATATTCAATCGATTTTTATTTCATCTACTATGAGTAAAAGCGTTAAATTAGATAAGAAGGTTGTGTTTTAGGGGGGAATATGTCCAAAAAGCAACGTAATGAAAAAATAATTAATATTACTGAACAGATTAAGGATAAATCGTTAATTTTTATCGACTATCAAGGTATTAATGTAGAAGACTTCAC
The DNA here is from genome assembly GCA_965224715.1 of Spirochaetota bacterium. Lineage (GTDB taxonomy): Bacteria > Spirochaetota > UBA12135 > COTS27 > CAXSBA01. The sequence goes on along the minus strand of OZ245054.1, from coordinate 173,538 downwards.
GCAACTTCGAGGAGAATTACGGTCTAAGTCAGCACAAATTAAGGTATTTAAGAATACCTTAACATTAAGGGCTATGGAGAATTTAAAGTTAAAGCCTTCTGATGAAATGTTCACTCAAATGACGGCCACAGCAATTGCAGATCCCGATGTCTTTATGGCATCATCTAAAGATATCTTAAATGCAGAAAAAAATAAAAAGGTTAAAATTAAGGGTGGTTTTTTTAACGGAATATTTATTGATTCTGAATTGGTTCGTAAATATGCTAATATTCCTAACCAGCAAGAACTCTATTCCATTTTGGTAGCTACTCTGAAGCAGATTATCAGTAATATTGTTTTTGTGTTAGAAGAAATTAAAGAACAAAAAGAAAGTTAAGAAAATCAAAATATATAATTAGAATTTGTAAATTTATTTTAGGAGATCACAATGTCAGTAACCAAAGAAGATCTAGTCAAGGCAGTTGAGACCATGTCAGTTTTGGAGCTCAATGAATTAATTGAAGCTTTGAAAGAAAAATTTAATGTAACGGGTACTCCCATGATGGCCGTAGCTGGAGGTGGAGATGATGGAGGGGGAGGTGAGGCTGAGAAGAGTAGTTTTAATGTGGTTTTAAAAGAAGTTGGAACCAATAAAATTAATGTCATCAAAGAAGTAAAAGCTATTTTAGGTGTCGGACTCAAGGAGGCTAAAGACTTCGTAGACAAACCTGGACAAGCCCTAAAAGAAGGGGCGAATAAAGAAGCAGCAGAAGAGATGAAAGCCAAGTTGGAAGCTGCTGGTGCCGTAGTTGAACTGCAATAAGTTGTCCAAGTTGGTTTACTTGTACAAGCTGCTTATAATTCGAGAAATTCGAGAGTTTTAATTATATTTTCTAGTTATTTATATCTGGATTAATTGTAAGAGCTTATAGGATTTGGTAGATAATTTTATTTCTTTACTTTTTTCAAAGGATTCCTATATGTTTAAAAAAGATGTGAATAAAGGATCAAGGTGTCTTGTAAATTCTTTATCTTATGCAATATTTTCCTAGGAGAAATTAATCTATGAGCATTAAAAAAAATACTGTATTTTTCAATTACCCGGTTAGCAATACTAAGAGGGTAGTAGTTTCTAGGATAAACGAAAATGATAACTTTGAATTACCCCCATTGATGGATATTCAAACTGAAAATTTCAAAGAATTCTTTCAAGAGAAGGTAATCCCTGAAAATAGGAAGTCGGTGGGACTTCAATATCTTTTTGAATCTATCTTCCCCTTCAGTTCCAATGATGAAAAGGTGCTTATTGAATTCTGTCATTATACTTTGGGAGATAAGCCTTTCACTGACCAAGATGCTTTAGAAAACGATAGGAGCTATGTTCTTCCAGTTAAAGCTACCATTCGTCTTAGTTTAAAAGAGAGTGGAGAAATACGAGAGCAGGAGATATTCATTTCTGAATTTCCTTATATGACTGATCGTGGGACTTTTATTATCAATGGAGATGAAAGGGTAGTAGTATCTCAGATTCATCGTAGTCCTGGTGTAATATTTGATTATAATAAACGGGCTTCTCTCTATCACTCACGAATTATACCTGACCGCGGACCTTGGATTGAGTTTGAAATCTTAAAAGATGTGGTTTATATTCGTATCGATCGAAAAAACCGAATACCTTTTACTGTTTTTCTTCGGGCCCTAGGCTATGAAAAAAATGAACAAATTTTAAGTTTATTCTATGAAGGGGAAACTTTAACCATTAATCATAAAAAACCTGACAAAGATAATCTTTTGGAAAGAATCTTGTTTAAAGATGTGATTGATCATGAGAATAAGGTAATCGCTGTTGCAGGAACTGTGGTTCAGGAGGTAACCCTTGATACTTTAGCTGAAGCAGCCATAAATACCATAGAAGTTATCAAAGAAGAAGATGCTGAAAAAGAACAGGTGATCCTCAATACTCTTTCTAAAGAGGAGAAGGCATTAAGTCAGACAGAGGCTTGTGAATTTTTTTTCTATACCATTCGTGGGAATCGTCCTTCAAATTCTCAAATTGCTCTTAATGAGATCATTGTTCGTTGGCAATGCAATAATGAGGAGTGTGAATATATTTATAATAGTTTCGAAGAGCCTAAAACTTGTGTTCAGTGTGGTTTGTCTGACAAGGGTTTTACTCGAGTTGATAAGTCCATCTTCTTCCACCCGGATTATTATTCATTAGGTCAGGTTGGTCGATACAAAATCAATAAAAAATTCAGTTATGAGGAGGATCAAGATAACTTAGTCATCACTCCTCGAGATATCATTTTTACTATTAAACATCTTTTAAAGGTAAAGAATGGGGAAATTCTTTTCGATGATATTGATCATTTAGGAAATCGTCGAGTCCGTTGTGTTTCTGAGCAGTTAGTCAATGCTTTAAAAATAAGCTTTGCTAGAGTGAAGAAATTAGCTAAAGATCGGATGAGTGTCCAGGAGATATCCTCACTTACTCCTCAAAAAGTTATTTCTATAAAACCTATTGCTAATAGCTTGAATGAATTTTTCGGTACATCTCAACTTTCCCAGTTTATGGATCAAACTAATCCTCTTTCAGCGATCACTCATAAGCGGAGGATTAGTGCTTTAGGAGTTGGGGGATTAACTCGGGAGCGAGCTGGTTTTGAAGTTAGAGATATCCACTATACCCATTATGGACGGATTTGTCCAATTGAAACACCGGAAGGACCTAATATCGGTTTGATAGTTTCATTGGCCACTTGCGCTCGAGTCAATAGTTTTGGTTTCATTGAAACCCCCTATTATAAGGTAGAGAATCGTCAGGTTACTGATCAAATAGATTTTTTGTCAGCAATTGAAGAAGAGAGATATGTTATTACTCCAGCCAGTACTGAGGTTACTAAAACGGGTAAAATCAAAGATAAGATCATACCTACACGTTCTAGAGGGAATTATTCGTTTGATTTTTCTAAAGAAGTGAGCTATCAGGATGTTTCTTCAAAACAGACGGTTTCGGTTTCAGGGGCACTTATTCCTTTCCTTAAACATAATGATGCAAACCGAGCTTTGATGGGGTGTAATATGATGCGACAGGCTATCCCCCTTCTCAAAGTGGAATCTCCTATAGTAGGAACTGGAATGGAGCATATCGCAGCTAAAGAATCAGGATTTTGTCAACTTGTTAGAAATGATGGAAAGGTAACTTATGTAGATAGTACTCGGGTAGAAATCACTGGTAAGAATAAGACTGTGGAAGTCTATCATTTGATTAAGTCACGGCGCACTAATCAGGAGACCTACTTTAATCAAGTTTCGACAGTGGTTGAAGGACAGAATGTTAAGAGGGGTGATGTTTTAAGTAATGGTCCCTCTATCGATAATGGTGAACTGGCCCTCGGTAAAAATGTCTTAGTTGCTTTTATGCCTTGGAAAGGTTACAATTATGAAGATGCGGTCTTAATGTCAGAACGTCTTCTCAAAGATGATGTTTATACCTCAATACATATTGAGCAGTTGGAAGTAGAAGCTCGTGAAACCAAAATGGGTAAAGAGTATATCACTCGTGAAGTTCCCAATCTCTCTGAAGACGAATACCGAGAGTTGGATGATGGTGGTGTTATACAAGAAGGCTCACGGGTCCGGCCTGGTAATATTTTAGTAGGTAAAGTGACTCCCAAGGGACATACTGAGATAACTCCTGAATACCGGCTTCTCTATTCTATTTTTGGAGAGAAAGCTAAAGATGTTAAGGATACTTCTCTTAGGGTGCCTCATGGTACTGAGGGGGTGGTGATTAGTGTTAAACGATATAATCGTCGTGATCATGGACTGGACTTCAAGCCCGGTGTTATTGAAAAAATTAAGATTCTTATTGCCAAAAAAAGAAAACTTAAGGAGGGAGACAAATTTGCCGGTCGTCATGGAAATAAAGGCGTGGTCGCTAGAGTCATTCCAGAGGCAGATATGCCCTTCATGGAGGATGGAACTCCAGTAGATGTAGTCCTTAATGCTTTGGGAGTTCCTTCCAGGATGAATATTGGTCAAGTAATGGAAACCATTTTGGGGTTGATGGGAAGAAACTTAGATTGTAAATTCAGTGTTCCAGTTTTCGATTCGGTTAATTACGATGATCTGAAAAAATTTTTTAAGAAATCTGGCATTGATGATGATGGAAAAAAGGTTTTATATGATGGACTTACAGGAGAGCCATTTAAGAAAAAAGTTACCGTAGGGGTGATGTATTATCTTAAATTAGCTCACTTAGCTGATGATAAAGTCCATGCTCGTTCCACTGGGCCTTACTCCCTTATCACCCAACAGCCTTTGGGAGGAAAAGCTCAGTTCGGGGGACAGAGAGTGGGAGAAATGGAGGTCTGGGCCATTGAAGCCTATGGAGCCTCCAATATTCTTCAAGAGTTCCTAACAGTTAAGTCTGATTCCATTGACGGACGAACTCGAGTTTATGAAGCTATCGTTAAAGGTGACTTCATCACTACTCCAGGGATTCCAGAATCTTTCAATGTATTGGTTCAGGAGCTTCGAGGTCTTGGTATCAATATTGAGATGTTCAATGAAGAGAATAAAGCAGTGGAGATCTTCCCAGTTCGTAATAGTGGGAAAGCAATGATTTAATCCACCTTAACCATATAGATAGAGTTTAGTATGAAGATACCCAGTGATTTAAATTTGGATAAAAAAAACAATGTTAATTATAGTAAAGTTAAGATCAGTTTAGCATCTCCTGAGATGATCAAATCTTGGTCTTATGGTGAAGTTTTAAAGCCGGAAACTATTAACTATAGAACTTTGCGACCAGAGAAAGATGGTCTTTTCTGTGAAAAGATATTTGGTACCACGAGAGATTGGGAGTGCTTTTGTGGTAAGTTTAAAAGTTTACGTTATAAAGGAGTAGTCTGCGATCGTTGTGGGGTTGAAGTCACTCCTTCCAAAGTTCGTCGAGAAAGAATGGGGCATGTTACCTTAGCAACTCCAGTTGCCCATATTTGGTTTTATCGAGTGGTGCCTTCTCGAATCAGTTTGATTTTAGACCTCTCCATTATCAATTTGAAGTCAATCATCTATTATGAGAAATATATTGTTATCGACCCTGGGACAATTTCGGGATTGAAAAGAAAAACTCTCATCACTGAAGAAGAATATTACGAGTATCGTAATCAATACGGAAGTGGATTTAAGGCTGGGATTGGAGCTGAAGTTATTCTGGAGATGCTTAGAGATATGGACTTGGAAGACGAGGCTTTCCGTTTACGTGAGAAAGTATCTAAATCCAAAATTACGGACCGACGTAGCTTTGCCCGTTTGATGTTGTTAGAGGATTTCCTTAATTCTTATAATCGTCCTGAATGGATGATTTTGAAAGTAATTCCCGTCATTCCACCGGATATTCGTCCTATGGTTCAATTAGAGGGTGGACGTTTTGCTACTTCTGACTTAAATGATCTTTATCGAAGAATTATTAACCGAAATAATCGACTCAATAAGTTGATCGCTCTTAAAGCTCCAGAGATTATTATCAAAAATGAGAAGCGGATGTTACAGGAAGCAGTGGATGCCCTTCTCGATAATTCACGAAAAAAGAAAAATGTCAAAGGTAATGGTAACCGTCCTCTTAAATCACTTTCCGATATTTTAAAAGGAAAACAAGGACGTTTTCGCCAAAACCTTTTAGGGAAACGGGTTGATTATTCTGGACGTTCTGTGATCGTGGTTGGTCCGGAACTAAAGATTCATCAGTGTGCCATTCCTAAGAAAATGGCTTTAGAGCTTTTTCGTCCATTTGTTATGAGGAAGTTAGTAGAAAGGAAGATTGTTTATAATGTCAAGAGTGCCAAAAAACTGATCGACAAGGAATATCCCGAAGTGTGGAATATCTTAGAAGAATGTGTCCAAGATCATCCAGTGATTTTGAATCGAGCTCCAACTCTTCATCGGTTAGGCATGCAAGCTTTTGAGCCGGTTATTTCCAGTGGTAAGGCTATTCGTCTTCACCCTCTAGTTTGTGCTGCTTATAATGCTGATTTTGATGGAGACCAGATGGCAGTGCATATTCCATTAAGTACCGAAGCTCAAATTGAGGCTTGGACATTAATGCTTTCACCCTTAAACCTTCTTGATCCAGCCAATGGTAGTCCGATTGTTAATCCATCTCAGGATATTGTTTTGGGGATATATAATTTGACCCAAATTAAAAAAGATGATCGTGGGGAGGGTCACTTTTTCTCTTCATTAGAGGAAGTTCAACGAGCATATGAGAATGGGGTAGTGGAACTTCAAGCTGAGATTAAAGTAAATTACAATAATGAGATCGTAACGACAACCCTGGGTCGATTAATTTTTAGTTCTCTTCTTCCTCAAAATTATGACAACCGTTTAATCAATAAAGTTTTGACCGATTCAGATCTTAATGAGCTTATTTCCGATGTTTATAAGAAATGTGGGACTTATGAAACGGTGGTTATGCTTGACAAGGTTAAAGATGCAGGGTTTTACTATTCCACTCTCTTTGCAGATACTATAGCCTTGGAAGATATTTTGATTCCAGAAAAGAAGTATGAGATCATTCATGAGGCGCAACAGAAGAGTAAGAAGAATACGGAAGATTACCTAAACGGGATTCTTACTGATGAAGAAAAATTCCAAAAAAATATTTCCTTGTGGACTTTCGCTAATGAGCAGATTACCCATCATATGATGGATGTACTAGAGAAAGATCAAAGTGGTCACAACTCTTTATATTTGATGGCTACTTCGGGGGCTCGAGGAAGTAAACAACAAATACGGCAGCTTGCAGGGATGCGTGGACTTATGGCTAAACCTTCGGGTGAAATTATTGATATGCCGATTGTCTCCAACTTCAAAGAAGGATTAGGGGTACTGGAGTATTTTATTTCTACTCATGGAGCCCGGAAAGGGCTATCGGATACCGCACTCAAAACAGCTGATGCTGGCTATCTTACCAGAAAGTTAGTAGATATTGCTCAAGATGTGACGATTTCTTTAGATGATTGTGGTACTATTGTTGGTATTGATGTCTATCCTATCAAAGTTGGAGATGAATTTATCGAGAAGATTTCTGAGAGGGTTGTGGGTAGATACTCTGCTGAAGATATTATCAATCCTTTTACCGAAGAAATTATTTTAGAAGCGGACACTTTAATTGATGAGTCTGTGGCTCTTCAATTCGATCAATTAGAAATAGAAAAAGTTAAGATCAGAACTGTGATTACTTGTGATGCTCTTCAGGGTATTTGTCAGAAATGTTATGGTATTAATCTAGCCACTGGTCGTATTGTTGATATTGGAGAGACCGTAGGGATTATAGCCTCCCAATCTATCGGACAACCCGGCACTCAGTTGACTATGCGAACCTTCCATATTGGTGGGACTGCTTCTTCTGAAATTAAGGATCCTTTTTATAAAGCTCCGTTTGATGCTATCCTTCTTAAAATACCTGATAATTTAGTTGAAAGAGAAGATGGGAAAAAAGTGGTAGCACGAAGAGGCTTTATTACTCTAAGTGTAGTGGTTGAGAGTTGGAATAAAGATAAAGTTAAGAAGTTGAAATTTAAAAGTGGTAATATTGGGAATGTGAATGATCTTCTTGGCGAGAATGAAAAAGGTGATCCGATCTATCTAAAAAAGTCTGGAATGATCTATATAGATGAACAAAATAAGGTCATTGCTCATATCTCTACTCAGCATCAACATCCACTTGAGATTGGGGCGGTATTTAAAAAGTTTGAAGGTGAATTTATTAAAAAAGATGAAATTGTTTATACTTTCGATAATATCACAGAGCCTTTGATTGCAGAAATCAATGGAATCGTTCGTTACCAAGACGTAATTCTTAATAAAACCCTTAAAGAGGAAGTTGATGAAATGACAGGGGTGACTACCAAGAGAATCATTACACCTCGGGAGGAAGAGCTTCAGCCTAAGTTGATTATCACTGATGTTAAGACAAATAATACAGTTGAAGTAGATATTCCTATTAACTCAAATTTAATGATCAACGATGGAGAAGAGGTGAAAAAAGGACAGTCCTTATCAGGAAGAATACGCATGTCCCAAACCACTGTAGATATCACTGGAGGCCTTCCTCGGGTTCAAATTCTTTTTGAAGCTCGTACCCCTGGCAATTCAGCTGTTATTGCAGAAATTGATGGAGAAATTGAAGTAGGGGAAACCAAAAAAGGAAAGAGAGCTATTTATGTAAAAAATGAATATGGGGATCAAATCTTACATATGGTTCCTTCGGGCAAAACATTATTAGTGAGAACTGGAGATAAAGTTAAATGTGGGGAACCGATCTGCGAAGGACTGGTCAATTCTCATGATATCCTTAGAGTTATGGGGGAAACCTCTCTTTATTTGTTCATTCTTGAGAATGTTCAAGAAGTCTATAAACGTCAAGGGGTTAACATCAACGATAAGCATATTGGGGTGATCGTGAGACAAATGTTACGAAAGGTAGAGGTAGTTGATCCTGGAGATACTTCTTATATCAAGGGAGAGTTGGTGGATAAATATATAATCCGGAGAAAAAATGAGATAGTTTTTGCAGAAGGAGGCCAACCAGCAGTGGTTAGAAGTGTACTCTTAGGTTTAACTAAAGCCTCACTCAATACCGATAGTTTTATATCTTCAGCTTCATTTCAAGAAACAAGTAAAGTTTTGTCCAATGCTTCTATTAAAAGTTCTGAAGATCTTCTTTATGGACTTAAGGAGAATGTCATTGTAGGTAAGAAAATTCCTGCGGGAACCGGGAAGGCTGTCTATGACAATGTTATTGTATATAAAAATATTCCAGGTGATTTGGACTATATCATGAGTGAAGAAATGGATACATAAACTATTACTATGGGTATTTTTAATGAATTTTTTTCAAGAAAGAAGACTGTATATCAATCAATATTTCCTTATAAAGTTCAAGGATTAAACGATAGACAAAAAAGCCAATTCGATTTGATTGCTATGCAGTATAAGCGGCTTTCTCTCGAAAAACCAGGAAATTCTCAGTTGCAACAAGCTTTTTTTGATCGCTATGATCGAGCTCGAAAGGAAGATATGAAGATGGATGACTTCCTTCATGTAGAAGAAGAAGCACTGAATATATACAAGAAAAAACTGGAATCAAGTTCACAAAATAATCAGTTAGACGATAAGGGGAACACAAGTGTTGCCAAAAAAAGTTGGAATATTAAATCTGTAAATAAAGAATTAGAAGAATATCCCAGGGTCCTTATTCATGTAAAAGCGAATCCGAAAATTGAAAGGCTCTATGGAGCTTTAATAAGTTTTGAAAAAAAATTTTCCAGTGGTCTCGTTCGAAGCACAAAAGTTATAACTGAACCTGAATATCAAAAAATTATTTATGGGGTGATTTATGGCTTGGAGGATTTCACTTATTCAAAAAAGCGATCCATTCCCTTTATATTTTCACAATATTGTTTTGATTTGGATAAGGGTTCTCAAAACCAAAACCAATTAGAAAAAGAAATAATCACTAAAGCATCGATTGTTTTCGATAAAGTAAAAAAAATTATTCATTGGAGTTATCGAGTAGATGTGGATAATTTTTCAAGTAATCTTTTCTCCAGTTTCTTTGTTGATAAACAGGGTTACGATTTTCATGAATTTTTTAATCTTCTAAAGGCAGAAACAAATAGTTTAATATTGGCCTTTGATTTGTACGTTTCAGACTGATAATGTTAATATGGGCATGGTGGGTTTTGCCATCGATCAAACGTTGACCCCTAAAGGGGATCAAAAGAAAACTATTGATCAAGTTACTAAAGACCTAAAACGAAATCATAAATTCCAAACCATCAAGGGTGCTACCGGAACCGGAAAAACTTATGTGATGGCTAAAATTATCCAAGGGTGTAGGCAACCTGCTCTTATTTTAGCTCATAATAAAACTTTGGCAGCCCAACTCTACAGGGAGTTCAAGGGTTTTTTCCCAAATAATGCGGTGGAGTATTTTGTTTCCTATTATGATTATTATCAACCCGAAGCTTATGTCGCTAAAAAAGATCTCTATATTGAAAAGGAATCATCGATCAATGAAGATATTGATCGAATGAGGCTCAAGGCCACTTCTTCATTGATGGAGAGGAAAGATGTGGTTATTGTTTCAACGGTATCTTGTATTTACGGATTGGGTTCCCCGGAGGATTATCAAAAAATGTATATTTCCCTCAAAGTAGGAGAAAAGATTTCTCAACGCCAACTCATCCACTCCCTTATCGATATTCAATATCGACGTAATGATGATATTTTGGAAAGAGGGAATTTCCGAGTCCGTGGAGATGTGATTGATATCGTTCCTTCATATCTTGAATATGCTTATCGGATTGAGATGTTTGGAGACGATATAGAGGCACTCTCGATACTTGATGTTACCAATAACAAAGTTCGGGAAAAAAGAAAAGAGATCAATATTCTTCCAGCTAAACATTTCGTTATGCCCCATGAAAAGGTGAGTCGGGCCTGCAAAGATATTGAAAAAGAGCTCAAAGAGAGGGTTAAGTTCTTTGAGAAAGAACGGAAACCCTTGGAAAGAGAACGGATTTACTCTCGAACTCTCTATGACTTGGAGATGCTTAAAACTGTCGGTTATTGTCCTGGAATAGAAAATTACTCTCGGCATCTTTCGGGCAGAAAGGAAGGCGATCCTCCTTATACTCTTCTTGATTATTTTCCTGAAGATTATCTTATTTTTGTGGATGAATCTCATGTAACCTTACCACAGGTTCGAGGTATGTATAATGGGGATCGATCTCGCAAACAATCCTTAGTGGATTATGGTTTTCGTCTCCCTTCGGCTTTGGACAATCGTCCTCTTTTTTTTGATGAATTTTTTACCAAAGCCAAGAAGTATATTTTCGTAACTGCCACTCCAGGAGAATACGAGATAAAAAAAAGCGAAGGGGTGAAGGAACTAATTAACCGACCTACGGGATTGCTGGATCCAGAAATTATAGTTCGACCAACTGAAGGACAGATCGATGACCTTCTTTTCGAAATCAAAAGAAATACCCAAGCTGGCTTTAGAACTTTAGTGACCACCCTCACGAAGAAGATGTCCGAAACTTTCTGTGATTATCTTAAAAACCATGGGATTAAGGTAACTTATCTTCACTCTGATATTGAAACCATTGAGAGAGTGGATATTCTTAAATCTCTTCGTTCTGGTAAAGTAGATGTTTTAATAGGGATTAATCTTCTTAGAGAGGGATTAGATCTTCCTGAAGTTTCATTAGTTTCAATTTTAGATGCTGATAAAATTGGTTTTCTACGTAGTAAAACTTCACTCATTCAAACGGTGGGGAGGGCGGCTCGGAATCAACAGGGTCGGGTGATCATGTATGCTGATCGTATTTCCGATGCTATGCGGGGCTGTATTGATGAAACCAACCATCGCCGTCAGATTCAAATTGCATTTAATCAGAAACATGGGATTATTCCTAAGACAATTATTAAGCCAGTAAATGATATTCTCCAACGGGAAATGACAGGGTTAGATAAGAAGAAAAAAATAGAGATGGAATATCAAAACCATGAATTGGTGATTAAAGGTGGGGGAAAAAACATAAAAGAAACGATCAAGAAACTTGACTTTGAAATGAGATTGGCAGCTGACAATATGGACTTTGAAAGAGCTATTGAGATTAGGGACCTGATCCATGAGTTGGAAATAAAAAGTAAGATAAAGAGTTAATCTGAATGACTTGTCATTCAAAGTAATCTATTTCATGATAAAATATAAACATTATTTAAAAATTCATTAAAAGGACAACACAATGAAAAAATTATATTTAACTAAAAAATCGGAGTTGATCACTCCCTCAAGTAAGATCACCCCCCCCCCCCCCCCTCGACTAAATAAAGCCTTACAGTTCAAATATCTTTTAGAACTTTCGATCAACTACTTGGCACTGCTCAGCATTTCCATAATGCTGGCAACTGTTTCATGTGGAAATGAAGACACGTCATCGACAACTCCATCTCTCATATCCCTGACGTATTCCGCTCCTACAATCAATGCAGCCGAAGGGAATGCCATCACCGCCATTACACCCACCATAGTTCCCAAGGACGCGATGGTCAATTACACCGTAAGCCCGCAGCTCCCCGCCGGTCTGGAACTCAACCCGAAATCGGGAACCATAAGCGGCACCCCAACGGATGCCTATGCGGCGGAAGCGGTATATACCGTAACGGCAACAGGCACGGAAGGTTACACAGGTTCGGCAACTGCGGCTATTACCATTGCGGTGGGAACTCTCAGCAGGAACATCGTGGTAACAGAAACAGCCAAAACGAATTCCGAAAAAGACCGGCGGTATCACTATGTCGTGTTTACCGTTAAAGCTGATGGGACAACCTCTATGGGGCGGCATAAATTCGCTCTGAAACTCAAAACAGAGACAGCCCCCGCGGTACAGGAAATGAACGATGGCGCCGGCGTCTACCGGATAGTGGACAGTGCGGCAAAAAAAATCCTGCTAAGCTATTCCCTTAGTTCGGGAATTCGTGCTCTTGCAACAAATAGCAACTACTTAGGAAGTGCTGTCAAAAACGGAGACACCGTTGGCGGGGAGGTAGTCGATATTGACTCTTATTTATTGACCCCGGACACCGCATACACCCTCTATGCCCTTAAGGACGGGGGCAGCAGCGTAATGACAATAAAGGACTTTAACACCGATACCTTCGATCCGGACAATACACCCCTGACAGACGGATACGTCAATGATCCTGCAATGAGTGGTGACTATTTCTATGATGCATCGGATGTGATATTTGTTCTGCCTGTTTCTCTCTTTAGTACACGTTCTCCAACCTATGCTCTGGAAGAACCAAATGAACCGCCCCATGTGGTATACTCCATTACTTTTGGAGAACCGGATCCTATGCAGATAAGCAATGGTGTTGCGGTACTTATACCATCTCATTTCACAGATGGAGGAAAGGGGTATCGAACAATGGGTGGCAAAAAGGTAATTGGAGTTTTTACTATTCTCCCCTCTACCCTATTTCCGGACAAGGGTAGTTATTCTGTGCGTGTAGAGAGCAGGGTTCCCCCCGATTCCCCTATCAATATAACCTTCCATCCCGACCGGTAATACCAATTCCACCGTATCTTTTCAGTCCATGTCCGCATTGCGGGGATGGACTGAAAAGGAGCCGGATGATATTTTTGTACTCTGTTTGAATAACATAACACTGACTGATATAGTGATCCTGGCCTTGACCATACAAGAGAGTCTGCCGAATGATGCGGATGATCTCATCATCACCGATGCTCGTAGATATAGTTGGGTAGGTTGCCCAGATATGGGAGTTTATGAAAAAGGGGGGATTGCTCCGTAAATAGTTTTTGATTCCGAATTTCTCTTTTTAGAAAAAGAGGAAATTTTTTGCATATAACTTTTAATTCAGGTTTTAAGGATTTCCTGGACTTTCTTTTTAAAAAAAATTCCTCGTTCTCGGTAATTGGAGAATTGATCAAAACTGGAACAACCCGGAATTAAGGCTAATACCCCATCGGGAATTTTTTGGAGATCGGTTAAGGCTTCTTCGATACATTTTTCCAGTTCATTGACATACTTTCCGGATAACCGTGATTGTTTTTGGATTTCTTGTCCAGCCTCTCCATAGAAATAGGCCTTGATCTTATCGCGATAATCAGCTAACGGAGTGAAGTTGGTATTTTTTGATCTTCCACCTAGTATAATACTAATAGGTTTTTTATGCGAATCATAAAGATATTCGATAGAAGCAATTACAGATTGCAAGGTAGTAGCTTTAGAATTATTATAGATATAAAGTTTTTTCCTAGTTCGATTTTGGGTATAAGGGATCATCTCCAAACGATGAGGAAGTCCGGGGAAATTCTGTAATTTTTTCTCGATAAGTTGAGACTCTAATCCCAGTTCTCTGGCAATAATGAGAGCAGGAAAAATGTTTCCGGGGAAGAGAACCGTGGAAGTCTTGTTTTCTAAAACTAGAGTTTCTTTTTTATAATACTTCCCTCCCCGGTAGACGTAGTCAGCTCTACGATTGATACCGTAACTGATAACTCGGGGAATAGGATTACGAGGAGAGGTTTTCGGATCATCACGGTTATAAAGATAGATGTCAGTGGGTTGAGAGTAAAGAAGAAGATGATGTTTGGTGGTGGCATAGGAAGCAAAATTCTGATAACGATCAAGATGATCGGGAGCGATATTAAGGATAGCACTGTAATTAGCCCGGAAACGATAGAGTTTTTCTAACATGTAACTGGAGAACTCAATTACCACCTGAGTAATTTTCGGTGAGAGGATTTTCTCCAAAACTTGGCCTAGAGGAACATCGTTATTTCCACAGGCCAGGGCTGAGTTTCCGAGGATATGTTTGATGAGCTCTACAGTAGTACTTTTTCCATCGGTACCAGTAATGGCGATCAAGGTTTTCTTTTTATTATCTAAAAGAGGATAGAAGAAGTCGATGTCATTCCATATCTGAGCCTGTTTTGCTAGAGTGATAACAAGATTATCCTTTCTGGGGAAGCCGGGGGATAATAAAACATCGGTGAATGGATGCATCCCATTTTTTAAAAGTAAATCATCACTCCAAGCCTTCTGCAAATAAGGTTTCCATGCAATCAGTTTCTCTTTAAGGGGAGGGGTATTGAGATTTTTATCAAAGAGGGAAAAGGGTACTTGATAGCGAGCAAAAAGATTGGCCAGGGCGGTACCAGTAACACCGGCTCCCACGATAAGCAGGGAACGTTCCCTATACTTTTTTTGGGTGAAGGGGAGAAGAAAATTCGCGATCTCCGCTTCCACGGAGATTAACTTTTCTCTCGTTCGCAGTACTCTCCAGTTTCCACATTTACCACGATATTATCATTTTCGTTGATGAACATTGGTACCATCACCATAGCTCCGGTTTCAACTTTAACCGGACGATAAGCATTGTTTACAGTATCCCCTTTAATAGCGGGATCGGCCTCGATTACCTTGAAAACCAGTTTCTGTTTAGGAAAAGATATGGTAAGGGGATCGTCTCCAGCATAGAGGATGATCATCTGTTGATTTTCCTTGAGAAATTTTGCTATGGACTCATCAACTAAATCATTGCTGAATTCATATTGTTCATAACTCTCTTCGTCCATGAAAACGAATTGGTCGTTGTTTTTATAAAGAAAAGTGGCATTGCGGCGATAAGTATCCAGAAGATTGATATTTTCTCCGGATTTAAAAGTATGTTCCACTACTTTTCCGGTTTGAATCTCTTTTAACTTTGTCCGAAAAAATGCTGAACCTTTGCCAGGGTTAACGAAAAAAGTATCTTGTACAAACCAATTTTTATTTTCATACCTGATGGCAACACCTTTTTTAAGCGAATTTGTATCAGCCATGTCATTACCTTAAATATTAAATTTTTTTAATAAATTTTATTGAGGAATTCCTTATTGTAATAAATTATATCATGAACAGAGCCAAATAAGGGAGAAGGAGATAGTTTGAAATAAGTAAACAGCCGAGGTGAAACCGAGCAAGTGATTGAAGTTAATAGTTTGGGTATGGAAGACTTTATAAATAAAGATCAGAGTAGGTATCATAAAAAGGATTAGAATAGGATAGAAATTTTTTTCATAATATTCTGCTACTAAAATAGGAATCAGCATGGCTAAAATAAAATAAGTCACCATCAACCATAGGGATATTTTCTTTCCCAAGAATAAAGCTAGTGTTTTTTTATTTTTAGCTCGATCTTGTTCCAAATCTCGAATATTATTGATATTCATCAGAGTAAGAGAATAAAAGCCAGGGCCTAATCCTAAAATAAAGGCAATGAAAACATTGTAATTGAAGAATCCAATGCTGGTTATATAGATTATGATCATAGTAAGAATAGGTCCAAAAAACCAAAAAGCAAAGAAATCTCCCAAACCATAATAGGATAGGGGATACTTCCCCCCTGTGTAAGAAAAGGCCACTGCCATAGATACCAAAGCTAGAGGAAGGATAGTCCAGCTTATCTTTATGGATATCAGTAGGGCTAAAATAAAAAAAAGAGAATAAAGGATGATTAGGTTTCTAGCTATAATTTCTTTAGAAATAACCCCTTGCTGGAGCATTCGTTTGGGACCGATTCGATTTTTGTCATCAGCTCCTTGGAGATAATCGTAATAATCATTAGTGAGATTGCAAGCGATCTGAAGAATAAAACATGCAATCCATATAATTATGATCCTTCCCCAAGGCAAAGAAGTATCAATGAAATAATTAACAGCATTGATAGAATAAGCCAGAGAAATGATGAGAGGCCCGAAAGCTGCTACTAGGGTTTTGGGACGGACAGAGATGACCCAAGCTTTCCACAAAGGGATTTTATGTAAATCCAAGTTGTCCATTATTATTTATCTTGATGTTTGCAAGCTTGAATAAAAGCCCAAAAAAGAGGAGCGGGACGATCTAAGCGGGAAATCAACTCCGGATGAAACTGTGATCCTATAAAAAAAGGATGGCTAGGAAGCTCGACAACTTTACGAATATATTTGGTCTTTGCCATGCCAGAAAAAATCATACCTTTTTTTTCCAGTTTTGAGATAAAACGGGGATTGATCTCATAACGATGACGAAATCTCTCTCGCACTACTTTCTTTCCATAGATTTTGGCAGCTTGAGTTTTTGGCTTGATGATAATATCTGCTCCCCCAAGACGCATCGTCCCCCCCCAATCCCCATTCTTGATAAGAGCTTTTTGTCCAGGAAGGAAGTCGATAACCGGATAGGCAATCTTCTTATCTCCAATAACTTCCCGGCTATGAGCTCCAGCCATACCACAGCAATTACGGGCAAATTCAATCACCGCCAATTGCATCCCTAAACAAATTCCCAAGAATGGGATACGGTTTTCCCGAACATAACGAATAATAGCGATCTTCCCTTCAATTCCTCGGAGTCCGAAACCTCCAGGGATAATTACTCCGTCAATATTATGAAGAAGGCGACGGATTTTTTTCTCCCATTCCTCATAATGGATGGGCTCATTATCTTTGGTGAAATTGGTGTTGACAAAGATAAGATTGATTTTGGTTTTAAGGTTGGCTTCGCAGTGAACCAAGGTCTCTCGGATACTGGCATAGGAATCTTCCAGATGGGTGTATTTTCCACATAAGGCAATACGGATAGTCGGAACTTTCTTATCTCTTCTATGGGTTTTCTGTAAACCTTTGATAAGTCGAATTCTCTCTCCAGGCATTTTATTCACCTTGACACTGAGACGTTTCTTGATGATTTTAGTCACTCCTTCTTGATCAAAATAAAGGGGTAATTCGTTGATATTCTTTGCATCAACTCCGGAGATGACATGATGGCTTTCAATGTCACAATAAAGGGATACTTTTTTCTTAAGAGTATCGTTTAAGGGATAAGGAGAACGGCAGACAATCATATCAGGATAGATGCCATAACGTTGTAGGGTCTTCACCGAATTTTGGGTGGGCTTGGTCTTGAGCTCCTTGCTTCCAGCGATGAAAGGAACATAGGTAACATGAATAAACATTACTTGATCACGACCTACTTCATTTCTTAATTGTCTTACCGATTCAATAAAAAGTTCGTTTTCCATATCCCCTACAGTACCCCCTATTTCAAGAAGGATGAGGCTAGCTTTTTCTCGATTGGCAATATGAAAAATATTTTTCTTGATTTGATCGGTAGCATGGGGAATGAGCTGAACGGTCTTGCCAAGATATTTCCCCTTTCTTTCATTGTCTAAGATCTGTTTATAGATCTTCCCCATAGTGATGTTCCATTTTTTACGGGCATTCACATCGAAAAAACGTTCATAATGCCCAAAGTCCATATCCACTTCGCCTCCATCGTCAAGGACGAAAACCTCTCCATGTTCAATAGGATTCATAGTGCCGGGATCGGCATTGAGATAGCCATCGCATTTAATAGGAACAATTTTGAGGTCACTATGACTCAGGAGAGAACCGATACTGGCGGAGAGAACTCCCTTCCCAATACCGGAGAGAACCCCACCAGTAATAACAATAAATTTGGCGGAGGACTTCATAGTTATATTTTATCATGATCGCACCATGTGGGATAGACTACTCAAATTCAAAGTTCTAACCGGACAATGGATAGTGAAATTTTTATAAAGTTTATGAATAAAAATGCTTAGATTGGGACTATCAGTTTTAGTAAAAAAGAAAATTATGAGTAAAAAATATAATTTATGATAATCATTTAGATGTAGAAAAGTTTATTTTTCATGCTAAAATAATTTATTCTCTCTATAAATCATAGTCGTTTAAAAAGTAACTCTGATTGGGAGAATATTTTTTTTTGGAGGTCAAAATGACAATTCAATTACATAAATTCATCTTGATTTTGATGATTATTTGTTTTTCAACTGTGTCTCTATGGGGGGATGGGCATAAACTCAAGTTTCCTATCGGTCAAGATAAAAAATTCAACTGGAAAAGTCTTAGGAAATTTCAGAAAATGAAACTTTCAGGAGAAACCATTACCATATTTGGTCCTTGGATCGGCGATGACCGAAAATTGGTGGAAAGTGTGATTGCTTATTTTGAAAAAGCCACCGGTGCGGATGTACAGTACTCCGGTTCCGACAGCTTTGAGCAACAAGTGGTTATCGATATGGAAGGAGGCAGTCCTCCTAATATCGCGGTTTTTCCTCAACCCGGACTAGCTTCAGATCTGGCTAAGAAAGGACATTTAATTCCCTTAGGGAAAAAAACTCGTAGATGGGTAACCCGGAACTATGCAGCAGGGAAGTCCTGGGTAGATTTAGGTTCTTATGTCAATAATAAAGGGAAGAAAGATTATTACGGATTCTTTTACAAAGTTGATCTAAAAAGTTTAGTCTGGTATGTTCCCGAAAATTTTGAAGATGCTGGCTATAAAGTTCCTAAAACCATGGAAGAACTTATTACCCTCTCTGATCAAATTGTCAAAGATGGGGGGACTCCTTGGTGTATCGGTCTTGGTTCCGGAGATGCGACGGGATGGCCGGCCACTGACTGGATAGAAGATCTTATGCTCCGCATTCAGAAGCCAGAAGATTATGATAAATGGGTGGATAACAGACTCAAATTTAATGATAAAAAAGTGATAGAGGCTATTGAAGCCTTTGGCTTTTTTGCTAAAAATAATAAATACGTAAGTGGGGGTTCTCGTGCGGTTGCTTCTACTGACTTTCGCGAAAGTCCTAAGGGGCTTTTTGGTGCACCTCCTAAATGCTATATGCACCGTCAAGCTAGTTTCATTCCCACTTTTTTTCCTGAAGGAACAAAGCTCGGTGAAGATGTTGATTTCTTCTATTTTCCTGCTTATAAAAAGAAGAAACTTGGCAAGCCGGTACTTGGAGCTGGAACCCTTTTTGCTATTGCCAAGGACAGTAAAGGAACTAGAGCCTTCATGGATTTTCTCCAAACTCCTATCGCTCATGAGGTGTGGATGGCACAGTCTGGATTTCTCACTCCCTACAAGAAAGTTAACCTTAAAGCTTATGCCAATGATTCGCTTCGTAAGCAAGGAGAGATTCTTCTCAATGCCACTACGTTTAGATTTGATGGTTCTGACTTGATGCCAGGAGCTATCGGAGCTGGTGCCTTTTGGACTGGAATGGTGGACTATGTTTCTGGTAAATCGGCAAAGAGTGTTGCCAACAAAATTCAAAAAACTTGGGATAGCATCAAGTAATCCTGTCGTTTTTTCGATATCAAATTTTTTATTTTCTGGTATCGATTTTTTTGTTTCTACTTATTTTGGAGGCCAGACTGTAACGATTAAGAGTTATGAAAAAGTAAATGATTGAGCAAATCCAAAAATCATTTCTTGCAATTGTTATTAGTGTTACAGTCTGTCTTCTTTATTTCTATTTTTCTTATTTCTTATTAAAGCGTTTTTCAAAGTCTAGTTTTTTTTTATCTCGACAAAACTCTCAAAAGTTTTTTTCTCGAGCGGAACCTTGGATATTCCTTACCCCAGCTCTTCTCTTTTTATTTCTGTTTCTCGTCTACCCTGCTTTCGACACTTTTTTCCTTAGCTTCTATGACAAGACCGGAAAAAACTTTGTCGGTTTGAGTAATTATCGTTGGGCTTTTCAAGATGAAGAATTTTTGGGGGCAATTAGCAATAATTTAGTTTGGCTTATCATTACTCCGGCTCTTTGTACGATATTTGGACTTCTTATCGCAATACTGACTGACCGCCTTTGGTGGGGAACTATTGCCAGGGTATTCATCTTTATGCCTATGGCCATTTCTTTTGTAGGGGCTAGTGTGATTTGGAAATTCGTTTACGACTATCGACCGGAAGGAGAAGTTCAAATCGGGATATTAAATGCCATCGTCACCGGACTGGGATTTCCTCCTCAAGCGTGGATTACTCTTCCCTTTTGGAATAACTTATTTCTTATCTTTATTTTTATTTGGATCCAAACCGGATTTGCCATGGTGATTCTTGGAGCAGCCCTTCGAGGAGTTCCAATCGATACCATTGAAGCTGCCGTGGTCGAGGGAGCTAAACCCTTTCAAGTATTTTTTCGGATTATTCTTCCGCAAATCTTTCCCAGTGTATTAGTGGTTTGGACCACCATTACCATTATGGTTTTGAAGGTATTTGATATTGTCCTCACCATGACCAATGGGCAGTGGGATACGGAGGTATTAGCTAATTTGATGTTTGATTGGATGTTTCGTGGAGGCGGAGATTATGGGCGGGGGAGTATGATTGCCATGATCATTATGATTGCTGTAATTCCCATCATGATTTGGAATATCCGTAAAGCGATCAACGATAATTGATGATATTCCTATTAAACTGATCGACGAAGGAGAATTATGCGTAAAATCAATAAATTTAATTTTTGGAGGATAATGATCAAAAACCTGGTGGTTTTGGCATTGGTTATCCTTTGGCTAACTCCTACTGTAGGACTTCTGATTAGCTCCGTTCGAGACAAGGGGGTCATCACTAGCTCAGGCTGGTGGACTGCTTTTTTTACTATTGAAAGGACTGAAATTCTTCGTACCGCTTCCGATGAATTTCAGACTCAAGAAGGAGAGTCTTATGTGATTCAAGGCAATCTTTTTGCAACCGATGAAGGAAAGTCCATCACTTACTTCGGACTCAGTATCAATAATCCAGATGAACATCCTGCCGGCAAAGAAGTAGAGTTCAAAAATGGAACTATTCGAGTAGAAGCGGATGGAAGTTATAGCTGGCAAGCCCTCAAGCCGATTAAGTCCTCAAGAGGAAAGAGAATAGCTATAGTGGTAAAAGTTCCCCCTAGCTTCACCTTGGCTAATTACCGGGAAATCTTTACTGCTGAAAGAATCGAGAGAGCCTTTATTAACTCTTTTACTGTTACTATTCCCGCTACCATCATTCCCATTTTGATCGCAGCCTATGCGGCCTATGCTCTTTCTTGGATGCGTTTCTTTGGTCGTACTTTGATCTTAATAACAATTATCGGGCTTCTAGTGGTACCTCTTCAGATGTCCTTGATTCCTGTCCTCCGTTTTTTTACCACTATTGGTGAGTGGCTAGGGGTTCCTGGGAAAGGATATATTTCGATATGGTTGGCCCATACCGGCTTTGGACTTCCCTTAGCTATTTATCTTCTTTACAACTATATCTCCTCCCTACCTAAGGAAATTATCGAATCAGCAAAGATGGATGGAGCGGATCATTTCAAAATTTTTTTCCGAATCATTCTTCCCCTTAGTATCCCTGCTCTAGCTTCTTTTGCCATCTTCCAATTTCTTTGGGTATGGAATGACCTCCTGGTAGCTATGATCTTTCTAGGTAAGGGCGATGACCAAGTAGTTCTTACCTCGGCTCTTCGCGAGCTCCTCGGTTCCCGGGGAGGAAACTGGGAAATCCTTACCGCCTCAGCTTTTGTTACCATTTTCGTCCCCATCGTTGTTTTCCTATCTTTACAAAGATATTTTGTTCGCGGACTTCTCTCTGGTTCGGTTAAATAATCATTACCCACACAAATGCTTTTACACCCATCTCCGTGATTTTTCCTAAAAATTTTATCTGGGGTTGTGCTGCTGCCTCTTATCAAGTGGAAGGAGCCTCTCGAATAGCTGGTCGATCAGAATCGATTTGGGATACCTTTTGTCGAACTCCCGGCAAAGTTTATGCCGGAGAGAATGGGGATGTTTCTGTTGACCAATATCACCGTTACCAAGAAGATATTGCTCTCATGAAAAACTTAGGCTTGTCTCATTACAGGTTCTCTATTGCCTGGCCTCGAATCATCCCTACTGGTAGTGGAAAGAAAAACCACCAAGGGATGGACTATTATAAACGGCTCATCGACTGCCTTTTAGAAAACGGGATTAAACCGATGATCACTCTTTACCACTGGGATCTTCCCCAAGTGCTACAAGATCATGGAGGATGGGCTAATCGTGATACTGCCTATCATTTCGCTGAATATGCCAAAACAGTGTTCCAAACTCTGGGTGATCGGGTAAATTTTTGGATTACCCTGAATGAACCCTGGTGTGTTGCCTTCCTAGGCCACTTATATGGAGTGCATGCTCCAGGAATAAAAAAACGAAAAACCGCCTATCAAGTTCTTCATCATTTGAATCTTGCCCATGGACTTGCTGTGCAAGTCTTTCGCTCACTTAGTGTAAATAAACGTGCTAAGGGGAAAGCCAAAATCGGAATCACTCATAACCTTTCTGTCCCGATCTCGGTTTCCAATGATTCCCGGGACAGGAAAGCTGCTGACCGGGTTGCTGATCGAGATTCCCGTATGTTTCTCAATCCCCTCAAAGGGAAGCCCTATCCCGAGCGTCACTTAAAAGCTTGGAATATAGAAATAGATATCCACAGTGGAGATAAAGCTATTATGGCTACTCCCATCGATTTTTTGGGAGTAAATTACTATAAAGAAGACATTGCTGGCTATGACCAAAAACATCCCGAAGGTTTTAAATTCTTTGATCATAGAGAAGTCCCTGTTTCCGAGATGGGCTGGCCGGTAGTTCCTGAGGGGCTCACCCGTCTACTCAAATTTATCCGCCGAGAAATGAAAAAACTGGATATTCCTCTCTATATTACCGAGAACGGTTATGCTGCCTCTGACAAGGTAATGAAGGGAAGAGTACATGATGTTGATCGTATTTATTATCTGATGGGACATATCGAAGCTTGTTCTCAAGCAATAGCCGAAGGGATTCCCCTTAAAGGGTATTTTGCTTGGTCATTTATCGATAATTTTGAATGGTCATTCGGCTATACGAAACGTTTTGGATTAGTTTATTGTGATTATCAAACTTTAAAACGTATTCCCAAAGATAGTTTCTACTTTTATAAGAAACTTATCGCTCAAAACCGAGAAAAGTAACTATTATCCATAAAATTAGATTTACCGATTTCCTTTCCATCAACTTCATTAATTCTAGAAAAAAGATAAGAAAATCATCTTTGAGTCCATCATAGATCAATATGCTTCACCAAAAAAAACGTTTATAATCAAAGCGTTGTTCCTGCTTATAAAATAGAGACAGCAAACTCTAGCCCATTTATTACTTTGAATGGAGAGAATCGTTTTAAGAGGTAAATTTTTTACTTAAAGTGAAATAATATTATTTTTTCAAAATAAAACAATGAGAGATATTGTGAAAAAACCTCCCGGGAATCCGGGAGGTTCAAAAGATGACAGTAATCTGATTGACAATCAATTATTGGTGTCCATCACTACCATCAGGAATATTGGAATGATCAGTAGGTATTCCTTTAGAATCAGATGGTAGCAATTGGGCTAACTTGTTTCCTACTTGCTCAAGAATTCCATGATCTAAGATAATAAACTGTTTTGTTGATGATGCTATCTCCGACTTAGTCTTGGTATCTACTGTTAAAGTTATTACAGTTATATCCATTGTATTGATATCAAATTGTATTGTTTTGGATTTTTGTAAACTATCATAGTTAGCGCTAGTATGGGTAGCGTTAGTTATTGTATAGTCTCGACCTTCATAAGGAAAACAAAAAAAGGCACTCAAATCACATTCTTTCATGTAATATCTGGTTAAGACTACATCGTTATTTCCCGCCGCTTTATCATAAGAACCTTGATAAAGGGTCGACGATTCTTTGTTAATCATATAAGCAAATATGTCTGTGCTTATAAACTGTACAAAGGCAGCTGCTTTAGCTGATTTGGATTCTTTATTTCCCCTATTTTTAAAAAAATTAGCACAATTTAATGTTGGTGAACTAGAAGTGTTTTGATATGATTCATATATCATTTTCGCATTCGGGAAGTAAGAGGAAATTTGTTGTAAATTATTAGAAATTGATGAAGTAAAACTGATCATAAATTCAAAATCTGTACTGGGGTTACCATCATCAGTACACGGTTTCCCAGTGTTTTGTTGAAATATGGCAGTATTGATAAATTCATCAACATCAATCTTCTCTCCATCAAATCGGGTGCTGAAAGTCTCTTTAGAGCCTGAATTTTCTATGTCCTCAATATCTTCATGTAAATCATGATAATCGGGTATTGGTACTCCTTCTGAGTTAAATACTCCGCTCTGACTAAAAAGATCATCAAAATAAGCCAGAGCTTCTTTCATCAACTCCGGACATTTTTGCCCGATACATGTGTTAGCATCAGAGTTAGTCGGACTTTGCTTAACTTCCAAGATCCGAGCCAAAAGTCGTCCTACTTTAGCTATCTTTTTTAACACATTTATTTTAGCCGGATCCGTAATATCATTTGTTGAAAAGTAGTCAAGATATAAGAGACTGGTAATATCTTGAACTCCCATTGTATTAAGATCATCGTCAGTGATTCCAAGTTGATCCTTGATCTTAGTAGCATCGCTCCTATCGATAGTATGGGCAATCATGGTCAAAGGACTGACAACTTTATATTGACCTACAGGTGATGAGATCTTAAATCCTTCTCTTCCTACATCTTTAAGAGAAGGCCAGTTGCCTGCTTCCTTATGATCACTATCGAAGACATATTCGGTATCGGTAGCATCGACAACTACTGGACAGTTTTGAATTTTCTCAGCATTATCGGCATTACTGACAAATGAAAATTTACCATTTTTATCAGTATAAGCAAGAACTTCATCAGAATCATAAGAAAAGTCTTTATCGCAGTCCAAATATACTCTTGCTCCATAAATATAACCATCAACAGCCACTCCAGATATAAGAACTGAATCTGAACCAGTTATACCATCAGCATCAGAACAAGATAAACTAATACTTGCCGTAAAGACAATTCCAATGATCGCTAAAATTTGCGATATTTTATTTAAATATTTTTTTTTCATGTTTTTCTCCTTAAATCATACTTTGCTTAAATTATTTACGTGAGTTTCTTAATCTAATAAATAATGTAATCAAGATGTATGAAAACTACATTAAATTTTAACATATTTTTCTAAAAGTATTATAGTCAAATATCAATAATTAATCAAATATCAATAATTTTTAAAAAAATTATAAAAAATTTAATAAAATTATTTAAATTTTGACATATTTTTCTAAAAAATATGATCAACTACCAATAGTTTTTAAAAAAATTATAAAAAAGTTTTCCTATAAAAGTTTTCCTATAAAAGTTTTCCTATAAAAGTTTTCCTATAAAAGTTTTCCTATAAAAGTTTTCCTATAAAAGTTTTCCTATAAAAGTTTTCCTATAAAAGTTTTCCTATAAAAGTTTTCCTATAAAAGTTTTCCTATAAAAGTTTTCCTATAAAAGTTTTCCTATAAAAGTTTTCCTATAAAAGTTTTCCTATAAAAGTTTTCCTATAAAAGTTTTCCTATAAAAGTTTTCCTATAAAAGTTTTCCTATAAAAGTTTTCCTATAACTTAATTTTTGAGATTATCAAACAACTTGATTACTGTTCATTAAGAATATTCTACTTTCGGCTTCTTATATGATAAAATAAAAAATATGAGTAATCATAAAACCGTTTCTAAAACCTTGTTCAAATCCAGATTGAGTTCATTCAAAGGATTATCTAAGAAAAAAAAAATTAAAATCGATCCTCCCTGGTGGAAAGGGGGAGTTCTCTATCAGATTTACATCCAGTCTTTTATGGATTCTAATGGTGATGGTGTGGGCGACTTAGGAGGTATCATTAAAAAGTTGGACTATATAGCTAATCTAGGGGTGGAAGGTGTTTGGATTTCTCCTTTTTTCCAATCTCCAATGAAGGATTTTGGCTATGATGTTAGCGATTACTGTGCCATTGATCCTCTTTTTGGAAAATTGTCCGATTTCAAGAAAATCGTTTTTAAAGCTAAATCTCTGGGGCTCAAGGTGGTGATTGATCAGGTGTTTAGTCATACTTCGGATCAACATCTTTGGTTCAAGGAGAGCCGTAAAAATAGAAATAATTCCAAGGCAGATTGGTATGTATGGGCTGATCCTAAACCCGATGGCGGCCCTCCTAACAATTGGCTTTCCATTTTCGGGGGGTCTGGATGGCAATGGGATACCCGGCGGAAGCAATATTATTTTCATAATTTCTTAAAAGAACAGCCCGACCTTAACTTCCATAATCCCAAAGTAAGAAAAGCCCTCCTCAATACCATGGAGTTTTGGCTTAAATGTGGAGTGGATGGATTCCGGCTTGATACAGTCAACTTCTATTATCATAGTAAATCGTTAAAGAGTAATCCCCCCCGTTCTCCTGGGAAAATCTCTGGGGTTAGTGATGTCAATCCTTATGCCTTTCAAAAACACCTCTATGACAAGACCCAGCCGGAAAATATCATATTTTTAAAAGAAATGAGAAAACTCCTAGATCGTTATTCCCGTCCCGGCAAAGAAATTATGACTGTTGGAGAAATCGGTGACGATGATCCTACCCAAGTGGTGGCAGAATATACTAAAGGTAAGGATCGCCTTCACTCTTGTTACAGTTTCAAATATTTAGGAGAGGAATTTTCAGCTCAAATTTTTAAAGATGGGATTGAAGAATTTGAAAAAAAAGTGAAAGGAGGTTGGGCTTTCTGGCCCTTTAGTAATCATGATGTGGAAAGAGTTGCCACTCGTTGGGGGAAACATTTTCCAGGAATTACTTTCACCCAAAGACAATCCATGGTCAAGATGATCCTTGCTCTTCAAATGACTCTTCGAGGATCGGTATGTCTTTATCAAGGTGAGGAGCTTGGGTTTACCGAGGCTTTTATTCCTTATGAGTTTTTCCAAGATCCCTATGGGATCGAGATGTATCCCGAATTTCGGGGGCGAGATGGGTGTCGTACCCCAATGACCTGGAATTCTAAGGTGATCCGAGGAGGATTTTCCACAGCAACCCATACCTGGTTACCCCTAGCCCCAGAGCATATAAAATCAGCTGTAGATATTCAGGAAAAAAAAGCCTCATCGGTCCTTCATTTTACCCGCCGAATCCTTCAATTTCGTAAAGATCATCCCGAACTTAAATGGGGGAAGATCAAAGTTCTTTCCTCATTGAAACAGATCAAAGAGAATATCCTTATCATAGAAAGGAGGGGAGATTCTTCTATCTATGCAGTTTTTTTCTTAAATTGCAATGAAAAACGTATAAACATCCCCGAATGGAGTTGGAAATCTCCCCTACTCTGTGAAGGGATACGGGTTGTAAAAAAACAATGGTTACTTAAACCCTTTGCCTTTGGATTTTATAAAGAGTTCCTTAAAAAAGGATAATCATTGATTATGACTTTAAAATTCTTTCTCTCCCTTTTTTCTTAATTTTGTATTATCCACCCCCAACTCTAAGGAATGCCATCGTTTATGATGTAATCCTCCCCCAGAATACCCGGGAAGATATGATCAAAAAAATGGAGGAGACCGAATCACTTCTTAAAACTTATGGAGGGATTGCCCGTTATCGAATTCTCCAACGTCGTCACCATGCCTCTAGTAACACTTTTATTGGGTATGATAAACTGGAAGAAGTGATCACTTTGGCCGAAGAACTTCAGGCTGACCTTATCATCATCAATGATTCTCTACGAAATAAACAGATCTATGCTATTGAAAATCATATAGAAAAAAGAAAAAAGAAGATAGAGGTTTGGGATCGGGTTGATCTTATCTTGATGATTTTCTCTAAGCATGCTAAGACGGCTGAAGCCCAATTACAATTAGAGTTGGCTCGTATCGAACATTTTGGTCCCAGGATTTATGGAATGGGTATTGAAATGAGCCGTCAAGCTGGAGGGATTGGAACTCGTGGAATTGGAGAAACCAATACCGAAATTATGAAACGTCACCTAGCCAGTCGGAAAAAGACAATCAAATCTAAATTAGAAAAACTGGAGAAAAACCGAAACAGTAATTTAGAGAGACGAAAAAAAAATCGATTTCGATGTATTTCTATCGTGGGCTATACCAATGCCGGGAAATCCCATCTTTTCACAGCTCTTACTCGTAGAAACGTTTTGGTAGAGGATAAACTCTTTGCTACTCTGGATACCACTACGACACGACTTTTCCTTCCCCGTTGTCGGCAATCGGTCTTGCTCTCTGACACCATTGGTTTCATACGGGATCTTCCTCTCCAGCTCATCAAGGCTTTCAAATCCACTCTCATTGAAGCCCAGGAAGCCGATCTTCTTCTCCAGGTGATTGATATAAGTGATCCTAACTTTCTTTCCAAAATAAAATTCGTGGAGAAGATCCTTTTTGATATCCATGCACAAGATATCCCAATGATTTATATTTTCAACAAATCCGATTTATTAGATGCAGTTAGAATTGAAAAATTTAAGGAGGTGATCGAAAAATACCAAGGAATATTGATTTCTGCACATAAAGGGATTAATATTAATATTGTGAAAGAAGCTATTGAAGAAAAACTCTATCCTAAATCACTCTGGGAAGAGTCAAACAGTTCATGGGCTTATTCTGATATTATTAATTCTGAGGGAACCCTTCCTTCATAATTATAATCATTGAATACTTTTATGAATAAAATCCGCAAACTTAATACCATTGAAGAATTTGAAAAACTAAATAAAGAAATGAAAAAATCATTTTTTATTTACAAACATTCTACCATTTGTCCCACTTCATCTCGATCCCAGTATAATATAGAGACTTTTTTGGAAACCTATAATTTTCCTATCTATCGGGTTTTGGTGATCGAGAATCGTCTTTTATCCGATTATATTGCCGATTTTTTTTCTGTAACCCATCAATCG
Source organism: Spirochaetota bacterium (assembly GCA_965224715.1). Classification (GTDB taxonomy): domain Bacteria; phylum Spirochaetota; class UBA12135; order COTS27; family CAXSBA01. The sequence continues at coordinate 144,307 of OZ245054.1, read as the reverse complement.
CCTCAAGTTCTTCTTATTTCCAACCAAAAATGTCTTTGGAATGCTTCCCATCTTGCCATTACTGAAACTGCATTAGCAGAACGAATCCCAGTTTGATGAATTTGAGTGAATATTGAGTAGGATAATTGTTTCTTTATTACCTTTTTTGATTGTTGAAGTAGCAGTAACCTTATTGGGGATAGCTATAAATTATGACCCTCAACTCTCCCTTCCAAAAAAAATTATCGATTTAAAAAACGGCGAAATGACACGAGAAGAGTTTCTCCGTGAACCTCAGATCATTATTATGGCTAACCGAGATGCCTTTGAACTGATTGAAAAATCTGCCGAAGTCTTTACCTATCCTTCCAATACGGTTTGGATTGCCAATATTTCTGCTGCTCCAGGATGGGTGATTCGGACCTTTATCAAATCTTCGCTAAAAAGAACAGCGGATAAGGTTTCATCACAAATCATCTATGATCCTGATGGAGATTGGGCCAGGTCACTTCAATTCACTTCCCAAGAAGATGATTTTTTGATGGTTTTCTATGCTGATAAGTATGGAGTTATCAAAGTAATGGAGAAGTCCATCCCTGTTGAGCAATATAAAAGTAAAAAAAATAGACAAAATTTGGGAGAAGAAATCATATTGTTATGGTCAGAAATAGAATAAATTATTAAATTAACAATTATCATAAACTGCCATTATGTTTCTCCTTATCGAGAGCAAGAGAGCGCAGGGCTTTGTTTCCAAAAAATATTTAAATTTTAGCTGGAGAAGGACCCCATTTGGAGATATAGCTTTGACCACCTTCGTTGGGTTCTAAAAATAACTTAAAACCTATGCTAACATTATCCTATGCCATCATTTCTCCCGATTATTGTTTTTTGGTTTCGCCGCGACCTCCGGATTTTCGATAATGTTGGTTTAACCGCAGCTCTTGCTGAAGCAAAAAAACAAAACGGACGTGTTCTTCCGCTCTTTATTTTCGACACCGATATCCTTATTTTTCTCCCCCCCGATGATCATCGAGTCTATTTTATTTACCAAACTTTAAAAAATTTAGATAACCAGTTTAAAAAACAGGGATCATCGTTAATCATTGATCGAGGAAGACCCACGGAAGTTTTCCCTAAATTGATCAGAAGATTCATTAAACAAAACGATATGTATTCAATCAAGGCGGTTTATGCCAATGAAGACTATGAGCCCTATGCCCGGAAGCGAGATGAGGAAGTTAAAAAACAACTTCAAAGAGACAACATCAAGTTTCATCTATTCACAGATCAGGTGATCTTTCGCCCCGGGGAAATTCTCAAAAATGACGGGAAGCCCTATACTGTTTTTACCCCTTTTAAAAATAAATGGCTTGCCACTCATAAATCTATCATTGTCAATGACTCTATTGATTTAGATTATCTCATAGCTAAGAAAAAACTCTTTCGCGATAAATCTTTCCCCAGTAAAAAAGAGTTGGGTGTTATTCCGGCAAAGATCAAGGCTCCCCCTTTTAGATGGGAGAATATCCGCAACTATGATCAACTTCGTGATTTCCCGGGAAAGGATGGAGGGAGTTATGCCGGGGTCTATCTCCGCTTTGGAGTTGTGAGTATCCGTGACTTGGTCAACCGAGCTTTGGATGAAAATACGATTTATCTCTCAGAACTCATTTGGAGAGAGTTTTTCATGCATGTCCTATGGCATTTTCCAAAGGCAGCTACTGGAAATTTCAAAAGCTCATATGACAGGATTAAATGGCGGAATAGTTCTGAAGAATTTCAATTATGGTGTCAAGGAAAAACCGGTTATCCTCTTGTGGATGCAGGCCTGCGGGAACTGAATCAAAACGGCACCATGCATAACCGAGTTCGGATGGTGGCAGCTAGTTTTTTGAGTAAGCATCTTCTCATAGATTGGCGATGGGGAGAAAGGTATTTTTCGGAAAAACTCTTCGATTATGAACTCGCCTCTAATGTTGGGAATTGGCAGTGGTGTGCGGGAACTGGTTGTGATGCTGCTCCTTATTTCCGTATTTTTAACCCTATTGAACAGGCTCGAAAATTCGATCCCGACCATACCTATATTCGAAAATGGATTCCCAACTTTACCATCGAGAATTATCTTTCCCAAGTACCACCGATGGTAGAACATCGATTTGCCCGTGAAAGAGCTCTTAAAGCTTATGGAGCCATAAAAGAAAAACCTTAGTCAATCATCCTATCTCACTAAATCCATTCCCACCCGGTTGATGTCTCCAGCTCCCATAAAGAAGAAAATGCCTTTATTTAATTTAGTTGCTTTAGCCGGTTTAATAGATCTGGGTAATTGGGATGGCTGGCTAGGAAGGTCTAGGTCTTCCTGCGATAAATAATGGATTCCGGTTAAAAGAGAAGATGCTAAAGTCTCAGTACTTTCAAAGAAAAACACTTTTTTTTTGGGATCAATCTTGCGAATTTCATCATAAATGAGATGCCCGGTTACTCCTTTGATTGGTTCTTCCCCGGCCCCATAGACTTCAGTAATGAAGATAAGGTCAGCAGAAGATAGTGCCTGGGCAGTTTCTTTATAAAGTTGTAAGGTGCGGGAGTAACGATGAGGTTGGAAGGCTACGATTTTTTTTTCGTGAAGATGCCTGACCCCGGATAGGGTAGCCGAAATTTCAACAGGATGATGGGCATAATCGTCGATAAGAGTGAGTCCCTTCCACTTCCCCAAACGAGTCATTCTCCTTCTGATCCCAATGAAATTCTTTAGAGCTGCTTTGATTGTTTTCACCGGGATCTTAGCTTCTAAAGCTATTCCAATGGCAGCTAAGGCATTAAGAACGTTATGCTCTCCATTCAAGTTGAGTTCGAATTTTCCCAACTTTTTTCTGTAAGCATTTACTTGAAAATAAGACTTGAGCCCTTCATAGCGGAGATCATAGCCGTGAATGGCATAGCTAGGATCAAAACCATAGTCCACATAGGGACGAGTGATTTGATTTTTGATTTTACGGAGACGGGAATTCTCTAAACAAATGAAATTCTTCCCATAGAAAGGAGTATGATTAATAAACTCCACGAAATGGGAGATCAGGTTTTCCTCGTTTTTATAATAGTCCATGTGATCCAGATCGATATTGGTAACTACGGAATAAACTGGGTAGAGCTTGAGGAAAGAAGCATCACTTTCATCAGATTCACAGATAAGGTATTGGCTTTTTCCAGAAACTGCATTGGTTTGATTTGCCCCCCATTGGCCTCCGATAATAACCGTAGGAGAAAGACCCCCCTCCTGAAAAATGGAGGCGATGAGGCCGGTGGTAGTGGTCTTCCCATGGGTACCTGCTACCGCAATTCCTTTTTTAAGACGCATAATTTCAGCAAGAATTTCTCCGCGGTGGAGAACAGGTATATTTCTTTCCTTAGCAGTTAAGATTTCCGGGTTTACCGGAGAGATGGCAGTCGAGGCCACTACAATGGAAACGTCTTTATCGATATTTTTAGGATCATGCCCAACCTTGATGATGACCCCCCGTTTAGCTAGACGATCGGTGATGTCATTACTTTTGAGATCACTCCCGGATACCTGATATTTCATATCTCTATTGTCTTTCATATCCATAAGGATTCGCGCTAGACCGGACATGCCAATTCCACCGATCCCAATCAAATGGATTTTATTTTTCGTCGAGGTTTGGAGTTTCATCTAATAAGTATAAAATAAACGGGGAGATTGTTGGGTAAAATAGTTATCTGAAAAAAAAAATATGTATATTTTTAAGCAATGCCTCAAAGGTGGGGGGATTATTTAGAGGGCAGATCTTGCTCTCGTAAAAATTGATGATAATCGCGATAAAGTTCATCGTCCAATAAGATACTGGAATGGCTTCTCGGATAGAATTGAATTCGTTGGATTCCTTTGGATTCGGCATAGGCTTGGATCGCATGGGGTGGATTTAATTGATCGTATTCCGATGCCATCATAAAAATCCGATCTGGACTTATTTGCAGATTTTGATCGACTGGATTGATGGTGCGATAGGCTCGTTCTAAGAGGGGAATATCTATGCCTTTTTCGTTGAGACGACTCAATACTTTAGTCTTGAGGATCGGATGTTGTAATAGTAGATTAAAATTGACAACAGGAATCATGACAGTAAGATGACGGAGGGGGAGATAACGTTCCAAGTTTAGGGCTACAGTGGCACCGATAGAGCCGCCCCAGATCGAATAATCCCATTTTCCTTGTTGGTCAAGGTATTCGATTAAAGTTCTCAGTTCTTTGACCATAGCCACCACATTGGAGATATTCTCTAAGGTGTTGAAGCTAAAAAGCTGATAATAATTTTCCTTGAAAGTACGACTTCTCTCCATGTGATAGGGAGGCACATAGACGATCAGCTGATAACCTTCATCAAGAATCGCAGTGAAAAAATCCCGGAGAAAGCGAAAGGCAAAGTCAGATACTCCCAAGCCGGGGATGAAGATCAACATTTTTGGGGGGTTTGTCGTTGCAGTGGGTGCAGGTTTATAATAGTAAAAAAAGTGAGCTTGATTCACTTGAGGAGGAGCATGGGGAAGGGCTCCGGTGAAGGATATTTTTTTTTCAATAAGGTCGGGAAAGTATTTTTGCAATGACCAGCGATCCAAATCGGTTATTTGAATATCAGGTTGAAGTAAAGGGGCAGTTTCTTTGTCAAGATCAAACTCTTTGATAAACTGTTCAATCTCTTCAACCGAGGAGGTGTGGTCGTTGCGGATTATGTTGTCCGCCAATTTTTCCAGTCCGTTGAGATCAAAGTTGATTTGAATTTGCTGGCAACCTACCCCAGTTAAAAGGATGATCAAAATAACCGTAATGTTAAGGAAACAGTGAATTCCTTTCCGTAAAAAAAATTGGGGTGATCGGGGCGAATGTTGGGGTAAATGATTATTCGCCCCATTATCCTTTACGGGATTATATTTATTCATATTTACCTCTCATTATTCGGGAACAAACCCTGCATTAATCCTTTTTTATGCAATTGCAACTGTTCTATTTTCTCCGATAGGGCTGTGATTAGTTCGTCTAAAGAAGAAAGGCAGGCGGCGACTTCTGCATGCATTATTCTCTGCATGGTTCACGTTGTACACTCTTTTAAATTCCAAACTTTTACCTCCAAAATTTATCAGTAATCATATGGATAAAAATTACATGCTTGGCAATAGTTCATGGCTTGTGCCTAATGTATATCTTCAAGACTTATTAGGGCTTTTAGCTCTACCATTATATTTTCTTCTACAAAGAAATCTGCCCTATGTATACCAATATCAAATCCTTCATAATAAATACTCATTTCCAATTCTTTCTGGAAATTAAGTCCTTGCTTTTGCATTTCTATTGTTAAAGCTCTTTGATAAATGACTTCTTGAAATCCATTACCCAATGTGCCAATGTGCTATGCACTTTCATAATGTAACCGATTATTTTATGGATCAGTTTTTTGTGTTTCATTCTAAAGTCTTATCATCCTTTAATCATATGAATCCTAATTCAGACAATTGAAGAAAAACCATGTTATTATTTTTAAAAAATGGTATTTAATTATCCTATGAATCAATCAAATAGTCAAGATAAGAAAGTCGCTTTCATCGGTTTAGGGGTTATGGGTTATCCTATGGCTGGGCATTGGGCTAAGCGATTAGCTAAACAATTATCTCAAAGTTCACAAGAGGGAGAGATAAGGGTTTATAATCGTACTCAAAATCGGGCTAATTCCTGGATGGATAGGGTTGCTCAGGAATGCCGGAACATTCATCCGACTATCAAAATGTCAATTTCTCCCAACGTTATAGAGGCGGTTCAAGATAGTGATGTGGTAGCCACTTGTTTGGGGGGTGACCCTGACTTGCATATGATCTATTTCGATCAAGGCCTTATTGACACTATGAAACCGGGATCGCTCATCATCGATCACACCACTGCCTCGGCTCAAATAGCCCGAGAAATTCATGTGGCAACCAAAAAGAAGAATATTGGTTTCCTTGATGCTCCCATTTCTGGAGGACAGATTGGAGCTGAAAACGGAACCCTTTCTATCATGGTTGGAGGTGATAAGAAAGATTTTGCTCGGGGACTTGTTCACATGGAGACTTACGGAAAAAATATTGTCCATATTGGGGGAAATGGGAGTGGACAAACCACCAAAATGGTGAATCAGATCTGTATCGCCGGCCTCCTTCAGGGATTAGCCGAAGGTTTGGCTTTTGGAAAAAAATCGGGTTTGGACATGGAAAAGGTAATGTCGGTAATCTCTAAAGGAGCTTCAGGATCCTGGCAGATGGAGCAACGTAGCTCGACAATGTTGGCAGGGAAGTATGATTTTGGCTTTGCTGTTAAATGGATGATCAAGGACCTCAACATTGCTTTGGAGGAGGCTGAACGAATTGGAGCTAACTGCCATTTTACTTCAGAAATCAAGAAACTTTATGAAATGATTCGAGAACAGGGAGGAGGAAATTATGACACTTCTTCTTTAATGTTATTGACTGATAAATAGTTTAGGAACTGGTCCCTTTAATGTAATTTAAGGCAAATGATTCTTTTTAACCATATTCTTAAATTTTCTTTCATTTTTTAATGGGTTAATCATTGAATCTCCATTAATACTATCTTAGATGTCTCTTAAATTAATTTTGGCTCTAAAAGTTTTCTATGCCATTATATATCCATTAATATGGTTTTTCTTTTTCAAAATTTTTTTTGAATGATCAATCCTGAAATGTTGGAAATTATTTATATCTAATATATAAATTATAACTGCTATAACTGTCTGTGTAAACAATACTATTCGGCTTGACTTTACCTTTAATGATAAGAAAATATTCCAAACCTTTAGTATTTTCAACGATTTCATTATATATAACCGTTTTATTTATATAATCCAAACACAATTCACTTTACCTGTTCTTGTTGGGGTTTCTGTTATAAAATAATCGATAAGACATTCTATTTTCTCTCTGGCTAGTCTCGACTTAAGTTGATATTGTTTAAATAATCGATTTTATAAAGTTTAGGATTAAAAGTAATCATTTTATTGTAAAATATTAAATACAAATAATTATGATTCAAGCATGCTAACGTTAGACAAGACATCTGATCCTACGAAGACAAACTATTTTTGTGCTAAGGTTATAGTTACTTCCAAGACTCATAGGATTTTATCTCTCTCGCTTATGTATTTTCAAGTTATTCTAAGATCTAAAGATCTTTACGAAGTTGTTTTCTATGGAAGACCATTTATTGTGATCAAGACTTATTACAAGGATATAGGAATTGATGTTTTTGATACATGGAAGACGTTTGAAACTAAAATGTTTGATTATAAAAAGGAAACTTATAACAGACATCTTCCCACGTATAGTAGAATTTATAGAGGTGTTTATCATAATTATTATCACAACCTTTATGGAGATAAATATCAAGATAAAGAGAGAAGTTATAAACTTGAAAAAAATTTTAGATTGTTAGCAAACTTTAAAGATGATTTAAATGATTACTTAAGTTCCCTTTGGTCATTTCATGAAATCAATATTGAGTTAGACTTTGAGAATATATCTGATGAAGACTTTAATAGCAAGATAAAAAATAAAGTTGTTGATACTAAATCTAAATCCGATGATATTGTTAAAAGAAATGAAAATCAAAGCGATAAAAATGATAAAAAAATCCCTATTGATTGGTTTTTAGGGTCTAATGTTGAAGTTAAAAATTATTTTCCTGTAATTTCAGTTAATGATGGAAAAATGTGTCGTGATTTGAATATTGGTGATCACATCATTGTCACTAGAAACGAAAGTGGAAATGAGGGCCATCCCTTGTCAAGTGGCAATAAAATAACCTATCCTGCTTTACTTATTGATAAAGCGGTTGATTCCAATAATTGTCAGAGATTTTTAGTAAAATTAGACAAGGAATATGGTGATGTTGAAGTTTATGATGACCTGACTATTATTAAAACAGTAGATGGGACTAATCAAAATAGTTCTGAGAAGGCTTCATCTTCTCTATCATTATTTATGTCCTCTGTAAATTTAAATTTTTTACTAGGTATGCTTCTGGTTATAGGATTCATTTTTATTGTTTATTCTTTAATCAGCAGTTTAATATAAGTTGTTGTTATCCAAAACCATCATTATCGATTGTTTCGGACTCTTTTACCGAGGATATTATGCTTTTAGTAATAATCCTCTCACCAATAGCAAGGGACAAGAGACCGCTGTTGTCTACTCGTTTTTTACTTCCTTACACAAAATCATTACCGAACGATCCCATGATCGTCTTGTTTGTATTTTGGATAGTAAAGGAAAAACTTTCCGTCATGAACTTTATGAGGAGTATAAAGCACATCGTCCACCTATGCCGGATTCCCTTTCTGAACAAATTGCAGTTATCATAGATATTCTAGGCCACCTTTCAATTCCAGTTGTAAACGTAGTTGGACTTGAAGCCGATGACATCATCGCCTATTATGCTCAGAATTTTAGTGGAGAGCTAGAGATAGTCTCCTTTGATAAGGATCTTTTACAACTCATTACTCCTCAGATAAAAGTCACTCATATCGATAAACAGCAAGGCTATGTTGTTTTTGGAGAAGATGAAGTAAGAGAGAAGATAGGGGTGAGCCCAACTCAAGTTATCGATTACCTTTCCTTGGTAGGAGATACCAGTGATAATGTTCCTGGGGTACGGGGAATCGGGAATAAAACCGCATTAAAGTTGATTGATGAATACGGATCCTTAGAAGATATTTATCGGGTAATTGGAGATATTCCCTCTCGCTATGCCGGAAAACTCCGGGAAGGTAAGAAAAATGCTTTTTTGTCGCGGGATCTAGTGGATCTTCAAAATCACTTGACACTCATCAGTAATGACAAACTTGAAAAAATACCTCCGTTAAAGGAACTAAGCTATGGTCACGTCGATATTTCTCAAGTGAAAGAGATCTGGCAGGAGTACGAATGTTTTTCCCTTATTAAAAAATACCGTTTAATCGACAAGAAAGAAAAAATTACTATAAAAGGATTGCTTGCCGGAGAACTGAAGGATTCTGACTCACTTCATGAAGAAGCATTACGTCAAAATAATCTTTCTCGTTTCATCCGTCATGTCCTATCCCCGCAAGACTGGGAAAACTGTATCAAAGCCATTCGTAAACAAGGCAGCATGGTTTTTGATTTGGAAACCACTTCTCTTATTCCCTTCGAAAGTCGAATCGTTGCAGCTGTGGTAGTCCTTCCTGATGGAGCTAGTTATTATTTCTCTATCATTGAAGGAAAGACAGATCGTCAACAACTTTGGTTAAACAGTTTTCGTGATGTCTTGGAAGACAGCCAAATCGCTAAAATCGGCCATAACCTTAAATTCGAATATACCATCCTCAAACATCATGGGGTTGTTCTTGATGGCATCGTTCATGATACCATGCTCTTTGAATATCTTGCTGATCCCGACCGCAATGCCTTCAAGTTATCCGATCTGGTCAAGAAGTACTTTCAAGTGGAAAAGCAGAGTTATAATGAGATGGCTAAGGGGTATTCAGATATCACGAGTATCCCTCCCGATACTCTTCGTGTCTATACCCATGAGGATGGAGAATATACCTACCTCATCTATGAAGAGCAATTAAAACACCCTCTGAGTAAAGTTGAAGAAAAACTTTATCGAGAGTTGGAATTATCCCTCCTCAAAGTATTGGGAGAGATGGAATTGACCGGAGTGGTTTTGGATACAAAACATCTGGCTAATTTGGAGAAAATCCTTTCTAGCAGTTTAAATAACTTGAAGAAAGACATTCATCGTCTAGCTGGAGAATCATTTAATATCAATTCTACTAAAGAGCTACAGCGAATCCTTTTTGAAAAACTCCGGATTGACCCGGTCAAAAAAACCAAAACCGGTTTTTCTACCGACAGTTTTGTATTAGAAAAACTCTCCCGTTTACATCCTATCGCTGAATCCTTGGTTCAATATCGAAAGACCATCAAACTTCTTAATACGTATGTGGAAACTCTTCCTCAATTAGTGCATCCCATTACCGGCCGGCTTCATACTCATTACAATCAATCGGTAGCAGTCACCGGCCGGCTCAGTTCCAATAATCCCAATCTCCAGAATATTCCGGTAAGTGATGGGACCCAAGGTATTCGCTACGCTTTCATCGCTCCTCCCGGCCATGATTTAGTTAAAACCGATTATTCCCAAGTGGAACTTCGAATTGTGGCCTATCTTTCCCAAGACCCCCAACTCCTTAAGGCTTATGAAGAAGATTATGACATTCATTCTCTCACCGCTCACCTTATCTTTGGGAAACCCATTGAAGAAATTCTACTGGAAGAAAGGAATATTGCTAAAACAATCAATTTCTCGGTAATTTATGGTATTTCTGCTTTTTCTCTTAGTGAAGAACTCAAGATAAGTCGAGAAGAAGCCCAATTCTTTATTGATAATTATTTCAAGAGTTATGCCGGAGTAAAAGGGTATCAAAATCAAGTCCTTGATACCGCTCAAGGACAAGGTTGGGTAGAAACTTATTATGGTCGCAAACGTTATGTCCGTGAAATTAACTCCAATAATTATTTATATCGCTCACGGGCGGAAAGAATTGCTTTTAACACTATCATCCAGGGAACCGCCTCGGATATTATCAAAAAGGCAATGGTGAATATCCAAACTCTTTTAGAGAAGAATAAAGAATATTCTACTATCAAGATGGTGATGCAGGTACATGATGAGTTGGTCTTTTATGTACCAGAAGAGATAACCGAAAAGGTGACCTCTATCCTGGAGAAAGAATTGACCCAAATCCCTCCCTTCGATAAAATCTTATCTGTTAACACTAAAGTCGGGAAACACTGGAGTTAATGATCTTTTTACTCCCATTGATTTCGGTTTCTCTGTGGGCATCAGTTTTTGTAATGATCCGGTACCTCAAAATGGATATGATCCTCCTCACTACTTCTCGGCTTACGGTATCTGCTCTAATCTTCTTCTTCGTCCTAGGGGCCAAACAACAACTTTCCTTTCCAAATAAAAACGAGGTAGGAAAACAATGGGGGCTTCTTCTCCTATCTGCTCTCACTGGATTTGTTAGTTATAACTTTTTGATAAATTATAGTTTACAGTATCTCCCAGCTGGAATACTGGCAACATTAGTCAATACCCTTCCGCTTATCTCATTATTTTTTGGTTATTTCTTTTTTAAAGAAAAGATTACCCTTTTGACAATAATGGGAGCAATTATTGCCTTCCTCGGAGTGGTGGGTATGACTAGCATAGAATCTATCGGGGATGAAAGTGGGACTTTTTTCTCTTCTTCCACGACTTACTTGGCTATAGGATCAGCTTTGGCCTCAGCTTTTTCTTTGAGTATTTATTTTGCTTTGCAAAAAAAACTAATGAAAATAATGACCCCAACCCAAGCTTGTGGTTTTTCTTTGATCTTAGCTGCTATTATCTGCCAAGTCCTTCTTCCCTTGTTACGTCCCGACAACTATGGAAACCTTCTCATCTCCCTGATGGAGACGAAAAATATTATCAGTGTTATTTATATAGGAGTTGGTGGAGGGTTCTTCGGTTTTCTTCTATGGAATATTACTTTGAAGAGATTTTCTATGAGCCGGGTATCTAATATCCTATTCTTGGTTCCTCTTCTTTCCCTTTTTGGGGAAATGATCTTCTTGGGAAGAGACTTTTATTATCAAGAGTTGGGTTTTATGTTCTTGATTTTAGTCGGAGTTTTCATAGCTACTGAAAAAAGTATTTTCAATGAAATGAAAAACAAATTTTAGCAAAGGAAAAATACCGATTGATGCAATTATTAGTTTTTGGTGATAAGGGTACCTATCCCGTCTTCTGTGAAAAGTTCTACCAAAAGGGAATGGTCTATCTTTTCGGTGATAAAATGGACCTTACCTACCTCATGAGACAGAGCTTTATGGGCAGCTAATAATTTGGGGATCATCCCCCCCTGAACAATTTTTTTTCGAATTAAAGGCTTGATTTCTTTAAGAGTGAGAGAATTGATAAGGGAATTTGATTTTTTGGAGTTTTGTAGAACCCCAGGAACATCACTAATGAATACGAGCTTTTCTGCCTTTAAAGCCAAAGCGATTTCGGTAGCAAAGGTGTCAGCATTGATGTTAAGGGAGTCAGTTAGTTGGGATTGATTGACGTTGTCAATATTATCAGCGATAGGTGCAATGACCGGTATATATCCAGAGTTAAGCAGTTTTAGAATTAGTTCGGGATCGACTTTGATGACTTCTCCCACTTGTCCATAATCATGTTTCCCCTTCTTGAGTGGTTGGGCTAGGGCGATACGACTGTCTTTACCGGAAAGTCCTACTCCCCTTCCTCCCTTCTTGGTGATAAGGGTAACCAGATTTTTATTAATAAGGCCGGCTAACATCATTTGAGTGATGTCCATGGTTTCAGGATCGGTTACCCTAAGCCCTTCTAGGAATCTGGGTTTCTTGCCTAGCTTCTTCAACAATTGAGATATTTTATCCCCTCCCCCATGAACTAAGACGGGATGGATGCCTACAGTTTTCAATAAGACTAGGTCTTGAATGAAAAGGAAGAGTCTTTCTCCCTCAGCTTCAAGGGTAGAACCCCCTAATTTAATGACGAGTATCTTATTATGAAATTTTTGAATAAAGGGAAGAGCTTGGGAAAGAGTTCGAGCCTTGACCAAATTATCATTGTGAATTGTGGAATCAAAATGATTTAAATAAGCCGGGATTCTTGGAGTGGATTTTTTCTTAGTCTTTTTTATCATCTATTAATTGTAGCACAATTATCTATTTTTAAAGTTGATAATATGAGTTTGAACTTTTTGTGTAAGAGTAATAATAGGAGGGGTAGTATTTTCTGTTCTCTCGGTCTCTTTTTAATTAAGGGGAGGATTGATGATAAATTGTAGAAGAATTCTCTCCATGTCTTCTGTGGATAGATACTTCCGCTTTGTCATTCCTCAGCATAGGTCTCTTAGATGATTGACGTACTCAACCTTTGAATTAAGGGACAACCTGATCATGATAGACTTATAATGTGAAGACAATATTCATTGGGGATGTCCATGGTTGTTATTGGGAAATGATGGAGCTTCTTTCCAAAATCGGTCCTACTACTACCGATCAGATTTTCTTTGTTGGTGATATCATTAATAAAGGTCCGGACTCAAAAAAGGTAATTGAAGAAGTCCGCCGAAACAATTACCAAGTTGTTCTTGGTAATCACGAATGGGCTTATTTGAAACGTTATAATTCATGGAAACAAAATTCTCCCATAATCCCTTTCTTTCAATCTCAAAAGCATCCTCTTCTAAACGGTCTTCTTGAAATTTTAACCGAAGAAGAAAATTTTTGGATAGATTCTCTTCCTTTTTATTATGATACCCCGGAATTCCTCCTAGTACATGCTGGAATTTTTCCTGATCGCAATCTATTTGATCATGAGCCCCATGAACTCCTCAATATTCGTACAATTCAAGATCGCCCCTGGCATGATTATTATCAGGGGAAAAAACTTATCGTTTATGGACACTGGGCGATGCAAGGGCTCATGGTTAAGGAAAATAGCATTGGTCTCGATTCTGGTTGTGTTTATGGAGGGAAGCTCTCAGCTTTAATTTTACCGGAAAAGAAAATCGTTCAAGTGAATTCTAGAACTTCAGTGCTCTAAGGTCTTCTTATAATGAGTCAGGTACTTTACTTAATTTATTTTCCAGCGGATTATCGTGGCATAGATAAGCATTGTTAAGAGAAGCATCTCTAAAATAACCACAAAGGAAATCCAATTCCAAACATTACCATTATTTTCAGTAAAGTTTTCTGATAAAACTCCGAGAAAAGATTCGGGAGAAGACGAGTTGGTATTTTTCGAAACCATTGGAGATACAATTGGGAAGGTATTTACTTTTTTCACTATATTTGCCCACCCGGACTTTTCTGGATCAAGGAAGGGAGAGATAAATTCCTCTATCGGTGGAGCAAAGAGAGTGAAGACTGACTCAGTTTTTGATGTTTTTTTATTTTGAGAAAGTTGATCAGAAGAAAATTCTTCTAAACTTTTACTAACATGACTGGTCATTTTTTTTTGAGAATAGGCATAATTTACCGGTTTCTTTCCCCAAAGAGAAAAGAGAAGTTCATATATCCAGACAAGGTGTTGAGGGTCAATATCACTTGTCATCTTTTCTATTCCAATCCCATTAAAGACAGCATGATTTTCAAAACGAAAAATGATTGGTTGTTTTTGAATGGAGACAACAGCGTAATCAGGAACTTTGAAAAAATCAAATGTGAAATAGTTTTCAAAATCAAGACCAGCCGCAGAAACTGTTTGAAACTTTTTTAGAAAAAGTAATTCTAAATTGTCAAAAACCCCAACTTTTTTTTTTCTCTCCACAGTAAAACCGTTGACCCCCCATTTCTGTAATATTTGATTAACTCGCACTGTATTCATTTGAGGATCAAGAAAAAAAAATAATCGTCTGGATCTATAGGAAGGGATAACATCAGGATTGATTTTAGTATCTAATATTAAGAAGGTATCAGCACTTTCCGGAGTTGGGGTTATTGCCAAATTTCCCCTTTCCAAGTCATAGGCAAAAAGGGTTTCAAAAAATTCAGTCGTGGAATGTTTGGGAGGAACTAAGGCTAAGATCTTAGGTTTATAGACATGGATTATTTGGGTATGTTTTTGAAAAACAACCCCATCCTTCTCTAAACCTACTGTCAACTTCCTTGCTGAATCTTCAACTTCTTTGGAAACTACCACCGGAAATTTCACAGTCAAGATGGCGGTTTCTTTATCGGGGGGAACCTGTTTCCTGAATACTGTTTCACTATCTAAAGTCACCAAAGCAAACAATTCATTTTCTGATTGTGGATTGATTGTAATTGTCAATTCTATGTTTTCTTTCGTAAAAAAATTTTCCTGAATCAATTCGGTATTGAGTAAAGTTGGGGCTGGTGGCAAGATTGCGGCATTGAGGAGAGCAGGCAATTCCAATATTTCTTTTGATCCTTTATTAAGAAAGTGATTCTCTTTATTGTCAGAATAAACGATAAAGTCATAATTCCGATATCGGGATTGTTCTTCTGGAGCTTGAAAGAATTCCTTGACTTCCTCAACTGACCATTTCTTATTTAGGTAATCAGGAAGAAGATGGTAGAAATGATCAATGTCTTCTGGTTTGCGGAAGGAATATGGCTCTTTATAATTTTTATGACTTAATCCTGAAAGCAAGGCGATATCGATCTGCTCATATCTATTAGCTTCCAGCATTTTCTTTAGACTTTCAAAAAAAGGATTTTGGGTTGGGAGGAAATGATAGTGCATGGAGGGGCTGTCATCTAGAAGCACTAAGAGGCGATCATGACCAAGTTGAGGCTGGGAGAAGATGGGACGACTTAATAAGAAGATGAGGCCGAGAAGGAAGAAAAATTCTGCTAAGAGTTCCCAGAGTCGTATTTCTCTTCGATGCTTTTTACGCAAAATCTTTTCTAGAAAGAAAAGACTGGGTATTGCTACCGTGTGACGATTGAAGTAACGTTGGAGGTTGATTAGGAAGGGAATGATCAGTAGAGGGAGAAGATACCAGGCTTCGGGAAATTGGAAATGCATTGTTTTATTGAAATAGCTTCAGGAAGCCTTGGAGACCATCTTCTTGACTATCGATTTGAATGTAACGGAGATTTTTCTTGCGAGATAATTCCTGGAGTTGGCGATAATGATTTACCATTTCTTGTTGATATTCCTTAACAAGACCTTGACCAATAAATTTTCGAATACCGGTTTCTTCATCACGAAGCCAGGCCCCTTTCCCTTGACTCTCTAACAGAGGCTCATAAGCCCGGTGATTAAAAGCAGTGACCAAGGTAAGATGGATTCTTTGGTAATTGACCATTTCTGCAATTCTATTGATTTCTGAAATCGGAGTTTGTAAATCAGAAAAATAAATAATTTCGGATTTTTTCTCCAAGGGTGTCACTACCTTTAAAAAAGGATTGGTAAGTTGACTGGTTCCCATAAACGAGAGAGCCCCCAGGGTTGTTTTCAATTTCCGAATTTGATCTCCTCCCGTTCCTCCTTTTATCCATTGAGTCTTCTTTTCACTTAAAAAAACAACCCCAAAAATTTCATCCTTGAGGGAGAGATAAACGCAAAGATAATAAAAGGTTTCTAAGAAATAACGGCATCCCGCATCCCCCATGGAGGCAGAACAGTCCAAAATCAGATAAACATTACGGGACTTCTCGCTACTGAATTTTTTTACTACTCGATTATCACTACGAGCATAGACTTTCCAATCTATCTGCCTAGGGTCTTCACCAGAAACATAGTTTTGATATTCTCGAAAATCCGCTTCATCTCCACTGTCTTCACTAAAACGACGGCCTATAAAGTTAGTATGAGAGCGAAGAAGACGTTCCAGGGGCATTCCCATTATGATCTTACGGATTTTCCCTGGTAGTGTTAACTGAATAGAAATAGCCATGTTCTATTACCTATTCTTTATGGATGCTCATTTTTTGTTTCTCATCATTGGTCAATCGTGGTGAAAGTGATCGGGGATGAGGATAAGCCCATTTTCATTTCTTGCTGGCTTATAACATAGGGTTCCACTATAACTGAATAGGGGGTGTCGGGAAAAAGTTCATCAAGATGAATCCGTAATCCTTTTCCCGCTTCCAACCTCCAATTTTTACCGCTATCTTTTCCATCAAAAACAAAGTCTCGAAATTCACCAAAATCGTAAAGGACATCTTTCTCAGCATCTTCCTCGTCGAGATAATACACCCGATAACCCATTCCCTCTTGTAATGTGGTTTCAGTAAAAATTAATATCTCCACTTTTCCCATCCCAATTTTTGCCACCGATAACTTTTTAACCTTAGGAGGAAGATTTTTTTCACTGGCAACCATAGGGCGAGAAAAAACCGTGGATAAACTGGGAACATAGGTAATTGCCATGAGAATGAGGAGCATAATCAGAAAGAAGGGAATGATTGTTTTATATAAATAAGTAATCGACTTCTTAAAGCTGTAGCTAGAAATAAATAAATTAAGTCCCACTGGGGGAGTCAGGTAGCCGATCTCTAGATTGACTAAGAAAATAAGAGCAAAGTGATAAGGGTTTATCTGATATTTCTCCACTACTGGAAGCATAAGAGGCAGGACGATAAGGATAGCGGAGAAGATATCGAGAAAACATCCAGTAATAAGAAGGAGAATATTGATGGCGATGAGGAAAGTATAATGATTGGTAAGGTAAGGGGATATCCATTCAAAAATTCGATCAGGTATCCGTTCATAGATAAGATAATTGGTTAAAACAAAGGCGGTAGCCATGATAATAAAGATACCTCCCGACAATTTCAATGAATCCATAGTTATGGTTACAAAATTCCTTTTCAAACTGAGATCACCATAAATAAGAAAGACCATAGCAAAGGCGTAAAGAGCTACCAAAACGGCAGCTTCTAAAACCGTAAAGAGGCCACTGTAGATACCACCATAAACTAGAAAGGGTATAGGTATTTCCCACCTAGCTCCTAGAATTGCTTTTTTGATTTCCTTCCAATTACCGGTACTCTCCAGTCGTTTTTCCTTGAATAAACTGTATCCAAAAAAACTGACAAAGATAATCAATGAAGGGATAAGAGCATTTTTGAAAAGAATATTGAGATCAAGACCGTTTCCTGAATTCATATTTTGATTGGCGATAACGGTATAGATAATCACAGGGAGGGAGGGAGCTAGGAGGAGGCCGATACTTCCAGATGCAGTAATGATTCCATGAGAAAATTTTTCATTCTCGCTGGCTTTTTTTAATAGAGGAAAAAGAAGTCCTCCTAAAGCCAAGATAGCCACCCCACTGGCTCCAGTGAGTGCTGTAAACAAAGCCATGATAATCACAGTGATGATCGATGCCGAAGCTGGCAAGAAGTAAAAACACTTTTGAACAAAGTTAATAATTCGTTCAGGACTCTGTGATCGAGATAAAAGATAACCCGCAAAGGTGAATAAGGGAATAGCGTAGACGAATTCTTGAGATTGGAGTTTCTGAAAACTAACCACAGTGGAAAGAAGAGGGATGTCGGCCTGCCAGAACAAATAGGAAGCAATTCCAAATAGGAATATGTAAAGAGGTATTCCCAGGAGGAGGAGGACAATCATAACAAGAATGACAGTTAAAGTCATGGTTTATTTGGGTTGGACTTTTTACTTAAACTGCGAAAGTCTTTGTGGAGTAGTTGTCCATAATAAAACAAACTGCCGGTGAAAAGAAGGAGATAGGGGATATTGAAGACCCATTCCGAGATTCCGAAGACGTTGTAACTATTACTGCTGTAGAGTTCCCCGGTATGGGATGAGAAGATGAGAAGAAGAAGAATGGTAATTATAGCGGAAAAGCCATCGGTAAAAAGACGAATCTTCGGTTTCTCTGCATAACGACGAAGAATGTCGATCTTGATATTTTCACGGTTACGAACTGCGAGAGATGCTCCTATTAAAGCTGCAAGAGTGAAGAGATAACTGATAAGGGCATCAATCCAAAAAAAAGAGTTTTGAAATAAAATTCGAGAGATGATTTGAAAACTGTATAAAAAAGTTCCGGCAATAAAGAAACCAACTGCCATCCAGATAAGGATCTGAGTAAGAAACCTCTCAATAGTACCGATAGCAATAAACATCTTTCAGAGTAATTGTCCCTCTCTTATAAAAATAATAACGCTTAGTGGGCTTGGCGAATAAGAGCTTCCACTTTTTTTACTAAAGTATCTGGGAACTGGGATTTGGTCAACAGTGTTTTAGAGTAAAAGTCTTGAACTGACCCCCGATAAGCCAAAGTTTGAATGTTTTGTTCTTCAAGGAGCTTTAGAGTTTTTTTATCTGACTTCCTAATAATTTTACGATAGGTTTTTAATTGGGTTAAACTGCTTTTCTTTAACCATTTTTTTTCCTGAGTGGTAAGACTATCCCAGACTTTTTTGGAAAGCACTACTCCACTAGACACTAAGGTGATAGGGAAGTCCAAACGGTAGTTCACTTCTTTATGCCATTGGAGTGATACTAAAGCAGTGGGGGTGGTATAGACTCCATTGATATATCCGGTTTGTAGAGAAGGAATCACTTCGGTAAAACTCACTGGCACTGCAGGTATGTTCAATTTCTTCATGACGCTTTCAACCAAACGATCCCCCTTCCAAATCCACATCTTACTTCGGCGGATACTGTCAAGTCCATCAATTTTTTCCTTGGAAAAAAAATAAGCATAACCTACATCAAGAAGTCCCAAAAGGACATAATTATTTTTCATAAAATACGGGTTAAGATCAACCAGTATCCGGTCATAGACATAATCTAATTGTTTATAATTTCTGATCAGTCCGGGGACTTCCAATACCCTGGATTCGTTACAGACCAAACCTAATCCGTTACCAGTAAAAAATCCCCCATCAAGCTGTTTGAAGCGAATCTTTTCCTCCATTTCCTTTTCATCTCCATGTACCCCTCCATAAAAAACCCGAACAATGAGCTTCTTGTCACTAGCTTTGTAAACATCTCGGGCAATATCACGAATAAGTTTGCCCCAGGTGGAGGACTTGGGAGCCAATGTAGCAAAAGTGATCTCTTTCTTAGCCCAAGTCATTCCCATCAATAAGGAAAGAGTGACAAGAAAAATTCCTCCATTTTTTAAATTCATAAGTTGATGGATATTCAATAAATGATAGAGAACATTTCGAACTGTCTTTAATAATATTGTTCTTTTCTTTATTAAGAATAAATTCATGTCAAATCCTTCGATATTTTTATTTTGGTTTTTGGTGAGTTAGTAAGTTAAATCCGGTACCCAACCATTTATAATTTTAACATAGATTAAATAAACTCCTTAAACAAAACTTCTTGAATTTACAAACTCAAAAAACAAAATAAATAAAGAAAGCTAAAGTTTATGAAAAAAACTGCTTGAGTCGGTTTGAGTGAAAAAGAAATAAGCAATAGATAATCATATTAAATAACGGAAAGGCAAAGAAGAGGTAAAATTTTATTGGATAATGAGTTGTTTCTATATCATAAAGTCGTCATATAAGTTCTTGGCATATTCATATCTATTTGCTGTGATTTGATTTGTATCCCCTTTTTCCGGTGTTTTGATTCATGGTAAAATTAAAATATTTCATATCAAAAGTATTACTGTATTACAGGTAATTGATATGATCAATAAATGTTTGAGACACTGATTAAAAAGATTCTTTCGGCGAATGTATATGATGTTGCAGTGGAAACCCCGATTCATCCTGCCCCCTTTCTATCTCAAAGACTAGGTCGTAAAGTACTCTTTAAACGTGAGGATCTTCAGCCGATTTATTCCTTTAAGTGTCGGGGGGCTTATAATAAGATGGCGAGTATTCCTAGAGGGGTATTAGCACAAGGAGTCATCGCAGCTTCAGCCGGAAATCATGCGCAAGGTGTTGCTGTCGGAGCCAAGAAATTTAAAATTCCTGCAGTGATCGTGATGCCGACGACTACTCCAGCTATCAAAGTTCGTTCGGTCAAGTCGTTGGGAGCTCAGGTGGAACTTTATGGGGATAGCTTTGATGAAGCTTATGAGCGATCACAGCAATTAGTGACGGACAAGGGCTATACCTTTTTGCATCCTTTTGATGACCAGGAGGTGATAGCGGGGCAGGGAACTGTGGCAGTAGAGCTTCTTCGACAAGTTGGACAACCTATTGAAGCGGTGTTCATCCCGGTTGGGGGTGGGGGTCTGGCGGCAGGAATGGCATCCTACATTAAATACTTGCGCCCAGATATCAAAGTAGTCGCAGTTGAGCCTGAGGATGCTGCATGTTTAAAAGCAGCTTTGAATGCTGGGGAAAGAATTATTCTTTCCCAAATCGGTCTTTTTGCTGATGGGGTTGCCGTAAAACAAATTGGAAGTCAAACCTTTGAAGTGCTTCGCCATACTTGTGATGAGGTTATTACCGTGACTACCGATGAAATCTGTGCTGCGGTCAAGGATGTCTTTAACGATGTTCGTAGTGTCAATGAACCATCGGGAGCTCTATCAGTAGCTGGTCTAAAAAAATATGTCGAACTCAAGAATTCGGATGAGACCTTATCTGAAGGAGCTTTAATTGCTATCCTTTCTGGAGCCAATATTAACTTTGACCGAATTCTTCATGTTGTGGAGAGGGCAGAAATTGGAGAGAAAAGAGAAGCTATTTTAGCAGTAACAATTCCGGAAAGACCTGGGTCTTTCAGAGAATTCTGTGAACGAATTCAAGAGAGGAATATCACTGAATTTAACTACCGTTATGCCAGTTCCCGAGAAGCCCATATCTTTGTAGGAGTGACTACTGATCCAACTACTGATGATCGTAAAAAATTGATTGCTCGATTACACCAAGCTGGCCTTGAAGTGGTGGATATGACCGACAATGAATTAGCGAAATTACATATCCGTCATATGGGAGGTGGACGTAATTTTAAGGTAGGTGAAGAATTGGTGTTTCGCTTTGAATTCCCAGAACGTCCAGGGGCATTATTAAAATTCCTTGATAGGATGGGATCACGGTGGAATATCTCTGCATTCCATTATCGTAACCATGGAGCAGCTTTCGGTCGAGTTTTGGTTTCTCTGCAGGCTTCATTGTCTGAAAGGAATGAACTTATCAGCTATTTCGATGACATCGGTTATACCTATTTTGATGAAACAGAAAATTCTGCAGTCTATATGTTTATGAAAGATTAAAGCATGCCAAACTATGTTAGCAATAGTTGGGAATAGATTTAAAAGTTTTTTGTTTTAGTTTTTTCCCCAGATAGGTTATGTATAAGGCGATGTCATTTAAGATGAAATATTGGTATAAGGAAAACCTCTTTTAAATGTTATAATTAATTAGGATTATTTATGAAAACAAAATTATTGATTTTTTTATTATTAGTCGGCATTTTAACTTCCTTACTAGTGAACCTATCTCAAAACAGATCCACGAGAGAAGGTAAGAGAGATGAAAAATTTATTAAGAATATTTCCAAAGCGGTGATTAAAGGAACTAAAGTATTACAGATTGATTTAACTGGAGGAATTTTTTATATCGACTCGTCTCTGGGATCCCTTAAGAAAACCATTCAACAAATTGATCAAGCAGCTGAAGATGATGAAACCAAAGGGCTTTTTATTCGCGTCAATTCTCCAGGAGGAAGTATAGTGCCTAGTCAAGAGTTCTATGAGGCGGTGAAACGTTTTCAGAAAACTGGAAAGCCGATAGTCACTTCAGTGATGGATTTGTGTGCTTCAGGTTGTTATTATGCGATCCTCCCCTCTACTACGGTTATCGCTAACCGAGGATCCTTAGTAGGGTCGATAGGAGTTATAGTCAGTATTCTCAATATGGAAGAACTCTATAAAAAAATTGGAGTTAGGAGAAATAACTTTACTTCTGTGAAACATAAAGATATGTTTTCTTCCTCTCGGGAGATGAAACCTGAAGAGGTAGCCCATCTAAAAAAGATTATAGCTGAAATGCATGAGGATTTCGTTTCCGATGTAGTGTTCTGGAGGGAAAGACATAGCTCGGAAAAGATACTCCGTAAAACTGCTAATGGAATGCTATACACGACCGATATGGCTTTAAAGAGAGGACTTATTGATAAAATCGGTGATCTGAGGTTTGCCCAAGAAGAGATGGCCAACATATTGGAGATTCCACGAGAGGATATTCGTTTTGTTAAACCTGCCTATCAATATTGGGAAGATATTCTGGGGTTTCAAGTACAAGGAATATGGAAAAATATTCTTTATAGTTTTCTTACTACTTTTTTTGATGAATGGTTGGAAGAAAGTACTGAAGATGTCCCTCAACTTAAATAGTAATGATGTACTCTTTGAACAAGTGGATTCTTAAAAATCCCTTCTGGGGGAAGTTTTTGTATTTTATTACAATATCAGTTTTTTTTACTGAAAATTCATTTATTCAAATAAAATTCTTTTTTCAGATAAGTATTTTTCTTCTAGCTTATGGGCTGTGGTGTCGTCCTTTTTTTAAATTAGTTAGTCATGATCTAACTAGAATAATAAGGAAAGAAATAGAGCAAGTTAGAGGTGATCTCTCTACACAGGCCTATGTTCCCTATATCGATCGTTGGGAGAAAGCCCTCTTTCTCAATGGAACTTGGCTTTTCTTTCTGATTCCTATCAAATTAATTATTGTGGATAACTTGGATTTATGGGGCTATGATACTTTTGGATGGAAATTTCTCTTTTTTTTAGTGATTGTGTTTATAATATTTTATGCTACTATTCATAGTTTAAAAATGAAAGGGATGGACATAGGGGGAACTGTATCTTGGTTTTTATTTAAAAATTTTTGTCTTCTCTTTGTCCTTCCGTTAGGAGCTTTTCTATTCATACCTTTTTTCTTCTTATGGTTTTATCTTTTGTGAACTTATTCACATTTTGATATGGGAATTCTTAACCATTATATTTTTAAAGAATTTATTCCTCACTTTCTTACGGGGACCTTATTCTTTACTTTACTTTTTGCTATCCCTGAACTCAAAGGATTGGTGGGACTGGTGGTAGAAAAAGGTGTGCCGATGGTGGTGGTGCTTGAATTATTTTTATACTTGATACCGGTCACCGCCTCAATCACGATTCCTATGGGCACTCTTTTTGGAGTTCTCTTCTGTTTGGGGAGACTTTCTCAAGATAGTGAAATTGTAGCTATGCGAGCTAATGGAATTTCTCTGTTTAGAATTTTTAAACCCGTATTTCTGATCGGAATAGTTTCTGGACTGTTTTTGTTTTATTTTATGAATTATATCATTACTGAAACTAACCTTCGATATAAAACTCTTTCTGCCAATGTAGCCTATGCCAATCCTAGCATTATCATGTCTCCCAAAGAATTTACTGGATTTTCTAAGGATAATCAGAAAATAACAGCTTTGGAAATCGATAGAGAAGGAAAAATGTACTCAGTCTATCTTTATGAAAGAAATGAAGAAAAAAAAGAAATTAAAGTGATTTATGCTAAGATAGGGGAATGGGTGAATAATAGTTTCAATGCTACTGAATTGGCACTTAAACTCTTTGATGGAGAGTTGATTCGTTTCGATGCTGAGAATGAAGATGTCTTAGAAAGAATCAATTTTAATGAATTCGTATTCAATTTCATCCAGGATAATCGTAAAGTGGATTTGGCCCAACGAGGAATTCAGGAGATGAGTATTTTTGAGGTGTGGGAAATGATTGACAAGCAAATCAGTGATCAGGTAAAAGTTGAGCCATCCACCTATGTTGAGCTACAAAGGAAATTCTCTCTTCCTCTAGCTTGTATCTCCTTTGTAATTATGGCCATTCCCTTAGCAGTGTCTTTCCAACGAAGTGGCAAAGGAATAGGGCTGGGAGTGTCGCTGGTGGTGATTTTAGTTTATTACATCCTACTCAGTACTGCTGAAGCTTTGGGAAAAACTGAAACGGTGAATCCCAATTTAGCTATGCATATCCCAAACATTACTTTTGTGATTATTGGATTTACCCTCTTTATTATCAAAACTAAAAAATGAAATATCATCTTGCCATTCCTCTTATTTTATTTCTTTTTTTAACTGTTTTTCCACAAGATCCGCGAAGCAATCCTCGTTATTTGTTGGATATAAGTGAAGCCTATAATCAGCTTGAGAAGAAGAACTATAGTAAGGCCGGGACCTTGGTTAATGATTACCTTAGATTGGGGGAAAGATTTGCCGATGCTTATCTGATTATGGGAGAAATCCTGCTTGCCAGAAAACACTATTTTCAGGCTGAAAAATATTTTAATGATGCAGAGAAAGGAAGTAGTTATTTTATTCTTCCAGAAAATGTAGTTCGTCTTTGTTGGGGTCAGGTTAGAGCATTTGGTGGTTCCAAGAAATTATCACAACTTTTATCTTTAAATACGGATAGGGTTAGTCAAGAAAATATTCTTGATGATTCAACCGCTTTGACTAAAGATAGGGTTAGAAAGGTTCAGAAAGCTCTTCAAAACCTCATTGACTATGCAAGTTCCCGTCCTGGTGATTTTTATCGAGATCAGTTAGGGAGAGCTTATTTTATATTAGGGCGGATAGGGCTAAGTAGCGATCCGTTCAACGGGATACAGAATTTCCTTCAATCTATAGAAAGGCATTTCTTGGTTAAATCGAGCTATCTTTATATATCTTATTTTTTTGCTATCCATAATCAACAAGTCATTAATCAGGTTTATCAAGAAAGTCCTCATAAAATTTCTCAACCTCCCCCAAAAAAAAGTCGGGCTTTTCTTTTTTATTATCAGAATTACAAAGATACTCAAGAAGATGAATATCTACGTCGCGATTTGATGCCTGAACCGGAATATGCAGCTATAAAATATGCTACTCGTCAATATTATCAAAGTTTACAGAAATAATTTTTATGAAAAGAGTATCTAAATGGATGTTTTTGATTTTTATCCTGATTGGATTAATTTGGGGAGGTTATCGTTTTAATTATCCTTATCCAGAAGACCCTTATCGCATTCATAACTATCCCCTTAATAATGTTAAAAAAACTCTTAAACAGTTGGAGATCGATAGAATAATTTTTTCTGCTCAGATAACTTCTTGGATATTAGTTCTCACCGGTCTTGATACTCAATTAAAAAAAGGGATTTATGAGATTGATAACCGGATGGGCTTTTATCGTATTACAAAGATGTGGCTTTCTGGAGAACAGAAAGTCATTGAAATTACAATTAAGGAAGGAGATGATCTTTTTGATATTGGGAAGACCCTTTTTCGAGTAGGCATTCTTACTAATGAGATGTATTGGATCGAATTAGCTCGATCTAAGAAAATTCTTGATCTTGTCAAACAGACTTTGGGGTTTTCTTCTGAAACTAAACTCTATACTTTGGAGGGTTTTCTTTATCCTGATACCTACTATTTTTTTGCTGACAACTCTCCAGAAGAGTTTATTGCTCTGGCTTTAGGTGAATTCCTATCTCGATTTCAATCCATTCTCTCTTCAAATCTTAGCGATGAATATAAATTAGCTGTTTTCAAAATGGCATCATTGGTGGAGAAAGAGACTTCAGTGCCTGAAGAAAAACCATTGATCGCCTCAGTGATTTATAATCGACTCAAAAGAAAGATGAAGCTCCGCTTTGATCCCACAATTATCTATACCCTTAAGGTTACAGGAGACTACTATAATAATTTAAAAGATGGGAATATTAATATTAAAAGAAAACATTACAGTATCGTCTCTCCATATAATACCTATTATGTTAAGGGGTTACCTATAACTCCCATCTCATCTTTTTCTCTTGATTCTCTTGAAGCAGTAGTGAATCCTTCTCAGACTGAATACCTTTTCTTTGTTGCTAAGAAAAAAGGCAAGCCTCAAAAAGGGCACTATTTTTCTGTCAATTATGAAGATCACCTTCGCTATATAAATATAATGTTAGAGAGATGATAAAATAAAGTCAATAATTAGTTGTTATGAAATCAATATTAGCTTATGTGAAAAAAAACGAAAAGCGGTTTCAACGTGAATTTTTCGATTGGCTTCGAATCCCAAGTGTCAGTGCCGATTTTACTTATCGTAAGGATGTTCTCAGAGCTGGTGAATATGCAGCTGAACAACTTAGAAAAATTGGTATGGATAAAGTAATCTTCACTTCTCCTTCTCGTTCTGCTTATCCAATAGTCATCGCTGAGAAGATCGTTGATCCTTTCCGTCCCACAGTATTAATTTACGGTCATTATGATGTTCAGCCTTCGGATCCATTGAAGTTATGGAAAACTCCTCCTTTTGAACCCACTGTAAGAGGTGGACGTGTTTACGCTAGAGGAGCTAATGACAATAAGGGACAGATATTCAGTCATATTAAAGGTGTAGAGGCATGGCTTAAAGGGGGGGGGGAGTTGCCAGTCAATGTTAAATTTCTTATTGAAGGAGAAGAGGAAATTAGTTCCATTCATCTTCCCGCATATGTAGCTAAGCATCGTCGAAAACTTAAAGCAGACTATGTTCTTATTTCCGATACCGAAATGATCTCTCCCTCTGTTCCTGCCATCACCTATGGTCTTAGAGGAATTTGTTTCCTTGAAATTATAGTGGAAGGGCCCAGTCGAGATATTCATTCAGGGTTCTGGGGTGGGGTGGTGGTTAATCCTGCTAATGTCCTTACCAAGATGTTGGCCTCTTTGACTGATGATCATTATCGGGTCCGAGAACCTAACTTTTATAAAGGAATCCGCAAGGTAAGTAAGGAAGAGAAAAAGAATTTCTCTAATCTTCCCTGGAACCGTAAGAAACTTCTTAAGGAATTAGGTATGAGTCATATGCTAGCTAATTCACAGTTAGATTTCTTTGAGAAAAATTCTGCTCTCCCAACTTTTGATATCAATGGGATAGTAAGTGGTTATATTGGAGAGGGAGAGAAGACAATTATTCCATCTTGGGCTAAGGCTAAATTGAGTTTTCGCTTGGTTCCTGATCAAAGCTATCGTCAAGTGATCAAGGTAATGACCCGGTCTCTACAAAAACTTCTCCCTAAGAAACAAGGATTGAAGCTCCATGTGGTTTCCTCCTTGGGAGGGGATAGCTTTATCACTGGTCTTAGTTCGCCAGGGATACGGGCTGCCCAGAGAGCGTTGAAAAAAGTTTTTAATCATAAAGGATATTGTGTTCGTTCAGGAGCTTCTATTCCCGTTGTTGCCACTTTGAAAGAGCAACTTCAAGCTGATGTGGTGATGATGGGTTTTGGTTTAAAAGAGGATAGGATCCATTCCCCTAATGAGAGTTATTCCCTTGCTAGTTTCCGTAAAGGAATACAGGCCTCAATCTATTTTCTTCATGAGGTATCCCATTGAAACTGTAACTTTTGGAAAATAAGATATAAATGTTAAATATTATTGACAAATATGTTTATAGAGAGTTTATCCCTCCCTTTATTGTTAGCACTTTGTTTTTTACAGTATTGTTTCTTCTTCAACGTTTGGAAAAACTTTCGGAGATGGCATTTGAAAAAAATGTTCCCGTTCCTGTTGTCTTAGAACTTCTTTTTTATACCATTCCTTTCACTGTTGCTATTACCATTCCAATGGGAACCTTGTTTGGTACTCTTTTTTCTTTTGGGCGGTTGGCGCAAGATAGTGAAATCATAGTGCTCCGTTCTAGTGGAGTATCTCTTTATCGAATTTTTCGACCAGTCCTTATCTTGGGCGTTTTAATCACTTCGTTTTTATTTTATTTTATGAATTATGTAATGACCGAGACCAATCTCCGCTATAAATCAATTTTCATCAACATTCTTTATTCCAATCCCGGTGTGGTTATGACTCCCAAATATTTTACTAGCTTTGCAGATGGCTATCAAAAAATAACTGCTATGAAAATTATGGAAGGGGGGGGACTAGAGTATGTGTATCTTTACGATATTGATCCAAGAAGTAAGAATGTGAAGATGATCTATGCACGTCAAGGACGATGGATCAATAATAGCTTCAACACTACTCAACTCTCTCTCAATCTTTTTGATGGTGAGATAATTCAGTTTAATCAAAGTGATAGAAATGTTATCGATAGAATAAAGTTTGAGAAGATCGCAGTTAATGTGATCAATAATATTCGTAGTATCGAACTAGCCAATCAGGGACTTCGTGAAATGAGCTTCATTAAAGTTCGCGAGTTAATTCAGTCTCAGTTAACCCATCAACAAAACGTGCACCCATATGTCTATATTGAATATCATCGAAAATTTACTATTCCCCTAGCCTGTATAGCTTTTATAGTGATCTCCATTCCCTTGACGGTTAATATCCGTCATCAAAACAAAGGAGCGGGCTTGGGTCTTTCTTTAGTAATAGTGCTAATCTATTATTCTTTGATGACTACTTTTGAAGCTATGGGGAAAAAGGAAGTTGTAAATCCCCAACTGGCTCTCCATCTTCCCAATATTATTTTCGGGATCACTTCTATAATTCTTTTATTCATCTATTCCCGAAAGTGAAACTTAAATTTGTAAAGAAGGGTTAAAATAAATATTATTTTGAATATTGTCGAGTATTAAATTATAATTTTTATATATTTCTTAATGGCGAATTTTATCTATTCTGTCTTGTCTCAATTACAAGGGAGTATGTTTTGTATTTGTAGAATAGTCTTTTTTTTCTTATTTTTTTTTAGTTGGCTATTTCCCTATAAACCTATTTTACGTAGCCCTGAAGTTTTGAGTGTAAGAAGTATTGGAATGGGTTGGGCTTACACTGCGATCGCCAACGATGAAAGCCTTCTCCATTCTAATCCTGCTGGAATTGGAATTTCTCGAAAATTATTCCAGTTCAATGATGGTGATTCCATTTTCTATTTTTTCCCTATCAAATTCGGTTATTCTAAAAATATTTTTAACTCTTTAATCTCTGGGCAGGGTATTTCACGTTACATCAATGCTGTAGAAAACCAATTAAGTTCCTCTCTAGAATTTTATTCTCCCACTGATTTTGTTTATATTGGAGATGTTTGGGCTATCAGTTTTATTACAAGAGGTTTTATGAATGTTTTTCAAAGCGAAGGTATTGATAAAACCGATTACCAGCTTAAGGCATTTTCTCAAATCAAATTTGGATTTAAGCTTTATAGTTTTTCTCTTATTTCTGATGAAGATTTCCATATAGCCATGGCAACTAAAGTTATGTATCTCTTGCAGATGGAGAAACAATGGTCTCAAGAGGAAATCAATGAACGGATCGTATCAATTTTTAGAACCAGGATACCTTCTTTGCAAGATATAAATGATATTCTTATAGAAGCAAATAACTATTTTGAGGGTTTTGCTTTTGGAATAGATTTTGGCCTTCTTTGGGAAATTCATTTAGGAGATAGTGAACATCAGATAAATTTAGGGATAATGGTAGAAGACGCCCCTACTTTCGCTATCAGTATTGATAGAGTTACTGATCATATTATGGAATTGCTTTTCCCTGCTCTCTGTTATGTATATTTTAATTCTAACTGTCAATATAATGAAGATAATTTCAATGGCTCTGAATATACTTATTTTCAAGTGAATGGAAAATTTGGAATTGCCTATATGTTACCTGATTACTGGGGTGGTTTTTTTAGTGACACTGTATTTGCTTTTGATATACATAGAATCGGGGACAGCTATTATAGTTTTTCTAGGATGTATCATGTGGGTTTCTCAACTACGATTTTCGATATGACTGATCAACGTACTGGATATAGTTATCGATTAAACTTAAGTGCTGGGATAAGTCAGAACCAATTCAATGCCGGATATCTAGTGCATCTCAATAAGTATCAGATCGGATACAATTATTTTCGTGAAAAAATGCTGTATACCGATGAAGTCATTAAACGACATGTGCTTACCTTTGCCTTTTATTTTTAATTTTTTATTCAAAATTTACATAATAAAACTATTTAGTAAATTTTTTTAAAAGATATAGCGAGATAAATTTTTTGGGAACATAATGATAGTAATTAAAAAACATAAGTGTAATCAATTTAACTTTTTTCCCTGTTGATGGTGTTTTTTTTGAGTAATGGATGAATCAGTTTTTGGGTTTAATGTTCATAGTTTTTCTGTTCTATCTGAAAATGATCTCCACATTGGAGTTTCTGGAAAATTATCTTATCAAGTTCAGTTTAATAAAAACAAAACTACCACCAAAATTTATAATATCTATGAGCGGTTGCAAGGTGATTCAATAAGCATTACTCTTGAAAAAGTTGGAGATAGATATATAGGTGGTCGGTGTTGAATGATTTTATGGGAGTAGGAATAGGTCTGAATATTGGAACTATTTGGGAAATCTCCATCCAAGATGGGCATCAAGTCAATATGGGAATGATGGTGGAATATTTTCCAACTTACGAGATTAGTACTTCTTCTTCCATATCTGACATTTTTCATTTTAGGATATCCACTTCAATTTTTGACTTCATTAATAAAAAACTGGTTATGGATACCGGTTGAATCCCAGTATGAGAATCAACCAAAATCAATTTAATGCCGGTGTCTTATTTCATTGTTAAGTATTTTGAAATAGCTTATAATTATTATCGCGAGAGTTTATTAAAACGAGATGGTCATATCAAGTGTCATGTTTTTACCTTTGCATGGTATTTTTTTTAACCATTTAAGAATGTATCTAAGGATGAATTTATCAATGACTGTTTTTTTTATGTTATAATGGCTATATATCTAAGATTCATTTATCAATAAAATTACACATGTCTTCTTATATTCTTCATAAGACTATAAAGGTTACTTTCTTTTTGATCTTGGCTCATCTGAGTCTGTGGTCAAATAATTTTATTCTCATTCCTATGGATAAAAAGCAGAATAATCACCTTAGAGCTTATGGGGCAGCTTATGCTTTTTTAGATAAAGGGGTTCCTGGTAAATGGCTTCTAAATTATAGAAGTGGTTCCTTTCTTTTTTCTGAGGAAGCTGAGGTAGATCTTCTGATCAAGAAGGGTGTCAGTTTTGAGATTATCGATATTAACGGTTATCTCCAGATCAAACAAGAAATCCTCACCAAGAATATGGCAGAACTTAAAATTACCAAAGCTCCTAAGGTAGCCGTTTACACACCCCCCAATGTGAGTCCCTGGGCTGATGCAGTAACTTTGGTTATGACCTATTCCGAAATTCCCTATACCCCAATTTATGATAAGGATATCTTACGAGGAGATCTTTCTAAATATGATTGGGTTCATCTTCATCATGAAGACTTCACTGGACAATATAGTAAATTTTGGTCTAGCTATCGCAATCATGCTTGGTTTCGAGAAGGTCAGATGGTAGCTCAAAAAAATGCTCTGGATGCAGGATTTAAATCTGTAAGCGAACATAAGAAGGCGGTAAGCCGTTCCATACGTTCTGCCTTAGCAGATGGGCTTTTCCTTTTTGCTATGTGTACTGCCACCGAGACCTTGGATATTGCTCTCTCTGCTGAGGGAATTGATATTGTACCTCAAGAACTCGACAGCACTCCACTTACACCTGAAGTACAAAGTAAGTTGGATTATAATAAAACTATCTCTTTTGAGAACTTTAAGATTTCTACTTCACCCTATATCAATAGTTTTTCCGATATTGATTATAATCAAGTAAATACTCCTAAGAATCGTAAAGAAACTACCGATTTTATTCTTTTCGATTTTTCTGCTAAAATCGATCCTATTCTAACTTTATTAAACCAAAACCATCAAAAACGAATTGCTGGATTTTTTGGTCAAACCACCACTTATGTTCAGTCTAAAATTAAGGATGGGGTAACGGTACTCTCTGCCTCTATAGATGGGAGTGCTCGCTATATCACTGGGAAATATGGAAAAGGTAATTTTACATTTTATGGCGGTCATGCTCCAGAGGATCGCTATCATTATGTGGGAGATGAATCTCCTGATTTGGAATCGTTCAAGAATTCTCCAGGTTATCGTTTGATTCTTAACAATATTCTTTTCCCTTCGGCTAAACCTCCACCCAAAAAGACTTAAACCTTTTTTGATTCCCTATAAGCAATAAACCATTAATGGCTTTTGATGTATAGAGTAAAACATCCTTATTTTCTTATAAAAAAAAATATTTTATAATTTATTTATGCATATTCTGAAAAGTTTGGAGTCTGTCCGTAATATCCGGGGACCTCTTTTCCTTACTTTCGGTTTTTTTGATGGCTTTCATGCAGGACATAGATTAGTACTCCACCACCTAATAAAACGTGCATTTGATTATTCTGCAGAAAATATTTCGAAAGCTCGGAGTTTGGTAGTTACTTTTGAAACTCTTCCCGATAAAGATTTCGGTTCTAAGAAACATATTTACCCTTCTGAAACCAAGATTCATATTCTTAAAAAAATGGGAGTGGATTATTGTCTTGTCCTAAATTTTGAACAGGTAAGGCAACTTGATTATAGAATCTTTTTGGATGCCTTTTTCTTGCCTCACATGAAAATAGCTGGACTTGTGGCTAGCGATAAACTTTGTTTAGGTTATCAAAGGAGTGGTATTCCCAAACAAGTAAAGAAATATTTTTCTGAGAAAGGAAGTCAGGCTTTTTTTCTTCCCTCAATTAAATTTAGGACTACTTCAGTTTTGAAAGAGGTATCCAGCACTGAAATTCGTAATTTTCTTGTAGCAGGAAATATTTTTCGGGCTAACCAAAAATTAAGATTGCCTTTTCATTTGATTGGAACGATAAAAAAAGGAAAAGCATGGGGTAGAAAAATTGGTTTTCCTACCATAAACTTCCCTTATCCCCAAGAAAGTATCAAAATTCCGGTTGGCTCTTATATTACTATCTCTGTAGTGAATAGAAGGATTTATCCTTCTATGAGTTATGTTGGAATTCCTATGGAAGGAGGAGGAAAAAAGAAAAAAAAACTACTTGTGGAAACTTATCTACTCAATTTCTCAAAGTCAGTGTATAATAATAAGGTAGCCGTTTATTTTATTAAAAATTTAGAAAAGAATAAACGGATTAGAAGTTTAACGGAATTACAA
The DNA here is from genome assembly GCA_965224715.1 of Spirochaetota bacterium. Classification (GTDB taxonomy): domain Bacteria; phylum Spirochaetota; class UBA12135; order COTS27; family CAXSBA01. The sequence goes on along the minus strand of OZ245054.1, from coordinate 110,737 downwards.
ATATTTTTGAATTGTTTGCGAGACCGTTTAGAAAAATATCTTGAAAAAAAACCTGTTTTCTTTCAAGAGAAAATAAAATGGATTAAACAGACATTAACCATTAAATAAAAAAATAAAATTATTAAAAAGTTGAACATGAGTATGGATAGTTTAGACATTATCAAAACCTATGGTCGTAAAAGTGGAGACAGTGGTTCTCCAGAAGTCCAAATTGCTTTTTTTACCCAAAGAATTAATTCCCTTACGGAACATTTAAAGGAAAACAAAAAAGATTTGCATTCTCGATACGGTCTTATTAAAATCGTTAATAAACGGAAAAAGATGCTTGCCTACCTAAAGAAAAATGATCCCCAGCGCTATTTGGAGATTATCGGAAAACTCAATATTAGAAAATAGGGCCACCCCATACCCCGTGTTCGACGAAGGGTAAACCATGAATGAAACAACAGTAATAGGTAAACTATATAATAAAGAAATCACATTAAAAACTGGATTATTAGCCAAACAAGCTAATGGAGCGGTCCTGGCCTCTATGGGACAAACTCAAGTTTTGGCTACTGCGGTGATGAGCCGCAAGCCCACTACCCAATCTTTCTTCCCTCTTTCGGTAGATTATATCGAGAAATTTTATGCTAATGGAAAGATCCCCGGATCTTTTCAACGTCGGGAAGGGAAACCTTCAGACTATGAAATTCATACCTCAAGGTTGATTGATCGTCCCCTCCGTCCTCTCTTTGCTGATGGATTTAGGAATGAAGTACAAGTAGTACTTACAGTTCTTAGTTTAGATAAAGACAATCCCGCAGATGTGGTAGGAATGATAGCATCTTCGGCAGCTCTCACTATTTCCGACATTCCCTTGAAAAAACCGATTGGTGGAACTAGGATTGGAATGATTAACGATGAAATCGTTATCAACCCCTCTTATGATGCTGCCGAAAGCTCTGACCTTGAATTATTGGTAGCTGGAACTGATACTGCTATCACCATGATTGAGGGTGGAGCTAAACAGATCTCCGAAGAGAAAGTTTTAGATGCAGTCGCCAAAGCTCATGAGGTAATCAAGGAAGCGGTGAAACTACAGGAAGAACTTCGAGCTAAGATTGGAAAGGAGAAATGTGAGGTTACCCTTTTCACTTATGAGAGTGGACTGGAAGAAAAACTTCGAAGCACTTATTTTGCCCGAATTGAAGCTGCCCTTTCTATTGTGGATAAGGCCCAAAGAGAACAGGCAACGTTCGACATCTATCGGGAGGGAGAAGAGGCTTATAAGGATGAAGAGTTTGCTAATCAAGTGGAGATGATCTTTCATGATTTTGAAAGTGAAATTGTTCGAAATAAGATACTTTCAGATAAAATCCGGATTGATGGTAGGGGGATGGAAGAGATCCGTCCTATTGAATGTCAAATCGGCCTTCTCGACAATGCTCATGGTTCTGGTCTTTTCACCCGGGGGCAAACTCAAGCTTTGGGGGTGGCTACCATTGGAAGCAAAAAGGATCAACAGAAAATTGACATCACTCGGGGTAATACGAATAAGTCCTTTCTCCTTCACTATAATTTCCCGCCCTATTCTGTTGGAGAGGTGGGACGACTCACTGGGACCGGACGGCGAGAAATCGGTCATGGTATGTTAGCTGAGCGTTCTCTCATTTCAGTTTTACCCACGGAAAAAGAATTTGATTTTACAATTCGCCTAGTTTCTGAGATTTTGGAGTCGAATGGAAGTTCTTCCATGGCCACCATATGTGCAGGGAGTATGGCTCTTATGAATGCAGGGATTCCTATCAATGCCCATGTGGCTGGTATCGCTATGGGGCTTATCATGGATGGAGATCGTTATCAAGTCCTTACCGATATTCAGGGAATTGAGGATTCTTTGGGAGATATGGACTTTAAGGTAGCTGGAACCGAAAAAGGAATTACCGGCTTCCAATTAGATATTAAAATTGAGGGAATTACTATTGAAATCATGACTCAAGCTTTAAAGCAGGCTAAGAAAGCACGTTTGGAGATATTGGGTGAAATGAATACCTGTATCGATAAGCCTTCCCCTCTTAAAGCCAATGCTCCTAAATTAGAAATTATTAATATTCAAGTAGAAAAAATTCGTTCCTTGATTGGAGCTGGAGGTAAAAATATCAAGGCTATCGTCGAAGAGACCGGAAGTGATATTGAAATCAATGATGATGGAAAGGTGAAGATATTCGCATCGGGTCAAGATATTTTAGAAAAAACCAAAGAGATGATAGAATCCTTTATCGGTACTCCCAAGATTGGGGGGGCTTATAAAGGTAAAATTAAAAAGATTACCAACTTTGGAGCTTTTGTAGAAGTCCTTCCCGGTGTGGACGGTCTCTGCCACATTTCCAAATTTTCTAATCGTCGAATTAATGACCTTGCCAGTTTGATTAAAGAAGGGGAAGTTTTAGAAGTAGTTGTCGAAGATGTGGATGATCAAGGCAAGATCAGTTTGGTATTGAAAGAAAAATTTCAGTAATTGTTGTTTATGTAGTAGGGGGTTGTTGACATGACTTCTCCGATTCGGCTTCGTTTTGCTCCTTCTCCTACAGGCTATCTTCATGTAGGGGGGGCTCGTACCGCTCTTTTTAATTATCTCTATGCCAAGACTCAAGGAGGTCAGTGCATTCTTCGCATTGAAGATACCGATCAAAGCCGTTCAACTTCAGAGGCAGTAACTCAAGTTTTAGAATCCTTACGTTGGCTGGGGATTGACTGGGATGAAGGGCCGGGTAATGAAAAAGAAAATTTTTCTGAAATAGGCTCTTATGGACCTTATTTTCAATCTCAACGTCTTCATATCTACCAAGAACATTTCGACCGTCTTCTTAAAAAAAAAAAAATTTATCCTTGTTTTTGTACCGATGAAGTTTTAGCTCAGAAACGGAAACGAATGGAAGCAATGGGTCATCCTTTTGTCTATGATCGTCAATGTCTAAATCTTTCTTTAGAGGAAATATCAGAAAAGCTCACTCACCATATTCCTCATACACTACGTTTTCGGATAGAACCAAGAGAAATTATTTTTGAGGATAAAGTTAAGGGGGTGGTTAAATTTGATAGTTCTTTAATTGGAGACTTTGTCATTCGTAAATCAGATGGTTTCCCTACCTATAACTTTGCGGTGGTGGTAGATGATGCCACTATGAAAATCACTCATATCATAAGAGGAGATGACCATATTTCCAATACCCCAAGACAAATCCTTATCTATGAGGCACTGGGCTATCCCTTGCCAATTTTTGCTCACATCTCCATGATCTTGGGACATGAAGGGGAAAAGCTTTCCAAACGTTTAGGTTCGGTAAGTGTTTTGGATTATAAAAAGAAAGGCTACTACCCTGACCCCTTCATTAATTTTTTAGCATTGTTAGGGTGGTCTCCTTCAGATGGTAATGAAATATTGTCTCGAGAGGAACTTATACGGTCATTTACTGACCTCAAATTCAGTCCTTCTCCGGCTATCTTTGATCACAATAAACTAGATTTCCTAAATGGACGTTATCTTCGTAACCTTAATGCTACAATATTATACAGAGATTTAAGAAATACTCTTATCGAACATGGTGTGGTTAGAGAGGAAAAAGACTTTCCTCCTAATTTGAAAGAAATTTTGGCTGTACTTAAAGATTATTGTAATAAACTATCAGATATCGTTTTGGTGTATAATAAATTTATGGAAACCCGAGTGCATTATACAGATGAAATTAAACCATGGATAAGTGATGTTAATAAGCCACTTTTCACCTTAGCTATTGAAATTTTCTCGCAAAAAGACGATCCCTTTATTGTTCCAGAGGAATTTCGAGAACTTATTTCTCGAGCCAAGGAAGAGGGGTTTAAGGGAAAGGGATTTTTTATGCCTCTTAGGGTAAAACTCACTGGAGAGGAACATGGAATTGAGCTGGATACCCTCTTCCGACTCAAACCCCGTTCAGTAATTTTAGAAAGACTGTCATGAATCAAGAGATCAGAATTGGGGTGGCTGGAGTCGGCCATATGGGTAAATATCATATTAATGTTCTAAGTCAAATTAAAAATACTCACTTTACTGGGGTCTATGATACAAATCAGGAAGTTGCAAAAACAGTGTCGAGTGAGTTCAATGTTATTAATTATCCTAGTTTGAAAGAGCTTTACCAACATTCTGATGCTGTTATTTTAGCTACTCCCACTTCTACCCATTATGAATTGGGGAAGGAAATTCTTTTGGCAGGTAAGCATCTCCTCATTGAGAAGCCTATTACTGATGACCTTGCTAAGGCTCAGGAACTTGTCAGTTTAGCTCAAACCAAGAAGCAGAAACTACTCATTGGCCATGTTGAGAGATATAATGCTGCTGTTCAAGAATTAGAAAATCTTATCAAGGAACCCTATTTTTGGGAGAGTCGAAGAGTGGGTCCAAATACTTCAAATCGTATTTTTGATGTGGGAGTGGTTTTGGATCTACTTATCCATGACATCGATATTCTTCTCCGAGTGATGAAGAAAAAGGTAGTAAGTATTTCTGCCTCTGGAAATAAAGTATTCAATGATAATGAAGATGTGGTTCAGTCAGTGATTAAATTTGAAAATGGAACAGTGGCTGGCTTGATGGCATCTCGAGTTCATCATCTTAAAGAAAGACAACTTTGGATCACTCAAAAGGATGAGAGTATACTTCTTGATTTCACGACCCAAGATATTTCTATCTATCGTAATGCCCAAAGTCAGGTGACCACCAGTAAGGGAAGTATTCGTTATCAGCAACATTCCAATATGGAGAGGATGTTTATTCACAAAGAAAACCCCTTAAAGTTAGAATTGGAATATTTTATCAAGTTGATCCATGAAGACCTTCCTAATGACAATGAACTTGATCTTGAGACCCTGAAAATTTCCTTGGAAATTATCCGACAGGTTTTAAATCAATGAGAGACAGTTATTATCCCGGTTCGTACTCTTTAAATAAACAGGTGGAAGTCAGAGTCTTTCCCACCTATGTTCCCAAGGAAAAAATCGATAATGATTTAGTTGAACGACTTAAACCGGAAGCCAACATTTTTGTTTATCGAATTGAGATCACCAATTTTCAGAAAAATTGGATTCGGTTATTGAGTCGTTATTGGAAGATCATCGATTCAGAAGGTGAAGAGAAAATTATCACTGGAAAAGGAGTGGTAGGAGAAACTCCCAAGCTCTTTAACGGAGAGACATTCGTTTATTCAAGTTTCTGTCCTCTAGAAAGAGAGTGGGGAACCATGGAAGGAGGCTATGAGATGGAAGACAATAAAGGCAAACGATTTCAAATTAAAGTCAATCGTTTCTATTTAATCAAAGAAATAAAACAACAAGCCAGCCCAGTAGTAAGGAATAATGAAGTCTAATAATCAAGAATCAAGCACTTTCGAGCAAACTCTACAAGTCGTAGGCTATCGGGGCATTGGGATTCGCCGTCGAGCCCATAATCGAACCTTGGATGTAACCTATAACATGTTGTGGCCAGTTCATCTCAATTCTGCTCTAGAAGATCTATCCAGTCAGCTCTTTGGCTTGGATGGAAACAAAAATGGAGTTAGAGCTATTAATCTGGATCATTTAGAGAAAATATTGTTGGCACTTTCTGCCCATGATCATTCAAATGATTTAGGAAAAGATAATCTTCTGGTTTTAAAGCAATATCAGAATTTCCTTAAGAAATTTGGAGGCCCACGGGTTCATGACTATTATGATGTTGACTTCGTTACGACCAAACTCTTCGATCTCAACGCCGATCCAGAAAATATTGAAGATGTTTACTTTCGTTTACAAATTATCTCTCGTCGTTATCAAATTCCCCACAGTGTTAATTTGAATGGTATCTTTAGTCTTCTTCCTAATTTAGTCTGGACTATTCAGGGTCCAATTTTCTTGGAAGACTACACCCATCTTCGCGATCAAAGTTTGTGGGGGGACCATCCTCCTCTTACCGTTACCCATGTGGATAAATTTCCTTATCTGGTGAACTATCATATTCCTTCCGGAGTGAGAATTGCAAGTGGATCCCAAGTTCGTCTGGGAGCCTATTTAGGGGAAGGTACTACTGTTATGCCTGCAGGATATGTCAACTTCAACGCCGGCACTCGTGGAGTTGCCATGGTGGAAGGACGGATTTCTGCTGGAGTGGTTGTGGGTGAACATAGCGATGTGGGTGGAGGCGCTTCCATTATGGGAACTCTTTCCGGAGGTAATAAACATGTGATCGAAATCGGTGCTAAATGTCTTCTTGGGGCTAACGCTGGAACTGGCATCTCTCTTGGTTTTGGCTGTACTCTTGCAGCTGGTACTTATGTTACCGCAGCTAGTAAGGTTTTTCTTTATGATGGAAGGATGAAACCTATCAACTTAGAAGGAAACCAGGTTAGTGAGGGTAAGAATATGGTTAAAGCGATTGAGTTATCCGGCCGGGATCAACTCCTCTTCTATCTCGACTCGGCCCGGGGATGCCTCATCTGCCGACCTAATCCCAAGACTATTGATCTTAATCCCCAACTTCATAGAAATGTGGTTAATTGATTTTATCGACTGACATAGCTTTACGCATGTTGTCATTATCTCCAAAAATCGATTTTAATCAAAAAGATAATTCCTCTAAAAACATCAAGGATTATGTGATTCTGATCAACCTCGGCACCCCTGCGGATACCCGGCTGTTCACAATTCAAAAATACCTTTTTGAGTTTCTCTTTGACCCCTGTGTTATCAGTATGCCCTTTTTTCTCCGTCTTCTTTTGGTTGGGGGAATTATCGTTCCTTTCCGTTCCCTCAACACTCGAAGATCATATCAGCAAATTTTCACTTCTGAAGGCTCCCCTCTTATGGTGATCAGTCGAAAGGTAGAGAAGGAATTGCAGAGGTTATATCGGCTTGAAAATTCCTCAAAAGAAGTAATTCTGGCTATGCGTTATGGTGAGCCTTCCATGGAGAAAGCCTTTAAACGTTTACAAGATAATTTACGTCAAGGTTATCAAGTTAGAGTCACGTTTGTTCCTCTCTATCCCCAAGCAGCCCTTAGCACAACCGGAACCGTGGTAAGAAAGATTGAAAAGTTAGCGGGGAAGAAAAGGTTTTCTGGACTTAAGTATAAGATCGCCCCACCTTTTTATCGGGATGAGGATTATTTAGATATTTTGGCTGCCGGTATCCGCCCCTATTTGAAAAGAGATCATGATTATATCCTCTTCAGTTATCATGGCATTCCGGAGAAACATCTTAACCAATTCGATCCTGGGAATCATTGTCTTAGCTGTGATAATTGTTGCGAAATAAAGAACTCTGTTGCCGAAATCAGTCAAAGACATTGTTATCGTCATCAAGTTTATGAAACCACTACTCTCCTCGCAGAAAAACTTGGATTGATGAAAGAAAATTACATCACTTCTTTTCAGTCCCGTTTAGGTCGTGATCCTTGGCTTACCCCTTATACTGATCAAACCATTATTGAACTGGCCAAAAAGGGAGTAAAGAAACTTTTGGTGGTCTGTCCTGCTTTTGTTTGTGATAATCTCGAAACCCTATTTGAAATTGAAATTGAAAATAAAGAATTGTTTTGTTCGCACGGTGGAGAGTCTCTCATCCTAATTCCCTGCCTTAACGATAGGAAAGACTGGATCCGTTATTTAAAAGGTTATGCGGAAAAATATTTTCCTTAACCTTGGACCTTGGAGCAGATTATGACTGATAAAAAAGGGAAAGGGTCGGTTCAGTTTCAGAATGGGGAGCCGATTCCCCGGAAACTCATTATCCGAATGATAAAATACCGTTTAAAGTTAATACAGAAAAAGAAAAACAGTTTATAATGATGTTAAGAAAATGCTAGCCATTCGTCCTAATTGTGAGTACTGCGATAAAGATTTACTTCCTGATTCAAAAGAGGCAGTTATTTGCTCCTTTGAATGTACTTTCTGTAAATCATGCGATAAAACCATCCTCAAAAATATTTGTCCAAATTGTGGTGGGAATTTTACCGACAGGCCTATTCGACCGTCGGTCAAACTTAAAAGTTATCCGGCTTCCACTAAACGGATTTTAAAAAAGGATGGTTGTGCTAATAATTAAAAAATCTGTATAAAAAGGAAAATATATGACAACAATTAATATTTATTTAACATATGATGGAAATTGTGAAGAAGCGTTTAACTATTATAAATCTGTTTTCGGAGGGGATTTTTCCTTCGTCGGACGGTTTAAAGATATTCCTGCTGAAGAAGATTTTATCGTTTCTCCAGAAGATAGGGAAAAGATCATGCATATTTCTCTTCCCATCAGTAAGGAAACGGTGTTAATGGGAAGTGATAGTGAAAATGATAAGAAGACAGCTTTTACCCAAGGAAACAATTTTTCCATTTCTATTAGTACTGACAGCAAAGAAAAAGCCGATACCTTTTTTCAAAAGCTATCCGAGGGAGGGCAAGAGGGAATGGCTATGCATCAAAGTTTTTGGGGATCTTACTTTGGAACTTTAACCGATAAATTCGGTGTTCATTGGATGGTTAGTTTTGATGAGAACGAGCAGAACTAACTTTTAAGTCTCATGTCTCCGGACATCAAAGCATTCAATATCGCTTTTGCTAAATCGGATGTTGATTATATTGTTGATCATGTTTCAAAAGATATAACCTGGAACATCATCGGCGATAAACTCATCGAAGGTAAAGAAAACTTTGAAAAGGAATTGAGGAAAATGAGTGGCTCTCCGGCAATAGTAATAACGATTGAACAAATTGTAACCCATGGAAAAGAAGGCGCTGTCCGTGGAAGTATGGAATTTGAAAGCGGTGATGTCTATAGCTTCTCCGATTTTTATTCTTTTACCAATGCTCAAGACAATGTCATCCAGTTGATGGCTTCTCATGTGATAAAAGTTAGATGAAAAAGAACAATATAGAATAAATAAATTGTAAATGTAGATAGATAAACGTAATTGTGTTTATGGACTGGTTAAGTGCAATTTAATAAACGAATGCAACAGACAGTTTTTATGATATAATATCAACAGGCTGTCGATGATTCGCAACCTCATTAGACTTCAAATATAAAGGAAATAAATATGATAAAAAACGATTTAAGTAAAAAGTTCAGCAAGGGAACAATTGCCATGCATTGGATAACAGCTATCCTGATATTGATTCTTTTCCCTCTTGGAAAATATATGGAAGATTTATCAGTCTCGGAAAAAATGGGACTTATCAAAGTTCACGCTATATTGGGGATTGTTGTTTTCATACTGACAATTATTCGGAGTTATTTGTTTTTTAAAGCACCAAGACCCAAAGACATAAAAACAGGTTCAAAATTGAATGATAAACTAGCGGTTTGGATTCACAACCTGTTCTATTTTCTTCTTTTTGGCCTGTCGCTATCAGGAATTGCGACTATGATTCTTGGTGGATATGGAGAAGCATTGCAAAGTGGGAATTATGAGTTGATTAAGTCACATAGTGAAATCCCACCTTTGAAAGGACACAGTGTTTTAGCATTGATAATGATGATCTTACTTTTTCTGCATGTCATTGGTGTGATTAAACATTATGTTTTGACTAAAGAAAATACCTTGAAAAGAATAATATAAACAATTGTTCTTATCCCTCCAATTTGGTGGTATAAGAACAATAACTATACACAGTCGTTGGCAACAATTTGAAAAACCACGATAGACAACAACAATAAGCTGTCAATAATTTGTAACTTGCAAACGATTACGAGAGAATAAATATGAGTGATATAAAAAAAGAATTTTTAGATAAACTTAAAGACTTTTCAAAAGAACTGACTGAATATGTTTCGGACAAAGTTGGCGATTGGAAAGTGAAAGGTTTTATTGATATAGAAAAGAATATTTATACCATTTCTTCAGACACCAAAATTATCTCTAAAATTCTCGAAATTCAACTCTTTCCAAAATTCAAAGAATTTGCTGACCAAAACGGATATGAAATAGTTCTTGCTGAAATGCAAAATTGGTATCCTGACTTATCATTTGTCAACAAGAAAAATCCGAAAATAAAATTTGCAGTCGATATAAAAACGACATACCGATTAGACGATTATGGAGGTTTTTGTAACGGATTCACACTTGGTTCTCACGGAGGATATTTCAGAAAAAGAACAAGTACAAAGAATATTCAATTCCCGTATGCCGAATACACTTCACACATTTGCTTGGGGATTTTATACACAAGAGCATTATCAACCGACATTGATGAAACAAAAATTCTTCAACTGAACGAGTTAGATAAAATTACTTCTGTAATTAATGACCTTGTATTCTTCGCAGAAGAAAAATGGAAAATATCGAGCGACAAAGGCGGTAGCGGAAATACCGCAAACATTGGAAGTATTCAATACATAGACGATATTCTTAAAGGAAATGGCGTATTCAAAAATTTTGGTGAAAAAACATTTGATGAATATTGGATAAACCAAGGTGTTTTAAAAGTTCCTGACCCAAAGAAAAAAGGCAACTTTAAAATAGCTGACCAAATTGACCGAGTTTCTTGAATTCAAAGGGATGAGTTCGGATAAAATTAATCCAATGAAACCTAAAAGAAAAAACAAGAAATGAAAACATTTGTCCCACCTATAAAATCGCAAGGTATCAAAACCAAATTGGTTGAATGGATTGCCACAAACGTAAAAGAAATAGATTTTGAGCGTTGGGTCGAGCCATTTATGGGAACAGGCGTTGTAGCCTTTAATGTTCGCCCAAAAAAAGCGTTACTCTGCGACAGCAATCCACATTTAATAAACTTTTACAAAGCAATCCAAAACAAAGAAATAACAAGTGGACTGGTCAGAAAATATTTGAGTGAAGAAGGGCAAAAACTTTTAGAAACCAATGGAGAACATTACTATGTTGTTCGCAATAGATTTAAGGAACATAGTAATCCATTAGACTTTTTAAAGAAACCTTATCGGAATTAAGAAATTCAGATTTGGTTTATTCAGACCCGCCATACATAGGAAGACACGTTGATTATTTCGATAGCTGGTCGGAAGAAGAAGAAATCGTTTTAAATAATGGTTTAGAGTATTCAAACTGCAAATTCATTTTATCCACTTGGTTGAGTAACAAATATAGAACTAACGACTATGTGTTTTCTGTTTGGGAAGACTGTTATGTTGCAACTAAAGAACATTTTTATCACGTTGGTGGAAAAGAAACCAACCGAAATGCAGTTTATGAAGCTCTTTTGTCAAACGTAGAATTAAAAGACAGTATTTCAAATTCGGAAATGAAGTCACGAATCAAGAACGACAAATCACAATTGACTTCTAAACCAAAAGTTTATGATTTTCCTGAACAATTATTGCTGAAATTAGAAGAAAAAACTGTTGCCAACAATGTGTATAAGTAATAGCTTCCTATCAGTCAGCTACTACTCATACACGGAACGTTATGTGGAATTAGTGCAAAGTATATATTATGAATAATTTAAAGAAATTATCTATTGTTCTCTTTGTTCTTTTGATTTTTTTTTGTGGCGTTAATAATAGTAAAAAAGATACACCACCTTCTGTAACTCCACCATTTGAAGGAACAATATTTCTGGATCCTGATATTATTACAGACTCCGACTATAGTACTTTTGTAAGTCTATCCAATGAGGGTCAAGATATTCGCATAATGTTCGATAGAAGAGTTAATAATTGGATAACAACTACTCCCTTTCTTTTTAATGCGATATATGATGATAGCTTATTTATAGAGATACAGGTAAATCCAGAATTCCAAAACTCAATCACAGCTAGATTTGAGGCAATAAAATTTGCTAAGATAATTGGTAGATTGCCCACAACATTGCGTATTAATGTTGAGACTGTATGGATTCATAAAGGTACTGAACTCTTTGGTGGAGGAAACAATAATCTTCTCATTCATACAGGGCAGGCAGCATTATATGAAAATGATGGGATCCTGGAAGAAACATTTGTTCATGAAGCCTCCCACACCTCTCTGGATGCAGAACATTCAAGTTCAGCAGGATGGATTAAAGCACAAGAATCCGATGGAAATTTTATTTCTACTTATGCCCGTGATAATCCTATAAGAGAGGACATTGCTGAATCATTTCTTTTATACATTGCGATCCGACATCGGATTGATAGAATTAACCAATCACTTAGAGATACAATATTAAAAACGATCCCAAATAGAATTATATATTTTGATAATCAAAATTTTAATATGTATCCAATGGAATAGAGATTAATGAAAAAACTACACACAACAATGTATAAAAATAATAGCGGAATTTGTGCTAAATCTAAAGTAAGTAAATATAAAAAAAGTCCGTGTTTAACCGAAAATTTAGTGCGTTTTAATCCGCTACTATTCTTATACTAGACCGTTACCTGCAAGTTAAAAAAGAACGAAATGAAAATTAAGTCATTTAATGAAGATTTGGATTACAATGAGAATCGAATTGTTACTCAAGTTATTTTGGAGACTTTATTTTCAAAAGAAATTAGAATTCTCTTAAAAAGCGGACAAACAATGAAAGAACACAAGGCTCCACTTCCTATTATAGTTCATATCTTAGAAGGAAAAATAGATTTTGGTTTAGAAGGAGAAATAAAATTGCTCAAAAAAGGAGACGTTATCACTTTGGGAAGCAATATTTATCACGACTTGACGGCAAAAGAAGACAGCATTGTTCGATTAACGCTATCAAAACACGATGATGCCAACCGAGTAAAAAAAGTAGCTGATAAATCTTAATTCAATGGACACAATCAATGACCGTAAAGATATCAGTAAACTAGTACATAAGTTTTACTCTAAAATCCGAAAAAATGAATTATTAGGTCCAATTTTTAATAGTCATATTTCAGAAGAACAATGGCCAGAGCATCTCAAAAAACTGACTGATTTTTGGGAAACTAATTTATTCGGTATAGCAAAGTTTAAAGGAAGCCCATCAACAAAGCACATAAACGTTGATAAAAATATGAACCACTCAATAGAGCAAAAACATTTCGGAGTTTGGCTACAACTTTGGTTTGAAACAATAGACCAACTCTTTGAAGGAGAAATTGCTTTTAGAGCAAAGCAATTAGCTCGTAAAATGTCTACAGGACAATTCCTAACTATATGGAATAATAGACCTGAAAATAAAAAGCCAACAGATAACAATGTATATAAAAAATAGGCGAAAAAGTAGTAAAATAAAGCGTTGTAGCTCGTGTCAGCTTTATTTTAATTTTATAGATTTGAGCTTCGGAATCGGCAACTTTTCATATACTCAACGTTATGTATAATTAAGAAAACTAACGATAGCAAATAATCATGAGTGAAAAATATTATAAGAATTCACCGAATAATATCATTGATAACGACTTAACGATTTCTATACTGCAAAAATATAATGCTATTGAATTTCATGTATCTTTACCGGAATATAAACCGACACCATTGATCAAATTAACCAGTCTTTCTAAAAAATATAATGTTGGGAATATTTATGTAAAAGATGAATCATTAAGATTTGGTTTGAAATCATTTAAGGTTTTAGGAGCATCTTATGCAATTCATCAATCCTTAGAAAGAAAACCTACTATCGAAACATTTTGTACAGCCACCGATGGCAATCATGGTCGAGCTGTTGCTTGGTCTGCCGGTAAATTTGATAAAAAATCAGTTATTTTTGTACCTAAAAACACAACAAAGAAACGAATTGAAGCCATAGAAAAAGAAGGTGCAAGGGTCATTAAGACAAATGGCAATTATGATGAAACTTGTCAAGAAGCTAAAAATGAGTCTAAGGCTAATGACTGGACTTTAATTCAGGATACTGCCTGGGAAGGCTACGTTGAAATTCCTGCTTTTATAATGTCTGGATATTTAACGATGTTTAAAGAATTAGAAGATAGTCTTCATTCAAGTTTACTGCCAAATATAGACATTGTTTTCTTGCAAGCAGGAGTTGGAAGTATGGCGGCTTCAGGTATTTACTATTATCTGAGTAAATATGGTGGTAAAAGACCTAAAATAGTAATAGTGGAGCCAGAAGAGGCAGACGGAATTCTCCTTTCATTTCAAAATAATAAAATATCAACGTCTAAAGGGAATGGGCAAACGATCATGGCAGGTTTGAATTGTGAAACCCCTTCTTTAAATGCATGGGACTTATTGAGGAATGGAACTGATTATTCTTTAAAAATTAACGATAAATATGCCAAACAAGCTATTCGAGAATTATATTTTCCAACGGGTACTGATAAGAGAATAATTTCAGGAGAATCAGGAGCTGCTGGTTTTGCTGGTTTTCTTGCACTTATGAATGAAAGCGAATTCAAAACAGTTAAAGATACTCTTAAAATAGGTAAGAATGCCAATATCTTATTCATAAGTACCGAGGGGGATACAGACAAGCAAGTTTTTGGAGAAATAGTCAATGATAATAACTACATCCAACAATAGCTATAGTGCATACTCTTCAAGATAGGCTCGCCATACACGCAAGACATTATATTACAATTAGAGGCAAAGAGAGGATTGCACTAAAAGGAATAAATCATGAATTTTTTAAGGAAAACAGTTTTACCTATTTTATTAGCGACAATTTGGATCAGCATATCTGAATTTGTTAGAAATGAATTTTTATTTAAATCATACTGGACTGATCATTATGAAGGTATGGGATTGACTTTCCCATCCGAACCGATTAACGGAGCGATTTGGGGATTATGGTCTTTGTTCTTTGCCATTGCTATTTTTATTATTTCTAAGAAATTCTTGTTATGGCAAACTACTTTCCTTTCATGGTTTGTCGGATTTGTTTTAATGTGGGTAGTCATTGGCAATATGAGAGTTTTTCCGTTTAAAATTTTATACTTTGCATTTCCTCTAAGCATACTTGAAACATTTTTAGCAACTTTGATTATTACACAACTATCAAACACCAAAAACAAATAATTAACCAAGTTAATACTCAGTTGATAACGACAAAGCAAATCTTATTTTATAATTCATTAGATGTTTATTTCCCCTCCATCCTATTCCTGATCCGGGCTTTAACTGAAGCACTTTCATTCTTCCGGGCAGTTTCCAAGAGAGTCTCGACTTCTTCCTTGTATTCCGAAAATTGTTCAGCTAAAAGATAGAAGCCATTATAAGTCCAGGCTCTTAAAAATTTATTAGGATTGTTCAAGTTAGATGCGAGAAAATGATAGAGAATGTTTTTAGATGAGGGGTCAATGCCTAAATAGGGGATTGATTGTAAAATATGAAGTTTGGCTTCCCAATATTTGAGTGTTGATATGACACGATAGACTGATTTTGTCTGAGCATTGTTTAAGGTATTTCCTTGACTTAAATATTCTTTGATTAACCACGTAGCACCCTTCTCATGGGATTGAATCAATCGAATAAGGGTTTCAGCAAAGTCAGTCCTGTTATGATGTTGTAAATAAATTGATCTAAGATAGTTCGTTGACTTTTCGTCCCATGTTGAAATATCTTTTTCTAATGGTATCATTCATCAAGGTTTGGTTAAATTTAATTTATGGATATTTGTATGATGGTGATTTGTTTTAGAGACTTACTCCAACCACCTTTTTTAATTCCTTAAGGTTTTTCTCCGCGATTTCTTGGGCTTTTTCACTTCCTTGATTTAAGATACGATCCAAAGCTGATGGGTCATTAATATAGTTTTGATAAGTTTCCTGCATCGGTTTTATGGCGGCAATGAATTTTTCATAGAGAGCCTGTTTAGCTTCTCCCCAACCCATGCCCCCGGCTCGGTAACGTTTGACCAACTCTTTCTGCTCTTCGGTTGTGGAAAAATGACGAAACAGGGTAAAGATAGGACAAGTGTCGGGATCCTTAGGCTCTTCTATGGTTTGAGAGTTGGTGACGATAGCCATGATTGCCTTACGGATTTTCTTATCTTCGGCGAAGATGGGAATGATGTTATTATAACTTTTACTCATTTTTCGTCCATCGATACCGAGAATGGTTTCCACGGAAGAGTCGATCAGGGGCTTCGGAAGAGTAAGATAATCCTTCCCATAAGTGCGGTTAAAGGCTTCAGCTATATCACAGGCAATCTCAAGATGTTGGATTTGGTCCTTACCTACTGGAACCTTGTGAGCATGAAACATTAGGATGTCGGCACTCATCAAAATAGGATAATTGAAAAGTCCCATGTTGACCCCCTCATCCAGATCACGGCGATTGGCCTGATTATCATCTATAATGGCTTTATAGGCATGACTTCGATTCATGAGCCCCTTAGGAGTAACATTGGCCAGTATAATCATAAGTTCGGTGATGGCTGATACTTGCGATTGTTGATAGAATACCGATTCGTTGGGGTTTAGTCCACAGGCAAGCCAGGAGGCGGTCACATTATAAATAGAATTTCGGAGAGCTTCTCCGTCCTTGATTTGATTGGCGGCGTGATAATCTGCGATGAAGAAAAATGATCGATAATTTTTAGCAAGTTCCAGTCCCGGCTTAATCACACCGAGATAATTGCCGACATGGGGAACCCCCGTGGGTTTGATTCCGGTGAGAAGAATCTCTTTTTTAATCACGATAATAATTGTATCATCTGATCATTTCAGGTTTTGTAAAAAACATTTATTTTTAGAAGTATCTTTTCCGTATTCTCCATCAACTTTGCGAGAGTAGTAATGCTTGGCATGTTCTACCAGGAGAGCATGATATTCCTGATATACCCTCACTCTTTCTGTAAAATCAGGAAAAGCGGGAAGAAGAACTTCTTCAAAAATAAATTTAGCTTCTTGGTAGTTTTTCGGAGGGTAACCGAGGGCAGAGAGTATCCGTTTAGTATAGGCATCGATAACAAATTCTGCTTGACCAAATCCGTAAAGAAGAATGGTATCAGCAGTTTCCTCTCCAACTCCACGAAGGGAAAGAAGCTCCTCTCTTTTTGGAATTCCTTGTTTTAATTTAATAAAAAATTCTGCCAGGGTTATGAGGTATTCAGCCTTACGGTTGGGATAACGGGCTGGGGTGATAGCTGAAATAATTTTTTTAATAGGAAATTTTAGAAAATTTTTGGAGGTAAATCCTCTATGCCCTCTTGAATAGCTGAGTCCAAGTCCATCTCCTAATCTTTGGAGGCGGATCAAGCTTTCTGTCACCGAAGTGAAGGTAGTGTTTTGGGTTAAAATCGCTCCTATAGCAATTTCAAATCTTTCCATTGAATTACGGGGATGAGAATAGTCTCCAGGATGGTAAAGGGATATCAATTTTTTCTTCCGACTTCCAAGAAGAGGCCACCATCCTTGAGGGCCGTAGCTGGAATAAAGGGTATGATAGACCTTTACCCAATCCATGTCAAAACCATACATAAGGATAACATGATATACTTAACTATGAAAATAAATCCATCCTCGAAACAATCATTCAATCAACCTCTTTCCGGGAATGCCATGCCCCGGTTTGCCGGTCCTGCAACCATGATGCGTCTTCCTTTTGTAGGAAATGTTGAAGAACTTGATGCCTGTTTTGTTGGCATTCCCCTTGATATTGGAACTTCCCATCGTTCCGGTACTCGTTTTGGGCCCCGTCAGATCCGGGCTGAATCAGCTATGATCCGCCCCTATAATATGTGGACCAAGAAATCCCCCTTCGATATTTTTCAGGTTGCCGATCTTGGAGACATCCCCATTTCTACCTTTGATCTCAAACGATCCGTAGAGATCATCACTGAGTATTATCGTAAAATCCTTCGCTATTCGGTGATCCCCCTAGCTCTGGGTGGAGATCATACCCTAACCTTACCGATTCTTCGAGCTATGGCTGAGAAATATGGCAAGGTAGGTCTTATCCATGTGGATGCTCATGCCGATATCAACGATGAGATGTTTGGAGAGAAGATAGCTCATGGCACCCCCTTTCGCCGAGCAGTAGAGGAGGGTCTCCTTGACTGTGATCGGGTGATCCAGGTTGGACTTCGGGGAACCGGATACGGAGATTCAGACTTTGATTGGTCTAGAGAACAGGGGTTTAGGGTGATATTGGCAGAGGAATGTTGGCACCGATCTCTTTCCCCGCTGATGAAAGAAGTAAAGGCTTATATAGGTGGGAAAGAGAGAGAAAGGCCAGTCTATCTCAGCTTTGATATCGATAGTTTGGACCCTGCCTTTGCTCCCGGTACCGGAACTTTGGAAGTGGGGGGACTTACCTCCATTCAGGCTTTGGAGATCATACGAGGGTGTGCCGGACTCAATATCATAGGATGTGACTTGGTCGAAGTTTCTCCACCCTATGATCCAGGAGGTTCGACTGCTCTCATCGCTGCCAATCTTCTTTATGAAATGCTCTGTATGATAGCACATAAACCTCAAAACTAAATATTTTGAATATAATAGGATTAAAATGACTTTTGGAGAATATCTTTCCCACCTTCTCGCGGCCAATGGGTTCAATATCATTTTCGGAATCCCCGGAGTTCATACTGTGGAGATGTATCGGGGGCTTAAAAGTTCTCCCCTTCAACATATAACTCCCCGCCATGAACAGGGTGCTGGATTCATGGCTGATGGCTATGCCCGCATGACTGGACGGGTGGCAACTTGTTTTGTTATCACTGGTCCGGGAATAACCAATATTCTAACTGCCATGGGTCAGGCCTATGCCGATTCAATTCCGATGTTGGTGATTTCCAGTACTTTAGCCCGTCCTCATATTCGAAAACAACAGGGAAGACTTCATGAGCTCAAGGATCAACGGTTATTGAGTGAGGGAGTAACGGTATATAGTCATACCCTTACCGAGTGTGAAGAATTTTCCGATGTTCTGGCTAAAGCGATGAGAATTTTTTATCGGAAGCGACCGAGTCCAGTTCATATTGAGATTCCTCTAGATGTTTTGAATCTTCCCGCCGATCATCTCCCCATTAAGAAAATTCCCCTTGCCGAACCGACTTTAACCCGAGAAGCTGAGGCCGGATGGGAAGAGGCTATGAAACTTTGGAAGAAGTCCCGAAACCCGATTCTTATCATGGGCGGAGGTATGCTTTCAGCTAGGAATCAAGCTATCCCTTTGGCTGAATTTCTCGACGCACCTACGGTGGTAACCATCAATGCCAAAGGACTTCTCCCCCCCAAACATCCTCTCCATGTAGGATGCCTTCTTCCTCAAGAAGAAATTTTAAAAGCAGTGAGGGATGCTGATGCAGTAATGGCGGTCGGAACAGAACTAGGTGAAACCGAGACCCTTCTTTTCGGGAAGAATTTTAAAATGACGGGAAAACTGATCCGATGGGATATCGATCCTGATCAACTCTCTATTAATGCTGATCCCCAAGTTGCCATTGCTTCCGATATCCGCAATCTCTCACAACTTCTTCAGGGAAGAAAAGAAAAATTTCGAAAACAAGGTGCACTCAAAACGGTTCAACTTCGTAAAAAAGCGTGGGCATCGATTCCCCAACCTTATCGAGAGTATGGAGAACTTTTAACCGCTATTGCCCAAGCCTGGCCCGGTGCGGTTATTGTCGGTGATTCTACCCAACCAGTATATGGGGGAAATCTTACCTATGATCCTCCTGCTCCCGGTCAATGGTTCAATGCCTCCACCGGATATGGAACTCTAGGATATGCTCTTCCTGCATCTATTGGAGCTTTGGTTGGAGCTATGAGGGGAAAATCAGGAAAGTACTTACAACTGGATTGTCCGGTGGTTTGTCTTATTGGAGATGGGGGTCTCCAGTTTACTCTACCGGAACTGGCTACCGCGGTGGAACTCTGCCTTCCCCTTCCCATCTTGTTATGGAATAATCAAGGTTATGGTGAGATTAAGAGGTATATGATGGATAGAGCAATACCTCTTGTTGGAGTGGACATTTATACTCCGGACTTCCAAACCTTAGCTAGGGGATTTGGGGCCGAAGCAGTAAAAATAGAGATCAACCAGGTGGTGGAGGAGATCAGAAAAGCCTTGAAACGGAATTGCCCCACTTTGATTGAGGTGAATGAGAATAGTTCTTTTTGACTTTGAATGCAGGTTTATAATTATTTCTTAAATTTGATAAAACTGTATTTTATCGCATTTGTTCCGGTGGTGAATATATGAGATAATCAGTGACTCCCTCAGCTTCTAGTATGGAAAGTAGAGGGTGAGGGTAGCTATGGAATATAAGAGATGTGATATTTAAATTTCACTGCAAATCATTTCACTGGAAAATAGATTTCAGTTACATATTGGTTGGGATCATCTCCCATTACCAAATATTTTTCATAGGGGGGGATACTGTTATTGGGTTTCAGTTTCAGTGCCCGTTGATGCATCATAATGCCTGCCCATGCATCATCTAAAAACTGATAGCTTCCGATCAAAGTTACCTTAATCGCTCTATGGGGAGGGATATTTTTGACCATTAGCCCTTTTTCTCTTAATATTTTTGAATAACTTCCAATATAGGAATGCCCAGCTTGATAATCAAAAAGCATTTTTATTATATTTACTTTGGGATAAAAACAATAGCCCCCAGTTATACTGAACCCTTCTTTGTTGTTCTCTAAATTTTGACCCTCTCTTAAGGATGCTGTTAATGTTTCAATTCTCTTAAAATTACTTTCCATGGTTGGCCCCAGCTTATCGAGAGGAACTTGTTTGGCTTCAATTCCACAGAAATCAAATTCTGAGACTTCCTGAGGAGTATCCATAAAGTCAAGTTGTGCAGGAATCTTGCCGGTTTCCACCAGGAATTTGAGCCGTTTTAATCCTCGCCGATAATCACTAGCAATACCAGACTCCATAAACTTTTTCATGAAAAAGAGAAAGAATGGGAGGTTTCCCTCCATAATCCATTCCACCTTGGTTTCCTTGTCATTGTGGGATGATAGATTGAAGGATACCTTGGCCATGGACTTGAAAGGCTTAACAAAAAAAAGATCATAGTCAGCTCCATCTTCTCGAACCTGATCCACAGCAATACTACCTGATCCGGCAATGGGACCATCCCAACTCATATAATGATGATGTTCTTCCGATTTTTGAGAACATTCAATCTCAACTGTGGGGTCCATACAAGTCCAAGGAGACCATTCCCGCCACTTGGCTAGATCATAGATATAGTCAAGTAATTTCTTCTTTTTATTAAAAGAAATCGCTATTAGAGTATTTTCCTTAACATGAATTTTCATAATATCCCCTCTTATAACTTTGCGATATTTACATGATACATAATTATACTATAAAAAAATAGTTTTTTCTTGTTACTTTGAGCTTGTTGAAAAGTTATTGGGGGATTAGTGAGTTTATACTAATTCCGATCAATCACCTCCCAAATTCTTTCATGACGGTTGTGTCGTAACAAGCTCACTTCTTCAATTTTCCCTTTTCCAGAGAAAGGTTCTATCTCTTCGATTATTTTTTGATGGGTTTCTGGAGTCAAGTCTCGATGGGCCAGAGTGATATGAGGGATAAAGGGTCGATTATGCCTTCCTCCCCATTTCGTTATAATAGAATAATGAAAAGATCTCCATACCTTCAAGGTGGGGGAGATCAGTTTAAGGTAGAGAATCGGCCTTTTCCTAAACCCGAAACTTCTATATCCATCAACCTTGATAGTAAAGGGCAAGAAACTAAGGGGAATACTTTTCAGTTGATTGCGAATAATTTCTTCATCCTTGGCAGTGAAAGGTGGAATCAAGGTAATGTGGGGCGGGGAATTTAAAGCGTGAGAGACATCATATTTTTCCTTAAGTTTTTTTTTAAGCAACTGGATACGGGAGTTAAGAGGCTCGGGAAGGACAAATGCGATAAAATACAGTTTTGTCAAATCGATAAATAGTGATTCAAGAAAATCAAAAAAAGATCAAAGTCAATAACGAATAAGAAAGCTATTAAAAGGTGATGCTCTCTCTGAGGTTTCCGGGAATTTTTCTTTCAAACCTTCCACCCGGGAAGCAGGGGGACCCTCTTTGCAGAACTGTAAAAATTTTTCCACAGTATCTTTTTCGCCACGAACTAAAACCCGTACCTTTCCATCGGGGAGATTCTCAACATAGCCCTGTAGTGCGAGACGAATTGCTTCCTCTTTAACAAAGTAACGGAAACCCACGCCTTGAACTCTTCCCGAAATAAGCCATTCCCTGGTAATCATTTATAAGGCAAAAAAAGGAATCGGAGTAACAGGACTTGAACCTGTGACCTCTTGGTCCCAAACCAAGCGCGCTAGCCAACTGCGCCATACTCCGATTAAATTAATTTTATTATGATTTGGTCTTTTTGGTAATGAACAAAATGGCAGTCACTTCTCAGCCAACCACCATAAAGGCTTTGAAGTCTTGAATTTTTTAAACTTATTCATAGAATATCTCTCCCATACCTTGTTTTTAATCCATTCAATAGCATCTTTTGGAGAATCGGTTACGGTTACTAGTTCAAGATCTTCCTTAGTGATTACTTGATAATCACACATTTTGACTTCTACAAAATGAAGGAGATCATTCCAAAACTTTTTTCCCATCACCACAACTGGGAAATCATGGATTTTAGCAGTTTGAATGAGGGTCATCACTTCAAAAAATTCATCCATAGTTCCAAATCCTCCTGGAAAAATGATAAAGGAGTAGGAATACTTAATCAACATCACCTTGCGAACAAAGAAGTGATCAAACTCAACCCACCGGTCAAGATAAGGATTGGGTTTCTGCTCCATAGGGAGTTTGATATTACACCCAATGGACTTTCCACCAGCTTCCTTGGCTCCCCGATTAGAGGCCTCCATAATTCCACCTCCACCTCCGGTCATTACAGTAAGACCATTTCGGGCAGCCTCAGCTCCGGTCATTCGAGCTAACTCATAAAATTCATTTCCCTCAGTAAAGCGTGCTGAACCAAATATGGTAATGCATGGTCCAGTGAAATGGAGAGATCGCATTCCTTTAACCATTTCTTTAAAAATTCCCAATGCCCAGAAGAACTCTTGAGTTCTCTTTTGAGGGCCAGATATATTCTTATCACTTGACATTGAATTAAAATTTTTAGAATCGAAAGTCATCGGATTATTGGAAGTGAGATCTAAGGGATATTTTAAATGATAGTAATTTCAATTTATTTTATCTTTCTTTTATAGCGATTGATATTTTTTACGGGAAGAAAAAGAACCTTGATCATTGCTTCTCGAATTATCTGGAAATTAATTTTAGATGCTCCTCTCTGACGATCTTTGAATATAATTGATACTTCTGTAAGTTTAAAACCTAGATGTTTTAAAATATAGTTTATTTCAATTTGGAAGACATACCCATTCGACATTATCTGGTTAAAGTTAATTTGCTCTAAAACGGTTCTACGAAACACCTTGAATCCACTGGTAACATCATGAATGCCCAGGCGGGTAATAAAGTTGACATATTGATTGGCAAAATAGGAAAGGAGAATACGTTTCATTGGCCAGTTGACCACATTGACTCCTTTGGCATAACGGGAGCCGATAACTAAATCATGATCAATGATCTGATTGAGAAGGTCTTTTAAATAAATTGGGTCATGAGAAAAGTCAGCATCCATTTGCACTACGTAGTCGATTGTAAGTTTTTGACTTAATTCCAGGACTCGATTAAAGCCTCGAATATAGGCCTTGCCAATCCCCTGTTTACTCCCTTTATCTAAAAGAAATATTTTTTTATCTTTACGAGCTATCTTCTTTACTAATGAAGCTGTACCATCGGGAGAAGAGTCGTCGATAACCATAATCATGATGGCAGGATAGAGTTTGCGAAGGGTAGCGATGATTCCTCGAATATTATCCTGTTCGTTATAAGTGGGGATAAGAACAATAGTTTTCTTGACCTTCTCTGTCAAAGTTTCCAAAACTTTATTAGTTTTATTTGACGAAGAGATAGGTTTAACTATTTTGGGACTTCCCAATTTAGTTTTTTCCCAGGTAGAATTAGAGTTATTTCGAGAACCTTGAAATAGTTTCTGTAAAGGTTTTTTCTTCATAAAAGACCGAATACTATATATTCTATCATAAAATTAAGTCCTCATGATAAATTAGATCAACCTCAACATTTTATATATAAAGTTAATAAGAATCTTACCTATATTGAGTCAATTTGATTATGAACTAAACTCCCACACCAATACTTTTCCACCTCATCTAAATGATTTTCCTTGATCCCCTGACGGATATCCGTCATTAGTCGATTCATTTGAAAAATATTATGGCGGGTAAGAAGGGTTAGTGCGGATATTTCCTTGACTTTGAGAAGATGGTGAATATAGGATCGTGAATAATGAAAGTACCCCGGGCAATCAATAGTAATGCTTGGGTCCAATGATCTATCATCATGCTTGAAAGTGGAATTGTTGAGATTTATTCGAGATGAAGAGTCTATATCAGCCTCTTCGTTTCGTTCTCTTTTCACTGCTGCTGGAAGGATTGCCCAACCATGACGTGCCATCCGGGTAGGATGTACACAGTCAAAGGTGTCAACTCCCAATCTAACCCCAATGAAAATGTCTGGAATTTTTCCAATTCCAAGA
This sequence comes from Spirochaetota bacterium, assembly GCA_965224715.1. Lineage (GTDB taxonomy): Bacteria > Spirochaetota > UBA12135 > COTS27 > CAXSBA01. Next base: position 86,223 of record OZ245054.1, on the reverse strand, counting down.
AGATGGATTGGTAAGTTTAGCCCCTTCTCCTCAAATTCTCGATAGATTTCATTACAAGTAAGACGTACCACCTCATACATTTCTTTGCGGCTACTTCCTAAACTCCCCCCGATGGCAATCCCAAAAAAGCCTTGTCCTATCACTCCAGCAGTACTGATCCGTCTTAGATCGGAATAAATTCCCCCTTGGATCACTCCGTAAATTGCTTGGGGAGAATAGTTTCCTTTTGTTTTATAAAAGGTTTTCAAAGATCGCTTTCCCCAATTTAAAGAGAGATACATTGATCTTTCTGTGGTTTGTTTATCGATATGGAAAGGAGTACATTCGTCAAGTTGAACAATAAGATCAGCACCTAATTTCCTTTGAACTTCAATGGATACTTCTGGGGATAAAAACACTGTGTCACCATTCCAATAGGATTGGAACCATGCTCCCTCTGAATTGATTTTCAGGAGTGTTTTTCTTGCCTCGGATTGTGAACGTTTTTTAATCTCCTTACTAACCGATTCAAATCCCATAGCAAATATCTGATACCCTCCAGAATCGGTAAGCATTGGTCCTGACCAATTCATAAACCGATGAAGTCCTCCCTGCTCTTTGATTAAATCAGCTCCAGGTTGAATCATAAGGTGGTAGGTATTAGCTAAGATAATCTGGGTACCTAGTTTAGAAAGTTCATGGCCAGCCATACCTTTAACCGCAGCCTTGGTGGCACAAAAAATAAAATTGGGAGTTTCTATCTCCCCATGAGGGGTGTTCAGTTGTCCTAAACGAGGTTGGGGGTTTCGCTTCTTATTTGTAGTGAAAGAGCTAAAAGATGTGGATATAAGCTTAAAAGAAAAACCGGGATAGAAAGTCATCTACAAAATCAACGACTCAAAGATGATCGGATTTATCTCTGGGGACTATCAGCGTACTAAGGTAAATAAGAGGGGTGTCGAAAAGGGCGATCACCACTCGAATGGCATAGGTTCCCAAAATATAGGTGAATACCAAAGTGTTGATATCCAGTGGATTTTTTGCCAGCACCAAAAAGGCTAGAGTGCTAAAAACAGTATTATCGACTAAAGCTGAAACAATAGTGGATAGGTTGTTTCTAAGCCAAAGTTTTCGTGACTGAGTTACTTTCCTGATCCAAGCATAGAGAGAAATATCAGCTAGTTGACTGATAAGATAGGAACCCAATCCACTGATCAAGAATATCGGAAGTAATGTAAAAAGTCCGGTCATATTATCATGGGTTCTCAATGCCCAGGCATAGGACTCTCCGGCCTGATCCGGAGTGAGGGGAGCAAAAGCTAAGGTAAGAGAGGTAATCACTGTCCATACCAACATAGAAGCAAAACCGATAAATACACCCTGACGAGCTGCCCGATATCCATAATGTTCACTGAGAAGGTCAGTGCATAGGTAAGTGGTAGCGAAAAGTTCTGTTCCCAGTGCCACAGGTTTTCCTAAATAGCCGAAATAGGAAAGCTTTAATACTTGAATGTTTGCTCCAATAATCGCTATCGCAATAAAGAGAAATAAACCATGCTTTCCCCAAATTTTGAAAAATAAAAGGATCATGAAAAAATAGATGAGCAGGGATAATGCTGAAACGATAATAGGGTCATAATTCTGAAGTGAATTAATGAAATATGTGATCATAATTAAGGATGTTTAGTTTGATAATTCTTTTTAGGGAGATCTGTTTTTAATGCGGTTACTTTTAGCCATTTTCTAACTTGATTGGGAGTAATTATATCAATATCTTTTTTAAATTTCTCCATTAATTTATAGACCTCTTGGTATTTTTGTTTTCTGATTTTCAAAGATTCTTTTTTTATAAAATATATTTTTTTATTACTGGTGAGAGCCAAGTTCTCCTGATGAGAGTATAGTTCCTCAACTATTTTTTCACCGCGTCTAAGTCCAGTGTAGATTATTTTCATGTCTTCAGGAATACGAAATCCATGCACTTTGATAAGTCGTCTAACTAGCTCATCGATTAAGACTGGCTCTCCCATATCAAGCATGAAAGTTCTCTCTCCAGAAACTTCAGACGAAATGGCAGCAGCATGAATGACTAAATTAGCTGACTCAGGTATGGTCATAAAATACCTTTCCACATCGGGATGGGTTATGGTGATAGGTCCTCCCTGTTCAAGTTGTCGGGTGAAAAGGGGTACTACCGACCCTCGACTCCCAATCACATTCCCAAAACGAACGACCGAGGCCATCATCAGGTAGCTATCATGATAATAGTGAATTAAGGCTTCCCCAATTTTTTTTGTATATCCCATGATATTTTCAGGATTAACCGCTTTATCGGTTGAAATGAAAACAAAATTTTTTACCCCACTGATCAAAGAGACTCGAAGCATATTATCAGTACCAAAAACATTATTTTTTACCGCCTCTTTCTCATTATCTTCCATAAAGGGCACATGTTTATGTGCTGCGGCATGAAAGACAATATCTGGTTTTTTTTTCTTCATCACCTCAAGGAGGCCGTTATAATCACGAATATCACCCAAAATATAAGATAATTTAATTCCATTATGATGTACTTGATCTAGTTGTTCTTTGAGGGAATATAAGGAGTGCTCCCCTCGAGAGAAACAAACAATTTCCTTGATTGGATACTTTAGGAGTTGTCGACAGATTGCACTCCCAATAGTCCCTCCTGCTCCTGAAATAAAAATACGACGATTATTGAGTGATTTTGCGATGGATACTGGATCAATTTCAATTTGGGTGCGTCCTATCAAATCTTCAGCCGAGAGGTTCCTTACCGAATCAAAGGTGACGTTTTTCTTAATACTCTCATAGGTTGAAGGAATAATTTTAAGTATACAACTCCCCGGTTTGATTTGATCGATAATATTATCCAAAGTTTCTTTATGAATTTTCTCTATACAGATCACCACTACTGTGATTCGATAATTACGAATGACACGATTAATATCTCGAATCGGACCTAAAATAGGTACACCTTGAACTTTTTTTAAATGTTTTCCTTTGTCATCGTCGAGGATACCAGCGATATAGATATGGGGAGAATGGTTTTGGATATCGATAAGAAATTCCCGAGCTGCTTCACCAGCGCCGATAAGAAGATAGTGATTGGGATTTTTTTTTTTAGACACAGATAATAATATTATTATAATATGAAAGGATTAAGAAGACCCCTCCTAATCAAAGTTGGATTAGATAGCTGATTAATGGATTAGATAAATTGGATTTTTTTGAAAAACATCATCGTTGTTAAAGTAATAAAATAGCGATGTATTTTATTTTTAAACTAATTATAGCTTTTTTAGTTAGGTATTATACACGGTAAATATATTTCTAAAATTAATAGGATAATTTTTTAAGCTGATGAATTCCCTTAATAAATCTTATTGATCCGGTAGTTGCTCTCATGGTGATACTGTGAGTAGTAATGCCAATATTTTTATCAAAGTTGACTCCGTTTATAAATGTTCCTCCGGTTATTCCTGTTACAGCAAAGAACGCTTCTTCTGGTTTAACTAAATCATTTACACCTAATACCTCATCTAGATCTACTCCTGCCTGATGAAGGTTCTTCTTTTCTTCTTCCAGTTGTGGGGCTCTCATTCCTTGCATGCCAGCTCCTAAAGCTTTTATTGCAGTGGCGGAGATGACTCCTTCTGGTGTACCTCCAATGCCCATTAACACATCTATATCCGTACCGGGAATAGCCGCTAATAATGCTCCCATAACATCTCCATCGGTATGTAGAGTAATCCTTGATCCTACATCTCTGATTTCTTCGATCATTGCTTGATGTCTTTCCTTTTCCAAAATAAATACGGTGAGATTCCTTACATCTTTATTTAAGGCTTTTGCAATGGCTCTTAAATTATCTGAAGGCGATCTGGTAATATCAATGGCATCACGGGCTTTCTTTTCAACGACAATCTTATTCATATAAAAAGACCGGCCAGGATTCCACATCCCTCCTTTCTCGGTTATGGCCAGTACTGCAACAGCATTGGACATTCCCTTTGCTAACAAGTTAGTGCCTTCTACCGGATCAACCGCGATATCCACTTCGGGCCCCCAGCCACTTCCTACTCTTTCTCCATTGAACAGCATAGGAGCATTGTCTTTTTCTCCTTCTCCAATCACGATCGTTCCCTTAATATCAATATTTTTTAGTACTGTTCGCATGGCATTCACCGCAGCTTGATCACCTGCCTCTTTGTTTCCAACTCCCATATATCTGGCCGCTGAAATAGCAGCTGCCTCAGTAACTCTCGCCATCTCTAACGGGAGATTTCCATCAAGTTGTTTTTTATTTGTCATGTTCGTTTTTCCTTTGTTTCCAAATTATATTTTCCATTTAAAAGGTCAGTCAAATTTAACTTACTAAGACAGTCTGTCACTAAAAATGCTCCTTCAAAATTCTCTCTTTGAGTATATTCATTATAGCATACCAGTGTGGGAATTTTTGCCTTCAAAGCTGCCTTCATTCCGGATTCAGAATCCTCAATCACAATACATTCTTCTGGATTTTTTTGTATTAAATCCAAACATTTCTCATAAAGCATTCCTTCTTCACCGGTTTTTATCCCTGACTCCTTACCCAAGATCGGGTCAAAATGCTTATGTAGTTTGCCTAATTGATTACTTAAGAGTGCATGCACCTGACTTTCATGAGAAGTGGTTACTATAGCTAATCTTATATCCTTCTCTAATGTCTTGTGAATCAACTCAACGACTCCTTTTCGTAAAGGGACATGGGCGGCATATTTGTTGATATATATATTTTTTTTAACTCTAGCAAAACGATTGACTATATTCTCAATATATTCTTCCGTATATTTATTATATTCGGTCTGTAAAACATGTTTTAAACGATTAGCATTACCTGGAATTTTATTAAGTAATTCGATAAATTCTTTCCAAGTCCAATAAATTCCTAAGCCCATTTCTTTAAAAGCTTCATTGCATGCTGGGAGATGTCCTTCTCTTTCAGTATCAGCAATCGTCCCATCAACATCAAATATTACTGCTTTGATAGTCATTATTTTTTATAATGTAAAATCTTTTTGATTTTCTTTAGTTATTTTTTGATGACTGAATGGATTTTATTTTCCTTAGTAATCCTAAATTTTCATATAAAGATTTCGTTTTTCTATATGAAAGTCCATCTATCATAAAATATATTTTTTTAATGTTTAATAAGTTCAATCAAATCAGTCATTTTATGTATTATAAAGTTTGGACTTTCTTTAACGAGTTCATCTTCTTTTTTATACCCATAAGTAACTGAACAGGTTAAAATCCCAGCACTTTTTGCAGAGTAGATATCATGTATTGAATCTCCTACCATCATTACCTGATCAGGAGCAATGTTAAAATGACTGATAATATAGTTAATGCCCTCTGGACTGGGTTTGAGTTTATACTTCGTAGTATCTGCACCTTGTATCCATTCAAAATAAGAATCCAAATTTAAATTTTTAATGATTTGAACTGTAAAGTCATGTGTCTTGTTGCTATAGACAGTTTTTTTTAAATGAGCAAGATTTTGAAGGGTTTCTTTAACTCCTTCATAGGGCTGAGTTTTTTTTGTAAGGTTATTTGAATAATAGCGATTAAAAATTTCTAATGCTTGATTCAATGTTTTTCTATCCAGAGTGCCATTAAATCCTTTTTCTATTAATTTTTTTATACCTCCTCCGATTAAATTTTTTATATGATCGATATCTAACGGTTTTTTCCCCATTGTTATAAGAGTGTGGTTAAGTGCATCAGCAAGATCAAATCGAGAGTCCACTAAAGTTCCATCTAGATCAAAAATAATCAATCTGACTTTATCAATAAGCATGACTTTAGCCTTATCTCATTATTGATGATTATACCAGATATCCCCAAAAAAAATTATATGTTCATTGAAGACACTATGACTAATAGGCTATACAATTGAAAGGGGATAAGATAACCTATCCTATCCCCATCTTTGGTAAATATAGTCCAAAAGTACTTTAAAAGTATTGTTTTTTATAAGCGAATTACACTATCAACTAATCCAAAACTTTTTACTCTTAAAGAACTAACTAATGCTTTTAAGTCATAGAAAAAACTTACCAGTTAAAAGTAAATAGTATGAACTTAAACCGGAATACCTTTTAAGAGTTTATTCCAGTAAAGATAAGGTAGGATATACTTTTTTAATACCCATAACTGATAATGTTCTTTTGATGAATTAAAAACCAGTAGTTGTTTTAACTTCGGATCCGGAATAAATTCATTTTGATAATTGAACTCAGCTAAAACCATTTTCCCATAGCCAGTTACTAATGGACATGATGAGTAACCATTATATTTTTTAGTGAGTTCTTCCTCATTATTCATGACTGACATCAAGTTGCTCACCATAATAGGTACTTGTTTCCTGACTGCAGCCCCAGTTTTAGCAGTTGGAAGCTCACATACATCACCCAAGCCGAAGATATTGGGAAATTTTTTATGCTGCATGGTTTCCTTATCTACAGCTAGCCAGCCTGTTTCAGATGCTAATTCAGAGTCTCTAATAAAGTCCGGAGATCTCTGCGGAGGTGCCAAATGTAACATATTATATGGGAGCTCGACAAACTTGTCTTCACTTGTTTTTTCTTCCTTAGGAGTCTCTTTTAATTTATTATCTACGTTGATCACACACTGATTATAAATTTGAGTTGAAGTTTTGAGCGTAATTATCCGATTCTTTGAATCGATTTTTACCGGTGCGGTTTGAAGTCTTAAGTGAATATTATAACGTTCCACGACTTCCAGCAATGTCTTAGCTATTTCTTTGACTCCAAAAATAACATTACCTGGATTTGTCAAAATAATATTGCTCTTATCCGCAAGGCCATTCCTTCTAAAATAATCTGCAGTCAGGTAAGCGATTTTCTGAGGAGCACCACCACATTTAATCGCAGTAGTCGGTTGGGCAAAAACAGCATTTCCGCCCTTAAAATTTTTCATTACCTGCCATGTGAATCTTGGATCAATGTAATTACTACAAACTACATCCCGTCGTTCCAAGGCCTCCTGTAAACCTTCAATCATGGTTACATCAATATGGATTCCAGGGCAAACGATCAAGTAATCATATTCATAGTTGGTTCCTGACCGGGTTGTCACAGAATTTTTTTTAGGTTCCATCTTTTCAGCATAATCTTGAATCCAATCCACTCCCTTAGGTATTAAGGGTTTGGTTGGCCGAATAGTTTTTTCGTAAGAATAAGCGTTAGCACCAACTAATGTCCAAGCTGGATGATAATAATGTTTATCTGATGGTTCAATAAGCCCAATGTCTAACTTAGGATTTATCCGTTTAAGCCAAGCAGAACTTGTTATTCCTGCTGTACCACCACCTACAATTAAAATTTGATATTTTGTCTTCATAGCTTTTTCCTTAATAAATAGTTATTGATTATTATGCGATTATGCATTAATAGTAGTTGGACAAACATATTCGGAAAGTGGTAGTTTAGTTTCCTTGATCGCTTTAAAACCTCCGGATACATTGATTAAGTTGTGAATACCCCTTGATTTTAGTATAGAACAAGCAATAACAGAACGATACCCTCCGGCACAATGAACATATTGATCCACTTTATCCTTAAAGTATTCCAAATGAGAATTAATATCGCTAAGTGGCTTATTAATACTGCCTAGCACGTGTTCCGAAAGATGTTCTTTTGCTGCTCGAACATCTACAATTTGATTTTTAACCTTATCATAATAGCTTAACAATTGATCTGCAGAGATATTTTTAATACTGTCGACCTCCTTGCCAGCCTTAATCCAAGCATCCATGCCTCCTTCAAGATAACCCAAAACATGATCAAAGCCAATTCGAGCTAAACGGGTGATAGCTTCTTCTTCTCGACCAGTTTCGACTATTAGAACAAGAGGCTGATAAACGTCCACAATCAACTCCCCTACCCATGGAGCAAATGACCCATCTAAACCGACAAAAATACTTTTGGGCACATGCCCCTTGGTAAATTCTTCAGGGCTACGAACATCCAAGACCAAAGCGCCTTTGTGTTCAACCATTGAAATCATATCATCTGGACTAAGTGGTATTTTGCCTTTTTCTAATACTTCATCGATACTATCATACCCACTCTTATTCATCTTTACATTCATTGGAAAATACTGTGGAGGTGGCAACAAATCGCTAGTGATTTCCTTGATAATTTCCTCTTTAGTTTTGTCGGTTTGGAGAGCATAATTAACTTTCTTTTGATTTCCAAGAGTATCTACTGTTTCCTGCATCATATTTTTCCCGCAAGCTGAACCAGCGCCATGTCCAGGATAAACAATCACATTATCTTCAAGAGGCATAATCTTATTCATCAAACTCTCATAGAGATGACTAGCTAAATCTTCCATCGTTAGGTTAGCTTTTTGTGCTAAATCGGGTCTTCCTACATCACCGAGGAAGAGGGTGTCACCAGTAAAAATTGAGTGATTTTTCCCATTCTCATCTATTAATAAGAAACAACTACTTTCCATAGTATGCCCCGGAGTATGAAGTACCTTGATTTTAATATCACCAATATTAAAAATTTCACCATCTTTGGCAACGTGAGCATCAAAGTCTGGAGTTGCATTAGGTCCATAAATAATCTTAGCACCAGTTTTTTTCGCTAAAGTAATATGACCACTAACAAAGTCAGCATGAAAATGAGTTTCAAAGATGTGGGTTATTTTTACTCCATCTTTAATTGCCCTATCGATATAGGGCTGGACTTCTCGAAGGGGATCAACGACTGCTGCTTGTTTGCCACTTATTATATAATAAGCACCGTGGGCTAAACATCCTGTATAAATTTGTTCAACTTTCATAATTGGCCTCCTGTTATAAACTGTTTAATCTTCATTGCTTTCTCATAATTCAAAAGCAAATAATTATAAACTATAAATTAATAAAAATTGATAATTTTTTAATCAAATTGATGATTATTTAGTAAAATTGATAATTATTTTTAAAAAAACTCTTTAAAAAGTATAAAAATAGCTATAAAAATAACAAAAATACCAAAAAATTTTTTTAAATAACGATTTGGAAAAAAGCGACTTAGATAAATTCCCAAAAAGATCCCAATGACCATGACTACAGTAAACTGAATAAGAAACCACCAGTCGATCTTTTGACCGACTTGTAAATCTCCGATGAAACCGATCAAAGATTTAATAGATATAATAAAAAGCGAAATGCCAACTGCTTTATTAATAGGGACTTTAGCTAGATTGACTAGAACTGGTATGATCATAAATCCTCCTCCCGCTCCAACTAATCCGGTAATAATTCCTACACCAAAACCTTCTAAACCGATGAGGAAATAACTACGTTTACCATCTTTGTCAAATTCTTGTGGATTATCATCTTTAAAAATCATAAAATATGAAGCTATGAACATAATGATGGTAAAAACAACCATAATCCCGGTTGCTTTACTGAATTCAAAATTAAATAATTCATTTTCGAGGCTAAAAAGTGGATCTGGAATAATAGGTAATAACCAAATTCTGGTTAAGTAAACCGCAATAACTGATGGGATTGAAAATATAATAGCCAAACTAAAATCGATGAGACCTTTTTTGTAATAACTGAAAGCACCGAATGCTGCAGAAAAGCCAACGATAAACAATGAATATGCTGTTGCTAAAATGGGATCAATTTTTAATTGATAAACTAGAACAGGTACTGTTAAAATAGAACCGCCACCACCGATGAGTCCTAAGAAAATTCCAATGACAGTAGCCGATATGATAATTGTAGTAAGCATTTTTTATAAAAACTAGTCTTATGACTTTATTATATTTTAAAGTTAAATTAATTTTTTCTTTTACTGAATTTCATTACTTTATATTAAATGAGACCTAAATTCAAATAATAATTCAGATAGATTTAGATTTATTTAAAGCGAATTTACAAGAGAAAAATAATTTTAAATTTATCCAATCAATAATTCTAGCATGCTTTTTGCCTTAAACTAAATATTTGGAGGAAATCTTTTAAGAACACGATTAACATTTTATTTTTTTGAGATATACTGATTTCGTTAATGTTTAAAAGGGAATCGGAGTTATCTTTTTTACTCTGTTTTTAAAATTTGTTATAGCATAAATAGAAAAAATCTGAATGATTTCATATTTCACTTGTAAAGATGTTAAAAGCATAGTATTATTTAAGTAAATCAAAATTTAAATAAATGAAACAATTTTTTTGAAGGAAAAACATGTATATAAAAAGCAATCCAATCAAATTATATAAAAACAGTATATCTAAAGTCATTTATTCCATGATCTGTTTACTGTTGATCGGACTTTACTTGTCCTGTGGAGTAACAGATGACGGAGGCACTGCTCCCAGTATAAGTTATGATCCTCTGGGGATCTCGTCTTTTTTTGTTTTGGATGGAACTCAAAACCTAATTAGTGAAAACGACACCAATGCCATACCGGTGGATGCTTCATTTTTATTGACATTCGATCAGTCACTAGGAAATATGGATAGTTATGTCAATTCTTTAACCAGCCAAATAGAGCTACTGGACATGGGGGGGGGGGGGGGGTAATCCCATCACTTTAAAGATTGAACCTACTCAAACAGCTAATCAAATAAAAATAACTCCAATAACTGATCTAAGCTACCACACCACCTATCAACTAACTGCAAAAAAAGGTTTAACTATCGGTAACTATCGGGCTACTAATGATATAACCTACTCCATCACCACTGAAAAGAACTCCGACAGTTCTCTTATTGTCCTTCATGGCAATCAAGAGTTCTTTCCTAACGGAAACAACATTACCATACTCTTTAAAGGAGCTGATGTAAGTAGTGTTATGTTCACTCTGGAAGTAGGTAAGGGAGCTACCCTTCAAGATGGTAATAACAAAGATCTAACATTGAATGAAAACAGACAATACACTACCAATATGGATTTCAGTGGTAATGCTACCCATAATTTTACCGTAACAGCCCAGGATGGAACTACCTCTGCCACTTATACCGTAGGAGTATTACAGCAACAGATGGGCAGCAAAGAGATTATCTCGTTTGCTTTTCGAGAAACAGATAATCCACTCCTGAAAGAGAATATTGCAATGGATATTGATTCTAATAATCGGGCTATAACTAAGACGGTTACCAATGTGGAAGGGATTACCGGTTTAATTCCAACTATTGTCCATAGTGGATCGAATATCTCTCCGGCATCGGGAGTGGCTCAGGACTTCTCCACGGCTAAAACCTATACAGTAACCGCAACTGATAATACTACATCCGACTACACGGTAACCCTAACCGATTACTATGGAGTAACCTTCTATCGTAACGGGGGGGAAATTATAAACGTAGCTCCTACCACAGAATATATCCTTTATGGAGAGAAAGTTTCCCCTCCATCAGATCCATCTCAGCGACACTATGGATTCAAAGGATGGTATGATGCTCCTAGTGGAGGCAATGTTTTTGACTCTAATACTCCCATTACCACCCAAACCATAATCTATGCTCAGTGGACTAATAATCAATACAAGGTGAGCTTTGAAACATATGCAGGAACTCCTATCTCCTCCGTAACGGTGAATAGCTTAACCCCTGTAGACAGGCCTGTTGATCCTACCGGTGAGCATTATTATTCTTTTGAGGGGTGGTATACGGACGGTGCTTTCACTATCCGATACGATTTCAGCTGGAAGGTAATCGATAATCTTACCCTGTATGCAAAATATATCCACAAACAATATCAGGTTAGGTTTTACCAAGGAACTGATCTCTTAGACACTGTCTCAGTTGACGGTGCAACTACGATCCCTGCATCGAACTATCCTACTTCTACTACTGCAAAACAATTGTATAAGTGGTATAGCGATAGTGGTTTAGCAAATGTTTACGATAAGAGTTCCCCGGTAGTCGGCAATCTTGATCTCTATGCTAAGGTTCTTACTACAGATGGTACATTTAAGAGTATTATTGAAAATGGAGTTATTCCCTTCGATCTTGTCAACTATGATGATATAAGTAAGATGATCTTTTCTAATTATATAGCAGGAGCTGATGTGATTGCCCGTTATGTTAAGGAAACTGGTACTGGTAACAGTGACGGGAGCTCTTGGGCTAATGCCAGTGGAGATATACAGGCGGTGGTTGATGGGATTGGTGATGCTATCGATAGTAAGATTTATGTGGTATTGGTGGCATCGGGAACTTATAATCCGGCTGCCAGTTATGTTATGAAGAACCATGTAGCTCTGGTAGGTGGTTTTACTGCCGGAAGTTCCGGAGACTATGACCGATTGGAAGAAACCCGCCTTGATGGTAATAATGACAAGAGGGTGTTTAATAATAGTAGCCTTGACAATACAGCTCTTCTCTATGGAGTGGTCATTACCAATGGTAATGCTAATAATGGAAGTGGAGGCGGGATGTATAATACTTCTTCCTCCCCCACCTTGATCAATGTTACCTTCTCAGATAATGAGGCTGATTGGGGAGGCGGGATGGATAATATTTCTTCCTCTCCCACCTTGATCAATGTTACCTTCTCGGGTAATACAGCTCAGGGTGGTGGAGGCGGGATGGAGAATGTTAATTCCTCCCCCACCTTGATCAATGTTACCTTCTCGGGTAATACAGCTAGTGAAGGAGGCGGGATATATAATAATTCTTCCTCCTCCCCCACTTTGATCAATGTTACCTTCTCAGATAATGAGGCTGATTGGGGAGGCGGGATGTATGATCTCAATTTCTCCTCCCCCACCTTGATCAATGTTACCTTCTCGGGCAATAGTGCTACTTATGGAGGCGGGATGTATAATCTCAGTTCCTCCTCCCCCACCTTGATCAATGTTACCTTCTCGGGTAATACAGCTAATCAGGGTAGTGGAGGTGGAATGTATAATAATAATAATGCTTCCCCCGCCTTGATCAATGTTACCTTCTCGGGTAATACAGCTAATCAGGGTAGTGGAGGTGGGATCTATCATGATGGTGACGGACAACCACTTACCCTGATAAATACAATCTTGTGGAATAATAATAATGGAAATATCTATTTATATAATGATAGCGCCGATACAGAAACTGTGAATTTGTATTACTCCGTTATTGAGGGAGGGGTTAATGCTTCCATTACCGCAACAGGAATTCGTTTCTATAACAACACTCAACCTATTAACATTAATAGTGAGGAGGTTATTGTCGATGATCCCGAACTAGGCCCCTTAGCTGATAATGGAGGTGAGGTTGATACCATTTCCATCGGCAATAATAGCCCGGCCAAGGATAAGGGAGTCTATGTGAGGGGGGTGAAGAGTGAAACAGGGAATCTTTATCTTTATTCGGAAGCCAATCTCTATTATAGCAAAAATAACACTGACTGGTATAGTGATCTTGACTTGACCACACAAGAGAGTCTTCCGAACGATGCTGATGATCTCACTGTCACCGATGCCCGTGAGTATGGTCGGGTAGGTCGCCCGGACATGGGAGCTTATGAAGTGGAGGGAATTTCGCCATAATAGCTTTTAATCCCGGATTTCCCCTTTAGAAAAAGGGGAAATCTTTTGCATACAATTAAATTCAAGTTTTATAATGATTGTTTAAACTTGACAAAATTATTTTTTCATGATATATTTTATATGTAGAAAACAAAATTGAGTTTTCCTTTGTATATTGCCTTAAGGGAGAATTCAAGAATTCTCCCTTAAGGTTAATTTCGTTAGAAAAATGATTCCAGTTGTTACGGGAAGTTTCTATGTAAACTCCACTTACGTCGGAGTATGGTATTGATTTATGTTACTAATTGATAGACGAATAGGGGGTCTATCTTCTCAATCGTAGGAGTGATATTTTTATTCGTTCAATTTATCGCCCCTCCTGATCCTTTAATTTCACTTAGGGGGGTTGAGGAAGGAAATCACGAAATATGTAAATTCTCTGCGTATCTCTGCGGTTATACTTTCTTTTAGTACTTTTCATCAACCGCAGAAGTCGTTGAGTTTCCACTGTACCACAAGATAGAATTTCTTACCTAGAAAAACTCTAAGTTGTTTTACTATTTTGCTTGGAAAAGTATCAGAAATATAATATAATTTAAGTCAATTGAACAAATTTTTCGGAGGTTGGGAGATGAAAATTAATAAAAAGATAAGTCAAATGAGATTGTATAAAAATGCTATGCTTAGAACCCTCTATTCTATGATCTGTTTACTGCTGATCGGATTACACCTGTCTTGTGTGATAACAGATGATTCCCCATTAGAGGAAGTTAAATCTTTTCAGCGTATCATTGAAAATGGAATTATCCCCTCCGATCTTGCTAATTATGATGATATGAGTGAACTGATCTTCTCGAACTATACTTCAGGAGTGAAGGTGGTAGCCCGTTATGTTACTACTAATGGTAACGGCAATGGAAATTCTTGGGCTAATGCTGGTGGAGATATAAAGGTGATGATAGATGGAATCAATGATGCTGATGATAATAAAGTCTATGTGGTACTGGTGGCATCGGGGATTTATAAACCTAGTGATAGTTATGTTATGAAAAACCATGTAGCTTTAGTAGGTGGTTTTACCGCTGGAAGTTATGATCAAGCAGGAGAAACCCATCTTGATGGTGATAATGACAAGCGGGTGTTTAATAATGACAATAATGGACTTGACAATACTGCTCTTCTCTATGGATTGGTCATCGCCAATGGTTTTACTAGTGGAAGTGGAGGCGGGATGTTTAATGATAATGCTTCTCCCACTTTGATCAATGTTACCTTTTCGAGCAATACGGCTAATCTTGGTAATCATGGAGGTGGGATGTTTAATGATAATGCTTCTCCCACTTTGATCAATGTTATCTTTTCGGGCAATGCGGCGAATAGTGGTGGAGGCGGGATGTTTAATGATAATGCCTCTCCCGCTTTGATCAATGTTACCTTTTCGAGTAATGAGGCTGATTCTGGAGGCGGGATATTTAATAATGCTAATGCCTTTCCCACCTTGAATGATGTTACCTTCTCGGATAATCAGGCTAATGAAGGAGGTGGAATGTTTAATAATAATGCCTTTCCCACCTTGAACGATGTTACCTTCTCGGATAATCAGGCTAATGAAGGAGGTGGAATGTATAATAATAATAATGCTTCCCCCGCCTTGATCAATGTTACCTTCTCGGGTAATACAGCTAATCAGGGTAGTGGAGGTGGGATGTTTAATGATAATGCTTCCCCCGCCTTGATCAATGTTACCTTCTCGGGTAATACAGCTAATCAGGGTAGTGGAGGTGGGATCTATCATGATGGTGACGGACAGCCACTTACCCTGATAAATACGATCTTGTGGGATAATAATGAGAATCTCTTTGTGATGAATAATGACCCTAGTACAGAAACTGTGAATTTGTATTACTCTCTTATTGAGGGGGGCATCACTTCTTCCACCACTGCAACAGGCATTCGTTTGAATAACGGTGATACTAACGTTAATCCTATAAGCATTAATAGCGAATCGGTTATCACTAACAATCCTGGACTAGGCAGTTTGGCCCATAATGGAGGCAGGGTTAATACCATCCTTATTAATAGTAACAGTTTAGCTCAAAATATGGGGGTCTATGTGACGGGGGTGAAAAGCGAAACAGGGAATCCTTATCCGGAAGCCAATCTCTATTACAGTACAAATAACACCGATTGGTATAGTGATCCCGGCTTAACTACACAAGAGAGTCCTCCGAACGATGCTGATGACCTCACCGCCACTGATGCCCGCGGGTATGGTCGAGTAGGTCGCCCAGATATGGGAGCCTATGAAGTAAATGGTATTGAACCGTAAAGTTTCCCTGGTCTCTAAATTCTCTCCTTAGCTCTTTTCATGAGAAGAAGTAAGGGGGGTTTGGGGAGAAGAAAAACTTTTATTATTCTGTTTAATTTTTAAATTTCATAATTTTCGCATTTTCAACTCCTTAATTCATGTTAAGATCAAAAGGGGTTAGCACAGATTGATAACTCAGGAAGAAGATAGCAGAATAGGCGACAGAGTCTCTTAAAGATAATTATAGGGAATAGGACAGTGGATAAGAAATTTGAGAAAATCCGTTCGGTGGAATTAGCTATATTGAATAGTCGGCTTAACAAACAGTATCGAGACTTAGGGGGATATATATTTAATGCCTTCAAAAGAAACAAGACTCTAAATAGTCGTTCATTGAAATTTAAAAAATACTTTAAAAGTATCAAAGAACTATTGTTTGAAATAAAAAAACTTGAGAAATAGTTATGGATTTTATTGGAAGTAACAGTTACATAGTTTGGTTATTGATTTTAATATCGGTCATTGCTTTGGCGATTATCTTAGAGCGATTATTTTTTTTCATTCGCTATAAGACTGAAAGAGATGATCTGGTCCGGGATGTGATTGTGATTTTAACAGATACGCCCAGTACCGAAAAAGTCAAGTCAGCTGCTCAACTATGCTCTCGTTCTCTTTCCAATAACCCTTTGGCTTTCATAATAAAAATAATTTTGGATAATGCTCACTTGACCAAAGGAGAGTTAACTGAGATGATTGAAGTGGAGATTGAGAAACAGAGTATTCCTTTCGAAAGATTCTTGACTACATTGAGCACTATATCTACGGTAAGCCCCCTTCTGGGTTTATTGGGTACTGTGGTTGGAATGATCCGATCTTTTTTAGTTATTTCTCAGGGAGATATTGAGCAGTCAGCTGTTGCCTCTGGAATATCTGATGCCCTGATCACTACCGCCATAGGTCTCATTATTGCTATTCCTACCACAGTTTTCTATAATTATTTTGTAAGAAAAACTGAAAAAATAATACGTAATGTGTCACTTGGAGCTTCGGAGGTAATCAGCCGACTTAAATAAATCATAATAAATGACTTAGTACCCTATGCAAGAAAAGATCACTTTTTTTAGAGACAAAAAAATTAATTGTCCGGCATGTACGAAAAAGGTGAAAATTGAGATCCTGCGTCAAGGTGGCGGAAGGCTTAATTCGGTTGCTCTTCGTAAAGATCTTAGACGTATCTATGCTCCCAGTAATAAATATGGTGCTGTTAAGCCATACTTATATTCTCTTTATGTCTGTGAACATTGTTGGTTTGCATCGCTGAGAGAAGATTTTCGTTCAAATGCCTTTGACTTTTCAAAAATCAATGAATTTTCCGAACAAAGAAAATTACGTTCTCAAATTTTAGTTAAAAATCACACATTAGATTTTTCCCAGTATCGAAATCTTTACACTGGTCTTGCGAGTTATTACCTAGCTATCCATTGCTATAATTTTTATACGAATATAAAATCAATAGAATTTTATAAAGGCTTTCTTTCTCTTCGAGCTTCTTGGTGTGCCCAAGATTTAAGTTGGGAGGAAGAAGATGAGGACTTTATGGTAACTTCTCTCTATTTTCGTTATTTGGCTGCTCTAAATTATGAAAATTTTGTTTCCTATACTGAAAAGAATACTATTAATGAAGATATTGCTTTTTTGGGACCAGATACCGACCATGATTTTGGTTTTAAAGGAGCTATATATTTAAGTGCCTTTTTGGGTGATGAGTTTGCTGAATTGGTTATAGATAAAAATGATCGTTTTACTTTCTATAGTAAGTTACTTAATCGATTATCTCGGAGTTTTGGAGTAGGAAAGAAAAATAAAAATTCACCTTCTCCTTTCTTAGATAAGATCTATGATCTCTATAATATAATTAAGATCAAAAGTGTGAAGTTAAAAGATCAGTTAGATGCCTCCGGTTCGGCGTAGAAAAAGTTAAATAAGTTTCGTCCAGATTGAAATTAGTTTTTTTCCTATCCTACAATGGAAAGGGTTATCACGGTTTCCAAAAGCAGCCTGGGGTACGTACTGTTCAAGGTGAATTAGAGAAAGCTTTAATTAACTTATTTCCCAAACTTACATCTATTGGTTTTCCCTTGAGTCAAGGTGCTGGCAGGACAGATGCGGGAGTTCATGGTAGTGAGCAGGTTCTAGCAGTTAAAGTAAGCCCATGTGTCCTTAATCAAGTTCAGAAGATATCCCTTACTAAATTACCACAAGTTATAAACACCATTCTTCCTGATGAAATCAATATTTTTTCTGTGTTTTTGGCAGATAGAAGTGATGGGGATTTCAATCCCCGTTATCGGACAAAAGTCAGGTGCTATAGATATCAAATACTTCAAACATCTGTGTCATCTGGTTTTTTGTTTGGTCATTCAGGCCTTACGTATAGTCCGGGACCACCGGATATCTCCCATTACTATCTGATTCCTTTCAATCTAGATCTATCTCTTCTTGGAGAATATTTCAGTGTCTTTGAAGGGAGGCATGATTTTGCCAGTTTTACTTCATGGGACAATAACCATCCAAAACATAAGTTTATCAAGTCCAGAAAAAATACGTTACGAACTATTTACCGGATTGACCTCATTCCTAGGGGAAAAGAAGTATGGATCGATATCTATGGTGATAGTTTTCTTAAATCAATGGTAAGATCTCTTATTGGCAATGTTCTTTATCATTATCGTAAAGGTAATCCTCCAGAGTTGTTAAGAAAAATTCTCTTAGCTAAAGATGCATCTCAAGCCAAGCACAGGGCACCTGCCCATTCTCTCTTTTTACGAAGAATTTTTTTTAATCCAATTTTTGGGAATGAATCTATTGATAGAATTTTGATTAAATAAATTGAGGTGAGGATAAGCTATTTTTGACAAAAAGAGCAATAAACCGAGGTTCGAGATTGAATTAAGATTTTTTTTAATGGTTTGCTGCACTGGGGACATGGTTTTCCTGACTTCCCATAAACTGTAAATTGATTTTGAAAATTTCCTGATAAACCATTGGGACGGCGATAATGACTAAGGGTACTACCTCCAGCTTGAAGTGCTTTTCGAAAAACTTTTTTTAAATTATAGCTAAGATATTGCCATGTTTCAATAGTTAAAGATAATCCCGGCCTTAATGGGGAAAGTTGAGAGAGGAATAGGGTTTCATCGGCGTAAATATTTCCAATTCCAGCTAATATACTCTGATCTAATAATATAGATTTAATCGGTCGAATAGAATTCTGGCTCTTTTCCCAATAACGTTGTGCAGATTTCTTGGATGGAGTAAGGAGAGCATCTGGACCTAGGGCAAAGTCGATGTCCCATCTTTTTATCTTGTTGTTAGAATGAATAATAGGGATAAGTCGTCCAAAGGTGCGGGGGTCAGTGAAAAGGAGTTCTTCTTTATTGTTAAAAGTTAAGCGAAGATAGAGATGGGGAATGGGGTGATAGGGATGATCTTTCCAATGGATAACCCCACTCATTCCCAAATGGAGAACCAGAGCATGTTTTTTCCCTTGAATGATAAGGTATTTTCCGTGGCGTGCTAATTTAGAAATGGTTTCACCTGTGAAAGAAGTAATAAATTTTTTTCGATTTTCTAAATCGAATTTGCTTTTTAAAAGACGACTTTCTGGAAGAAATACTTTTTTTATCTGTTTTCCCAGGATTCCTTTATGGAGTAGGGTTAGCCGAATGGTTTCCACCTCGGGCAACTCAGGCATAGTTGAATTTAAGATAATCTCTTGTGCTTCATAACTGCCGCAACTTCACGTCTAGCTTCTTTTTCTTTTATAGATTGACGTTTGTCATGAACTTTTTTGCCTCGACATAGACCGATGCGAAGTTTAATCCATTTACCTGAAAAATAAAGTTCTAGAGGGATAAGGGTCATCCCTTTAATTTTGAGAGAACCTGTTAACCTGTTGATCTCTTTTTTGTGAGCCAAGAGATATCGAGGTCGACGAGCTGTATGATTATTGTAACTGGCTTGGAAGTATTCTTTGATATGAATGTCTCTGGCTACCAGACGCGATTCCGAATCAACAACCACATAGCTTCCCGTCAGATTCACCTCACCTTTACGAATCGGCTTCATTTCACTTCCGGTTAGGGCAATTCCGGTTTCTAGGGTTTCTATAACTTCATAATTAAATAAGGCTTTTTTATTTTTAGCGATAATCCCCACGATTTTATTGCAGGAAAAATTTTTCCCCTAGCTTTGGGTTTGTATCATATTCAGTAAAATTTAAAGAGAATTCTTTAAGACCACCTATTTCCGGTTTTTCATAAGTAATAACTGCCTTGGAGGGAACGGATTTAGAGTCGTTTATTTTTTTATAGAACACTTTCATAGTCCCATGGAGTTTACTGTCTTTATAGAAGTTTATTCGACTAAGCTCAAGTTCACGGTTATAAAAATATTCGCCATAATCGCCAGCAAGGCCTTCACGTTCACGGACTTTAAAACGATAACCATATGAGGTTGTATAAGATTGGATGAGAAATTCTTTAGAAAATTTTTTAAAGCTATTATAATTATCTACTCCTAAGAAAATACCGGTGTTTTGGATTACTTTTTCATAGGGAGCAAAATAATTGGCATAATATTCCAGTACTCCTTCAAGATGTAAGATAGGAGAGTACCCTTTTTTAAAAAGAAGGTAAAGATTAGGTTGTTTATTGAATTCTAACATCTCTGGAGGAAAGGTTTTTTTCTGTAAATCTATAACGCTAGACTCTATTAAAACTTTGAAAAATTTTGGAAGGATTTGTTGATTTTTTTTCTGAATTTTATCAAAGAATATTTTGGGATCTAGAGGTTGGGAGAAAAGCAAACCATAAAAACATATAACAAAGATAATAGATTTAAGCATTTTTTTTAACCTTATCCATCAAATTAAAAAATCTTTCTTCATATATATCAAAGATTTTATGGGTTACTAAAAAGTTGCCCAAGGTCTGAATATATTTTGAATTTTTTTCTGCAGAAGAAAAGAGACTATCAACTTTTTTCTTGGTTTGGGGGGGAATACGGTTTTCATCAAAAAAACCTCTTTCTTCCAATTCGCTAATATTAATTGGAAATGATTTTTCAATGATTTTCAGGCAGAATTTAATCAGAGCCATAGGCCAAGACTCGGGGTGACCGGTAACAATGACATCAAAAAGATTGTTTTCATAATTAGACTTCATTTCTCCAAGAAGTATTGGATGAGGAATTTTTTCAACCCAATGATGACGGGGAAGATGCTCAAATTGATATTCCATCAAAAAGGCATCATTTTCCTGAATATCTTCAAGAAATTTTTTAGCCATATTTGTATCATTTTCTGAGAAGCCTTTGAATATCTCTTTATCAGAATAGGGGGTTACAAAGAGAGGACGTCTGATCTTGATATGGCCTTCTCGTACCTGGGTTTTATTTTCTGCAATTCTCCCAACAAAATAGTAGTTGTAAACAGTATTTCCAAAAGTGGAAATATTATTCTTTGGAAAGGAAATAATTCGTGATTTTCTTATTGCTTCTTTGAAATTGGAATAAAGATTATTTTCAGCGTCATTCATATAATAATTTTAGCATGAAATTAAATTTACAACTAATTACACTTATTTACCGTAAAATGTCATAGGCAACCAACTAGCTAAGGGTTCATAGAGAAACACAATCATTATCACAATTACTTGAATAAAAATAAATGGGATTACTCCCTTATAGATGTTGGTAGTTTTTATATTATTTGGAGCCACTCCTCTTAAATAGAAAAGGGAAAACCCGAAGGGAGGGGTAAGAAATGAAGTTTGAAGATTGAGGGCAAAGAGAACTCCAAGCCATATCGGTTCCATACCTAGTGTCATTAGGATGGGGGCCACAATGGGTACAATCACAAAGGTTATTTCAATGAAATCAAGGAAGAACCCAAGGAGGAAGGTAATAAGCATAACCGTGAAAAATGCTCCCCAGACCCCACCAGGAAGATTTACCAAAAAATTACGTACCAAATCATCCCCATGGAAACCACGGAATACCAGAGAAAAGATGGAAGCGCCGAGCAATATGAAGAAAACCATAGTGGTTTGAAAGGCGGTATTATAAGCTACCTCACGTAATAACTTTAAATTAAACTTTCTCTTGATCATGCTGAAAATTAGAGCTGCTGTAGCTCCAACTCCTGCCGCTTCAGTGGGAGTGGCCAATCCTGTAAGAATAGAACCAAGGACCAAAACTATAAGAAAAATTGGAGGCAGAAGGACAGTCGTGGTTCTTGTCCATAAAGACTTTCCAGCGATAAGTTCCATTCTCTCCTCTTTAGGAATGGGAGGCATCTTTTCTGGTTTTATGCTGGCATAGATTAATATGAAAATGATATAAAACCCTACAAGGATGAAGCCAGGGATCATAGCTCCGAGAAAGAGGTCACCAACAGATACCGATTTGGGAGAAAAATTGCCTATCTCTAGCTGTGATCTTTGATAAGCAGCTGAGATAACATCTCCGAGGAGGATAAGGACAATGGAAGGGGGAATAATTTGCCCTAAGGTTCCTGAAGCACAGATAATTCCAGTTGCTACCCTTTCATCGTAATGACGACGCATCATGGTAGGAAGAGAGATGAGCCCCATGGTAACCACCGTAGCTCCAACAATTCCAGTACTAGCAGCCATAAGCATGCCCACCAAAGCTACAGAAATGGCTATTCCCCCGTGAACTGGCCCGAACAATAGACCCATGGTTTCAAGAAGGTCTTCAGCTAAATTGGACTTCTCTAATACTGTTCCCATGAAGATAAAAAGGGGAATAGCCATCAATACTTCATTGGTCATAATAGTAAAAAAGCGATTAGGAATAGCTTCTAAAAAACTAAAGTCGAAAATACCCAAAGCAATGCCTACGAAGGCAAAAATGAGTCCGGTACCCGCTAAGGAGAAGGCCACCGGATATCCAAGAAGGAGGATAATTATGGCAAAAACGAAAATAAGTAAGGATAGGTATTCCATGTTATTTTTTTGGAAAAGTATCGGATGGTAAATGCCCTTTATAGATCATGTAGTTTTTTATAATTTCAGAGATGCCTTGAAAGAATAGGAGGACCGGCATGACAAGGAGTAAAGTTTTGATCAGAAAAACACCGCCGAGACCACCAGCTTCCCGTGAGCCCTCAAAATATTGCCAGGAAAAGGATACATATTCCCAGGAGATATAGAAGCAGAAAATGACCACCGGTAATAGTATAAATATGTGACAAAGCATGTCAACGAGTGCTTTTTTCTGTGGATTTAATCCTGAATAAAAGATATCCACTCTAACATGATAATTTTTTCTTAGAGCAATAGCTGTGGGAAGGAGGAATGAAATGGCATGCATATAGATTACTGCCTCTTGCATAGAGATATAACCGATTTTAAAAACATAACGGAGAATGGTAATGATAAAAGTAGTTAGAACCATAAAGACGGTTAAAAAGGCTGAAGATTGCCCTATAATATCATTGAGTTTGTCAATTTTTCTTGATAAATTCAGTAGGTTCATTCACAATCTTTTTTTAGATAAACTAACTATATCATGTTTTATGATATAAAAATATTTAAAATTTATGAAGATTAATTTTTAAATCTTGGATTGAAGGATAATTCATAAAACCGATTTAGTCGTAATCAAAAGTTGGCTATTTCTATTCAATTTAGAACTTAGGACTAAAAATACCTGAACAGAAAAATTGAATTGTAATAGAAATAATTTTAGAAGATGGATTTAGCTTAAAAGTAAAGGATGAAAGTAAGGGTAGGAGAAATTCCCCCTACCCAATTATTTAATCGAATATTTACTTCAACAATTTATCTCGAATTTCAAGATAGGCTTTTTCACTGATATTGTGATATTCTCGAGCTTCTTTACGAAATTTAGAGAAAGATTCATAGACCCTAGCGAAATTAGGGTCCCTAGCTGCTTCTTCCTTATAAATTTCTTCAGAGATACGAAATAATTCAGCCATCACTGAATCTGGGAATCGACGGAGTTGGACTCCATGTTCTTCTATTAGGGTTGTAAGAGCTGCATTATTCCTGGCAGTGTAATCAGAAAGCATATCTAAAGTTGCCGCTTGAGCCGCTATCTTTACAATTTCTTGTAAGTCTGGAGTTAGTTTATTAAAGGCTTCTTTATTGATAAAAGTTTCCATTGTGCTTCCGGGCTCATGCCAACCGGGATAGTAGTAATACTTAGCAATTTTATAAAAACCAAAGGCCAGATCATTATAAGGACCTACCCATTCAGTAGCATCAATAGCACCGGACTCTAAGGCAGCAAATATCTCTCCACCAGGAAGAAGGACTGGAACTCCTCCGACACGTTTGAATACATCTCCGGCTAAACCTGGAATCCGCATTTTAAGCCCTTTGATATCATTTAAGGAGTTCACTTCTTTGTTGAACCAACCACCCATCTGTACTCCGGTGTTACCAGCAGACAAGGGAACTAAACCAAATTCATCATAAAATTCAGTCCATAGTTCCATGCCCCCACCGTGATAGAGCCATCCGTTCATTTCTTGTGCAGTGAGTCCAAAAGGCACAGTAGTAAAGAATTGAGATGCTGGCGTTTTACTTCTCCAGTAATAACTAGCCCCATGTCCCATTTCAGCAGTACCTCTAGATACCGCGTCAAAGACTTCCAAGCCACCAACCAATTCTCCAGCTCCATATACCTTTACATTGATCCGACCACCACTCATTGTGGTAATCATCTTTGCTAAATAATTAGCTCCGGTTCCCAGTCCAGGAAAATCCTTAGGCCAAGTAGTGACCATTTTCCATTCAACGCTTTCCCAAGTATTTTTTGAAACACTATTTTCTGTATCTGAATTATTACCACAACCGATAGTAATAAAGGCAACTAAAATGGTTATGAATAATATTTTTATATTTTTAATTATCATTTCATCCTCCGAATGATTTAATATGGAAATACCATTTCCTACCATTATTATAACTTGAAATAAAGATATTAAAAAGTAAATTTTAAAAATTTCTTAGAGAGTTTTCCATATAAATGTTTAACGGTTCAACAAATGGCTAATTATCGATTATTAATCTTTCAATGACAATTGTTTTTTGATATCATGAACATGTTTCAAGTTATAATTTTATTATGAACGAGCAGTTAAAGGAATTTCTATCTGAGACCAATGGAGAGATGAAAATAATTGCTTTAAATTCTGGGAAGGAATTTGGAGAAAGTATTTGTCGTCATATGGAACAAATCTATCGTAAGGTTGGGCTCTATCGAAAAATTTCCTTATTAGATATCGATGAAGTGAGGTTTTCCAACGGTGAGGTAAAAGTGGTCATCAATGAGAGTATTCGAGGTGGAGATGTTTACATCGTTCAACTTTTTGATCAGCCCTCAAATCCCCAAAATAAATCCACTTATCATAATTCCATTAATGATAATATCTTTACTATGGCAACTGCTATCCAAGCCGTCTATTATAGTGATGTGACCCGGATCACAGCAGTGATCCCTCAATTTCCTTATTCTCGTCAAGACAAACGAAAAGGTAGGGAGCCTATTTCAGCAAAGATGATCGGAAATTTTTTTGAAACCTGTGGAGCTAATCGAGTGATTACCCTAGATATTCATTCCGATAATATCGAAGGTTTTTTCAATAAATTGATGATGGAAAATCTTCGAATGGGACGGATTCTCATCGATTATATCAAGAAAAATTTTGATCTCAATAATCTTATGGTGGTGGCTCCCGATGTCGGTTCTGCTTCACGCAATGTTTACTTTGCCCAAAACTTACAGTGTGATCTTGCCATTATTCATAAGACCCGCGATTATTCCAAGCTTTCTACCATTGCCACTATGAGTCTGGTAGGGGAAGTTAAAGACAAAGATGTCTTGATTTTTGATGACATGATTGCTACAGGGGGCACTATAATCAATGCCTGTCGTCTTCTTAAGGAAAAGGGGGCAAAGAAGATCGCTATTGCCGTAGCCTTGCCTTATTTCAGTTTGGGTATTGATGATTTTCAGAAGGCTTATGAACAGAAGTTTTTCGATCAAGTGATCGGCACCAATGCGGTTTCTTGGGGAGTAGAGCTCAAGGGTTTGAAATGGTATCGTGAGCTTGACGTGAGTGAACTGTTTGCCCAAGTAATTTTCAATCTCAATCATAATGATTCTGTGAGTCAGTTATTGGTTTAAGCTAAAACTTTGATCAATTTAATTGCTGAAACTGATTTCGATATAGTTTTTGATATATGGGATTTTGGGATAGAAGTTCTTTGTGAGTTCCGATTCCCATAACTTGACCTTTGTCTATCACCAAGATTTTATCCGCATCTAGTATCGTAGTGAGTCGGTGAGCAATAGCGAAGATTGTTTTGTCATGGGAGACTTTATTGATGGATTTTTGAATCAGATTTTCGGAAACACTGTCTAATGATGAAGTGGCTTCATCCAAAATCAAGATTTGGGGATTCTTTATGAGAGCTCTGGCAATAGCTAATCTTTGCTTTTGTCCCACTGAGAGTTTAGAGCCTTGATCACCTACCAAGGTATCATAGCCTTGAGGAAGGGCTTTGATAACATCATGAATATTGGCTAGACGAGCTGCTTTTTCCACCATTTTTTTATTCGCGTTTGGATTGCCATAGAGAATGTTATCCATGATACTTATAGGGAAAAGGACACTTTCCTGAGGAACAAAAGAAATGTGTTTCCTGACTCCAGCTAATGATAATTCTCGAAAAGATATTCCATCATAAAGAATTTCTCCCTGTTGGGGAATAATAAGAAGGGAAATCATATTAAGAAGGGTACTTTTTCCACTACCGGATTCTCCTACAATAGCAACGAATTCTCCCTTCTTGATTGTGAAAGAAATATTCTTCAATGCTGATTTCTCTGGAAGATAATTAAAACTGATTCCACGAAATTCGATATTACCTTCAAAAGGGGGATAGCCTTTTTCATTAAGGATCACATCTAAAAGTTTTCCTTCGGCCTTTTCAAAATGAAGAGTATCACTTGGTTCAAAAAGTCTTTCCATGGCAACATCGATGCGTTGTTTTAAGAAAAAACCATTATTAATGCGTTGAACATAGGGAACTACATAGATTAGAATTGAGAAGAAAGAAAAAAGTTGGGTGATAGTAATTTGTTCTTCCATAATAAGTCCAGAAGAATAAAAAAGAATAAAAAGGCCTCCAGTAGTAATGAATAGCTCACTAATCGGACGGTTTAAGAAATGAATAAAAACACTTCGTTTCATTAGACTAAGATGATGATGGATAGTTTCCGAAAATCGATGCCTCTCATAATCTTGTCGATTAAAAATTTTGATTACAGCAATGTTCTCCAAACTACTTTTAATGTGAACAGTGATATCAGAAAGTTTTTCCTGAGTAAGTTTAACTAATTTCTTAAAAAAAGAAGAAATAAAAAAAATAACTATTCCTAAAATAACAAAACTGATGATAAGGATTAGAGTAAATTGAGCATTGATCAACAACATAGTTACGAGCCCAAAAGTAAGGACAATAGGTCCATAAACTAATGATTCCAAAAAGGGATATATATCTCCCTCTACAACTTTGATATCATTTAGAACTCGGGAAATAAGATCACCGCTCTGACGGTCGCGAAGATATAGGAAATCATAATCTAAAGCTTGATGATAGAATTTTTTTCGAACTCGGGCTGAAATTCTGAAAGTAAAATACTGATTATTGAAGTCACGGAGAAAGAACAACATTTGGGTAGTGGTTATAAACAATATGGAAATGATGGTTAGAGTGGTATAGAAGAGATAGTCTTTATTGGTGAGAATGTATTGGGTGGCCCCAAGGTTATTGCCATCTATAATTAAGCGAAAAACCTTAATCACCTTATCGAATAGATAGCCTCCTTCTGTCATCTGAGGTAGGTTTTTGGCCTGCTCTAGATTGACGGTGAAGGATATTAGGTTGGCTATGAACCCAGCTTGGATAATAGTAAAGGCGGAACTCATAAACATGATTATCAAACACAGGGAGGTCCATAACTTTTCTTGTTTAAGAAAAAACCATAATTTCCTCATAGTTCAATTATATTATTAATCATTTACTGAATCGTTACTCACCGTTTAATGAAATAGACTTCCATAGTATCCCCGAGATTAGTCCAGGCTGCCCATTTTTGATACAATATTTTAGGTATCCAGAAAAGATGGGGACAGGCTTCCTGAAATCGACGATAATGTATTCCCCCCGCTCTAAAACCGGCATAGGCATAACCGAATTCAGATAATTTTTTTTTAAGCCCTTTGATAGAGAAAATATAATAATGATCAATTGGGGAATTCGTTAAAAACTTTTCTTGTTGAATACGGGAGGTGAGCCCTCTGGCATTGGGAGTAGAAAGACCTAGAATCCCTCCGGGAGCTTGGATAGAGGATACTCTTTTTATAACTGAAGCAATATTAGGGAAATGTTCTATGACATACCAAAGAGTGATGACATCGAAAAGAACTCCTTCATTGAGCCATGGCTGGAGTGTGGATTTTTCAAGAAAATCTCCACGGATAAAGTGATGAGAATTTATTTGCTTGCCCGCATGTTTAGAGATGTCCACTCCATAAGTATCATAATTCAATTCTTTTGCAATATCCAGAAAAAACCCATAGGCACATCCAATATCGAGGAGACGATTTTGTTTTCGATTTTTCTTTTCCTTTGTTAAATATTCGATCATTTCCATTCGTTTACGAGCAAAACCCTTAATGGTTACTTCATCATCTCGGTAGCTCCGCCCATAGTTTTTTTCATACTCCCCGATAAAATAGTCCATATCATAATTTTCCTGAGGGGCACTCCATAGTCGTTTTTTGTCTTCAGAGGATGTCGATATAGAAAAAAAAGGTTGCAGGCGGTAACTTTTACAGTCACAACATTGAGAGAGATTCATCCAACTTCGACGTTGTTTTATTGAAAGGTTGCCATAACAAAGATCACATCTTTGAGAATCGGCTTCTTTCCTTTGCCTATTTTGACTTTTTCCAAGATTGGATGACAAGGCAAATTCTTTTAAGATTTTGATGATCTGTTTATGCTTATTGCCTATGTTTTCAATGTGATCTTTTCTTTCAATAACTTTCTTCTTAGTAATAGCTTGGGATAGTAGCATTTGTGGAAAATAATGTTGGACTAGTTGTCTATGATAGGGGGTAGGTTCTAAAAAGTAGGTAGGGATACCCTTCTGGATACCCTCAATTCCCATGAGTCCGAAATGGGAAAAAAGAATAGTGATCCCAGTCCAATCAATCCCGTTGGGATTGAAAGTAAGAAGTCGATAAGAAATTTTTCGAGGGAAGCTATCCGATATTCTATTTAGCTGAGTTTTTACTATATTAAAGTTTTTTCTCGATGTAATAACTGTTATAAGTGTCTCTTGATCATTACTTTTTTTTTGACTAGATTTTTCTATCTGTTTTGACTTTATGGATGTGATATAATCCCCTACTTGAGTGATTGCTTCAGTTATATATTCTCTATTTGAGAATTCTCCCAAGTAAAGCAGGATTTCCCTTTTATCATTTTTTATTTTTTTATGGATTTTCTTCTGTGGTGTGGAATGAGATGGATTAATATTATTAATATTTCTAGGAAGGTAGAGATAGCATAGTCCATTAAGATTAGCCCAATTGTTTTCTAAAGAGGGAATAGAATTAATCACATAGGTGATCTTTTTCAATGCTTTCAAGTGGGCTACCAGATTATGATTTCTGTTTTTTTTTGATTGAGGGATGCTTGCACGAATGTCAAAAACAACAATAGGAATATCGCCTAAGGCCTTTATTTTTTCAATAATAATGGGGGGAGGCTCTCTCCTGTCGATGACGACCAAAGAGAAAAATTTTCCAGCAATCCAATCATGAAAAGCATTTAAACTCCTGATCACATTAAAAGTAATTGGCCATTTAATGTTAGAGGGATTGGCAGTAGTTGAAGGAAATTGAGTATCCAATAAGTCTGGGCAGGGTTCGTTCTTTTTTTCAAAGACCACATCAATTACTTCGCAATGCCATTGGCTGCGAGGAAATTCTTTAACCAAGGAGATGACCCTACGAGCATGACCATAACCCCAGCCAGGATGAGTAGTGGTTATAAATAAAATTGGAAAATTTGGAGAAGGGGTTTTGCTGTTCAAGATTCGTTCAGGCTCATAATGTTTTTGAGTCTGCTAAGGGGTGAGGATAGAGTTAATGATCTCTGGCAAGCTTATTTCTGGTTTTGATTTTTTCCAGTTTTTTCATGAATTCGGTTTCCTTCTTAATATCCATGGTGTTCAAGCAAAGAAATTTATCATCATACAAGGTCATAAATTTCTGTTGTAAGATTTCGTTGATATTCTTTTCAAACTCTTCTTGCTCTACTCCCACCATTTTCATAAGCTCAGAAACCCCAAATTCAAATAGGTATTTGCTTTGATCGGCTATTTTGGCTTTATGTTTGATCATTTGGATATAAAGGGTATCGTAAATTCGAGTTTTAACATTTGTAAAAGAAAGGTTTTCTAACTGTTTATAAACGGTCCAAATTCTTTCACTAAGCAGACTGATCAATTTGATGGTGATGTAGATGTTTTGTTTAATTAAAGTGTTAAAATTTTTTGTATTGAGGACGATACAGGAGGTGTCCCCAAAGGCAATGACAGAGGCAGCCCGAGGATTATTGTTTATCATTGACATCTCTCCAAAAATGTCGCCTGGCTTTAATACTGCAAGAAGAATTTCTTTATCATTGATCACTTTGGTAATTTTGACTCTACCGGACTCAATAATAAAGGCTTCATGTCCAGGCTCAAATTCACTTACCAACATTTGTCCATTGATAAAGATACGACGGGCATCACTTTTTAAATTTTGTAAAGGAACTAGATATTCGTCATCAATCTGCTTTAACATCTCTAAAGCTTCGGATACTCTTTTAGAATAAGTATGGACTTTAATAAACTGGGTAAGAATATAGGCAGCTATACGGAATTGCTTACTGTTAAAATAAAATTTTGCGTTGTTAAAAAGCTTTTCATCTATATCATCTGTTTCCTCATTACTTTTGGTAGTTAATTGTGCTAAATTCTCATCATAGATTCGAAGATCATTGGTAAAAGCTCGAACGATCTTAGAGGCCAATGCATTAGATCGTTCAAACATTGCAACAATATCCTTCTTCCCTACTTTAATGAGTACACAATCTTCTACAGCATAAGTTGACTCATACTGAGGATTGCTGGTCATAAAAGGAATAACACCAAAGAAATCACCTGGTTGTAATGTACGGTTAAGATTTAAAATTTCGGTATTGATAGAACTTTCAACTCGGACTTTTCCTTTAAGAATAATATAAAAAGAGTCGTTATTGAAGTCATTCTCTAGAGTGATATATGTCCCCTTACGGTAATTGACTAAGTTATGCTTTTTTTCCATGAAACTGGTTTAATAATATATTATCATATTTTTGTGTATTACTTTGTTATAGTTAAATTCTAGAAAGTTGACTCTATTATTTTGTTCTCAAAACAAATATTACTTGCAATTTAATTAAAAATATAGTATATTTATTATATAATGTTTTTTTTAAATTTATCTCTGTTGATTTTCGAAAAAGAAAGTGGATAAAATGAGTTTTTCTCGGGAGCATTTTTTTTTAAATCATAGCCAGAAATTTTTCCAAAATTTTCAGATGCTTCCTCTATTTTTACCATCCTTACATCTCCTGCCCTTTAGGGGCTAATAGAAACAATCTCAATTTATTTTAGTTTTTTAGAAGAAGCTATTTATTACAGGAGGTAAATATGAAGAAATATAGCTATCATCCCTTTGTTTTTAATAAAAGGACTTGGCCTGACCAAAAAGTTAAACAGGCTCCAACTTGGTGCAGTGTTGATCTTCGAGATGGAAATCAAGCCTTGATCAATCCAATGAATTTAAGGAAGAAATTGAAATTTTTTCAGGTCTTGGTTGAGATGGGTTTTAAGGAAATTGAAGTTGGATTTCCTTCTGCTGCTCAGATGGAATATAACTTTGTTCGCCATTTGATCAACAATCATCTTATTCCAGATGATGTTACTATTCAGGTATTGACCCAAGCCCGGAAGGAGTTGATCGAAAAAACTCTAAAATCAGTCATAGGGGCTAAAAATGTTATCGTACATCTTTATAACTCAACCTCTATTGCCCAGAGGAAGATTGTTTTTAGGAAAGACAAGCCGGAGATTATAGATATTGCAACTCAAGGAGTGAGATGGATTAAAGAGAACCTTACCTCCGATCATAAAAACATTACTCTTCAATATTCTCCCGAGAGTTTTACAGGTACGGAGCCAAAGTTCAGTTTGGAGATATGTGAAGCGGTGATGAATGAATGGCCGAATAAAAAAATAATACTCAATCTTCCCGCCACTGTTGAACTTTTCGGCCCCCATGTCTTTGCCGACATGATTGAATGGTTCCACTGTAATATTAAAGAAAGAGAGAGAGTTGTTTTAAGTGTCCACACCCATAACGATCGCGGAACAGGTGTGGCAGCCAGTGAACTTGCTATGTTAGCAGGTGCGGAGCGGGTAGAAGGGACCCTTTTTGGTAATGGAGAGCGTACCGGCAATGTGGATATTGTTACCTTAGCTTTGAATCTTTATTCCCATGGTATTGATCCTAAACTCAATGTTTACGACCTTAATCCTTTGGTAAGACTTTCTGAGGAATGTACCGAGCTGCCAGTTCCCCATCGTCATCCTTATGCCGGGGAGTTAGTGTTTACTGCTTTTTCAGGTTCCCATCAAGATGCTATCAATAAAGGAATGGCATATCGAAAAGCTCATCCTAAAGAAGAATGGCAGGTTCCTTATCTTTCGATTGATCCCCAAGATATCGGTCGTAATTATGAGGCGATTATTCGTATTAATAGTCAGTCGGGTAAAGGAGGAACTGCCTATGTGATGGAAAGTGATTATGGCTATCGGTTACCTCGGGCTTGGCAAATTGACTTTAGTAAGAAGGTTCAGGACTTTGCCGAGGAAAGTGATCGCGAAGTTCTTCCCGATGAGATTCTGGAGCTTTTTAAGAAAACTTATATCTATCCACCCGGACTTCCTTTCGAATATTTGGGAATTAAACCAGATTATGTTAATAACAATGAAGTTAAAGTGGAACTTCGTCTCCAAAATCATCGGCTGGAAGGGGATCGGGAAATAATCCTCCAAGCCAATGGTAATGGACCAGTAGAAGCAGTTCAAAAAGCATTGGTAAATATTTGTGGTTCCTTTGAAATTGTTGATTATCAGGAACATTCTCTTTCCAAGGGTGCTGATGCTCGTGCAATTTGTTATATTCAGTTAGAGAGGAAAGACGAAGCTCAAGTTTTTTTTGGAGCAGGTGAGGATAAAAATATTACGGTAGCATCAGTAAAAGCTTTGGTGTGTGGAGCAGCAAAGCTACTCCAAAAACTATCCAAGCCGGAACTGGAATTAGTTGAATAATTTTAAAAGAATCTTTTTTTGATTGAGTGCTCTAATATGATATAAATTCATTGATAGCTTGTAAGTAGCTTAAGGAGATAAAAAAATGGGAACAACAAAACAAACAATAAACTAAATAAAACTATATATTCTACGATCTGGTTTACTGTTGATCGGACTATACCTATATTCTGTGTAACAGAAGATAGCGTAGCATCATTATTGTCAAAAAGCGGTAAGCAGAAGATACCTCATTTGCTTTTCTACAAGAAAACAACTCGCCCCTGAAAGAAGATCTTTGTAGGATATTACTTCAAGACAGAACTAAGACAGTCATCAATGTGGAAGGAATTACTTATTTAATTCCAAATATTTCCATAATAGTTCGAATATCTCCTCGGCTCGAAAATAGTCCAGAACTTCTCTACGAATACTGTTAACCGAAGAGCCATAAATTGTTGATTATTAACATTCACTCAAAGAAATAGAAAGCTATATTTATATATAATACTATAAATTCTCTGCATATTTTATTTTCATATTTTACTTATAAAAATGTTAAAAGCATAGTATTATTTAAGTAAATACTAGAAATTTAAATAAATGAAACAAATTTTTCGGAGTAAAAACATGTATATAAAATCCAATCCAATCAAATTATATAAAAACAGTGTGTATAGAGTCATTTATTCCATGATCTGTTTACTGCTGATCGGACTCTACCTGTCCTGTGGAACAACAGATGAGGGAGGTACTGCTCCCAGCGTAAATTATGATTCTCTGGGGATCTCGTCTTTTTCTGTTGTGAATGGCAATGATGTCCCAATTAGCGACACCAATGCTATTCCATTGAATACCTCATTTTTGTTGACATTCGATCAGTCACTAGGAACTATGGCTGATCATACCAGTTATTTGAAAGGACAAATAAAACTCATAGATATGGAGGGTAGCCTCATTGACTTAAGTGTTGACCCTACTCAAATAACTAATCAAATAAAAATAGCTCCAACAACTAATCTAAGCTACCATACCACCTATCAACTAACTGTAAAAAAAGGCTTAACCATCGGTAATTATCGGGTTACTAATGACATAACCTACTCTGTCACCACTGAAAAGAACTCCGACAGTTCCCTTATCGTCATTTATAATGATGAAACAATTTCTCCTAACGGAAACAACATTACCATACTCTTTAAAGGAACTGATGTAAGTAGTGTTATGTTCACTCTGGAAGTAGGTGAGGGAGCTACCCTTCAAGATGATAATAACAAAGATCTAATATTGAATGAAATCAGACAATACACTACCAATATGGATTTCAGTGGTAGTGCTACCCATAATTTTACCGTAACAGCCCAAGATGGAACTACCTCTGCCACTTATACCATAAAAGTGTCACAGCAACAAAAATACAGTAAAGAGATCCTTTCATTTGCTTTCCTAGAAAGCGATCATTCACATTTGAAAGCGAATATTGCGATGGATGTTAATACCAATAGTCGAACTGTGAGTAAGACGGTTACCAATGTGGAAAATTGGACGACTAGTTTAATTCCAACTATTGTCCATAGTGGATCAAATATCTCTCCGGCTTCGGGAGTAGCTCAAGATTTCTCTACGAATAATATCTATACGGTAACCGCAATTGATGGAACTACATCAGACTACACGGTAACCCTAACCAGTTACTATGGGGTAACCTTCAATGCTAACGGGGGACTTATAAGTGGTGACCCTACTGTTACCGAATATGTCCTTTATGGAGAGAAAGCTTCCCCTCCATCAGATCCATCTCAGGAACACTATGGATTTAAAGGATGGTATGATGCTTCTAGTGGGGGAAGCATTTTCGATTTCACCACTACTGACATTACCACCCAAATTACAGCCTATGCCCAGTGGACTAATAAGCAATACAAAGTGAGTTTTGAAACATATGCAGGAACTCCTATCCCTTCCGTAACGGTGAATAGCTCAAATTTAGTAAATAAGCCTGCTACTGACCCTACCAGTGATCATTATTCTTCTTTTGAGGGTTGGTATGTGGACAGTAGTTTCACTACTCTATATGATTTTAATCGGGTGGTAAGTAATGACCTTACCCTGTATGCGAAATACATCCATAAACAATATCAGGTTAGGTTTTACCGAGGAGCTGATCTCTTAGACACTATCTTGCTTACTAGTTTGGCTACGATCTCTGTATCGGATTATCCTGTTAATCCCAATGCAGGGGGAGCATACAGGTGGCACAGTAATGTAAGTTTAGGTGGAGTGTTCAATAAGGACTCTCTAGTCGTTGCTGACTTTGATCTTTATGCCGAAGAAGTTCCGGCGTCTTTTGAAATGATCATTGAAAATAGAATAATACCTACAGATCTTACTCATTATGGAAAGATGAGCGAGGAAATCTTTTCTAATTATACTCCGGGAGCGACGGTGGCAGTCCGTTATGTTAAGAAATCTGGTACTGGCGACGGGAGTTCTTGGGCTAATGCGGCTAATGATATAAAAGCGATGATAGATGGGATCAATGATGCTAACGAGAATAAGGTTTATGTGATAATGGTGGAATCGGGAACTTATAAACCTAGTAGTAGTTATGTTATGAAAAACCATGTAGCTTTAGTAGGTGGTTTCATCGCCGGAAGTTATGATCGAGCAGGAGAAACCCGCCTTGATGGTAATAACAACAAGGTGTTGTTCAATAATAATGGAAATAACCTTAACCGCACAGCTCTTTTCTATGGAGTGGTCATTACCAATGGTCATAGTGGTTCTGGTACTGCTGGAGCTGGGATGTGGAATGTTAATTCCTCCCCCACTTTGATTAATGTTATCTTCTCAGGTAATAGTGCTACTTATGGAGGCGGGATGCTTAATAATTCTTCCTCCCCCACTTTGATCAATGTTACCTTCTCGGGTAATGAGGCTGATGATGGAGGAGGAATGTTAAATTTCGAGTCCTCCCCCACTTTGATCAATGTTACCTTCTCAGATAATGAGGCTGATTTTAACGCAGGCGGGATGTTTAATAGGTCTTCCTCCCCCACTTTGATCAATGTTACCTTCTCGGGCAATACGGCATTTCATGGAGGCGGGATGCGTAATAATGACAGTTCCTCTCCCACCTTGATCAATGTTACCTTCTCAGCTAATACAGTTACTAGTGGGGTAGGAGGAGGCATCTATCATGATGGTGACGGAAGACCACTCACCTTGATAAATGTGATTTTATCGGGGAATAATGCTGGGAATATCTATTTACGCAATAATAACGCCAATACAGAAACTGTGAATTTGTATTACTCCCGTAATTTTGGTGGGGTTAATGCTTCCAC
This sequence comes from Spirochaetota bacterium, assembly GCA_965224715.1. Lineage (GTDB taxonomy): Bacteria > Spirochaetota > UBA12135 > COTS27 > CAXSBA01. The sequence continues at coordinate 49,512 of OZ245054.1, read as the reverse complement.
CACTGCAAGCGGGATTCGTTTAGAAAATGGTGATACCGTCACCTATCCTATTGCTATTAATAGCAAGGAAATTATCACTGAAGATCCCGGATTGGGAACCTTAGCCAATAATGGAGGTGAAATCAACACCATCTCCATCAGCAGCAGCAGTCCGGCTAAAGATAAGGGGGTTTATGTAAGGGGGGTGAAGGCAGGGAATACTTATCCGGAAGCCAATCTCTATTATAGCAAAAATAACACTGACTGGTATAGTGATCTCGACTTGACCACACAAGAGAGTCTTCCGAATAATGCCGATGATCTCACCGCCACTGATGCCCGCGGATATGGTCGGGTAGGTCGCCCGGATATGGGAGCTTATGAAGTGGGGGGGACTACGCCGTAAAGTTTCCACGCATCTCTGCGGTTATACTTTCTTTTAGTGATTTTATTAACCGCAGAGGTCTCTGAGTTTTTACCGTATCACAAGATAAACTTTTTATTACCTAGGAAAATTCTGAATTGTTCTATTTTTTAAAATTTTATTTTATTTGCTCAAAAAAGTTTTTGATTTTAAGTAATAATTATGGATAAATTCATGAATATTTAAAAGAAAATACTTAAATATTGCAAAATTTTAATAAATTTACTTGTTTAATTGTTTGAAATTATGTATTATTTAATTGTAAAGCCGATTATGATTAAATAATAGTTTTTTAGTTGTATTAATGGATAAATTAATTAATAAAATAAGGATTCAAAATGAGTAAAACAAAATACTATGCGATTTTTCTACTGTTTTTTAGTGTACTTTTTTCTTGTACTGTGATTGATGATAACAATACCGATAGTGCTGCCCTTAAGGTGCTGTATAATAACAGAGATATTTCATCTGACAAAAATATTTTTATTATTTACTTGCCTAATAGTGAGGGAATTTCGGATGTTGGATTTACCTTAGAGGTGGAGGCGGGAGCTACCCTCTCATATGACAATAAAGACTTACTATTAAATGAATACAATCAATATGCCACTAATATGGATTTCAGTGATGGTGTTACATATGACTTTACAGTAACTGCCCAAGATGGGAATATCGCCATTTATACCGTAAGAGTACAGTTGATGGATAGTAAAGAGATTTTTTCATTTACTTTCCGAGAAACAGATCATTCACATCTGAAAGCGGATATTGCGATGGATATTGATGCCAATAGTCAAGCAGTAAGTAAGACGGTTACCAATGTGGAAGGGATTACTCAATTAATTCCAACTATTGTTTACAATGGATTGAGTGTCTCTCCGGCCTCGGAAGTAGCCAGGGACTTCTCTACGAATAATACCTATACGGTAACCGCGATTGATGGGACTACATCCGACTACACGGTAATTCTAACCAGTTACTATGGGGTAGCCTTCAATGGTAATGGAGGACTCATAGGTGGCGACCCTACTGTCGTCACTGAATACGTCCTTTATGGAGAGAAAGCTTTCTCTCCATCAGATCCATCCCGGGAACACTATGGATTCAAAGGATGGTATGATGCTATTACTGGAGGAAGCATTTTCGACTTTAATACTCCCATTACCACCCAAACTACAATCTATGCTCAGTGGACCAACAAACAATATCAAGTTAGGTTTTACCAAGGAACCGATCTTCTGGGAACTGTCCCGGTTGCCAGCCTAACTGCGATCCCTGCGATAAACTATCCTGTTTCTTCTGAAGGAAAAGCGTATGAGTGGTATAGTGATAGTAGCTTTATTCAAGCCTATGATGAAGGTGCCCAAGTGACCAATAATCTTAATCTTTATGCTAAGGCTCTTGATGTAGATGGTACATTTAAGAGTATCATTGAAAATGAAGTCATTCCCTCTGATCTTACTGATTATGATGATATGAGTAAGATGATCTTTTCATACTATACTGGAGGAGTGGAAGTAGAAGCTCGTTATGTTAAGGAAACTGAATCCGGCAATGGTGACGGGAGCTCTTGGAACAATGCCAGTGGGGATATACAGGCGATTATAAATGGGATCAACGATGCTAATAATAATAAAATCTATATAGTATTGATAGCATCGGGAATTTACAAACCTAGTAGTAGCTATGCTATGAAGAATTATGTAGCCTTAGTAGGTGGTTTTACTTCCGGAAGTTATGATCGAGTAGGAGAAACCCGCCTTGATGGTGATAATAACAAGCAGGTGTTCAATAATAGCGGAATTTACAACGTAGCTCTCCTCTATGGAGTGGTCATCATCAATGGTAATAATAAGAATCAAGGAGGCGGGATGTATAATTGGAATTCTTCTCCCACCTTGGTTAATGTCATCTTCTCGGGTAATGAAGCTGGTAATCATGGCGGTGGGATGTATAATAGTCATTCCTCCTCCCCTACTCTAGTCAATGTTACTTTCTCAGATAATACGGCTAATGATCAAGGAGGTGGGATGTATAATCAGTTATCTTCTCCCACCTTGGTTAATGTTACCTTCTCGGGTAATGAAGCTGGTAGTCATGGCGGTGGGATGTATAGTTGGAATTCTTCCTCTCCCATCTTGAACAATGTTACCTTCTCGGGTAATGAAGCTGATAGTGATGGTGGCGGGATGTATAATTATAATGCCTCCTCCATCTTGATCAATGTTACTTTCTCGGGCAATACGGTTACTGGGACTGGTAATGGAGGCGGGATCTATCATAATGGTGAGGGGAAATCACTTACCCTGATAAATACGATCTTGTGGAATAATAATAATGGAAATATCTTTGTAATGAATGATAACTCCAAAATAGAAACTGTGGAGTTGTCTTACTCTCTTATTGAGGAGGGGGTTGATGATAATGGGCAAGTTGAACAACTACTCTCTATTGGCGCAACAGGAATTCGTTTATATAACAATGATATTTCTGCCTATCCTATTAGCATTGATGGCAAGTCAATTATCAAGAATGATCCCAGACTGGGCAGTTTGGCCAACAATGGAGGTGAGGTTGATACTATTTCCATTGGCAATGGCAGCCCAGCCCAGAATGCAGGAATTTATATGAAGAGTAAGGAGAAATACTGGTATTATAGTGATAGTGGTAGTGATAACGACTGGTTTAGGAATTCTGATTTGACGTCCCGAGTAGCTACTTTGCCGAGCGATGCGAAAGATATCACCGCTACCGATGCCCGCGGGTATAGTCGGGTAGGTCGCCCGGACATGGGAGCCTATGAAAAGGGGGGGACTGTACCGTAAAGTTTCCCTTGTCTTTCGAGCGAAGTTGATTTTCTTATCCTTTGGCGGAATTTAGGAGGACAGAGGATTCCCTCCATCCAATGTAGGATTGATTTTTTGTTTATTCATTTTTATAGCTTTCCCTGATCCTCTTCAATTTCGCTTGGGGGGTTAGGGAAGATTTCTTTAGTGATTTTCATTAATCGCAGAGGTTGCTGAATTTTCAGTTGTACCGCAAGATAAACTTTATTACCTAGGGGAATTCTGAATTGTTTTATTTTTTGAAATTTTATTTTATTTTTGCTCAAAAAAGTTTTTGATTTCAAATAATTTATGGATAAATTCATAAAATTTATGATAAAATTAAAAGAAAATACTTAAGTATTATAGAATTTTAATAAATTTACTTGCTTAATTGTTTTCAATTATGTATCATTTAATGTAAAGTTAAATTATGATTAGATAATAACTTTTATAGTTATATTAATGGATAAACTAATTAATAAAATAAGGATTCAAAATGATTAAAACAAAGTATTATACGTTTTTTCTACTACTTTTTAGTATGTTTTTCTCGTGTACTGTGATTGATGATAACAGTACCGATAGTGTCGCCCTTAAGGTGTTGTATAATAACAGAGATATTTCATCTGACAAAAATATTTTTACTATTTACTTGCCTAATAATAAAGGAATTTCTGATGTTGAATTTACCTTGGAAGTGGTGGAGGTGGGGGCTACCCTCTCATATGGCAATAAAGATTTACTATTGGATGAATATAATCAATACACCGCCAATATGGACTTCGGTAGTGGCAAACAGCATACTTTCACCGTAACAGCTCAAGGTGGAAATGTCTCTATTTATACCATAAGGGTACAGTTGATGGATAGTAAAGAGATCATCTTATTTACTTTTTTAAAAAAAGATAATTCACATCTGAAAGCGAATATTGTGATGGATATTAATGACAATGATCAAACCATAACTAAGACGGCTACCAATGTGGAAGGGATTACTCAGTTAATTCCGACTATTGTTCACAATGGATCGAATATCTCCCCGGCCTCGGAAGTAGCTCAGGATTTCTCCACGGCTAAAACCTATACGGTAACCGCAATTGATCAAACTACATTTGCCTATACGGTAACCCTAACCAGGTACTATGGGGTAATCTTCAATGCTAACGGGGGACTCATAAGTGGTGATCCTACTGTCGTCGAATATGTCCTTTATGGAGAGAAGAAAGCTTCCCTTTCATCAGATCCATCTCGGGAACACTATGGATTTAAGGAATGGTATGATGCTTCTAGTGGGGGGAATATTTTTGACTTCGATGCTCCCATCACCAACCAAACCATAGTTTATGCTCAGTGGACTAATAAGCAATATACGATAAGTTTCGACACAGATAGTGGGAGTGCTATTGGTCCTGTAATGGTGAATAGTTTAACTCCTGTAGCTAAGCCTATCGATCCCATCAAGGAGCATTATGCTTTGGAGGGTTGGTATACGGACACTACTTTCGTTACTCAATATGATTTTAATTGGGTGGTAAGCAATGATCTTACTTTATATGCAAAATACATCGATAAGCAATATACGATAAGTTTCGACACAGATGGAGGGAGTGCTATTGACCCTGTAATGGTAAATAGTTTAACCCCTGTAGCTAAGCCTGTTGATTCCATCAAGGAGCATTATGCTTTGGAGGGTTGGTATACGGATACTACTTTCGTCACTCAATATGATTTTAATTGGACGGTGAGTAATGATTTTTCCCTATATGCGAAATACACCAATAAACAATATAGAGTTAGATTTTACCAGGAGGGAGGTGGAAGTCTCCTAGATACTATCTTTATTACTAGTTTAACTACGATTCCTGCATTAGATTATCCTCGTTCTTCTCAAGGAAATGAGTATGAATGGTATAAAGATGCTGCGATAACTCAACCCTATGATATAAGTGCCTCAGTGACCGGTAGTCTTGATCTCTATGCTAAGAAAATTAGATCTTTTAAGAGTATTATTGTTGATGAGGGAACTATTCCCTCCGATCTTACTGATTATGGAGAGATGAGTGAGTTAATTTTCTCAAACTATACTCCGGGAGCAGAGGTGGTGGCCCGTTATGTTAAGGAAACTGAATCTGGCATTGGTGATGGAAGTTCTTGGGTTAATGCTGCTGACGATATAAAAGCGATGATAGATGGGATCAATGATGCTAGCGAGGATAAGGTTTATGTGGTATTGGTGGAATCGGGAACTTATAAACCTAGTAGTAGTTATGCTATGAAAAACCATGTAGCATTAGTAGGTGGCTTTACTGCCGGAAGTTATGATCAAACAGGAGAAACTCGCCTAACAGGAGAAACTCGCCTTCATGGTAATAACAACAAGAAGGTATTTTATAATAATGGAATCATTGATAACACAGCTCTTCTTTATGGAGTGGTCATTACCGGTGGCAATGATAATCATGGGGGTGGGATGTTTAATCAGTCTAGCTCTCCCACCCTGATCAATGTTACTTTCTCGGATAATGAGGCTTCTGGGGGGAGTTTTCTTGGTAAAGGAGGCGGAATGTTTAATCAGTCTGATGCCTCTCCCACCCTGATCAATGTTATTTTCTCGGGTAATAGGGCTAATCTTGGAGGAGGGATAGCTAATGATACTGCTTCCTCCCCCACCTTGATCAATGTTACCTTCTCGGGCAATACGGTTACTGGGAGTCCTAATGATGAAGGTAAAGGAGGTGGGATGTTTAATTCTTCTTCGTTCCCCACCCTGATCAATGTTACTTTTTCAGGTAATGAGGCTAATTGGGGAGGTGGGATGTATAATATTTCTTCCTCTCCAATCTTGAACAACATTACCTTCTCGGGCAATACGGCTGATAATGGAGGCGGGATATATAATGATAGTTCCATCGGGGGCTTTAGCTTCCCTTCTTCCCCTATTTTGATCAACGTTACCTTCTCGGGCAATACAGCTGATAATGGAGGTGGGATGTATAATTATAATTCTTCTTCTGTCTTAATCAATGCTACCTTCTCGGGCAATAAGGCTAATAATAATGGTAATGGAAGTGGGATCTATCATAATGGTGAGGGAAACCCACTTACCCTGATAAATACGATCTTGTGGGATAATAAGAATATCTTTGTAATGAATGATAACTCCAAAATAGAAACTGTGGAGTTATATTATTCTCTTATTAAGGGAGGGGGTATTCCTACTCTTGCTCCCACGGAATACGGAATTCGTATGAATAAAGAGGATATTAGCTATCCTAATAGCATTATTAGTGAGTTTGTTATCGCTAACAATCCCGGACTGGGGACCTTAGCTGATAATGGAGGCGGGGTTAAAACCATTTCCATTGGCAATGGCAGCCCGGCTCAGAATGCGGGGATCTATGTAAGGGAATCAACTTCCTCCCAGAATAGTTACTGGTACTATAGTGATAATGGTACTGACTGGTATAGCGATCCAGGTTTGAGTAGCCTAGTACCCAATTTGCCGAGTGATGCAGCAAAAAACCTCATTCCCACCGATGCCCGCGGGTATAGTCGGATAGATCGGCCGGATATGGGGGCTTATGAAGAGGGGGGTATGCAGTAAATTCTCCCTAATTTTTTGGATTCTTTCTTTTAGAAAAAGGGATGCTTTTTGCATACAGTTAAATCTATAATTTTATAATAATTTTTTAAATTGAACTTGGCAAAATAGTTATATTTTTTATATTCATCTGCTTTGGGGAGAATTTCGAATTCTCCTCAAGGTTGATTTTGCTGAACATCCTAAAATCTTTTTTTTAATCCTCTTCTATGATATGAGGAGAGATATTGTTTTTGATTCACTTATAACATAAGAATAATTTAGTTGCTAAGAAAAATATTGAGGAAGTCAAAGTTATTCCGAACAATATTGGTGATTTTATCACTAACGACGCTTACGGATATGGTTAGTTAAATATGGGAGTTTAGAAGACAGAAAGCATATCATAGAGTTTCCCTATTCCCTTGACTCTACTTGGGAAGCGAAGGGATTATCTTGAGTAGAAGAATAACTTTACCAGGAATAGCTGTCCTTTCCTCGGTTTGATCTTTTGGTGAATTGGACGATATCAGAAGCATGTACTAACTGGGTTTCTACGCTCCTTAATTCCATAACCACTGTGAATTCTGAAATTCTGTCCCTGCCTTGACGAAGGTAGTTTTCTTTGATTTTTATTTTGATAAAATAGTTGGGCGTTTTCATCCTTCCAATGGTAAGGGTATTATCGCTGAGTCCAGAGAGATTAAATTCAATCTCATCTAAAGCTCGCCCTCGGTCTTCGGTCCTGACTGTAAGAATTCCATCATCTAATAAAGCGTTTATCATACCGAAATCAAGAACATCGATAGGAATGTCTTCAGTGGTATCATTCTTGGTTGCAAGTAGAGCAACAAATACGGTATTTTGCAGGTTTTCTCTAAAGAAGTAGGCAGTTATTTTAGCAGCAAACCTGTCAGCTATCTGTTTTAACTCTATACCACTGAAAGTGGTTTCTCCAATGATTATGGTTTTGGGAGTTGATTTGCATTCTATCAAACCGATTCCTCCCAATAAAAAAAATAGTAAAAGAATGTTTTTGCAAATTGTTTTCATTTTATTTTCCTTAAAAAAAAGTTCCCCGAAGATAAGAACCGATGATTTTTGCTTCCACAATATAGGGTTTTATTTTCTTCAATACCTTCTGTACCTGTGATTCATGGATATTTCCTTCAAAATCGATATAGAAAAGGTAATCAAAGGCCTTTCGTTTTGAAGGACGGGAGACCAGGTTAGTTAAGTTGATCTTAGACTTGGCGAAGACCGACAAAATATTATAAAGGGCTCCAGGCTTATCCTTGATTGTGATCAACAAGCTTGTGATATTATTGGCTCCTTCTATCACTTTCAATTTGGGAGTAATTACCACGAACCTGGTAGTGTTCTTTGTCCCATCTTCGATTCTTTCTTCAATCATTCGTAATTCCGGAAAAACTTTGAGAAGTTGTTTCGACCCGATACAGGCTGATATATCTGTTTTTTTTGCATGACTTCTTTTCTTTAAGCATTCTTCCGCAGCATGGGAAGTGGAATGTGTTTCGCTAAGTTTAACTCTGGAAAGGTGTTTCTCAATCCAGTTACGGGCTTGACCAAAGGGTTGAGGGTGACTATAAAGAGTCTTGATCTTAGAAAAGATCCTATCTTTCTCCGCTTGAGATAATGGAAAATTATTGTTTATGGGGGCTAGTTTTTTATTTATAAACAAACAGAGACGGATAGGAAGGAAAAGCTCGGCTTGAATATAAAACTCATGAATACTGAGTTGATCGATGGTATTGTTCACCATCCCTTCAATACTATTTTCGATCGGGAGGACTGCATAGTCACAATGCCTTCGTTTGAGAAGTTCAAAGGAAGCATTAATACTGTGTTGAGGAAGAAGTTCAACCGAACTCCCGAACTGTTTCAAGACAGCTAGATGGGAAAACGATCCATCAGGTCCTAAATAAGCGACTTTGGGAGTATGCTCTAGAGAACGACAGGTAGAGATAATTTCAGTAAAAACAGCCTTTACTGATGAGGATGAAAGAGGACTGTTATGCTCAGTATTGAGTAAAGACATCCGATTCAAAATATGTTTTTCTCTCTCGGGATTATAAATCGTTTGAGAAAGACCTTCTTTGACATTACCGATTTCTATTGCCAGCTCAGCTCTTCGGATAAGAAGTTGGAGAATTTGCTCATCCACTTCATCAATACTTTTACGATAGTTTTTTATGCTGTTTATAGAGTTTGACCTATGGGGTAAATCAGATGGCATAGAAATACTTTTTTTCTTCACTCTTATAGTTGTCTTATGGTTCCCAAATCTCTTTACTAGTTGTTCCCTTTAATCGAAAGAATTTTATTATATAGGATAATGTTATAATCATAACACATTTTACTTATTATGAAGTCAAAAAACAATGATCTTAGCAATTTTTATTGGCGACATTATCCTTTGAAATTTAAAAAGACTATTGGGACCTCTCGGGGATCACTTAACTTAAGAGATACCTATTTCTTGATTCGAGAAAATCCTCATTTCAATGATCCACAAGATCGTTTTCTAATCGGTGAAGTCGGCTATTTACCCGGATTGACTTTAGATGATTGGGTGAGTTATTCTACTCATAACGTGTTGCCATTGCCGATATTAAATGCCATCACTGGAGAAAAGGAACCGGGCCCGGAAACTCCAGTCCTTCGTTTTGCCTGGGAAATGCTTTCTCCTAGAACTTACTTCCCCGATGATAAAGGGGGTAAAGGTTTTTATGCCGGAGAGGAGGGGATTTCGATCAATGGCCTTATTTGGATGGGAGATGGAATGTTCCAACGTCAGCAGATCATAGACCTCCTTGATCGTAAATTCTCTACCATCAAGCTCAAAATTGGAGGACTGGACTTCAAAGAAGAACTATCCTTACTCGATTTTCTTTTCAGAGAAGCGGGAAGACGAAAGGTGGAGCCGACCGTACGCCTTGATGCTAACGGTTCGTTAGGTTTTTTAGGTTCTTCAGGTTCAAACAACAATCAAGGATTCTTTTCTTGCCTTGCTCTGGAAAGGTTGGAAAAATTAGCTGATTATCCTATTCATTCCATTGAACAGCCCCTCTCCCCACTCTATAAAAATATGATCAGTCGGGAAGAATATCGGCAAGTCATGAAAAAAAGCCCGATTCCAATCGCCTGGGATGAAGAGCTCATTGGCATTATCTCCACTCAAAAAAAAATAAATCTTCTTGATGACTTTCATCCTCATTATTTGGTATTGAAACCAGGTGTTCATGGGGGGTTCACTCAATGCGAGGAATGGATCACTCTAGCGAATGAAAGGGGAATTGGTTGGTGGATCACCTCCGCTTTAGAAAGCAGTCTCGGTTTAACCGCTATTGCTCGATGGACAGCGAGGCTTATTGATTCCTCTAACTTTATTGTCCCTACCACCCAAGGGTTAGGGACTGGCAATCTTTTTAGTAATAATTTTCATTCTCCATTAACCCTGAAGGGAGATAGATTATTCTATGATCAACAACAAGAGAAAAAAATGCGAAAAGAGTTTTTAGCAAAGGTTATGGGATAAAAAAACTTAGAGAATTATCTCTGCTGCCTTGACAACTCAATACTTTGAATTTGATAGAGATTGCGATAGATTCCCGATTTTTTTTTCATAAGTTGTGAATGAGTTCCTTTCTCCACTAATTTTCCACGATGCAGCACTAGGATACGATCCGCATTGCGGATGGTGGAAAGACGGTGAGCAATAATGATGGCTGTCTTTCCTTGAAGTACTTTATGTAAAGCTGACTGAATAATTTTCTCGGATTCACTGTCGATATTGGAGGTGGCCTCGTCTAAAATAATGATGGGAGATTTCTTTACGAAGGCTCGGGCAAAAGAGAGGAGTTGTTTCTGTCCAGCGGAAAGAGACTTTCCTTCCTCTAAAACATTCTCCTGATAGCTCTTAGCTCTATTAATAATGAAATTATGGAGATGGATTTTCTTGGCAATTTCTTCTATTGCCTCTTGAGAAGTATTATGCTTGAGGGCGATATTGTCATAAAAGGAACCGGTAAAGAGAAAGACATCTTGGGGAATGGTGGTGATGTTGTTTCTAAGACAGTGGAAGGAGAAGTCCCGAATATCGATTCCATCGATTTTAATCGATCCCTCACTTACTTCATAGAGGCGATTAAGTAGTGAAACTAAAGTAGTTTTCCCAGCTCCGGTACTACCCACAATTGCAACTTTTTCACCGGGTTTCACTCGAAAACTGACCTTACAGATCACCTGAGGATTCTTTTTTTCATTGTTAAATAATGAAGGAGTTTTTTTCTTTTTTGAATCTGTTTTTGATAATGGATCTACAGAATAGGAAAAAGCTACCTTATCGAATATGATCTCTCCCCGAGCTTGATAATCGGTTACTTTGGCATCTTTATCATCAAATTCAATGGGAGTATTGTTAAAACGGAAGATTCTCTCCGCTCCACTCATAGCAGCTTGAAAAGTATTGAATTGTTCTGCCAGATCCCGAAGAGGGCGAAAGAACATGTTGATATAGAAGAAAAATGCGAAAACTTCTCCTTGAGTGACTTGAGCTCCGATATAGAGATGGGTGGCATAGAGAATGGCAAGCATCGAAATAAAACTAACAATCTCAATTAAAGGGAAGTAGAGGGAGTAAGCCAAGATCACTTTAAGAAAGGACTTCAAATAGTTTTGATTGCTCTTTTCAAATTCATCCAAAGTTTTATCAATATGATTAAAAACCGTGATCTCCTTGATACCAGTGATTGTTTCTACCAATATGGTATTCATGGCAGCGTTAGATTTACGAATACCTCGATAGCCGATTCGCAAACTAATTCTGAACAGATAGGTAGCAAAGGCAAAGAGAGGAACGGAGATGATTGCAAATAAGGTCAAAATAGGATTGATATAGAACATGATCGCCAAGATGAAAAAAACCTTAAGAAAATCTCCGATGATGGAGGCCACCCCATCGGATATGAATTGTTTGATTGCTTCCAGATCATTAGTAAGGTAGGTGAGGATATCCCCAATTGGGGTGCGGTCGAAGAAACTGCTGGGAAGAGAAAAGATTTTTTTAGTAATATCCATTCTTATTTCATGGATCAAATGATGTCCTAGGTATTGGCTCCCATAACTGAATATCACCGAGAATAAGAAACCTCCCAGGAGACTTAGAGTTAAATAGAGGGCGTTATAATAAAGGCCAACGAGGTCAGCAGCAGGAACATTCTCATCTAAACCCTTCTTGAGAAAATAAGGTGGAAGTATTCCTAAGATATCCGCCAGCAACATCGCCATCAATACGATAAATAGGACGGTCTTTTTTCTATAAATATAGGCAAAAAGTTTGCGGAAGAGTTGGGTATCTTTCTCCTTAAATTCCGATTGACTGAGTTCAACTTCTGCCATTTTATTTCCAACTCATGACAAGTTTTCCTTTAATTTTTGGAGGGTTACTAATTGGCTATAGTATCCCTTTTTCTTTTTTAAGAGTTTGGATGGACTTCCTTTTTCCACAATTTCTCCGTTTTTCAAGAAAACTATTTCATCAGCATGCTTGAGTAAAGATACTCGATGTGAAGCTATGATAATAGTTTTAAGGGACTTTAGAGAACGGATATTATCTATGATCCTTTTCTCAGTTTTAGCATCTATTGCTGAAAGGGAGTCATCTAAAATCAAGATATCCGCTTCCTTATACACTGCTCTACCCAAGGAAGTTCTTTGCTTTTGCCCTCCGGAAAGATTAATGCCCCTTTCTCCCAAAACCTGATCGTATTTATCGGGGAACCCATGAATATCTTCAGCTATAGCGGAAATTCTAGCTGATTCCTCTACTTTATTTTGAATGGGTTCTTGTCCCCCTTCAAATCCGATATTTTTTTTGATGGTAGTGGAAAAAAGAAAAGATTCTTGAGAGGATAGGGAAAGTTTTCGATATAAATATTTAGGGGCAATTTCAGTAAGATCGACTCCCGCGATCAGAATCTTTCCTTTACTAGGAAGGCGAAGTCCTGCTAGTATTTCCAATAGCAGAGTTTTCCCACTTCCGGTATTTCCCGTAAGACCTACCATTTTTCCATGAGGAATTTTAAGGGAGATGTTCTTAAGTAAATAGTTAGGTGGCTTTATCTCAGGAGCCAGTAAACTTATCTTTTTACATTCCAAATCCAAAGATCTTTTTTTTGATTTTGGCAGGGGTTTCACTCTCTGGGCATCCACTGGTTCTTGAAGAATTTTCTCCATCCTATACCAGGCACTTATCCCTTGTTGTAAAATAGACATCACCCATCCCAAAGCAAAGATGGGAAAAATCATTACCGAAATCATAACGCTGAATTGGAGAAGTTCTTCCACTTGAATGGCACCGGTGATGATTTCTTGACCACCGAAGAATAATATAACACTCTGACTAAGTGAGAAAAAAAAGAAAAAGAAAGGCCAAGTAAATCCTTCAATGATTTCTAAACGAAGATTCTCCTTAAGATATTTATGACTGAACTCTTGAAAAAAATGGGATTGGGTCTTTTCTAGGGTATTCAGTTTTATGGTATTAATTCCAAAAATCATTTGCCAGGCATGATTGTTGATATTTCCCCGTGCCTCTTGGATACGGGTATAATAGGGACGAAGTCGTGGCATGATAATAAATATAATAGCAAGAAGAATTGCCATCTGGGCAAAAGTGATCGAGATGAGAAGAGGACTGATTGAGAACATTACAGGAACGAAGAAAATAATTCTACTCAATGAATTTGGTATATACATGATCCCCGGTCCAAGCAAGGTTCTTAGGTCATTGAGGTCATTGGTAAGACGGCTTACCAAGTCGCCGGTCTGTTGTTTTCGATAGAATTTCAAGGGAAGAGAGAGAAGTTTAGTGAAAAGAATTTCTCGGATCACATATTCAATTTTCCGACTATTTCCAATGATAAGATGTCTCATTGCAAACATGAAGAAACAAGTTGCGATGAGGAAGATAAAAGTAATCCCCAAAAGCCGTAACACTTCATCTGAACGGTTTTCAGAGATAATCTCAGATAGAGTAAACTTGATAGTTTCGGAGAGCTTCACATAACTGTAATTTTGGAGAAGCATGAAGATAAACCCGAAGATATATGACCATTTATGCCTCATAAAATGGGGAAGAAGGGATTGAAAAATATTTCCCTGACTCTGTTTCTGTAAACTAGAAGATGTTGTCATTATCAATTCGGCAAATCACGATTATTGATATTAGAGAGAAGTTTGAGCTATTTATTATAAATACTGTAAGTAATTTGATTAGAGCTACAAGACTAGACACTAAGCCTATATCATTAATTATATCATTAGAGTTCAATAATTGAAATGAGATAACCGAAAAGTCCTATAATGAATTTAACCAGGGAATTGAACTTTAATCTATATTATAATATTAGAATATTATAAATTTATTATATCAACATACTATTCACCTGTTAATGATACCCAAACCAAATCAGATACCCTGTTTCGTGCTGCTTAGATAATGTTTACCACTTTATTTCCAACCTTAGCCTCTTTCCTCAATCGAAAAATGATCCTAGTCTATCTGTTTTTTTATATAGCAGCAGCTTTTTTTTCTTTTGGCTATCACCATGTTGATGAACATTTTCAAATCTTAGAATTTCTAGGATGGAAGGTAGATATTCCAGCCGTACTTACTTGGGAACTTGGAGCACATATTCGTCCAGCTCTCCAACCCTCCTTAGCTTATCTTTTCTATCAAGCGGGGGAATGGTTCTATGGAATAAAAAATGTGAATCCTTTCCACCTTACTGTTTTTCTTAGATTTTTCACTGTTTTCCTCCATACCTTAACCCTATTTTTCTTCCTTGAGCCCCTCTTAAAACTTCTATCTCCTCAGTCAAGAAAATATGTGATTTGGCTTTCTATCATCATTTGGTTTTTTCCTTATATGGCGGTGCGTTATTCCTCTGAAAATTATTCTAGAATATTCTTTTTGTTATCCTTTTCTCTTCCTCTTTGGTGGGAAAGCTTAAAAGAGGAACAGAAAAACTATCAACATTGGACCCAATGGATTTGGTTTATATCAGGAGTAATAGCGGGCTTAGCTTTCTTTTTTCGCTTTCAGATTGCATTAATGGTGGTTGGTTTTTTTGCTTGGTCTTTTTTCATTAAAAAAGAATCATGGAAATACTTGGCCTTTTTTACTGTTGGGGTACTTTTTACCTGTGTAGCTAATATTTTAATTGATTATTGGTTTTATCAAGAATGGGTTTTGACCCCTTGGAATTATTTTAATATAAATATTCTTCAGGGAAAAGCAAATTCATTCGGTATAAGCCCTTGGTATGACTACTTCATTCAAGCTGTCGGTTATAACATCCCTTTTTTTCCTATTTACACGATTATTCCAGTATTGTTTTTCATTCTCTATCCAAGACATATCCTCAGTTGGATAGTTATACCGTTTCTTTTAGTTCATCTCATTATCGGCCATAAGGAACTGAGATTTCTTTTCCCTTTAATATCTTTTCTTCCCTTTTTCATCATATTGGTTCTAGATAAATGGAAATGGTGGAATCATTCTGGAAAACTTAAACGAGGACTGGTGAAATACTTTTTGATCACGAATATGATACTTTTATTCTTTGGAGCTTTTCGCCCGGCAGATTTCTCAACAGTGTATTTCTTCAAATATCTTTATAATGAACATCGGGGACAAACAGTTTTCTACTTCAACAATCATCAAGGGACGTCTAATACCTATCGCCGGCCACAAAGATTATTATGGTATGTCGATAATAAGGTAGATTATTTTGAATATATTACCAATACCGATCATCTTCTATCGATATTGAATCATCTGCACCTAAGGAGTGAAACTTCTCCCCAATTTTTAGAGAAATCTTTTGTTTTGGTTAGCCCAACTCCCTTAGTATTAGATAATGAAGTGGACCTAAATGCGGAATGGAAAGGGAAAAATATTATTTCTCTTCCACAATGGGAATATTCGTTTCCTTTTAAAAATATCCATAGCTACCCTATTCTATATCGAATTTGGGTTGATATAGCCTCCCTTCCAGTTGTCCATATCTATTCATGGAAACCATGAAAATCATTCAAATTTTTTCTTGAGTTCAAGTATAGTTACTTCTTTGGAAAAAGAATAGATTTAGTTTTTTTTTAAAAAAATTGTTAATTTTAAATATAAATATTGGATTTTTAATCATAAAAAAACTGTTTTATGTTAAAATTTATTTAGGTTTTTGTAAGTATCCAATAAAAAATATAAAAACTTATATGAAATATAAAAGTATATGAGATTATATTTACTAAATTGGAAATAAATTAGGCAAAAATACGATTAAAATAAATTTATCATGAAGAAAATAACAATAATAATCATAGTCGCAGTAACCTTGAGCTTGGCTTTTTTAAGTTGTGGTAGTTCAAGTCAAACAATAAACTTGGGTTCAAATGATCAAATACAATTTGACAAAAATGAATTGCGGGTGAAAGTAGGTCAAAAAATAACTTTGATGTTAACGCATAGCGGGCAAATGGATAAGAATTCCATGGGACATAATTTTATACTTCTTGAACAAGGAGTTGATGTTGATCAGTTTGCCCTCAAAGCCATTCAAGCTAGAGATACTGAGTATATTCCTGAAGATAAAAGTGAAATCATAGCATATACCAGCCTTATTGGTGGAGGAGAAAGTACTTCTATAACTTTTGATGCTCCCGAAAAAGGAACTTATGATTATATATGCAGTTTTCCTGGCCATTATGCTCTGATGCGAGGAAAATTTATAGTGGAATAATAACTTAATAAACACAGTAAAAAATAATTATTATGATATTCCTCATTTAAACTTCTACATTTGTTATACAAGTCTGATATACGGGAAGATATTGGAATTAGGTTTGAAGTGAGGATTTAATTTTTTGTAAAAATTTAAAGAGAGAGCTTACAATGTTGGGTTTTTGATATTTGCTTGACTATTAACAAAATATATGATATATTGTAAATAACAATCCATTAAATGAGGGATCAAAATGATAATAAATAATTTTCAAAATAAATTTAAAATATTGTTCTTAATATTTACTGCTATCTCAATGCTTTTTCTTGGGTCTTGTAAAAGTAAACCCAAAGTAATCGGGGATAGTGGTATAGAAGTTGAATCTAAAGAAGGGTGGCTTAATGATAGTACCTATCAAATGTGGGTTTATGGAGAGTGGGATCGGGATCGGTATTATGTTGAAGGTGAAGAAGAAGATTTAGAAACCAGTCGTGGGAAAACTCCTAAATCCATCTTTGGAATTCGTGAGGACAGTAAAACGGCGGCTAAAGTTAAGGCGATGAGAAATTTTAAAGAAAAAATGATTTCGGAAGTTCAGAGTGAAACTCAGGTTGAGAACTCTAAATTGGTGAGCGATATTATAGAAAGTAGTTTATCTGGCGTAACGATCGCTCCTGAATCAATTAGAGAACAATACTCTGAACGCGGAGATGCCAACATTCTTTTTAATTTTAAAGCAGACGATTTACGTCAATACGTTGAAAATGCAATAAAAGAAACTGTTCAACGTTATAAAGAAGAAACACAAACCGAATAAAATTATATGGTAATGAGTCCCCCCCAACCATTCCCATATATAATTTATTCTATTTATTGAATAAATTGTCGATCTCCTCTTGTAAAAAGTCAAAAACCTTGGCAACGTGGTTGCTTTTAAATCTTCGGCTTTTTATTTCCAAGAAGTGAGACTCCTGAGAAATTTCAGTATAAATTAGTTTGCGGATTTTTTTTCTTACTCCCTGTAACTGTTTGTTTGAAGGTTTTTGAAGATAATTTTTGAATCCATCGGTATCAATCTCTTGCCATAATAAAATGGGATAAGTGAAAAGCCTTTCTGGGGAATCATCTCCCCGATGGATTTTCTCTTTACGGATAACTTCCATATCTTCTGCCAAATCGGCAATGTCATCAGCTAGCTGGAAGCCCAGTCCAAAGAGATAACCGCACTCTTTAGCAAAATCAACCATTCCTTCAATGACCCCAGTCGAGGATTTTTTTTCAAATAGAATAGTAGGTACCATAAAACTATAAGAGAAGAGGGAGCCGGTTTTCTTACGAATCATCTGAAGATAATCTTGCCTTCCTGGAGAGATGATCCCAATAGGAATATCCTGTAATACTTCACCGCGACAAAGTTCGGCAATTTTTTGATAAAGAGTATCGACAATCTGTAAATTATAACGATAACCGGTCAACTTTTTTCCTAAACATTGAAGGAGGAAATCACCAATAAAAACTGTAACTCGATTACCATAGATGTTATGTAAAGTAGATTGCCCACGACGGAATCTTTCTTGATCGATAACATCATCATGAATCAATGATATAGTATGAACAATTTCTACTCCTGCAGCTGGTAAAACTATCAAAGGTAATCGACAGCCGAGTTTAGATCCCAAGGCAAACATCAGATGAGAACGGATTCGTTTGCCTTTAAAAAGGTAATGGACATCTTTGTGAAGGCTCTGGGGAAGTTGATTGAGTGTCTCTTTGATCACTTCATCAACTTGTTTTTGATAATCAGAGATTTTATTTGAATTTTTACTTCTATTTTTTATCAACTGATGGGACTTGACTCGAAAACTCATTGTAGTAATCCCGTCAAAATTTTAGTATAACGAACAATGTATTTTTCCAAGGCATATTCTCCGGGAGTATGACATTGGTCTGAGAGGCCGGGGCCACAGTTAAAGGCAGGAATGTCTATACCTCCAAGTTGAGCCACATCGGTCCAAGCTTGCTTTGCCTCTACTATCATTCCCTTCCTAACCAAATAATTCACCACTTTTTGATAAAGAGGGGTTTTTACAATCTGCCCTAAAGGAGAGTAGGAATATATCTGATATTGTTTCGGATTAAGTCCGACTTTTCCCATAAATGCCTTAAATTCAGCTATTACTTCACTACGTTTTTTTCTTTTCTCTAATGGAGCAAAACGAAAATTTACATTCCCCTCCCATAGCCCCGGTAGGGTGGTAGTCTTTTCCTTTTCAGTACTACCCGCTGTGACTTGCCAGACATCATGAAAAGTAACCCCTCCAATTTTATAGGGACGAGGACGCAGCCGACTCATATTATTAAGAAAGGGAAGGGCTTCATAAAGAGCATTGACTCCTTGCCATGGTCGAGCTGAATGGCAGGCCTGGCCAGAAATACTTACTCGGGCATGAATACTTCCACAGCAACCGATCTGTACCGTATTGTCAGTGGGTTCTCCCACTAAGGCTAGATCAACGCTCTTGAACCAGGATGGGAATTTCTTAATCAGGTCATGAAGTCCGTTATCTTCTAAAGGGGTTCCCTCCTCTTTAGCATAGAAGATAAACGATATCCGGTAACGTGATTTAAGAAGATCAAAATTTTTTAAAAGGTAGAGAAAAACCCCAAGGCTAGCCTGCATATCAGAAGCACCAGCCCCATAAATTCGGCCACGTTTTCGATAGGGTTTAAAGTAGTGAGGGACTACATCTAAATGACCGACTAAAGCTAGATGGGGTTTGTCTAAATGTTGTGAGCGATGCTTCAGCGTTGCAATAAAGGAATTGCCATCCCTTAAAAGGCGATATTTAATTAGGCTTCTATTTTGGGAATTTGAAGAAAAATAGTATTTTTCAATATAATAAGAAAGCTCTTTTTCTTTGAAAGTTGGAGAGGGAATATCCAATACCTCTAAAACGGTATTGAAAAGTTGCTCTTGAGTCTCGCTCAAACTAGTTTAATAATTCTTTAATAGCTTTAAAAGCTTCTTCTTTTTTTCCAATTTTAGTTTTTTTAATTGCTTTTCGGATGATACCATCAATGGTTTTCCCTTCGTATTCTTTTTCCATTACTAGAAGGAGCTCCAAAACATCTTCATTGTTATTTAAATTATAAATCTCATTCTCATCATACATAAAACAATCAAATAATTTGTTGATGCAAGTACCTACTGTAATACTTTCATCCTCAGAAAAACCTTTTTCTTTTGTTTTATTGATTCGGAGGATCTTCTTTTCCATCCGCTTTAATTCTCGTTTTTTACGTTCAATTTCTGTGCGTTTCATTGTTTGTATCACCATTTACTTTTAAATATTTATCCTATTAATTATATCATAATTATTGAATTTCTAATAATTATTTCTATTTATTATTCTGGATCAAAATCTTGAGTTCAAATAATTTTTTTGAATGTGTTTGCTAAAATAAGACTCTTAAAAGTAAAGGAGTAAAAATAATTTAGAATTTCTCAGGTAATAAGTTTAATATACTGGTTTTTTTATTCCTAAACTTTAGTCTTTTTGTTCATTTAATTCTATGTTTACACTGCGATAATATCAAATGTAATGTGTTGAAAATTTTATTTTAATTTTGAGTATCTTAAAATATCGTAAAATATGACATGCCTTTAACCTTCCCTTCGGTCCGATATGTACCTCTTCTCAGCTATGAAAAGGTCATTTCTGCTTTGGGAAGGGAACTTCTTAAAACGATTCATGAAGATACCTATAATCCTATTGCTGGAGTATCCATGGATAGTCGAGATCTATTCCTGGGTGAGATGTTTCTGGCTCTGGATGGAAAAAAATATCGTGGTATCGATTTTATCGCTACTGCCTATTCTCAAGGAGTTCGGGTATTCACCTTAGCTGAAAAATATCATGCCAATTTAAAGGACTTACCTGATGAAGTTTATAAACAGAGTTGTTTCCTCCTAGTGGCTAATCCGGTTGTAGCCTATCAACTCTTAGCAGGTTATTATCTAAGTAAGATAGGAGGACTTAGGATTGCGGTCACTGGCAGTGCCGGAAAAACTACAACCAAAGAAATGATGGCCCGATTATTGGGGCAGACTTATCGGGTATTTTGTAGTCATAAGAATGAAAATAATCACTTGGGGGTACCCAAAAATATTTTTTTTCTCCAACGGAAGTTGACTGGAGGAGATAAAGTATCAATTATAATATTCGAGTTGGGCATGAATCATGCTAGGGAAATCGACTTACTGGCCTCCATTGTAAAGCCCCATTTAGCTGTAATCACCAATATCCTCTATGCTCATATTGGAAATTTTTCCTGTCGAGAAGATATCGCTTTAGTTAAGGGAGAGGTAATTCCTCATCTAGTGGGGCATGAAGCTTTGCCTAACTATCCGGGGGGTGTTTTGCTTATTCCCGATAATATTTTTGGCAAAAATTTAATCCTTAATCAGATTGAACGGGTTTATGAAACATCCAGCTCCTATACTCCAGCATTCATTGAGGTTGAAACTACCCTGTCCACTTCCTCGCGTTTTTGTCAAAATAACAATTCAATAACCCTCATCTCTAAATGGATGGATGTCCTTACTGGGAGTGAGGCTGAGATACCAGGTTTCTCAATATTTCTGGGAGAGACTCTCTCTCTGATTTTTAAAGTTGGTGAGATATTGAAAATAAACCGTAAGAAAGGTTTTTCTCATTTGACAGAAAGTTTTGCTCGGAATGAAACTGAGAAAAGTTATTTTCCGTTCTCTTCAGGTTTTTCCTCGGTGAAGGGCCGCTTACATTTGATTCATCAAAAAGGGAAACCTCTAGTCATTGATGATACCTATAATGCTAATCCCACTTCCATGATCCAAACAATAACAGCTCTTATCCGTCTTCTTTCTCAAGCTCCACCTCAAATTCGCCTTCGGGTGGTCATAGGGGATATGTTGGAACTGGGTCAATTCAGTCAAACTCTTCATGAAACATGTGGAAGGGAGATCGGAGAGTTGGTGAAAGAGCTTTCTTTGGAGGATCGGGAACGAATCGATTTTTTTTTATTGGGAAAGGAAATGAAAGCATGTTATGATAATATACATTTCCCTTTTAAAAAATATTATGATCGATTTTCTCTGCCGACTTCCGATCTTCTTGAAGATCTATATCAAAATAGTGATATGGATTCCGTAATTTTTTTCAAGGCTTCCCATGGCATGAAATTTGACCAACTTCTCAATAGTTTTTTAAATTCATTTC
Organism: Spirochaetota bacterium; assembly: GCA_965224715.1. GTDB lineage: Bacteria > Spirochaetota > UBA12135 > COTS27 > CAXSBA01. The sequence goes on along the minus strand of OZ245054.1, from coordinate 27,637 downwards.
CTAATCCTTTAACTCCTTGATATGCTTTACCACTTAGTCTACCCTTTTTATGAAGTCTATGGCTTTCTTAATATTTTTCGATACATTACTTTTCGTTCCATCATTGCTGGCGTAGTAGCTTTGGTTCTTACTATCATCTTGGGAAGAATTTATATACAAAAACATCAAGGAAAAATTTATTCAATTAAGGAGTTTATTCCTGATAATCACCAAAAAAAGAAGCATGTCCCCAATCATGGAGGAGTGGTGATTGTTATCGTCTGCTTAATAACCATAGCTTTGGCTGGAAATTTCTCCAATCCTAATTTATGGATTTTACTCATAGGATTCATTCTCTTTGCAGCCTTGGGCTATCATGACGATATCCAAAAAAAAATTGATAATAATAGTCGAGGAATAAGAGCTCGTTGGAAATTTCTGATTCAAATCTTTATTTCTGCAATGATAATGGGATTACTTTACTGGAATGGACCGATCATTGAGTTAGTTGGAACGGTCGATGAAGTGGATAGGTTATCCTATCCTATCACCCAGGTTTTTTTCCCCTTCACTAAAAACCTAAGCTTGGACTTAGATTGGACTTATTGGATCCTGGGAGTATTTATTATCATTGCTAGCACTAATGCAGTTAACCTCACAGATGGTCTTGATGGATTGGCTGTGGGACTCTCTCTTTTTGTTATACTTACTTTTATCATCATTGCCTATACTTCGGGCAATTTAGTCATTGCTGAATACCTAAAGACACCTTACTTGAATGAAAATGGCGAGGTCACTGTGTTTCTGTCTACTTTAGCTGGATCCTGTTTAGGTTTCCTTTGGTACAACTCTCATCCTGCCCAGGTGTTTATGGGGGATACCGGCTCCTTGGCCTTGGGAAGTGTGATTGGAATCAGTGCTATCCTCCTCAAAGTAGAATTTCTCCTTCCTTTGATCGGAGGAGTTTTTGTTATTGAGGTCGCTTCTGTGATCATCCAGGTTTTTGTCTATAAGAGGTGGAAAAAAAGATTTTTCAAAATGGCACCTCTACATCATCACTTTGAAATGATCGGATGGCATGAGAGTAAGATCATTTCCCGATTTTGGATCATCGGCATCCTTCTTTCTCTCATCGCTTTGACTTCATTAAAAGTGCGATAATGAATTCTAGTCAATTCTCTTTTTCATATCCTGGTCGCTCTTTATATTCGTTTAATGATTCCCATAACCTTTATGTAAGTGATTTAGACGGCACTCTTCTAGATGAGAGATCTCGACTCTCACTTAAGACTAGGCAAACCTTGATCAAAATTGTTAATCATCATCAAAAGGCTTTTACAGTGGCTAGTGCTCGAAGTTTAACCACTATCACTGAAATTCTCGGCGATCTTCCTTTGATGTTGCCTGTGATTCAACTCAATGGGGCGTTGATTACTGATTATCATAGTCGAGAAGATTTGCATCAAGTTTTCATGGAGGAAAAGGAAATTGATCTCCTTTTAAAGATCTTTAATAACTTTAAAGTTTGTTTTCTTTCTTCTGTCAAAGAACAACACGGTGATATTAATCGTTGTTTAGTTCCCTCTTCCCGTAATGAGGCTATGGAGTGGTTTTACCAAGATCGTATTAAGAATAACGATCTCCGCATTGTTGTAATCCCAGAGCCTGATTACGTTCAGGATTATCATCCTATTAGTTTTACGGTGATTGAGCCTCATGATCGAAGTTTAGAGATATTTCAAATTATCAGCCAAGAATTAGGAAGGCGAATAGAAATCTATCCCATGGGGGTGGATGCTCGAGGATGGGAATGGACTACTCTTCAACACCGTAATGGCAATAAGGGTGCGGCAGTAGAAAAGCTTTGTGAAGTTTTTAATTTCATTCCCGAACGGGTAACTGTGTTTGGAGACAATATTAATGATATCTCGATGTTTAACAAAAAATTCAAGAAAGTAGCTGTAAAAAATGCCCATCCTTTAATTAAATCAAAAGCTGATGATATCATCGGAGATCATAGAGATAACAGTGTCGCTCAATATGTTTACAAAGAATAATTTCTTCCTCAATATATGTGTGTTAAACCCATTGTAAAATTAATAGATACTCTATAAATAAAACTGTGGGAGAAAATGGCTAAAAAAAAAATAGAAAGAAGGAATTCGAAAAGTAATTCAAAGAAAACTAAAATCATAAGACCTTTGTTATCTCATCATGAAGATCGAACTATTTATATTGGAATCTTTGGCTTGGGAGCAGTAGGGAGTGGTGTAGTAGAGCTTCTTAAAGAAAACAGCGATATTATTTGGAAACGATGTCATAAGTCATTCCGAATTGCAAAAGGAGTCGTCAAAAGTCCTCGTAAGAAACGTCCGTTTAAACCCGACTTTCCCATTTCAGACCGACCGGATTTTATCCTCCATGACCCTAATATCGATGTGATTCTAGAACTTACTGGTGGCAAAAAACTTCCAGAGAAAATTTTCCGACACTGTATTATCAACAAAAAGCCGATAGTCACTGCTAATAAAGCGTTTTTGGCTGAAAATGCTAATTTGCTTGGCAAACTTTTTCAAAAGCAACGAACTTGTATCGGAATGGAGGCTTCTGTGGCAGGAGCAGTCCCTATTCTTCAGTCTCTTCGCTATGGACTCAGTGCTAATGATATTTCTGGGGTTTATGGTATTGTAAATGGAACCGCCAACTATATACTTACAGCTATGCAGCGACGAGAGATAGGTTTTTCCCAGGCGTTAGCTGAGGCTCAAGCTTTGGGTTATGCTGAGGTAGATCCTACTTTCGATGTCAAGGGACATGACTCAGCTCATAAATTAGCTATCCTTATGGGACTTGCCTTTCACCATCGATTTAATTATACCGAAATCAGTAAAGAAGGGATTGATGGCATCAATCCCATTGATTTTGAATATGCTAAAGAATTCGGTTATACTTTAAAGTTATTGGCTATCGCAAAGAATACTTCTATGGGTTATGAAGGGAGAGTTCATCCCACTTTGATCCCTTCAGCTTCCACCCTAGCCTCAGTAAATAATGAGTACAATGCAGTGGAAGTGCTTGGGAATTACTCCGGCTCTGTAGTGGCCTATGGCAAAGGAGCTGGTCCCAAACCCACTGCTTCTGCGGTGGTTTCCGATTTGGTGGGGATGTATGAATATGAAATGTTGCATTCCCCTTTAGATGGCCCAGAAGAAAAATACTTTTTTGAGAACCGGCAAGCCCGGATTCTTCCTCTGATAGAGATCAAATCCAAATTTTATATTCGTTTTACGGTTAAGGACAAAATCGGAGTGATGTCTACAATCAGTCATCATTTAAGCCGGGAGAAAATCAGTATTTCCCAGATGATTCAGAAAAGAATTCCTGGAGTAAACAACGTTGTAAACTTAACTTTAATCACTGATATTTGTCAGGAGAAGCAAATTCATTCAGCTTTTAAAAGAATCTCATATGAGGATTTTGTTAAGAACAGTTTCCATCTTTATAGGATTGAGGAAATTCCTACTACCGGTTTTTTTTAAAAGTTAGGCTATAAAAGATGTCTTTCTTTTCTAAACCAAATCGGAATCATTTTCCCGCTGATGAACAAGGGAGTAAACAATATTTTTTAAGTTTGCTTCGTTATAGCTTTTGGTTGATTTTTATTTTCATATTTATTTTTGGAACCAGTTTTGTCTATTTCCTTCGTGAGAATGATTCATACCAAATGATTGACTTACGGGGGCGTGATCTTTTGGAGGCGATAAAATGGTTACAGGATCGTTCTTTGAAACCACTTATTTCAGAACGAATTGACCCCAATTACCCCCGTTATCATGTAATTGAACAAAATCCAGTTCCTGGAGCTACGGTAAAAGAGAATCGAACTATTTCTTTGGTAGTAAGCTATGGTGGAAATAGTTTGGTTATGCCTTCATACCAAGGAAGTAACTATATTCAGGCTCAACAATCTCTCCGAGCTTATCTCTCCGGCTATAAAGATATTCCGCGAATTACCAAAGTAGAGAAATATTCTGATCTAGAAGAGGGATTAGTCGTTGATCACTATCCTCGTTATAATCAATCTATTAATTTTCAAGAAAATTTCATTTTTGTAGTAAGCAGAGGTATTGCTACTAATCAAATTTTTGCTAAAAACTATTACTCCTTAGATTTTATAGAAGTCGAAGAAATGCTTCTCTCTTATGGGGTCAGAGTTAAAGCTAAATATGTAGCTTCCAAAAAGAAGGTTTTGGCTGGTAAGATAGTGGAACAGAGTATCACTGATGGCATGCCAATTTTACCTGGAATGAGTATACGTTTCACTGTAGGGTTTTATGATCCAGAATTGGCTGAGTCTCTAAAATCTGGAAATTCAAAAATAGAAGTAATTCGTCTTTACAAACTTAAAGTTCCAATCCAAAGTCGTTTAGAAAATTTTACCCGTAATCTTTATAATGAGAGTCAAGAAATATATTTTGCGCCAACCAATCAGGGTAAAAATGGTGATTCACTCCGTTTGATTTTAATAGAAGTTACTGATCAAACTGGAAAGAGAATCCTTTTTAATGATCGCTTAAATTCAGGAACAGTTATGAATTTTCCTTACCGGACTGTTGGGAAAGGTAGTCTTAGAGTGCTCATTGACGGTCAAGTTTTGGAAACAGAGTTTTTCGATTGATTATTACATATCTATACGGTAAATTGTGTCAGTGTTAGCTCTGAATCCGGAACAGGAAAAGTCAGTTCGCCACATTGAGGGAAATTCACTGGTCATTGCTGGGGCTGGTTCTGGGAAAACCCGTACCCTTATTGCTAAGATCATCTATCTAATCCAGAACCAAAAAATACCTCCTCATAATATTTTAGCTATCACTTTCACCAACAAGGCTGCTCGGGAAATGCGGGAACGAATCACCTATGTCTCTGGACAACACTTTGATCAAGCCGGAATGGGATGGGGGAGTCAAGGTCTACAAATCCGAACTTTCCACTCTTTTGGAATGATGTTTCTTCGTCGTTTCCTTCATGAGTGGGAAGGTCAGGGGAAACCAGGTACTGAAAGGTACAGAAGAAATTTCACTATCATTGATCCTGATGATCAAAGAAGGATTCTCTACAAGCTTTATCCCAATTATACCCCTTCTGAATTCCCATTCAAGAAATACCTCTACCTGATTAATCATTGGAAAAATGACTTCCTCTATCCTGATGATGATGACTTTGAAAATAGAGCCCGAGAGTATTACGAAGATTATAGTTTTAGTGAGGATCCCAGAATCCTCTATCATCGTTATATGGATTACCTTAAATCTCAAAATCTATTGGATTTTGATGACTTAATTGGGCTTACTCTAAAACTCCTTTGGAAGTACCCTTCAGCAGCGTCCTATGCTGCTGATCGTTGGCGATATGTTTTAGTCGATGAATATCAAGATACTAATGTAGCTCAAAATAAGATCATCGAATTTTTTATCGAAAAGGGTGGAATGGTTACCGTAGTAGGAGATGATCAACAATCTATTTACGGGTTTCGAGGGGCTCAAATGGATAATATTCTATCCTTCAAAGGAAAGTACCCCCGAGTGGAAATCTTTATGTTAGAGGAGAATTACCGGAGCACTCAGCCTATCTTGAATTTAGCTAATCATGTTATTGCCAAAAATCCGGCAATCTATCCCAAGAAGCTTTTTACCCATAATCTGGCAGGAGAAGTACCTTATTACTGTCGTTTCCCTAATGATATGGAAGAAACTCGATGGGTGATTGAAAAAATATCAAAGATTCGAAATAAAAATCCTGATGATGAAATAGCGATTTTCTATAGGACTAATTATCAGTCTAGAATCCTTGAAGATGTTTTGGTTCGTTCTCGAATCTCTTATCAAATAGTTAGAGGACAGAAGTTTTTTGAACGTAAGGAAATCAAGGATGTTTTTGCCTATCTTCAGTGGTGGATAAACCCATTTGATCGCATTTCTTTTGAACGAATGGTTAACACCCCGCCTCGACGATTGGGAGAAAAAACTTTGGAGAAAATATTTAATTATCTTGAAGGAAGCGGGATGACCTTAGCTGAGGTTTTTGATAGTGAAGAGATCTTAGCTATCCTTCCCGCTCAGGCTCAAAAAGGTTGGGAGGACTTGAGAGAACTTTTTCAAGAGCTTCGGGAAAGACAAAATTCTGCCCCTTCCCGACTAGTGAATTATCTTATTCAGAAAAGTGGACTTCAGAAACTCTATGAAGGGGAAAGTGATAAAATGACTAGAGATCAACGATTAGGAAATTTGGATGCCCTTTTTAATGCTTTGGATACCTTTGTTAAAGAAACCGGTGGAGGGATTGAGGAATTTATTTTGTCAATCTCTTTGGGGGAAGAAGATGAGCAAAATGAAGGAACAACGATAAAACTTATGACGGTTCACAATGCTAAGGGGTTGGAATTTTCTACGGTATTTGTGGTGGGAATGGAAGAGGGGGTTTTCCCTCATTCTCTAACTCTAGAAAAAGATCCAGAAATAGAGGAGGAAAGAAGACTCTTCTATGTAGCGATTACTCGGGCTAAGAAACAACTTTTTTTAAGTTCAGCTGCGTTGAAATATCATTACCATAGTATCAGAAATTATCAAGAATCTCGTTTTATTGATGAGATAGATGATGAGTTTTTGATTAAAGAAACTATTGCTGGGGATTCTTCTCCTAAAAACTTTTCACAAACTAATAATCCTGGAGAACATGAATTTTATTGATGAAGTCGTTGAAGATAGCCATATGATCATCTGTCTTAATTAAATATTGTAAAATAGTAATATTTAATGAAAAATCCTTCTTCTTATTTCCTAGTTTTTTTCACTGTTATGCTAATCATCGGTTTTGTTTTCAATGGGATACTTTCTTGTTTGAATAACACTCAAAAAAATACCTTTCAAGTACAAACATTCTTTATTCCGTCTAATGATATTGTTCATGTTGGACTCCGAAAAGATGATATTTTTGCCATCGATAATCCTGTCTTGGTGTCTGCTTCACAAAGTAGTTTTAAAGATCATGAGTTAATTATTGGAATTAATGAAGAAAATCAAGTAAAGGATTATAGAGTTTCCCTTTTGATGAAACCACAAGAAGCTAAGACACAAGATCAAGAAAGTTCATTTGTTAATAATATTCAAGTAACTTTTCTAGAGATCAGGCGGAATTGGAAAAATGAGGTTTGGGAGCCGTTCGATGTGTGGGAGAACTCTCTTAACCTAATAGTTACTGATTGGTTCCCATGGTATGTTTCTCTTCTTGAAACTGAAAACTATAAGCTATCTTGTTAATAAAAAATATTATATGTCTATGAAAAAAATCACTTCAAGTTCCTTGCGTCGAGCTATTTATGATATCCTTCTTCCTCGTTGGAGGCGAATACTTCTTGGTATTTTTCTTATTATTATCAGTCGTTTAGCAGTTTTAGTTTTGCCAGCGGCTTCTCGATATTTAGTAGATAATATTTTTACTTCCGGAAACCTAGAAGATCTCTCTTGGCTTCTTGCCGGAGTGGGAGTAGCTGTTATCATACAGGCCGTGAGTGGATATATCCTAGTCAGGCTTCTTAGTGTTGAAGCCCACAACCTTATCAATCGCTTACGGGTAAATATCCAAAAACATATCCTTAGACTTCCCATGACTTTTTTCTATCAAGAACGTTCTGGATCTATTGTAGCTCGAATCATGAATGATGTGGAAGGAGTCAGGAATCTTCTGGGGACAGGACTGGTACAACTCTTCGGAGGGATGCTCTCGGCAGGATTAGCGTTATTTTTCCTTTTTCGAATCAATTTCCCCATGACCTTATCTTCTCTTATAGTTTTAGCAATATTTGGGGTAGTCATGATTCAAACCTTTAAGATTATCCGTCCAATTTTTCGTAAACGCAATGAACTCAATTCTCAAGTAAGTGGTCGGTTGACTGAGACCATTGGGGGAATCAAGGTAGTTAAAGGTTTTGCTGCAGAAGAAAGAGAGCAGAAAGTTTTTCAGGAAGGGGCTTATAGTTTGTTCGAAAATGTTAAGAAAACTCTTACCGCCACTGCTCTCGTGACTATGATCACCCTCCTCCTTACTGGAATCATTGCTGGGATCGTAATGGCTTTCAGTGCCAATGCAGTGGTAAATGATGAGATGACTTCTGGAGATTTTGTCGCTTATCTTCTTTACTTAGGAATGCTTACTTTTCCCATTGTTCAAATGTCCAATATCGGTACCCAGATCACGGAATCTTTGGCCGGACTCGACAGAATGGATGAGATATATTCCTTTACTACCGAAGATGATAATCCCCAACGTAAACAAAATTTAAAATCAATTCGAAAAGAGATTGTCTTTGAAGATGTTCATTACACTTATTCTCATGGAACTGATTTTTCTCAATATACTGAAAAAGAAGGTGGGGAGAAGAAAGAAGTGATCAGGGGAGTTTCCTTCTCGATCAAAAAAGGAGAGGTGGTGGCCTTAGTCGGAAGCTCCGGCTCTGGAAAATCTACCCTAGCTTCATTGGCTATCTCCCTTCTTACTCCCACTCAGGGACGGATCACTGTAGATGGGATTGACCTAACTACTATCTCTCTTCCTAGTTATCGAAAAAAACTAGCAGTGGTTTTTCAGGATGACTTTTTTTTCGATGGCACCCTAAAAGAGAATTTACTTTTTGCTTCTCCTCAAGCCACCCAAGCCGAAATTCGTAAGGCTACCGCAGCTGCCCATGTGGATGAATACGTAGATCAATTTTCTCAAGGAATCGATACCATCATCGGAGAGAGGGGAGTCAAACTTTCTGGAGGACAAAAACAAAGGCTTTCCATTGCCCGAGCTATTCTAGCTAATCCTGAATTCTTAGTGCTTGACGAAGCTACCTCATCCTTGGACAGCATCAGTGAAAACTATATCCGTGAATCACTAAAAAAACTTGTCGAACATCGCACTACTCTTATCATCGCTCATCGACTCAGTACTATCAAACGAGCTAATACAATATTGGTGGTGGAAGATGGCCGAATCGTAGAGAAAGGAAATCATAAAACCCTTTTAGCCAAGAAAGGTAACTATTATAAACTCTATACTTATCAGGCAAAGATTTAGGGCGATGATCATTCAAAGAAATTTGTGGAAAGAGAAAAACCATATCAATGGAGATTCAATTATCGAACCATATAAAAATGAAAGAAACTTTATTACATTAAAGAGACCAGTCCCTAATTTTTTATGATATTTAAAGTAATTACATGAGTTACAGTAAAGTTACTGCTGATGATAGAAGCACCTGCCCAAATATATCTTAACCTTATCATAATCTATCCTGGTTATAAAGTAATATCTACCAGTACATAAACTCCTCCATACGGCACCCAATCCAGTGCAGGACTCAGGATTGGATGCCAATGCTCTTATTAACCCCTCATTGATCAAGTGTTGGGGTTATGGCGAATAGTGCGTCAGCAGACCTACTACGAGTGATTATGATAGTATCGCCATTAGCGATTTTGTTGGAAGGAATAATTACGAAATATCCAATGATATCTTTTCCGTTTATCGATAAATGGTAATGAGTGTTGTCTGAAAAATGGGATGGTGTGAGCTGGGCAGTTGTGTTATTCACCTGAGGAACTCCTGCAACTCCTGCGATGAATTCTTGGCGTATGAAAGGACTATAACCTGGATAAAGCAATTCATAGGTTGTAGTTCCTGCATTAAATAAAGAAATAGGTAGAACAAGTATTCCGTCGGACATATCATAGCTGTATTCACCGCCCATTGCGGGATCATTGATGTAGCCACTTGTCAGAGGTATGGTGTCTTGGACAAAGATATCGGTGGCGAGTCTATGTATTGCTTCTATGCTGTTGCCTCCGTCCTTAAGGGCATAGAGGGTGTATGAGGTATCCGGGGTCAATAAATAAGAGTCAACATCGACTACTTCCCCGTTAATGGTATCCTTATCTTTGACAGCCCTTCCCAAGTAGTTGGCGTTTGTTGCAAGACCACGTATTCCTGATCCCAGAGTGTAGCTTAAAAGAACCTTTTTTGCGGAGGAATTTATTATCCGATAAACACCTGCACCCTCCCGCATATCTTGAACAGAAGGGGGAGGGGCCGTATTGAGTTTCAGGGCAAGTTTATGGCGTCCGAGGGAAGTTATGCCATCGCCTGACTTAATGGTGAATAGTACATAATGATAGCGTCTATCTTTGTCAGGATTAGTTTTTGCCATTTCCGCTACTATTATCAAGTTTATCAGTTTAAGGGTATAGTTCACACTGGTTCCATCTTCGGCAGTTATGGTGATGAGTACCTGATTGTTTGTAACGATGAGTTCATCGTTTGCTTGCAGGCCGTTTGCTTTTTTTGATATAACAGCACTTTTTACCGTTATTTTACTTGGGATTGTCTCGATAGCAGGAATTGAAACGGTAAAGGCTCTATTGGTATCAAAGGTAATGGAGTAGTCGGTGTTGTTGACTGTTATTGTCAGTTCTGTGATTTCGGCCTGACTGCTTGCTTTTGCTTCATTGTTTTCGGTAACGTTACAAGCAGCAATCGAGATTGCTGTAAGTAGGATGAGAGTGAATTGTTTGAGAAGAGAAAGATATTTGAGCTGTGAGTTTTTACTTAGAAGATTTTTTTTGGGGGGGGATAAAATCGGAAGGGTCAAGACATAGTTAACGTCATAATGACTCCTTATCGCACACGGTATTGTTTGGCGTGTTGCTGTATGGGGCAGTATAGCGGCGTTTGCGTTTTGTATCCAGCGGCCTTTATTCAGAGGGATAAAAAGATTGGTCAATAATTGTCTTGACCACTCCGCGATCTCTGCGTCCTCTGCGGTTTAAAAACCATAAATAGGATTTTTATAGTGACTCAAAGAATGTGGTATCTCCTAAAATCGGTACTAAACCGCAGAGATCGCAGAGGTGCGCAGAGAAATATGGGATAGGGCCATAAGGTATTCTCTTTACTCAATTTTGCTGGTTTTTTCACAGGTTGGGAGGATAGTCTTTTCTGGGTGAATGGGGATGGGGAATTTCTGTAAGTGCTGCCGCCGTTTTTGTCGAACCCTCCGTCAGCTTCAGGGCGGCAGAGGGTTCGAGACAGAAAAAGAGGTATCCTATTCTATTTTCACCGAAGCGATGGAACCCCACGGTCCTTCCGCCCCGGCCGTATCAAGGGCTTTCACCCGCCAATAGAGTGTTTCCCCAGCGGCAAGCGGTGTCGGCCAGGTATACGTTGGCTGAGTAATCTCCTCCACTGGGGCTGCTGTCACCGTGTTTAGGCTAACGGCGCCCTGCAGCCTGTACTTGCCCGCGCCGGAGACGGCATCCCAGCTCAAAACCGGGGTGACGCTGCTGCTTGCGCCGTCCGCAGGGGAGAGACCGGCTATGACGGGATCCCACACCTCATAGAAGGTAATGCCTCCACTTACTACGAATAGTATATCAGTCGAAACAAGAGTTCCCGCCTGTTCAAAGAATTGCTCACCTCCAAGTATAGCATGGAAAAAAGGGAACGGCTTTTCTGATTGACCTGAAAATGTATCGAAATCACGAAGAATACTGGCCTGGACTATACCATTTCCTCCTGAGGTTATGTCATATCTGTTGCGCACAGCGGCAAAACTATCACCAAGTCCTTTGGCTTGCCCCCATAAACTTGTTATTACAAAAAACTGTTCATTCTCCGTGTAGAAACGGCCGCTGTTCCCAGCCGTTCCAGGGTCTTCTATGTGTTTCATCAGGTCGCCCGTATAAGCGGCATAGGTTCCCGTGGTGAAGCTGCCCAGACTCTTGGGGGAGCTATCATCGCTATCCGGTTGTGCTTCATACAATTTGTAGGTTGCGCCAGGCTCCAGGGGATAGCGGCCGGCGGAATCGTGGGAAAAATTGACTGATGTCGCTCCGGAAGGGAGTATGGCGCTCTTGTGGGTCATCACCAGATCGTAGGTGCCCCCAATTAGAGTCACGGCCACTGTTTTCCTGAAGGCATCGAGGGTGGTTGGCTCCTTATCTCCATCTTTGACGAGCAGAAATTCCACAGGAATCTTTTCCCCCGCGCTGTCCGTGGTCAGTATGTCAAAAATCATGAAGTTGCTGGGCAGCTTCGTCGAACCATCTTGTTTTGTTCCGTCGATTACCGATATCTGCGAGGCCGTCAATGGTATTCTTGAAGAAATGAGATTGATGGCATAGGTATTTTGGGTATTTTGATCTTCACTGGTAATCGTAATGGTAATCCGGTTCTCGGTCACTGAGAGAGCGTCGCCTGTCTGTAGACCTGTCGCGCCTTCCGACAAGGCAAGGCTTTTCGCCGTGACTTGGTTTGGAATGGGCTCGGTATGGGGAATAACGACAGTGGCGGCCTTGTCGGCCTTGAACGCAACATTGTAGTCGCCGCTGTTCACCGTGATGGTGAGTTTCACGATATCCGCTTCATCGTTCATGGGTGTTTCTCCGGTGCCGCCGCAGGAAGCGAGGATGAGAAAAGTCAATAGTATGACAAGAAGGTTTGAGGCTAGGTGAGGGGGTTTATGTGGTCTTGGGGGGGGGGGGGGGGGTAATTTTAGTTAAAGGAGTGATTAACTCCGTTTTTTTAGTTGAATATAGTTTTTGCTTTTTTTTTAATTTTTTCATGGTACATGACCTCCGTATAATTTAAATAATATATTATGATAACATACTAACCGTGATTTGTCAAGGGGGTTTTGTGATTTTTTTTTTCATTGTGACACAAAAATTTTGTAAATTTGGCGACGACAAAAAGGTTTACCATGTTTTTTTCTTTATCTAAAAAATCCCATTATGAAACCGACTTTGTCGTTGCGATGTAACTTATCTTGATAAGATCAAGTTGTTGACTTTAATGAAGTTTTTAAAAAAATATCGATGAAAATTCAATTGTCAAATCATTAAAAAAATGAAAAAGACTTTAAGAATAGGGTTAAAGGAAGATAGTTTATCCTTAAATTACATCAAGGAGGATCAACTCTAATTTTTTTAATTCATTGTTTTTTGAGTCAATATATATTTTTCTATGACCTTTGCGGGTGAGAATTGTTATGGATAAATGCAGTTAATAGAATATTGAATTAAACTATTTCTTTCTTTTTTATTATGATATAATTAAATATATGGAAATCGGAAAAAAAGAAATTGAATATTTATCCAAATTGGCTCGAATAAAAGTAAGTGAGGCGGAGGAAGAGTCTCTGGCTCAAGATTTGACTAAAATCACTGATATGGTAACCAAGATCAACGAACTTTCTACTGATACTGTTGATCCATTGGTAGTTGTTACTGAAGATACTCATAATTTCTTTCGTGATGATATTGTTAAGCCTTCCCTCCCTGTAGCAACTATTGAAACACTCGCACCTGAATTCAGTAATCGATGTTTTGTTGTTCCTCAGGTAGTGGAATAGAATAACCCAATGAATTAAATAGGTAGAGAAGTAAATCTGAGAAGTGCAAGAAAGAGCAATTTGTAAAAAATTTAAAAGCTTTAGATAATTTAAAATCAATATTGGAAACTGAAATGGAGTCTGAAGAACCTCCTATCCCCAAGGGTAAAAATAATCCAAAAAAACATGACGCAGAAAAAAAATCATCTTCCCTAAATTCAGGTTCTGAAGCTATGGGTAATGCGTCAAAACTGCCCTCTACTCACTCACCCCCTATCCCCCGAGAAATTATTCTCCTCCCTCTCAAAGAGAAGCCGGTTTTCCCAGGAATGTTTGTTCCCTTTGTGTTTCCAGCCGATCCTTTTGAGGCAATATTCAAAAAGATTATGAGGAAACATTTCGGATATGTTGGGATGGCTTTAGAAAAGGGAGAGGATCATAATCTTAATACGGATACTATCAATGTGGGAGAAAATTCTTTTTATCGGATTGGTACTTTAGGGAGGGTTATTAATATACTCTCTACCTCTGCGGATAAAATCCAGGTTATCATCAGTTTTAGTACTCGTTTTTTTATTCTAGACATGAGGAAAAAGGAATCAACTTATATTGCTCAAATACGTTCCTTGGAGGAAATGCAAGAAAGTGATTTGAAAAGTCGAGAAAAGAATACTTTAAAAGGTTATACCGCAGCTCTCATGTCCAAAGTAAAAGAACTTATTAAAATGAATTCGGTTTTTTCTGAAGAACTCAAAATTCTAGTTTCCCGCTATTCCTCTCAATCCCTTCCCATTTTCGTGAATCTCCTTATCAGTCTTCTTACTGTTCCGAAGCCTCAGGAATTACAGAAACTTTTGGAAATTGGAGACCTGATTGAAAAAATTCTCAGCTTACTTGATTGTCTTCACCGGGAAGTAGAGGTTTTCAAGGTTAAGCATCAGATTAATCAACAAATAGAAGAGAAAGTTTCTGGTCAACAACGGGAATTTTTTCTCCGAGAACAACTCAAATATATTCAAAAAGAATTAAAAATCGGTACTGATGAGAAGGATTTAGCTTTAACTAAAATTGAAGAAAAAATCCGATCTCTTCCTCTTTCCGAAGAAGCTCGAAAGGTGGTTGAAGGAGAGTTGGAGAGGTTAAAACTCTATGACTCTAAAAGTTCAGAATTTGGAGTAGCGAAGAATTATATAGACTGGATACTCTCACTTCCTTGGCTAGAGAATGGTATTGATAAAGATTATCAGGAACCCGATCTTGATAGAGCTAGAAAGATTTTAGACCTTCATCATTATGGTTTAGAAAATGTCAAAACCAAGCTTTTAGAATTTCTTTCAGTAGAGAAATTAAGGAAAAAGCCGAATGGTTCTATCCTTTGTTTTGTAGGCCCTCCGGGAGTGGGAAAAACTTCTTTGGGGAAGAGTTTAGCTGAAGCCATGGGAAGAAAATTCTATCGGTTTTCGGTGGGAGGGATGCGAGATGAGGCTGAGATCAAGGGGCATCGTCGTACTTATGTAGGAGCTATGCCTGGCAAAATCATCCAGGCCTTAAAGGCAGTTGGAACTCACAATCCTATTATTTTGATTGATGAAATTGATAAATTAGTTGTGAGTTATCAGGGTGATCCTGCTTCCGCTCTTCTTGAAGTATTGGACCCTGAACAGAATAAAGACTTTCTTGATCATTATTTAGATATACGTTTTGATCTTTCTAAAATTTTTTTTATCACTACTGCCAATCAATTGGAGACTATCCCCGGACCCCTTAAGGATCGCATGGAAATTATTCATCTTATCAGTTATATTGCTGAAGAAAAAAAACATATTGCAAAAAAATATTTGATCCCTCGTCAACGCGAAGAGAATGGTCTTATTTCTAAGGACTTTTCTTTTACTTCCCAAGCTATAGAGGAGTTGATAGAATACTATACCGCAGAGGCTGGTGTTAGGGGTTTGGAGCGAATGATCCGTAATCTTCTTCGCAAAATTGCCCATCTCAAAGTTAGCTATGCCCCTAAGAAACCATTTGAAAAAGTATTGATTACTCCCGCTTTTCTTGAGAAAAATTTGGAAGAGCCGAGAACTAAAAATCCTTTTATTCATAATCAAGCTCTCCCTGGAGTTGTCTGTGGTTTAGCCTGGACACCACTGGGTGGTACCATCCTCTACATAGAAGCGATTACCGTAGCGGGTCAAATGAGTCCTGGATTCAAACTTACAGGACAACTCGGTGGTGTTATGGAAGAATCCGCTCAAATCGCCTATAACTATGTACGTTCTCTGGCTACAATTTATCCTGAATTCCAAATAGTCCCTCCCAAAGATATGAAAAAAGGAGAAGTGACTGACTTAGACTTTTTTGCCCGTAAGATGATTCATCTCCATGTTCCATCTGGAGCTATTCCCAAAGATGGCCCCTCAGCGGGTATTGCTATGGCCTTAGCTTTATCTTCCCTGGCTTTGGAGAAAAAAGTTAAAACTCAATTTGCTATGACAGGAGAGATTACTCTTTCTGGAAAGGTACTCCCCATTGGTGGATTAAAAGAGAAGTTGATTGCGGCCAAAAAAAATCATAAAACCAAAGTTTTGGTTCCTAGGGATAATCGCAGCGATGTCGAGAAAATCAATACCCTTTATCCTCTCCATTTAAAAGGATTGAAAATTTTCTATGTCGAACATTTTTTTGAAGTACTTCATGTTACCTTGGACATTAAACCCAAAAAACATCTTTCTCTTTCATGAAGGCTTACCTGGAAGGAATCCAGGATCAAAGAATATTACGGCTTAATGCCATCCACTTCATAAGCTCCCATATCCGGATGACCTACCCGACCATACTCGCGGACATCGGTGACGGTGAGATCATCGGCATCATTTGGTAAATTGGGTACCGGGATCGTCAAGCCGGGATCGCTAAGCCAGTTGGCATTGTCTATACTGTAATAGAAATCCGCTTCCGAATAAGTATTAGTATCACCTACCTTCACCCCCCTTACATAAACCCCCTGATCTTTGGCTGGCTACTATCACTGATAGAGATGGCATTAACCTTACCTCTATGGTTGGCTAAGGGGTCTAGTCCGGGATCATCGTTAAAATCTTCTTGCTATTAACTCAATAGGATTGGTGTTAGTATTATCGTTACTCAAACGAATGCCTGTTGCAGAGTTGGAAGGAGTAACGCCTCCCTCAATAAGAGAGTAATACAAATTCACAGTTTTTGTATTAGAAGTATCATTGTGTAAATAAATATTTCCATTATCATTATTCCACAAGATAGGTAGAGTTCGACCAGTAGTAAGCAGATTGTAGAGTATATGACTTTTTTTGTTTTTATATTATTGCCACTAAGGCTAAGGGCTGTAGGCTCCATACTATGATGGAGAGATGAGGGGGGGGGGGGGGGGTATTTGAAGGAGTAATCAACTCCGGGATTTTTGTTCGATAGACTTTTTCATTTTTCTATCCTTTCTTGTGGACTTTATTTGTCATACTATACTTTATTATGAAAGAATAAACGGATTGTAGGACATATGGTTTTAGGCATGCTGTTTCTATATCATTTAACTTGATTTGTTCTTATATTTTGTATTAATAACTTCTATCTTCGAAAAATTCATTCAATTTATCTGAATTCTGATAATTTATTTAAATTGTGCTATTTAATATTTTTATAAGTGAAATGATTTAGGATTTTTCTAAGTAATAAGTTTGTTTTACTGATTTTTTTGATAAATAGGAAAAAATCTTTTAAAAATATAATTCCCTCTTCACCTTCAAGTAAAACTAAGGGGTCAAGGGAGAAAAATGAAATAGTAAGAAACCAAATTTTATAAACATACGATTTTTAGCGTTCAACTTAAACTCGGAAATCCAAGACCAATTTAAAAAATCGTCTTTTTCAATTTTAATCTATGTTATAATAAACCAAAGCGTTCGTAGCTCAGTGGATCAGAGCATCTGACTTCGGATCAGAGGGTCGTAGGTTCGAGTCCTACCGAGCGCGATTTCCTATTATTCTATTATGGGCATGTTTTACCAATACGATCTTTCAAAGATCCGTCAATTTATAGAGAATTTAGGAGAAGAAATTCTTACATTACGAGATAATAACCTTCAAGTTAAAATCAAAGATGATGGAAGCAAAGTTACCAATGGGGATCATTACTCTCATGATCGCCTTTGTGACTTTCTTAGCCGACACTATCCTTATCCCATCATCAGTGAGGAACAGGAAAATCCTCAGCTTTTTCCGATAACAACTCAATGGGTGATGGATCCTATTGATGGTACCTCTCATTACCTTAAACATCAACATGATTTTTCAATCATGTTGGCTTTGGTCCACAATCAAGAGCCAATCATGGCCATTATCTATCAACCAGCTCATAGAAATGGATATTATGCTGAGATGAATAAAGGAAGTTTTCGTTTCAATAGAGGTAAAGAAAGTAAACCTATTCAAATCGACCTAAAAACCCCAGTAGCAAAAAGGGTTTTCCAAATAAGTAGCATTCAAAATTATACTAAAGAGTATGAGTGGTTTGCCAAAAGAAATATTCATAACTATCATATTCGAGGAGGGATTGGGATGAAGTTAGGAGCCATCGCTGAAGGAACAGCTCATTATTTTCTTAACTTCGATCGTCCCCTTAAGGTATGGGATGTTCTTCCTTCAATACTCCTTGCCAAAGAAGCAGGAGCCTGGATAAGGAATGCCAAAGGAGGAAAGATTATCTATGATGAGAGTGGCTACGCTCTTTCACAAGGATTAGTGGTGGCTCCCGATCAAGAGATTCTCTCTTTGCTTCAAGAAACCATCGAATATGTCTGTTGATAAAAATAAAGAAATCTATGACCTGATCAGATTTCTGAAAAATCCTACCGCTTTTCATGTAACTGAGTCAGTAAAGGCTAGACTAGAATCAGAAGGCTTTAATTCGTTAAATCATTCAAAAGTAGAATTAAAGGATGGGGAAGGCTATTTTATCGCTACCGAAGGGACAATTATTGCCTTTCGTCTTCCCCGGTTGTCTGAAAGGGATTGGATAACTATTCGCTCCCTTCCCCTTCGCCTTTGGAGTGCTCATACCGATTCCCCCGCTCTCAAGGTTAAGCCTCGTCCGATTATCAATAAACAACATCATGTTGGAATTGGGATTGAAGTTTATGGAGGTGCTATCCTCAATACTTGGCTTGATCGTCCCCTGGGGGTGGCGGGAAGATTTTTTACCGTGGATAAAAACGGAAAGAGCCAAATTCACACGGTGAATGTAAGTGATCCGGAAATGATGGTGATAATTCCCAATGCCGCTATCCATTTAAACCGTAACATTAATAAAGGTTTTACGTTATCTCCCGATATCCATTTGACAGCACTATGGTCGGTCTCCGGAATACCAGCTAGTACTAATGAAGAAGAATGGTTTAGTTTCTTAAAAGAAAAGTCCGGAATCAAAGGAAAAATTCTTTCCCATGATCTTTTTTTGTATGACCCTCAACCTCCGATCCTGTTAGGAAAGGATCAGGATTTCCTTAACTCTCCTCGTTTAGACAATCTCGCCATGATTCATGCCGGCCTTAGTGGTTTTCTTCACGCTAAAAAATCCACATCCACAAACCTTCCCTATGTTTCCGTTCTGGCTTTTTTTAATCACGAGGAAATCGGAAGCACAACTTATGAAGGAGCCGCATCCGGACTGCTTCTTAAAACAATAGAGTCTTTCTACGAAAAACTTCATACTCTGGCTCCCCAGCTTAACAAAAACAGTTGGACTTTAGGAGAAGAGAGAAGCATTCTTATTTCTGCTGATATGGCCCATGGTTTTCATCCCAGCTATGAATCTTGCTATGAAGATAATCATCGACCTATACTGAATGGGGGGCCAGTGATTAAATATAACACCTCTTTTCGTTATACCACTTCTGGGGCTTCGGCGGCTTTTATCAAACATCTTCTTCAGAGCACTCACCCTAGTCTTCCAGTACAGGAATATCTGCACCATGCTGATATTCCCTGTGGTTCCACCATCGGGCCTTCAATAAGTAGTCGTCTTGCTATTCCCTCCGTTGATATCGGTAATCCCCTTTGGGCTATGCATAGTATTCGTGAAACAGCTGGGATCAAGGATCATCTTATGATGATTGAGCTAGCGAAAAGATTTTTTAAATAGCGATGACTGTATCTGACTTTTTTCAGTCTAACAACCGATTGAACAACCATCTCGTTCATCGTCCGCGTCGACTACGAAAACCTTTGATCCGTCATTTGATTCGAGAGAATCACTTCCGTGCTTCTGATCTTATTATGCCGATTTTTATTACCGAGGGCAAAGGAGTGAAAGAAGATATTCCTGCTATGCCTGGGCAATACCGTTATAGTTTAGATCAAGCTCTTAAAGTGATTAAGGAATGGGTCATCGATGAAAAAAAAGGAAAGCCTGGAGTAGGAGCTTTATTGCTCTTTGGTATCCCCGATCCTAAGTCAAAAGACTATAAAGGGAGTCCGGCCTTGGATCCTAAAGGACTGATCCCTCGGTCAGTGAAAGCTATCAAATCCCATTTTCCTCAGGTTTTAGTTATCACCGACCTTTGTTTCTGTGAATACACTGATCATGGACATTGTGGAATCATAAACCAAGATGGGGAACTCGATAATGATCGAACTTTGGGTATTTTGGGGGAACAGGCAATCATTCATGCCCAGGCTGGAGTGGATATTGTAGCTCCTTCCGGAATGGTGGACGGTATGGTGGGGGCGATACGTCAATCTTTAGATAATGGAAAATTCAACGATATTGCAATCATGAGCTATACCGTGAAATACTCATCCCATTTTTATGGGCCCTTTCGCTCTGCAGTGAACTCCACTCCCGGTTTTGGAGACCGTCAAGGATATCAGATGGATCCCTCTAATGCCCGGGAAGCCCTTCGTGAAGCAGAGAGGGATGTGACCGAGGGAGCAGATATCTTGATGGTAAAGCCGGGGATGCCCTACCTCGACATTGTCCGCGATCTCTCTCTCAAGTTTCCCCTTCCTCTTGCAGTTTATCAGGTCTCCGGAGAATATGCCATGATCAAATGGGCAGCAAAAAACGGTAGTCTTTCAGAGAAGGAGGCAGTTATGGAGTCTCTCTTAGCTATGAAAAGAGCCGGAGCCTCTATGATTATCAGTTATTTTGCTGCCGAAGCGGTAAGAGACTTACCCTAAGTTGTGGAAAGTCTATATATAAAGTTTACGAACTATTCTAAAACGATAAAAAAGCCAGACAACAATTAAAAAAATCATAGTCGATATACTCAAATACGACTTTTTCCCAAGCAAGTTTATTTGAAAGAGATTCATCTTTCAAATAAAATTTTTATGTCGCTTAAACCTCCACCCAATGACGATAGCATAGATGGAAGGGACAAGAATTAAGGTGATCAAAGTGGCAAAAATTAGACCCCAAGCTATCACAAACATCATTTCCGCCAAGAGTGAGTCATACCCTGCCCAGCCATAAACGGTAGGGAAGAGACCTGCCACGGTGGAAACAGTGGTCATGATCACTGCTCTAAGTCGGGTTTTAGCGGTGTCAGCAATCTTCTCTAAAAAATTTTCTCGGTGAAAACTTTTAGGATGGGCTTTAAGATGTTTTTCAAAACGGGAAAGCATTACAATAGTGTCATTAACCACTACCCCGGAAAGCCCGAGGAAACCGAGAAGACCGAAAAAACCATAATCGGTAATCCCATGGAAGTAGAAAGCCAATACCACCCCCGCCAAACCGAAGGGAATAATCACCATCACGATAAGGGGCTTTATTAGGGAATGGAAGAGCAAAGCCAGAATTACAAATATAGAGAGAAGCACCATTACGAATGCAACTAGAAAATCATTTTTAGACTCCCGTGACTCTTTAACCTCTCCATCGAAATAGACGATAGTGTTGGGATAACGAGTATTAATGGCTGGAAAAATTTCTTGTTCATAACGTTCAGCCACTTGTAAAGGAGTAGGCATTTTCCATCCCTCTGGAGGTTGAGAGACGAGAAAAGGGGTATCAGCTTGTTTAGAGAATTTGGGAGACTTACTTGAAGAATTATTACTGTTTTCAACCGTTTCTGATTTTAAGGAATTACGCTTTTCTAATGTTTGGTGCTTCCTTCTTTTCTCCTGGGAATGTTGAGAGGGGACAAAATAATCCTGGATATCAGCATAAATTTTATCTACCCGACGATATCTTTCTCGATAGATGGATGTAGGGATAGATAGAGAAGAGGTTTCCACGAATTGAGATAGGGGAACGGTATTACCGTTTTTTAACGAGATAGGAAACTGTATAGTTTGAGATATATCTTTTTTAATTGTTTCTGGTAAAGTGATGATAAAATCAATTTCTTTATTGTCCATCTGTATCTCTTCGATCACTTGTCCATTCAATACTGTCCTCAGGATAGAAACTAAAGTTTTTCCATCCACTCCTGCTATTTCAGATAAGGAGTGTTTGATTTTCACTGCATAACCACTGCTAACAGGTTGTTTATTAAACTCTACTCCCTTGAGGTCGGGGTCTTTGTTCATAATTTCCAGTAGGAATTCTATAGCTCCTATCCGACTTTCATCATTGTTATCAAGGACTACTATCTCTAAAGCTCCGACTCCGGAAGCTCGACCAAATCTTTGTCGACGAAGACTTATTTCTAATTCCGGGATAGTCTTGAAATCTTCTTCCCATTCTTGGGTTAATTGATTGAGTGACTTTTCTCTTTTTTCTTTGGGAACCAACTCTACCCAAATTGTGAATTCATTTTCTCCTACTATCCGGCCTCGTCGATTATAGCTGATATCGGTCCGAAAACTGGCTACTTCTTCACTGTATTTCCTTATGATTGTTTCAACCTTAGAGGTCTTGATTGCGGTTTCCATTTGATTTTTACTTTTCAAAATTTTCCCGCTCAAAAAAACCTCTCTAGCTTCCTCATTAGGGAAAAAAACAAATTTCATATTTTTTATTAAATGATATCCTGCTAAACCTAGAAGTCCTATAAATAAGATTAAAATAACATAACGATAGTTCAGGGCTTTACCGAGAAAGATTTTATAACCATTTTCTACCAGGGTGAACCAATCTCTGGAAGACCTTGAGGTTGTAGTTTTTTTTTTGAAAAAGAACCACCGTTGCCAACGTGGTGAGGGGGTATAATTTATATGTCCGGGAAGAAGCAGTAATGACTCCAATAAACTGGCAATGAGCATGATTGTTACCATGGCTGGAATGGGAGTAACTAGTTGAGCAAATCGGCCTTCTATAACATACATGGGCATGAATGCTATACAGGTGGTAATAACACTTGCTGTTATAGGAAGAAACATTTCGGAAGTCCCCTCCACCACTGCTTGACAAAGGATAACTCCCTCTTTTTTCTTACGAACAATATTCTCGGCAACAATGATAGCGTCATCTACAATCATTCCCATTGCGATGATTACTCCAGCCAGAGTAACATTGTTGATAGTAAATCCAAGAAAATGGGCAGCCATTATGGTGAAAGCAAAGGTAAAAGGAATTCCTATAGCTACCCAAAAGCCAGAGGTGAAATCTAGGAGGAGAAAAAGAAGGACCAGGATTAAGATGAAACCGATGATCCCATTATTCCCGATGAGGGCGATCCGATTGGCTACTTCTACTGATTCATCATCAAGATAAACGAGAGTTACATGGGGATTTAAAGTACGAAATTGTTCTACTTGTTTTTTAATATCTTCTACTGCTTTGAGGATACCATAAGAGGCATTCTTAGTAATATTAAGTATGATGGCTTCATTTCCATTTACTTTAGTGATAGATGAGTTTTCTTCAAAATCAAAATAAATACGGGAGATTTCCCCGAGCTGTACTTGTGGATTTAGATAGGATCCTTGAAGAATGATTTTTTTTAATTCTTCTGGACTATAATCAGTTTCAGCAATCACTACCTCAGATTCACTAGAGTCATTTAATGTTCCTAGAGGTTGTTTAAGATCATAATTGTTCAGTTTACTCACCACCGTATTGATGGGAATATCAAAGTGGTCTAATTTTTCAGGAATCAATTCAATCTTTAGGAGTTTTTTTAAATATCCTGTTTTGGAAATGGAATTCACTGCTGATAAGGAGGTCAAACGACTCTCCAAGGACTGAGAATAGTCCTGCAATGTAGAGCGGTTTTCAAAGTCAAGAAAATGGTGATTGGTATTGATAAGAGCTATGTCAATAACTGCTCTTTGAGAGGTTTTAAATTGCCTTACCTGGGGAGGGTTTTTTACTTCAGAAGGGAGCTTTGCTTCCTGGACCGCAGTTTTTATGTCACTGATCACAGTATCAAGTTTTGCGGTGTTCTCAATTTCTACAAATAAACGACTGTTTCCACTAGATGAAGTACTCGTCATTCGTTGAATGCCTTCTACTGATTTAAGAGCGTCCTCTAAAGGTTGGGTGATAAATATTTCTACATCTTCAGCAGAGGCTCCCGTATAATAAGCAGTGATTCTGGCTGCTTCAAACTCTACATTGGGTAGAGCTTCTTTGCCGATAATTGTCCAATAATATATCCCTCCGGCTAAGGTGATAAAAAAAATAAAATTGATTAGAAGGTGATTGTGAGCAAAGTAGTTGATTAGACGATTTAGCATTGATGGGGGCTATAACATATAGTGTTTAACGGATAAAGATAAATATTCCCGTTTACAAATAT
The DNA here is from genome assembly GCA_965224715.1 of Spirochaetota bacterium. Taxonomy (GTDB): domain Bacteria; phylum Spirochaetota; class UBA12135; order COTS27; family CAXSBA01. Next base: position 3,514 of record OZ245054.1, on the reverse strand, counting down.
TGGATATTACTAATTTTTTTAAAATAAGTTTTGTAAATACAACTCCACATTCCCGTTTAAATCAAGAATCATATAGAGTTCTTTCTCTTGAATAAAGATATTCCTGATATCAATCTTATCAACTATAGCTTGAAAGGTTAACTGCTCATTGAAGGCATAGTTACTGAGATTCTCGTTGAGAAGTTGATGTATGGAATCTACATAGGTGTCGAATTCTAGAACGATAGTGTCTTGGAGGAGACGAGTAAATTCTTCTTTTTGAATAGCATTAATAATATCCAACAATGCTGTATCACTTCTTACAATCTCATAAGTCAAATAACGGGCTCGTAGTTTTTTCTGAGTAATATTGTAGACAGGATTGAAGGAGAGCCGAAGAACTACGTTGCCCAGTAAATTTCTTTCTGAAACACCGCTAAGATAAACTTCTGCGTTCACAAAACTTTTGTCTATCGAAAGATAGATTTCGGTTATTTTCAGTTGGAGATTACCGGTCCCGAAAACATAATCTTTTTTAGAAATGTCATCAAAAATCAATTTTTCCATATCTGCAACGGTCAGTTTCAAAGGCATTCGGAGATAGAAATTTTTATTGGTAAAACTAAGGGTGCTATATTCAAATTCTCCAGGAATTATATTTTTTTTAAGTTCAAAATTTTTACTGATAATATTAGAACCAAATCCAGTATAATTTTTAAAGGAAACTTGAAAAGGAAAGATAAGTTTATCGCTATCAATATAAACTCCACCAGAATAGATTTTTTGTAATCGAAAAAAATTCCATACATTGTAATTATTATTAAGTTCAAGCGGTTCTTTAAAGTGTTCCCATGATTTATGGAGAATACTATTAATATCTACAACCTTCAGGACAGTTTTATCGATTTTATTATCAGCAAAGTCTTTGAGTACTGCTTCAACCTTAGGAGTAACTTGGTTGATGACTCGGAAACTTATCGGACCAAAACTGATATAAGGTAAACTAAGCCATTCGTACTCCCAATCGGTATTGACATGGGTCAATAATCCTTCATCAATATCAACACTAGTGATAAATTTTACATAGAGATCAAATTTTAGGGGTCGTTCAAGTTTAAAAACATAATCATAGTCAAAAAACCAGAAATTAATTTTTATGTGGTATTCGATAAGAAATTCAGCATCAATCCTTACATTGACTTCAGTAATCACTTTATTGTCATCACGAGTAACTTTAATATCATTGAGTTGATGGCAGATGACTTTGAAGTTATCATTGTTATTATTGGTATAACTATCGTCTTTACACAAAACTCCCTGTTTCTCTTCTTGATAAAAACGATTGAGAGATTTAGCTAATTCTTGGTATAAATATTTAACTGGAAGTTGGATTGATGAGACTTGATTTTGTTTAATGACAGTTTTATTGAACGACAAAAGAGATTGAGGTAGGAGGAAAAACAGAAGTAAAATCCTCCACCATCTTAAACGAAAATAAAACGATTTTCTCTTTATTTTCGAATAATCAGGACAAGGCTTAATAATGATTGCCTCCTGTAGGATCATGAAATTAATTAAAAAAGTCGGAACTGTAGTAAATACTTTTTATCGAAGAGAAATCAGACTCTCGTATCTGTCCATTATAAAGATCGAAACTCTTAATTCCAAAGAAATATAAATTATCTTTTTCTAGCCCTTCCAAAACATAAGTCCAAAATTCACGCTGTGTTTTTAGTAACATCAGTTCTTCTATGCTTAATTGTATCATGGACTTATGACCTTTAAAGTTACCAGATCGGTAATAGATACGATATCCAGCTATTTCTTCTAAAGTATTTTTCCACTCCATAAGGAGGCCATCTCGATTTTGTTCCAGAGTCATCCATTGTGGGGGTAGGGGAGGATCGCTTTCAGAATAGGAAAACTCTATAGAATTAATTGATTTAAAGGTATGTTCTAAATTATTATAAACTAAGAAAAATTGATAAAATTCTGCCGTGGGATAACCAATAATTTTCTTCCCCCAATAAATTTGATTACAATCTGTAAAGTTGATATGTTCGGGAAAAAAATTTTGACTCTGACAAAGATAAAGGCGAACATAGGATTTATCAATATTCTTGCCTTTGATCTCTGCCATATTGATCTGAGTGCCTTTATTCAAACGGAATACGCGGCTGGCATAAACTGAATAGTAAGATGAAAGATTTCTTTTTTTTGATTCTACCATCGGATCAATTTGGAAACGGGAAGGCACAGAAATATAATCGTTATAAAATTCCAACTCATCAATCAATCCAGTGAACCCTTTACCCAAGAACCAACTTTCTTGAATCGCTGGATTACGACTTTTATCTCGATTTATTACCCATAGTCCGAAAGTGTCCACCTCTTCAGGGAACCCTGCAATATATTGAGGGCCAGATTTTTGTCCATCAGCAGTAGCATAGGCAAAATCTACCATCTCCTCGTTTAAAACCATAGTCAGGCGAGCATTTCTAATATCATATCCCAAGACTAAATGATTCCATTTTCCAGGCTGAAAAGGAAGTCGACTCATCAAAGTTTTAGAAATTTTTTTTCCCCCACTAGTGAAGAAATTCTGCAATTTCCAATGAACGACACCATTACGCAGCAAAACTCGAAAACCGGTAGAATTAAGAGTTTGTCCAAGAGAATTTTTTTCGATCCCTTCCAGCAAACTTTCTTCTCTCATCACTGTTTGAGGGAGAAAGTAGAATGAAAGAGTGAAGGATGAAAGTCGATTTTGAGAAAAGAACTTTTCCCAACCAAGGAGAGGATACTCACTTCCAAGGCCATAAAACCGTGGTGCTTTTCCAGAAATTCCTTCATCCCACTGAACTGAATTATTCTTATTTTTCCATTCTACAATTTCTTGATCTAAGAAACTAAGCGAAAAAGCCGGTAGTTGAGATGGATCTTTTAGGGTATTAAGTCCCTGATCGTCAGAATATGAGAAGTTATATTTATAGTACTCATAGCTAGCGAGATTGTCTATTTTGATGACCTTAGCATGAATTTCTAAAAATAATAAGCCTGTTAAAAAAGAAAGGATAACAAAACAGATATGAAGAGAAGTATGTTTCATGGAATGAACGTCTTTATCAGTTATCAAAGTCGTGTAACGACAATGATAACTAATAAAGGATTTAAAATCCAAAAAAATCTTAGGAAAACAGATTTAGAATAGTTAGACCAACCCTTGTTTCATGTCTTCAATGATTTTTTGGGCAATTTTTTCAGTTACTTCAGAGTTAATATTTCCCTCCGTAAAATATTCCGACAAACGGTTTTTAGCGGTTTTGATCTTATCTTGCCTTACATCTGTGGTATTTTTAACTAACTCTAGAGCTTTTTGCAAAGAAATCCGGTTTTTAGCAGTTTCCGAAATATTCACGGAGTCGCTATGTAACTGGCTTTCCTTCTGTGTTTTATTATAATTACCTGATGGATAATTATTTGAAATCCCCCCGATTTTATTTATATTCATAATTTTCCTTATAAATAATTTTTA